>NZ_BPTV01000001.1:1778660-1875797 GCF_019973375.1 Prevotella lacticifex | reverse complement strand
CAATGACTTATGCAAATTATTAAAGTTAATATATACTATGGAATATGTTTATATAAGTTAAGAATAAATCCTTGTAAATCAAAAGCAATTATGAGTATAAAAACTGACTAAATTTTTGACAGCCTAATTGCTAATTGACCTCGACTTCATTTCTCTCAACCGCTACATTTATAGGTTTCTGATGTCGGGCGGAGCACAGAATTGTAAAATAAGAAGCAGCATAATTGCTTGATGATAAGGTCGTTGCAGCACTCTGCCGCCGTAGTGGCAGGGTTTATCCCTGCCCTAACAGCGACGGACAAGATACAAAGCAATTGCCCCGCAGTAGCTACGGACAAGATACCAAGCAAATATCACGCAGCTGCGAGGACGGGGATAAACCCCGCTCCGGTGGATGTGTGCAACACATTAATTATCAATGTGTTACCAAGGTGATAATAATTAATATATTTTTACTCTATAGTCTCATTTTGGCCGAATTCCTTGCCGCATGTCAGTATCGGCCTTATGTGGCGGTGTGGCGGTGTGGCGCATAGGAATTTTGAGTTAGATTTTAGGAGCATCATTGCTGATTGGCTTCGACTTCATTCCCCCCAAGCGTAACAACGTAACAACGCAACATTTATAGCTATCGCATGTCGACAATATTACAAGAAACAATCTGCTTTGTACCTATTACCCATTTCCCTTAATGGGAATCTGCTTATTTATACGCAAATAATAAATATGCGCTTTTTATACAATAAATATACCCCTCGCAAACGGTAAATATGTAAAAGTGATGTTTATCGGCTGTTGTTAACAGATTTTAACGGCAATAAAGGGCGAAAATTTGGAATCGGCGATTTTGTTTGCTACCTTTGCGGGCAGAATAAATCTCTCACTAAAAACTCCATTCCCTCCGAGCGGTTCCCACCGCTACGACAATCATATATTCCGGCAGCACCCCTGCCAAACACCCTTTGGCCGAAGCGCTGCCAAACATTACTCAGGCTGAGATGGCCATGGCAACCAGATTGATTCGCTATTCCAATAGCCTCATAGCTCCTATAGCCTCTATAACCTCTATAGCCTCTATAGCCCAATGTGGTTCTGAGGTGGGCGACCGAGGCTCTATAGCTCCTATAGCCTCTATAGCCTCTATAGCTTCTATTGCTCGCATGGCTCAGCTTCTATAGCCACTACCGCAAAAGAAAAAGGGGCACCCGAAACGGGTACCCCTCATATAGCGAAAGTTGGACGATTAGCAAACCTTGTGCGAACCGTCGCTGATGACTACCGGATAGACTTCCGGCTCATGGCCATACTTGGCACTGAACTTCTTCTTCGCATCGGCGATGAACTTGTCGTAAACCTCATCTTTGACAAGGTTGATGGTGCAACCGCCGAAGCCACCGCCCATGATACGACTGCCGGTGACACCGTTCTCACGTGCAATGTCGACGAGATAGTCGAGTTCCTCGCAGCTGACCTCATATTCCTTTGACAGTCCATCGTGGGTCTCATACATCTTCTTGCCCACAGTCTCGTAGTCGCCGGCCTCAAGGGCATCGCTGACAGCTAAGACACGGTCTTTCTCGCCGAGGACGAAGTGAGCGCGCTTGTAGTCCTCCTCGCTGACAGCACCCTTGACGGCATCGAGCTCAGCCCAAGTGGCATCGCGGAGAGTTTCATACTTCTTGTCGGGGAACTGCTTGTTGAGGGCAGCAACGACATTCTCGCAGCTCTGACGGCGGTCGTTGTAAGGACTTCCTACCAGCTCGTGCTTAACCTTCGAGTTGACAAGAACCAACTTGTAGCCTTGTGGATCGAATGGGAAATACTGGAACTCACGGCTGCGGCAGTCGAGACGCATCAGCTTTCCCTTCTGTCCGAATACGCTTGCAAACTGGTCCATTATTCCGCAGTTCACACCGACATACTTGTGCTCTGTGGCCTGTCCTGCAAGAACCAAATCCCACTTTGAGATGCGTCCGTCGGCAAACAAGTCGTTGAGGGCGAAGGCGAAACAACTCTCCAAGGCTGCTGATGAGCTCATTCCTGCACCGAGGGGCACATCGCCATAGAAGGCTGCGTTGAAACCCTTGACATCGACGCCGAGGGCGCGCATCTCCTGTACAATGCCATAGATGTAGCGGGCCCATGTAGCCTTAGGACCCTTAGGGTCGTCGACCTTGAACTCGGTCTTGTCCTTGAGGTCGATGGAGTAAAGGATGACGGTGTTGAGACCGTTGGGGCGGACCTCAGCCATGATTCCCTTGTCTACAGCTCCGGGGAAGACAAAGCCGCCGTTGTAATCGGTGTGCTCGCCGATGAGGTTGATGCGTCCGGGCGACATGTAGATGTTTCCTGTCTTACCGTCGAAATGCTTTATAAAGCGTGATCTAACTTTTTCAATATCCATAGTTGCTTATTTTTTTGTTTTTAGGGTTCAAATTGGTTATTGCGATGACATCAGACCGGAATGTCCTTGTTGACGTTCTTGCTGAAGAAAGCTGAGTAGACGAACATATAAGCCATGGCCAACAGCGGAATGATGTAGCTGACCATATATCCGGCGTGGTCGGCAATGAAGTTCTGAATCAGTGGCAGTACTCCTCCGCCGACAACCATCATCATGAATATTCCTGAGGCCTGTGCTGTGTACTTGCCGAGTCCCTCGGTAGAGAGGTTGAAGATCGAAGCCCACATGATTGACGTGCAGAGTCCGCAGAGTACGAGGAGTACAGCACTCAGTGGGATAGTGGTCATCTTGAATGCCGTTCCGGTGAACAGCGGCATCGATGCCGTGACAGTCTTAGGAATGAGTATGGCGCAGATGATGAGAATCATTCCCAGTCCGGTAGCGCACATCATCATTGTCCGTGACGAAACCTTGTCGGCAATGAATCCGGCCACGAAGCGTCCTACGAGCATCAGCAGCCAGTATGTTCCGGCTACGAAACCACCGATGGCGGCTGCATTGGCCACTGCGCTTGTCCAGGCTCCGCTTGTCGATGTATCAGAGATGTAGAAGTTCAGTGTGCCGGGGATACCGGTCTCAACGCCCACATAGACGAAGATGGCGATGACACCGAGGGTGAAGTGGCGGAACGACCATGGCGAGTGCTCGAAGACTGTGGTCTCGTCGGTCTTTCCGAGTTCAGGGTCCTGGATAGGAATGAACGAGAGGATGATGAATGCTGCTGCGAACACGGCTAATGCGATGTAGAGAACGAGGTTGACTTTTGTCATTGTCGTCGACTTCGATACTTGTCCGATGAGTGCACCGACGAGCATCGGCGTGAGTGTTCCGGCCAGTGAGTTCAGTGTTCCACCGATGAGGTTCAGCTGGTTGCCGCGGTTACCGCCACCACCGAGCAGGTTCAGCATCGGGTTGACAACGGTGTTGAGCAGACAAACGGAGAAACCGCTGACGAAAGCTCCGAGCAGATAGACGATGAATCCGGTCATTCCCGATGGGAATCCGGAGAGGAACTGGATGAACACTCCGACGAATCCGAAGGCGATGCCAAGGAGAGCCGTTTTCTTGTAGCCAATCTTTGTAAGCAGTCGGCCGGCAGGGATACCCATGAACAGATAAGCGAAGAAGTTCATGAAGTTACCCATCATTCCGAGCATGTTGCTGCCGCCGATTTCCGGCTGGTTCTTCCATACGACGCCGATAGGCGCAGCCAGATTGGTTACGAACGCAATCATGGCATAGAGGAACATCATTGTTATAATGGCAATGATGCTCCCGTTCTGTTTTGTATTAGTCTTTTCCATTGTTTTTGAATAGTTGTATTCTTAGCAAAATAAAGTGACCGGACCTTGTGGTGAATGTGAACAAGGTGCGGTCACTATCAATGAGTTATTGTTATTCTACACCAAATTTATATACTGTTCGCTGCTCGTAAACTTCTCCCGGATTCAGTACTACCGACGGGAAGTAAGGATGGTTGGGAGTGTCGGGGAAGTGCTGTGCCTCGAGGCATATGGCGCTGCGCTTAGGGTAGGTGGTGCCATGGTAGCCCTTGAGTCCGAACTCGAAGTTGCCGGTATAGAGCTGCAATCCCGGCTCCGTGGTGTACACCTCCATTGTTCGTCCGCTGACAGGCTCGTGGAGCTTGGCAGCGAAGGTGAGCTCACCTTCCTCGGGCTTGTTCAGAACGTAGCAGTGGTCGTAGCCGGTGCCGTTCTTGAGCTGCTCGTTGTCGTCGTTGATGCGTTCGCCGATGGTGTGAGGAGTGCGGAAGTCGAACGGTGTGCCCTCAACTTTCAGAATCTCTCCCGTCGGTATGCTGGTGTTGTTGATGGGCAGGAAGAAGTCGGCATTGAGCTGGCACTCAACGTTCATGACGTTGGGTGTGGGGTCGGCATCACCTGCCAAGGAGAAGAATCCGTGATGAGTAAGGTTGATGATAGTCTTCTTGTTTGTCGTAGCACGGTATTTGATTATTAGTTCGTCGTCGTCGGTCCATGAGTAAGCGACCCAAACTTCAACCTCGCCGGAGAATCCCTCGTCGCCATAAGGGCTTGTGTATTTGAGCACTACGGCGTGGTCGTTGACTTGTGTGGCATCCCACACCTTAACATTGAATCCGGCTTTGCCGCCATGCAGATGGTTTGGTCCGTCGTTGGTAGCGAGCTGATAGTGCTTGCCGTGGAGCTGGAACTGTCCTTTGGCAATGCGGTTGCCGTAGCGTCCGATAAGGCGCGAGAGGTAGGGCTCCTCTGAGTTTATGACACCCTGGATGCTGTCGTGCCCCTGAATGACGTTGGCGTAGTTGCCGTTCTTGTCGGGAACCATGATTGCTACTATGGCACCGCCGTAGTTGGTGAAAGCCACTTCGTTGCCCTTGGAGTTACGCAGAATGAATAAATCAGTATGCTTGCCGTTGACAGTGGTCTGGAAGTCCTCTCTTCTCAGACCACATTTGTTTTGTGTTTCTACAGAGTTTGTCATAATCAGCGTTTTTAGTAGGATTGATATTGTTGGTTTCGTTTACTATTTGCAAAGTAACTGAAAATTCTCGATACAACCAAACCAAAACAAAAAAAAGACAATCTCAGTATGTTAAAAACAATTAAGAGCCTAAATGCCGTTGACGGAATTTCTTCGATAATCAACGTCGCAGTGTCGCAGTGTCGCAGTGTCGCATAAGGTGCTTTCTGATGTCGGGAAAAGACGGAAATGTAAATAAAGTAGTAATATAAGAGCTTGTTGCTGAGTTTATTGCAGCACTCTATTCGTATGGTGTGCGTCTGCAACCCGTTAATTATCAGTGGGTTGCTATGGTTTACCTGCGAGATGAGAATTGGCGTATGCTGGGCGACATCCGCAGGCACCGAACAAGCGATATTGGTCGTCCGATGCCCGCGGAAAATATCCGGTTAGTCGGAATATGTGTTGTTTTAGCGCGAAAGATATGCCGAAATGTCACTGACTGCTATGACAATAAGTCGGCAACGACGTAGCTGGAGCCTCCTACGAAGATGAAGTCGTCGGCACTGCTGTCGCTCAGAGCTGCTGCGTAAGCCTCTTTGACGGTAGCGAACGGGTGCCCTTCAAGTCCTTGTTTCTCAGCCTCCTCAACGATTTTCTCCACGGCGAAGGCTCTTTTGCACGATGGCTGCGTCCAGTAGAATACGGCATCCCTGGGCATCATCGAGAGCACCTTGTCGAGGTCCTTGTCGTCGACCATTCCGAATACTATGCGCCTTGTCCTGCACTGCTGTGCTCCTATTTGCGGAGCGAGATACTGCCATCCTCCGACATTATGGCCGGTGTCGCAGACGGCTACTGGATGGTCGTGCACTTTCTGCCACCGCCCCATGAGTCCCGTGGCCTCACAGACATTGGCAAATCCTTTGGCTACGCTGTCAGTGTCGCGGATGACATCCTTGTTGAGCAACTGCATGCATGCTGTCAGCACCGTGTTGGCATTCTTGTCCTGGTAGTCGCCGCCAAGCTCATAGTGGATATCGCCGAAATATTTGGTCTTGTAGTCGCGTCCGCCAAGTGCGTTGGCTTTAGCTGAAGTGATGAGGGGCTTGTCCTGGGCGAAGACGATTGTGGAGCGGGTTGTTTCGGCTTTCGACTCGAAAACGGGTCGTGTCTCGGGGATATCCTCACCGACGACGACGGGCACTCCGTCCTTTATTATTCCTGCTTTCTCGCCGGCGATCTTCGCAAGGGTATTCCCCAAGAACTGTGTGTGGTCGAAGCTGATATTGGTGATGACCGACAGGATAGGGGTGATGATATTGGTGCAGTCCAACCGACCGCCGAGTCCCACCTCGACAACGGCAATGTCGATGTCGCTGTCGGCGAAATACTTGAAAGCCAAGGCCGTAGTGAGCTCAAAGAAAGAAGGGTGGAGGGGCTCAAAGAAATCCTTGTTCTTGCGTACGAAGTCGATGACGTATTTCTTAGGAATCATCTTGCCGTTGACACGTATGCGCTCACGGAAGTCGACGAGGTGCGGACTGGTGTACAGTCCCACCTTATAGCCGTCGGCCTGGAGGATTGATGCAAGGGTGTGGGAGCAGGAGCCTTTTCCGTTTGTTCCCGCGATATGGATGGAGAGGAAATGAGTGTGAGGATGTCCGAAGTGGCTGTCGAGCGCCAGTGTGTTGGAGAGCCCCTCTTTATATGCTGATGCTCCTACATGCTCGAATACCGGTGTGCAGTTATATAAATAATGTACTGTGGAATCGAATTCCTTGTTTATTTCCTCTTCAGTCATAATCTTGCTTTCTTGAAAAAATTTGATTAAAAAACAAGAAGTCACGGTGGCCGACTTTTTTTCGCAGTCATGTGACCAATCGAGACTTCTTGTTCTGTTAGTTTCGTTAATGTTTTATTGTTGAGCCTTAGCGGCTTAGCCGCCCTGCAGCACTGTGGCAGCAATCAGTTGAAGAGATTGCGGAACTTCTGGAATATTGTTTCCTTTGTGCTGTTGTCGCCCTTGAAGTTGTCGCTGTTTCTGAAACTCTCTATTGCTTTCTTTTCCTCGTGCGATAGAGTCTTAGGAATGTAAACGCTGATTTGTACAATGATGTCGCCGACTCCATAGCCATAGCCGTTGACGGCGGGCAGTCCCTTGCCGCGTAGCCGCAGGGTCTTTCCCGGCTGTGTTCCCGGCTCAATCTTTATCTTTGTCGATTTTCCGTCGAGTGTTGGAATCTCAACAGTGCCACCGAGGACAGCTGTGGGAATATCGAGCAGGAGATTGTAGATGAGATCCTGCTTGTCGCGTATGAAGATGTCGCTGTTCTCGACCTCGATGTAAACTTTTATGTCGCCATTGATGCCGTTGTGCTTACCGGCGTTTCCTTTTCCGGGAACGTTCAGCACCATTCCGTCCTCTACTCCTGCCGGTATGTTTATCTCGACGACCTCATCGCCCTTGACGACACCGTCGCCACCGCACTTGGGGCACTTCTCCTTGACGATTGTTCCCTCACCGCCACAGACGTGGCATGTTGTCTGGGTCTGCATCATTCCGAAGATGCTCTGCTGCGTTCTTATCTCCACGCCGCTGCCATGACAGTTAGGGCACGTCTCAACACCGGCACCGTTCTTGGCACCGGTACCGTGACAGTCGGGGCATGCGACATCCTTACGCACCTTGAATTTCTTCGTTACTCCCGTTGCCACCTCCTGGAGCGTGAGCTTCACTTTCAGCCGGAGGTCGGAGCCGCGGTACTTACGTGTCTGGGCGTGTCCGCTGCCACCGCTGAAGCCACCGAATCCTCCTCGTCCGCCGAATACATCGCCGAACATGGAGAAGATGTCGTCCATGGAGAATCCGCCAGCGCCGAACGGACTGCCGTTGAACCCTCCGCCGGGAGCGTTGAATCCGAACTGGTCGTACTGCTGCCGCTTTTGTGGGTCGTGAAGGACATCGTAGGCCTCGGCAGCCTCCTTGAATTTCTCCTCAGCCTCTTTGTCGCCCGGATTGCGGTCGGGATGATACTTGATGGCTAACTTCCGGTAAGCTTTCTTTATTTCTGCATCGGAGGCGTCCTTGCTGACACCAAGAACTTCGTAATAATCTCTCTTTGCCACGGTCTTTCGTTTCTTGTAATTATTGTCCTACCGCCACTTTGGCATGACGGATAACTTTCTCGTTGAGGGTGTAGCCGGTCTGAACACAGTCGATGACTTTGCCTTTCTTGTCGTCGCTCTGACCAGGGACCATGGCAATAGCCTCCATGTTGTCGGTGTCGAAGTCCTTGTCCTTAGTGTCAATCTTTTTAACACCAAGTCCCTCAAGGGTTTTTATGAATTTCTTGTAGATGAGATCCATGCCCTCTTTTATGGCTTTGGCATCCTCGTTCTTGTCGGCGAGAGCGCGCTCAAGGTCGTCGAGTACCGGCAGAATGGCAGTGATTGTCTTTTCGCCGCCGTTGAGGATAAGCTCAGCCTTCTCCTTGAGAGTACGCTTCTTATAGTTGTCGAACTCGGCCACCTCGCGCAGATAACGGTCCTTAAGGTCGTCAATCTGCTTCTGTAGCTCGGTTTCTTTAGATGTCTTGTCGTCGGAATCCTTCTTCTCAGCGTCCTTCGCCGACTCTTCTTTCTTGGGCTCCTCCTTGCCGGCCTTAGCCTCCGAAGTGTTATCAGTGCCCTGAGCGTTAGCCGAATCCTTGTCGGCTACGTTCTGCTCTTGTTTCTTCTTTTCGTTATCTATTTCGTTCTCTTTGCTCATAATGTAGTTTTTTGTTTTAAATAGGGCTTAGCAAAAAACATGCCAAATCCTTATTTATACATCTGCTCCTTCTGTTCTTTGATGGCATCGTCGTGGATGTATTCATCGTAGGTCATGAGTTTGTCGATGGTTCCCGACGGTGTGAGCTCGATGATTCTGTTGGCCACGGTCTCGATGAACTCGTGGTCGTGAGAGCTGAAGAGGACGTTGCCCTTGAACGATGTGAGGTTGTTGTTGAAGGCCTGGATCGATTCCAAGTCGAGGTGGTTCGTAGGTGTGTCGAGGATGAGACAGTTGGCATTCTGCAGCTGCATACGTGCAATCATGAGTCGCATCTTCTCACCTCCCGACAGTACACGTACATTCTTCTCAACCTCTTCCTGACGGAACAGCATTCGGCCGAGGAACCCTTTCATTGTCACCTCGTTACCAGTGCCATACTGCGAAAGCCAGTCGACGAGATTCTTGTCGCAGTCGAAGAATTTAGTGTTGTCGAGCGGCAGATAAGCCGTAGTGATGGTCACACCCCATTTATATTCGCCGGCGTCAGCCTTGCGGTTGCCGTTGATAATCTCGAAGAGGGCTGTCATGGCCTTTGGATTGTGGGAGAGGAATACAATCTTCTGTCCTTTCTCAACATTGAAATTGACGTGGTCGAACAGTACTGTTCCATCCTCCTCAACAGCTTTGAGGTCCTTGACTTCGAGAATTTGGTTTCCCGGTTCGCGCTCCATCTGGAAGATGATGCCCGGGTATTTGCGGCTCGACGGCCGTATTTCCTCGACGTTGAGCTTCTCGAGCATTTTCTTTCGGCTTGTTGTCTGCTTGCTCTTTGCCACATTGGCAGAGAATCGGCGGATGAACTCCTCGAGCTGCTTGCGCTTTTCCTCGGCTTTCATGCGCTGGTTCTGAGCCTGGCGCAGGGCGAGCTGCGAGCTCTCGTACCAGAAAGAGTAGTTTCCGGCGAAGACAGTGATCTTACCGAAGTCGATATCTATAGTCTGCGTCGATACTGCGTCGAGGAAGTGACGGTCGTGGCTGACGACGAGCACCGTCTGATGCTCATCGATTTCGCCGAGGTAATCCTCGAGCCATTCTACCGTGTCGAGGTCGAGGTCGTTGGTAGGCTCATCGAGCAGCAGGTTGTCGGGTTTGCCGAAGAGGGCCTTTGCCAGCATGATGCGCACCTTCTCGTTGTTCGATAGGTCGGCCATCTGCTTCTGGTGCAGTTCCTCCGGTATTCCGAGGTGCTGCAGCAGCTGGGCAGCGTCGCTCTCAGCCTCCCATCCGTTCATCTCGGCGAATTTCTCCTCGAGCTCAGCGGCGCGGTTGCCGTCTTCCTCGGTCATCTCCGCCTTAGAGTATAGTTGCTCGCGCTCTTTCATGTTGTTCCACAGCGGTTCGTGGCCCATGAGAACGGTGTCGAGGACTTTGAAACTGTCATATTTGAAGTGGTCCTGTTCCAAGACGGACAGACGCTCGCCCGGTCCCATCTCCACCGAGCCTTTGTTGGGTTCCAGTTCACCGTCGATGACACGCAGCAGCGTTGATTTTCCGGCGCCGTTGGCACCGATAACGCCATAGATATTGCCGCGGGTGAACTTAATGTTTACGTCTTTGTAAAGAACTCGTTTGCCGAATTGGACAGCGATGTTGGTGAGAGTTATCATAATTCTATTAAATAGCTGTATATATAAATCGTAAATAGCTGTATATATAAATCGGTTGCAAAGGTACAACTTTTATCTGAAAAACAGCCCGTTTCCATTTCTTTTTCGTACCTTTGCCCCCTATATGAGACATACTAATCCATATCAGAGGGATAATTTCGCGCATTACACCGTCAAGGGCGACTCCGGGCTCCTTGACTGGCTGTTGGCCAATGTTGGTGAGAGTAAGACGAAGGTGAAGGCAACGCTCAAGAATATGGGCGTGAAGGTTAACGGCAAGTTCCGCACTCAGTTCGACTATCCGCTTCATGCGGGCGACAAGGTGAGTGTGAGCAAGTCGAAGAAGAACAATACCTTCCACAGCAAGTACCTCAAACTCGTCTATGAGGACTCCTATATTGTGGTCGTAGAGAAGAACATCGGAATCCTCAGTATGGCCGCCGGCCACAGCTCGCTGAACGTCAAGACGGTGCTCGACGACTACTTCCGCCGTACGCGGCAGAAGTGCACGGCTCATGTTGTGCACCGCCTCGACCGCGACACGAGTGGGTTGATGATTTACGCCAAGGACATACAAACCGAGCAAATTCTTGAGCACGACTGGCACCACATTGTCTTCGACCGCCGCTACGTGGCCGTGCTGAGCGGTGAGATGGAGAACGACGAGGGTACGATAGCCAACTGGCTGAAGGACAACAAGGCTTATGTCACTTACAGCTCTCCTATAGACAACGGCGGCAAATACGCTGTCACTCACTATCATGTGCTCGACCGAACAGCCACCCACTCGCTTGTGGAGTTCCGGCTTGAGACGGGACGGAAGAATCAGATACGTGTCCATGCTGCCGACATGGGGCATCCGGTGTGCGGCGACGTAAAATACGGCAACGGCGACAACCCCATCGGACGGTTGTGTCTCCATGCTTACATTCTGTCGTTCTACCACCCGGTGAGCCATAAGCCAATGGAATTCTCGACGATGATTCCTCACGACTTTCAAAAACTCTTCAAATAACCATTCCTTATGGAGGATCTGAAATACTATCTCGCTGTCGTTATCGTTGCCGTCGTAGGCTTTCTCGTCATCAAGAAAGTCTCCGGCTGCATTTGGAACATGATTGTCGGCTTCGTCGTCGCCGCGGTGTTGTGGTGGGCTCTGACTGAGATTGGCATCCTCTGAGGTGCGTTGCAGCTACTGCAAGAGTCTTTAGGTGGCATGCTTTCAGGATGCTGTCGTAATTCCATGAGCTTATACGAAGTGTAAATTTATTTCAAATAACATCAATAAATAAACCATCTGTGTTACTCGTTGATACACAATGGCTTACGAATATGGGCCAAATTGCATTGCAAAACGGTCCGTTTTAGAACGCAAAACGGTCCATTTCACGAGCTGAAATGGACCGTTTCGCAAGCCGAAATGGCATGTATTGGAAAGTTGTAAATATTTTTCGCTCTACTCGGATTGCCAAATGCGGTGGGCGGTTGCAATGGTATTGGCTTTGGTTGAGCTTGCGAAACTATTCTCCGGTGGCTAATATTCAGTCTTGTCCACCTTCTGTTGCCAGAGTTGGAAAGCCTTGATGGCCTCGTCGCGGAGAAGAATCTCGGATGGCTTCTGGCGGCGGTACACCGGGAGGGCTATCTCCTTGTAGATGAAGTCGTCGTCGAAGTCGATGGCAGCGGCATCCTCCCGGTTGTTGGCAAAGTAAATCTTGTCGAGGTGAGCCCAGTAGATTGCTCCGAGACACATCGGACACGGTTCACAGGATGTGTAGATGACGCATCCCGTGAGGTCGAAGGTGCCGAGCTTTTTGCAGGCTTTCCTTATGGTGTTCACCTCGGCGTGCGCCGTAGGGTCGTTGTCGATGGTCACACTGTTGCTGCCCTCGGCAATCACTTCTCCATCGCGCGCTATAACGGCTCCGAAGGGTCCGCCACCGCTTTTCACGCTGTCGATGGACAGGGCTATTGCCCTCCGCATGAGTTCTTTATCTGTCATATCTTGTTTTCTTCGTCAGTATTGTTTGTAAGTGATTTGAATATTCGCTTGAATGTGGCCTGCAACTCGTCTTTGTTGTCAATCATGTTCTGAATTGTCCGCAGGCGCTTGGCATTGGGACTGTTAGGTATCCACAGTCTTATATAGCCGTTGATGGAGTATTTCTCCTCCATGTGGCTGATGAACCTCTGCCATTGTTCTTCCTCGTTCTTCTCGGGATAGTTCTCCAGTCCGTATTGTATGGCCCTTGTGAATACCGTTTCGGGGTCGAGGTCGCGGTCGGCCTCGGCAACGATTTTCCCGTAGATGCTCCGCGGTTGTCGCGACGATGATGCTCTGTGGTCCTCAACAGCTTCCTTCATTATCTTTATCTGCTCGGCCGAGAACCACTTGCGCAGTCGGGCGTCGGCCTGAAGAATCTTTCCGCTTGTGATGTGGTGAATGGCCCGTGGACCCTCCATTCCTAAGTCGTGATAGGCTGCAATGACATAGACCATGTTCACGTCGGCACCCGTGAGGGGTACCAGCTCCAGCGAGTTGCGTATCACGTGCTGGACGTGCAGAAGGCCGTGGCTGCGGCCGAAGGCGTTGTATCGTGGGAGAATGTCTCTTTCGATGAACGACATTATCTCCAAATTGGGTTTCTGTTGCATATCTCCGACAATTGTCAAGGTTCGTAAATGAGGATTATCTGAACCGCAGTCATGATGCCGAACAAGAACATGTCGCGTGCTGTCATGCCGAGCACCATGTTGAGGGCCTTACCTTTCTTGATGGCAATGAGTTTCCTGGTCGTCTTGGAGTGGGGGATAAAGTAGAGGCTGGCCAGCGCAAGGAAGATAACAACCTCTAATATCGTAAGTTGCATGGCTGTGGCCAGACACAGGAAGACGATAATCTCGGCCACTGTGGGCAGGTAGAGATAAAGTTTCTCGGTGTTCCGGATGCCTATCCTTACGACTAATGTCATCTTTCCGTCTCGTTTGTCGTTGTCGCGGTCGCGGTAGTTGTTTACAAGGAGCAGGGTGTCGATGACGAGTCCGCAGGCTATTCCGCACCCGAGAATGGTGGGATTGAACTGCTGTAACTCTTCCGGTACGCACACCCACCACGTGAAGTAAACGGGCACTATGCCGAAGAATATCAGCACAAGCAGGTCGCCAAGTCCTTTATAGGAGAAAAAGGTGGTGTAGAGAAAGGCGAAAAGTACGCATAAAGCTCCTACGATAACCATCTCCCATCCACCGTAGAAAATCAGCGGCAGTCCGAAACAGCACGCTGCCAAGCTCACGACGACGAGGCCTCTTCTCATCACCGGCAGCGTTATCCACCCTTCGGCGCAGGCCCTTTTCGGTCCGAGGCGTGTGGAGGTGTCGTCGTTGCCGTGGATGCAGTCGAAGTAGTCGTTGATGAGATTCGAGTCGATCTGCATCGAAAATGCGAAGATGAAACAGAGTATCGCCGGCAGAATCAGTGAACTGTTCCATTGTGCTGTCTTGATGGCCAGTGCTACACCAATCATCACTGGAACGGAAGCTCCCGTCAGGGTCTTTGGTCGTGCGGCGAGAATCCAGGCCTCTGTAGAGTTTGTTCTTATATTATCGTTTTCTGATATCATATTTTTTAATTGAAGAAATTCCAGCTCAGTCCGAACCGTAGAATCCGTCCGTTGAGAGGGTAGTGGGGTGTGAAGAAGTAGTCGCCGTCGGTGGCATTGACGTGCGAGAACATTATGAAGAAGCGTGTGTGCTGAAGCAGGAAGTTGGCATAGACGTTCATCACGGGGTAGTTGCCCACTTTCACCTTCACTGCACTGTTCTCCTGCACGGCGTACTGTCCCATGTAGGGGCTGTATTCGGGGGAATAGTACTTCGTGAAGTATCTCATGTCGACACCGAAATCGCATTTCAGCACTCTCGCTATCTTGAACCGCAAATACAGATTGCTGTAGATGTTCAGCGTTGGCAGCGGAAGCACATCGTCGTTGCTCGACTTTTGATATGTCAGCTCGTTGTCCCAGTGTAGCAGATTCCAGAATTCAAGTTTCTGCCGCAGTTGAGCCGTGAGGACACTGATGGCTCCGCTATGCTGTCGCATGGCCACGGTGTAACCTTGAGGGGTGTAGTCGTCGCCGTTCTTCAGCAGATTGTACTGATGCGCGAGATAGATGTAATTCTTTATGTTGTCGTATCCTATCTTCAGGAATGTGCCATATTTTTTCATCGCCAACACACCCTCAAACCGCGTCCACAGCTGATTGTCGAAGTCGTGGTCCCACCACGCGTGGCGCGAATGCCATGTGTTGTCGTAGAATCTTGGAACATCGTGGTGAACGAAGGCGTTGGCCTGCACCTGCATGGTGTCGTTGAGGAACGGCAGATTGATGTCGGCGTTGCCGTCAACGTGGAATTGTCCGATGTCGTCCTTGTCAATCCAGAACTCGCCACTGACGTTATAGTGCAGCATCCGACCCTGCGTCTTCAGTAGCTGGCCTCCTATGGAGAGCTTGTTCCGGTTGTAGCTCTTGAAGTATGGGCGCGAGTCGTCGCCAATCTCCGGCAGCGTGAAATGCTGGAGCTCGTAGTTGGCGAATGCCTTCAGTCCTGCTTTTGCCCATTTGTTGAACCCCTCGAGCAACGCTATTCCTACGGTGTTGCGCAGTCGCCAGCTTGAGGTTTTATCGTAGATGGAATCGCCGGTGAACTTGTCAGGGGCGTAGTAGTCAGACAGATAGAATGAATCGGGGGTCTCATAGGCCTCGTAAATCCTGCGGTAGTGGTTCAACTGCAGGGTGTGGATGAAGCTCGTGACGGGAACGTATTCGTCTTTCATCCACACAGTGTCCTTTTCGATGCCTTTCTTTCCGGTACCGGGACGCGCCATGGCCTCCTTCTTCCTCTGTTCCTCTTTATATTCCTGCTCGTCGAAATCTTCGCCTTTTTCTTCAGCTTTCTTACGGGCTAAGATTATGTCGTTTTGCCTTTTTTGCTCTGCTATGCTCTTCAAAGCGAATTTGCGGGCTTCAATCTCGTCCTTTGTCATTGGCACCTTGCGGTTGAATCCTACGCTGTAGCGGTGGTTGAAGAATACGCTTTGGTTGTCGTTGCGGTTCCAGTTGCGCTCGAAAACGGTTGGAATCTCGTCCTTGGAGAAGCTCTCGTTGAATCTCTCCGGATGCGAGATATATGCATCGTTGGTTATTCCGCCGTTCTCGGCCACCTTCTGGTGGTTCGTCGATAGCAGCAGATGGGCCTGATAACGGTCGCCGAGGTAGCTCGCCCACATTGAATAGTTGAAGTGGCTTGTGCTCTGGCTCGTATAGTATCCACGGCCGTAGATGTAGTCGAACTTGAACCCGAAGCCCCATCTTTTTCCCGCGTTGACGGCGAAAAACGCTTTCAGATGGTCTTCGCCATTGGTGCGGTCGCCGGCTGTGTTGTACGATAGGATGGTTATTGGCGAGTATGTTGAGGTAAAATGGAATTTATCGGGCTGTACGATGAAGAAGTCGTAAGGGTCGAGAAAGGCAAATTCTGACCTTCCCTCGCGCTCGTCGAGGATACGGTTGATGCGTGGCGACCCCACATTGCCGAGGGTGTTGTACTCTCCATGCAATCCGGTGGTGAAGATGCTGTTCATGAACATGTACGACAATGTGTCGGGAACGGCAGCCCTGCGGTCGCCGAACCGGTTGTCGACAGTCCACACTTTCAGTCCGCGTGGTATGTCCTTGTGCTGACTTTGAATAGAGTCGGAACGCCCAAAGTTGCGGTTCCGCTGGTATCCGTTTGCCGAAAACTCACTTCCGTCGGTAAACTGACCGTTGTCAGTATTGTTGTTTATTTGTGCGCGTAAGCCGACAACGGATGCCGCCATGCACATTATGAGAAGAAAGAGTCTCTTCATTTACTGTGTGAAAAATCGTTTGGAATGTTTTATCCGAGGAATCTGAACCTTTTTCCCGAAGGATCTGAACCTGTTATCTGAAGGAGTTAATCCTTTGGTATGAAAAATCAGAATCCTTAGTCCGAATGGGCAGAACCTTTTATCCGAAGAATCTGAATCCGCATTCCGCTATTTTGAATACCATCGAAGCTAAGATAACGATGGTTCCTGTAACGGTGTTGCCGGTGAGAAATATTATTACTCCCACTACAGCACCAATCATAAATATCAAGTTAAGTATCTGCCTGACCATCAAAAACTGATCCTTGTTTGGGTCCAGTTCTCTGCGGCGGCGATGCATTGTTGGCTCCTGCTGTTCCATAAAAAGGCTTTATTTATTTGTTGCAGCCCCCTGTTGATATTCTTTTCTGGGTTTCTTTGCGAATCACTTCTGGAGAAACTCTTCGAGGGTCTGGAAGATTTCGTTCTTGCGGTCGATGGTTTTCTTTCTGAATTTTCCGCTGATGGGGTATAGCCGTGTGTGCTTTTTGTTGACTGAGTTCTTGTCGGTTATCCAGTCTTCGGCAGTATATATGTCGGTTTTTCCCTGCACATCGTATTTATATCTCACCCTGCTCATACTTATTTCAACCTTACCGTTGCTGCACGTAGCGTTGAGAACGTAGTAGAATTCGGTCCGGTCGAGCGATAGGGCACTGTTCTTAAAGACCAGCCATTCGTGCACTGTGGCTGTGAGGTTGTGCTTTGCTGGGTTCTTTATTGCCACCTGACTGCCTTCGAGTTGGAGCTCGTCGGATGTGAGTTTCGTAAGATACTCATTTGTAAGCCGGTACAGCTCGTCGGCACTTTTCCCCGGTGCGCTGATGACATCTGTCCACTCCACTTTGCCGTTAACCTCCGGAACGGCATCTTTAGCAAGATAAATGGACATGTCGGTTTCATTATCGTCGTCATCGCCGGTGGGGGCAAGACGGGTGCGAATCTTCTCTTTTTTCTTTGAAGCAGCGGGCTTCTGCACCTCAGTAGTGCTCTCGGGCTCGTCCTGTTTGGCGACGACTGCGTCCTGTTTGTTCGCGGGGGCATCCTGCTGGCCCACAGTCTTGTTCCGTTTTGGCTCTGACGATACTGGAGTGTTGACTGTTGGGGCCGGAGCCGAGGCTGAATTCTCTGCGTTGACTTTTGCCGTTTCCTCCTGCAGACGGGCAGTTTCCTTCTTCATCTCGTCTATTTTCCTGCGTATGGCTTCGGTTTTCGCTTTCGCCTCAGCATCAGCTTTCGCCTTTGCCTCAGCCTCTTGACGCGCTTTAGCTTCTTGTTGGGCTTTTGCAGCGTTGGCTTTAGCAATGTTGAGGGCTTTCTGCGCCTCTTCGAGTTGCTTCTGTGCTTTCTCGAGTTCCTCCTGCGGCGTCAGTGTCGACTGTGCTGCTGCCATCATGGGCAAGGCCATGAAAATAAAGAGAATTATTTTCTTCATATTACTATTGGTCTTTAATATTTGGCAAAAGTAATAAAAGTTACGCAATAATCCTTGCATTAAGGATAATTTAACGCTATCATTCCTCTATCTCGGAGAGGCTGTGGCCGAGTCCGGAGAAGAAGTTGCTGGTGGTTTCTATGGGTGCATAGATGAAGTAACGCATGCTCCGCCGTAGGTTCCTCCGGAGCACTTGTGAGTTGTTTTGGACGAATCCCGACTGTCCTTGACGGAAGTGCCATTCCTCGGCAGTGTCCTTGGCAAGGAAGCTTACGGCTCTGACGGTAATGCTGTAAGCATCTTTGTCGGGTTTGTGGACGAAGGGAATCTCGTCTTGCTCGAATCCGAACATTTCAATGAGGATATTTCCCTGGAGCTCAGCCATACGCGCAAGATGAAGGCTGACGAGCCATTTCTCTATCTTGATGTCGTCAAGTCGGGCTCCCGACTGACTCCTAAGGTATTTGCCTAAGCGTATTATGCCATCAAGACTCATTCCGCGGTTCAACATCGAATCGACGTTGAACACGATGATCTGCAGCAGACCAAGCGATTCTACGGATGTGTCCATGCTGTGTTTCTCCTTGTTGACAATCTTCTTGAACCTGTTGTTAAGCAGTCGGTTGCTCATCGATGCTTCGGGGAGGGTGAGCATTACGTTGCTCGTCGTGGGCTGTGGGTGCTCTGCCATATACTTTTTGGCCCTTTCGATGACATCGTCCGGCGGATTCAGCCCGTCGTCGTGCTGATGCCTGTTGATGCCGCGAGCGAAGACATGCACCACCTTTTGCGCCTCAACCATGTCGTAGAGGCGTCTCCATTTGAATGGCGACATGGGTTCAAGAGACGCATTCTCGTCGAAGGCTCCCGACCTCATGAGTCTGAAGAAGTTCCTTAATATGATATTCTCTTTTTTCATCTTGATGAGCCGTCAGTCCAACTTGTTCCTTAGCTATATCTCCTTGGGTATCTGAAGATTATCGCTGCCACCGACGCTATGCCAATGGCGAATGGATAATATAGATATGGTATGATGTCAATCGGATTTACATTGGACAGTCCTGCGGCCAAAAGAATTTGGACGCTATAGGGCAGAATACCCTGAATGCAGCATGAGAATGTGTCGAGGATGCTTGCTGCTTTGCGGTTGTCGACGCCGAATTTATCGCCAATTTTCTGCGATATCCCTCCAACGGTCAGTATTGCCACCGTGTTGTTGGCCGTGCAGATGTTCACCAGACTCACCAGTGTGGCGATGGCCATCTCGGCTCCGCGCCGTGTGTGGACGCGGGTTGTGAGCCTCTCGATGATATAGTCGATACCGCCGTTACGCTTTATCATCCCGAGCATACCTCCGGCCATCATGGCGATGATAACCATTTCGCCCATACCGATGATTCCTGTGTTCATGTCGATGAACCATCCGTAGAATCCGAAATCACCGGCTATAAGCCCGATTATGCCGCAGAGAATAATGCCGAGCGACAGTACCACCATGACGTTCATTCCGATTATTGCCGTAACGAGCACCACGATGTATGGCAATACCTTTACAATGCTTACATCACCGGTTTGTGCTGGTGCGTGAACATTGGCTCCGAGGAAAGCGTAGATGGCCAAAATTAGCAAAGCCGCCGGCGCTACTATCATCACGTTGACACGGAATTTGTCGCTCATTTTGCAGTGTTGCGTCTGCGTGGCGACCACTGTAGTGTCGGAAATGAAGCTGAGATTATCGCCGAAGTAGGCTCCTCCCACAACGATAGCGGTAATAAGAGCCGTGTTTGCACCCGTCTGCGATGCTATTCCGGCGGCAATCGGCACGAGGGCCACTACCGTTCCCACACTCGTTCCGATGCTTATCGATACGAAACATGCTGCGAGAAACAGCCCCGGCAGGATGAGATTGGCCGGAAGAACGCTCAACGTGAGGTTTACCGTTGCATCGATGCTGCCAATGGCTTTGGCCGATGAGGCGAAAGCTCCGGCAAGCACGTATATCCAAAGCATCAGCAACAAGTCGGAAGCTCCGGCTCCACGGCTGTAGGTGTCGATGCGTTTCTTTAGCGGCATGTCGCCGGATATGGCCACAGCGTAGATGCTTGCAACAAGAAAGGCTACTGTCAGCGGCATTACCGGCACACTTTTCCCGTCTATGGCTACACCCTGTAGCGACATAACAATTATGGCCGCTATCAGAGCCAATAGCAGAAACAGTGGCGACAATGCCCGTAATCCTTTCTTGTTGCTAATCATATTCCTATTTAAATGTTTGGAATACAGCTGATTGCAGTCTAATGGTTAGAGTGTGACTCCGTTCTTGAAGATTGCTATTTCACTGTATCCGTTAATCTCGTTTCTTGCCTTTTCACCGCTGGCCACGGCAATAACCTTATCGATGAAAGCGTTGCGCACACTTACCATGTCCTTGCCGTTGAGCAGTTGTCCGGCGTTAAAATCAATCCAGTTTGGCTTCCGCTCCGCCAGATCGTTGTTCGTTGAAATCTTCATCGTCGGAACGAATGTGCCGAAGGGCGTGCCACGTCCGGTTGTGAACGTGATAATCTGGCATCCTGCGGCAGCCAATGCCGTTGCGGCCACGAGGTCGTTGCCTGGTGCCGAGAGGAGGTTCAGACCGTCGTTCTGGATTCTCTCGCCGTACTCCATTACCCCGCTGACAGGGCCTTTGCCACACTTCTGCGTGCATCCGAGGGCCTTATCCTCGAGTGTGGAGATTCCTCCAGCTTTATTGCCCGGTGACGGATTCTCGCCCACGGGCTCTCCATGACTGAGGAAGTACTCCTTAAAGTTGTTTATCATCGATACCGTCTGGTCGAAGAGCTTCTTTGTCTTGCACCGGTTCATGAGTATTGTCTCAGCACCGAACATCTCAGGTACCTCTGTCAGCACCGATGTTCCACCCTGAGCCACGAGCCAGTCGCTGAGCTCACCGACGAGCGGATTAGCTGTGATACCGCTGAAGCCGTCGCTTCCTCCGCACTTCAGTCCGATGCGCAATTTGCTTACCGGCACATCCTCGCGGCGGTCCTCTTTAGCGAGAGCGTAGAGCTGGCGCAGAATATTCATGCCTTCCTCTAATTCATCGCCTTTAACTTTCTGAGTTATAAGAAGTTTTATGCGGCTCTTATCGTAGTCGCCAAGCAGCTCCATGAATGCTTCCGGCTGGTTGTTCTCACATCCGAGCGACAGCACAAGCACCGCTCCTGCGTTTGGATGCAGACAGATATCGCGGAGCACCTTGCGTGTATTCTCGTGGTCGGCATCGAGTTGTGAGCAACCGTAGTTATGGTGCCAGCAGTGAACAGCGTCGATACCCTCGAGATGAGTCTCCTCTGTGAGACGTTTGGCGAGCTGTTCGCCAATGCCATTGACGCATCCTACGGTAGGCACAATCCATATTTCGTTGCGTGTACCCACCTCGCCGTTCTTTCTAACGTATCCCTTGAACGTTCTGTTCTCTACCGGAATATCGAGTTTAGCGTCCACAGGATGATATTCATAGGATAGCGTTCCCGCGAGATTCGTCTTGAGATTGTTCTCGTTAACCCACTGTCCGGCAGTAAGATTCTCCCGTGCGTGGCCAATAGGGTAGCCGTATTTAATCACGTTCCCGCCTTCGGCAGTGTCCTTGATGAGCACTTTGTGTCCGGCGGGAGTGTCCTGTTTCACTTCAATTTCTTTTCCGTCGACATTGATAGTCTCGCCTTTCTTGAATGGGCGCAGGCAGACTACCACAGAGTCGGCCGGGTTGATTTTGATAAAAGAAGATAGTTCCATGTTCAATTATTGAGTTTGTTTTTGTATTGGTTATTCTGTTAGACGTGCAGCCGCTGATAGAAGTCGATGTTCTCCTTCGACAGCAGTTCGATTGGCATGTAGTTGACCGGCTCCACTTTTTTCTTCAGCACGACAGCCCGGAAAAGCGTGTCGATGCATGAGAATCCCTGCTGGAATGCGTGTTGGGCTATAAGGAACGAGATTGACCCCTCCTTTATGTCGTTGCGGTTCTTGTCGACCACATCGTACCCCATTATCTGAACGTTCCTCCGATTGGTCCTGAGCAGAAAGTCGCCGACGATGTATGCCCTTGACGTTAGGGTTATACAGTGGTGAATGTCGGGGTTGTTGGTGAAGAATTCCTCCAATGTGTCGTCGTAACGTCTTGGGTTTCTGTTTTCTTCGTCATCGCGTTTAAGGTCGAGCTCCACTATTTCCACTGCCGGGAAATGATCTCTCATGTAGTGCCTGAAACCTACCTCACGGTTAGCCTGCTGCTTACTGGCTACGACACCGTTGTTGGTTTGCTTCATCAGCATTATTCTCTTTTCGTCGCGGGCGATGAGCATGAGCATCTTTGCAGCGAAATATCCGCTCTGGAATGAGTCCTGGCCGTAGAACGACAGCGGCTTGAGGTCAGGCATATAAGAGTCGAGGAGAATAAACGGAATATTGAGATCGTGCAGTTTGTCGGTGAAGGCCTTTGTGCATTCCAGTGTCGATGGTACGAGCACTACCCCTGAAGGGCTCTGACTTATGCACTGGTCGGCAACTGTTGTGAACGACTCGTCGCTGAACCGCTCATAGAACAGTATTTTCACGTCGATGGAGAAGTCGCGTCGTTGTTCGTTGGCTTTCATGGCTCCATATTCAATTTCCTCCCAGTAGGCCTCTCGTCCGTGTTTTGGAATGATAACGTAGAAGCTGTACGACTTATTGTAAGCCAGCGCGCTGGCGTAGACGTTGGGCTGATAGTTCATCTCCTTGAGGGCTTTCTCCACCTTCTCCCTTGCCGGTTTCGAGACGTTGGGACGATTGTGGATAACCCTGTCAACGGTTCCAACAGAGACTCCAGCCTTCTCAGCTATGTCTTTAATTCTTATTTTCTCCTTCATTCCTAATTTTTGTTTGTCTTTGTTCTTAAGTAAAATAGTCTTTTGCAGTTTTGGATGCAAAAGTAGTAATAAAAGTTGGATTGTGTGAATGCACAGCCGATATTTTTGTGTGAAACATAAAAAAATTGCTTTTTATTTTTCTGATATAGAAAAAATGGCTAACTTTGCGCATCGGAATGAACAATAATAGCTCAAGAAACGGTACAACCAAAAGCAAAGTACAAATATAAAAGAATAACAAACTAATTTTATCAAACAAACAAAAAATGGCTAAAGTAGTTACATTAGGCGAGATTATGCTCCGCCTTTCTCCGGAAGGAAACGACCGATTCATTCAGACAGACTCTTTCCGTATAATCCCCGGTGGTGGCGAGGCAAACGTTGCAGTGTCACTTGCCAACTATGGTCACGAGGCTTACTTCGTTTCCAAGTTGCCGAGTCACGAGATTGGTCAGATTGCCGTCAACGCTCTTCGTCGTTATGGTGTTAAGACCGACTTTATCGCCCGTGGCGGTGAGCGCGTCGGTCTGTACTACGCTGAGACCGGTGCTGCCATGCGTCCGTCGAAGGTTATCTACGACCGTGCGCACAGTGCCATCGCTGAGGCTGACCCTTCAGACTTCGACTTCGATAAGATTATGGAAGGTGCTTCCTGGTTCCACTGGTCTGGCATCACTCCCGCCATCTCCGACAAGGCCGCAGAGCTCACCCGTCTGGCTTGTGAGGCTGCTAAGCGTCACGGCGTGACAGTGTCTGTCGACCTCAACTTCCGTAAGAAACTGTGGACATCCGAGAAGGCCATCTCCATCATGCGTCCGCTGATGAAGTATGTCGACGTTTGCATCGGCAACGAGGAGGACGCTGCCCTCTGCCTCGGTTTCAAGCCCGACGCTGACGTTGAGCATGGTAACACCGATGCTGCCGGCTACTACAACATCTTCAAGGGAATGATGAAAGAGTTCGACTTCAAGTATGTTGTCTCTACTCTCCGCGAGTCGTACAGTGCTACATACAACGGCTGGAAGGCTCTTATATATAATGGTAAGGACTTCTACGAGAGCAAGCACTACGATATCAACCCGATCATCGACCGTGTCGGTGGTGGTGACTCGTTTGCAGGCGGTCTCATCCATGGTCTGCTCACAATGAAGGATCAGGGCGAGGCTCTCGAGTTCGCTGTTGCAGCATCAGCCCTGAAGCACACTATCCCTGGCGACTTCAACCTCGTCAACGAGGACGAGGTCAAGAGTCTGGCTGCCGGTAACGCATCAGGCCGCGTGCAGCGTTAACCCTTCGGGGTAATGGCCTTTCTGCTGTCGGGATGCTGAAAAATTATTACAGCATTTTCAAAGGTATCAAATCGCCTTCCCAAACCTACCGTTTCGCATTGCGAAATGGACCGTTTGGGAGGCTGAAACGGGCCGTTTGGGAATGCCAAATGATACCTTTAGTAAACCGCCTGAATATCAAGTAGTTGCAAAAGGAGTTTGAATCAGATTGGATTATGAAATATCCTGACAGAGGAAATGGTGTTCAAAACCAATTAACAATAAAGAAATAGAAATATAATATAAGAAATGGCAAGATTCAATAAGATACAGGTTATTTCCGCAATGAAGGAGACCGGTATGGTTCCTGTGTTCTTCAATAGCGACATTGACATTTGCAAGAACGTTATCAAGGCATGTTACGAAGGTGGTGTGCGCGTTTTCGAGTTCACCAACCGTGGTGACTTTGCTCACGAAATCTTCGGTGAGCTCGTCAAGTGGGCTGCAAAGGAGTGCCCGGAGCTGATTCTCGGAGCCGGCACTGTCATCGATGCTCCTACAGCAGCACTGTACATCCAGCTCGGCGCCAACTTCATCGTTGGTCCTAACTTCGTTCCTGAGATTGCTCCGGTGTGCAACCGCCGTCTCGTTCCTTACAGCCCAGGCTGTGGTTCAGTGACAGAGGTGTCGAACGCTCAGTCTCTCGGCTGCGATGTCACAAAGGTGTTCCCGGCAGGTAATGTCGGTGGTCCTTCGTTCGTAAAGAACATCCTCGGGCCGCTGCGCTGGTCGAACATCATGGTCACCGGTGCTGTTTCGCCCGACAAGGAAAACCTCACCGAGTGGATCAAGAGCGGTGTTCTCTGCGTAGGTATGGGTTCTAAGCTCTTCCCGAAGGATGTCATTGCCGCCAAGAACTGGAAGGCAATAACCGACAAGTGCGTTGAGGCTCTTGGATATATCAAGGCAGCACGCGCATAACAGTGCACTCATAGCGAAAGGCTCCATTTGGCTTCTGTGCCTCTGGAGCCTTTTGTTCTTTTCAGCCTGTCAGCCAAAGGACAGTGAGGCGGTTGACAAGTTGAACGACACCTCTTATTACTTTCACTATCGTAACCTCGACTCCGTGTACCACTATGCCGCAAGGGCTGAGGCATTATCGGGCAATTATGACGGCGGACGGGCCGAGGCCCTTAATAATCTTGCTTTCTACTATACGGCAAAGATGAACTACAAGCGGGCGTCTTTGCTGCTCGACTCTGTCTCGCTTGTCACCGACAACCAGATAGAACTGCTCATCGCTGATGTTCAGCTGATGCGCCTATGCCAGCGAAAATCGGAGAATAAAGAGTTTTACGACTATCACGAGAAAGCCGTGAGACGGTTCCAGCGCATCGACGAGGAACTCGGGACCCTCGACGAGCGTCAGCGTCGCCGCTATCTTTACGCCTCATCAGAATTCAGTATTGTCACGTCGACATATTATTATTATGTGGGATTGGAGCGCGAGAGCCAGCAGGCATTGAACAAGATTGATCCATCGGGCGATATTCAGAAGGATACTGCGCAGTTTCTCAGCTACTTATATAATGTGGGAGCTGGCGGAATAATCACCGATGGTACCCAAGCCGAAATCAATCAGAAGGAGTTCGACAACCTCATACAGTGCTACATCATCGCCCATCGTCAGGGATATAAGTTCTGGGAGGCCAACTCGCTGCAGGCTATGAGCGAGCATCTGCAGCCCGCCGACGAGCGAAAAAAGCTCATTGCCGACAACCTTCCGATGATGATGTTTGTCAACATCGATGCCATGCCCGACAGTCTGCTTGCCGGAAACCTCGCCCTCCGCTCAATGGATTTGTTCAACTCCTTCGGCGACGTGTATCAGATAGCCGGTGCCTATCGCACCCTGGCCTCCTGCTACTGGCAGATTCACGACTACAATTCGGCCTTGGCTTGCCTCAACGATGCCTTGGAGAAGAATAAGGCCATATCGCAGGCTCCTGACCTTGTAGCCTCTATCCGTGAGCAGCTGAGTATGGTCTACTCGGCCGTCAACGACAAGCATCAGAGCGATTATAACCGCAATATCTACCTCGACCTTCAGGAACAGACCCGTCAGGACCGCTATTTTGAGTCGCGTGCTGACCAGTTGGCTAAGTCGTCGGCTCAGCTAAACATTATGATTCTTTCTGTTGTGGTGATGATTGTCGTCGTAGTCCTTCTGCTGTTCGCCTTTCACCGTCTGCGGCGCCGATCCGACCAGCGCAATTCTCTGGCCTCGCTCCTCGAGCCTCTTGAACGGTGGCAGAAGCGAAACGATGCATATATGAGTCAGATGGACGACAAATATGAGAACATTAACGAGGAATACTCGCTCAATGTAGTCCATGTCGTCAACAACAAGCGCCGGAATCTCGAGCAGAGGGCCAAGATTTCGCTTGTCAACAGTATTATCCCGTTCATCGACAGGATGATAAACGAGATTCAGCGGCTCTCGACGCGTAGGGAGTCGGACGCTGTCCGGGAGGACCGTTACGGCTATATAGCTGAGCTTACCGATAAGATAACCGAATATAACGCGTTCCTTACCAATTGGATACAGATGCGGCAGGGACAGCTCAACCTTCATATTGAGACTTTTCCGCTACAGTCTCTTTTCGACGTCGTTGCCAAAGGGCGTATGGGATTCCAGTTGAAGGGCATCCGTCTCGATGTTCAGCCGACCCAGCTCAGCGTTAAAGCCGACAGAATACTAACCCTCTTCATGGTTAATACGATAGCCGACAACGCGCGGAAGTTCACGCAGCAGGGAGGAACGGTGACTGTTAGTGCCACTGAAGGTGATAAATTCGTAGAGGTGTCTGTGTCGGATACCGGTAAGGGTATGACGGAGCAGGAGCTCTCCGGCATCTTCGACCATAAAATTTACAACGGTCATGGATTCGGATTGATGAACTGCCGTGGCATCATTGATAAGTATCGGAAGATAAGTCCAATCTTCAGCGTGTGCTGTCTATCGGCTGAGAGTGCTCCCGGCCGTGGCAGCCGTTTCTTCTTCCGTCTGCCAAAGGGTATTGTCAGAGCCGTTATGGCCTTGCTCGTGCTCACAAGTTCTATTGCTTCCATGGCCGACAATAGTTCCGAAGTGCCTCAGCGTCAGCAGGTAAGACAGCATCCTGCGACGGCATCTGCTTATGGTCGCATTGCGCCTCAGACTGCTAAAGCTTCTGTCTCGGCTACGGCAACAGCCAGGTCTCAGACGGCCGACACGCTCGGACTCCTCCGGCGGGCCGCCAACTACGCTGATTCGGCTTACTATAGCAATATCAGTGGCTACTATCGTCAGACTCTTGTCTTTGCCGACAGTTGCCGTCGATGCCTTAACGAGTTCTATCTCGCTCTTCATCCGGGCAGTAGGATTCTGATGTTGCGGAAGGGTGATACGTCAAAGATTCCAGCTGAGGTGAAATGGTTCCACGATAGTGTGCCTACCAACTACAGCATTATTCTCGACGTAAGGAACGAGACAGCTGTGGCAGCCCTGGCTCTCCATGAGTGGTCGCTGTATAGATATAATAATAAGGTGTACACTTTGCTTTTCAAGGAGAATTCGGCCGATACCACTCTCGACAGCTATTGCAGGATGATGCAGCGCTCCGAGACCAATAAGAGTGTGGCTATGGTTCTGCTCGTGCTCCTTCTGTTGTCTATTTTCCCGGCTTATTACTTTATGTACTACCGCCACAGAGTTTACTATCAGTTCTGTTTGGAGCGCGTGCGGCAGATAAACGACATCCTCTTGCGTGATTCCTCACCCGACGAAAAGTTGCGTGAGATTAGGCCGATATCCACCGATCGTTTCCCTGATGAGCTCCGTGGCATCGTCGACAAAATAAAGGTGGCTCTCGCCGAGGCTTCTGAGCGTGACCATGTGAGCAGTACCAATATCGAACTTGCTGATGATGAGCGGCGTAGGGCAGAGTTTGAGGATCAGCGACTGTACATATCGAATAGTGTTCTCGACAATTGTCTGTCGACATTGAAGCACGAAACGATGTACTATCCTTCCCGCATACGCCAACTTGTTGATGGTAAGGATTCTAACTTGCAGTCGATGAGTGAGCTTGCCGAGTATTATAAGGAACTTTATACTATCCTCAGTAGTCAGGCAATGCGACAGGTTGAGAGCGTAAAACTCATCTGTCGGCAGTTCCCGTTGTCGGATGTCCTGCCACGGGAGGAATGTGATGCCGACTGCATATTGCGTGGCGACAAGGATATGATACAGTATCTTTTCGACATTCTCCGTAAGCAGAGTGGTGGAAAACTAAATGTCAGCGTTGCTGAGCGCGACCGGCGCTATGCCGTTTTCAGTATTCTTCTGCCCAATTTACGGCTCAGTCAGGAGGACTGTCTTCAGCTTTTCACACCGGGCAAAGACCATCAGCCGTTCCTCTTGTGCCGTCAGATAGCCCGTGACAACGGAGAGTCGACAAACTGCCGTGGCTGTGGCATCGAGGCTCAGCCTACCTCAGACGGCACTCTTATCGTCGTAACCTTGGCAGCAGCCGGTAGACAACCCGCTGAAATACGGGACGGAAAGAATTTAGAATAAAATGAAACGAAATTATATTTAAAAAGATAGGTGACTATGGATAAATTCAAGGTGATAATCGTTGAGGATGTTCCTCTGGAACTTCGTGGCACAGAGGGTATATTCAAGAGTGACATTCCTGAGGCCGAAATCATCGGTACCGCCGAGAGCGAACCGGCTTACTGGAGGGCTCTGAAGCAGCAGCTGCCCGACTTGGTTCTCCTTGACCTTGGCCTTGGCGGCTCTACTACAGTGGGAGTGGAGATTTGCCGACAGACGAAAGAGAAATATCCCGACATAAAAGTGCTTATTTTTACCGGCGAAATTCTTAATGAGAAACTCTGGGTCGATGTCCTCGACGCAGGAGCCGACGGCATCTGTCTCAAGAGCGGCGAACTGCTTACACGTGGTGATGTGGCCAGTGTGATGAGCGGAAAGAAACTCGTTTTCAATCAACCCATCTTGGAGAAGATTGTGGAACGGTTCAAACAGAGTGTCAACTCGCAGCTTTTGCATCAGGAAGCGATGGTCGATTATGAGATTGACGAATATGATGAGCGGCTGCTGCGGCATCTGGCGCTGGGCTATACCAAGGAGCAGATAACTACGTTACGGGGTATGCCCTTTGGCGTAAAGAGCTTAGAGAAGCGTCAGAATGAGCTCGTTCAGAAGCTGTTCCCCGATGGCAACGGCGGCATGAGCGTCAACGCCACACGTCTTGTGGTGCGTGCGTTGCAACTGAGAATCCTCGACATTGACAATCTTCAGCCCGATGAGGAATAGGATTTGTGCATGGGTGAGCATAGTGCTCGTCGGACTGGAGGTGCTGCTCATACTTTCGTCGTGGATAGCCACTGCCGCTATGCCCGATCTTCACATGCGCTCCCTTCTCGGAAGCTATGGCATCAGATGGATGTTCGGCCACTTCACGGAGAATCTTAATGTGTCCATGCTCGTCGAAATTATCCTCCTTATCATCGGGGGAGGGGCTATGATAAACAGTGGTCTTGTTAGGTCGGCCCACAATCTCATAGCCCGTCGCCGTCTGCGCTACCTCGAACGCATCGGTCTCGGGGTCGTAATTGCTGAGCTTGTGGCTTTTATCGTGGCTGTGGTGTTATTGGCTTTCATTCCTCATGCAGTCCTTCTTAGTGTCACCGGACATCTGTTTCCGAGCAGTTTCTCTGAGAGTCTGCTGCCGGCGATTGCTTTCGCCATGGTCGTTTGCTCCCTTTCTTTCGGCATAGCGAGCGGACGGCTGACAACGGTGGAGCAGGTTTATGCATCGCTGACCTATGGTTTGGGCAGATGCGCATGGATATTCCCCATTTACATCTTTGCTCTGCAGTTGTATGGCTCGATAAGATTTGTGCTAATGCTCTGATTCTCAGCAATTGTTAAATAGACTTGCCACTCGCAGTATTCAGTTTCTTGTGGTATGAAAATTCTCTAAGTTTGAGTATTTTCTTTTGGCCATTCTGACGTAGATGTGTCTGAGCCAGAGGTTGCTTGTGGCTATAACAATGATGCTGAATGCTGACAATGCCATTGAGGTTGTGGATTGTCCGATGGCTGAGTCCATGGTCCTAACGGCAAAGAGAGGTATAAACAGAGCACCGATAGTGGTTATAATCTGCTGTGTTCCAATATGTTTACCTTTGTTTCCGGTAATCTTCGATACCAATGGAATGGTCCTGTCGTTGGTTACAGCTAACTGAAAGTAAGCGCAGTTCACGGGTCCTGCAGTGATAAGGGCAAAGGTCGTAAGCCGCAGAATATCGGTGGTACCGGCGAAAACTGTCGGCATCATCAATAAGAAAGGTAGGAGAGTCATCACACAACTGATGAAGAGTTTGGCTTTAAGCAGTGAGAGAATGCATTCTTTTCGCATCATTAGGACATCGATATAGTTCCCTTCATATCCCATGATGTTCACCGCAAGCATTGAGGGAAATACTTGAAAGCCATACAAAAGCATATAAGTTTGATCGAGATTATTATCGCTGTATATGCTTGTAAACGTGAGAGTTATACTTACAAATACTGTTGTGAGAACGGCATACAACGAGGCCTTGCGACGGTTCTTGTTCCTTTTCATGCTCGCAAGCTCCAATTTGACGAACACTAATGGCTCGCTACTGACATTGCTGAAGCTTATTTGCCGATGGCTTTCGGTTGTCGAATTCCGGTCATTACCGTTGAGTTCGGCATCAGCAGCCTTGAAAGCGATGGTTCTGCCAATGGCAAAGAGAGTCGCAAAAGAGACCGCTATCCCCAAAAACATAATTATATAGTGCTCGGTCAGTGTGCTGCCGGCAAATGCATAAAAGTCGCAGAAGGAATCGAGACTGATGCCTTGACCAGAGAAGAATGGTATAGATATTGCGGCATAAACGATTATCGGTAATATCCACCATGTGATATTAACCGTAATAAGGGTGTGAACAATAGTGTACCAAAGACTGTTCAACACTATGGCTGACAACGATATAGCGATTATCAGTGCCGCTGCCGTTGCATCCGCAGGCTCTGTTGCCGTGAGCGCATAAGCAAAGAATAATCCCGTCCAAAGAAGGTTGAAGGGCTGAAGAATCGACTTGATGACGAAAACGTCGGCACAAGCATATCTCGGAATAGGGAAAAGAAGGAAAGGCTTGGCGTATTGGGTGTTGCTGTGCAGAAACGAGAGTCGGAGCATGAAGTCGACAAAGAGAATGAAAGGCATCACTCCACAGATATATCCTACCGGCGTTGCTCCGTAGGAACCGCCGTTAGCGGTCGTCATTCCATAGGATTTCACCTGGTCTGCCATTAGCAGTCCGAGCCACGTGAGACTTGCCCAGAAGATGATTCCTGCTACAGCGATTATTATCCGTGCGCCCTTGCCCTCGCCATAAGCATTGCTCCGCCGATAGTCTAAAGCCGAAAGCTTTAGCAGCAAGCGTATTATGGCAAGTCGGTTTTGCTTCATCTCTTTTGTAGAACAATGTTTATGGTTTCATAGAATAGGACTCCTTTGCTTATGCGCGGGGCTATCTCAGATCGATAATTTCAGCTCCGGGACAAGCACTCTTTTTGAATTGGAATGTGGAATCGGCTATTTTATGGATTCTGAAGTTTGAGATGGTTATCGTTGTCCATCCCTTTCCGCGTCGCATACGTATCTTCGTGGGGTAGTAATTGCGCGTCACCGTGACATAGACCTCCTGCAACGAGCGTGCCGGGTGGATGGCTGTCATGTGCACTTCGTACTGTCCGGCTACATTCCTCATACTCAGCCGATAACCCGATTTATATATCGAGATGAACTTATACGGATTCACCGACATCTGTTGAGCGTCGTTTGGCTTCGTCACAGTAACCTCGTTGGTTGAGCTTGTGAACGTCCACTGCGTCTTGCCGTCGTTCCACACCTTCACTCCGGGCGACGTCGCGTAGAATCGGTTGCCCTTGATAGCTATCTGTCCCGATGCATTACCATAGCTCTGACCGCTGATTCTGAAACTTGCTGAGGCTCCGTTGCGGGCCCTTGCTATCGTTGCGGCTGTTCTGTCGAGAACATCACGTGCCGTCTGAGCGTTGGCTGTGCCAGTCCAAATAATGACGGCAATAATTATGAATAATATCTTTTTCATTCCAATCATTGTTGTTTTAAGCCCCTCACGGTTTTATTTCAGCTGGTCGAGGAGATTATTCAGCGTAGCCTCGTCGGCAATAAGTACCTCTCTTGGCTTTGATCCGTGAGCTTCACCGACGATACCCGCATCATGGAGCTGGTCCATCAAACGTCCTGCGCGGTTGTATCCTATAGAGAACTGTCGCTGAATTTTACTCGTTGAGCCTTGCTGCGACAGTACCACCATTAACGCTGCTTGTCTGAAGAGCGGGTCGAGTTTTTGTGCGTCGACGCCACCGGCATCGCCTTCTCCTCCTTCGTCCATTGCCGGTTCCGGAATCTCCATTGGAGTCACCGGCCCCGGTTGGTCGGCAATAAACTTCGAGATGGCATCCACCTCCGGAGTATCGACAAAAGCACATTGAACACGTGTGGGCTCGCTGCCGTTGAGATAGAGCATATCGCCTCGTCCCACGAGTTGCTGCGCTCCCGTCCTGTCGAGGATAACCTGCGAGTCGATGCGCGACCCCACACGGAAAGCGATGCGCCCTGGGAAGTTGGCTTTGATAGTACCGGTGATAATCTTTGTCGTCGGTCGCTGGGTGGCTATAATCATGTGGATACCCACGGCACGCGCAAGTTGGGCTATTCGTGTTATAGGCATCTCGATTTCTTTGCCTGCGGTCATGATAAGATCGCCGAACTCATCTATAACCACCACGATATAAGGCATATACTCGTGGCCCTCCTCGGGATTGAGATGATGGCTGAGGAACTTCTTGTTGTACTCCTTAATATTCCTTGCTCCGGCAAGTTTCAGCATGTCGTAGCGCTTGTCCATGAGCACGCAGAGGCCCTTGAGTGTCTTCACCACCTTCTGTACGTCGGTGATTATCGGCTCATCCTCGTTCTCGTCGAGCGCAGCCATATAGTGTTTGGCTATAGGAGCGTAGATGCTGAACTCCACTTTCTTTGGGTCGACGAGGACAATTTTCAGTTCGTTAGGATGCTTTTTATAGAGCAGTGAGGTGATGATGGCGTTGAGTCCCACCGACTTACCCTGACCCGTAGCACCGGCTACGAGCAGGTGTGGAATCTTTGCCAAGTCGACCATGAACACTTCGTTAGTAATCGTCTTACCCAAAGCTATCGGCAGTTCCATCTTCGCCTCCTCAAATTTCTTTGAGTTTATGATGCTCCACATCGAGACGATATTCGCGTGTTCGTTAGGAACCTCGATACCGATAGTGCCCTTTCCGGGCATCGGTGCGATGATACGTATTCCCTTTGCCGCGAGACTCAGGGCGATATCGTCCTCAAGATTGCGGATTTTCGATATTCTTATTCCCGGAGCCGGGGTTATCTCATAGAGGGTGATGGTAGGACCTACGGTGGCTCTGATGGATCGTATCTGAACATCGAAGTCGTTGAGAACCTTGATAATCTGATTCTTTTTCAGTTCGAGCTCATCCTTGCGGACAAACGATGTCATGTCGTCCGACGGATATTTCTTCAGAAGATCGACATTTGGGAACCGCCAGTTGACGAACGGCTCGCGGGGGTTGATAGGAGTCAACACCTCATCATTACCGGCCACGACTTTCTCCTTTGCGTGTTCATCCTTCTGGCTCTCACCCATTTCGAGATTGATGTTCTCTGCTCCGTCGTTAGCGTTTGCTGGCTGAACAACCGCTGTCGGCTCGGCACCGTTGGCAGCAGCTTCCTCCTGCGGTTCGTCGTTGTTGACGATGTCAAGATCGATAGGCTGCTGAACATCAGTGCTTTCGCTTTCCGGCTCAGCTTCTTCATTGTCGTCGACGGGCTCAGCCGTTGCCCCCGGCTCATCACCATTATTTTCGGAGATTGTGAATTTCACCCTGTTTGTGATATATCCCATAGGATTCATAATCTTTCTGACGACGATGATGGTTTCCGAAGTAAGATATGTGAGGAACGCCAAGGCCACGATGATGAGCACCGCTATGAGCCCAGGGCTGCCGATGAGTCCCTCGAACCACTGGCAGATAAACTGTCCGTGCCCTCCACCGGGATTGAAAATGCTGTCGGGCATAAGCGGGGTGAGCAGTTTGGAGAACGTCACCGACGACCACACCATCCCCAAAGCTGTGCAGAAGAACCACTTGCCCAGTTTAAGATTTGGCTTCGCCCCCATACATTTCAGTGACCATACGATGATGAACAGCGGAATGAAGAACGCCGGGATTCCGAAACACTTGTTGATGAAGAAGTCGGAAATGACGGCACCGAGACTTCCACAGCTGTTCTGAAACTCCTTGCCGCTGTTGAGAATATCGTTAGGACGCAAGTCGTTGACGATACTCTGGTCGGCGGCTCCCGTGCTGAAATAGCTCACGAAGGCTATTATGAGGAAAACAGCCAGACAGAAAAGTATGATTCCGAAGACGAAGTTAGTCTTGTCGTTGATGATATTGTTGAGACCAATCGCTTGGCTGAAAGTCTTGCTCGGGCGGTTGGATTTTTTCTTTGCCATTGTATAACCTGATTATTTAAGTGCAAAATTAATAAAAAAGCGGTGAACACGACCAAAAACTCATGTTTTTTTTCTAATTTTGCAATCTCAATGTGAACGTATCCCATGACTAAAATATTATACAACAAGTTCGACAAGAAGAAGATAGGTGAGCTGCCGCGCGTTTTATTCGATGGAAAAATCATCGTCGTGCAGTCGCTTTCTGAGGCTGACAAGGCTGTCAACTACCTTCTTTCCCGCGATATTCTCGGTATCGACACTGAGACGCGCCCCGTGTTCCGCAAGGGCATGCATCACAAGGTGGCCCTTCTTCAAGTGTCCGACCACGACACGTGTTTTCTCTTCCGGCTTAATCGGATTGGCATGCCGCGTTCTGTCATCCGTTTTCTTGAGGATACCACGGTGCCGAAGATTGGCCTGTCGCTCAACGACGATATGCTCATGCTCCGTCAGCGGGGTAGTTTCAAGAAAGGTTTGTTCATAGACCTTCAGGACCACGCCAAGGATTTCGGCATCGAGGACCTCAGTCTTCAGAAGCTGTATGCCAACATCTTCCATCAGCGGATTTCCAAGCGCGAGCAACTCTCAAACTGGGAGAACGATGTGCTCACCGAGGCTCAGAAGCGCTACGCCGCCACCGATGCTTGGGCTTGCATACAACTCTACGAGGAGATGCAGCGGATGAAAGCCAGCCACGACTATGAGCTTGTGGTCAGAGATACGGCCACTGTTGCCGTTGCTCAGGCTGCTGCCGACAGCTCCATTGCTGTCGTTAAATCAAATCACAGGAAAGACTCAAACAAGTAAGAACAGGCTCTACTATATAATATGTATAAGACAGTAATACTAAAGAAAGGAAAAGAAAGCAGCATTCTGCGCTTTCATCCGTGGATATTCTCCGGAGCCATAGAGAGAGTTGACGATGGAGTAGAGGAGGGCGATATCGTCAGAGTCGTTGGCCACGACAGGAAGTTCCTCGCCGTCGGTCACTATCAGATTGGCTCCATCGCCGTCCGTATTCTCAGTTTCGACGATATCACCATCGATGCCGACTTTTGGCGCACACGGCTGAAGAAAGCTTATGAAGTGCGGCAGTCCATCGGTGTCATCCGCAACGGCTCATCAGAGCTTATCACTCCTGAGGTCAACACCACCTACCGCCTCGTTCATGGCGAGGGTGACAATCTCCCCGGACTGATAATCGATATCTATGGCGATACCGCCGTGATGCAGGCTCACAGCGTGGGGATGCACGTCTGTCGTCAGGCTGTTGCCGAAGCCCTTGTCGATGTTATGGGCGATAATCTTCATGCCATTTATTATAAAAGTGAGACGACACTGCCCTTCAAGGCCAATCTCGGTCAGGAAAACGGCTTCATCTACGGCTCTACCGAGAATAACATAGCCATTGAGAACGGACTGAAGTTCCACATCGACTGGCTCAAGGGTCAGAAGACAGGGTTCTTCGTCGACCAGCGCGAGAACAGGGCCCTGCTCGAGCACTATGCTCACGGCCGTTCCGTTCTGAATATGTTCTGCTATACCGGTGGGTTCTCCGTCTATGCTCTCCGTGGCGGGGCACGTCTCGTCCACTCCGTCGACAGCTCTGCCAAAGCCATTGAGCTCACACGTGCCAATGTCGACCTCAACTTCCCCGGTGACAGCCGCCATGAGGCTTACGCCGAGGATGCTTTCAAATATCTCGATGAGCACGACGACACCTACGACCTCATCGTCCTCGACCCTCCGGCCTTTGCCAAGCACCGTAAGGCTCTGCGCAATGGTCTCCGCGGATATACTCGGTTGAATGTCAAAGGGTTGCAAAAGATTCGTCATGGAGGAATACTCTTCACCTTCAGTTGCTCGCAGGTTGTGACGAAAGACAACTTCCGTGAGGCCGTCTTTACCGCTGCCGCGCAAACGGGCCGTAGGGTGCGAATCCTCCATCAGCTCCATCAGCCAGCTGACCACCCCATAAACATTTATCATCCCGAAGGCGAATATCTCAAGGGGCTCGTCCTCTACGTCGAGTAAAACCTTCACCGAAATACTGATTCTGAGAACGGGCACAGTCCCGTTCTCAGCGTTTATGACCCCTTCTTTCTCTTCCGTCTTCAATATGAAGGACCGCTAAGAATGTAATAATTATTCAAAATCGATTCTATTCGCGAATCGTTCTTGTTAGCCTCTGATACTCAACGGCTTACCAATTCAGTCCGTTTCGCGTTCTAAAACGGTCCGTTTCGCGTTGTAAAATGGACCATATTGCATCGCAAAACGGCCCAAATCGCTTCCTCATTTCGATGAGATGACGAAAATAATAAATAATGTAAAGAGAATTCCATGGTTTCTCCCGTTTTCCCGACGATAAAATACCTTACATTTTGCGGCCATCTAATGCCACGGAAAACGAGCATGAAGCTATCGTGATAGCGAAAAATCACCACAATAATCACGTTATACTGGAATAAAACCCCCATAAATTTACATTTTTAGAAATAATCTTGCATTTTATTTTAATTGTGAATATAATTATGTATCTTTGCACTTGGGTTGAAAGAAATAAGCAATTACGCAATCAAGATTAAAAGTTATAGATTATGGTACTTGACATCGAAATGCTCCGTGATTTTTATGCCTCATATTCTGGGGAAGTAGCTAACGCACGCAAAGTCCTTGGCCGCAGTCTTACTTACGCCGAGAAAGTGCTTTACGCTCATGTTTACGACAAGTCGGGTCTTCGTCCCTACAAGCGTTTGGACGACTACGTCGACTTCCGACCGAACCGCGTGGCCATGCAGGATGCCACCGCTCAGATGGCCCTGCTCCAGTTCATGAACGCTGGCAAGGACCGTGTGGCCGTTCCCGCCACTGTCCATTGCGACCATCTCATAAGAGCCGATGTGGGTGTGGAGAAGGACCTTCCCGAAGCCCGTAAGACTAACAAGGAGGTTTACGACTTTCTCCAGAGCGTGAGCCGCAAGTACCACATCGGATTCTGGGCTCCCGGTGCCGGCATCATCCATCAGGTGGTGCTCGAGAACTATGCTTTCCCCGGCGGAATGATGATTGGCACCGACTCTCACACTCCCAACGCCGGAGGACTCGGTATGGTGGCCATCGGTGTTGGCGGTGCCGATGCCGTCGACGTGCTCACCGGACAACCGTGGGAACTGAAGATGCCGCGCATCATCGGCGTTCACCTCACGGGAAAGCTCAATGGATGGGCATCGCCGAAAGATGTCATCCTTTATATCCTCGGACTGCTGACGGTGAAGGGCGGCACCAACGCTATCCTCGAGTACTACGGTGAGGGCGTAGCAACGCTCTCAGCTACAGGCCGCGCCACAATCTGCAATATGGGTGCTGAGCTCGGAGCCACATGCTCTATATTCCCCTTCGACGGCAATACAGAGGACTATCTGCGCGAGACGGGTCGTGATGAGGTTGCCGACATGGCCGTGGGCGTTGCCTCCGACCTCGTGGCCGATGCTGATGTATATGATCACCCAGACAAATACTACGACCAGATTGTCGAAATCGACCTCGGCAGCATAGAGCCCCATCTCAATGGTCCGTTCACTCCCGATGCTGCCACACCGCTGAGCGAGATGAAGACCAAGGGGCCTCGTGAGGACTATCCTATGACTGTTGAGGTGGGACTCATCGGCTCGTGCACCAACTCGAGCTATGAGGACCTTGCAAAAGCTGCTTCCGTAGCCCGCCAAGCAAAGGCTAAGGGACTGAAGGCCAAGGCTCAGCTCATCATCAATCCGGGCTCGGAACAGATTTACTTCACCGCGCGCCGCGATGGGCTCATCGACGACCTCCAGGCCATCGGCGGAGTGATTATGACCAACGCCTGCGGACCCTGCATCGGACAGTGGCACCGCCATACCGACGACAACAACCGCAAGAATGCCATCGTCACATCGTTCAACCGTAACTTCCGCCGCCGTGCCGACGGCAATCCCAATACCTTCGCATTCATCGGCTCACCGGAGCTCACCGTGGCCCTTGCCATTGCCGGCCGACTCGACTTCAACCCCGCCACCGACACTCTCGTCAACGAAGAGGGCGTGGAGGTGCGACTCGACGAGCCATCGGGCGATGTGTTCCCACCGAAGGGATTCGCTGTCGACGACAAGGGATTCATTCCGCCTACCGACGACGGACGCGACACTGAGGTCGTAATATCGCCGACAAGCCAGCGGCTGCAGCGCTTGGAGCCGTTCCCCGCATGGGACGGTCACGACTACACCGACATGCCGCTGCTCATCAAGACTCAGGGAAAGTGCACCACCGACCACATATCTATGGCCGGACCATGGCTGAGGTTCCGCGGACACCTCGAGAATATCTCCGACAACCTGCTCATGGGTGCCGTCAACGCTTTCAATGGTGAGTCCAATAAGGTGCTCGACCGTCTCGACAACGAGTATAAGGCTGTCAGCAGCGCGGCCAAAGACTATAAGAGCCATGGCATCAACTCCATCGTCGTGGCTGAGGACAACTACGGCGAGGGCTCGAGCCGTGAGCATGCCGCTATGGAGCCTCGATTCCTCAATGTTAAGGTGGTGCTGGCCAAGAGCTTCGCACGCATCCACGAGACGAATCTGAAGAAACAGGGAGTGCTCGCCCTTACCTTCGTCGACAAGGCCGACTACGATAAGGTGCGTGAGGACGACAGCATCAGTGTCACTGGACTTGCTGACTTTGCTCCCGGTCGTCCGCTGACGGTCGTTCTCCGCCATGCCGACGGAACAGAGGAGAGTTTCAAGGCCGCCCACACCTACAATTCGACACAGATAGAATGGTTCAAGGCTGGTTCGGCACTGAACTACGCCAAGGAGCACATGAAATAGAAACAGAAAGGGATAACAATGAACAAGGAATATCTTATATACAAACTCTCCGACGAAGTAAAGAACTCCTGCAAGATACCAAAAGAGGCCTTTACGCAGTACGGCGTCAAGCGTGGACTGCGTAACGAGGACGGCTCCGGAGTGCTTGTCGGACTGACGAATATCGGTAATGTCGTGGGCTATGAGCGCGACGACAAAGGACAGCTGCACCCATGCGAGGGAAAGCTCTACTACCGTGGCTATGAGCTCAACGACCTCGTGGAGCCACTGCTGAAGGAGAAACGTTTCGGATTTGAGGAGATAGCTTATCTGCTCCTCTCCGGACAGCTCCCCGACAAGGAGGAGCTCCAGGCCTTCACCGAGCTGCTCAACGACAATATGCCTCTCGACCACCGCACCATCGTGCACATCATTGACCTCGAGGGATCGAACATCATGAACATCCTCGCGCGCTGTGTGCTCGAGATGTACACCTTCGACCCCAATCCCGACGATATCAGCCGCGACAATCTCATGCGGCAGTCGATAGAGCTGATAGCCAAGTTCCCGACAATCATCGCCTACGCTTACAACATCTACCGCCACAGCGTACAGGGCCGCAGTCTGCACATCCGTCATCCTAAGGAGAACCTCAGCATTGCCGAGAACTTCCTCTACATGATTAAGCACTACGACTACACCGAGCTCGACGCGCGGATGCTCGACCTGCTGATGATTGTCCAGGCTGAGCATGGCGGTGGTAACAACTCGACGTTCACCGTCCGTGTGACATCATCGACGCGCACCGACACCTACTCGTCCATAGCCGCCGGCATCGGATCGCTCAAGGGACCGCTCCATGGTGGTGCCAACATCAAGTGTATCAACATGTTCCATCACCTCAAGGAGGCTATCAAGGACTGGACCAACGTCGATGAGCTCGACACTTATCTCAACCGAATGCTCGCTAAGGAAGCTTACGACCACACAGGACTCATCTATGGCATCGGCCACGCCGTCTACACCCTCAGCGACCCACGCGCCATGGAGCTCAAGCGGCTTGCCGGACTCCTGGCCAAAGAGAAGGGTAGGGAAGAGGAGTACAACTTTCTCCGTCTCATCGAGGAGGAGGGAATAAAGTGCCTTATGGCTCACCGAAAGTCGGACAAGCCCGCTTGTGCCAACCTCGACTTCTACAGCGGATTCATCTACGAGATGATTGGACTGCCGCAGGAAATATATACTCCTATCTTCGCCATGAGTCGTATCGTCGGTTGGACTGCCCACCGCATCGAGGAACTCAACTTCGAGGGACGGCGCATCATCCGACCAGCATACAAGAATATCCTCGGACAGAAAGAGTATATTCCCATCGACAACCGATGAGGCAACTGATGTGAAAACCGCTGTGGCGGACTGAATAAAAAAGCACCATTCCCAAGTGTCTTTGGGAGTGGTGCTTTTTCTGTTGTCTTTGTTAATCTACTTCCCGGCCACGTTCCCAAAATGGGAATCCGCTTTATGACCAGATGCCGAGAATGAGCGGGAGTCTACTTGGCGTAGGTTTTCTTGTCGAACGTGCGGTAGACGAGATAGTCGCCGTCGCCGTTGATGGAGAAAGCATTGCCCGTGGCTTCGTTGAGAGTGCCCTGCCACAGCGAGTTGAAGGGATAGATGTTCCATTTCAAACCTTTTGACGACAGATGCCTGCAACCACCATTGAAGACGCTCACCTGCTGCCCCTCGAAAGACTCGAAGTCGGTGGCTCCGCGTGCGGCTACGAACCATCCGTAATCGGTAATCATACAGGGGCTGATGCCGAGCTGGTCCGTGTAGTACATCATCAGCGCAATATTGCCGATAGTGTGGTCCTCGCGTTTCCCCGTGGCTCCGATATAGGCTATTGTCTTGGAGCGGTAGTTGTCGACGGCAAACCGCGTGGCCTTTGTCAGGTCGTTGTAGTCCTGCTCCTCCACGTGGTGCCAGAGGGTGCTGTATTGCTCCTTGAGTGCCGATGGCAGACTGTCGCCGTCACCGACAACGGCTGTTGGCCGCAGCTGGCGGTTGGCGGTGCTGTGGCTGTTGTAGTCGACAATCTCCTTCAGCGCGCTGTCGCAGGCTATCAGCGTCGTTGCTGTGTGCAACAGCGTCAGTGCCGGCTCGCTCTGTGGGAAGTCGCCGGCAGCGAGAATGACAGCGTCGAAAGTACTGTCCTTGGTGATAATCTTGTTCATGGCCGGCACGTCGTTTCGTTGTCAGCAGCTTCGGCCATCATCATCTCCCGCCACTTGAAGTATCCTGCCACGGCAATGACCGTGTAGAGGGCGTAGAGTCCGGCTGTGAAAGGAATATCCTTGTAGACGTAGAGGGCCGCGAGCTCAGCGTCGACGACAATCCACACTATCCACTGCTCAATGTATTTCCTTGCGAGCCACCACAGTCCGATGATGCTCAGGGCATTGCCGAAACTGTCGAGAACGGGCACCGTAGAGTTTGTCCACTGCTTGAGAATGACGAATATTGCGCCCCACGCTACGGCGAATACAGCCACCGACAGGGCCGCCGTCCGTGCGCTGACCCCCGTTATGGGCATTTCCTTCGCCTCCTTGCCGTGGGTTCTGCCGAGCATCCAACTGACGAATCCGTATGCAGCGGCGAGGGCATAGTAAACCTGCATCCCCATGTCGGCATAGAGTCCGGCATCGAGATAAACAAAAATATAGACCACCGGCATTATTACGCCGGTGATCCATAGTAAGATGCTCGCCTTATATTCCTGGTAGACATAGACGAGGCCGATGATGGTCCCGAGAATGTCGAGCCAGTGGTCGGACAGGAACTGCTCCATCAGAATCGGAGAGTGATATTACCCATCATCGTGAATCCGGCCGCGGGTATGAAACCAATCTGATAGTAGCGTGGGTCGCTGTCCTTCATGTTCTTCTTGTCGTAGGCCGAGTAGACCCATCCTGATGTGGCATAGTGACGGTCGAAGATGTTGAACAGGTCGACACCGAATACAGCCTCTTTCATGCCGATGAACTTGCGGCCGACGTTGAGGGTGTAGTTCAGGCTGACATTGGTCTGCGTGAACCAGGGCAGCGAGCGGTCGTCGTTCTTTGTGTTGTCGAGATACTGACTGCTGACGTAGTTGGTGTGCCACAGACCGCGGAAGCCCTTGTAGTGAACGTCGAGGAATCCGTTGAGGATTGCTGCCGGCGAGAAAGCAAGGTCGGAGTTGCTGTAGTGGATGGTGCGGTAGCCGTTGTCGGCATTCCAGTCCTCGGCATATTCGGTGAAGTCCTTGATCTTATTCTTCGACAGGGCTGCGTTGCCGGCGATGGTCATCCACGACAGCGGGCTCCAGTCGGCGGTAATCTCGGCACCGAGGCGGTAGCTGTTGTCGATGTTTGTCGTGAGGTACTCGCCGATGTCACTCTTCATTCCCGTCTGCACGAACTGTCCCGTGTAGTCCATATAGTAGAGGTTGGCTCCTGCGTGCCAGTTGCTGCCGGTGTACTGGTATCCCATTTCGATGTCCATGAGTCGTTCTGGGCTTGGAGCGGGATAGTTGCCGTTGTCGGTGAAGTTGTTGCGCTCCGGCTCACGGTTGGCGTAGGCGATGGAAGCGTAGGCCTTGTGGCCGTCCTTGTGGAAACTCATTCCGGCCTTCGGGTTGACGAAGAAGTAGTTCTTGTTTATCTTCAGCATCTGATTGCTGTAGCTGCCGTCGGCGTTGGCAACGAACTTGTCGTTGTAGCCGTCGGTCTTGTAGCGCACGTAGCGGAACTGCACGTCGGCAAAGGCGTCGAAGTATTCGTTAAGGTGCTGTGTGGCCTTGAGGAACGCACTGTAGTCGTCCTTGTGGGCATCCGAGTTGTAGTACATATAGTTCTTGTCGTTGGGACGGAACTTCTGGTCGACGGCCTCGTTGGCGATGTATGTCAGATAGCCGAAGTGGTTGCCGCGGAACTGCTGGAGGTTCAGACCCCCGATGACATCCCAGTTCTCGTCCTTGTAGTTGGCGTTGTACACCAGTCCGTAGGTGTGCTGGCTCAGACCCTTCTTGCGGATGAAGTCGGTGCGCTTGACCTTGTTGCCGTCGGCATCGCTGAAGGTGAGTCCGAACTTCGCAAGCTTGTAGTTCGGCCGGAACTCATTGTAGTAGCCGTAGCCGTAGGTGTAGTGGATGGCCACATTGTGCGACCAGTGGTCGGTCGGGCGCCACACTGCCGAGAGAATGTTGTGGTCTTGATAGAAGTTGTCGGTGGTCTTCCGCCACAGGCTGCCGTCGCGCAGCTGATAGCGGTGGGTGTTGACCTTTCCGTTGTCGTCGATGTCCATACCCTCATAGAGCGAGTTGAACTTTCCGAGTCCCATCTTGTACATATCCTCATAGGTGCGCACGCCGTAGCTCATCAGCGATACGTCGTCGTTGCCCGCCGTCACACCGTTCCAGGCTTGTCCTGTCTTCTCGAAGTTGCCGACGTTCTTGTAGCTCACCTCGAACTTGTCGCCGTAGTATGTCAGTGCACCGAGATATGATCCGCTCCGGCCCTCAGTGCCGTGGACGTAGCCGTCGGTGGCTGTCTCGTGGTATGCACCGTCGAACACCCAGTGATCCTTCAGCAGTCCCGTCGAGAAACTTGCTCCGGCGTTGTAGGTGTTGAAACTGCCGTAGCTGCCCGTGAGCTCGAGGCTCGGTTTCAGACTCGGCGTTGCCGTTGCCAGCGAGATACTGCCGCCGAAGGCACCGTCACCGTTTGTCGACGAGCCGATACCCCTCTGCACCTGAACTGAGCCGAGCAGGGCAGCGTAAGAGTTCATGTTCGCCCAGAACACCGTCTGGTCCTCCGGTGAGTTCAGAGCAACACCGTCGAGGGTGACGTTGATTCGTGAGCCTGCCGCACCACGGATGCGCATGTAGGCTGTACCGGTGCCAAGGCCGTTCTCGCCCCACGCCAGCACACCCGGTGTGCGCGCAAGGAGGTAAGGCAGCTCAAGACCCGACTTCGAGAAACTCTGCAGGTCGCTGAGCTTGATGTTCGCCACTGCGAATGGGGCATTCTCCGGAGCACGCACAGCCTTGACGACAACCTCGTTGAGCTTCTGAGCCTTCAATGTGTCGACGTTCTCCTGAGCGTTAGCTCCCGCAGCACATGCCAATGCTGCCGTTAAGAGTACAATCTTTTTCATTGTTACCTTAAAAATTTTAATAAGACTTTTAAAGGGATTTCCTTCCTTCCCTACGCCGGCATTACCCGGATCAGGTTCGAGGGTATATTCTCAGCAAGGCCAATGGACCAAGCACCCCTTAGTTAGCCATCGCGCTAACCAAATGCAAAGTTACCTAAAAAAATCATAACAGCAAAAATCTTATCGCCATTTTTTCTCTCGCTGCTGAGTCGATTGAACACGGGGGGACTGAGTGGAATCGTAGGAAGGTGTAGGCGTGTAGGAAACTATAGAAGCTATAGAAACTATAGAAGCTATAGAGGCTATAGAAGTTATAGAAACTATATTTGTGTTTCTTAATCGACAAAACTTCAGAAAAACCGCCTCTTATTCGACAAAATTTCCACCACGAGGACGTTTTTGCGTTTCTTATTCGACAAAACTTCAGAATTCTTTATTGCTATCCGACGAAATTGCCTGACTCCTGCGACTCCTCAAAGGTGTCGCTGATTCGATGGTCCCTATCTCCTCCATCTAATGCTGTAAGTAGAGCACCGCACCGTTCCACATTTTATCTCCTCAGTCTAATGCTGTAAGTAGAGCACCGCACCGTTCCACATTTTATCTCCTCCATCTAATGCTGTAAGGAGAGGATAGCAAACTCCCCAGTACTATATCCCCATGTCGCCATATCCCCCTGCAACGACTCCACAAAGTTATAACATCCTTTTTGCTTTTCCAAATTTCAGCCGTCTATTGCCGTTAAAATCCGTTAACGGCAGCCCGAAATCATCATTTTCCTCCTTATTGCCCTTATAGCGGCTGCCGGTCATGCGGTTATCCTATTGCTGTCTATAATTTCCTATGATTTCCTATTTAGTCCTATGATTTCCTATTTAGTCCTATGGTTTCCTATCGAGTCCTATGGCTCCCTATAGTTTCCTATGGTTTCCTATAGTTTCCTATGATTTCCTATAGGGCGGGATTTATCCCCGTCCTACCAACAGCGGACAAGATACAAAGCAAAGACACCGCAGCAGCGAGGGTGGGGATAACCCCTACCCCTACTGATTGAGTGCTGCAAGCGTCTTAACATCAGATGGTTACGCAGAATATTAGACATGGTTGTGCGTCGGAAATAAATGCAGAGATTCGGTCTGGCGACCGACCGGACGGCCATAAAGGCCGCCCCTGCAAGTGGATAGGTGCAGCACAAGTAATGATGCCAAACTCCGGATGCGCGATGTGATGTGCTTCATGGTGGGAGTCGTGACGTAGGCTCCGTGGCATCGGATGGTGGGCAGCACCTCTGCGGTTATCCAATGCTTGAACTGCTTTGCCTGCGGCAGCTTAGAGGAGAGGACGAGGGAGTAGAGGCCCGACTCGTTGATGATGATCATTTCTTGTTTTCCAGAGGGTGTTTCCATTTTGGAAACACCTCGGTCTTCATCGTCAACCTTCTTAGAAACAGCTGCTCTTGGGCTTTCATATCCCAAAGCCACAGCCACGTCCTTTCCCACGAACCACGGCTCGCCGTCATTACGCAACTGCGGGGGCAGGGATAAACCACATTCCCCTGCGGATATGTGCAAGATGCTAATTGTCAATGTGTTGTCCTTTATTTTATCCTCATGACATAGATATCGTCCCAGATGATGAAATCGACGATGACGTTAACGTCGGACCGTGAGAAACGCAGCACATTCGTTTGTCCGGCGACGTTGCTCATCCGGAATCCCATCTGCCGCAGCTGAGCCGCAAAATGTCGGTAGTAGCCTTTCCACCAGAAGACATACATTGCGGGGCTGTCGGGTTGCACGCCGTCGATGACCGCAAAGCTGTAGAGGTCGTGATGTGAGAAACGCCGGTAGGGCTGCGCGACTGTGGTGCGGGTAGTGTCGATGGCCACATGATAGCCCCACAGCTTTACGTTTGCATCGTGGGCGGCTATCGGCCGCAAGCCATACTTGCGGAAAGGCGCAAAGGCACTGCCCCTCGTCGTTTTCACCCGCTGATACTGCAACAGTGCCGTGACGGGAATCTGAAGAGCCGTTGTCGGCGGTAGGTCGTATGGTGAGTCCCAGTCGCCCGGAACTTTGCCGACAGCCACTGTCAGTCCGCTATAGCAAGTCACTGACAACCCACTGCCGATAGCCGTTGTCATTCCACTGCCAACAGCCACTGTCGCTCCGCTGCCACCTAATGCCGGTCCGCTGCCTACAGTCATTCCGCTGCCGACAGCCGGTGCCGCAAAGAGGGCCATGAGGATTACGATTACTGCCTTTGCTTTCATCATGCTGGTTTACTTCCCGATAGCGTCGCACTCAGAGAGCCATTCAGAGCAGACTGAGTCGGACGACATTCGCCAGTCGCCGCGCGGTGACAGCGAGACGCTGCCCACCTTCGGTCCGTCGGGCAGACAGCTGCGCTTGAACTGCTGGGCGAAGAACCGGTAGAGGAAGGTGTGGAGCCAGTGCTTGATGACTCCATCGGCATACTTCCCGCCGAAGGCTGCCTTGGCGAGGAGCATAATCTTGGCCGGATGGAAACCGAAGCGCAGGAAGTAGTAGAGGAAGAAGTCGTGGAGCTCATAGGGTCCCACAAGGTCCTCAGTCTTCTGAGCTATTTCGCCGTTGTCGTCGGCCGGTGTGAGCTCCGGCGAGATTGGTGTGTCGATGATGTCGAGCAGCACTCGTGTTATTACATCCTGACGGTCATCACCGTCACCATTGTCAGCAGTCTTTGCCGTTGCGCTGTTGGCCACAGACAGATGTCCCGTTGTGGCTACATACCTCACGAGATGGCGTATGAGTGTCTTTGGTATGCTCACGTTGACGCCGTACATCGACATGTGGTCGCCGTTGTATGTGCACCATCCGAGGGCCAGCTCGCTGAGGTCGCCGGTGCCGATGACGAGTCCTCCCACCTGGTTGCTGATGTCCATGAGAATCTGCGTGCGCTCTCGGGCCTGCGAGTTCTCGTAGGTGACATCGTGGACGGCCGCGTCGTGACCGATGTCACGGAAGTGCTGTCTGACGGCCTCGGCAATGTTTATCTCGCGGATGGTGATGCCGAGTTCGCGCATGAGCGTCATGGCGTTGTTGTAGGTGCGGTCGGTAGTTCCGAATCCCGGCATGGTGACCCCTACGATGCCTCGTCGGTCAAGGCCGAGGAGATCGAAGGTGCGCACGCATACCAACAGTGCGAGTGTGGAGTCGAGTCCGCCGCTGATGCCCACGACGACATGCTTTGCGTGGGTATGGTCGAGGCGCTTGGCGAGTCCCATGACCTGGATGGAGAATATCTCCTCGCAGCTTGCCGACATATCGCCGGTGGCTGGAATGAACGGATGAGGGTCGACGGTGCGCAGCAGTTTCCATTCCTTCTCGGGGTTGCTGGGCACCTTGGCATCGACGAGGCGCGGCTCTCCGGCCACCATCCGCGGGCTTTGAGCGTTGACGTAGGTCGAATTTGTCCGGCGCTCCGAGCGCAGCCGCTCTACATCAATCTGACTGATGACGAGCTGGGAGGTGAGACTGAACCTCCGTGACGTGGCCAGTGTCTTTCCGTTCTCGAAAATCATCGCGTTGCCGCCGAAGACCATATCCTGCGTGCTCTCGCCGAAACCGCATCCTGCATAGACATATCCGCTGATGGTGCGTGCGCTCTGCTGGGTGAGCAGCTGGCGCAGATAGTTGTGCTTGCCGATGAGCTCATCGCTTGCCGAGAGGTTGAAGATGATGTCGGCACCGGCGAGGGCCAGCCTTGTGCTTGGCGGTTCGGGCGACCACACATCCTCACAAATCTCGATGCCGAAGCGTGCACCACCGGGGAGCCTGAAGAGTTGCGGGTCGGGGGTGACGACGACATTCTTTCCGGCGTAGCGGATGGTTGTCGTGTGGAGGTCCTGCGACGATGCGAACCACCTCTGCTCGTAGTACTCGCTGTAGTTTGGCAGGAACGTCTTGGCCACGACACCGAGGATGTCGCCGCTCTGGATGACTACGGCGCAGTTGAGCAGCAGTGATCCCACGGCTATCGGTGCTCCGACGATGGCTACGATGTCGAGCTGACGGGTGAACTCGAGGAGCCGGAGGACACCGCTCTCGGCGGCATCGATGAGAGTATCCTGGCGGAAGAGGTCCTGACAGGTGTATCCGGTGAGACTGAGTTCGGGGAAGACGATGACCTCAACGCCCTTTCCGTCGGCCTCGGCCACAGCCGACTCGATGTTGAGGAGGTTGAAGCCCACGTCGGCAACCTTGACCGACGGTATGGCAGCGGCTACTGTGATGAATCCGTATTTCATTATTTATCTTATTGTTACCTGCGTAGCACCATAGCCATACTCCTGGAAGCTGGCATCCTGATACTGGCAGTTCTTGTATTTGTAGTTGAGCTCGTGGATGATGGCGTGGCGCAGCACACCCTCGCCCTTTCCGTGGATGAAGATGAGTTTCTGTCCCTTGCGGTCCTTATACTGCTCGATGGTATGGCGGAAGACATCAAGCTGGTATTCGAGGATGTCGCCACTCGACATTCCGGCTGTGGTGTCGAGAATCTCGTCGGCATGGAGGTCAATGACAATCTTGTCGCCCTGGAGCACTTGTTTCACCTTGTGGCTCTTGCTCTGCGCGTTGTCGTAGCGGCGCACGAGAGGCTGTCGCTGAGCCGACGGTGTGCGCGCCGGCGACTTGCTGCCCGTAGCCGGTTCCTCCTTGGGGGCATACATCTCGGCCTTGAGCTTTTCGGGGTCGACGGCGAGGGGATGAACGGGCTTATCGTTCTCGATGATGGGGTAGAGCAGGGCGGGTACGTCGAAGAAGTCGGTGTCGCGGAAGGCATGTAGCTTGAAGAATTTCACTGCGTCTATGCGGAACCTCACGTCGACGGCCGGTTTGATGATGAACGACTTCTCGCGCTTGAAAGCTATGAGCTGCATGGCTGCGTGGGCGATGTCGTTGAACTGTGCGAATCCTATACGCTCGACGAAGAGTTTCGTGTTCGGCTCAATCTCACCCGCTGCCCTCAGAGTCCAGTTGTTGTTCTCGGCCGTGAGGTAGGTGTAGGTGATGAAATAGTTGGAGTCGTTGACGATGTAGGTCTCGAACTGCGTGTTCGAGAGATTTTTAATGTCCATGGGCACGAAAGCGAGGTAGACGGAGAGTTTGTCGCCGTCCTTGCGTTCCTTCGGTTTCGGATTGAAATTGACCGATGGGTCGTTGGCAGCGCTGTTGTCGTCGTCGGAGTCGGTATCATCGGTTGTGTCGTCGTCGGTTGCCGACAGCCGTTGGCGGATGCTGGTGTTGTCGGGAGTGTCGTTTGTCTCGGCCGACTTCATGGTCTCGACGAGGTGAGCCGAACTGTAGTCATCATCGGTGACGACGACAACCTCGTTGATTGGTGTTGGAATCTCGAATCCGTCCTCGTCCTCGACGAGAACTATATTGTTGCCTTTGAAACCGGAGATGCGTCCGCCGCCGGTCTCGCTGAGGAATCTTACTTTATCTCCTATTTTCATACTGATTATTCTGTTTCTATGTTGTGGTGTTTCGGGTTATGGCATGATGAGATTGCAGTCGCCGTAGCTGAGGAAGCGGAATCCGTGGCCGAGGGCATAGTCGTAGATTCGGCGCCAGTCGCCGTGGACGAACGCGCTGACGAGGAGCAGCAGTGTGGACTGCGGCTGATGGAAGTTTGTGACGAGAATCTTCACAATCTTGTATGTGTAGCCCGGTGCGATGATTATCTGCGTGCTGCTGTGGAGAGCCTCGAGATTATCGCGGTCGAGATAGTCGAGGATATTCTGTATGCTCTGTCTGACGCTCACGGGTTTTCCGTCGACGATGACGAGTCCCTCGTCGTTGTGCGGCAGGTCGTAGGGTTCCCACTGATTGACGTGCAGTTCCTCTTCGGTGGCATCGGGATTGGTGACGAGCTTCACCCCCATGTAGTAGAGGCTCTCGAGAGTGCGCACCGATGTTGTGCCGACGGCAATGGCCTTGCAGTCGTGGGCCAGCAGGCGCTCGAAGGTGTGGCGGTGTACGACGATATACTCGGTGTGCATATTGTGGCCCGAAATCTCCTCACTCTTGACGGGCTTGAACGTCCCGGCACCCACGTGGAGGGTGAGCTCGTCGCGCTGGATGCCGTAGTCGTCGATGTCGTGGAGCACTTTCTCGGTGAAGTGGAGTCCGGCCGTAGGTGCTGCCACAGAGCCTTTAATCTTCGAGTAGACGGTCTGATAGGTTGTCTTGTCGCTGTCCTCGGTCTTGCGGTTCAAGTATGGCGGTATTGGCAGTTCGCCGACGGCATCGAGAATCTCGGCGAAGGATACTGAGGGGTTGTCCCAGTCGAAGTTGACCCAGTAGTTAGTTCCTCCGCTCTTCTCCGTTGTACGGCTTCGGTCCATGGTGACGGTGAGTGTGAGCTTTTGACCGTGAATCTCGAAGTCGCGCTCCAATGGTCCGTCCTTCCACTTCTTGAGGTTCCCGACCATGCAGAGCCAAGCGCAGTGGCCGGTAGTCTGGAACATCAGCTCGTAGTCGGTGGGGTCGGCAGGCTCCATGAGAAACACCTCGATGAGTGCTCCCGTCGACTTGCGGAAGTGGATGCGGGCCTGGATAACCCTTGTGTTGTTGAAGATCATGAGGGCTCCCTTTGGCAGGTGCTTGGTAATGTTGTAGAAGATGTCCTCGCTCACCTGTCCGTGGTTGTAGATGAGCAGCTTTGAGTGGTCGCGTTCCTTGAGTGGGAACTTTGCTATGCGCTCATCAGGGAGGTTGTAGTCGAAGTCGGAGATGTGTATGTTTTTTGTATCCATTATGTTTTTTGTTTGTTTCGATTTTGATTTGCGGGGTGAGAGTTATGTTTGTGGGGGTCCGTCTACCGTGCCCAGAGACATGAGAGCATGATAAGGACGACGACGGTGATGACAAGGACGGAGAGTACCATGTCGATGTCGGCCAGGCTATATCCCGAACGCGTGTACTGACTGGAGATGAAGTGGAGCCGAGGACTGACCTTGTAGTATAATCGTCGGTAAACGGCGTAGGCTATGGCTCCGGCGCAACAGCCCCAGATTATACCGACGACGATATCCGACATGTAGTGTGCTCCGAGGTAGAGGCGTGTCCAACAGTTGCCCACAGCCCACAGGAACATGAATGTCGAAAACGTGGTGTTGCGTATAATCAGCGTCAGGAGCATGGCCAGGGCGAAGGTGTTGGCAGCATGTGCCGAGAAGAAGCTGTAGCCCGAGGGGTGATAGCCGTTAACGACGTTGACGACGGAAGCCATCGACGGGTCGTTGACAGGGCGCAGACGGCCTACGAGAGGCTTGACGATGCCGTCGGCGAGTCCGTCGGAGAGCAGAAAGCCAAGGGCGACGGCCCCGATGAGGAGCATCACCTGCGATGTCTTCTCGTTGTTCTTCACCACGAGGATGATGAGTGCAATGAAGAGCGGCACCCATGCCACGGTGTTGGTGAAGAGTAGGGCGAACTCGTCGAGGAACATCGAGTGGCTGCCGTTGAACAGGGTTAGGAAAAATCTGTCTATACTGTCAATCGTCTGAGGCATAAATGTTAAATTTCTTCAAGTTGTTTTGTTGTTATCCATCCCTCGCGTCCGTCGGCAAGGCGGATGGATCGCCAGTTGGCCAGCGACTTGTCGATGATGTCGACGCGTGTGCCCTCGTGGATGACGAATGCTGAGCCAGCGTTTGCCGAGGGGCCGTTCTTCACTGTCACCGCAGGGGAGGTGATGATGGCTCCGGTGCGGTTGATGAGAAGATCGCGCTGTTCGAAGGCGAAGATATTGGCCAGGATGAAGATGACGATAAAGGTTATGGAGGCATAGAATCCTCCGGCCCTCACCTTGTCGTTGCCGTGGAAGAGATAGAAGAGCATGGCGATGATGGCTATGAGCAGCGACAGACAAGCGGTGTAGGCCCATCCGTCGACACTCATGAGATTGACCAGTGCCTTATACCAGGTGACGAAGAACATCTCGGACTGCGGCGTAATCTTGTCGATGGTCTTCGACCGCGCCATCTCGAGGTTGAACCTAATGTCGGCATCGCCCGGCGACAGCAGATGTGCCCTTTCGTAAGCCAACAGCGCCTGGGTTATGTTGTCGGTGCGATAGTAGGCGTTGCCGAGATTATAGTATATGTCGGCCGAGACTCCGTCCTTGAGAAGCTCCTGGTAGTCGGCGATGGCCTGGGTGTAGTTCTTCTTTGCATACTCGTTGTCGGCGTTCTGCTTGGTGATGGCTCCGGCGCTGAGGGGCAGCAGCATCATTGCGGCCACGAGCATCAGCATCAGCGCTGAGCCGCTGCCTGCATGTTGCTGGGCTTTCGTCCGCTCGTTGAGTGAGTTTTCTATTTCCATGATAGCAGTCATTGCGCTTTCCATGGTGCGGTCCATGTTGCCCTTGGTATCGCCGGGGGCATAACGCTCGAACTCGCACTCGTGGAGAGCTCCTGTGAACTTATTTATCGTATTGTCGTCGACACCGAGGGTGCTCAGTTTCTCGCTGATATTATCGCTGCTGAGGTGCTCGACGGGGATGCTGAGCTTGTCGCTGACGTAGCCCCAGAGGGCTCTCATCACCTCGTCGTAGAACTCGCTGCTCTTGCCCTTGAGCATCAGCTCGTCGGCACGGCGCAGACGGCGGGTGGCTATCTTGTTGGCGTTGTTGCGCTTCATTCCGACGATGTCGGAGCGCATGAGGACGGTCTTTCGGAAACTGTAGAACAGAAAAGCGAAGACGGCTAAGAGCACGATGATTATAGCCCAGTAGGCTACGGAGCCGAAGAAAAAGTCGCCAATCTTGTGCACCGAGGTGTTGCCGGTCTTTATCGGTCGAATGTCCTTGTTCTCGTCGCTGTCGAAGTCGCTCATGCCACCATTGCCGTTGCCTTTGTCCACCTTGATGGTGAAGGGCTGTGTGGTGATGGTCTTGTAGCTGTTGCTGCCTGTATCGTAGTAGGTGAAGCGGATGGCAGGGATGGTGTATGTCCCCTCCTTACGCGCCACGAAGAGATAGTCGTAAATCATGTTTCCCTCGACACCGGCTTCCGAGAGCTTTGTCTTGTCGGTGATCTTAGTGTCGTATTTGTCGAAGTCGGAAGGAATTTGAACAGCAGGCTCCTTGACGAGCTTGAGGTTTCCCGTTCCGCTGAGTACAAGACGGAGATTTATAGGGTCGCCGGCGCGCACCTCTGTCTTCGCGAGTTGGGCCGAGATATTGAATTTTCCGACACCTCCGGAGAAGTCCTTCGGTTTTGCCGGCAGTGGATCGACTTGTATTGTTATGCCCGGGGCAGTGACGTCGCGCGGCACTTCCTTATAGCCTCCACCGGTGAAGAAAGCGTCCTCACTGCGGTCCTCCTCCATGACGATGCCGTGATAGGTTATCGACGGAATCTTCAGTGATCCGGTCATTTGCGGGTACATTATATATTGGCTCCACGTGACGGTGTTGTAAGTCTTGCCGCGGAAAGTCTCCATGTGGAAGTTCTTTTGCTGGGGGAGCTTCACTTCCTGAGTGTGGAATCCCTTGAGATCGGGCATGGCTCCGTTGAGCTGAGTGAGGTTGAGGGTGGTGTAGACTTTATACGTAAGCATCACGGGCTCCTGCTCGTGCACATGGGTCTTGCTTGCGCTTACGAGGATGAAAAGGTCGCCGTGACCTGGATTGCCCACGGTCTTCTCTTCTCTGCCTCCGCCACGCGACTGTGCTGTTGCTGCTGCCGGTGCTGAGCCGTTGACGCGCACACGCATGCTCTCGGTGCTCATCCGTCGGCCGTTGGCAACGACCATAGCGGGGGGGATGGTGAAGTTGCCGCCGCGTGTGGCCATGGCGACATACGATACGGTGACGGTGGTGGAACCGCTGAGATGGCCGTTGACATACTGATAGCTCGACACCTCCGACTGGTTGGGACCGTAGAGAATCTCTATGCCCTCGGGGATGTTACCCAACCGAAAGGCTGAGACATCGGATGCGTCAATGACATATTCTATCTGGAACTTGCTGCCGACCTCCACCGACCTTGGGGCACTACAATGGACGCGCTGGGCGCTGATAGTTGTAGTGACCAGTAGAAATATGTAAAGTATGTATTGTCTTAATCTCATAAACTCGAGTGTTTTGTTTCTTCAGCTGATTAATGAATGCGTTACCAGTTTTTGTCGAGGTTTCGGTTCGACGGTTGCTGCATGGCTTTTTTGAGCTTGGCCTCCGTTTGGTTCTCCTCGTTCATGGCAGCCTGGAGAAGTTGTTCGGCGTTCTCCTTGCTCATCTCGCCGCTTTGCTGCTGGTTGTTGTTCTGTTGCTGGTTATTGTCGTTCTTGTTTTTATTCTGATTATTGTTCTGTCCGTTTTTATTCTTGTTCTTGTCTTTGTCCTTGTTGTCGTTCTTGTTCTTCTTGTCGTTTCCGTTCTTTCCTCCGTTCTGTTTCTGCTTCTTCTGCATCTGCTTGCAGAGGACGTAGTTGTAGCGAGCGTTGGAATGGTTGGGGTTCAGACGCAGACAATTTTTATAAGCTTCGATGGCATTGTCATAGTTTTTCAACGTCTGCCAAGCCACCCCCATATTATAATAGCCCTGTGAACGGATGGTTTTGTTGGGCTCCGTTTTCACGGCTTGCTCATACTGCTTTATGGCATCGCTGTCGCGGTGCTCCTTCTGTAGTGCGCAGCCGAGGTTATACTGTGCCCGGGCGTTGCCCGGATTTGTGGCCAATGCCTTGCGGTAGGCCACCTCAGCCTCAGCATATTTGTGGGTGTTATAGAGGTTGTTGCCCTGACGAATGAGGTCGCGGTCGGTTTGTGCGTTGGCTCCCTGTGCAGCGATTATGGCGAGGAGCAGAACGACGGTGTGGCGCTTGTGCAGCAGCCAGTGGCCGCGGTTGCTCTTGCCCTTGGTCTTAGAAATCAGCACTTCGGCGATGAGCAGGAGCAGAACAATGATGGCAACGGCCTGGAACTGTTCGTCGAAGTCGCTGTAAACCACATTGTTTATCTCTCCTTTCTGTAGTTTGTCGAGTTCGCTGTTGAGGCGCTCCTCAGCTATTCCGCTGTTGTCGACGTGGATGTAAACACCTTTGCCGGCAGCGGCTATCTGCTTACACATATTCTCGTTGAGGGCTGTCATCACGGTGTTGCCGCTCTTGTCCTTCAAGTATTGTCCGTTGCCGAGAGGAATGGGTGCTCCCTTGGGGTCACCGATGCCGAGGATATAAACGTTCATCCCCGCTTCGTTGGCTTTCTTAGCCATTTCCTCAGCTCCGCCCTCATGGTCCTCGCCGTCGGTGATGACGATGATGGCTTTTCCCGTCTTGCTGTCCTGGGTAAAACTGTGCATGGCTAAGTTGATGGCTCCGCCGATGTCGGTGCCCTGAGTCTGGATGAGCGACGGATCAATGTTCTGAAGGAACATCTTAGCCGATACAAAGTCGCTGGTGATAGGCAGTTGCACGAAGGCGTCGCCGGCGAAAACGATGAGTCCAATCTTGTCGTCGTTGAAATGGTCGACAAGGTTCTCCACCATCATCTTGCTCTTTTCGAGTCGCGACGGTGCCACGTCCTGAGCGAGCATCGAATTGCTGATGTCGAGGGCGATGATTGTTTCTATTCCTTCCCGCTTGTTGTTGCTGATGTCGCGTCCCATCTGCGGACGCGCCACCATGACGATGATAAGGGCGAGGGCAGCCATGAGCAGCCAGAACTTCACCTCGGGACGCACCTTCGAGACGTTTGGCGCGAGTTGGGCTACGAGCTGCGGATTGCCGAAACGCCGGATGTTCTTTCTCTTCGCTCTGAGGGCAAAGATGCGGACTATCGCCAACAGAGGTATCAGCAACAGCAGCCAGAGGTATGTAGGATCTTGAAATCTGAACATTTTTTCTTTCTTTATGGTATTCTACGGAACACGGTCATACGGAGCAGAATCTCAAGGAGAAGTGAGATGAGCGCCGCAAAAGCAAACGGCTGATATATGTCGTAAAGCTTTGAATAGGAGGATGTTGAGAGCTTGCTCTTCTCCAGTTTGTCGATGTCGTTGTAGATATTCGACAGCTCAGCGCGGCTCGATGCACGATAGAAGTTGCCGTTGGTCATCGTGGCGATGTCCTTCAGGGTTTTATAGTCGATTTCACCCTGCTGTTGGACGTATTGCTTTTGTCCGTTGACGATCACCGGAACGCGTGCCATCTGATTCGTGCCGAAGCCGATAGTGTAGATTCTTATGCCGAAGGTCTTGGCCATCTGAGCGGCGGTCATCGGCGAAATGTCACCGACATTGTTGCTGCCGTCGGTGAGGAGGATGATTATGCGGCTCTTGGCCTTGGAGTCTTTCAGCCTCGAGATGGAATTCGACAGTCCCATTCCTATTGCTGTTCCGTCCTGAATCAGTCCGCTCATGACGAGGTTGGGGTTGACGTTGCGCATGAGATTGAGGAGCGAGGCGTGGTCGGTGGTCATAGGGCACTGCGTGAAAGCTTCACCGGCGAAGATTGTCAGTCCGATGTTGTCATTGGGCCGGTCGCTGACGAAGTCGGCAGCCACATCGCGTGCCACCTCAAGCCGGTCGGGCTCTACATCTTCCGAGAGCATACTGTAGGAGATGTCCATACACAGCATGATGTCGATGCCTTCGGTCTCCGACTTGTTCCAAGCGTTGTAGCTCTGTGGACGCGCCAAGCAAATGACGATGAGTGTGTAGGTGAGACACCGCAGCAGCATCGGCACATTGATGAGGCGCACGCGCAGACTTGTGGGTGCGAACTCGTAAGCCCGCGTGTCGCTCATGCGCATTGTCGGCTCTCCCTTCTTCCGATAGAGGAAATACCATAGAACGTATGGTACAAGGAGGAGAAGCAACAACAGATATCCTTTGTTTGCAAATTCCATATTATCCAATTATTTCAATTACCCTCCAGAGGATGTAAGCCAAGATTGCAGCTGCTGTAATAACGAGTAACGCTATCGACAGTCTGACGCCCTTGCGCTTACGCATCTTCGTGCGGTCCTTCTCTGAGAGTTTCGTCCCCACCTTCTCAACGGTCGGAGCATTTTCCTCTTTCGTGCTATCGATGAACTTTACGACACTCGTAAGGTAGAGGTCGTTGATATTGTTCTGAACCGAGTACTTTGCGAACTTCACGAGGTCGGCTGTCTCAAAAACTTGTCGGAGCTCCTCAATCTTCGACTTGTCCTCTTCGTTCTCCAGTCTGTAGAGTATCTCCGAGCTCGTCATCTCCTTGGCCCTGATGCCGAAACGGTCGTTGAGATACTGCCGTAGGGTGTCGGTGAGGGCTGTGTAATATTCCTTTTGATCGGTGCTCTCGTCGAGATGCTCCGACTTTATTTTTTCTATCTGCTGTAAAGCTTTTTCGTGAGGCAGTAGACGACGGATGAAGCGAACACGCGAGATGATTGGTTTGCCCGCTCTCAGCCGCACGTAGAGATAATATATAATCACAAGAATGATTATCACCACAATGCTCAGCCAGAACAGCGGACTCCACTCGCTCCAATCGTAGGGGTTGCCCACGACTCCATGCATTGGCTTTATGCTGTCGGCATGTGCCGTATCCACCTTTATGGTGTTCACTTTCAGGGGAATGTAGTTGGTCTTGAAGTCCTTTCCTGCAACCTTCACGTCGAGCGACGGAACGTTGTATTTTCCCTCGTCCCAAGCCGTGAGATAATAGATGCAGCTTATCTCGGCCGATGTTGTGTCGCCCTCGGTGCGCACTACCTCTATGCCGGGAGCCATCTCCGTCTCATCCTTGAACTGGGGAAATTTCACTCCTTCGCCCCACGACACTCCGCGGACGGTGACTGTGAGCCGCGTCTGACTGCCAACGAGAATCTGCGTGGAGTCCAAACGCGCGTCAACCGACACCTGAGCCAAGCACGAGGCCGTGATGGCGATCATAAAGCATATTATAGATAAGAAACGTTTCACAATCTTGAGTTGTATTTCTTTAAAGTTTTTCCTCCTTACGGATTCGTTCTGTCCTCAGCCGCTGGTACGGAAGCCATCCCCCGTCAATCCTATGGATGCGAGAAATGTCCTGTACTTTCGTTATCGCTCCCTGTTCTTGAAGAAAATCATCAATTTTCTGACGAAATCCTCATTGGTCGAAATTGACACCGTGTCGACATTACTCTTGGTGAATATCTCCTTCAGCATGTACTGCCGCTGCATGAAATAGGTCTTGTGGGCCATTCGCAGGCGCTTGTCGCTGGTGTCGATGTACATTTCATGTCCCGATTCGGCGTCGACAACCCTCATGATTCCAACATTGGGGAGCTCCTTGGCACACTGGTCATAAACTTGTATTGCTCCCACGTCGTGTTTGTGGTTGCATATCGTGAGAGCGTTCTCAAAGTCGGGTTTCGTGAAGAAGTCGCTGAGAATGAACGCCGTACAGTGGCGCTTCATGACTCTTGTGAGGAACTCTATGGCCATCTTCAAGTCGGTGCGCTTGCTCTTCGGCTGAAATTTGAGCATCTCCCTGATAATGAAGAGGATATGTTTGCGGCCACTCTTCGGAGGAATGTACTTCTCAATGCGGTCGGAGAAGAAGATAACCCCGATTTTATCGTTGTTCTGAATGGCCGAGAAAGCCAAGGTTGCGGCAATCTCAGCCACAAGGTCTTTCTTCATCTGACGCTGCGTACCGAAGTCGAGCGACCCCGAGATGTCGATGAGCAGCATAACCGTGAGCTCGCGTTCCTCTTCGAAAACTTTCACGTAGGGACGGTGAAAACGTGCCGTAACGTTCCAGTCGATGTCGCGGATGTTGTCGCCATACTGATACTCGCGCACCTCCGAGAACGCCATTCCGCGCCCTTTGAACGCAGAATGGTATTGGCCGGCGAAGATGTTCTGACTCAGTCCGCGGCTTTTAATCTCTATTTTCCTGACCTTTTTAATTAAATCGGATGATTCCATTGTCGTTAATTAGGTCGCAATGACGCGATTATTTATTTAGAAAATTGAATGCCTGTTCATCAGTAGAACGTGACATTGTCTGTAGTGTCGTCTGAGCACCAACGCTTTATGGCACCTGAACCTTGTTCAGGATCTGCGATATTATCTGCTCGCTCGTGACATTGCTGGCCTCTGCCTCATAGCTCAGTCCTATGCGGTGGCGAAGCACATCGTGGGCCACGGCACGCACATCCTCAGGAACCACGTATCCGCGGCGCTTGATGAAGGCGTAGGAACGGCTGGCCTTAGCGAGGTTGATGCTTGCTCGCGGACTACCGCCGAAGGTAATCATCTGGCGCAGTTCGGGCAGCTGGTAGCGTTCGGGATAACGTGTGGCGAAGATGATGTCGGCAATGTACTGCTCAATCTTCTCGTCGATGTAAACATTGTTGACCACTTTGCGGGCGTTGATAATCTCGTCAACGTTAGTCACCGGTTTCACTTTCGGCATCGACGGTGCGAGATTCTCACGGATGATGGCTTTCTCCTCTTCCATGGTAGGATAGCTGAGGACAACCTTCAGCATGAATCTATCGACCTGAGCCTCAGGAAGTTGATAGGTTCCCTCCTGTTCGATAGGGTTCTGTGTGGCCATGACGAGGAAAGGATTCGGAAGACTGAACGTCTTGTCGCCGATTGTTACGACGTGCTCTTGCATGGCCTCGAGCAGTGCACTCTGTACCTTTGCCGGTGCACGGTTAATCTCGTCGGCGAGGACAAAGTTGGCGAAGACCGGTCCTTTCTTTACGTTGAAGTTCTCGTCTTTCTGCGAATATATCATCGTTCCCACCACATCGGCCGGGAGAAGGTCCGGAGTAAACTGAATACGGCTGAATTTAGAGTCGATGAGTTCCGACAGAGTCTTGATGGCCAAGGTCTTGGCAAGACCCGGAACGCCCTCAAGGAGCACGTGGCCGTCGCTGAGCAGACCTATGAGCAAGGCCTCGACAAGATGTTTCTGACCGACAATCACCTGGTTCATACCAGTGGTGAGGTCGGTGACGAAAGCACTCTGTTGTTCTATTAATTCATTAAGTTCACGAATGTCCAATGGTTCTGCCATAATATTGTAATTCTATTTATTTTCCTTTTTCGTTCTAAATTTTTCGCAAAATTACAATATTAATGGCATTATGGAACAAGAGTCCCACATAAATAATATTAAAAAAGTTTTTTAGTATATAAGTTTTAGTTTTTTTTGAACGATATTGCCATACATTCCTTTGTGTCCGTGGTAATCCGGAATCTGTTGTCGGGACGTCGTCCCACCACCCAGAGTATTCTCCCCGTGGCATCGCAGAGCACCATTTGCTGTCGCTTTTCCATCAACGACACCTTCTGGTCGGTGAGAAAATCGCTGACGAGTTTGCTCCCTTTCATGCCAAAGGGCACGAAGCGGTCGCCACGGCGCAGACTGCGCATTGTCAGAGGAAAACGGATCGCTGCGCTGTCGAGACATATTGAGTTGCTGCTGTGGGGAATAGCCATTGTCGTGTACCACGGTTTCCTGACTATCGAAATCTTGAATCCCCGAGACGACGAGTAATTGCCTTCCTCAGGAAAACGCATCTCAAAATCGGCGTTTTCATCGTTCTTTCCTACGATAATATCGCCTCTGTCGAGTAGGGCTCTGTGGCTCTTGCTTGTCCATTCCTTGCCCTGACCGTGTGCAGTCGGAGAACTTTCGCAGCCCTCACGACTGCTGCTGATATGCCGTATAATATCCTCAATCTGCGGGCCGTTGAATCCATATGGATTGAGGATCTCGAAGAGTACAGCCTCGGGCGCAATCTCTTCAAGTAATGCTTTAACGTCGATATGTAAATACTTGTCCTTTGAAGTGATTCTCTTTTTACTCCTATCTACACTTGAATCGTAAATTTCAGCCACCTCTTGGAGCCGATCAGCAGCCTTTGCAATGTTCTCCACAGCCGACGGATTGATTTTCTCAATCATAGGAATGATGTTGAGCCGGAACTTGTTTCGGGTGGCCTCATCCTCAAAGTTCGTGCTGTCGTCGACCCATCCTTGACCTCTCTGCCGCAGATACTCTTCTATCCACTGACGGCTTTTCGTGAGCAGAGGGCGGTAGATGGCTACATCGTTGCCACGGAATTCGACGTGGGTCACGGGTTTCATCCCCGACAGTCCGTGTATTCCCGCACCGCGGATGAGCTTCATGAGCACAGTCTCGGCCTGGTCGTTGCGGTTGTGGGCCACGCAGATGCCGGCAGCATCGAGGTCGCCGACGAGTTGGAAGAAGTAGTTATACCGCAGGTTCCTGGCTGCTGTCTCTATGCTCTCCTGGTGCATTGCCGCATAGCTCACGGTGTCGAAGTGAGCTATGTGGAGCTTCACTCCATTATCGTCGCACAACTTCTGACAGAAACGTTCGTCGCGGTCGCTCTCTTCGCCACGCAGATGGAAGTTGCAGTGGACGGCCTCAACCTTATAACCTTTTTCTATCAGGAGCAACAACAGTGCCGTGCTGTCGGCTCCTCCCGATAATGCGCTTAAATATAACCTGCTCTTGTCTAAAATCATATTGCCAGTGTCGGCTACTCATTTTGCTGCGAATACAACGCCCCATTGATGGATTCTGCTTGTTATCCAGCTCCTCGTAGCACATATTTTTTGGCAAAGGTATTAAAAAAGTCAGAATAATAATAGAAAAGAACCGGAAACTTCGCGCTCCATAATGAATCGACTGTGGAATTTGTTTCAACGGTTCAAATTCATGACATTATATTTACACGATTCCGATATGTACCATTTGGCGTTGCAAAACGGCCCGTTTCGCACTCTGAAACGGGCCGTTTCGCGAGCTAAAACGGGCTATTTTGCAACTCCATTTGGCATGTATTTGCAACCGCATGATAATCAACCGTTTGCAAAGATACATCTTGCAACGGCAGTGTTTGAATAATATTTACAAGCTGTTTGTTGCAGTCATCGAATAATTTGGTTGAAGAAACAATGATGTCCGATACGTTTTCAGATGTCGGAGAATGTACCTGATCAATTGAAACAAATGGTTGATTAGTATGTTGTTCATTCAAATTTTATGCTGTACAACATATTTTGATGGTTGTAATAAAGAATTATTGTATGAAAACGGCAAATTAAGTAAAAAATATTTGTAGATATTAAGTATTATCCATATCTTTGCAGCAGAAGTAAAGCCATCATGGATGGTGGCAGAATTATAGATTTAACAAACGATAATAGATAACCAATAATTACTATCAAGATGAAGAAGTTATTATTAATGGCAGCAGTGCTGCTCGCTTCAGTAAGTGCTTATGCACAGCACGCAGTTGGTTCTTTCACTCTTCAGCCTCGCGTAGGTCTGAATGTGGCTAATTTCACCGATAATGATGATGCTGATCCGCGTGTCGGATTTGCCGGTGGTGTCGAGGGTGAGTATCAGGTTTCTGACATCTTCTCTGTAAGTGCCGGTGTCCTCTATTCAATGCAGGGCAGCAAGTACAGCGAGAGCGGTTCTGACGTTACTGCTAAGTTCGACTACGTCAACGTGCCAATCATGGCCAATGTGTATGTTGTCAAGGGTCTTGCCGTAAAGCTCGGTATCCAGCCTGGTTTCAACGTGAACAACGAGTATACGGTTAAGGCCGGCGGTCATAGCATTAGCGTAGATGGCGGTGAGAGTGGTCTGCCAGAGGCTAAGACTGTTGACTTCTCGATTCCTGTTGGCTTGAGCTACGAGTTCCCGACAGTTCCTATTGTCATCGATGCCCGCTACAACTGGGGTCTGACAAAGGTTGTCGACGGTGGTGACTCGAAGAACAGCGTATTCCAGTTCACTCTTGGATACAAGTTCGACCTCTAAACCTACACATTAATAAATAAGGGCTGTCAATTGGCAGCCCTTTTATCATATTTCAGCGTCAGTATTGTTGCTGATTCTATATCGTGAAGATTAGTGCCTCGACCTTTACGGTAATGATTTTTCGGTATTGTAATAGTCTGATTATCTGGAGGCAAATATTTAAACCCGATTATTTTCTCTCATGACTCGCAAGGAACGTTACGAACATATTCTCGACTGGTTCAGGAAGAACGAAGGCCACAAGACTACGGAACTGAATTTTTCCACCCCGTTCCAGTTGCTCTGTGCCACGTTGCTCAGCGCCCAATGCACCGATAAGCGTATCAACGAAGTCACTCCCGAACTCTTCCGCCATTATCCCGACTCAGCGTCGATGGCTAAGGCCGAACCGGAGGACATCTTCGAGTTTGTGCGGTCGGTGAGCTATCCCAACGCCAAGTCGAGGCATCTTGTTGAGATGGCACGCAAATTAGTGGCTGATTTTGGTGGCGAGGTGCCCTCGACGACTGAGGAGCTCGTGACTCTGCCAGGTGTGGGGCGCAAGACTGCTAACGTGTTGCAGGGAGTGTGGTTCGGGAAACCCGTCATTGCCGTCGACACACACGTCTATCGTGTTGCCCACAGACTGGGGCTTGTTCCTCCTACTGCCAATACCCCGTTGAAGGTAGAGACTTGTCTCGAGAAGAATATTCCCGATGCCGATATGGCTGATGCCCACCACTGGCTTCTGCTTCACGGTCGCTACATCTGCAAGAGTGCGCGGCCGATGTGCGAGAAGTGTCCATTTGATGACTTCTGTCCGAAACTGTTGAAGGACAGTAAGTTATAAATCGTAGTCTAAATATAATCGTCGACGACGTTATTTATGAAGTCCATCATCGGCTTGGCGGTCTTGGCTATGCCGGCAAGTCGCTGGATGAAGTCGGGCTGTTTGAAAAAGTCCTCGTCCAAAGCCACCCAGCAGCAGTAGTCCTTCATCTTCAGATAGTCGATGAATTCGTAGTCCTTGGGGAATCCTTTTGGACATGTTTTCAGTGCTGTCAGTCCGAATCCTTTTGGCGAGACGCTGTCGTCGTCCCAGTGTCCGGTGTTTGGACGCCCGAACATGTCAACGAATTTCTTGCTCTCCACAATCTTTCTCCAGTCGCTGATGTTGCCCATTATCTCGTTGCGGGTAGCCGTGAGGATGTTTGTCGGCAGCCAGTAGCATCCGAATCCTATCAGACAGTGGCCTGGCTGAATGTGGATGTAGTAGCCGCCACGCAGCGACTTTTTTCCGTCGGAGCAGATGTAAGCCCCGAAATGGCGCTTGTAGGGACTCTTGTCGGGTGAGAAACGTATGTCGCGGTAGAACCGATAGCAGCAGTCTTTGGCCTGGAGATTGCCTATCTCGGGGTCGAACTTAGTGAATTCAGTGATGATGTCGGTAACCGTCTGCTCTAAATCCTTGCGGCAGGCTGTAAACTCATCTTTATGCTCCTGCATCCACTGGCGGTCGTTGTTGGCTGCTACGGCCTTCAGGAAATTTATTTCTCGTGTGATATTCATCTGTTATTGTCAATAATTTTAATGTGTGGCCTTCCACCACTTGGTCTTTTTCTTGATGTTCATTGCTGACGCATTCTCCGTCGGGTCGCTTGTGGAGATTCCTGAGAATGTTCTAACCTTGTAGCTGTAGCCCCCCTGATAGACGGTGTAGAGGCTTGGTGTAGTGAACTTGTATGGTACCAGACTCTTCAACTCATTGTAAACCTGCTGGTTACCAGTGGTGTCGCTCCCGCAAAGAGTGTTGATATACGCTCCCATATCATAGTAAACGTGCGACCGGAAGCCGTCGAGGGCCTGAATGGTGCTTAGGTCGTAGTCCCATCCTTCATACTTCTTGTTCAGTGCTTTCATAAGTTCAGCCATTTTGTCTGTCTTAGAGCAGTCGATTGCAGCAAGGGCTCCGTAGGGATAATCGTAGTTGGTGTAGAAAGCGCCAAAGGCATCGATGACTTTCGAATAGTCAACATTCGTTGACGACAGATATCTCCACACGGTAGAGTAGGGTAGTCCGATGTCCATAACCTCGCTCGTCGACGCTACCAGCCAATTGGTTGCGTTGCGCAGAGAATAGGCTGTCTCGATGCTTGCCATATAACAATCGTCGAAACAGACGTATTGCATCTTGCCGATTTTTGAGCTTGTTATGGCATCGGCAAGGGTGTCGACTTCCATCTGTGTAGCCGCGCTGGTGCCTCCGAAAGCCCGTGACTCAGCGGGCTGACTGCCTGCCGGTAGCCATCCATTGCCATGTGAGCCGATGAGCATTGAGTAGGTAGCCGTAGGCGAGTAGGCTGCTACCTTGTTGAGGAGCGTCCTAAGAGCGGCGGTTGTGGTTATGTAGCCATGAGGATATTCCTCTATTTTCCGAGTCGTTCCGTCGCCCTTGATCTCGAAGAGGGTACTGTGGACGGTTGTGTCGGCAAAGAGAACAATTGTCCGTGTGGCTTTGTCGCTGTTGCCTTTCTTCGTTTCAGTCTGAATATCGTGGATATTTTGCTGAATGACCTTTGTCAGACTTCCGTAAGAACTGCTCTGGCTGCCTGTCCACGGCATATATATAAACACGGTATTGGTGCAGTTGCGCTGCTCGCTGGGGTCGTCGGAATCGTCGCTGTGACATGAGGTTAACAACAGCGGAAACAGGCAACTCGCAAGGAACAGGCCTGCCGAAAGAAGCGTTCTCTTTGCTTTCCTGCTTGCTGAAACCGGCAAACGGAGGACCGAAATGATGCTTGTGGACATTCTCATAGTGCTATATCGTTTTCCCCCTTCTTCTCTCTCTTGCGAGGAAAAGAAGGGGGATGATTAATCTGATGCAGTCGTGACGCGGCTGTAGCGGCCACGGCTGTTAGTGATTATTGTACAAAAAATTACTTCTTTTTAAGCTCTTCGATGCTTGCCTTCAGAGCTGCAATCTTCTCTTCGGCATCGCTCTTCTTTTTACGCTCGCGCTCAACCACGGCTTCCGGGGCGTGGGCGACGAAGTTTTCGTTGGAGAGTTTTTTCTCAACGCCAGTGAGGAATCCTTCAAGATGCTTCAGCTCTTTCTCGGCTTTCTCTATTTCAGCCTTTACGTCAATAAGGTCGCCGACGGGAACAGCGAACTCGTCGACACCCACCATGAATGCGCTGGCATCGGCAGCTTTTTCGTCTACAACGCTGATATCCTTGAGGTTAGCAATCTTGACGATTACGCTGTTGAAGGCTTCGAAAGCATTCTGCTTGACGGCATCGAGCTCGAGCTGTACCTTCGGAGCAATGTTCTTCTGGTTGCGGACGGCTCGTACTCCGGCAACAACTTCCTTGACATTCTCGAAGGTGCTGACAAATTTTTCGTCGTCGGCATCTGGAGCGGCAATTTGAAGCTCTGCTTTCATGATGCTTTCGCCCTCGGCACGCTCATAAAGATGCTGCCACAACTCCTCAGTGATGAAGGGCATGAAGGGGTGAAGCATCTTCAACAGGGTGTCGAAGAATCCTAATGTAGCCTCGTAAGTGGCTTTGTCGATAGGCTGCTGCTGTCCGTCGACGTATGCTGGCTTCACCATCTCGAGGTACCAAGCCGAGAACTCGTCCCAGAAAAGACGGTAAACGGTCATCAGAGCCTCGGAGATGCGGTACTGCTTGAACTGCTCCTCAATTTCCTTGTTGACGACTTTCAGCTTTGCCTCAAACCATTTCACGGCAATCTTGTTAACCTCTGGCTGGGCTACATCAGCGGTGTGCCATCCCTGAACGAGACGGAAAGCGTTCCAAATCTTGTTGTTGAAGTTTCGTCCCTGCTCACAGAGACTCTCGTCGAAGAGGATATCGTTTCCGGCTGGAGCCGAAAGCATCATTCCCATGCGCACTCCGTCGGCACCATACTTATTGATAAGCATGATGGGGTCGGGCGAATTTCCGAGCGATTTACTCATCTTGCGGCCGAGCTTATCGCGCACAATACCAGTGAAATAGACGTGCTTGAATGGGAATGTGTGGCGGTACTCGTATCCGGCCATGATCATTCTTGCCACCCAGAAGAAAATAATGTCCGGGCCGGTAACCAAATCTGATGTCGGATAGTAATACTTAATGTCGGGATTGTCGGGATTATTGATTCCGTCGAACACCGAGATAGGCCACAGCCACGATGAGAACCATGTGTCGAGGCAGTCGCTCTCCTGCTCTAAGTCGGAGGCGGTGACATCGGCGTTCACTTTCTTTGCCATTTCAAGAGCCTTGGCTGCATCCTCGGCAACGACAAACTGACGGCGACCGTCCTTGTCGTTGAAGTAGTAGGCCGGTATGCGGTGACCCCACCAGAGCTGGCGGCTGATACACCAGTCCTTGATATTCTCAAGCCAGTGGCGGTATGTATTTTTGTATTTCTTGGGATAGAACTCTATCTCGTCGTTCATGACCGGGGGTAGAGCGATATCTGCGAAATGCTGCATCTTGAGAAACCACTGCGTAGAGAGCTTTGGCTCGATAGGCACATTGGTGCGCTCAGAGAATCCTACCTTATTGTCATAGTCCTCGACTTTCTCCATTAGAGCGGCATTCTCGAGGTCTATGGCAATCTGCTTACGCACGTCCATACGGTCCTGACCGACGTAGAGACCGGCGGCTTCGGATATTGTGCCATCGTCGTTGAAGATGTCGATAGTCTCCAAATGGTGCTTGAGACCGAGAGCATGGTCGTTGACGTCGTGAGCTGGTGTGACCTTCAGGCATCCGGTACCGAACTGAATATCAACGTATGAGTCCTCGATGACGGGAATAACGCGTCCCACCAACGGCACAATGACATGAAGGCCCTTGAGCCATGTGTTCTTCACATCCTCTGGATTGATGCACATTGCCGAGTCGCCCATGATGGTCTCCGGACGTGTTGTGGCCACAACGGCATAATAGCCCTTGTCGTCCTTGTGGATGATATTGCCCTCGTCCTTGCGGCTGACCTTTGGCTGGTCGGCCTCGCTGACGTAGTATTTGAGATAATAGAGCTTGGAATGCTCATCCTTATATATCACTTCCTCGTCGGAAAGGGCTGTCTGTGCTTTCGGGTCCCAGTTCACCATACGTGCGCCACGGTAGATATAGCCTTTGTTGTAGAGGTCGACAAACACCTTGATGACTCCCTTTGAGCGGGTCTCGTCCATAGTGAAGGCAGTGCGATCCCAGTCGCATGAGCATCCTAACTTACGGAGCTGCTTGAGGATAATGCCTCCGTGCTCGCGGGTCCAGTCCCATGCATGGTTGAGAAACTCCTCACGGCTGAGGTCGGTCTTTTTTATTCCTTGCTCGGCAAGCTTGCCGACGACTTTGGCCTCAGTGGCGATAGAGGCATGGTCGGTGCCCGGAACCCAACATGCGTTCTTGCCTTCCATACGGGCACGGCGAACAAGAATGTCCTGAATAGTATTGTTGAGCATGTGCCCCATGTGGAGTACTCCCGTCACGTTTGGTGGGGGAATGACGATAGTGTAAGGTTCACGTCCGTCCGGCTTCGAAGAGAACATCTTATGGTCGAGCCAGTACTGATACCATTTCGACTCCACTGCTTGTGGGTCATACTTGCTTGCTAATTCCATATCTTATGTAGTATATATACTATATTAGTTTCCAAAATCGTTGCAAAATTACAAAAAAAATATGTACTAAGAGGTTTAAAACCAAATAAAATAGTATCTTTGCACGTATGAAGCACACGAAAGACGATAAACTGAAGGCATTCGGCCGTTTGCTCGATGTTCAGCAGCGGCTACGCAACGAATGTCCATGGGATAGAAAACAGACGTTCAGCAGTCTCCGGGCGAATACTATAGAGGAGGTTTTTGAACTTGCTGATGCCCTGATGAACAACGATTATGCGGAGATCTGCAAGGAGCTCGGCGATGTCATGGAGCATGTGGTGCTCTATTCTATTATGGGTGAAGAAACGGGTGAGTTTGATATTGCTGATGTTTGTAATCATCAGAGTGACAAGCTGATGTTCCGTCACGACTTCATCGACTGGAGCTCTTCTACGGCTTCAGGCGAGGAGCCAATGTGGTATGTCACCGATTCTAACCTTACAATAAACGGCAAGGGACAAGTCGTATATAAGGATGAAACTGAGGATGACGCTGTCGATGTGCCTACAACGGCATCTGAAGTGGAGAGCTCGTGGGAAAAACGGAAGCAAAAGGAGCGTGATGGCAACAAGACGGTGCTTGCCGGGGTGCCGAAGGCTCTGCCATCAATGATAAAGGCTTACCGCATTCAGGAGAAAGCCCACAATGTGGGATTCGACTGGGATAAACCTGAGGATGTGTGGGGAAAAGTGATGGAGGAATACAATGAGCTACAGGCTGAACTGAAAAATGGGAATAAGGAAAAAGCCACAGGTGAACTCGGTGACCTTATCTTCTCTATTATCAACGCTGCAAGACTGTATCATCTTAATCCTGATGATGCCTTGGAGAGCACAAACAGTAAATTCATAAAGCGTTTCACATATATTGAACAGCAGGCGAAGAAGCAGGGACGGCAGATAGCCGACTTGTCACTCGCCGATATGGACAATCTATGGAATGAGGCAAAACAGAACGAGAAAACAAAAGAGTAGAATAAATATGAGAAAATTATCAATAATTGCTGCCTTTGTAGTGGCCGTAGCCGTAATCTTCGGCTGTAAACCATCGGCACAGAACAATGAGAAGGATGCTGAAACTGCTGATTCTACGGCAATGTCTGGCAGTGAAGAGCAGACAGATTCGACGATGTATGGAACTTACGTTGATGGCGGAATGAGTGCTTTTGATATGAAGTGCGACGATGACAGCGTTCGTAACTTCGTAATAGAGCAGGATTCTGGGGTCGTATTTGGCGGATTCGCCCAAGGCGACCAGTTGGCCGTCGACTACAAAAAGAACGGACTCGGAGAGAATATCGTTACGAAGGTCATAAATCTGACAACGCTCCAGGCTACATGGACAAGCCTCGACAGAAACTTCGAAATTCAGAAAGGTGGTACGGTGCAGTCACATCAGCAGGGCGAAAAACAGCCCTGGACAGCTTGGCGAATATTCAACGGAAAACTTGTCCTGAACAAAGATACGTTCGACATTGACCGTCTTGACGGAGATTCGCTGCTGCTCGAGAATCGAGATGGCATATATGCCTATGCCAGAGCTAAGTAGCAGAGTAGAGAATGGAACCTTTCAAAATTCATATCCTCGGATGTGGCAGCGCATTGCCTACGCTGCGGCATAATGCATCGTCGCAGATTGTTGAGATTCGGGGAAAGATGTTTATGGTGGATTGTGCCGAAGGTACACAGATGCAGCTGCGGCGCAGCAAAATAAACTTCCAGCGAATACAGGCCGTCTTTATCAGTCACATGCATGGCGATCACTGTTTTGGCCTCATTGGAATGATTTCCACCTTCGGGCTAATGGGACGTACTGCACCGCTCGATGTATATGCCACCAAGGAGCTGGGCCCCGTATTGGATATGCTGATGAAGTCGTTCTGCAACGACTATAGTTTTGAAGTGCGTTTCCATGCTATCGACACAAAGCAAAATGCAGTCATCTATGACGACCGCAGTCTGACGGTCGAGACCATACCTCTACAGCACAGAGTGCCTTGTTGTGGTTTTCTTTTCCGGGAAAAACCGACACTGCCGCATATCCGCCGCGATATGATCGACTATTTGGAAATTCCATTCAGCCAGATAAATAACATTAAGGCCGGTGCCGACTGGGTCACTCCTGATGGTAAGGTGATACCGAATAGCCGGCTGGTAACGCCATCTGACAATACGCGCAGCTATGCTTATTGTTCCGACACAAGATATATACCGGATTTATGGAAACTCGTTAATGGTGCGACCGTATTGTATCATGAAAGTACTTATGCCAGCGACTGTGAGGACCGTGCACGTACTTACTGGCACAGCACAGCACGTCAGGCTGCTATGGTAGCCCGGGATGCTAATGTGGGAAAGTTATTGCTTGGGCATTACAGCGCACGCTACAACGACGAAAGTAAAATTTTAGACGAGGCAAAGGCTGTATTCCCAAAATCTTTCCTCACCAATGAGGGTATGACGGTGTTTGTATAACTTGGTTCCGTGATACACTTCCGGCCTCTAAGTGCTTGATACATTGATGATTCCCTATGAGTTACATAAACTCTTTGGAATACCGAAAGAATATAAAAAAGGAGTCTCAATATTGAGGCTCCTTTTTGCTTAGTGGGTGTTTATTCTTCTGCAGGTTTCATGTTGGTGTAGACATTCTGCACATCATCGAAATCCTCGAGTTTCTCGACCATCTTGTCGATAGTCTCGCGCTGCTCAGGTGTGACATCCTTGAGGTCGGTAGGAATGCGTGTGAACTCAGCCGACTCAATCTCGAATCCCTTGTCCTCGAGGAATTTCTGAATGTCGCCGAAACTCTTAGGATCACCGTAGATGGTGATTTCGTCGTCGCCGGTATCCTCGTTGACTTCTTCGTCGAACTCGTCGTCCACTCCGTAGTCGATAAGGTCGAGGATGAGTTCATCCATGTCTGTATCGGCTTTTTTCTTGAAAGTGAACACGCACTTGTGGTCGAAGAGGAAACTCAACGAGCCCTGTGTGCCGAGGTTGCCGTTGAACTTGTTGAATACTGAGCGGACATCAGCCACTGTTCGTGTGGTGTTGTCGGTAAGCGTGTCAACAAAAATGGCAATCCCGTGCGGTCCATAGCCCTCGTAAGGAACCTCCTTGTACTCGCTCTGGTCTTTACCCATTGCGTTTTTGATAGCGCGCTGGATGTTGTCCTTAGGCATATTCTCGCGTTTGCAGGTAGCGATGATAGCACGCAGACGCGGGTTGTTCTCTGGTTCAGGACCACCGGCCTTCACGGCGATGGATATTTCCTTACCTAACTTTGTGAATGTGCGGGCCATGTGTCCCCATCTCTTCAGCTTCGTAGCTTTACGATATTCAAATGCTCTTCCCATAAAAATAGGCTTCTGCAAGTCTTGTCAGACTATCCCTCCGCTGTGGGCAGGAATAGTTTGAGTGCGACTTTGTTTTTATTGATGAATTATTATTTTGTTTATAAATATTCTCTTGTAGCCAATCAGCGCAGCTCAGCTCCGAGTTTTGTGGTGAGCTGATGTATCAGTTTCTTCATGATGGCGTCTATGGCCTTGTCGTTGAGGGTCTTATTCTCGTCCTGAAGAATGAAGTTGACCGCGTAGCTCTTCTTTCCGGCAGGGAGATTCTTGCCTGTGTAGACATCGAAGAGCTCTACCCGCTTGAGGAGTTTCTTCTCGGTCTGTCGCGCTATCTTCTCGATGTCGGCGAACTTCACGTTGTCGTCGATGAGCAGTGCGAGGTCGCGGCTGACGGCAGGATATTTGCTTAATTCCTTAAATTCGAGCTTTATCTTGTGCGACATCTTCATGAGTGCCTGCCAGTCGATGTCGGCGTAGAATACATGCTGGTCGATATCGAAATCCTTTAGAATCTTGTGGTTTACGATACCGAGCTCTGCTATTGTCTTGCCACCGTGGTTTTCGATAGTCAGTGCCTTGTCGAAGATGTTGTTGTCGGACGGTTCCTCAACAAGCATTTCCCTTGTTATACCAACACGACGGAAGATATTGTCGACATAGGCTTTCAGCTCGTAGAACGATGAGTCCTCGTCGGCATGTGCCCATGATCCCTCAACGCGCTTTCCTGTCACCCACAGAGCCATGTGATAGTCTTGGGCGTAAGCCTTGATAGGCGATTCGGGGGTATGTTTCTCAGCATTGAACCAATAGCAGTTGCCAACCTCGAAGAACTTGAGATTCTTGGCCTTGCGGTTGATATTGCGGACGATGCTCTCGAGTCCTCCGAAGAGGAGCGTCTGGCGCATGACACCAAGGTCGGCTGATAATGGGTTCATTACCTTCACGGTCTTGTCCCATGTGTACTTGTTGAGTTCGTTTTTCTCGTAGTATGATGTCTTAGTGAGTGAATTGTTGAGAATCTCGTTAAATCCCTCGCCAACAAGCTGTTCGCTGACGATATTCTCACGCTTATAGTCCTTGTCGGCATCACCTGCAATGGTCAACGATGACTTCAGCTCAGAAGGTATCTCCACATTATTATATCCGTAGATACGGAGAATATCCTCCACCACGTCGCATGGACGCTGAACGTCGACACGGTAGGCCGGAACAAGCAGATCGATGCCTTCCTCGTCCTCTTTCGTAATTTTCATTTCAAGGCTTTCGGCAATGGCTTTTATTGTATCATGGCCGAGTTGCTTGCCAATGAGCCGGTCGCAATACTCGTAGTTCAGTCGAACGGGGAAGTCGTTCATCTTTGTTGGATACTCATCACGAATCTCCATCGATACTTTTCCTCCTGCAAGTTCCTGACAGAGGATTGCGGCTTGTTTCAGGGCGTAGATGGTTCCGTTAGGATCGACACCGCGCTCGAAACGGAAGCTTGCATCGGTTGACAGTCCGTGGCGCCGTGCGCTCTTTCTTATCCATGTGGGATGGAAGTAGGCACTTTCGAGCACGACGTTCTTTGTAGTTTCGTATGTGCCGGATCCTTTACCTCCGAATACTCCTGCTATGCACATCGGCTCTTCCTCGTTGCATATTGCGAGGTCGTGCTGGCCGAGGGTGTGCTCTACGCCGTCGAGCGTAACAAATTTCTTTCCCTCGTTCTTGTCCTTGACAATGATGTGATGACCCGTAACCATGTCGGCATCGAAACAATGCATTGGCTGTCCATAAGCCATCATAATGTAGTTCGTTATGTCAACAATGTTGTTTATTGGGCGCAATCCGATGACGTTCAGCTTGTCTTTCAGCCACTGCGGGCTTTCCTTCACCTCGCAGTCCTTGATGCTCAGACAAGCATAGCGACGGCAAGCATCTGTGTTCTCAATGGTCACGTCAATGGGCATGTCATGATTGTCGACGTGGAACTTTGAGCAGTCGGGACGGTGCAATGTAGATGGTTTGCCGTGGCGCATGAGCCAAGCGTTGAGGTCGCGTGCTACGCCATAGTGGCTGAGCGCATCGGCGCGGTTGGCTGTGATGTCGATGTCGATCACCCAGTCGCTTTCGAGATGATAGTATTCAGCGGCAGGCTGTCCCACCGGAGCGTCGTCGGGGAGAACGATGATTCCCGCGTGATCGGTGCCGACACCTATCTCGTCCTCAGCGCAAATCATGCCGAAGGAGTCGACACCGCGCAGACGTGACTTCTTGATAGTGAATTCCTTATCGCCGTCGTAGAGCACGCAGCCAAGGTCGGCAACGATGACTTTCTGTCCTGCTGCTACATTGGGAGCACCGCAAACGATTTGCTGTGGTTCGCCTTTGCCCAGGTCTACAGTTGTAACATGCAGATGGTCTGAATTAGGGTGGGGCTCACATGTAAGGACTTTTCCAACGAAAAGCCCTTTGAGTCCACCGCGGATAGTTTCTACTTCGTCTAAAGAGTCAACTTCAAGTCCTGTTGATGTCAGCGCGTCCGCTGTCTCTTGAGGTGTGAGGTCGAAATCGACGTATTCCTTAAGCCACTTGTAAGATATCTTCATTATATGTAAATTATTTCTTTTAAAAGCATTTGCAAAGGTACTGCTTTTCTTGAAAAGTCCAAAGATTAAGATTGAGTTTTTTGCATAAGAAGTATTTAGAAGGTGCCAGAACAGTGCAACAGGTTAATAAAATCAGGCCATGGACTACAGCTCTTTAGTCAAATTTCCGACTGACATGGCATGATTTATTGCATAATCTCCGTCTTTTCGCGGGAATTCTTTGGACGCAGAGATTAATCTACAGCACTGCCTTTCCGTAATCCTTCTTATGGTTTGAAAAGGGCAAAGCGAAAATAAGCCGATGCTGAAATATATTTACATCATTCTGAAACGTATCATTTCGGCTTGCGAAACGGTCCATTTCAGCTTGCGAAACGGACCGTTTTGCGTCCTAAAACGGACCGTTTTGCATTGTCAAATGATATGTATTAGTAACTCGTTGATTATCAACGCTATACAAAGATGGAGCGGAATGTGACGCATTATGAATTACTTTTACATACTATTGACGGCATTCTCTTACCAATCTGTGCTTCTTGATAATGTCAAAATATTGTATGATGAAATAACAAACAAGCCGTACACCGGACTCTTTTCGAGTCGTGGCGCGCGGCTTGCTGCTAATATTCTATCAGTTCTTTATTCCTTGCATGAGGAGCATGGGGCCCATGGCTTGAGCTCCTTGAAGAAGTCGTGGCCCTTATCGTCGACGAGGATGAAGGCAGGGAAGTCCTTGACAGTAATCTTCCATATTGCCTCCATACCGAGTTCGGGATATTCGACACATTCGATGCTTGTTATGCACTCTTTCGAAAGGACTGCTGCTATGCCTCCGATGGTACCGAGGTAGAAGCCTCCATGTTTCTTGCAAGCGTCGGTGACGACCTGCGTGCGGTTGCCCTTGGCAATCATTACGAGTGAGCCTCCGTGGTCCTGGAATTCGTCAACGTATGGATCCATGCGGTTTGCCGTTGTCGGACCCATAGAACCGCAAGGATATCCCTCCGGAGTCTTGGCCGGTCCTGCATAGAGTATAGGATGATCCTTGAAGTACTGCGGCAGGTCCTCGCCGGCATCGAGACGTGCCTTCAGCTTTGCGTGGGCAATGTCGCGAGCCACGATGATAGTTCCGTTAAGGCTGACGCGTGTTGAAACCGGATATTTGGTGAGCTCAGCACGGACGGCATCAATGCCTTTGTCGAGGTCAATGACGATGCCTTTGCCGCCTTCTCCCGGCTTTCTGTATTCCTCTGGGATAAGCTCGCCGGGGTTATCGTCCATCTTCTCGACCCATATTCCGTCCTTGTTTATCTTTGCCTTGATGTTTCTGTCGGCCGAGCAGCTTACTCCCATTCCTATCGGACAGCTGGCTCCGTGGCGTGGCAAGCGGATGACGCGGATGTCGTGCGCCAAATACTTGCCTCCGAACTGTGCGCCGAGTCCAATCTTGTGTGCCTCTTCGAGCAACTTGGCCTCAAGGTCGAGGTCGCGGAAAGCGCGTCCGGTCTCGTCGCCTGTGGTAGGCAGATTGTCGTAGTATTTAATGCTTCCGAGTTTCACGGTGAGCAGGTTCTTCTCGGCAGAGGTGCCTCCGATGACGAAGCAGATGTGGTATGGAGGACAAGCAGCTGTTCCCAGACTCTTCATTTTCTCGACGAGGAAAGGAAGAAGTGTGCCTTCGTTTTGGATTGTTGCCTTCGTCATGGGGTAGAAATATGTCTTGTTGGCAGAGCCGCCACCCTTGGCCACCATGACGAAACGATACTCAGCCCCCTCTGTAGCCTCGATGTCAATCTGGGCAGGAAGGTTGCAGCGAGTGTTCACCTCGTCATACATGTTCAGCGGAGCGTTCTGCGAGTAGCGCAGGTTGTCCTGTGTGTAGGTGTTGAACACGCCTAACGACAGAGCCTCCTCGTCATCGAATCCTGTCCAGACTTGCTGTCCTTTCTCACCGTGGATAATAGCTGTACCGGTATCCTGGCAGAAGGGGAGGATGCCTTTGACGGCAGTCTCGGCATTGCGGAGGAACTGGAGGGCCACATACTTGTCGTTCTCTGATGCTTCGGGGTCCTTGAGGATAGCGGCTACCTGCTTGTTGTGGGCACGGCGGAGCATGAACTCACAGTCGTGGAAAGCCTGCTGGGCCAGAAGAGTAAGTGCCTCCTTAGAGACCTTCAGGATTTCCTTGCCTTCAAAATTACCGACGCTGACACCTTCCTTTGAGATAAGGCGGTACTCGGTATCGTCCTTTCCGGTCTGGAACATGGGCGCATACTTGAATTCAACTTTGTTACTCATTGTCTTTGATTTTATGGTGTTATAATAATATTCTATTGAAATTATGTCTTTATTCCGTGACAGCTATCGAGAGAATATAGTATCTGTCGGGTGTCTCACTTCATGAAAACTGATGACTAATATCCGAAGATGTCCTCTGTCGACAGTTTCGTTATAGGTGCAATCTTCTGCAAGCTCTTCATGTCGAGATTCTCTTCTTTGCCGAGAATGACGTATTTATATGTCTTGTCGGCAATGTTCTCCTTGGCGAATTTGATGACATCACTGAGCTGCATCGATGGTAGGGCATCGTAGACGATTTTTCGTGTGTCGACGTCAATGCCTAATTTCTTGGCTTCCATGTACCGCTCAAGAACTGCAAACTTGGTAGTGCGGGCCGAGGCCAGCGACTTTTGGAGACTCTGTTTGGCGAGATTGAATCCAGCCTCACGCTCTGGTGTGTTGTTCAGCAGACTGTTGAACTCTGTAATGCAGTCCATCATTTTGTCGCTCTGGCATATAATGAATGTCATGAAATGCTCGCTGTCGCTGAGTTTTGTGGGGGTATAATATCTCGCTCCGGCCGAATAAGCCAATCCGCGGGCCTCACGTAGCTCCTGAAAGACTATGGCATTCATGCCCGAACCGAAGTATTGGTTGAAGAGGGCGACTATCGGCAGACGGCTGATGGAGAACGGGTGCTGCTCGTTGAAGTATTGAACCATGTAGATGTTTGGTGCGTCGTAGGGTGCAAGAAGTACCTCTTTCTTATCTGTTGTTTCCCGCTTGAAAGGCTTGGCTGCGGGCATCGGCGCGAAATGCTTTGGCGTTTTAACTGTCTTTCCGATAAGCGCGCTCACATCATTTAATGTCGATGGTCCGTAGTAAAGCACTGTCTGCTTGTAGTTTGGCAGACTCTTTATCAAGTCGAGAAGCGACTGTGAATCTGTATTTTTCAGCGTTTCTTCCGATGGTATGCTCCTCATGGGGTTGTAAGATCCGTAAACGGCATAGCTCTCCAGCCTGTTGAAGTTTTCGTCCTGGTCAGATTTCGAATCGGCGCGGCTTTTCATTATCTGTCCCAAATACTTTGTATATGCATCCTTGTCCGGCTTGGCGTTCATCATTAAGTCGTTCAGGAGCCTCAGTGCCTGGGGCATATTGGAGTTGAGACCCGTAAGAGTTATGGTCGTTTCGTCGACATCCTCACTGATGTAGTAGTCGCAAGCGAGCTCGTAGAACTGCTGTTTTATCTCCTCTGCCGTCATCTTGCTGGTACCGAGATAGTTGAGATAGCCGGCGGCATAGCTTATAAGCGGATTGCTTTCGGCTCCGAACGGAATACGGAAAGATAGGGTGAAGAGGTCGTTGTCGGTATTCTGCTTGTATACTATTGGCAAGCCCTTGCCCGTTGTTGATGCCGTCAGGTCCTTCTTGAAGTCAACAAACGATGGCTGGATCGGTGTAGGCTTGGCACTGACAACAGCCTCGAGAAATTCGCTGTGCTTGTCGTTATTTGTCGGAATGGGGGTTATATGGGGCTTCTCCACCTTCTTCAGCGTGGTGTCATTGCCCTGAATCTTGAATACACAGGCATAGCCGTCGGTAAAATACCGGTTGGCGAAGGCAACGATGTCGCTTTTCGTTATCTTCTCCATACGCGCGATCTTGTTCACTTGCTGCCGCCAGTCGATTTCGTTGATGAAAGCATTGACGAAAGCATCGGCGCGGAAGTCGTTGTGGTCAAGTTGCTCATAGTAGTGGCGTTTGTAATTGTTCATGACCGCTTTGATGAGCTTTTCGTCGAAATCGCCTTTCTTTAGCTTGTCTATATCGTTGAGTATCAGATGCCTGACGTTGTCAAGGGTCTGACCTTCTTTAGGCATCGCCATTATGAGGTAGAACGAATAATCGTGCATGGGCTCAAAGTACGTGCGCACATCCTGAATCTTCATCTTCTGGATAAGGTCGAGATCGAAGAGCCCGGCATTGCCGTTCCAGAGCATATTATTGATTATATCGAGGGTGTCGCCCTGCAGAGTATTGCCGCGGTCGAACCGCCATCCCATCATCAGACGTTCCGATTCTTGTCCTATGACGGTAGTGTCCTGAGGCGTAGTAAATACCGGTTGTGGTGCGTATTGCGGCACGTCAATGGCTCCATAGCCCTTCCATGAACCGAAATATTTATTGATTGTGGCCACGGTCTTGTCGTAATCCAAGTCGCCCGACATACATATTGCGATATTATTCGGCTCGTAATATTTGTGGAAGTAGTTTTTGATGTTGGTTATCGACGGATTCTTGAGATGCTCCTGGGTACCAATTGTCGATTGAGTGCCGTAAGGATGTGAGGGACAGAGCTTTTTAAGGAAAGCGGTGTATGTCTTTGTTCCGTCGGATGCCATATTAATATTGTACTCCTCGTAGACAGCCTCCAACTCGGTGTGGAATCCGCGGATGACCATATTCTGGAATCTGTCGCCCTGCACTTTGGCCCATGTGTCAATCTCGTTCGATGGGATATTCTCCTCATAGCAGGTAACATCGTTGGATGTATACGCGTTGGAGCCTTCGGAACCTATTGCCGACATCATTTTGTCGTATTCGTTCGGTATATTATATTTGGCTGCCAATTGCGATATCGAATCTATTTGCTGATAGTAAGCCTTACGTGCAGCGGGGTCCTTTATGGTGCGGTAAACCTCAAATCTGTGCTCGATGGAGTCGAGCAGAGGCTGCTCTGCTTTAAGGTTCGACGTACCGAAATGTGTTGTTCCCTTGAACATGAGGTGCTCAAGGTAGTGCGCAAGTCCGGTAGTCTCGTGCGGATCGTTGCGTGATCCCGTTCTAACGGCGATATATGTCTGTATTCTTGGCTTTTCGGTGTTGCGGCTGAGGTAAATCTTCAAGCCGTTATCGAGAGTGTAAATGCGTGCTCCAATAGGGTCGTTGGCCACGGTTTCGTATTTGAAAGTCTGTGCCAGAGCCGTTGCGGTCACCGTCAGCAACAGGGCAATAATGAGCGATTTTTTCGGCAGGTTCATTGTTCTCTTGTTCTATTCGTTGTTTTTGTTGATTTTATCTTTTATGATTTCCGGTAGTCTGATTACTCCTCCTGACTCGGAATCTTGGCTAAGAAGCCGTCAAGAGTATCCCTCGGTACGTCGCCGAGTCGGAATTCCTTCTCAGCATCGGCCTTTATTGCGGCAAGCCATTCAGCGTGGGCTGCGCTGCTGTCGGCATCTATCCGTTTTTCATCGTCCTCGGTAATGGATTTTATTCCATAGTACTCTAAAATCATTCTGTAGGCCCAAGCCCATTCATATCGCGAATAGTTGGCTTCTATCTCCTTGAAACGGTCAATTACATCGTCGATAGTCTCGATGTTGCCTTCCTTGATATCGTCGCTAAGCCGTTGCTCCTCAGCCAATGGCAGCAGCTGTCCGGCGAGGTCTTCCCATCTGCCGAGCCCCGTCTGCCATGTGGGTTTACCGTCGAATCCGTTCTTCTTGGCCTTTTCCATCACTTCGCCCATGAACATCTTCAGTGCCAAATCGTAGTAGTGGAGACCGTGCTTCAGCGATGATGCTTTTATGCACATGCCGTGGTAGTGGTATTCGGCGACATCATCACCATTGACTTTCACGATGTTTTCAAGAATTTTCTTGCCCCGGAGAATCTCGCCAACGGTCATCGGCGACAGCCAGTCGAAGTCGATGATACTCTTCTGGTTGTCCTCGGAGCGCATATCGCGCTGAGGCCATTTCTTTATGTCGCGGTATAATCCTACTGTTACGATGTTGTGGCCTGGAACGAGCCATGTGCTTCCGTTCTCCCCAATGATATATGAGAAAGGCAGTCCCTTGGTGTTGGGGTGCCCTGCAAGTTTTCCCATTACCACCGTGAATGCGCCAATCTGTGCCGGCCACAGCAGATGCGTGCCACTTGCCGTCTTCGAGCCGCGCTCCAAGGTGCCCCAGTGGATTGGCCCCATTTTGTAAGCGTGGTTTGAGAAATTCGTTGCCGAGCCCGCGTTATAGAATGAATATTCGCCCCCGATGAGCAGCGAACTCTTATGATGTGAGGCGCAGAACGGCCCGCAGAAAGCGGCACACGCTTCTCCGTTCGACATGAATGTGTTGGCAAAGAATACGCTTTGGCTTGCCGTGAATCCGCTTGTCAGCTGACAGGCCTCACCCACAAAACAGTCCTGAAGCCGTGCACCGTCGGTTATCGACGATCCGTCGGCAACTATTGAGTTCTCGATAATGGTGTTAGAACCAATGAAAACGCTTGAGTTGCGGTTGCTTTTTATCGTACAGTCGCTGAGCCGAGTAGCTCCACTTATCTCACATCCGTCTTCTATCACCGAATTTACTATCTCTACCGTGTTGACAATCTTCACATTGCTGCCAATGCATCCGCGGTCGGGCTGCGTGCGGACGACCTCCTCGTTGATGAGGCGGATGACAGCGTGCCGCAGGTCGGCATCATCGGAATGGCGGACCATAAATGCTGCTAACTGACTGTTGAGGTCGCGGAAGACCATGATGTTGCCATTGCCGGCCTCGTCGAGCACCGATATGACATTGCCGTTGCCGTAGCTGGCTCCTTCTGTGGTCTCCACGGTGGCTACGTTGGCTATATAGCATTCATCACCGATGGTATAGTCGTTGATGTAGTTGCCTATGTGCTTGATTAGACAGTCGTTACCGACGGTGACATTCCTTAGCGTAGCATCGTCGATACCCGAATGACAGAAAAATCCTTTCGTTATCTCAATGCTCTTCCGTGTAGCTCCTAATAGGACATTGCCGTAAAAACTGACCCGATGAATGAATTTCGGGTCGAATCCTTCGGCGCTCACCATCACTCCGTTCCAGTCCTCAGCCTTGCAGCCGTTGCTCTCGAGTGTGGCCGTCTCTTCAGGCGTCAGATGCCGGTAGTTAATCTCTGTCGTGTTCACTCCGAAGGAATTATCCTCCGGATTTTGATTTGGGTAAGACGATATTTCGCTCATTGTTGTCGGTTATTTTATGGTTCGACGGCTTATAATCCGATTTTATAATTCAGGATAGAGGAAGTCGTTGTATGGGTATTTCTGCACGTGTAGCTCACGCACCTTATTATATAAGATGTTCTTCAACTCGTCAATATTCTCCTTTTGCTTTGCCGATATGAATATGCAGTCCTCGTTGGCACGCGCAATCCATGTGTGTTTTAACTCGTCGAGGGTGATATTCTCTTTAGTCGGGGGCGTGAGGTCGTCGGGATCCTTGTCGACCCAATGGTAGTTGTCAATCTTGTTGAAGACGATCATCGTCGGTTTGTCCGACGCTCCCAACTCTTTAAGTGTCTGATTTACAACTTGTATCTGCTCCTCAAAGTCGGGATGCGAGATGTCGACAACGTGAACGAGCATGTCGGCTTCCCTCACCTCATCGAGGGTTGACTTGAAAGAATCGACGAGATCAGTGGGTAATTTACGAATGAACCCTACGGTATCGGCCAACAGGAACGGCAGATTCCTTATCACCACCTTTCTCACAGTAGTGTCGAGAGTGGCGAACAGTTTGTTCTCGGCGAAGACCTCGCTCTTTGCCAACAGGTTCATTATCGTCGATTTTCCTACGTTAGTATAGCCTACAAGTGCCACACGGATGAGTCGTCCGCGGTTCTTGCGCTGTGTCGATTTCTGTTTGTCAATCTCGGCCAGGCGTTTCTTCAGCAGGCTCATACGCTGAAGGATTATTCGGCGGTCCATCTCGAGCTGGGTCTCACCAGGACCTCGCAGTCCCACAGAGCCTTTGCCGCCACCCGAACCGGAGCCACCTCCCTGACGCTCAAGGTGAGTCCACAGACGCTGAAGCCGGGGAAGCATGTATCGGTACTGCGCCAACTCTACTTGCGTCTTGGCATTGGCCGTCTGAGCGCGCATGGCAAAGATATCGAGAATGAGCGATGTGCGGTCGAGAATCTTCACCTGCAGCTCCTTCTCGATGTTGCGTAACTGCTGAGCCGACAGCTCATCGTCGAAGATGACCATACCAATAGGGTCGTCCTCGTCGTCTTTCTGCTTTATGTATTCCTTTATTTCCTCAAGCTTGCCTTTTCCGACATAGGAGGTCATATTCGGACCACCCACGCGCTGGGTGAACCGCTTGACGGTGACTGCTCCGGCAGTGTCGGCGAGAAACTCGAGCTCGTCGAGATACTCTTTCGTCTTGGCCTCATTCTGGTTGGGAGTGATAAGGCCCACGAGAACCGCGGTTTCAGCTTTAGCTTCGGAAATTACAAATTCCTTCATGTGTTAAAAATCTATTATTATATAATCTCTGCAAAGTTATAAAAAAAATATGAGTTATTGTTTTTAAGCTTTTAGAAAGTCCTGCGTTTATAATTTATTAAATGTCCGATACCTAAAAATTGTAAACGTTTACGTAGTTATTTCAAAATTATTTGCCATTAGTTTTGATTTATATCAATTAAATAACTACCTTTGCAATCGTTTGAACAAAGAAATGATTTCCGAATAACAATTAACTACATAAGACTCAAACTGCTGAAACATTCAAAAATCTGATGGAATTAGCCCCGGCGTGATGTCGGGGCTTTTCTTTTTTAGGGCTGTCTTAGGTGGACTGAATATTTTTTTGTACCTTTGCACGCTGAAAATCAAGTGAATACAATCAAGATAGTCATATTGTACCTATTGTTGGCACTCACCGGTTCGGTAAGTGCCCAGGACAGCAATTGGACTGACCACATGTCGACCTTGAAGCCCGACACGTTGCCTCCGAGAGCAAAAGCCGACCATAACAATGGCTCCGCCCCAAAGCTTATCGACATTGGTCGCGGGCTTGGAACAGACGACGATTTCTATACTTCTTCGTCATGGAATGGCACCGGTGTCGACACCGCTCACCAGACAATTCTGCTCATCGGCGATTCTATGCTCGATGGACTTGGCAGCCGTTTCGTCGATTATGCTGCCGAGAATGGAGATGAGTTTCACGCCGTGATATGGTATGGAAGCAACACCATGCATTGGGCAACAACACGAGATCTTGAGTATCAGATAGAGCGGGTGCATCCGACATTTATCATTCTTAGCTTGGGCTACAACGACTTAGGCTATTACAACTACGAGAAACGAGTGCGATGGGTTGACGATATTATTCGCAAGTTTGGCAATATACCCTTCGTATGGATAGGTCCGCTACCGCGTCGTGGATTCCGCGACCGCCGCATCGTTGATATTATTCGCGAACGGGTAGGTGAGAACCGTTTCTTCGACAGTAGCCATACTGTCTGCGCCCGCATCGACGGCAATCATCCCACGATGGCCGCTGCTGCCAAATGGGTGGACAACATTGCCGGATGGATGAGCACGCCGGGGCTCACCGCTCATCCTATACGTATGGACCGTCCTACAATCAATGTTGCGTTCCATGCCGACGAGAAGCATAATGTGCGCTATCACGGAAGAAATTAACAGCACCGTGGAATCGGTTTACAGACAGTTGCTTAGCATAGTTTCCAGTTTCTCTCCTCATCGTGAATAGCATTCCGTTTTATCATGTTTGCCTCTTCCCGAAACATTTTTCAACCACAAGAACTCTGCCATCGTAGCCTTCATGATGTATTCTGTTGCTTACGATTTGATGTAGAGATACTGGTTCCAGCATCACGTCTTCGGATCTGTATCGTTTATTTGTAAATATTATTTGCCTAAAAAACTGTTCTCAAAAAGTGATGAGATAGAGACTGCGAAAGGCTTTATATGGTAGTAAAAACTGACGAATATGGGTTAGATTTGCGATAAAGACTGTTTCGCATTGCAAAACATACCGTTTCGCAATGCCAAATGGACTGTTTCAGAATGCAATAAGGCCTCGTTTATGAGCGTAAATAATGGCAAAATGGGACTTATTGATTTGTAAATAAATTACAACAGTTTGATAAACAGGAACTTACTTCTGTCTCAAAAATTGGTTATTTCAGTCCACATGTTGTTACGGTTGCCGCTACGCGAATATGAGAAGATACTTTGTCAATATGTTTCGCATTCTGCTATAGCAATATAAAAAGCCTTTCCGAGTTATAAACACGATTCGCCTAAATTCATCACTTTTCAATAAAACATAAATTTCTATTCTGATTATCAGCTCATTATAGTTTATCAATGATGATTTTGGGTGACGCATTGGCAGTGTAACCCCCTTGAACGAAGAACGGTTAAAGAGACAATCATAAATTAAGACCAAAACCAATAAAACCCTGTTGTCAGTGCCAAGAGCTTTCGCCCTTTGCCATTTGGGGTTTGAGTGCTTGTGAGAGGCTGGGCCTCTCACCGCCCTCAAACCCCAAATGGCAGATCCTCCTCCGTCGGATCTTGGTGCTGACACAAAGGAAAACCTTCAAAACAGACTAACGCGACATAGATTCGGTCTTACGACCGACCGGACGGCTCAAGCCCTGCCTATCCGCACCCTACAAATGAGCAACGTTTATGCCCGTTGTTCTTGTATATCGGGCGTGCGTTAATGATTCCTTTGCAGGGGCTGCTCTTGTGGCCGTCCGTTCGCTATTAAGACCGAATCCATTATTTCTTAGACGACCCCTAACCATGCGTACCCGCACCTGCAAACGACCATCGTTTATTGGTTGGTTCGGGTGGCTATAAACCCAACCTAATTCCAAGGCTCGTGTAGATTTGCGGCATCAGCGGTTTTGTCGGTTTTACTTGCGATTGCAAGCCTGAGGCACGAAGGCTGTTTCTTCTCCATCGCCGGCTTGCCGAAGCTTGCTTCGGAGCAAGTCGGTGACGGAGAAGAAACAATGGGCGAAGCCCTTGCAAGCGCAAGTGGTTTTATTTGTTTTTTTTCAGAAGAGAATGCGCTTTCCTGCCATCGTACTTACTTATGAACATCAATCGCATCAGCTATGCGCTATAATTTTGGGTGACGCATTGACGAAGTCAGGAAAAGCCTTTCCGGGTCATAAACACGATTCGGAAAGGCTTTGATGTTTTATTTAATCAATATCAGATAAGTATCCGAATATCTGATAATTACTTCTTTATTTCTGGCAATTGGAACCAGAAATCGAGTATGCACGACATATAACCATTACGCTCGTTGAAGTGAGCTGGCTTCCATGCCGGCATTATGCCGAGCAATCGCATAGCCTCCTTAGCAATGAGTTCGTTCGGTTGGTTGACAAACTGCGGATTGATGGCATGGCCTGTTGGGTCGATGAGGCATGCTATCGAGACAACTCCCTGGATGCGTTTCTTGATGGCTTTCTTGGGGTATACGATATTCTGGCTTACCCAGTCCTTGAAATTGCCGGGGAACTTGGCGTAGTCCTCAATCAGTTGACCGTCGAATTTGCCGTAAAGAGCATTGTGTCGGTACTCCATGTCGGCCTTCTTGTAGAGGATAAACCTTGACGAGCGGTTGATGTCATTGGCGTCGGCAAACAGCGAATCGCCCAACGAATATACTTCACCCATTCCGGCAGGGGCTTCCTTGGTAAGGTTCAGCTTGTTCTTTTCCAGTGTCTGAGCCGATAGTGGCATAGCTAAGACTGCGGTCAATGCCACTACGAGCATGATAAGCTTTCTTCTATTCATGATGATATTGTCGTTGTTAATTATTATTTCTGTGCTACGCCTTTCATCGACAGACTAATGCGGTGGCGTCGTTCGTCGACTTCTATAACCCTGACTCTCACGTGCTGGTGCAGATGCACAACGTCGGCGGGGTTGCTGACAAATTTATCCGCTATCTGCGAGATGTGGACGAGTCCGTCCTGATGTACTCCAATGTCGACAAAAGCACCGAAATTAGTGATGTTTGTGACTATTCCGGGCAGCTCCATTCCCTCGGTGAGGTCCTCGATTGTGTGGACATTTTTGTCGAAACTGAACTCTTCCATCACCCCACGCGGGTCGCGCCCGGGTTTGTCAAGCTCTTGCATGATGTCGGTCAGGGTAGGGATGCCGGTATCTTTTGTAACATACCGCTTGATGTCAATCTTCTTCTGCATGCCCTTGTCTTTAATGAGCTCTGCCACGGTACAGCCATTGTCGTGAGCCATAGCCTCCACGACATGATAGCTTTCGGGGTGGACGGCCGAGTCGTCGAGCGGATTGGCAGCCCCATGGATTCTGAGGAAGCCTGCACACTGCTCGTAAGCCACTGAGCCAAGGCGAGGTACCTTGCGCAACTGGGCTCTGGAGGTGAATGCTCCGTGCTCTCTGCGGTACTCTACAATATTCTTGGCCAACTGCGGACCGAGACCGCTGACATATCTCAGGAGGTGGGGCGAGGCCGTGTTGAGGTCGACACCTACCTGGTTGACGCAGCTCTCCACAGTCATGTCGAGTCGGTGCTTGAGCTCCTTCTGGTCGACATCGTGCTGATATTGGCCTATGCCCAGACTCTTGGGGTCTATCTTTACGAGCTCGGCAAGAGGGTCCATGAGCCGGCGGCCGATGCTCACGGCTCCTCGGGTGGTCACATCCTCATCGGGAAACTCATCGCGGGCGGTCTGAGAGGCAGAGTAAATGCTCGCTCCATCCTCCGAAACGACATATACGGCAGGGGCTTCCACATTATTATATTGGCGCTTGTACTCGCTGAGGGCATCATTGACGAAATCTTGAGTCTCGCGGCTGGCAGTGCCGTTGCCTATCGAGATGGCCTCAATCTTGTAGTCGTGAACCATGCGCATGAGGGATATCGTGGCCTGGGCATAGTAACGCTTGGGCGGATGGGGGTAGATAATCTCGTGGTGGATGAGGTTGCCCTGAGCGTCGAGACACGCTATCTTGCATCCGTTGGCATAGCCGGGGTCGATGGCCATGGTGCGCTTCTGACCCAAGGGCGGGGAGAGCAGAAGCTGACGGAGATTGTCCTCAAAGACGTTTATGGCCTCCTCGTCGGCAACTTCTTTGCTGCTGACGGCAAATTCGTTCTCTATCGAAGGTGCTATCAGCCGCTTGAATGCATCTTCGGTGGCCTCACCGACAATTTTCTGGCATGGTCCATGACCTCTGACGAACTGCCGCTTAAGCCGGTAGACGCATTCCTCGTCGTCGGACGAAATCTTTATCCTCAGCACTCCTGCCGACTCGCCGCGGCGCATAGCAAGCAGCTGATGTGACGATACGCGTTTCAAGGGCTTGGAGAAGTCGAAATAGCTTTGGAATTTCAGAGCATCTTCATCGTCGGCCCTCTTCTTCACAACCTTTGAAGTTATGACAGCGTTGCGGCGGTATTCCGCGCGGATAGTGTTGCGGGCCTGCTCGTTCTCCGAAATCTGCTCTGCTATGATGTCCTTGGCACCGTCAATGGCATCACTCACACTGCTGACATCATCAGTGACAAAGCGGGCTGCAGCCTGCTCCGGATGCTGCTCACGCTGAAGCAGGATGATGGTGGCCAGCGGCTCGAGGCCTTTCTGTCGGGCAATCTCGGCGCGGGTGTGACGCTTGGGCTTGAAAGGAAGGTAGATATCTTCCAGCTCGGTGAGGTTCCAGACGCTCTTTATCCTTTTCTCCAGCTCCGGGGTGAGCTTGTCCTGGTCGCTGATTGATTTTATTATGGTGTCCTTACGTTTCTGAATCTCTTTCAGCCGCTCATATTGGTCAGCTATCTGAGCTATCTGTATCTCGTTGAGATTGCCGGTGCGCTCCTTTCTGTAGCGCGAGATGAACGGAATGGTGCACCCCTCATCAAGAAGCGCGATGGTAGCCTTGACGCTCTGCTCGGCAATGTTTGTTAATTTTGATATTAATTGTGGAAATATATCCATAGGTTTTAATTGTTTTTGTTGTGCAAAAATAATATTTTTCCCTCTATAAGCCAAATTTTTCTGCTTTTTATTGCTTGCTGCTCATGATTGGCGGAAGAAAAGAAAATCAATATTTCTTTTGTCATGTCGGCCGATTGCATTATCTTTGCACATAATTTACATTAAACGATATATGCGTAGAACATTTGTGCACTTTCTTTGGGGAGCTCTCGTTTCCATCTTGCTTTTCTCAGCAGTGTTCTTCATTGCTGTATGGTTCGGGTGGATAGGTTATATGCCCGATATGGACGACTTGGCTAATCCTATTGACAAGTATGCCTCACAAGTATATTCATCCGACGGTAAACTTATAGGCACCTGGAACCTCGACAAGGCTAACCGCGTGGCCGTCGACTATAATAATCTGTCGCCCCATTTGGTCCACGCCCTTGTGGCTACCGAGGATGAGCGCTTCTATGAGCATTCGGGAATTGATTTCATTGCCTTGGGACGAGCCATAATCAAGCGCGGAATCATGGGACATGCCAGCGCCGGAGGTGGATCGACTATCACACAGCAGCTGGCAAAGCAGTTGTACTCTGAAAAGGCCCATAATACTATCGAGCGTTTATTGCAGAAACCTATCGAGTGGGTTATAGCCATAAAGCTTGAGCGCCACTTCACGAAAGAGGAGATAATAGCTATGTACTTCAACTATTTCGACTTCCTCAACAATGCAGTGGGTATCAAGCATGCAGCTAATACATATTTTAATAAGGAGCCTCGCAATCTCACCGTGACCGAGGCCGCTACATTGGTCGGTATGTGTAAGAATCCGTCAATGTTCAATCCTCACAGACATCCGGAAAGATGCTTGCAGCGGCGGAATGTCGTTCTGCAGCAGATGAGAAAATCGGGATATCTGACGCAGGCAGAATATGAGGATTATTCGGCAAAACCACTCGACGTTCCGGAACATCTGTTCACGGCTAAGGCCGTCGACGGCTCTGCTGCTTACTTCCGCGAGTTCTTGCGACAGTATATGATGGCCAAGGAACCATCGCGCGACGACTATCCGTCATGGAATATGCGCCAGTTTACTATCGACTCCATAGCATGGGCGCAAGACCCGCTCTATGGATGGTGCAACAAGAATTTCAAGCGGAATGGCGATCCATATAATATATATACTGACGGACTGCGTATCTTCACGACTATCGACACGAGAATGCAGAAGTATGCCGAAAATGCTGTCAGAAAGTATGTTGGCGGTTATCTGCAGGAACAGTTCAACCTGAATATGCAGTACAAGAAGAATGCACCGTTCTCGTCATCGCTGTCACATCAACAGATTAAGGATATCCTCAACAGGACCATACGGCAGACGACACGCTATCTGACTCTTAAAGAGCAGGGAGCCTCAATCGATGAGATAAGGCGTTCCTTCCGCACTCCGGTTGAGATGACGCTGTTCTCGTATCATGGTGACATTGACACTACTATGACACCTATCGATTCCATACTATATTATAAGAGCTTCCTGAGGGCTGCCTTCTGTAGCATGGATTCAAAGACAGGAGCCGTTAAGGCTTATGTGGGCGGAATAGACTTCGATCATTTCAAATATGATATGGTGATGATGGGACGGCGTCAGGTGGGTTCCACCATAAAACCGTTCCTCTATGCTCTTGCCATGCAGAATGGAATGACACCATGCACAACAATCCAAAATATACAACGGCGATACGGAAACTGGATGCCACGCAACAGTAGCCGCGCTCGCTATGGGGCTATGGTACCGTTGCTGTGGGGTCTGCAACACTCGAACAACTGGGTGTCGGCGGCACTCATCAACCAGCTCGGACCGTCGCAGTTTGTCAATATCTTACACGATTTCGGACTTAACAACCCGGATATCGACAAGAATGCCACACCGGTATTGTGCCTCGGACCATGTGAGGTGTCGGTGGGGGAGATGGTTTCTGCTTATACGGCTTTTGCCAACCACGGCATCAGATGTGCGCCAATGTTCGTAACGCGAATTGAGGACAGCCGGGGAAATGTCATAGCACAGTTCCAGCCGCTCATGAATGAGGTTATCAGTGAGGAAGATTCCTATCAGATGATTGATATGCTGAGGGCCGTTGTAAATGGAGGAACAGCAGGGCGCATTCGCAGTTATGGACTCGATGGCGATATTGCCGGAAAGACAGGTACAACTAATAATAACTCCGATGGATGGTTTATGGGCGTTGTGCCGCAGCTCGTCAGCGGATGTTGGGTCGGCGGTGAGGACCGCGATATTCATTTCGACTCGGGTAGCCTCGGACAGGGTGCAACCATGGCACTACCAGTTTGGGCTTATTATATGCAGCAGATCTACGCTGATAAGACATTGCCTTACGATCCGAAGGCTCTTTTCGACATTCCAAAGGGATTCGATTTCTGCGCGTCAAGCGATAATGATGATACTAATGGAATAGAAGAGGAATTTCAGTAATAAACTTGATATAAGTCAAATATAGTGCAAAAATAGGGGTTTTTCAAAAAATAATTCTCAAAACATTTGCGGGAATGAAAATAAACCCCTACCTTTGCACTCGCTTTTCGGGAAACAATCAATAACACTTAGTTTTTGAGACGCAACGGAAGCCGGGCAGCCAACTCGGAAGAGGACGGGCCGCCAAAAAAAGAAAGAGTTCTTTGAAAGGATTACATAAGAGACAGAGAGTAGTACAAGAAAAGAAACGAGCCGTTCAATTTCTGTCCTGTACATTATTTATATGGTGCACGGGCTGATGCCTATACATTATTATATATACTGGAAGGGATGAGTTGAAAAAGATAACAGGTTATCGGATCTCAATAAAACGAACGTTCCTGACTCGGACAGACTAATGTAGGCCTTAGGGTCTATAAAGATATTATACAATGGAGAGTTTGATCCTGGCTCAGGATGAACGCTAGCTACAGGCTTAACACATGCAAGTCGAGGGGTAACGACAGCGAAAGCTTGCTTTTGCTGGGCGACGACCGGCGAATGGGTGAGTAACGCGTATCCAACCTGCCGCAAAGTAGGGCACAGCCTTGCGAAAGTAAGATTAATGCCCTATGTGCTGTGATGAGGACATCTGAATTGCAGTAAAGGTTTACCGCTTTGCGATGGGGATGCGTCTGATTAGGTTGTTGGCGGGGTAACGGCCCACCAAGCCCGCGATCAGTAGGGGTTCTGAGAGGAAGGTCCCCCACATTGGAACTGAGACACGGTCCAAACTCCTACGGGAGGCAGCAGTGAGGAATATTGGTCAATGGGCGAGAGCCTGAACCAGCCAAGTAGCGTGCGGGACGAAGGCCCTATGGGTTGTAAACCGCTTTTACGGGGGGATAAAGTGAGTGACGTGTCATTCATTGCAGGTACCCCGCGAATAAGGACCGGCTAATTCCGTGCCAGCAGCCGCGGTAATACGGAAGGTCCGGGCGTTATCCGGATTTATTGGGTTTAAAGGGAGCACAGGCCGGCTGTCAAGCGTGTTGTGAAATGTAGGCGCTCAACGCCTGACTTGCAGCGCGAACTGACGGTCTTGAGTGCGCGCAACGTTGGCGGAATTTGTCGTGTAGCGGTGAAATGCTTAGATATGACGAAGAACTCCGATTGCGAAGGCAGCTGACGGGAGCGTTACTGACGCTTAAGCTCGAAAGCGCGGGTATCGAACAGGATTAGATACCCTGGTAGTCCGCGCGGTAAACGATGGATGCCCGCTGTTTGCGTCTAACGTAAGCGGCCAAGTGAAAACGTTAAGCATCCCACCTGGGGAGTACGCCGGCAACGGTGAAACTCAAAGGAATTGACGGGGGCCCGCACAAGCGGAGGAACATGTGGTTTAATTCGATGATACGCGAGGAACCTTACCCGGGCTTGAATTGCTGAGGAAAGATCCAGAGATGGTGATGCCCTTCGGGGCCTCAGTGAAGGTGCTGCATGGTTGTCGTCAGCTCGTGCCGTGAGGTGTCGGCTTAAGTGCCATAACGAGCGCAACCCCTCTCTTCAGTTGCCATCAGGCTATGCTGGGCACTCTGGAGACACTGCCACCGCAAGGTGTGAGGAAGGTGGGGATGACGTCAAATCAGCACGGCCCTTACGTCCGGGGCTACACACGTGTTACAATGGGGGGCACAGAGAGCGGGGTGCGCGCAAGCTTGCCCAAATCCTTAAATCCCCCCACAGTTCGGACTGGGGTCTGCAACCCGACCCCACGAAGCTGGATTCGCTAGTAATCGCGCATCAGCCATGGCGCGGTGAATACGTTCCCGGGCCTTGTACACACCGCCCGTCAAGCCATGAAAGCCGGGGGTGCCTGAAGTCCGTGACCGCAAGGGACGGCCTAGGGCAAAACTGGTAATTGGGGCTAAGTCGTAACAAGGTAGCCGTACCGGAAGGTGCGGCTGGAACACCTCCTTTCTGGAGAGGAGCGTTATGTTTGGTCCGACAGACGTTATCTTATAAGTTAAGGCAACCGGTCTTACTTCTTGTACCTCTCACCCTCTGTCTTTTTTATGATATTAGCGAGAAAGAGGAAGCCGGGCTTTTTGTTGATGCCCAGGTCTTGGACAGAGCCATCCCGGAGTCGTAGAACAACAGTCCTATAGCTCAGTTGGTTAGAGCGCCACACTGATAATGTGGAGGTCGGCAGTTCAAGTCTGCCTGGGACTACATCCGAATTTCTCCTTTAAGAGGCTGAAGTCTTATACATTATATATGTAATGACTGATGTTCCGGGGGATTAGCTCAGCTGGCTAGAGCACCTGCTTTGCAAGCAGGGGGTCAACGGTTCGAATCCGTTATTCTCCACGTAGAGAATCATAAAAATTTCTGCAAAGAGATTTGAAGTTCTCAGAAGATCTTTGACATATTGATACAAGCGAAACTGTAGAAAGAACAATCAACAATGTTCATTTCTGTGGAAATCGTTCCATTGGTGTCGGTGTTACACCGGGACCCCGTGGAAATGACTTCTATAGACAAGACAGCTGAAAGTATGAGCTACATTCACTCTGCCGTCCGTAAGGATGACAGATGAAAGCGACAAGAAAGTAATTAAGGGCGCATGGTGGATGCCTTGGCTCACGCAGGCGATGAAGGACGTGATAAGCTGCGATAAGCTGCGGTGAGGCGCAAATAGCCTTTGACCCGCGGATTTCCGAATGGGACAACCCGGGCGGTAGAAGACCGCTCATCGATAGCACAGGCTATCGAAGCTAACCCTGGGAACTGAAACATCTTAGTACCAGGAGGAAAAGAAAATAAATTAATGATTCCCCCAGTAGTGGCGAGCGACCGGGGAAGAGCCTAAACCGGGAGGGTGGCAACGCTCCCCCGGGGTTGTAGGACTGAGTTGTGGTACGTTTTAGGTGAGCGGAACGGTCTGGAAAGTCCGGCCAGAGCGGGTGAGAGCCCCTTATGCGAAACCGACGGCGGCCTATCAGTATCCTGAGTAACGCGGGGCACGAGAAATCCTGCGCGAATCAGCCGGGACCATCCGGCAAGGCTAAATACTGGCGTGAGACCGATAGTGAACGAGTACCGTGAGGGAAAGGTGAAAAGCACTCCGAGCAGGAGAGTGAAAGAGTTCCTGAAACCATGTGCCTACAAGCGGTCGGAGCATAGATAATATGTGACGGCGTGCCTTTTGCATAATGAACCTACGAGTTGCCATGTCCGGCAAGGTTAAGTGTCTAAGACACCTAGCCGCAGTGAAGGCGAGCCTGAAGAGGGCGAACGAGTCGGATGGGGCAGACGCGAAACCAAGTGATCTACACTTGCCCAGGATGAAGTCCGGGTAACACCGGATGGAGGTCCGCACGAATAAGCGTTGAAAAGCTTCTCGATGAGGTGAGTGTAGGAGTGAAAGGCCAATCAAACTTGGAGATAGCTCGTACTCCCCGAAATGCATTTAGGTGCAGCGTGCCGAGATTAGCGCGAGAGGTAGAGCGACCGATAGGACGCGAGGGCTTCACCGCCTGTCAAGTCCTGACGAACTCCGAATGCTTGCGCTCAGCATCGGTGCAGTAAGGGGGCGGGTGCTAAGGTCCGTCCCCGAGAGGAGAAGAATCCTGACCGCCGTCTAAGGCCCCGGAATACTGCCTGAGTTAGTCTAACGAAGTCTGGCCTCAGTGACAGCTAGGATGTTGGCTTGGAAGCAGCCATTCATTCAAAGAGTGCGTAACAGCTCACTAGTCGAGAGTCCGGGCATGGATAATAATCGGGTATAAGGCAGTTGCCGAAGACGCGGGATAGTAAACAATAAAAGTATCGGTAGGGGAGCATTCCATATCCGTCGAATGGTGTAAGCGATTTATCCTGGAGGATATGGAAAAGCAAATGTAGGTATAAGTAACGATAAAGGGGGTGAGAATCCCCCTCGCCGCAAGACCGAGGTTTCCCGGGCGATGCCAATCAGCCCGGGGTCAGTCGGGACCTAATGCTAAGCCGAACGGTGAGGCAGATGGCAGACACGGTTAATATTCCGTGACTTGCGGCCGGAGCGATGTGGAGACGCGGTAGTGACACCGTCGCGCACATACGGATTTGTGCGTTGAAGGCCGTAGGCAATGAGGGAAGCAGGCAAATCCACTTTCCGAGCTGAACGCCGAAAGTACGGGGACTTCTCCGGAAGTCCCTGACAGCACGGGTAATCAGACCGCCGGGAAAATCCGCTAAGCATATCTGGCCGCAACCCGTACCGCAAACGGACACACGTGGTCGGGTAGAACATACTGAGGCGTTGAGAGATTCATGGTTAAGGAACTAGGCAAACTGACCCTGTAACTTCGGGATAAAGGGTCCTCATAGCAATATGAGGCGCAGAGAATAGGTCCAGGCAACTGTTTAACAAAAACACAGGGCTGTGCGAACTCGAAAGATGAAGTATACAGCCTGACACCTGCCCGGTGCCGGAAGGTTAAGAGGAGATGTCACTCCGCACGGACGAAGCATTGAATTGAAGCCCCGGTAAACGGCGGCCGTAACTATAACGGTCCTAAGGTAGCGAAATTCCTTGTCGGGTAAGTTCCGACCTGCACGAATGGTGTAATGATCCGGACGCTGTCTCAACCATGAGCTCAGTGAAATTGTAGTATCGGTGAAGATGCCGATTACCCGCGATGGGACGAAAAGACCCCGTGAACCTTTACTACAGCTTAGCACTGACCTTGGTCATCCGATGTGTAGGATAGGCCGGAGGCTATGAAGGAGCCACGCCAGTGGTTTTGGAGCCATCCTTGAAATACGGCCCTTTGGCTGTCTGAGGTCTAACGCGCTGTGAGTGCGGACACTGCTTGGCGGGTAGTTTGACTGGGGTGGTCGCCTCCAAAAGTGTAACGGAGGCTTCCAAAGGTGCCCTCGGGCCGATTGGTAACCGGCCTCAAAGAGTGCAATGGCATAAGGGCGCTTGACTGGGAGGGAGACATCCCGAGCAGGCAGGAAACTGGGGCATAGTGATCCGGCGGACGTGTATGGAAACTCCGTCGCTCAAAGGATAAAAGGTACTCCGGGGATAACAGGCTGATCCCCCCCAAGAGCTCATATCGACGGGGTGGTTTGGCACCTCGATGTCGGCTCGTCACATCCTGGGGCTGGAGAAGGTCCCAAGGGTTTGGCTGTTCGCCAATTAAAGTGGCACGCGAGCTGGGTTCAGAACGTCGTGAGACAGTTCGGTCTCTATCTATCGTGGGCGCAGGAGTTTTGAGTGGTGCCGTCACTAGTACGAGAGGACCGTGACGGACAGACCTCCGGTCTACCGGTTGTGCCGCCAGGTGCACCGCCGGGTATCTGAGTCTGGTTTAGGATAAGCGCTGAAAGCATCTAAGCGCGAAGCCATCCGCGAGATTAGAACTCCTTT
>NZ_BPTV01000001.1:0-1778467 GCF_019973375.1 Prevotella lacticifex | reverse complement strand
TCAGGTGGTTATTGTGGTGGGGTCCCACCTCTTCCCATTCCGAACAGAGAAGTTAAGCCCACTTACGCCGATGGTACTGCAATGCAATGCGGGAGAGTAGGAAGCCGCCTTTTTTCCAGGAAGCCCTGAGAGCAGCAATGCACTCGGGGTTTCTTTTTGTTTTGTGGTTATAGAACGGGATAGGCAATCATAGCTTTTATAGGAAGCTATAGGCGATCATAGGAAGCTATAGAAACTATAGATGCTATAGTAGCTATAGAAGCTATAGTAGCTATAGAAGATATAGAAACTGCATTTTTGGCTACTGCGTCTTGTTCATCTGCTTGTGCCCGAGAATGTATTGTATGTGTTTTCACTATTGACGAGTACAGGAGCACTTTTTGTAGTCTATGGATGAATACTGAATGGAATTATATTTGCGCTTTGATTTTTAAGCCATCGTATGCAAAGTGTATGCCCTTGGGAAGTTTCTTCTCAGCCTCTACGTGGAGACCGATGTCGTGAGTCAAATGGATTAAATAAGTATTCTTAGCTCCTATTCTTCTTGAGAACTCGATGGCATCCTTTACAAGTTGGTGAGAGTGATGTGGTTTTTCCCATCTGAGTGCATTAACGACAAGTGTATCAATACCTTCGAGGTACGGTATCTCATCATCGTTTATAGTCTTCATATCAGTAATATAAGCTAATGAGCCGAATCTATAACCAAGAATTGGTAGCTTGTCGTGCATTACTTCAACGGGAGTTACCTTAAAGTCGCCGATTTTGATATTCTCATGCTTTGTTATTGTATGGAGGGCTAATTTGGGTACTCCTGGATATAGATGGTCCTCAAAGCAATACGGGATTGTCCTGTGGAGTCCCTCCACAGTGTCCTTGTTTGCATATATATCGACATCTCCGAGTCGGCAGAATGGTCTAAGATCATCTATGCCACCTACATGGTCGTAGTGGATGTGCGTTAGAAGTACTCCGTTGATTTTGCGGAATGGTTGTCGCAGGATTTGCTGGCGGAAGTCGGGGCCACAATCTATGAGTATTCGTGTTGATTCCGATTCTATTAGGGCTGATGTGCGCATACGGTTATCCCGCGGGTCGTTGCTCTTGCACACAGGGCAGTTGCATCCGATTACCGGTACTCCCTGTGAGGTGCCGGTACCAAGAAACGTCAGTGTGACTTCCATTTCTCTTATCTCTTTATATTATTCACGAATTATGGCATTAGCCTTTATGGCCTGATGTTGACTTCGGGATGAAGCTCAAGACCGAACTTGTGCTTTACATCTTTTTGGATAGCATGCATGAGAGCGATGATGTCTTTGCCCTCAGCACCTCCAAGATTTACGAGCACGAGAGCTTGCTTGTCGTGCACTCCTACACATCCCACTTTTTTACCTTTCCATCCGCATTGCTCTATCATCCATCCTGCCGGTATCTTGTAGTGTTTTTCGCCATTCTCATCGACCTCAAAATAACGCAAATTCGGGAACTCAGTGCTTAGTCGGTCGAAAGTTCGTTGGTCAACGATAGGGTTGATGAAAAAACTTCCCGCGTTGCCCTGTACCTTAGGATCGGGCAGTTTTGAGTTGCGGATATTGATAACGGTTGCCCTCACGTCCTCAGCTGTAGGGGCATCGATTCCTTGTTCGGCGAGGGCAGCTCGTATGTTGCCATAGTCGAGCTCAGGTTTGAAGGTAGTGAAAAATTTATATGTGACGTGGGTAATAAAGTATTTGTCGCGCCAATCCCGTTTGAATCTGCTTTGGCGGTAGCTGTACTGACAGTCTTCGTTCGAGAAGTGGCAAAGTTTACCTGTTTCTATTTCCACGCATTCTACATCATAGATAAGATCCTTAACCTCAGCTCCATAAGCTCCAATATTCTGTACAGCACTGGCACCTACTTCTCCGGGTATAATACTAAGATTCTCAGCACCATAAAGATTATGACGGATGCTCCAATCGACTATATCATCCCATACTTCTCCTGAGCCGCATCTCACGAGGCCCTCTGCTTTGTCGAGAACCTCTATACCGCGAATGGCCGAATGTATGACGGTGGCAGGATAGTCTTCTTTCAGGAGTAGGTTACTGCCACCGCCAATAATGAGCAATGGCTTGTCGGTATCGTCGAGTGAAGCAACCAGTTGTTGAGCTTCTTCAGTGCTGCTGTACTCGACAAAGCGCTTGCAGCTGACATTGAATCCAAATGTGTTGTGCCCCAATAGGCTGAAATTCTTTTTGTCGTTCATAATTTTAGTAGGCATTAATCTTTACGAGACGCCAGTCACCTTTCTGTTTTTTAAAGATAAGCTGGGTTTCGAGACCGTTGGCCAGACCTTTGAAGTCGAGAATCTTTGTTTTTCCCTCTCCATATTTTTGACCATACAGAATGTTGTAAATGACATCGCCGGGAACAGTTGGCAGATAAGTACTCCAGTCCGAGGCGGGTATTGTCGTTGTAATTATATTGGTTTCCTCCCCGTTAGGGTCGGCACCGTGATATGGCAGAGGATCCTTAATCATTCCACGTCCATCGGCAGTGAAGAACTTCTGAAGGAATGTAAGGAAAGAAGCGTTCTTGGAGTCTTGGAAACTGATGTTCCTGATTTGATTCATTTCCCATTTTCCGTTCTGATGGTCAAACCAATATTGAGTGACGCTACCTTCACGTAATTTTATCTTCTCAACGACGACAGTGTCAAGTTTAGTTGACTTTGCGGCACTCATCTGTTTCTCATTGTCGAAGATAAGCGTGTAATAGCCCTGCTTGCGGAAGAATTTATCCATCTTCCATTGATTCTTCTTCATGAGCACAGTGTGCTCTTGCTTGTCGGTATATGTCACTATCGGCAGTGGCCATTTGATTCTTGCCTTTTGGACTTTTGGACTTGCAATAAAGTTGAAGAAGAAATCGTCGAACAGCTGGTCGGCTGCTTTAGGCATAGGAGTCTCGGCGATAATCTCAGCCATAGTATCGCTGTCGGTAGTGTCGGTAACCTCTGTGTCGAGTACAGTGGAATCGGCATTCACTGCTGGCTTCTCATTTTTACACCCAGTGAACGTCATCATCCAAACAGACATCATGAAAACAATGTAAACAGTTTTTCTCATCTCTCTCTAAATTTTCGTTGCAAAGGTAGTGTAAAGGTGTGGAATAGCAAAGAAAAAAACAAGTTTATTTTGTAATTCCGCTCAATTGCATTACCTTTGCATTTCAGAAGAAAAAAATAAATTAAGATGTTAATAGAGAAGATAGATTCTCTCTTGAAGGAAATACAGCAGGCACATGCTGATAATCAAGAGCAAATAGAGCAATTGCGGCTCAAATACCTCAGCAAGAAAGGTGAGGTAAACGAGTTGATGGGTGAATTCCGTAATGTTGCTAAAGAACAAAAGAAGGCTGTTGGAATAAAGATTAATGAACTTAAGACAACAGCCCAGAATAAGATTAATGAGCTCCGTGAGCAATTGGAAACCCAGGAGGCCCAGAGTGATGAGATTGACTTGACGCGTACTCCATATCCAGTGGAACTGGGAACACGCCATCCGCTGACTATTGTCAAGAACGAAATCATCGATATCTTCAGCCGCATGGGATTCACGCTCTTCCAGGGTCCGGAGGTCGACGATGACAAGCATGTCTTTACGATGCTTAACTTTGCTTCTGACCACCCAGCCCGTGACATGCAGGATACTTTCTTTATTGAGCAGAGCGATCCTGATGACGTGACGAAGAATGTTCTTCTCCGCAGTCACACTTCAGGTGATGAAGCCCACTATATGGAAACGCATGAGCCTCCAATTCGTGTTCTCTGCCCGGGACGAGTGTACCGCAATGAGGCTATCTCAGCGCGTGCTCACTGTTTCTTCCATCAGGTTGAAGGCCTTTATGTCGATAAGGGTGTGAGTTTTACCGATTTGAAGCAGGTGCTGCTGACTTTTGCAAGGGAGATGTTCGGACCCGACACGAAGATACGCCTCCGTCCAAGTTATTTCCCCTTTACTGAGCCAAGCGCAGAGATGGATATCTCGTGCAATATTTGCGGTGGTAAGGGCTGCAACTTCTGTAAGCACACGGGATGGGTTGAAATCTTGGGCTGTGGTATGGTTGATCCTCACGATCTTGCCGCCTGTGGCATTGATCCTGATGTATATACCGGTTACGCTTTCGGAATGGGTGTGGAACGAATAGCAAATCTTAAATACAGAGTCAGCGACTTGAGAATGTTCTCGGAGAACGACACTCGTTTCCTCCGGGAGTTTGAAAGTGCATATTAACATATCATCTAAAAAGATAAAAGGGTAGGGGATAAGCGTTCGTTCGAAAGGGCTTATCTCCTATCGTTGTTTGTATACTGCTCGAGATTATTTGCTTACGAGCTCTTGCAATGGAATCTTCTGATATGTAAAATACGGCTCTTTCATTTAAGCTCTTTAGCCGACACGGCATACCAATCACGCCACTCTCTTCAGATGAGTTCTACCTGTAGCAAAATTCTGATAACCAGTGTGACTCAAGTGCTACCCTAAAGCCAAATGTAGCTTAGGACCGTTAATATCTCCTAAGATTAAAGGTTTCTTGGTGAATTCTATGGGTGCAGAGATTAGTCAATAGCAGAGTACTTTCTCTATCATACTTACAGCCCGGAAAGGACAATACGACAACAAAATGATGTCGAAATATCTTTACACCAGTCCAAAACATATCGTTTCGGCTTCTCAAACGGTCCGTTTCAGCTTGCGAAACGGCTCGTTTTGCGTCCTAAAACAGGCCGTTTTAGAACGCAAAATGGCATGTATTAGTAAACCGTTGATAATCAGTGTTGTACAAAGACGACCCCATAGATGAAATAATATGAATTATTTTAACAATTTGTTGCCGGTATTCTCTTGTTGCTTTTTGACCCTACTAAATAATTTAGACACGAAAAAGGGGATGGTGATTGCCATCCCCTTTTATTTCAATCCTTTGCTGCTGAACCTAATCAACAGTTTTGTGGTTTCAAGAACTTTGCTTACTTTTTGAAGTAGCGGTTGTAAAGACCCATGAATCCTGCTGCATGGCGAGCCTCGTCGCGAGCCATCTCGTGGATGCTGTCATGGAGAGCGTCGAGATTGTGCTGCTTAGCGAGTTTTGCAGCCTCGAACTTCTCAGCTGTAGCTCCCTTTTCGGCTGCCATACGCACTTCAACGTTGGTCTTGGTGTCGTGTAGGATAGACTGGCCGAGGAACTCAGCATAGCGAGCAGCGTGTCCGGCTTCATCCATTGCATAGCGCTCGAAAGCACGTGCAATTTCTGGATAACCTTCGCGGTCGGCCTGCCGAGCCATAGCCAGGTACATACCCACCTCACTGCATTCACCGGCGAAAGTAGAGCGGCAGTGCTTGAGGAGCTCCTGAGGAACGTCCTCGTCAAAAGCGATACCGAGCTTGTGCTCAGCAGCAAACTCCGGTGTTGTATCTTCAGTCAGTTCAGTGAACTTACTTGCTGGTGCTCCACAGAGAGGGCACTTCTCTGGTGCTGTCTCGCCCTCATAGATGTAACCGCAAACGGTGCAAATGAATTTCTTTTTCATAATGTTTTTGTTAATGTGTATTAGTTATGTTTAAATATTATGTGTGTTAGTAAGCTATTGAAGAATCAATGCTTTGTTGCAACCTGCTGAATGCCGGCAGTCTTTGTCTCGGTCTTGAGCATCTTTGCTCTACAATCAGGGCAAATGCCGCGGTAATACAGCTGGCTGTCCTCAACGAGAAAACCATTAATGTCGCCACGATATTGTTTGGGGGCCTGCTCATCCATTAAGTCATAAACTTTGCCGCATTTATTGCAGAAAAAGTGGACATGTGGATGCAAATCTCCATCGTAGCATACACGGTGCTCGTCAATCGTTATCATTTGTGCTGCTCCATTGTCATAGAACATTCGCAATGTGTTGTAGACTGTCGTCTTACTCAACGTGGGAATCTTATTGCACAGACCCGTGTAGACATCATCCACTGTTGGGTGAGTTTTATGAGCCATTAAGTATCTCATAATCTCCAGTCGTTGCAATGATGGGCGGATTCCGCTGTTTATCAATCTCTGATATGCTTCGTCACTTCTCATTTTATTGTTTTACGAATTTATTTCGTCTGCAAAGGTAGTTCATAAAAATGAAACCACCAAATATTCATTGTATTTTTTACAGAAAAACTAAAATTTCCAATTCAATCCGTCAAATAGAACCCACGAAATCTTCTTTTTCCGAGGGACATCGGGTTTTTTGAAGTTGCCGTGGAGAACAAGGATTGTCGACTTTCCGTTTGGTGCAGCGTCAACAGCCTCTTGTGGCGTCAAATAATTGCCGCGTCCTTCATCAGAAACGACATAGTCGAAATGCCTCACATGGCTTTTCAATTCCGGCACGGCCTGACCTAAGGCATCAGCGATGGCACCGGCAACGACATGTGCTCCATAGACGTTGTAGTGGGTATTATCTTGTCGGCCCTTAGGGGCCCATGCGAATTTCCCTGGCTCTACCCACATATGCAACTTGCGGGAGCCCTCAACGCCGAGTCCTTGCTCTATATCGTGAGTTATCTTGTTTGCATCAATAAATATTGCTCCATATTGCTTAGCCACTTTCGCGGCTACTTTAGCGTATTCGCCGTGAGTGTCAACCAGCGTGTCTGAATTCACGTTCTCACCTTTATATATTGTCTCGCGCAATTTCTCATCATCATCCTGCCTTGCAGGCTTGAGATAGAAATTGCGGCGGACGACCGGACTCATCAGTATTGGCGTTGCACCCTTGGCCTTTGTCTCAACGACGTATTGGGCGAGGTGTGCATCAAATGTTGTTTCCACATCGGTGTGGCGGTCGGGGTGAGGTTTCTCATCATTGTGGCCAAACTGGATAATGACATAATCGCCAGGCTTAACCCTGCTAATGACATCTTTCCATAACCCTTCAGAATAGAAACTGCGTGACGACCGTCCATTCTTTGCGTGATTCTCAACACGTATGCCCTCGTCGAAGAATCCTTGTAGAACCATTCCCCATCCGCGCTCTGTAGAACCTTTGGATATGTCTTTCTCGGCAGCTGTCGAATCACCTATTATATAAATAGTCGGTGTGTCGGGCTTGAACGACATTGCCACAACTGCCAAGACAACCATCAGTGTGCAGACGAGCCAATGCTGGAAGGAGTTTTTGTATAAGTAGTTCATTTACTAATGCTATGTTCGAGTCTCAGTTTATTACTTCTGATTCAACTTCCTTAGTGTCAACTAATTGTGGTATCTATGATTTTAATCTGTTGATTAACTCTTCGGCCGAGATCAGACATTGCTCTCCAGTTGTCATATCCTTGAGAGTGAACTTTCCAGCATTGATTTCATTTTCACCCGCGAGGGCGACGAACGGAATGTTCTTGGCGTTGGCATAGTTCATCTGTTTCTTCATCTTGCAACTATCGGGGAACATCTCTGTTCTTATTCCGGCTTTGCGAGCTTGGTTGACAACAGGCAGACAGTATTCTGTCTCCTTCTCACCGAAGTTGATGAATAGCAGTTGTGTACCTGTAATCGTCTCTTTGGGATAGAGGTCGAGGGCATTAAGCACATCATAAATTCTGTCGGCTCCGAAAGATATTCCTACGCCGCTGAGACCTGGCATTCCGAAGATTCCCGTAAGGTTGTCGTAGCGGCCGCCGCCAGTGATACTGCCCATAGGAGTGTCGAGGGCCTTTACCTCGAATATGGCTCCAGTGTAGTAGTTCAGACCACGGGCAAGGGTCAGGTCAAGCTGAATCTCGTTGTTGAGACCCACTTTCTTGAGTTCGTTAAGTATGAATCTTGTTTCCTCAACACCCTTGAGTCCTATGGCCGACTCGTTGAGAACCTTAGAAATGACATCGAGCTTTTCATCGTTGGTGCCTTCGAGTTTGATTATCGGTTGCAGCTTCTCAATAGCTTCCTCCGGAATACCGTCATTGCGCAGTTCCTCATTGACATTGTCGAGCCCAATCTTATCAAGTTTATCGATGGCTACGGTGATATCGACGATTTTGTCTTTCTCGCCCATAACCTCAGCAATACCTGTGAGAATCTTTCGGTTGTTGATTTTTATCTGAACCCTGACACCGAATTTTGTGAATACGGTGTCGACAATCTCCATCAACTCTACCTCGTTCAGAAGAGAATCGGAGCCTACGACATCAGCGTCACACTGATAGAACTCGCGATAGCGTCCTTTCTGCGGTCGGTCGGCTCTCCATACAGGCTGAATTTGATACCGCTTGAACGGCAGCTGGAGCTCGTCACGATGCATCACAACGTAGCGAGCGAACGGAACGGTCAGATCGTAACGTAATCCTTTCTCACAGAGTTTAGTCTGTAGTTTCAGCGTGTTGCGCTCAGCAAGCTCGTCATCAGAAATCTTCTTCAGATAGTCGCCGGAGTTTAGCACTTTGAATAGCAGCTGGTCACCCTCCTCGCCATACTTTCCCATGAGCGTATGTAAGGTTTCCATTGCAGGAGTCTCTATCTGCTGAAAGCCGTAAAGGGCATATACCGACTTTATAGTGTCGAAGATATAGTTGCGCTTGGCCATTTCTACAGGGCCGAAGTCGCGGGTGCCTTTTGGAATATTTGGTTTATTGGCCATTAATAATTTTAATTATATGGTTATTTTCTTACTATAGTCTGATCGCGGTCAGGACCAATGGAGATTATTCCGATGCGTGTTTCGAGGAAGTCCTCAAGGAACTTGATATAATCGGAGAATTCTTTAGGGAACTGGTCCTCAGATGTGAACTTCGTCATATCTGTATGCCATCCTTTGAATTCCTTATAGACAGGTTCCACGTTGTCAATCTCATAAGGAAGTTCCTCAGTCACTGTGCCGTCAGGCAATTTATAGCCAATGCAAGCTTTGATGGTGTCGAAATCGTCAAGCACATCGCTCTTCATCATTATCAGCTCTGTCACACCGTTAACCATAATAGAATAGCGTAGCTGAATGAGGTCTATCCATCCACAACGCCGCTCACGTCCTGTGACAGCGCCATACTCATGTCCGAGGTCGCGAATCCGCTTACCGGTAGCATCGAAGAGCTCTGTGGGGAATGGACCTGCGCCCACACGTGTGCAGTAGGCCTTCATTATTCCATAAACGTTTCCAACCTTGTTTGGTCCTATGCCGAGTCCTGTGCATGCGCCGGCACAGATAGTGTTCGATGATGTGACAAAAGGATATGAACCGAAGTCAACATCGAGCATCGTGCCCTGTGCACCCTCACATAGAATGTTCTTGCCACTGCGGAGGATAGAGTTTATTTCGTGCTCAGAATCGACGAACTTGAACTTCTTCAGATATTCGACGCCTTCCATCCAGTGCTTTTCAGTCTCCTCGAGACCACTGAAGTCGTCCCATCCGAGGGCCTTGAGCATACGCATGTGGCGCTCCTTATGCTTGTTGTATTTCTCCTCAAAATTCTCGAGGATATCTCCCACTCGCAGTCCATTGCGGCTCACTTTGTCGGTATATGTAGGTCCGATGCCTTTTCCTGTCGTGCCTACCTTGTTCTTTCCCTTGGCAGCCTCAATGGCGCGGTCGAGGAGTCTGTGAGTAGGCATGATGAGATGAGCTTTCTTCGAGATGTGGAGACGCTCAGTGAGCGGATGGCCGCTTTTGGCCAAATCTTGTGCCTCCTCCATGAAGAGGTCGGGGGCAAGAACTACTCCATTGCCGATGATATTGATTTTTCCTCCTTGGAATATTCCCGATGGAATGCTACGCAAGACATACTTCTGCCCCTCAAACTCAAGGGTGTGCCCGGCGTTTGGTCCACCCTGGAATCGGGCTACCACATCATAACGCGGTGTAAGCACGTCTACGACCTTTCCTTTTCCCTCATCGCCCCACTGCAAACCGAGCAGGACATCAACTTTACCTGTTTTCATTGTTGGAATAATTATTTTGTTTTTTGTTCTTTCTTATCCTTATCGCTATTAGAATTCTTTGGCCTTGACAGACGCCGCTGGCATTTGGCGCAGACTCCATAAATATATAATGTGAATCCGTCCTTGTGGAAACGATGGAACCGCGTGGCTGAGATGGCACTCACTATTTCGGGCGAGAGGATCTCATCAACGCTTCCGCAAACGGTGCATACCTGATGGATGTGGTTCTCGTTCTTGTAGCAGCCCTCATACTTTGTCTGTCCTATGAAACGGTGTCTTACAACGAGCCTCAACTCAATGAACAATTTCATAGTGTTGTAGAGCGTAGCCCTCGATACGCGAAAGTTGCGCGATTCGAGCAGTTTACCGAGTTCCTCAAGGGTGAAATGTCCGTCGAAGCTATAAACGGCGTCAAGGATGGCGTATCGCTCCGGAGTCTTTCGGTGCTTGTTCCTCACGAGATAGTAATCGAGGATTCCCCGCACTTTCTTTTTTATTGCGTTGTTGGTCACAGTCTCATTGATTAAACTTCACGACAAAAGTACTAACATTTTCGGACAAACTTCAAGATAGGTATTGAAAAAACGTTAAACTACAAAATGCCAAGATGGGCTAAGGCTTTTGTGGCAATAGTTTCATAGTCGTCGCCAAGGTCGCAGAATCGCAGCACACTGTTGTAAGCCGCATGCTTTACTGCACTGTCGGCATCTTGGAGGTCGGAGTCGGCCTGGTCGAGATATTCGTTGATGCCCCGCTCGTCGGGGGTGTCGCCTCGCATGAAGATACGAGAGAGTAGGTGGTAGCCCCCAATCTTATACAGCTGACGGTCGTTAGCAATCCATTCGTACGCCAATGCCGGTGCATAATCGACATACTGCAAGACATTTAGCACCATCTGCTCGACTATTTCCTGAGAGTCGTTCTGCTCCATCCATACGTCGGTGACCTCTCGCAGCATACGCTCAGGAGGCATAATCATAGTTGCGAGAATTTTACACTCTCTTACATCCTCCTTATAGAGTGCTATGGCAAGGTCGTAATCCTTACCATAGTCGCGGGCTTTTACCTTCAATGCCGTCACCGGCACGCCCCAGTTCAACTTATAAGCCAATCCCTTGTTGCGCATCGACTGCGATGCGGGACCGTTCATCATTAGTCGGAACGACTGCTTTATCTCTTTAAGTTTTTCTTTAATATCGTCAGTCATAATGTTATACGATAGGGTCTACTGCGCAAGCACTAAATAAGAGTAGCATACTCGTTCGAGTAGCGCAGCATTTGATGCTCATAATCTTCTGTGTAATCGACGGCAATGTCAGTAATGTTACCTTTCTCATCCTTTATTGGGGTTAGGACAGGATTGATGAATCCCTTGTAAGGCGCAATATTTAGACGATTATATCTCTCGAGCACTTCCTTGTGAATTGTCTTGTCGACTTTCACTGCATATTTCTCTACGAGGTTGCGTGCTGCCATAAAGTCACCCTCACTTTTTATCCGTTGTATTTCGGCTAACTGCTTGGCAAAGACCCTACGCAAAGCCTCATAATCGTTGATCCTGACGAAGCTCTTTCCTTCTTTCTTGACAATCTCGATAATTTCGGGATTAGTATCGCGGGCCCATTGTGCTATGAGTGCCCTATTGCGCATGTGAGCTTCCTCAATATTATGTCCGGGGCGGATACGTACGAGCTGCGTCATCAGTCCGTTCATGATATATTCGTAGTACTGAGCCTTAAAAGCATCGTTGCTATTGAGCAATCCGAGCTCAACGAGTTTAGGATCAGCGATATAGTAGAGCCCGAAGAGGTCGGCACGGGCCTCCTCAATAGTGTTGCCATAATTTTTAAGAGCGTCGGGGTCGGTACCGGGCAGGAGCTGTCCACTTCCGTGACCAAGACATTCATGGAGGTCAGTATGGAGGTCATCGCATACGTCACCATATTTCTCTATAAGTCTGAGAGTTGGCTCATCGATAATAAACTCTTCCTTGAATCCATTGCCCTTAGCCGCCATGGAGTAAGCATGAGTTAGATTGCTTATCGTCACGCTCTTGCTGCCATATTCTGATCTTATCCATTCAGCATTCGGCAGATTGATTCCTATGGCTGACGACGGATATTCGTCGCCGCCGAGCATAGCAGCGCATATCACATTTGCCGATACACCCTTTACTACCGGCTTGCGGAATCTTGGATCGACTGGTGAATGGTCCTCAAACCACTGTGCGTTAGCGGCTATCGTTGCGGCGCGTGCTGTAGCCTTGTTGTCGCGGTATTCGACGATGCCCTCCCATGAGCCTTTGAGTCCAAGTGGATCGCCGTAGACTTCGATGAATCCGTTGATGAAGTCGATGGAATCGCCCTTTTCTTTCACCCATTCGATGGAATACTTGTCGAAATCGGCCAAATCGCCGGTCCTGTAGTATTTTATCAATAGTTCGATAACATGTTTCTGTTCCTTGCTTTCAGCATATTGAAGAGCCTCCGTAAGCCAGTAGATGATCTTGTTTATGGCCTTGCCGTATTTGCCATTCTCTCTCCACACCTCCTCATGTATTCCTTTTTCGTCTTTCACCAGCGTAGAGTTGAGCCCCCATGACGGTTGCGGGCCGTCGCCGTTTTTCTTTGCGGCATAAAAGTCCTCGACCTCCCTCTGGCTCACCCCGCTGTAGTAGTTGCATGCTGAGGTGCGTATGAGGTCTTCTCCATCGGCCTTGTTTACCCGTTTGGGCAGGATTGTCGGGTCGAAGATTACTGGACATATCTCGTTGAGCAGGGCATCGACACTACCATCGTCTATGGGTAGCCGGCTGGCATCAACCGACTTCACTGCCTTGCGGAAGAATTCTTCGCTGAATCCAGGTTCAAACTTTTCGGTACCGTAATGATGGTAGATGCCGTTTGAAAACCAGACCCTCTTCATATAAACTGTAAGAGCCTCAAAGTCAGCGCAGTTGCGGTTACCTTTATACAAACAAAAAACAGCCTCAAGAGTTTTCCTAATCTTGAGGTTGTATTTTCCAAACTCATCGAAAGTTATATCTCTGCCGTAGAGAGTTGCCTTTGCCAGACAGTATATGAGACTCTTCTGCCTTAAGGTGAGTTTGTCGAAATCATCGAGACGATAGCGCAACATTTGCAGGTCGGCAAAGCGCTCGCCGACATAATTAAACGATTCCTCGCTCATGTCCATCAACAATTATATATTTTCCTCTTGTTGTCTTCTCTTTTATTTATAAATTCCTCCTTGTTGTTACATTGTTAATCTTTCTTTGCCGTCTGCTTGCGCGTTTTCTTCGCTTTCGTGTCCTGAACCGGGTGATTGGCCAGCGACCGAAGCTTATACTCGCGTGGCGTGATACCGTTGATGCGGTAGAAAGCGGCATAGAATGACTGCCGGTTAGCGAATCCCACCATATCGCTGATATCCTCCATGTTGAGATCCCGATAGCGCTTGTCGGTAAGGAGGGTCATCGCTTCCTCAATGCGGTATTTGTTGACGAAGGATGTGTAGTTCATGTGGAAACGGACGTTAACTACAGCGGATATATAGCGGGTGTTGGTGCCCAAATCCTCCGCGAGTCTCCTTGCCGAATAATCCTTATCTTTGTATTTCTTTTGGATAAGGATTATGTCGAGGATTTTCTCCTTCAGTTCATCCATCAGCTTCGGACTGACAAGGCTGCGGTAAGCGGCAGCTTTTTCCTTTTTCTCTGTAATATTATACTTCGTCATAAGCCATAGTGTTAAAAACTTTCTGATTCATTTCCTTAATCTATGCAAATATAGAAAAGTTCTTTGAATTATACAAGCAATATGGTATTTTTTTTTTGCTTTTATGCTAAAAAACATATTTTGGGGGGCAATTTTTGGTCTAAAATGTGTTGTATAACACCATTTTAGTGGCGCAGGGGGATTTTTCCGTGGATGTCCCTGCACTCGCCTAACTAAAATATAGTGAAACAGCGTTGCTGATGTCGGGAAACTATGTTACCTTTGCAGCATGGCAAAGAAACTATCGACATTCGACTACTCAACATTAGTCCGTTACATGCTGCCCGATGGCATCCTTGATTACTTCGAGATCACTAAGATCGACGAAGAAGTTACTAACGAGAAGGACGAAACAGGCACCGTCATCCGTATTCTTCACATCTACCTTGACGAGCGCGACCTGCGTGACAAGGTCTGGCATGACCTTCAGCCCAACGGTTTCACGGAGCCTCGCTTGTTCAATGACTTCCCACAACGCGAGCATAAAGTTCTGCTGCATGTCCGTCGCCGTCGTTGGTTGGACGGAGACGGTCACAACGTCGTCCTTGAAACCCTGCCTCTTGTGGCAGAGGGAACCTGCTACTCTGTAGAGTTTGCGGATTTCTTAAAAAAAATGGTTGGATGCCTTCCCAGTGACGGCCCAATGCGTGGGGCGCTTCTTCCGGACTGACGGGAAGTACCTCGGGCGTGCCTACAAGGAGCATCTGAGTGGCTTTACGGACTGGGACCAGAAGGAGCATGCCGGTGAGTGGGTGCTTCAAGAGAAGAACATGGGCGAGCGACTGTGCATAGACGAGACGATGCTTCACCATGACCTGATCACGTTCCTCTCCAACAGGGACGGACACTGCAAGAAGGGAACACTCATAGCTGCAGTCAAGGGCACGACCGTTGCTGACGTGACGAAGCATTTTGACGAGATACAAGAAGAGAGCCGAAATAAAGTCAAGGAGGTGTCGATGGACTTCTCCGACAGCATGATGGGCATTGTCAAGAAGTCCTTCCCACAGGCAGAGATAGTTATAGACCATTTCCATGTCATCCAGCTTTATACGACCAGGGGACTTGATGCGATGCGCATGAAGCTCAAGCGCACCAACACGACCGAGGTCAAGAGAGAGGAGCGGGAGTTCAGAAAGCAGCAAGAGAAGCGGGCCAAGGCAAGGGACAGGTACGCCGAGACCCATGAGGTCAAGAAGAGCAAGAACGGCAAACGCCTCGGCAGGCCGCGCAAGCGGAAGAATGAAAAGTTTGAGCCGAAGAAACTCAGCAATGGAGAGACCAAAGCCGACTTGCTGACGCACGTAAGATACCCGCTGACGAAAAACCACAATGACTGGACTGACTTCCAGAAGGAGGAAATGCGCCTGCTCTTTGAGATTGAGCCAAAGATGAAGGCTGCATACGGTCTGCTCTGCGCCCTGCGCAACATCTTCAGCAAGAAAAAGGACAGGAAGAGTGCAAAGAAAGCGCTCCATAAGTGGTACAAGAATGTCGGAAGAACCCGCATTCGGGAAATCATATCAGTACGTGACACCATCAAGGCCAAAGAGGAGTATGTGCTAAACTTCTTCAACAACAGGTCAACGAATGCGCCAGCCGAGTCGCTCAACTCAAAGATTAAGGGACTGCGTGCTCAGGTGCATGGGGTCAGTGACCTTCCCTTCTTCATGTTCCGCTGTTTCACGATATTTGGTTAGGCGAGTGCAGGGGCATCCACGGAAAAATCCCCCTGCGCCATTTTAGTTCTTATTTTACTGAAGAAAGCATGTACGAAGATTCTTTACCCAGTATATTGAAGTTAATTGATAAATATTTCGGTTGTTTTATCATATTTTTCTACAAAGCATTGTGTGATTGTAAATAATTTACAATGATATGAATCATTCTGATGTCTCGTTTTATCCTTTAGAAACTAATGGATGATTTTGTGACCCTTAAAAGCAAGATAGGAATTAACAATGCTTCGGCTAAGCAAGCCGCGCATCCTTTATTTATGTTGTTTATGGCCGTTCTTTTGAGGAAGTTTAATCAATTGCCACGGAAAACTGCTTGCCCAACGATAAATTAATGATAGGGGAGTTTGTCGGTCATCTCAAAACTTTTCTGAGTGTAAAAATAATTCCATGTGTCATCAACTTTTTGGCATTCTTCCATCATGTTGATATTCAGCAAATTACAAACCCTGTCTTTTTGCGTTGCGAAACGGTTAATTTTAGAGCCTCAAACGGTACGTTTCGCAAGCTCAAACGAACCGTTTTGCAAGTCGAAATGATATGTATAAGAATCGTGTAAAGATATTTTAAATTTTTATCACGGTAAATCCATGTGAGGAGAATCATTGAAGGCGACGAAAGAAACATTCAATCACGCTACGGAAATAAGTGTGATTTATTTGCTGAGTCCGCCTCGACAGGGAAAGAGTTTCTATGATACCGACCACGAATCAGAATTCCCGAGAGTAGCTTGTCAAAGGTTTGGGATTCAGCGGCGAGTCCTTCATTGGTGCCGAAGGATGAGGTGCAGAGGGTGAGGAAATAGAAGAATGCAGTGACCGGCCTTGTCCGACCACTGCAAATGAAAGAGAAAAAATCTATTTCGAATATTTTATTTCTTCAGTCTATTCCTGTGTTAGGAGTATCTCTGCGCGCTGCAGGTCGGCAGGAGTGTCTATTCCTACTGTTTCAAATTCGGTTTCGGCCACACGAATGCGGTAGCCGTTCTCGAGCCATCGGAGTTGTTCCAGGCTTTCGGCTTTCTCTAACGGCGACTGGGGTAGGGCGGTGATGGCTTTGAGAACCTCGGAGCGGTAAGCATACAGTCCTAAATGCTTGAGGAACGGATATTTATCTATCCACTGACTCTTGTCAACGCCACGAACAAAAGGAATGACGGAGCGTGAAAAATACATTGCAAAGCCTCGACGGTCGACAACGATCTTGGGCGAATTGACATTGTTGACAGCCCCCATCGACTCAAAACGCTTGCCGAGAGTGGCTATCTCGGTCGATGGATCGTCGAAACATTTCATCACCGACTCTATCTGCTCGGGGTGGATAAACGGCTCATCGCCTTGAACATTTATAACAACGGGGAACTCACGGCCAATCTTCGAGTAAGCTTCTTCTATGCGGTCGGTGCCACTGTGGTGGTCGCTGCGGGTCATGATAACATTACCTCCGAACGACTTAACCTCATTATATATGCGCTCGTCATCAGTAGCCACATATACATTGACCAATACTTTAGCCACCTGCTCATATACTCTGTTAATCACAGTCTTACCTCCTAATACAGCAAGAGGTTTGCCGGGAAAGCGCGATGAAGCATAACGGGCCGGGATTATTGCTACGAAAGATTCATTATTCATGTTTGAGAATGGATTTGATGAATTATAATATTTCGTGGAGCAAAGTTATATAAAAATTTTAAAAACCTTTGCTATTGTCAGAAATATTTTGTAATTTTGTGCTCAACATCAAAACCTTTAAATCGTGAGAAAGATTGTCATTTTCCTCTTTATAATACTGTCTGTGTCCGCTGTTAGGGCACAGGAGATTGTCGTTGGCACATGTAAAGTGGCCGGAGGAAGCTATACTGGCGAGATGTTCCGCGGTAAGCCCTGGGGCAAAGGTAAGGCCATTTATGCCAATGGTGATGTTTACGAGGGTCAGTTTGAGAAGGGAAGGCGACAGGGTGAGGGCACCTACACCTTCTCTGATGGAGAGAAATACGTCGGACAGTGGTTTCAGGACCAGCAGCATGGCCGTGGCATCTACTACTTCAAGAACGGCAACCGCTATGACGGACTGTGGTATAAGGATTATCAACAGGGCCATGGTATAATGTATTACTCTAATGGTGACACGTATAATGGTGACTGGCAGCAGGACAAGAGGTGTGGCACCGGTAAGTACACTTTCGCCTCGGGAGCATACTACGATGGTCAGTGGGACAATGATAAGAAGAACGGAAAAGGCATCTTCGACTGGGGCGACGGCTCGAAATATAACGGAGACTTCATCGATAACATGCGGTCGGGCAACGGTACATATTTCTTTCCCACCGGCGACAAATACGAGGGACAGTGGAAAGACGATGCCGAGAACGGAAAAGGTATTTACACCTTTGCCAACGGTGACAGCTATGAGGGTGATTATCTCAACGGGCAACGGACTGGCGAGGGAATCTTCAGATATAGTAACGGCGACACCTACACCGGCCATTTCCTCGACGGAAAACGCAGTGGAATGGGGAAGATGATGTGGAAGAATGGTGACGAGTACACCGGACAATGGGAAAATAACGTTCAGAACGGACAAGGAAAGCTGACGAAGCACTCCGGTGATGTTTTTGAAGGACAGTTCCGTAAGGGGCGCATTGAGGGACTCGTTATTATCCACTATGCCGACGGCAGCAAGTTCCGCGGAACATATCACAACGGATTGCGCGACGGTGAGGCTATAGAGGAGACTAAGGACGGAAAACGGACAGAATGTATATATAGAAATAATGTCAGAGACGGAAAATTCACGGAGCGCGATGCCAATGGCGCTATTACTGCCCGCGGCTACTACGACAACGGGGTGCGGCACGACTCTTAGTCTGCTGGTTACCGTAGGGTTGGGGTATACACCAGGAGCCCGATGGAATCGACGTTTTTATGGCATTGACAATTACAGCAATCAACTCAATAATAAATAATACAAATAAGAATTATGATAGTAGACACACTTGAAAACTTGAAGAATTACGTCTCGGTGAATCCTCTTTTCGCCGATGTCATCGACTTCCTGAGCAATAACGACCTCAACAGCCTAGAAGCCGGCAAGCATTACATAAAGGACAAAGACCTCTTCGTCAACATAACAACGGCCACGGGTAAGACTCCGGATGAAGCCACGTATGAGACTCACAACCGCATGCTTGACATTCAGATACCGCTGTCGGCCCCCGAAACCTACGGCTATATGCCACGTGAGGATATGCCGGAGGCCGAATACAACGATGTGAAGGATGTGACTAAATATCCGGGGCTCAAAGGTGGTTCGCTCATTAAGTGCCGTCCGGGAGAGTTTGCCATCTTCTTCCCTCAGGATGGACATCAGCCGTGCATCGGCGAGGGCGAGATTCACAAGGCTATCTTCAAGGTCAGAGTCTGACAATAATAATTAAGAAATAACAATCCATTATCAATCAATGCCGAACACCATGCGAAAGACAACAACAAGAAAATCGGCGTCGAAGGCTCCAAAAGCTCAGCAGCATATAGGCATCGTCAAGAACGATCCCTATCTTCAGCCTTACGAGGACGCTATCCGCGGCCGCCATGATCATGCGCTGTGGAAATTAGGACAGCTCACACAAGGAGGAAAGCAGACTCTCGCTGAGTTTGCAAGTGGATACGAATACTACGGTCTGCACAAGACAGAGAAGGGATGGGCCTTCAGAGAGTGGGCGCCAAACGCCACTGACATTTATCTTGTCGGCGACTTCAACGGTTGGAAGGAGAAAGCCGCTTACCGGTGCAAACGTATCCAGGGAACGGGCAACTGGGAACTGCTGCTTGACGAGGATAAGATGAAGCACGGTGACCTCTATAAGATGCACGTACACTGGAATGGTGGTGAGGGCGAGAGAATACCGGCATGGTGCCAAAGAGTCGTTCAGGACGACGAGACGAAGATTTTCTCTGCGCAGGTGTGGAATCCGGCCAAGCCATATAAGTGGCGTCGCAAGAGATTCAAGGCCAACAAGAGCCCGCTGCTCATCTACGAATGCCACATAGGAATGGCTCAGGATGCCGAAAAAGTCGGTACCTATACTGAGTTTAAGGACAATGTCCTACCGAGGATAGTCAAGGATGGATACAATGCCATACAGATTATGGCTATTCAGGAACACCCTTATTATGGTAGTTTCGGCTATCACGTCAGTTCTTTCTTCGCTGCATCGTCAAGATTCGGTACGCCGGAGGAACTGAAGGCACTCATCGATGAGGCTCATCGCAACGGCATTGCAGTGATAATGGACATCGTCCACTCGCATGCAGTAAAAAACGAGATAGAGGGGCTCGGTAATCTTGCCGGCGATCCGAACCAATATTTCTATCCTGGTGACCGCCATGAGCATCCGGCATGGGACAGCCTCTGCTTCGATTACGGAAAGGATGATGTCATACACTTCCTCTTGAGCAACTGCAAGTTCTGGCTCAACGAGTATCATTTCGATGGATTCCGTTTCGACGGTGTCACCTCAATGCTTTACTACAGTCATGGGCTCGGCGAGGCTTTCACAAACTACGGTGATTACTTTAACGGCCACGAGGACGATAATGCCATTTGCTACCTCACGCTTGCCAATAAGCTCATTCACGAAGTCAATCCCAATGCTATAACCATTGCCGAGGAAGTTTCCGGTATGCCGGGGCTGGCAGCAAAGTTCGAGGACGGAGGTTATGGATTCGACTACCGTATGGCCATGAATATCCCCGATTTCTGGATTAAAACCATCAAGGAGAAGAGGGATGAGGACTGGAAACCGTCGAGCATATTCTGGGAGGTAAAGAACCGTAGGGTTGACGAAAAGACAATATCCTACTGTGAAAGCCACGACCAGGCTCTCGTCGGCGATAAAACCATCATTTTCCGGCTTATCGACGCCGATATGTACTGGCACTTCCGTAAGGGTGATGAGAATGAGAACGTTAGACGCGGTATAGCTCTGCACAAGATGATCCGACTCGTCACGGCATCGACAATCAACGGTGGATACCTCAACTTCATGGGCAACGAGTTCGGACATCCGGAGTGGATTGACTTCCCACGCGAAGGCAATGGCTGGAGCTATAAATACGCACGACGACAGTGGGATCTTGTCGACAACCATGACCTGTGTTATCACTACTTAGGCGATTTCGATAAAGCAATGCTCGAAGTCATTAAGAGTGAGAAGGACTTTAATAGTACTCCTGTCACTGAAATCTGGCATAACGACGGCGATCAGGTCCTCGCCTTCATGCGTGGCGAAATCATCTTTGTATTCAACTTCTCGCCGACACACTCATTCACCGATTACGGCTTCCTCGTTCCAAAGGGTGGCTACGAGGTAGTGCTCGACACCGATGCAAAGAGTTTCGGCGGCAACGGATTCAACGACGATTCCATGGTGCACTTCACCAACTTCGACCCGTTATACGCCAAGGATGGTAAGGAATGGCTGCAACTCTATCTTCCTGCGCGTACGGCTTTGGCTCTGAGGTTAAAGCATGAGGATGAAGAAAAACAGAACAACGAACAAAATAAGACAAAAAGCCATTAATCAGGATAATGGACATCAATAAACCCAAATACGGCACGAGCTCATACAGAGTGGCTTGTGCCGTAATCTTCGTTTCATTCAGCATCATTTATCTTTTCCATTACCAGACAAATGTGCTGGCTGCTGCACAGCATATAGCATCTGGTGGCAAGACACACTACGACCCCGTGATAGGTCCTCTGCTTATCATCGTGGCTACGGGTCTGCTCCAAAGAGGCGTCAGAGCTTTGTCGGGGCTCAGGGGCATCTTTCATGCTCTCACTTATTTCCCATCGTTTCTGATTATTACGATAATCACCGACCTGCCATCGAAAGCCGATAGAGAAATAAATTTCGGAGCATGGATATGGACGTTGCCATTGCTGCTGTTAGTATGGGCAGGGGCAGTTTATCTTGCCAAACAGTACCAGTCAATTGAAACTGACACAAGGGGTGGGGGACTGTTGTCGCAAGAAACGGGAATAAACATGACAATGATGCTTGCTATGATGGTCATGACGTGTCTCATCGGAAATCATAACCGCGAATTTCATCGCTGTATGGAAACTGAGTTCCTTATCAGCGAGAAGGAGTATGACAGAGCTATCGGGGCGGTCGAAGAATATAACTCAGACACCCAAAACCTTACAATCCTACGGGCCTATGCTTTGGCAAAAAAGCATAAGATAGGTGATGAAATGTTTAAGTTTCCCATTAGAACTAACTCTATAATTCCTTCATCTAAAGGATTTTACGCTGTCATTATACCGATGGACAATATCATCGGGGAATATAAAAGGAATATCGACTGGCAACTTACTGAGATGCTTGTTAAGAAAAACATCGGAGAATTCTATGACAATCTCGCGTTCTTCTATGGACTTGACAATAATGCAGTGGCTCCTGACAGCACGAAACAGAAATCTGCAAAGCCGGTAACGGTCAAGAAACAAAACGAATACCAGGACAGTCTTACAAGGATTAAATGGATGGCTTTGCCACTGCATTATAAAGAAGCTCTTGTTTTATATAACGACAAAGTAAGAAAGATTCGCCAAGACTTCCTTGATCCACAATTATTAAACTCTTACAACCAGTTCCTTCGAGCTGATAACGAAACTAAACTAAAGCGTTTCAAAGGTACTTTCTGGGTTTATTTCTACTTTAAGAACGAATAAAGTTTATCACTTTCTAATCACTGTTATGATAAATAGAAGTTTCCAAATATTGATATTGACATCATTTCTGAGTTTCTCGACATACATTAGCAATGCCGAATCCGGTATAAAAAGATATGCTGATAGCGAAGTCAGAAACGTCGAATCCGGTATAAAGATAGTTGCTGACGACGGAGTAAGTTATGCAGAATCAGACAAAAGGATGTCTGATGGCAATCAGATTACATTACACTTGATTGAGACATCAGATGTTCACGGATGTTTCTTTCCGTACGATTTCATCAGTGGCAAACCAAAAGCCGGCAGCTTGGCACGCGTCACAACTTACATCAAACAGTTGCGTAAGGAATCCGACAATAATGTTGTATTGCTCGACAATGGCGACATTCTCCAAGGCCAGCCAGTCTGTTACTATTCCAACTATGTCCGTTCAACGGCCCCCAACATTGCGGCTTCTGTCATCAATTATATGGGTTATGATGCAGAGACCGTCGGCAACCACGACATTGAGACCGGCCACGCTGTTTATGATAAATGGGCCGGCGAAGTAAATTGTCCGATGCTTGGTGCAAATACCATCAACACAACTACGAATCGCCCGTATTTTAAGCCTTATACCATTATTGATCGCTCTGGGGTGCGCATCGCCGTCATCGGCATGCTGACACCTGCCATTCCCAACTGGCTCGAGGAAAGATTGTGGCAGGGGCTCTATTTCGATGATATTGTCAAGTCGGCAGCTTACTGGACAAATTATGTGAAAGAACATGAACACCCCGACATGATTGTAGGACTGTTCCATTCTGGCTGGGAAGGTGGCATCAAAACTGATAAATACGTTGAAGACGAGGCGCAGATGGTGGCCGAAAAAGTTCCTGGATTCGACATTGTATTTTTCGGTCACGACCATAAGCCGCACAACAGTGTGGTGAAGGGTGCCGGCGGAAATGATGTCCTCTGTCTTGACCCTGCCAACAACGCCATACGTGTGGCTCAGGCAGACGTAAAACTGCAAAAGGATGAGAATGGAAAATACGAAATTGTGTCGAAAGCCGGGAAACTGGTTGATGTCATAGACTTTGAAGTTGATCCCGATTATATGTCTCATTTCAGCTCTGACATCGATTCTGTCAAAACTTGGGTCAACAGGAAGATCGGAGTTTTCAGCCACGCTATCTCCACACGCGACAGCTATTTCGGTAATTCAGCGTTCAACGACTTCATAATGAACATGCAGATGAAGATCACTGGTGCCGATATCACCTTCAATGCCCCGCTCTCGCTTGATGCGACCATTGATTCGGGTGCCGTAACTGTTGCCGATATGTTCAAATTATATAAATATGAGAATGGCATTTACGTCATGAGACTTACGGGAGAGGAAATCCAAAAATATCTCGAGATGAGCTACGACCAGTGGTGCAACACAATGAAAAGTCCCGATGATCATCTCCTGCTTTTCGCTACCGACACTCGCAATGACTCGCAGCGTATGGGATTTAAGAATCTATTCTTCAATTTCGATGCTGCTGCCGGTATCGACTATGTCGTCGACGTTACCAAGCCTGATGGGCAAAAGGTGAAAATCTTGCGCATGACGAACGGAAAGCTATTTGACAAACATAAATATTATAAAGTGGCAGTCAACAGTTATCGTGGAAATGGTGGCGGTGAACTGCTCACGAAAGGAGCTGGCATCCCGAAAGACAGTTTACAGAAACGGATAATATGGCGGAGCCAGTACGACCAGCGCCATTATCTCATGAAAGAAATAGAGAGCGAAGGCTATTGTAACCCTCAGCCAAACCACAACTGGAAATTCATTCCGGAGAAATGGACGAATGCTGCGGCTAAGCGCGACCGTCAACTTCTGTTCGGAATTAATGAGAAATAATTATTGCTCTCTCTATTAGTAACTTACACCAAAAAAGAATATGTATTTCTTTATATTTTGCAAGACCGATCTTGTTCTTCAAAAATTTGACGATGGAACCTATAGCATTCCCAATAGCGACCACTGCCCTATCCCGCTTAGCGAATGGCAGCACCTCCACAATATCACTCCAATGGAAGATGGTACCGAGGTTAGGACTGTGCAAATTGACGATCCGGAGCAGATCAAGCTTAGAACTGCCGGATTCACAGATGCCGAATTCGAATTCTGTCCATTAAGGAAATCATTCTATAAGCTGCCGAAGGAACTATACCTTAAAGCCGGTAAGTGTCAGGAGATTCTTTATTGGGACCAAAACACAAAATATTGTGGCGTTTGTGGTTCTCCGATGGTCATGCATACCGACATCTCAAAGCGCTGTCCAAATTGTGGGAAGGAAATATGGCCGGAGTTGGCCACTGCAATCATCGTGCTCATACATAAAGACGATGATGTACTCCTTGTCCACGCCCGCAACTTCAAAGGTGATTTCTATGGACTTGTGGCCGGTTTTGTCGAGACTGGGGAGACCCTTGAAGAGGCTGTTCACCGGGAAGTTATGGAAGAAACAGGAATTACAATCAAGAATCTTAAATATTTTGGCTCTCAGCCGTGGCCTTACCCTTGTGGACTTATGGTGGGATTCAATGCTGAATATGTCGATGGCTCGATACATTTGCAAAAGTCGGAGCTCTCAAAGGGGAGCTGGTTCAGATACGATAACCTGCCGACGATACCCGAGAAGTTATCGATAGCCCGCAAGCTTATCGACAATTGGTTGGCTGGTTATAATCATGAGAAATAATGTTATTCACAAACGAATTAGACAATTAACAAAAATACTTCAACGATGAAATTTATTGAGAAAGCATTTGGTTTCAATCCAAGTACAATGCAGCTTAAGACAGAGCTGATAGCTGGTGCCACTACCTTCCTGACGATGTCTTATGTCTTGGCAGTTAATCCGGCGGTCTTGTCAGCGACAGGCATGGATCGCGGGGCATTGTTCACTTCTACAGCAATTGTTTCGGCCATAGCCACTCTTCTGCTGGCTATCATGGCAAAACTTCCATTTGCTCAGGCTCCTTCAATGGGTCTCAACGCATTCTTTGCATACACTATGTGTCAGGCTATGGGATACACATGGCAGCAGAGTCTGGCTATAATGCTCGTCGAGGGTGTTGTATTCATTATTATTACCTTTTTTAATATCAGAGAAATGATCCTTAACAGTATTCCCGAGACCCTGCGCTACGCCATTTCGGCCGGAATTGGAATGTTCATAGCTTTTATCGGATTGAAGAATGCTGGAATCATCGTTGCAAAACAAGGCACATTCGTTGGTCTGGGACAGTTCACCCCCACGTGTCTTCTTGGTATCTTTGCTATCTTGACGAGTGGTATCCTTATGGCACGTAATGTAAAGGGATCGCTTTTCTGGAGTATAATATTGACGACTATAGTAGGAATCCCATTCGGAGTGACAAGTCTTCCTGATAATTGGATTCCAGTTTCCATGCCACAGGATCTTTCTCCGATTTTCTGCAAGTTCACCTTCGACGGTATCATCAATCTTAAAACGTTTCTCGTAATCTTTTCTCTGCTCATTGTAAACATTTTCGACACCATCGGCACCCTTATGGGATTGGCCGAGAAAACCGGTATCGTTCGTCCCGACGGCTCCATTCCTCATGTCAAGGAAGCGATGATGAGCGATGCCATTGGCACCACTTGCGGTGCTTTCTTCGGTTCGAGTACCATCACCACCTATGTCGAAAGTGCGAGTGGTATTGCTGAAGGCGGTAAGAGCGGAGTGACATCGTTCACCGTCAGTATGTTCTTCCTTATAGCCCTTTTCCTCTCACCTGTATTCCTTCTCATTCCGAGTGCTGCCACCAGTGGAGCCCTTGTCATGGTTGGTGTCCTCATGCTCGACTCAATAAAGGAGATTGACCTAAAGGATCTTAGCGAGTCATTCCCCGCCTTCATAACAATGATAACAATGGTACTCACTTACAGTATTGCCGACGGAATCTGTCTCGGAATATTGTCGTATGTTTTCATTAAACTCTTTACCGGCAAATACAGTCAGCTTAACCCCACCCTTTGCGTCTTATCCGTACTGTTTATTATTAATTTCATGTTCGGTTGAGAAAGTAAAGCTTAGGAGCTAAATATAGAATGCTATAGGAAAGCATAGGTATCGATAGAAAAAGAGCGAGGGGCGAACAGCCCCTCACTCTACCTATCCCCTTGCAAATGGATAATTTTGAATCCTTTGATGTATAGGACTATGCTTTATGGGCTTCGGAGAACTGGCGGATGGCTCCTATGAGTTCGGCATTTTCGCTACGGGTGCCGATGGTTACTCTCAGACAGTTATTGCATAGCCTGACACGAGTGCGGTTGCGAACGATGATGCCTTTCTCGACGAGATAGTCGTAGACCGCTTGAGCGTCGTCCATCTTGGCCAGGAAGAAATTGGCATCGGTGGGATAAACCCGCTCACAGATAGGCAGGTCGCGGAAAGCTTTAATCATATGGGTCCGCTCCATTAGAATCAGCCTCAGCCATTCATGAACATCAGAATAATCGTCGATTATCTCCAGGGCTTTCTTCTGCGTGAGAGCATTGATGTTGTAAGGATATTTGACCTTATTGAACAAGTTGATAATCTCTTTGCCGGCGAAAGCCATTCCCAGTCGGATGGCAGCGCATCCCCACGCTTTGCTGAAAGTATTCAGTACGATGATGTTTGGATACTTTTTAAGTTCGGACCGGAAATTCTTCTCGCGTGAGAAATCGGAATAAGCCTCGTCAATGATAACTATACCATCGGAATTCGTTATGACCTTAACTATCTCCTCCCTGCTGATATTGTTGCCCGAAGGATTGTTCGGCGAGCAAATCCATACTAATTTTGTATGATCATCGCATGCGTCAAGAATCTTTGAAGCCGACATCTGGAAATTGTCGTCAAGCAGTACCGGTCTGTATTCAACATCGTTGAGGTCGGCACAAACCTTATACATTCCGTATGTTGGTTCTATGGCGACTACATTATCGATCCTCGGCTCGCAGAAGACACGATAGCACAGATCGATGGCCTCGTCGCTTCCGTTTCCAAGGAAGATGCACTCGGGATTGACATCCTTTATGTTGGCAATTTTCTCTTTAACATCAATCTGTAATGGATCGGGATAGCGGTTATATGGCTTGTTGTATGGGTTCTCATTAGCATCGAGAAATACATGCGCCGTGTGGCCGGCATATTCGTTCCTCGCCGAACTGTAAGGTGCAAGTTTCCAAATGTTTGGTCTCACCAAATTCTGTAATTCCTTCATTGGCCCAAAAGATATTTATTCAAAATATTGTTATTTCAGACTATCCATGCGTAGCCTCATTGCATTGGCGTGGCCTTCGAGCTGTTCATTCTCAGCCATTGTAACAACGGCTTGTCCGATACTTCTTATTCCATCTTCGGTGAGATACTGGAAGGTTATCTTACGGTTATAGCTGTCGAGGTTCACACCGTTATAGGCCAGTGCATACCGGTGGGTCGGGAGCGTGTGGTTCGTTCCGCTGGCATAGTCACCTGCACTTTCGCAAGCATATTTCCCGAGGAATACGCTGCCCGCATTGACCACTTTTTCCGACAGTTGCTCATAGTCTTTTGTGGCAATGATAAGATGCTCTGGGGCATAGCTATTGCTCAGCTCGATTGCTTCGTCAGTGTCGTGGACGAGAACGAGCTTTGAATTCTCAAGAGTTTTTGCTGCTATCTCCCTACGTGGTAGTTTCTTTAGCTGAAGTTCAATCTCCTTGCTTACGGCATCGAGCATACTTTCCGACGTGGTTATCAAAATAACCTGCGAGTCTACTCCATGCTCAGCCTGGCTGAGCAAGTCGGCGGCAACGAACTCTACATTGCTGTCTTCATCAGCGATTACGCACACCTCGGATGGTCCGGCTGGCATGTCTATAGCAACATCATGCAGTGACACCTGCTGTTTGGCTGCCATAACATACTGGTTTCCGGGGCCAAAAATCTTATAGACTTTCGGTACTGATTCCGTGCCGTAGGCCATAGCGCCGATAGCCTGTACACCTCCAATTTTGAATATCCGTTCCACTCCTGCTATCTTTGCTGCTGCCAGGATTGCGGGGTTTACCCTACCCTCCTTGTCGGGTGGCGTACAGAGAACTATCTCGGGGCAACCGGCAATCTTTGCTGGGGTGGCCAGCATCAGAACTGTGGAAAACAGCGGTGCAGTTCCTCCGGGGATATAGAGTCCGACCTTCTGAATGGGAACGCTTTTCTGCCAACAGGTTACTCCGTTGACAGTGACGATTTTCTTTCCATCGAATTTTTGCGATTCATGGAACTTCGCTATGTTGTTGTGTGCGATGACCAATGAGTCGTAGAGCTCTTTCGAAATCAGGCTCATGGCCTCCTCTTTCTCTTCGGTTGTTACTTCGATTTCGTCTAAAGAGGCATGGTCGAACTTTTCCTCATACTTACGAACGGCTTTATCGCCATTCTCTTTTATATCTGAAAGCACACCATTCACGGTGGCGTTAAGTTGGCTCAAGTCGAGATGGGGCCGCCGGACGATTCCTTCCCAAGAGTCTTTTTGCGGATACTTGATTATCTTCATTTTTATAGTATCATTTTCTCAATAGGAGTGACAAGGATGCCCTGCGCTCCTAATTCCTTCAGTTTGTTGATGATTTCCCAAAAACGTTTCTCGTCCAAAACCGTGTGTATTGAGCACCATTCGGGGTCGGCGAGGGGAATGATAGTAGGACTCTTAATGCCGGGCAGCACTTCGGTAATGGCCTTCACCTTGTCCTTTGGGGCGTTCATCATCACATATTTCTTGTCGCGGGCCGACCTTACAGCTTCGAAACGGAAGAGCATCTCGTTGATTACGCTGTGCTTGTCCTCGTCCATGTTCCAGTTTCCGATGAGGAGAGCCTCACTGTGCATTACGACCTCGACTTCCTTAAGGTTGTTGCTTACAAGTGTGGAACCCGATGAGACGATGTCGAAGATACCGTCGGCGAGTCCTATGCCCGGACTAATCTCCACGGAGCCAGTAATGACGTGTATATCGGCATTGATGCCGTTGTCATTCATGAACTTCCGGAGGATATTAGGATATGACGTAGCTATTTTTTTGCCGTTGAACCACTGTAGTCCGTTGTAGTCAATCGACTTGGGTATAGCAAGACTAAGCCGGCATTTGCTGAATCCAAGACGGGATATGATTTGTGCATTTTCCTGATGCTCCACAAACTCGTTTTCACCTACGATGCCGATGTCTGCCACGCCGCTGGCTACTGTCTGTGGGATGTCGTCATCGCGAAGATAGAGCACCTCTATGGGGAAATTGCTTGACTGCACCAAAAGAGTTCTCTTGCTGGAAGGAACCTTGATGTCGGCTTCCGACAGAAGATTCATTGTGTCATCGAAAAGACGTCCTTTCGATTGTACTGCTATTCTTAACATTTATCGTATTTTTGTTCTTTTGCTATCAGTTTGCAAAATTAATAAATTGATAGCAAAGTTCCAAAAATATTTCAATGTTTTAATAAAGAACACAGTACCACAGCGTTATTGTGTTCAGTGTCCTTGGCTGCAAAAAGCAACGTTACAGCAGGCTTTGACTGCATCTCAGCTGAAAACTGCGAAAAGGCATCGTTGTTTTCCAGCTCATGCTTATACCTCTCGCAGAACTCGTCCCACTTGTTCACATCGTGGGCAAACCACTTGCGGAGTTCGTTGCTCGGGGCAATGTTTTTCTCCCAAAGATCGATTCTTGCTGCGTCCTTCTTTATGCCTCGCGGCCATAATCTGTCGACGAGCACGCGATAGCCATCAGCCTCGGATGGCTCATCATAGATTCTTTTAATAGATATTTTCATTTTATCAGATATTAATCCTCTTCTGCCAAAGTCGTCCACACCATTATATATCCTGGTGTCATACATGTGTTGATTGGTACCGACCGACGCCGGACAATATTCTCTACGCTGTCGCGTGCAGGACTGACTTTCATCTGCTGATATGTCAGGTCGTCGGAAGAAAAAAGTTTATACACAGCTTCCTTTGCGCACCAGCTGATGAGAGCATCGTCGACCGATGTCGTAGTCTCGTCATCTCGAAGAAATCGCTCAACGATCCTCATTATTCGGTTGCTGCGGTATTCGATGTCGATACCTACCTTATGATGCTTTGCGATGATTATGGCTATGTAACCGTCCTGCTTGTTCAGAGTGTGTGAGATGCTGATATTATAGCCGTCGATTTCCGGCTTTCCGTCAGAATTATGGCTTAACGCCACATCATCACCGAGAAGTTGCTGCAGCATGCTCTTTTCGGCCTTGTGCTCGTTCTCTCTCGCTGTCAGCTTTGGGTCTTTTTCAATTTTGTCTATAGCGATGATGATATCTTTATAATCCGTTATCCTCATCATTATTTATCGGCATCTTTTTTGTCGTTATTTGGATGAATCGTCACCTTCACCTTACTTATCCGGCGCTCTTCAATGCCAAGGACCTCAAATTCATAATTTTTATATTCCACCTTCTCGTGCAGACTGAGGAAGTCACCCTTAATCTCGAGTAGCAGTCCGGCCAACGTGTCGGCATCACCCTCAACATCGCTGAATTCATCGTCATCGATATTGAGAATCTTCGTGAAATCGCTTAGGAGAGTCTTACCTTCAAAGAGGTAAGTGTTATAACTTAATTTAGAATATGTCGTTTCTTCCTCATCATACTCGTCATTAATCTCACCTACAATTTCTTCAAGTATATCCTCGAGCGTGACGAGTCCGCTTGTCCCTCCGAATTCGTCCACAACGATAGCGATATGGACCTTGTTCTCCTGGAACTCACGCAGCAAATCGTCAATCTTCTTCGTCTCAGGAACGAAATAAGGCGGACGGATGAGGCTCTGCCATCTGAAGTTGTCGGGTTTTGATAGGTGCGGCAACAAGTCCTTGATGTAGAGTATTCCCCTGATGTTGTCCTCATTGTCTTGATAAACCGGTATTCGGGAGTAATTATTGTCTACGATGCACTTCAGTACCTCTTTGTAGGAGCAATGAATGTCGAGGTCTACGATGTCTTGCCGTGACGTCATTACCTCTTTTGCCGTTTCGTCGCCGAATCTGATTATTCCTTTGAGCATACTCTGCTCGTCACGAATATCGGCGCTGTCGGTAAGCTCAAGAGCCTGCTCAAGATCGTCGACCGAGAGTTGGTGAGATTCCTTCTGAATGACTTTCTCTGCGAAGTTTCCGCTCTTGAGCAGAATATTCTCTATCGGCCAGAATATACGGCGCAGGAAGAGGATGCCCCTTACTGCCTTTCTACAGAACGACAACGGATTCTGCCGACTGTACACCTTCGGCATAATTTCGCCGAAAAGTAGCAGAAGGAATGTCAGCAGAACAGTAATGCAGACGAACTCCAACCATGCAGCATGGAATGTTATGACCCTGGCAAATGCATAGTTGAGCAACATAATTATCGTCACATTGACAAGATTGTTTGTGATGAGAATCGTTGCAAGCGTACGCTCACTGTCCTCTCTGAGCATATTGATTTTCTTGTCAGTATCAGTCTTCTGTTGCTCAACTTCGTTGATGTCGCTTGGCGACAGACTGAAAAACGCTATTTCGGAGCCACTGGCAAATCCCGACAACACCAGGAGAACTGCTGCCAGAATGAAAGCAATTATTGCTCCTGCTGATATTGGCTCGGTAGTGACTAAAGAAGAAATATCGACTAAAGGAATCATTATCAAAATGGGAGTTTTTCCGGATTATCCAATGAAGGTTGCTGTGGTGCAGGAGAAGACTCAGATTCGTCGGCCGTTGTACCCTGCTGCATGCGCTTTGGGGTGAGGAGCTCCATGTTCTCGGCATAGATCTCGGTTATGGTTCGTCTCTGCCCCCGCTTGTCGTCATAACTACGGTTTCTTAACCGTCCTTCGACATATAGCTTGTCGCCCTTATGAACATATTTGTCAACAATCTTGGCCAGACCGTGATAGAATATGACGTTATGCCAGTCGGTTCTGTCAGGAACCTTTGTCCCATTCTGTAGGGTGTATCCGCGTTCTGTGGTAGCGAGACGCACTCTCGCTACACATTGTTCGTTGTCAAAATAATGAACTTCAGGATCCTGACCGACATTTCCTATGAGCATAGCCTTGTTCATTTCCACATACCGAGGTATTTGAAACTGAAACTCTTTCCTTTTGCCGATGGGAACTGGCTTCTGTGGTCGACGCGCGTTTGAAGATAATCGACAATCCTATTGTAGCAGTCGAGACCAGAAACAGCTTTGCAGCGTGCCACGAAATGAGTGTCGCGGTATTCGTGTTTTCCAGTAGTAGGAATCAAGACTACACGCTTGAAGTCGAGCGAGCCCTCATACCATCCCTCACGCTCATTCTTAAGCTGGAGGATGGTCTCGTTTGTCTCACGACGATTGCCGTCGTTCGGACGCAGAGCCTTCTTCTCCTTGAAGTCCTGCATTGTCTGAGCCTCAGTCTTGATGATAATGAAATATACATGTGGACGGACTTTGCAGCGTTTTGGGAATGTCACATCGCTGTCAACATAACTCCGTATTTCATCCTCCATATTCTTGTCGAGTGGAATTTCTGGAATAGAAGCTAAAAAATCAAGTGCTTCGTCTGCATTGTGAACCAATGCCTCAGTGTCGAAAAATCTTATGTATAAATTCATTAATCGATTGTTTAATTTCATTTTCTGAGCGGCAAACGGGACTCGGACCCGCGACCTCGACCTTGGCAAGGTCGCGCTCTACCAACTGAGCTATTGCCGCAAAATTGAAATTATGTTTATGTAATTAAAAATGTGAAGAGGAGGAGACTCGAACTCCCACGATACAATTATCACTACCCCCTCAAAGTAGCGCGTCTACCAATTCCGCCACCTCTCCAACATATTGTTGAATCTTAAATAAGCTTGTGCCCAGAACAGGACTCGAACCTGCACGTTGTGAAACACACGCACCTGAAACGTGCGCGTCTACCAATTCCGCCACCTGGGCATTACACAATTGCTTATGTAAAAGATGTCATATTCAAGATTCCAAAGAGCGGCAAACGGGACTCGGACCCGCGACCTCGACCTTGGCAAGGTCGCGCTCTACCAACTGAGCTATTGCCGCGTTTCTTGTTTTCACAAGTGCATTTCTCTAAATGCGGTTGCAAAGGTACAGCTTTTTTTCGAACCTGCAATAGTTTTCATAAGAAAATTTTTGTATTTAACGTTAGTTAACGATTACTTCTTTAGAACTGTAGATAGATAAATGGCTGTATGTCGCTGGATTTCACTTGCATAGCAAGATATATGACAAAAGTGATGGCTAAAGCGCAAACAACCACCCCACCCTTTTCAAAGAGCTTAATTATCTTTTCCTGCCATGCGTCGGGAATCCAGTGAGTGATGAGCGCAAAGACTATTAAAGCAATCACAAACTTGTATGCGGCGACGATCGCAGGGAACAATGTTATGTCGAATTTCGTAAAAAGTTGCTTTATCAGTAGTGCTGCGGCATTAAAATCCTGCGAGCGGAAGAAAATCCACAGGAATGTCACTATGTGAAACGTGATGATAACGGAGAAAAATCTGCGGAGGCCGGAGGGGTGATAATGCCGGTCGTGATGCATGATGGTCTGGGAGAAGAATTTGTGTATGCACACTCCAAGTCCATGGAGCGTTCCCCACAACACGAAATTCAATGATGCTCCATGCCACAGTCCGCAGAGCGTCATGGCAATCATCTGATTCATGTACATGCGCACTTTTCCTTTTCTGTTTCCCCCTAAAGATATATATATGTAGTCGCGAATCCACGACGACAGCGAAATATGCCATCTCCGCCAGAAATCGCTGAGCGAGTCGGCTTTGTATGGCGCATTGAAGTTGGCAGGGATATTGAATCCCAACAACGCTGATATTCCAATGGCCATGTCGCTATAGCCGGAAAAATCGCAATAGAGCTGAATACTGTAGCCATAGAGAGCCATCAGAATCTCCCCACCCGAGAAGAGCGTAGGATTGTCGAACACTCGGCTGACGAAGTTTACGCTGATATAATCGCTTATGACCATTTTCTTGAATAAGCCGATTACTATCAGATAGGCTCCGAAGGCCAGCATGTGCTTCGAAATACTGAGCGGCTTTCTTATTTGTGGAATGAAATCTGTGGCTCTGACGATAGGGCCGGCCAAGAGTACTGGGAAGAAACTGACGTAGAATGCATAATCGAGCAGACTGTCCACGGGTTTCATCTTGCCGCGGTATACATCGACAGTATATGATATGCTCTTAAAGGTAAAGAATGAGATTCCTGCCGGTAAGAAAATGTCCCAAGGCTGGAAATTCTCACCAATCATCTGTGCAATCATTCCCGTGAAGAAGTTGGTGTACTTAAAGAATGCCAGGAGTCCGAGATCTATGACGATACTCAGAATAAGCCATAGCCTCGCTTGGCGGCTCCGTCCGTTCTGCGGCTCTCCGCCATCGGTTTCTTCCGGTTCGTGGGTCTGCGCTATCCTCTTGCCTATAATCCAGTCGCTGACTGTAACTATTGCCAAAAGGCAGAAATACAGCCCTGAGCTCTTATAATAGAAATAATAAGAGAAGAGCGTGACGAATATCAGCCGTGCCGTCGACTTGTTTTTCAAGGCACAATAAATCAGTGCCAGGAAAAGAAAGAGGAAGAGGAACAGTCCTGTATTAAACAGAAGAGGCTCCTTTGGGTTATATTGAAGTAAGTCGAGTATTTTCTGAAGTATTTCCATGTCTTATTTCTCGTTTTCCAGCTTCTTCCGCCGGATATAGTTTTTTTCTGCTGCTACAAAAGAGTTGAACATCTGTCGGGCTATGATCTTTCCTCCGCCATGGCTTACATGCACATAGTCGGATGAACTCATTCCCTTGTCGTGAAGTTTGGCCATAGAGCCTTCGCCGCCCATGGCATGGAACAGACTGTAGAATCCCACTCTCTCCTCGGCGGCGAGTTCTTTCTGATAGCCTTCCAAGGCTTTGATATTCGGCATCGTAGCCCCACCCTCCTTACTGCCTCTGTCGGGTGTGCTCACAACGAGGATGCTTGCTTGCGGATAGCAGCGACGGAATTTACGTATAACATTCCTCATCTGAGCGAGATAGTCGCGCATATCCTTTGTCGTCGAATTATCTTTGACGGCATTTACGCCAAATTGCAGTATAATAAGGTCGTACGGCCTTATGGCATTGAATTCACGGAGCGTGTTATCGGGGATATTTGCAAGCGTAGTGCCCGTTGAGCCTCGCATACTGAAATTGTCGATAGTGATGCCATCGTTGCCTTCAAGGGCTGCACCGAAGAGTATTGCCGGACCGTTGACGGTGAATTTCGCCATCGCCGCCCGCCCTGGGATCTCGGTCTTTTGTAGACTTCCCGATTCATTGAAAGTCCAAGACAGCCAAGGATTTGCATCCGTTTTACCCTTTACTGTCGTCTGCCTGAGCGGACGGAAATAGAATGTCGAATTGGTCCAATGAGCCGCATGAGGGAATGTCTTGGTAGCTTTGAGGGTCACCGAAGCCGAGCCTCCGGTAGTGTAGTAGCGCTCAGCTATTCCGGCCTCAGCGACATTATAGTTCTGCGCTTTCATGACCATATGCTCATCCATCCCGCTGAATTCGGTTTGTATAGACCGCTTATATTGTTCAAGGTCGTTGCCGGCGTCGATCCATCCCACTCCGCATCCACCGTATGTGGCTTGCATATTCTCACGCAAGTCGGCAACAAGGATGTCGGCCTCAATGAAGCTGTCGCCGTAGTAGGCTACCCTCACGGGACGACCATTCAGCTTGTGCCTTGCCGTTGAGTCGACCATAGCGTAGAAGTGGTCCATGCCACCGGCATTTTCCTCACTATAGTCCAATATCGGCTGAACGCCTTTGGGCCAAACCTCCTTAAAATCAATGAGTTTCCCGTTCTTGCCGTGAGCATAAATCTGCTTGGGGTCTTTCGGCTTTGGTATCACGTCTATCGACTCATTGTCGCCGGGAAGGTTAATCAGCTGACTGAGGATATTGATCTTTCTTGGCTGCAAGCCGAAGATAGAGTACTGTGGAAGAAAATGAAGCGCCATCAGAAAAATGACGACGAGGGCTACTAATATAAAGGTTCTGAATGAATTTCCTCTCATTTCTTTTCTGTCAAGTTTTGCATTAAGCTATCCAATTGCTTGAGTCCGTGCGGAGTACAGACACCTCGCAGGAGAATCATTACGGAACTACGGAACATGTCCTTTACGTCGTTTTTGGTGTAGAGTTTCTCACTCATAATATATTGCATGGCACCATCAATAATGGTGTTAAGTAGCTTATAGTCAACACCTGCGATGAAATATCCTTGACCTACGCCTTTCTCGAAGAAATCTATCCTTTCAAAGAGTCCCTTCTCCTTTTTCTCTCGTAGGAAATTCTTTACGCTCTCGTAGGTGTTGATATCCTCGAAAAACTGCGGGTTAATACTGCTGAATTGCTTTAACCGCTGGCGGTAGCCCTCAAAAATCACCTCTATTGGGTTGGCGCCGTTGGTCAGTAATGTTGAGATTCTATTTCTGTCCCTCTCTATTCCCGTTTTTACGACATCCATCAACAACTCTTCCTTGTTATCATAAATTTCGTATAGAGTGCGCTTGGATATTGAGAGCGATCGCGCTATATCGTCCATTCTCACCATGCGGATTCCCTGTTCTACAAACATACTTGTAGCAGCCTCGAGAATCCTGGCTTTCAGCTTTTGACGATGAGAAATATTTTGCATATTATACACATTTAATTTTGACGTTGCAAAATTACAATTTTCCCTATTAATTGCAAAATAATAATATGTATTTCGTCTAATGTATGATAAAATACGGCTGCAAATGTAGTATCGACAAAATAAAATTGCTTAATTATTAATGTGTGTACGCTTTTTTGCGTAACTTTGCCATTGAATGTATTAAAACAAAGAATAGAATATCCAATAACAAAACAGAATATAGCTATTATGGTAAAAATCACAAAAGAGGCAGCTCTTGCCTACCATCACGATGGTCGTCCGGGCAAGATAGAGGTAAAGCCTACGAAACCGTACCAAACTCAAACAGATCTTAGCTTGGCTTATTCGCCGGGTGTAGCATATCCATGTCTTGAGATTCAGAAGAATCCTAACGACGTATATAAATATACCGACAAGGGGAACCTCGTGGCAGTGATAAGCAATGGCACAGCTGTCCTCGGCCTCGGCGACATCGGTGCCATGAGCGGCAAGCCGGTTATGGAGGGTAAAGGCCTGCTGTTCAAGATCTATGGAGGCATCGATGTCTTTGATATTGAGATAGATGAGAAGGACCCGGAGAAGTTCTGTGAGGCTGTTGAGAAGATTGCACCAACCTTCGGCGGCATAAACCTTGAGGACATCAAGGCTCCTGAGTGCTTCGCCATTGAGGAGCGTCTGAAGAAAACTCTCGACATTCCCGTTATGCACGACGACCAGCACGGCACCGCTATCATTTCTGCTGCCGGACTGATGAATGCCCTTGAGGTGGCCGGCAAGAAAATTGACGAGGTGAAAATCGTTGTCAACGGTGCCGGAGCAGCAGCAATAAGCTGTACGAAGCTGTACTGCTCTTTTGGTGCAAAGAAGGAAAATATCGTCATGCTCGACTCCAAGGGCGTTATCACCAGCGACAGACCAAACCTTACACCGCAGAAGAAGCTTTTCGCCACTGACCGCCGCGACGTGCATACGCTCGAAGAGGCTGTCAAGGGCGCCGACGTCTTCGTGGGACTCTCGAAGGGTAATGTCCTCACCCAGGACATGGTACGGTCGATGGCCGACAAGCCGATTGTTTTCGCCCTGGCCAACCCGGTTCCCGAAATTAGCTACGAGGACGCTATGGCCGCACGCCCTGATGTCCTCATGTCGACAGGCCGTTCCGACAAGCCGAACCAGATAAATAATGTCATCGGTTTCCCTTATATCTTCCGCGGAGCCCTTGATGTCCACGCTAAGGCTATAAACGAAGAGATGAAGATGGCTGCTGCCAAGGCCATTGCACAATTAGCCAAGGAGCCGGTACCTGACATCGTCAACGAAGTTTATCACGTCAACGACCTCACTTTCGGCCCCAAATACTTCATCCCCAAGCCCGTCGACCCACGTCTTATCACCGAGGTCAGCTCGGCTGTGGCCAAGGCTGCTATCGAAAGTGGTGTGGCACGCCACATCATTACCGACTGGGACGAGTATAAAGAGCACCTGCGGCAGCTCCTCGGACAGGAGACAAAACTCACGCGCACCCTTCATGCCACTGCAGCTCAACATCCGCAGCGCGTGGTGTTTGCCGAGGGCGGCCATCAAACTATGATGAAAGCTGCCGTTCAGGCTAAGCAGGAAGGAATTTGCGAGCCTATCCTCCTCGGCAATCCCGACCGTCTGAACCGTATTGCCAACCGCCTGAAACTCGACATCTCGGGAATAACAATCATCGACATGCGCGCCGACCAGGAGCAAGGACGACGGGCTACCTACGCCAAGCACCTCGCTGAGAAGCGGGCTCGAATGGGATATACCTTCGAGGAAGCCTACGACAAGATGTATGAGCGCAACTACTTCGGAATGTCGATGGTGGAAAACGGTGATGCCGATGCGTTCATCACTGGACTGTATACTAAGTACAGCAACACCATCAAAGTGGCTAAGGAGGTTGTCGGCATCCAGCCGGAATTCAACCACTTCGCCACAATGCACATCCTGAACACTAAGAAGGGTGTGTTCTATCTTGCCGATACCCTTATCAACCGCCATCCCGATGAGGATACGCTCTATGACATTGCCAAGCTGACAGCCCATGGAGTACGCTTCTTCAACGAGGAGCCAAACATCGCCATGATCAGCTACTCGAACTTCGGAACCGACCAGGTGGGCTCTCCTGTAAAGGTGCATGCGGCTGTGGAGCGGATGCAAAAGGAAGATCCGAGCCTCGCCATTGACGGCGAGATGCAGGTGAACTTTGCTCTCAACGATGAACTGCGTGACGATAAGTATCCTTTCACCAAGCTTAAAGGCAAGAAGGTCAATACTCTTATCTTCCCTAACCTCACGAGTGCAAACGCAAGCTACAAGCTCCTGCAGGCCCTGAATCCCGATGCTGAGATTATCGGCCCTATACAGATGGGACTTAACAAGCCAATCCACTTCACCGACTTCGAATGCTCTGTTCGCGATGTCGTGAACATTACTGCCGTTGCCGTTATCGATGCTTACGTGGAGAAAATCAAGAACAGCAACAGCTGTCTGCTGCTGAAGAAGAAATAAGCTCCTTTACAGCGTCATTTATTGAGAGCCGGTTAAAGCTCATCATTACATTTTTGGGCAACTGTCAATTACCCCGTTGGCAGTTGCCCAAATTGTTTTAATTTTGCGAAAAATATTAACACGAATGGAATATGTATCGTTTGAGCTTCTGAAACGGTCCGTTTCGCATCCTAAAACGGCCTCTTTTAGACTCTGAAATGGACCGTTTCAGAACGCGAAAAGGGCCGTTTTTCTATCTGTCTGACTATGTGGTAGTTGCGCGATTGAATCGGATAGATGCGCAATGTGAAATATTCTTACATTTTCGTCGGCCTCTCCCAATTGTCAAATTCCGAAATTTCATGGTTTGATGCCGTGGCTTCGGCATGATGAGAAGAATGAACATATAGTCCGATGGAACATATTTGCAATTGTGACCTCGATTGATTATGTATAGGATGGGATTGATACTACGCACATTAATGGCAATAAGCATATGAATTCTGCGTTATTACGACATGAAGATTCTGATTATAGAAGACGAGTACAGACTCTCGAACAGCATTCGGGACTATCTTGAAAGGGATGGTTATTTGTGTGAGCAGGCTTTCACCTTCAACGAAGGCAGGATGAAGGCCGGTTCGTATGATTACGACTGTGTGCTTCTCGACCTTATGCTTCCGGGCGGCGACGGTCTGGACATCCTACGGGCAATAAGAAAGAAAGAGAATCCGGCTGGAGTCATTATCATCTCGGCCAAAGACTCGCTCGACGATCGCCTGAAAGGATTGGAGATTGGTGCCGACGACTATATTGGTAAGCCCTTCGCACTGCCCGAACTGCAAATGCGCATATACGCTCTCATTCGCCGTAAGGAGTTTAAGGCCAACAACATATTAAAAGTTGGCAGTGTGATGGTAAACCTCCTTGAAAAGACCGTTGAGGTGAATGGAGAGAATGTCGAGTTGACGCGTTCGGAATATGAGCTGTTGCTGTTCTTTCTGAGCAACCGCGATCGTGTGCTTTCAAAACTTGCCATCGCCGAGCACCTGAGCGGTGAGATGGCCGACATGATGGACTCTTTCGACTTCATTTACAGCCACATAAAGAATCTGAAAGCGAAACTCGCCAAGGCCGGATTGCGTGATTGCATTCATACCGTTTACGGCACGGGTTACAGATGGAAAGAATGAAGAACAAAGGGGAAACGGTTGATAACAGTGAGTATCAGCAGATTTATTGGAGATGAATTTCAACAACGGAGCAAAATGAAGATGAAAGAACGTTCGCTGACGAGCAAGCTGATGAGGCGGTTCGTGCTGTTTATGGTGGTTCTGACCATAATGGCAATACCGGTTCTTTATTACATTACTACTGCATACTATGCCGAGGACCTTACCGACCTCGTGGAGAACTATGGTATCAAGAACCCCGATATCGACCTCGAGGAAGATACGCTCATGGGACTTTTCATCCAGTTTATGTCGATAATAGTCATTCTCTTTGCTGCCGTTCTCTTGGTTATGAGGTATGTTCCGCAAAGACTTTGGGCGCCATTCAACGACACTCTCGCAAAGATTAAGGGTTTCAGGGTGGAAAAAGGTAATGTCCCTGCGTTAAAGAAATCGGGCACAAGGGAGTTTGATGAGCTCAACGCGACCCTGGAGATAATAATGAGCAACAGCGTGAACAGCTATCGGGTTCAGAAGGAGTTTACCGAGAATGCATCCCACGAGCTACAGACCCCATTAGCTATTGTCCAGGGAAAACTCGACAATCTCTTGCAGGACAGGCTCACGGAGCATCAGGCCAGAGAGTTGCAGGATATTTATATGGAAATCAGGCACATGTCACGACTGAGCCGTAACCTCCTCTTGCTCTCGAAGATAGAGAACAACCAATATCACAATTTCGTGAGTATCAACGTGTGTGAGAAGATTGAGCAGCTGCTCCCGAAACTTGAGGGCATCGCCGATGGGCTGAACATAGATACTGATTTTCAGGATACTTCGCTGACCGTTGAGGCCAATGAAGTTCTCATGGAGAGTATGCTCAATAATCTTGTCGTCAATGCTGTACGGCACAATAAGGCCGGTGGAACAATTATTATCAGTGTCACCAATGGGCACTTGTCCATTGCCAATCCCTCCGATGAACCGCCTCTTGATGCCGACAGGGTCTTTTCGCGCTTCTACCGCATGAAGTCAAGTCAGAAAGGCAATGGCCTCGGTCTGGCTATCGTCAAGAGTATCTGCGACTACCATCACTGGATGGTGAGCTACAAATACCGCGATGGACTCCATATATTTACGGTAGTCTTTTAGACAGTGGGCCTTATAATAGTGTAATATCCTAAGTGCCAGACAGTTATTTGCCAATACGCTTGAAGTAATCGGACAGATTAGCGCGCGGAATACCTAATCTGATAAGTAGTTCCAGGTCCCTGCGGGCCTCTGCCTTCTTGCCGAGGGTGATAAGGATATTGGCCCTGTTAAGGATATAATCCGTGTTTGTGGGGTCGCGCATGATAGCCTCGCTGTAGTCATATTCAGCAAGATAGAGCATCTGGCGCTCTTCTTCCATACCGGCACGTGCCGCATAAGCCGAGGCACTGTCGGGAAAGGCCTGCACAAGAAGGTTTATCTCGTCGAAAGCCTTAGTCTTTTTCTTGTCCTTATCATCGAGCAACGCCAGTCCGAGTTTGGCCTCGTAGTTGTTCGGCACCTGCCGCAGCACATTCATATAGTCCTGACGTGCAAAGCCATAGCGGCCCAACTTCGTGTTGACAAAAGCGCGGAAATAGAGAGCAGACAGATTGTCGGGGTCGTGGAGAAGGATAAGATCATACTCATTTTTGGCATAATCCCACTCGCCGAGCTCCACGTTCCATCTGGCTTTTTTAAGTCTGAGATTGATACTGTCGGGACGTAATTCCAGTTCTTTTTCAGCGGCATTGAGTGAATCGCGCAGTGATACGGCAGACTGAGCATATCCTGATGCTGTTGTCAACAGTACTATCAGAGAGATAATAATTCGCTTCATTAAAAGAGATTATCGTTTGTCGGATTAATAATTATTGGCCTTAGCCCACAAAAAACATAGGGTGAGCACCCGGAACCGTAGCCTCAGCCACGATGTTTCCGGGTGCTGCACTATCTGGCATTATTAGTGTTGCTTGATATAATCGACAATCCACTGTCCTACCTCGTCGGTACCGTAGTGGTTGCCGCCTTCGACCTGAATCTCCGGTGTGCGCACATTGGCATCGAGACTTGCCGAAACGGCCTCGCGAATCTTTGCGCCTTCATCGTTGAGGCCGAAGTGCTCGAGGAGCATTGCAGCCGATAGAATCTGCGCCAGAGGGTTAGCGATATTCTTGCCGGCGGCTTGTGGCCACGAACCGTGCACTGGCTCGAAGAGCGGTGTGTGCTCGCCGAGCGATGCTGACGGCTGAAGGCCCATGGAACCGGTTATGCAGCTTGTCTCGTCGGTGAGGATATCGCCGAAAGTGTTCTCCGTGACAATGACATCGAAGAAACGCGGCTCGGTGAGAACGCGCATCGAGGCATTGTCGATGAACATATAATCGGTGGTGACATCAGGATATTGCGATTCCATCTCCTTGGCAACCTGACGCCATAACCGTGAGCTGGCCAGGACGTTAGCCTTGTCGACAACGGTGAGATGTTTCTTGCGGCGCTCGGCAAAGTCGAATGCAACCTTCAGAATGCGTTCTATCTCATTGCGGTGGTAAATGTCGGTATCCCAGGCCACATCGTTGTCCTGATGCTTCTCGCCGAAGTACATTCCACCTGTCAGTTCACGGATAACGACGAAGTCGGCTCCGCGAAGAAGTTCATCCTTTAGTGGCGATTTATGTATGAGGCAGTCGAACGTGGCTACCGGCCGAACGTTGGCGAAGAGGCCGAGTTTCTTCCGCATGGCAAGGAGCCCCTGCTCTGGGCGCACTTTAGCTGTCGGGTCGTTGTCGAAACGCGGGTCACCGACGGCTGCGAAGAGCACGGCATCGGCATCCATGCAGGTCTTGAAAGTTGAATCGGGGAACGGATCGCCGACAGCGTCGATAGCATGAGCACCGGTAATGGCCTCATGATAGACGAACTCGTGGTTGTACTTCTTGGCTATGGCGTCGAGAACGGCCACACCCTGTTTCATGATCTCAGGTCCTATACCGTCGCCTGAGAGAACGGCTATATTCAATTTCATAATGTGTTAAATTGTTTTGTATGGTTTCTTATATGGCATGGCACGCTCATCTTCGATGATGTTCAGCATCTTTATCGTGGCCTTGATGGCTGCCTCAGTCTGGTCGGCATCGACGGCATGCGTGCGAATGACGTTACCGTTATTATCCCATGTGATGACTGTCTGGACAAGGGCATCGGTGCGGCCGCCAGGAGGAATGGTCACCTGATAGTCTTTAAGAAGAGGAAATGTGCTCTTCAGCGAATCACGGTATATCTTCCTAAGGGCCTTAACGAAGGCGTCGTACTGTCCGTCACCGGTTGAATCGGCTGCATAGGCCTCACCGTTGATCTCCACTTTAATGCTTGCTATAGGTTTGAGACCATAACTCGTTGTCACCATGTAGCTTACGAGCTTAACGCGATTCTCAGGAGCACTGTGCTTTAGAACATCTGAAACGATGAATGGCAGGTCGTCCTGAGTCACTATTTCCTTACGGTCGCCGAGTTCTGTTATCCTTTTCGTAACAGCCCTGGTCTGTTCGGCTGTAAGCTCCAATCCTAATTCCTTGAGGTTCTGGGCGATATTGGCCTTTCCAGAGTTCTTGCCGAGGGCATACTCCCGTTTGCGGCCAAAGCGTTCGGGGACGAGAGCGTTGCTGTAGAGATGGTCCTTGCGGTCGCCGTCGGCATGGACTCCGGCCACCTGCGTGAAGACATTCTCGCCGACGACAGGCTGGTTGGGGGCCACGGCTATACCGCTGTAGCCGGCCACGAGACGTGAAATCTCATTGAGTCTGTCCTCTTCGATATTTGTCTCTATATGCATCTGGTCTTTCAGCATAACCTCAACACTGGCCAACGGGGCATTGCCGCAGCGCTCGCCAAGACCGTTGACGGTGACGTGAAGGCCTTTAGCCCCACCCTTCACCGCTGCTAACGAATCGCCGACAGCCATGTCGTAGTCGTTGTGGGCGTGGAAGTCGAACCACTGGTCTGGGTAGCGGGTGACCATCTGATGGATGTATTCAAGGGTCTCAAGCGGTGTAAGTATTCCGAGAGTGTCAGGAAGAAGGAAGCGCTTGATATTCATGTCCTTCAATGCGTCCATCATCTTCCATACGTAGTCGGGGCTGTCCTTCATGCCGGAACTCCAGTCCTCAAGATAAAGATTGACATCCATTCCGCGCTCACCGGCATAATTGAGAACTTTCTTTATATCCTCAATGTGTTCTTCTGGAGTCTTGTGGAGCTGGTGCTCGCAGTGGCGCAGTGAGCCTTTCGCAAGCAGATTGATGACCTTACAGCCACAATCGGCAATCCAATCAACAGACAGGTGTCCGTCGACGAAGCCTAAGACTTCAACCTTATTGAGCATGCCAATGGTCCGTGCGTAACGGCATATCATGCTCACCGACTCCTTTTCGCCCTCGGAGACGCGTGCTGATGCCACCTCAATGCGGTCGACGTTGACATCGCGCATCAGTGAGGCAGCTATCTGCAACTTCTCGTGAGGGAGGAACGAGACACCATTGGTCTGCTCTCCGTCGCGGAGTGTCGAGTCCATTATCTCAATTTTCTGCATACTGTAATCCTTTGAAAATTAACGAGGAATGAACGTAAAGGCATGATTATTTGCCTTGTTTCCTCTTGTTTTCATATTCCTCTACCTTGTCTTTATTCTCAACAAGGAAGTCGACATCATCGAGGCCGTTCTCAAGACAGTGCTTTTTATAGCCATTAATCTCGAAGTGCTCCTGACTTCCGGTAGCATTGTTGGTCACGGTCTGGTTAGGAAGATCAACGGTGACGGTCATAGCCGGATTCTTGTCTATACTGTCGAAGAGCTCTTTCAGGAACGGTTCGGTCACGACAACAGGCAGCACAAAGTTGTTGAGCTCGTTGTTCTTGTGGATATCGGCAAAGAACGAGCTGATAACCACGCGGAAACCATATCCTGCGATGGCCCAGGCTGCATGTTCGCGGCTTGAGCCGGAGCCGAAGTTCTTGCCGGCAACGAGGATTACGGCATCCTTAAATTCAGGCTTGTTGAGGACGAAATCGGGTTTCGGTGAGCCATCCTTATTATAGCGCCAGTCGCGGAAGAGATTGTCGCCAAATCCTTTCTTATCAGTGGCTTTAAGGAATCGTGCGGGAATTATCTGGTCGGTGTCGACATTCTCCAACGGCAGTGGAGCACATGTCGATGTTATAACATTGAATTTCTGTTTCATGATCTGTTCTTGGTCGAATTAAAGTTTACGTGGATCTGTTATGCGCCCTGTTATTGCAGCGGCAGCGGCTACAAGCGGCGAAGCGAGGATAGTACGTGCACCAGGCCCCTGACGGCCTTCGAAGTTACGGTTGCTCGTAGATACACTGTACTTGCCGGCCGGAATCTTGTCGTCGTTCATGGCGAGACAAGCTGAGCATCCCGGTTGTCGGATAACGAATCCTGCATCGGCAAGAATCTTGTCAAGGCCTTCATCCTCAATTTGTTGCTTCACATGCCAGCTGCCCGGAACAAGCCATGCCACTACGTTGTCGGCTTTATGTTTGCCCTTGACGATATTTGTGAAAGCACGGAAGTCCTCGATACGGCCGTTGGTGCAGGCTCCGAGGAATACGTAGTCGATAGGGTGCCCCTCGAGTTTCTCACCGGGCTCAAATCCCATATAGTTCAGAGCTTTCATGAAACTGGCTTGCTCATCTGCTGGAATCGTATCTATAGTCGGGATGCTCTCACTTATTCCTATGCCCATTCCCGGGTTAGTACCGTACGTGATGCGTGGCTCGATATCGGCACCGTCAAATGTCAGTTCCTTGTCGAATACTGCGTCGTCACCGCTCTTTAGAGTCCGCCAATAGGCCACAGCCTTATCCCAATCCTCTCCCTTCGGAGCATACTCACGACCTCTGAGGAATTCGAAAGTTTTTTCGTCAGGAGCCACAAATCCACCGCGCGCACCCATCTCAATACTCAGATTGCACAGTGTGAGACGGCCGTCCATACTCATATCGCGTACGACATCACCACTATATTCAACGAAATATCCTGTAGCACCGGATGTCGTTATTTTCGACATCAGATAGAGGGCCACATCCTTTGCCGTAACACCGTTTCCGAGTTTCCCATTGATGTTGATGCGCATCGACTTTGGTTTCTGCTGAAGGATACACTGCGATGCGAGAACCATCTCCACTTCCGATGTGCCGATACCAAAGGCCACAGCACCTACGGCACCATGTGTTGACGTGTGAGAGTCGCCGCAGACAATGGTCATTCCCGGCAGGGAAAGGCCTTTTTCAGGACCGATGACATGGATGATACCATTGTCCTTTGTGTTCATCTTGAACTCGGTAAGCCCGAATTCTGCGCAGTTGCGGTCAAGAGTGTCTATTTGCTTACGTCCCACAGGGTCAGCTACGGGCTTGTCCTGATCATGTGTCTGAACGTTATGGTCGGGCATGCAGAACACCTGCTTGGGTCGGAATACTTTCATTCCACGCTGGCGCAGACCGTCGAAAGCCTGTGGCGAGGTAACCTCATGGCAGTAAAGCCGGTCGATGTATAACTGTGTTGGACCGTCGGGTACTATCTGAACCACATGTGAGTCCCAAATCTTGTCAAAAAGAGTATTCATATTCTTTTTCTTATATTGTTTCTTTCCCTATAAAGGAAATTTTATTGTTAGTTCCTGAATTTATTTATACAGTCGATATAGGCCTCCACAGAGGCTGTCACGATGTCGGTGTCGGCACCAAAGCCGTAGTAGACGTGGCCATTATACTCAACTTGCATGTGCACTTTACCGACATCGTCAGACCCCTTATCTATAGCCTGAATTGTGAACTCCTTGAGAGTCATCTGCTTAGTGATAATCTTCTTGAGCGCTTTTATAGCCGCATCGACTGGACCATTGCCCGAAGCAGTGTCCTCAAACTTCTGTCCGGCAATATCGAGGCCTACAGATGCTACGCTGCGAACGCCCTTGCCGGTAGTGACTTGGAGGTAATCGAGACTGACAGCGTGGTCGGAAGCAGTATCGGCTCCTGCGAGCATGAGAATGTCATCATCGGTAACCTCCTTCTTTTTGTCGGCAAAGACAAGGAATTTCTGGTAAATTTTGTCGAGCTTATCCTCATCCTTAATCTCAACGCCGTTGATCTCGAGCCGGTATTTCAATGCTGCACGGCCGGAACGAGCTGTGAGAACAATAGAATTGTCGTCGATTCCTACATCCTTAGGATCCATAATCTCATACGTTTGGACATTCTTCAGAACACCATCCTGATGTATGCCTGACGAATGTGCAAATGCATTTCGACCCACAATGGCCTTGTTTGGCTGTACCGGCATATTCATCAGCGACGACACCATACGCGATGTCTGATAAATCTTTGTAGTGTTGATGTTTGTGTCAATGCCGAGATATTTATGACATTTGAGGATCATGGCAATCTCTTCAAGGGCAGTGTTGCCGGCACGCTCGCCAATACCGTTGATGGTTACCTCAACTTGGCGTGCACCATTGATTATTCCTTCGAATGTGTTTGCTGTTGCCATACCTAAGTCGTTATGGCAGTGAGTGGAAATTTGGGCCTTCTCTATTCCGTCGACATGCTCCATGAGATATTTAATCTTGTTGCCGTAATCCTGAGGAAGGCAGTATCCTGTTGTGTCAGGGATATTTACTACGGTGGCACCTGCTTTAATAACAGCCTCGATGACTCGTGCAAGATATTCGTTATCAGTACGTCCGGCATCCTCGGCGTAGAACTCCACATCTTCCACATACTTCTTGGCGTATTTGACTGCTGACACAGCCCAATCGAGAATCTCGTTGCGGTTTGAGTTGAACTTGTACTTTATGTGGCTGTCGCTTGTGCCCAGACCTGTGTGTATGCGCTTGCGCTTGGCATATTTCAGACTCTCGAAGGCTACGTCAATATCTTTTTCTTTGGCACGTGTCAGTGCACAAATAGTTGGCCATGTCACTGCCTTGCTGATTTCAACAACCGAGTTAAAGTCGCCCGGACTCGATATTGGGAATCCAGCCTCAATCACGTCTACACCCAACTGTTCAAGCTGTTTTGCAACCTGAATCTTCTCCACAGTATTCAGCTGACAGCCTGGTACCTGTTCGCCGTCGCGGAGTGTCGTGTCGAAAATGTAAAGTCTCTCACTCATATACTATATCTTTTAACTGATTAATCTTGTCGATGGATATTAAAAAAGCCTTTCACACTGCGGAAGTGAGAAAGGCTTCATATATCTTATACGTTAGATTAAATGCATACCCTATCACTTCCGCCTACTCTATGAAGTCGGATGCTAATAATAATATGCAAGTTCGTCAGATTATACATTTACTTTAATTTCTTTTATTTACGGGCACAAAATTAAACAATTAATATGAAACTGCCAAATAATCTATTACTTTTTTAATGATTATTCTTATAAAACTCTGATTTTAATTGAATATTTGTCTTAAATCAATAAATACCCACCATTGATTGATGGCAAATGGGCCTATATGCAGGAAGCCTGCTCCCTTGGCAGGGAACAGGCTCCTATGTTTGTTTGGAATAGTTGTTTTTGTTGTTAAGCCTCAGGCGTTGTCTTTGCGGCGTAATCCTCAGGAGAAAGCACAGAGACCTTGCTCTTGTTGAACTTACCCTTGTGGAAGTAAACGATACCGTCGGTAAGAGCGTACAGAGTGTCGTCCTTGCCCTGAGCCACATTCTCGCCTGCGAAGTGCTTGTTACCGCGCTGACGGACGATAATGTTGCCTGCGGAAATCTTCTGACCGCCCCAGATCTTCACACCTAAACGCTTTGAAGCTGACTCACGACCGTTGCGTGAACTTGTCTGACCTTTCTTATGTGCCATTTCGTGTCCTCCTTTTTTAAGCGTTAATTGATTTTACCTCTACCTGAGTGAAGTGGGTACGGTGACCGTTCTTCTTGCGTGAATCCTTACGGCGCTTCATCTTGAAGACGACGACCTTGTCACCCTTGACAAGAGGATTTACGACCTCAGCTACTACTTTCGCACCATCAACAGTCGGTGCGCCTACTGTTACGGTTCCATCGTTGTCGACGAGCAGAACCTTGTCAAACTCAACAGTCTTGCCTTCCTCGGCATCCTTGATATGGTTGACAAAGAGCTTCTTGCCCTCTTCAACCTTAAACTGTTGACCGTTAATTTCTACAATTGCGTACATTATTTATTTATTGTAAAACGGGTTTCACCGCCAGGCGTCAGGAGCATCACCTGCACTTTTACCAGCCTAAACGGCATAAATCGGATGCAAAGGTACTAATTTATATGGTAACGACAAAATAATAATCCGAATTTTTATCGCTTTAACATACGGTTCTTTCATTTAAATTTTGACTGACATGGCATGATTGTCGTTCTGTCTCCGCTTTATCGCAGAATCGCTTATTGCGGTAAAAATCTGATAGTCAAGGGTAAAGCATCCCCTACCCAAGCCGGATGTAGCTCAGAAGTTATTATATATCCCTCAAAATCAACCGCCAAGCTATTAATCCCTTATAGGGAAGAAAAAGTTGCATCCGAGATGATAAAAGTGCGTAATTATTTGGTTGTTAGCGAATTATTTTGTACCTTTTTAGTGTAACTGCCGAAAGCCATCCAGGCTATCTCCGAGGCGCGCGACAAAGGCGACCTCAGCGAGAACTTTGAGTACCATGCCGCCAAGCGCGAACATGGACAAATACTATGGCGTATACATTTCCTTCAGAAAATACTGTCGAACGCGCGCGTTATGCCAGCTTCACAGATGGAGACCGATACGGTGCAGTCGCTTACGAAGGTGGAACTCCTGAATGTTGCCAACAACAAGACCATGACTTACACTATTGTGAGTCCGCATGAGGCAAACACCAGGGAAAGGAAGATTTCCGTAAAGTCGCCTATCGCCAAGGCATTGTTGAACAGAAAGAAAGGCGAGGTCGTGGAGGTTCATGTCCCCGTGGGACTTATAAAGCTAAAGATAGTAAACATCAGTCGATAAAATACAAAAAAAAGAGCGGCGGTACCGATGCAAGGTGCCGCCGCCATTTTTTAATGTCTTATCTTATGATATATTTTTTGCCGTTGATGATGTAAACACCCGACTTCAGGATGAATGACGCGGCTTCAAGACTGCCCACACGAGCGGCGACACGGCCGTTGAGGTCGTAGACGGTCAGCACTCCCGTGGCCGATGACGTTACGTTGCTGAGGCCAGTGGCTATGCCCGTCTTGGTGTAGTAGCCTCCGTTGGTGAAGGCGAATGTAGACGTCTGGTTGTCGCCATTGCCGTTGTTGTTCCAGATGATGTTCGCCGGCATGTCGGTGAGGGTACCGGTGTATATCCACTCCCAGATGTCATAGCCGTCAGAAGACTTCACGTCCAGCTTCGTGGCCTTGTCGCCAGGCCATGCGACGGTGTTGTAACTGTTCTTGTCGGTCCATACCCAGGCGTGGATGTCGCTCCATCCACAGTTGTTCACGAAGTAAGCGTGGATTTTCTGGTTGTCGGATTTTGTGTAGGTGGCGGTCTTCACGTTCGACACCTTACCGTCTTTGAGGGCTCCGACCTTCAGTGTCGTGGTCTCGGTGAAGGTGAACGTCTTAGTATCGGCAAACGTGTTGCTGTTTGCTGTAGGCTCCGTGCCGTCGGTGGTGTACACTCCCGTGGCGTTCTTCACCGTGGCAGTGACGGAAATGTTGTCCTTGAATGATGTGGAGCCTTCAGAGAGAGCCACGCTGATAGCGTCTGGATTTGCTGACACCTCGTGGTCCCAAGTACCGTCTACATAGTATCCGTGGTTCTTGTATTCCAGGTCGGCACTCTGACTGCCGCCTGCCGGGATGAAGATGACCTTTGATGGCATCGACGACTCGGAACCGTCGTACGTCCATTTGTAAATCTTCTTTCCGCTGGCATTCACTCCCATATATTCCATGTTAGGCTTCTTGTCCCAAGCACCACCGGTGAAGTTGGCCTTGTCGTTCCATACCCAGATGGCAACGGAGGAGGCGTCGGTCTCATAGAACACGCTCTTCTCGTCGGCGGTGACGGAAGGAGTGTACACGCCGACCTTCTTATAGGTCTGGCTTCCCGTCTTCTCCGCAGAGCCATCCTTAGGAGTGGCACCCCAGGTAACGGTGTATGTGGTGCCGGTGTCGTCGCCCTTGCCGATGGTGAACGACGTGTTGCCGGTAACGTTGACCTTCTCTCCGCCGTTGATGCTGTACCATGCGCTGGTGCAGTTGACGAGTGAGACGTTGACGGTGAGGCTCTCGCTGGTGAACGATGTGCCTGCCGGTGAGAAACTAAGACCTGCCGAGCCTACTGCATCCTCCGGGCCAATCCACTTCTCTGCACCTCCATCAGTGGCGAGTCCGCTGTTGTCGGCAGAACCGGCGGTAGAGGTGTAGAGGAACGGACCGTCCTCGCCAATCTTTCCGGGGCCGTTGAGAACGTAGACACGTGCGTTGCCCTGGTTGGTAGGGCAGGAGACGGTGAGCGTACCATTGGTAACGGTCTTAGTGTCGCCCGTCACGCAGTCGGAATATGTGCCGTTGGGGATGTTTGAGAACGTCGCTGTGCCAGCCTGCTGGGCCACACAGACGTAGCTGTTCTCGCCGTTGGCGTTATATGCCTTTGACCAAGCCCATCCTGAGGTGCTGGACTGTTTGGCGTACTGTCCCTTGCGCAGTGCCGGCACAGCCTGGCGGATGCGGTTCAGACGCTCCAGATGTTTTGCCAAAGGATGGTTCAGGGTCTTCTCGACTTGTCCTGAGGCGGTGAACTGTCCGAAGTCGCTGGCGCTGACGTCGCCCTCTATGTTCTGTCCGAAGTAAGCACGACCGGTGTCGGAGAGAGGACCGTTAGGACCATTGTCGATTTTCTTTCCTGCCTGGAACTGTACCTCAGAGCCGTAGTAAAGACATGGTATACCGCGGAAGAGGAACATCCATGTGAGGTTCTCGGCCCACTGCTCCGTGCTGCCTGAGAAACGGATGCCGTCGTTGGGCTGTGGACCGTAGTCGTGGGAGTCGACATAAACGACATTCCATGTGGCATCGTTGTACTTATTGTCCTCGTCGGTCATTCCCCATACAGAGCCAACGTTAGAGAAGTTGTAGTGGACAGGGAAGTCGATTACGTTGAATCCTGACGACTGCGAGTAGTCAGGAGTGTGGTAGGCACCGTTGACGAGCCATGCGTTGTTGCTCGTGCCCTTCGATGCGTCATCATTAGTGCAAGTAACCATGTTGCCCAGTGGGGCTGCACCCTCCTTCACTGTCTGGCTTGCCCACCATGAGGCGTCATACTTCTTCCACTCGTCTTCGAGTGTGGAGCTGGACTTCCATGTGTAGTAATAAGGTGAGAGTATGGGCTGATCACGGTATGTCACACCACTGTAACGAGCGCAGACCTCACCGTACATATAGAAAGGTGATGGCTTGGTCTGACCTGCCAGAAGTCTTTTCGATGCGTATTTCTCACCGAGTTCCTTGAAACGTGGGATGAAGGCGGTGTTGAAAGTCAGCGGAGCAATATGCCCGGAAGTGTCGATACGGAAGCCGTCGACACCCATCTCGATGAACTTCTCATAGCACTCGATAAGGTATTCGTCGACAGCTGGGTTTTCGGTGTTGAGGTCCACGCAGTCGCCTGCTATCTGTCCCCACCACCGTGTGGGCTCATCCCAGTTCCATGCGGTTGCCACGTGGTGCCAATAGTTGTTTTTGTCGTGGTTCTGCCCGTCGGTATTCTTCATCAGTGCCAGCCGTGACTGGTACTGTGCACTACCGGCCATGCCGAGATAGTCGGAGGGAAGCACGTTGTAGTCGGGGAGCATGCAGTCGTTGATGGAGGCCTGGTTTCTGATGTCCTCGTCTCTTGTGAACTCATGCATGAGCTTTGCCTCACCGAAGTTGCCGGTGTGGTTGAGCACGATGTCGAGGATAATCTTTATGCCCTTGGCGTGTGCCGCCTTGATGAGCTCCTCAAACATTTGATTGCCTGTCTTGTTGGCATCCTCACCGGTGACGCCCTGGTAGCGGCAGTCGACCTTCGAGAAGTCGGAGGCGTGATAGCCGTGGTAGTCGTAGCCGGAGGCATTCTGCACCACGGGGGTTATCCAGATTGCGGTGAAGCCCAACGCCTTTATATAGTCGAGCTTGTTGATGAGGCCCCGGAAGTCACCGCGCCAGCACGGGTCCTTGGTGGAAATCTGCGCGGCCTGGTTGTCCCAGCATAGTACGTTGTTGCCTTCGTCGCCGTCGAAGAAGCGGGTGGTGATGACGAAATAGATACTCTCGTCGCGGAAGTCAGTGCGGTTCTGACTGAAGTTGCCGTTGTCGGCACTCACGTTCAGCGATGTGAGCCATGCCAACAGAGTCAGTAAAAGAGCGTGAAAAGTTTGCTTCATAAGAATGAATGTTGAGTTAGTTAAGTTGTTGTTATTGAATACTGTTCGCAAAGTTACGATGAAAAGAAAACTGATATAGGTCAATAATTGCAAATTTTTCTATTTTCTTAATGCAAACGTTTGCCTGTTAAAATCCCTTGCTATTGTCATGATAATTATCATTAAAAAGGTATTTCAGTATAAAAATCAGCAAAAAAGGGTACGGTTCTTTCATTTAAATTTTGACTGACATGGCATGATTATTGCTCAGCTCCCGTTTCTCCGCATAGATGCTATTTACGATAAAGGTCTGATAGCCAATGGATAAAGCATCCCCTACCCAAACCGGATGTAGCTTAGGAGTTATTATATATCCCTCAAAATTAACGACATCTACAGACTAAGAAGAGAAATAGCATAGGCCAAGCTGTTCTTGGCGTAAGATGCAATGGCAGAGAACTTGACTTTCAAGAGTTCTTTCTTCTTTCTGATTGCCTCTGGCAGGTGCTTTTTGGAGGCTATGGTGTAAATGATATAAACTAGTTTCTGGATAGAGTCCAAGTTTTTAGCAGACTTGGTTTCTTTTCTCTTTGTGCTGTCTTGGCTCATTCTTGCATCCAGCGTCCAATGCAGATTGTTCTCGATTCCTCAATACATATCTCTGCTGTCAGCGAACATATCTTCAACGGCCTACGAACATATCTTCAACGGCTCACGAATATATCTTCAACGGCCTACGAATATATCTTCAATGGCTCACGAATATATCTTCAATGGCTCACGAAGGTATCTTTAATGGCTCACGAAGGTATCTTCAGCGGAATAAGGACATAATATCGGTTAATAAGTAAGTGCGAGGGCATGGAAGCGCATCCTCTTCTGAGAAAGAAACCGAAAGTGCCAACTTACTCAGACCTCGTAGGAACATGGCCGTTTGATAGTATCGACGTGTCAGCTCTGTTTCGCAAAAATCTTAAATCGATTGGGAAAGTCATCTGAAGAGTGGAGGTGCAATTATTATGCTGTGTCTGCCAAAAAGCTTAAATGAAAGAGCCTTAATAGCTTTAACATGAATAAATGCTATATTAATAATGTATAGTGACGGATGTGACTCCAATCACTATGTCATTCGACAAAGTTCTGATAACTATCGACTTTAATTGCTTATGCTTGTCTGTGGGAATCTTTATGTGAACCAACTTGTCGTTGGGAAGCCAATTGTCTGGATTGACAAGAGATACTATTGAGTTGGAACCGTCGGAATAAACGATAGATATGGTGCCATTGATAATATGGCTTTGCATCCAGTTGGTTGTCCCGAACAGCGATAAATCCAGATATTTAGCTTTAGCACCTATGGGAATCTCGACACTGTCGGGATAATTGTCCCACAATGATGTGAATACTACGTTGGTAGTATCGGTTAAGGTCGGCTTGTAATCGGTTGAGCACCAGTCGCCTGCGCCTTGTACTGGAATTTCAAGAGTTGTCACATCAGGGCGCGGTGACATGTAGCGGTTGTTGTAAAGGTCACAAATACGTGCGTTGAATAATCCTCCCAAATTTACTTGTTTGGTAGGGTTCCGGCCGCAGGTATTCTTCTGTGGGACGACATTATGGGCAGTTTGATGCTCCACCTCATGGTTTTTCGCTACAAAAAGTTGCTGATAAGCCGTAGTATCGACAACTATTTGCAGATGCTGTGGGAAATGCTGCTCTATGTCGTACACCCCCCTACCCTTTTTATATTTGTACGAAATATACGGCAAACTTATTGATACAGAGTCCCAAGACGCGGGAAATCCAGGCCTAATGTAGCATTTCCCGTTTAGAGCATCGGGGATGATTCCGAACAATCCCTGAATGATGGCTCTGGAAGCAATTCCGATACAGTCGCCGAAATCGCGATAACACTCTCCTCGTTGCTCGTCCTCGGTAAGCAGTTGTCCGTAGTTTCCGGGGCTGTGACCGTAAACCATATTGTCGAGCATGGTGTTTCGGAGCAGCTCATAGCCACGTTCCTTGTCGCTGCACTCGAAGAAGGCGAGAGCCAAATGGTAGTTTTCTGCTGCCACTACGTTGTTTATGCTCCATGCATAAGGCTGCCAGTCGGATGTCCGATAAACGTAACCGCCCCACGATGTAGGCACCTTTAGCCCGTCAATAGCGCTGAAATCGAGCGGAAAGCGCAGTCCCTCGTCTATAGGAGTGTAATACGACCACAGAGCGGCATCGGTATGAACACGCCGAAGCCCCATTTTATCCTTATATTCAGCCCAATGATTCAGACTGTCAACCCACAGCTCACGCTTCATGGCCTGCGCTATAGCATTGGCTTCTGCGTCGAAAAAGGAACCGTCCTCGCCAATCATCTTGGCAATTTTAGCCGCCAGCCGGTTGGCCCTGTAATTATAGGCAGATGAATGAGTTACGGCTCCCCCGCTATAGTATAATGCATCGGAGGCCCAAATGCACGCATAAGCATCATAGAGGTGGTCGCCATCGGGGTCGAAATTGCGCTTTTCCCATTCCAGCGATGATTTTATGACCGGCCACATCCTACGCATTAGAGCCGTGTCGGCATCATATTCGAAATGCCAAAGTAGTTCGTCGATGTAGACAAGGTTCATATCGTAATGATTCAACTTACGGTTTGAAGTAATATAGCCGTTCGAGTACATCTGTGTGCCCCACTTCTTTTCGGCCCTGGCAAGATTTTTCGATGAGTCCTGAGTGGGGTGAGGATATATCGGCTGAACATCCTTTATCTGTTCGTCGGCATAATACTGAAAATGGCTTTTGGCTCTGTCCTGCCATCCGAGGATATCTCCAACATAAGCTCCGCGCCATCCCGGAAGCTCATTCCGCCACCCTACAGCACCATGAAGGAACGTACTGCCATTCCACAGTCCGTTGGCAGCATAAGGAAGAGCATTCAGCGCTGCGTTGACAAGAGGGTCTGGAGTAGATACAGTGACGCCTCGGTTAATGGAGTTAGCCTGTAATGCCTTTAGGAAATCATTGAGAGGTGTTATCGTAAGTGAATCAGTACCAATGAGTTTAATAACGAAAGGCTTGCAAGACATTTTCCCAAAATCGACTGTCTTTAACGCTGTCGATGGGTCGAAAGCATCGGCGGGGTCGACACCCATATCACCATTGCGGCTCATCTTTGGAACTTTGACATTGCTGACGACGGCTTTCAAGTTTGGAACATCGTCGGTGAAAGACGGAAAGAAAGCGAAGTAAGCTCCATCGGCAGAATCTTGAGACGGAACAACAATGATCCGCGCAGGCCAGGAACTCTCGTAAGTGCGCATACCGTCGACGTAGCGCGACTTCCACACCATCGAGTCGGCAGGTATGTCTCTGCCATTTGCATTTATGAAGAAACGTATATTGCGTTTGACCTTTTTCGTGTATATACCGAAAATGGGGCGGTCGGAAGTCTCTATTCTATAGCCAGAAGTTCCGCAATATAGAGCCCTCGTATACTTATTGGTGCCTGCAACCGACGTAAAACCGTCATTCTCAGCATAATACTGCATCACTGGTGCCACCTGAGCCGATAGCCTCAGTGGCACAACAGCTAACAGTATTAATGCTGACAGTACACCTTTAAGTAGTTCCCTCATCGCTGATAATCAATGGATTAGGATGGTTATTTGTCCTTGGCAGGAAGAATTTGATGAATGCCTTGCTCCCGATGAGTTATCTCCACCTCGATTCCATACTTGTGGTTGATATGCTCAGCAAGATGCTGGGCGGAGTAAACAGAGCGGTGCTGACCGCCGGTGCACCCGAAACAGAACATCAGCGACGTGAATCCGCGCTGGATGTACCGTTCCACATGATGGTCGGCAAGTTGATAAACGGGCTTTAGGAACTCGATAATCTCTCCGTCGTCCTCCAGAAAACGGATTACCGGCTCATCGAGGCCGGTGAGTTTCTTGTAGGGCTCATAGCGTCCAGGGTTGTGTGTGCTGCGACAATCGAAGACATATCCACCGCCATTGCCGCTCTTGTCCTCAGGAATTCCCTTGCGGTAAGAGAAGCTGTAGACATGTACAACGAGCGGACCCTTACCGTCGTATTTGGAGAATGTAGCAGGACCGTCGAGCGGATTACCTTTATATATATCGTTGACAGCCGTCTTCAGTCCGTCGGCACGCGATATGGCCGGTTCGTCGATGACCGTAAACTGCGGTAATTCGGTCAGACGGCGCAGGACATCCATGAGATAGGGATAAGGGAAAATCTTCGGGTCCATCTTGAGAATGTCGCGGAGGTTCTGAATGGCCGGTGGAATGGAGTCGAGAAAATGTTTCTTCCGCTCAAAATAACCGCGGAACCCGTAGGCACCAAGGACTTGCAGTGTGCGGAACAGCACAAACAGCGCCAGGCGTCCGGCAAAATGGCGTACACTTGGGACCTCAGTATAATGCGACAGACTCTGATAATACTCATAAACGAGTTCGCGGCGCAATTTGAACGAGTAGTGAGCACTCGCCTGCCATAGGAACGATGCTACGTCGTAATAATAGGGTCCTTTTCTTCCGCCCTGAAAATCAATGAAATACGGATTTCCATCCTTGTCGACCATGATATTACGAGCCTGAAAATCGCGATAGAGAAACGACTCGGTTGGCTCCGATGTGAGGTCACGCGCCAACATGCGGAAATTAGCCTCGAGTTTCAGCTCGTGAAAGTCGAGTTCAGTAGCCTTGAGAAAACAATATTTGAAGTAGTTGAGGTCGAAGAGCACACTGTCCATATCGAATTCTGGCTGTGGATAGCAGTTCGACCAGTCGAGTCCGCGTGCACCACGAATCTGGACGTTCGGCAGTTCGCGGATAGCCTTTTTCAGCAGCTCCTGCTCATGGAGATTATACCGACCTCCTGCCTCCCGTCCTCCGCGTATGGCATCGTAGAGCGATATCGTGCCGAGGTCGGTCTGCAGATATCGGGTCTCGTCGTCGCTGACAGCTATTATATGCGGTACTGGCAGCTGGCGCTTGGCGAAGTGACGCGACAGATAGATGAACGCGTGGTTCTCGTCACGGCTTGTGCCGATGACACCGATGACATGGCTGCCGTCCTCGCCCCAGAGTCGGAAGTATTTACGGTTACTGCCTTGGCCGGGAAGTTCCTCAACATCCTTGGGCTCGCAGCTGTAATGTCTTTTGTATAAGTCTATTAATTGTTTCATCGTTTACAAATAATGTTCATGGCAGCTCCTGAGTGTTATTTCCGGGCCGCTTTTTTATGGTCCAGGCCACTACGCCCCATATCACAAGAGGGTCGCTGACAAAGAGTTTTATTGGCTCGTAGTGCTTGTTGGCTGGGACAAGTAGTATGTATCCATCCTCCTTATGAGCAAGGTCAAGGTACTTGATGGTGAACTCACCGTCAATATAAGCCACGATAATGTCACCGTGGACGGCCTCTATGGAGCGGTCGACGACAACGATATCGCCATCGCATATCCCTGCGTCGATCATCGAGTCGCCTTTTACTCTGGCGTAGAAGGTGGATTCGGGATGCCGGATAATGTCATGATTGAAGTCGAGCGAATCGGACATATAGTCCTGGGCCGGACTCGGGAATCCTGCCTTTATGCCTCCGGTGATAAACGGAATGGCCAGTCGCGACTTAAAATCGCCGGTGATGATAACAAGGTTACTGCTCATCACGCATTTTCTTTTTCTCCTTTATCCTGTCGTCGAGGATACAGAGAAAGTAGTCGACGACAAACAGAAGAAGCATAATGCCAAGCGACATTAAGAACGAACCATCGGTGAGATAGTAAATCCCACCCATCAGAGCTAAGAAGAACAGCGTGTGCTTCCAGTCGAGTTTTATTTTCCTCATCACTTGAAATGATAAATTTTGGGTCCAAAGGCGTTCATTGAAAACCTTAATTCGGTACAAAAGTAATAAAAATAGCCATGACCTCAAAAAAAATATTGTTTAATTAATAATTTATAAATAAATTCATTATATTTGCATTCGTAAAAACTGTTCAATGCAATGATACCTCAAATAACAAACAACTAATAATGTTACTACTTATGGAGAATATCCCAATAGTTTTCTGGCTGGTACCCATTGCGTCGGTGTGCGCATTAGGTATGGCATGGTACTTCTTCAAGACCATGATGAAAGCCGATGAAGGAACACCGCGTATGATAGAGATTGCTGAGCACGTGCGCAAGGGTGCCATGGCATACTTGAAACAGCAGTATAAGGTAGTGCTCATCGTTTTCATTGTCCTCGCCGTGATATTTGCCATTATGGCTTACGGCTTCAACGCCCAGAATCCATGGGTGCCGTTTGCTTTTCTCACCGGTGGATTCTTCTCGGGGCTGGCCGGATTCTTCGGTATGAAGACGGCTACTTATGCCAGCGGGCGCACCGCCGAAGCTGCCCGCCACGGTCTTGACAAGGGTCTGAAGATAGCTTTCCGTTCCGGTTCCGTGATGGGACTTGTCGTTGTCGGACTGGGACTGCTTGATATAGCACTGTGGTTCCTTGTCCTCAATGCTTTCTACAGTGGGAAAATGCCTACAACAGAGATGCTTATCACCATCACGACGACAATGCTCACCTTCGGTATGGGTGCGTCGACGCAGGCCCTCTTTGCCCGTGTGGGCGGCGGTATTTATACCAAGGCAGCCGATGTGGGTGCCGACCTCGTAGGTAAGGTTGAGGAAAACATCCCTGAGGACGATCCCCGCAATCCCGCAACTATCGCGGATAATGTCGGTGACAACGTCGGTGACGTGGCCGGAATGGGTGCCGACCTCTACGAGAGCTACTGCGGAAGTATCCTCAGTACAGCCGCTTTGGGCGCTACAGCCTTCGCTTCGTCGACTGCCGAGGGCATGCAGCTCAGGGCCGTCATAGCTCCAATGATAATAGCTGCGGTCGGCGTGTTCCTCAGTCTGTTGGGAATATTCCTCGTCAGGACCAAGGACGGGGCGTCGATGAAAGACCTTCTCCACTCGCTTGGACTGGGCACAAACACGGCTGCCATCCTTATAGCTATCGTTACATTCCCTATACTGTACGCTCTCGGTATTGAGAACTGGGTGGGTGTGAGTTTCTCGGTGTTGTCTGGACTTGCCGCCGGTGTCATAATCGGTCAGGCTACAGAATACTATACATCGCAGAGCTATAAACCAACACGCGAGATATCGGCTGCATCGAAGACAGGTGCTGCCACGGTAATAATAAAAGGTATAGGCACAGGAATGATTTCAACATGTATTCCGGTGCTGACTATCTCGGTGGCTATCATGCTCAGCTACCTCTGCGCCAACGGTTTCGACATGTCGATGAGTGCAGTGTCAATTCAGCATGGCCTCTATGGCATCGGTATTGCGGCCGTGGGAATGCTGTCGACACTTGGTATCACCCTCGCTACCGACGCTTACGGTCCGATAGCCGACAATGCCGGTGGCAACGCAGAGATGAGTGAGCTCGGTGAGGAGGTGCGCAACCGCACCGATGCCCTCGACGCTCTGGGCAATACCACTGCTGCCACGGGTAAGGGATTTGCCATTGGCTCGGCGGCTCTCACCGCTTTGGCTCTGCTCGCGTCGTATATTGAGGAGATAAAGATTGCCATGCACCGTGTGGGCGAGACCATGACCAACGTAGCCGGCGATACTATCGACGCAGCTCAGGCCACCATACCCGACTTCATGAACTACTTCCAAGTGAACCTTATGAATCCGAAAGTGCTCGTCGGAGCATTCATCGGAGCCATGGCCGCATTCCTCTTCTGCGGTCTGACAATGGGGGCCGTGGGACGCGCAGCCGGGAAAATGGTTGAGGAAGTCCGCCGTCAGTTCCATGAGATAAAGGGAATCCTCGAAGGCAAGGCCACTCCCGACTATGGTCGTTGCGTGGAGATATCGACTCAGAGCGCACAGCACGAGATGATTATCCCGTCGCTCCTTGCCATCATTATCCCTATTCTCGTGGGTGTGATCCTTGGAGTCAGCGGTGTTCTCGGTCTCCTTGCCGGCGGTCTTGCAGCCGGGTTTACCCTTGCCGTCTTCATGGCAAACGCCGGGGGAGCATGGGACAACGCTAAGAAATATGTAGAGGAAGGCAACTTCGGCGGAAAAGGCTCTGAATGCCATAAGGCAACTATCGTGGGCGATACCGTCGGCGATCCCTTCAAGGATACCTCCGGGCCTTCGCTCAATATACTTATCAAACTGATGTCGATGGTCAGTATTGTAATGGCTGGCTTGACCGTTGCATTTATGTAGAACAGGTAAAACTCTTAAACAACCACCGGGGACAGCACACGAAACTGGCTGTCCCCGGGTTAACATTAGGAAAACAAATAATTATGTCAGAAACAGGACAAACAGGAAATCAGAATTTGACTAATCAGCAGAATCCACAAGGCAATGCCGGCAGCGGCATTGGACAAGGCTACGGTGACGGGCAGGTGCACCATCACCACCATCATCATGACGGCCCGACCGACGGTCATCACCACCATCATCATTCGTCGGGCTATTATGGCACGAGGGGGCACCGGCGGCGGATAATTATGAAGAATATACTATTGTTGATCGCAATTATCCTCGCAGCATTAGTTGTCTGCGTAGCGTTATTCGTAAGAGCCAACACATAAATAAGAGTTCAACACATTATTTATATTATGAACCAAATTACGTCTTAGCAGCAGTTTGAATCACCGCACGGATGCGGATTCAAGTAGTCACTGTGGCGGGAAGATGTCGGTTCCAGCTGTAGCGAGGGGCAGATTCATAGTTCTTGTAGACGAGCTCTTAAATTGGAGAGTTATCGGTTAAGAATGTGAAATATATTTACAGCAAATCAATACATGCCATTTGAGCCTCTAAAACGGTCCGTTTCAGCTTGCGAAACGGACCGTTTTGCATTACGAAATGGGCCGTTTCGCAACGCAAAACAATAGGTTTTGTAAGTCGATGATTGTCAGTTGGTTATGCGGGAGGGGCAAAAATGTTCTCGTGCTGAAATATATTGACAGTATGGCTTGGCGGTCATGCTACAGTTTTTCAAAGAAGTGTGGCAACAGGATTAACGTTGAAATGGTACACTCCGTTAGTAAAGACGAAGCCCATTGCGGCATCTGACTTCATGAGTTTGTACATGTCGATGGCAACATGGCCCATTGTGCGCCGCAGGTTTATCTCAACCATAGGATGAACAGCGTGATTATCGGTTATCAGCATGTCGACTCCCAACGGCCCTGTGTACTTGCCGGCGAGCTCAGAGCTAAGCTCTTTTTCCAACGTGTGGCTTAGAATGAGTAATTTCTTCTTAGGAAGCAACGGTGAAATTAACTTTGCCTTGTCTTCCTCGGAGGCTATAATATTGCCTTCGTAGAATCCTGAGCAGGTTGAGAAGAGGGATAGACCGCGATAGACAACGCGGTGACCGTCGGAGTAAAACTCCATTCCCAAATCGGCTATATTTTTATATCTCGGCTCAACCATGATTCCTCCTTGTTTCGCTATAGTATTGCGAATCCAGTTTTCCGTTGCGGTGTCGATGCTGTCAGCTATATAACGGACTCCACGGCCGCTGCTGCTCCATGGCTCTTTGACGACGATGGCTTGATGGCGTGACAGCAAGTCGTTAACTTCATCGACGGTTGAGGCATACCACGACTGGCCTACCATGGGGCCCACGGCACTGATGAGGCCGCGGTCGTCCATCAGTTCGCGGAGTAAGAATGATGAGAATCTGCGGTTGCTGAGCGCTCTGATGGTCGAAAGCTGGTCGGAGTCGGGCAACGACAGGGATTCGAGGCCGTTTCTGGTAAGCTGGAAAAGTAATGCACAGTCCCATCCCCACGGTTCGATTTGGATGTCATTCGGCAACTTGTGGAGGGCGTGCAATGTAACGAAATTTACGTTATCGCTGACGGTTGCTAATGGCTGTGAGGATATTGAGCTCATAGTACTGATGGCATCGGTAAGCAGTTGGCGGGCTTTAGCTACGTCACCGACAAGCACAAAGTCGCCTTTGTCGGCCCAGAGGGCTGGCAGAAAGCCACAATCCTCGCGCAGACGACGCCCGGCTCGTGGAGCAGTAAAATACTTGTCGTTGCGCGCTAAAGCAATGTCATGCTCGGGATTAAAGATGTGGAGTTTCATTCTTTCTACTGTAAGTTTTTTAAACGTTGGCAATACAGTGTGCAAAAATAATAAAAAAATATATTTTTTGCAATATAGAGTTTGCAAATAACAGAAGAATGTATTAACTTTGCACCTAAGAAAATAATATGAAGCGGTAAAACGCTCCAAAGAAATGCAATAAAGCTAAGACTAAAGCTAAAACAACAACATGGAAGCTTTCTTTCGAACTCATACTTATCTCGTAGAGCACACCAATGCACCTGTCCACCGCACCCTTATGGATGAGATAGACTGGAACGACCGTATGATAGGCATTCGCGGTTCGAGAGGGATTGGAAAGACCACTTTTCTGCTTCAGTATGCCAAGGAACACTTCGACCCACGCGACAGGCAATGTCTGTATGTAAATATGAATAACTTCTACTTCCAGGGTCATGGCATCTGCGATTTTGCCGGCGAGTTCTATAAAAGAGGTGGAAGAACGCTGCTCATCGACCAGGTGTTCAAACAGCCAAACTGGAGCAAGGACCTTCGACTCTGCTACGACTATTATCCCGGACTGAAGATAGTTTTCACCGGTTCGAGCGTGATGCGTATGCAGGACGACTTCCCGGAACTCAGTGGTATCGCTAAGATATACAGTCTGAGGGGATTCTCCTTCCGTGAGTATCTTAACCTTATGACAGGCAGTAACTTCAAGGCTTGTACGCTTGACGATATTCTTACCGACCATAAATATATCATCAAGCATATTTTGCCCGACCTGAGTCCGCTGAAATACTTCGATGATTATCTTCATCACGGATTCTATCCGTTCTTCCTTGAGAACAGAAATTTCTCGGAGAATCTGCTAAAGACGATGAATATGATGACGGAGGTGGATATCCTTCTCATCAAGCAGATAGAACTGAAATATCTTGCTAAGATTAAGAAACTCTTCTACGAACTCGCTATCGGGGGCCCGAAGGCTCCAAACATCAGCGAGCTTGCTAAGGATATAAATACCAGCCGGGCCACGGTGATGAACTATATCAAATATTTGGCTGAGGCAAGACTGGTCAACATTTTATATCCCGTTGGAGAGGAATTCCCTAAGAAACCCGCCAGGGTCATGCTTCACAACACCAACCTCCAGTATGTCATATATCCTCTTACGTTCACTGAGCAGGAGGTAATGGAGACATTCTTCGTCGGCACGCTGAGGAAAGAGCATCAGGTGAACGTTGGAGCAAAACCGGGATACTACATCATCGACAACAAGCATAAGTTCAGAATATGCGACGCAACAAACCATAAAGTGCGATATTCCAATGATGTTGTATATGCCAGATACCACACGGAGATAGGCGAAGGAAACAAAATCCCGCTGTGGTTGTTCGGATTCTTATATTAAAGTAAACAAAACGACGATTTAATATCGGACGAATTATTCAAAAACATTATAAACAATATTCATTTTAATAAGTAACAAAATGGCTAAAGAAAAAAAGTTTGTGACTTGTGATGGTAACACCGCAGCCGCTCATGTAAGCTACATGTTTACTGAGGTTGCAGCCATCTACCCTATCACACCGTCTTCTCCAATGGCTGAGCACGTCGATGAGTGGGCAGCCAAAGGCCGTAAGAATCTCTTCGGACAGACTGTATCTGTTCAGGAAATGGAATCTGAGGGTGGCGCTGCCGGTGCAGTGCACGGATCTCTGCAGGCTGGTGCTCTCACATCAACCTACACGGCATCACAGGGTCTGCTGCTTATGATCCCGAACATGTACAAGATTGCAGGTGAACTGCTTCCTTGCGTGTTCAACGTTTCAGCTCGTACACTGGCTTCTCACTCGCTGTGTATCTTCGGTGACCACCAGGATGTTATGGCTTGCCGTCAGACTGGCTTCGCTATGTTCTGCTCGGGCTCTGTTCAGGAGGTCATGGATCTTACCGCTGTTCCTTATCTCGCTACTCTCGAGACTGAGATTCCGTTCATCAATTTCTTCGACGGTTTCCGTACATCTCATGAGTATCACAAAGTTGAGGAAATGGACCAGGAGGATATCCGCCCACTGCTCAACATGGACTACGTAAAGCGTTTCCGCGACCGTGCACTCACTCCTGAGCGCCCTGTAACACGCGGTACTGCTGAGAATCCTGAGACTTTCTTCACTCATCGTGAGGCTTGCAACGAGTACTACGATAAGGTCCCGGCTGTTGTTGAGAAGTATCTTGGCGAGATTTCGAAGATTACTGGCCGTGAGTACCACCTGTTCAACTACTATGGTGCTGCCGACGCTGAGAACATCATCGTTCTCATGGGTTCGGCTACAGAGCCTGCACGCGAGGCTATCGACTACCTCAACAAGCAGGGTAAGAAGGTCGGTATGGTGGCTGTTCACCTCTATCGTCCGTTCTCTGTAGAGGCTATCCGTAAGGCTATTCCTGATACTGTTAAGCGCATCGCTGTTCTCGACCGCACAAAGGAGCCGGGAGCTGAGGGTGAGCCGCTCTATCTTGATGTTAAGAGTGCTCTCTACGACGATCCACGCAAACCTCTTATCGTTGGTGGTCGCTATGGCCTCGGTTCTAACGATACTACTCCTGCAAAGATTGTGGCTGTATTCAACAACCTCGAACTGCCGGAGCCAAAGAACCACTTCACTGTAGGTATCGTCGATGATGTGACATTCACTTCACTTCCTGAAGTTCCTGAGATTCCTATGGGCGGCGACTCGCTCTTCGAGGCAAAGTTCTACGGACTTGGATCTGACGGTACTGTAGGTGCAAACAAGAACTCTGTACAGATCATCGGTAACAATACCAATAAGTATTGCCAGGCTTACTTCTCTTACGACTCAAAGAAGTCGGGCGGTTTCACATGCTCGCACCTGCGTTTCGGCGACGATCCTATTCACTCAGCTTATCTCGTGAATACTCCTAACTTCGTTGCTTGTCACGTTCAGGCTTACCTCCACATGTATGATGTAACCCGTGGTCTGCGTGATAACGGTACATTCCTGCTGAATACTATCTTCGATGGTGAGGAACTGGTTAACTTCATTCCTAACCACGTAAAGAAGTACTTCGCTAAGCACAACATCAAGGTTTACTATATCAACGCAAGCAAGATCGGACGCGAGATTGGTCTTGGCAACCGCACAAATACTATCCTGCAGTCTGCATTCTTCCGCATCACGAAGGTCATCCCTGAGGATCTCGCCGTTGAGCAGATGAAGAAATTCATCGTGAAGTCTTATGGTAAGAAGGGTGAGGATATCGTCAACATGAACTATGCAGCCGTAGACCGTGGTGGCGAATACAAGGAGCTGACCGTTGATCCGGCATGGGCTAACCTGCCAGAGGATGAGGCTAAGTCTGACGACGCTCCTAAGTTCGTTAAGGAACTCGTTCGTCCTATGAACGCACAGGCCGGCGACCTTCTGAAGGTTTCTGACTTCGTTAAGAACGATACCGTTGATGGAACATGGCAGAACGGTACTGCTGCTTTTGAGAAGCGTGGCGTTGAGGCTATGGTTCCGGTATGGAATCCTGAGAACTGTATCCAGTGTAACAAGTGTGCATTCGTTTGCCCGCACGCTGCTATCCGTCCGTTCGTCCTCGACGACAAGGAGGCTGAGAGCTTCAAGGGTACTACTCTCGAGGTGAAAGCTCCTAAGGCTCTGAAGGGTATGCACTTCCGCATTGAGGTGTCTGTTCTCGACTGCCTTGGCTGCGGCAACTGTGCTGATGTCTGCATGGGCAAGAACCGTGAGACCGGCGAAAAGGCTCTGAAGATGGTTCCGTTCAATGTCGACGCTCCTGATATGGTTGAGGAGGCAAAGAACTGGGATTGGCTCGTTAAGAACGTGAAGTCAAAGCAGGATCTTGTGGATATCAAGCAGAGCCCGAAGAACTCACAGTTCGCTACACCTCTGTTCGAGTTCTCTGGAGCTTGCTCTGGTTGCGGTGAGACTCCGTACGTTAAGCTCATCTCTCAGCTCTTCGGTGACCGTGAGATGATTGCCAACGCAACAGGTTGTTCTTCAATCTATTCAGCTTCCGTTCCGTCAACTCCATACACAACAAACGAAAAAGGACAGGGTCCTGCATTCGACAACTCACTGTTTGAGGACTTCTGCGAATTCGGTCTCGGTATGGCCCTTGGAAACAAGAAGATGAAGAGCCGCATCACAATGCTCCTCAACGAGAAGATTGCTGACGACAAGACATCTGACGAATTCAAGGCTGCTGCACAGCAGTGGATTGATAATCAGAACGATGCAGAGGGTTCTAAGGCTGCTGCCGCAGTTCTGAAGCCGCTCATCGAGAAGGATGCTGCTGCCGGCTGCGATGTTGCTAAGGAACTGAAGACTCTTGATCACTATCTCGTTAAGCGTTCTCAGTGGATTATCGGTGGTGATGGTGCTTCTTACGATATCGGTTACGGCGGTCTCGACCACGTGCTCGCATCTGGTGAGGATGTCAATATCCTCGTTCTGGATACTGAGGTCTACTCTAACACTGGTGGCCAGTCGTCGAAGTCTACACCTCTTGGCGCTATCGCACAGTTCGCTGCTGCAGGTAAGCGCGTAAGTAAGAAGGATCTCGGTCTGATGGAGACAACCTATGGTTACATCTATGTAGCACAGGTTGCTATGGGTGCTGACAACGCTCAGACACTGAAAGCAATCCGCGAGGCAGAGGCTTATCCAGGGCCATCACTTGTCATCGCTTACGCTCCTTGTATCAACCACGGTATCAAGGGTAAGGAAGCTGACGGTAAGAAGCGTGGCATGAACCGCTCTCAGCACGAGGAAGAGTTAGCTGTACAGTGCGGATACTGGCATCTGTGGCGCTTCAATCCGGAGCTGGCCAAGGAAGGCAAGAACCCGTTCCAGCTTGATTCTAAGGCTCCTAAGTGGGAGAACTTCCGCGACTACCTCATGGGTGAGGTTCGTTTCGCTTCCCTCAAGAAGGTTCGTCCTGAAGAGGCTGAGGAACTCTACGCCGAGACTGAGAAGGCAGCTAAGCGCCGTTACCAGTCTTATATCCGTAAGAGTCAGGAAGACTGGAGCGAGTCTATCTAATCTCTGGTGATACTTTCGTGAGTCTGATGGTATAGAATTTGGATTCTTATAATTAGGGTTGTTATTCTAATTCAATTTGAATCAAGATTCAATCCAATAGATTCCACTAATACTCAAGGCCTCAGCTTTTTAGCTGGGGCCTTTATCTTAGGTAACATCTCGAATCGGTAAATTAGTCCAGTTGCCCTCTTCCTTATGTTAAAGGAATACAAATCTTTAATCAATCGTATGAAATATGAAAAATAAATTGTAAGTTTGCGGCATATAATAGCTATGACTTCGATTGATTGTAAGCAAGACAATAGTTTTTTGAGTCATAGACAACGAGTTGTTGTAAAGATGACAACGAGTTGTTAAGACGTAGATATACATTTGTTGAAACTAAGATAAGGAGATGTTAACCCAAGTTTGACGCTCTAATGTTTTTTTTCAGAATTTTTTCCAGTGTTTATAGGGGTTTGCGTGGTCAAACTGCTCAAAATCGCAATGTAGAACACAGCAATGTCGTAGGGATTGCTTATCTTTGCGGCATGAATTTTACGTCCCAAATACGTTACAACCCACAGACGTGTAAAGACGAGAAGTATTACCGTCTGAAGGAGTCCTATCGCGATGCCAGCGGTAGGGTATGTACTTTGATATTGCTCAATGTCGGGTTTATACATGACCTATCCCCAGAGCAGATAAGAGATGTTGCGCGTGGACTGACGTATCTGTACAATCACCAGAAGGATGTCCAACTTTGGGATGAGAAACTGCAAGGTTACTCGGAAGTGGTTCGTGACAGAGTGCATGCGTACTGGGCCAGACTTGTCGAGGAGGAAAAACTTGATATTGTGGGCAACGCCTACGAGAGAAGCAAGTCCAAGGCCAGGAAACGGATAGATGTTGACACTATGAGGCATACAGACGCAAGGGAAGTCGGCTGCGAATGGCTATGCCTGCAAACGATTCGTAAACTTGGTCTGGATACATTTCTCCGTTCTTTGGGATGGTCTGAGGACAAGGTGAAGGTCACTTTGGCCCATCTTATTACGAGGGCGGCCTATACTCCGTCCGAATTAAAGTCAATATCCATTATAAAAGAGAACTCTGCAGTGTGCGAACTCCTTGACCTTCCTATGGCCAAAATAACTCCAAGGAGGATATATCGAGTTGCCGATGACCTTTATTCCATAAAGGATAAGCTTGAGAAGTATCTTTGCCACAAGACCGACGACCTCTTCAAACCGACCAACCGCATTATGCTCTTCGATCTCACCAACTTTTATTTTGAGGGACGCAAGACCGGCAGCAAGAAGGCTGCCTTTGGCCGTTCAAAGGAGAAACGCAGCGACTGCAAGCTGCTTGTCCTCGCGCTATGCATCAATACTGACGGCTTCATACGTTACAGTGCGGTACTGGAAGGCAATACCGCCGATCCAAAGTCACTTCCCAACATGGTGGACGAGCTTATTGCTGAGAATCCGGCCAAATGTCCCGATAACGAGGGAGTGCTTGTAGTCATTGACGCAGGTATCTCAACTGAAGATAACCTCAAGACTATAAGGGACAAAGGATACAACTATCTTTGTGTATCCCGCAAAGCTCTTACCGAATACACCACCCCCGAGAATGCTCCCAAAGTCACAGTTTGCGATTGCTTGAAGCGCGAGATAACGCTTCAACGCGTAACAACGGCCAAGAATGACGACTGTTACCTCAAAATAGACTCTCCTGCAAAAGCGTTGAAGGAAGAATCCATGAACCGCAAATTCCGTGAGCGTTTTGAGGAAGGGTTGAAAAAAATCAGAAAGAGTACCCAATCAAAACACGGGATAAAAAACTACGGCAAGGTACAAAACAGGATCGGTGCCCTGCAAGGAAAATATCCCTCTATAAGCCGATATTACAATATAAAAGTTGAGGATGACGGACACGACAAAGTCGCTTCTATGACATGGGAGGTCAACATCCCGGACAAGGTGGAATACGGAACATACTTCCTCAGAACCAATGTGAAGAAATTAGATGAGGAAACGACCTGGAACTACTATAATCTTATACGTGAAATAGAATGCTCCAACCGGCAGCTCAAAACCGACCTCAGCCTCAGGCCCATATACCACCAGACTGACAATAGGGCAGACGCACACCTTTTCTTAGGGCTGCTGGCTTACTGGATAGTAAACACCGTGCGCCATCAGATGAAGGTTGCCCGGCGAAAGCAAGGCAAGGATGAGCATGGGCGGGAGCGTTCGACACCGTACTGGTCGGAGATCATGCGGATCATGAAGACTCAAAAAGCAGTTACTACCACAGCAGTAAATGCGCTTGGAGAGGCTGTCGAGACCAGACTGTGCAGTGTGCCTACAGATAGTGCAGCTGAAATCTACGAGTTGTTGAAAATCAGTAAAGTGCCATTTAAAAAAATAAAAATCTGTAGAACACAGTAGGACTTTTTAAAAACACTAAATTGCTGATACAGAACAACTAAGCAAAATACGATGTCAAAGTTGGGTTAATATGAAGAGATTATTATTCGCATTGGTTTTAGCGTGTGCTGCTCTCAACGTTAGTGCACAAAGCAACCGTACTGTTGAGACTCAGAAAGACCGCTATGGTCACGTTACAGGGACTGCTACGACGACAACGGACAGTCGTGGAAACAAGACTACAGTATACAAGGACCGCTATGGGCACATCACCGGGCAGAGCGAGTCACGGCAGCAATATAATGGCGAAACGGTCACTACCTTCAAGGATCCCTATGGTCATGTGACTGGATCGAGCGTTTCTAAGCCATCATATAATGGCACAAATACCACTTACAAGGACAGGTATGGGCATATTACCGGTAGTAGTTCTACAAAAACAAGTGGTAATAGTACTACAACGACCTACAAAGACCGGTACGGTCACATTACCGGTTCATCAACAACAAGATAAGATGATGCCATAAATTGTTGAGAGAAAGACAGTTGAAGGCCTCAAGTAGCACAGATGTCTACTTGAAGCGTTTGAATTGTTTCTGCTTCTCATCATAAATAAAGCCATGATTTTGGAGATAATTTCTCAACGCCTTAGGGTCGCGATTGTAGCAATAGCAAAGAGCATCGAGTGAATCGAACTCTTCATCGCGCAGAAACATGTTAATGGCCGAAACAAGTATTGCGGGGTCGTTTGGCAACTTTTCCATAATAATTGAGATTGGTTTATAATTTAAATTTTATTGTTATCCTTTACAATTCCTATCGTTATTCTTTTTAATCTAAGGAAATTCCCTCTGCAATATGCTGTTGATAATATATTGAGCAATAGCATATTGCAGAGGAAGCTCTTTTAAGTCATTGTGACAATCTTACGCTGCGAAATTCTAATATTATGAGTCCAAAGCTTAACAGGGATTCCGGCAGCATCATTTCAGTCACAAGAATAATCTACATCCTAATTTGATTCGGTATCTTCCTGAGTCTCAGCTACTTTACTGATAGTCATCATGTACTTCTTCAGATCTTTGCGCTGGCTGCTTGTTCCGATGTATATTTCATAATCACCCGGGATAAACCGCATTGTGTTTGTTGCCGAATCCCAGAGTTCGAGGTGCTCAGTGTCGGTGTAAGCGACATCAACAACCTTGCTTTCTCCTGGCTGCAGGAACACACGTTTATATCCCCGGAGAGTCTTAATAGGACCATTGGTATCGGCCGGACGACGTATATAAAGCTGAACTACCTCAGAACCAGCCACTTTACCGGTGTTGGTTACGCTGACCATGAGATGTCCATTCTTGAACTCTTGAGGCTTTACGTCGAATGTCGTGTAGCTAAGTCCATAGCCGAATGGGAACAGGGCATTTCCTTTAAAGTACCTATAAGTGCGGTTAGCCATACTATAGTCCTCAAAATCAGGCAGGTCGCTGTCATGACGGTAGAACGTTATGGGGAGCTTTCCGCCAGGATTATAGTCGCCATAGAGAACGTCTGCCACAGCTCTTCCGCCCTGTTCTCCGGGATACCAGGCCTGGAGTATTGCGTCGGCGTTGTCGGCTTCAGGTTCCAATCCTATGGCAGAGCCCGAGCAATTGACGTAGATTACAGTTTTGCCGGCATCATGCAGCATTTTGATCATATCCCTTTGAACTTGCGGAAGCTCAATGCTTGTGCGGTCACCGCCCCTGAATCCCGGCTCGTCGACTTTCATCTCCTCACCCTCAAGGCTTGGTGATATTCCACCGACGAAGATAACCTTATTTATATTACCGATTTGCGCGAGCAGCTCTTCTTTCGTTTGCATAGTCTTATGGACGATGTCAAACTGCATCACTGCAACGTCTTTCTTCTGGAAATAGTCAATCTGGATGTTGTATTTCTTTCCGGCAACGACATCAATCTCCCTATTGATGTTTTGGATACGTGCTCTTGACTTCCACTCGTTGGCCAATGTATCTCCATTGACGATAAGACGTACTCCGTCATCGCAATGAATTGAAAGTGAGACCTTTTGGCTTTCTTTAGGCGTGAAAGTACCTTTATACCTTGCGCTTATCGAATCGAGATTCACTCCGGGAGCAAAAACGGTAGCACCTCCGTTGCTGAGGTTGATAGCTGTCGTCATCGTCTGTGTCCTGACGGGCTTTCCTGTCATTGTCATATTGTTCCAATATTCGGCTGTCATTCCCTTTCTGCCGTTGGAAGTTATCTCGTCGAAAAGGCTTGTGCTTACTCCGTCGTCTCTTGTCAGACCACAGCCCTGGATATACTTGATATTGGGATTCTTCTCCCTGATACCCTTTAAGATAGTTATTGTCGATGTAGGATAACCTGAGTAGTTACCCCACTGCATTACGGAGTCGTTCGCATTAGGGCCCATAACGATGATGTCGTTATCGCCCTTTGCCAGCGGCAGTACATTATTCCAATTCTGAAGAAGGACCATCGACTCACGTGCAATATTCAGAGCCAGCTGCTTATGATTAGCGTTGGCAACCACCGACATTGGAATCTTTCTATAGGTATTGTCCTTTTCGTTGTCGAAATCGCCAACTTCAAAGCGGGCCTGCAACAGTCGCGTTACGCTTGCGTCAATCTGTTTCTCAGTGATTTTACCTGCCTTTATAGCTTCCGGCAGATTTTTATAGTTACTTCCACACTCCACATCAGTTCCGGCAATAACCGCTTTAGCCGATGCGTCCGCAGCATTAGCACTCACACCGTGGCGTCCTGGAACCCAAAAGTCGCTGATAGCCGAGCAGTCGGAGACGACCATTCCCTTGAATCCCCACTCGTTGCGAAGAATTTTCTGAAGATAATTACTGTTGCCACAGCACGGGTCGCCGTCGATTCTCTGGTACGCACACATTACTTCAGCCACTTTCCCCTTCTGGACCAAGGCTTTGAAAGCCGGTAGATATGTTTCCCAAAGGTCACGTTGCGAGAGATTCTCGAGATTCAGTGTATGTCGGCTCCATTCCGGTCCGCTGTGCACAGCGAAGTGCTTTGCGCATGCAAGGAGCTTCTTGTATTTGTATCCCTCACTTCCCTGCAATCCGCGGACCACCGCCAAGCCCATGCGTGTAGTGAGGAACGGGTCTTCACCGTATGTCTCCTGCCCACGGCCCCAACGCGGATCGCGGAAGATATTGATATTCGGGGTCCAGAAAGACAGTCCCTGGTATCTCTCGATATGTCCGGACCGTATAGCCTCGTTGTTCTTTGCTCTTGCCTCATCGCTGACTGCGGTAAACACTTTGTTGACTAACGACTCGTCGAACGATGCTGCCATACCGATGGTTACGGGAAAGACGGTAGCATATCCGTTACGTCCCACTCCGTGCAAAGCTTCCGACCACCACTGAAACTCGGGAATTCCCAGTCGCGGAATGGCCGGCGAACGGTCCATCATGAGACTTATCTTCTCGTCCAGAGTCAGTCTTTTGCAAAGATCGCGAGCCCTCTCTGATGTGGGGAGATATGTCACTTGATAAGGATAACGCTGTGCGGTAGCGTATGATGCGGCAAATAAAGTAAATAAGAAGATTGTAAAAAGTCTGATTTTTTTCATTGTTTAGTATTTTAGTTAAAAGAAAATATCCTCACCAGTCGCCATCCTTGACGGAGACAGATGAGGATTATACTTGTGTTAGGTCCCACAGAAGAACAATATTATCAGTTGGGCCGTAAAGATTCGTAAGAACATGCTCAGCGGGTAGACAGTAGAATATCCGATGGCAGAAGCCTCACCGTTGCATACGGAGTTGGCGTAAGCCAGTGCAGGAGGGTCAGTGTAAGTACCTGAAATCATTCCCATGATGGTGAAGTAGTTGAAGTTATACTTCTTGCGGGCGAACGGAGCTACAATCAATATCGGGATGATAGTGATGAGGAATCCCGTTCCCACATATTTCAGTCCGTCGCCGGACACTACAGTTTCCCAGAACCCGTCACCGGCTTTGATTCCCACCGATGCGAGGAAGAGTACCAATCCGAATTCTCTCAGCATCATGTTAGCTGATGTTGTCATATAAGTGTTTAATCCAATTCGATATCCCCATCTTCCAATGATGATGGCGATGATCAGCGGTCCGCCGGCAAGTCCAAGTTTCAATGGCACCGGCATTCCCGGGATAGCAAATGGCAGGCTTCCGAAGATGATACCCACAATGATGCCAATGAATATTGTGGCAATATTTGGCATATTGAGTTTGCGCTCCTGGTTACCCATAAGCTCAGCCACGCGGTTTACATTTTCCTCCGGTCCCACAACAGTAATGCGGTCGCCAACGTGGAAGTGGTGACTTCGGCTGGCAAAGAGGTCCATGCCCTGACGCGTGATTCGGGTTACGTTGACACCGTAAAGACTTGAGAAGTGAATCTTTCCGAGACTCTTACCGTTCATTGCAGTGTTGGTGACGAGAATCTTGCGGCTTACCATTGGCTGCGACTTCTCATCCTCAACCCAGTTGGCATCGATAGTTGGACCGATGAAAGCCTGAATAGCCTCGGCATCGCTCTCTGCGCAAGCTATAAGCACCTCGTCGCCCATCTCAAATTTAGTGTCCCGCTTCGGGAGGCTCAGCTGTCCGTCGTGCAATATACGTGTGCAGACGATATCGCGGTTGAGGAACCCCGAAATCTGCTGCAGTGTGCGCCCTGCGATATACGCATTGGCAACTTTCAGATACATCATATGCGGTTTCTCGTGCGGGTCGGCAGCCTCCATCTCTTGGATTTTCTCGTTCTCCTCATCGAAATCGACATGGCATAAGAACTTTACAGCAAGCGATGCTCCGATGATTCCGAGCACACCCAAGGGGTAAGCACATGCATAAGCCGATGCAAGGTTGAAGTTGACACCCTTCGGGAAGACGCTCTGCAGAGCCTCCTGAGCAGCTCCAAGTCCAGGTGTGTTCGTTACGGCACCATAGAGCGTACCGACCATCATTGGTAGATTTTTCGGGTCGGAGGTGTTGAAAAACAAGTAGTAACATCCGAACATCACGAGAATGTTCAATAAGATAGCAGCACATGCCATCAAGTTCAGTTTGATACCTCCGCGTCCGAAACTCTCAACGAAACCCGGTCCCACCTGCAGACCGATCATGAAGACGAACAGTATAAGTCCGAAATCCTGAAGGAAGTTCATTGTTGCGACAGGGGCCGTGAAACCGATGTGTCCAGCAAGAATTCCCACGAAGAGTACGAACGTTACACCTAAGGAAATACCACCGATTTTAATTTTGCCAAGAAGTATGCCGATAGCAATGACGAGCGAATAGAGCAATGCTATGTGGGCAACAGAATCTTGAGCCGTGAATAAGTCAATTAGCCAGTTCATTTGAATTTAAATTTTCGTAGTGCAAAGGTAATAATTTTATTCATATCTCTTGCAATGTTGGTCATTTTTTTATACTTTTGCAATCATAAAATAGAAGAATCAATGAAATACAGCGTCAAGTGCAGCCACTGTGGCAAGGCTTTCGTTGCCGAAACAGACGAATATGGTGTGTTCAAATATCGTTGTCCTTATTGCAAGGGCATCGTTACTTGTCGATTGAGCAAGCCCGACAATCTCACTGTCGAGGCCAGCAGCGTCATACCGGTTAGGGACGACCAGCTGTCGCTACCCTACTATTCGTCGATGCCCTTTGTGGATTCGAGGGTCATCCATCCGTCGGTAGAGGCCATTAAGAGTGCCGGACGGACTGTGGAGAACGTAGGAAAGAAGTCGAAAACCACACTGACAAAGGTTCTCGACCATATAGAAGTGTTCTTCGGTTGGTCGGGCTCGCGCATCTCGCGGTTCCGCAAGGAGTATGATGATGCCGATCTGTGGCTGTTCTTCGGTTTCAGCATTCTGTTTATTCTGTTCGTTTTCTTCGGTCTTTACATTTTGGCCGGCTTAACGAAGATTCTTGCAGCGAGCCACAGCGCAGCCTTCAAGTACTGGTTGGAATTCAGAAATTGGTTTGGAAACATATTCTGATATTCTCCCCCTTTAATCTTGATTCTTACATTAATAAAATGTATTGAAAATCCAAGATAACACGAACGGAGACTCTGAATTATCTTTACAGCATTATAATACATACCATTTCAGCTTGCAAAACGGTCCATTTCGCGAGCTGAAATGGACCGTTTTGCAAGCTGAAATGGACCGTTTTGCAACGCCAAATGGCATGTTCTTGTAAGTCGTTGGTTTTCAGTACATAACGAGATTGGTGTTGAGCGGAATGTGGTTTGAATTAATTTTACATCCCGTTGTTTGATTCTGCACTTCCCGTCATTTGCTTCTACCCATCATCCAAGATAACGGCGGATTGTCATTATCTGTTGGTGAAGTAGCGCATTATGGTGCTCATGAACGGTGTTATCTCACGTTTATGCACCCTATTATATTTGTCGACCGACTCAGTTGCGTAGAGAATGTAAAGTCTTTTCTGAGCCCGAGAGATTGCAACGTAGAACTTTCGTGCATCTTCATCATCCTGTTTCTTCGTTGAGTTGACGTAACTCGGGTACCGGCCATCGGCAGCGTCGAAGACGATAACGTTGTCAAATTCGAGTCCTTTGGCCTTATGAACCGTCGTGACGTAGATATTCTCCACGATACTCTTAGAGTTGCAGAAGTCGGCTTCTTTCAGGGTGTCGAGGTCAATGGAGTATCGCGACAGTTGGTCTATGAGCGGACTGTGGCGGAACTCATCCTCAACGACATCATTAGTGACGTAAGTGAGGAACAAGTCGAACTTGGTTATTGGCTGGATATATTCCTCGTCGACAAAAGATTTGTAAGCTTCTTTCAGCTCTTCTACTATCGGAGGCTCTGTACTCGTTGGCAAGTTGTAGAGCTTATCGTATGTCCGCTTGAATATTTCAGAATAGTTGCGCCGGAATTTATCGGTCAACGGAATCACTTTCGGGTGGTTGATGAAAGCTGTCTGAGCCTCAGCTATTTCCTTTGCACACTGATAGCTGAAAGCGAGGAGGCTCACCGTAGCCGCAGTATCGTCGATGGCCTGATGCGAGTTCTTTCCTTCGAGTCCGTAGACGGCGAGCAACGATTCCAACCGATAGCTCGTCAGATTCGGCTTTAGGAGACGCATCAGCTTTAGGGTATCGAACACTCGCAACGTCCTTTCGCTAAGGCTCTTGCCGCAATATCGCTTCATGTTATTGTCGAGGATATTGTAATCATAATTGACATTGTGGCCCACGATAGTGCAGTCGCCAACGAAGTCGAGGAACATCTTTATGGCCTCAGCGTGCGAGACCAGGCCGCCGTTAGCCTCCTTCTCCTTATAGAGGGCATACATTGGATTAACCTTGTCGCCGAGTTTTTCTGGAATGGTCTTGTCGGTTCTGACGTATAAGTCTAATGGCTCTCCAATCTGTTGACCCTTCCGCGTGCGGATAGCCGATATTTCTATGATATCATCGCTGAAGACATCAAGTCCCGTGGTCTCGGTATCGAATACTACAATGTCCTTGGATTCGTAATCACGGATGAACTCCATAACGTAAGTGCTTCTGTCATAGAGCAGAAAGTCGGTGGGAACAATAGATAGTTGTCTTAGTTTCCGAAGGAATCTGCGGGCCAAGGAGTTCGTCTGAAACACTTTCAACCCTTTTAAAATCCGCGCCCAACTGATGAAATTATTCTCATTGCTGACAACATTGACGTGCGCGAGAATCAGTTTCATCTCGTTGGTCGAGAAGAGGTCCTTTCCCGACACTTTGAAGTGCTTCAGTCCCTCGGCAGCCAATTCCTCACTGATTTTGTCGGCATCGCGATTCGAGTTGACGATGACGGCCGTTCGCTCCCGCGGATTGTTGTCGACGAACGATTTCGACAGTTCCGCCACCTTTACGATTTCCTTGTCGACGGTTGTCGTCGAAACGATGCACAAGTCATCTGGAGCCGCTTTCACTATGCGGTCGCTTGTGGGCAGAAAGTCGCGGTTTATTTTCAGGGTCTTCTCGGCATAATCGTTGAATACATCGAGGAGATAGCTCGGTGAGCGGTGGTTCTTTGTCAGATGATGGATATTCCCTTTACAGCGCATACGCAGTTCCATCAGCGTCTCCATCTTTGCTCCCATGAACGAGAATATGGCCTGCTGCTCGTCGCCAAGGTACATGACGGTGAAGTTGTCGTCGGCAGTAATCAAGTCGACTATTGCTAACTGCATCTCGTTAAGGTCCTGAACCTCATCGACTTGTATCCAGTGGTAGTAGCTCAGCTTTCTCTCGCTCTCGGGTTTTGCCTTATCCGCTTTGTAAACGTCGTAAGTCTTGAGCAGTAGGTCCTCGAAGTCGAGCATGTTGTTCTCCGTCTTGTACTTTTCATACATGCTTGCGTAATACATTTTCAATGCTACGTTGCGCACGAATTTCCGCGTGTCGGGGTTTAACCGTGGTGCGTTGGCATCGTCAATGTAGTTGTAAGCATGCTTATAGATTTCGAGCATCGACTGAGTGTTGAACTCATAGTTCTGCAATTCGCATATCTTCTTCAGTCCCTGTCGGTTTTCCTCTGTCAGCGCCTCAGGATGCAGCAGCACCTTCAGCGGGTGGTTGTGCTCAAGCTGGTACATGAGATGCTGGAAGAAGATTATCTCCTTGTAGACCCGAAAACGGCGCCAGTCGCCCATAACCGTCTCGTCGTCCTCATGCAAATAGTCGGCAATGATGCTCACCGCCTCCTCATCATCGATTATTGACGAGTCGGCACTGATCATCTCCGACTCAAAGAGGAATTTGGAACAGTAGCGATGGACGTTTCCAACCTGCAGTTCGTCGACCGACGGATCATTGATTCGTAGTCTTATCCGGTTCAGCATCTCCCTTGATGCACGGTTGGTGAACGTCATGCAAATCATGTCGTCGTAGCCGACACCATGGTTATGGGCATAGCAAATGCGCTCAGCGAGAGTGTGAGTCTTGCCACATCCCGGAGGGGCAAGCACGAGATGGTATCCCCCACGTACCGTTACGACCTTGTACTGGCTTTCGTCCAACAGGCCCTTATTCATCATTCTGTCCCCTTCGGGATATGTATTCTCTACTTCTGAGTGCATCGTTTGATGGATTAAATTTCACGGAGAATGTCGCGAGGGGGTGTCAGCATTCTCATATTTTTAATTACAGACACTTCCTAATGTCCTTCTTCTGTTCCGGAATCGGGTGGATTGCTCTTCCTCTGGGATTCGGCCATACGCGCAAAATGATGCGCAACTACCCGCAGATGATTACAACAAAATGCCGTAAAAACAGCAAAAACCGCCACAAACGGAACGGAAAGGGGCGAAGGCTTGTCTCAGCCCCACCCCATTCCGTCTATCGCTTGTTGCGGTTCCGTTGTCTTCCGCCATTCGACTGACCTCGACGGCCCTCATTGGCGGTGGCGTTTGAGGAGTTAAACTTATTGAATTTTGCTCCTTCGCTATGATATTTTCTGTCCTTATTGTTGCTGCGGCCCCTTCCGCTGCGCCAAGGCTGGTCCGGGGTACTGCCTATGGCTTTATCGTCGTAACGCACGTTCGGGTGACGTCCGGCCGTCGGTTTGCGGTCCTTGGCATTATGATGCGCGTTTGCGTTGGCCGACGGATGATAGTTGTTCTTTCCACCATAGAGTTTCTCTATGAGGTCAGGACGGCCAATGCGTCTGAGCTCATGCTCGATATTTCGGCGTTCCTCGGGTTTATACCAGAAGAAGAATTGCCGTTGGGCGAGCTTCTCCTGCGGAGTTTTGGCCGAGAATACGGGCTCGAGAGTATAAGGGTCGTAACCCGTATACCAGGCCTCGGTAGAAACGGTCATCGGCGTTGGCGTGAAGTCCTGCACCTGCTCAAGATGGAAGTCGAGGTCCTTTGTTATCACCGCTAATTCAGCCATGTCCACCTCGTGGCACCCTGGATGAGAAGATATGAAGTAAGGAATTATCTGCTCTTTCAGTCCCTCCTCACGGTTTATTCGGTCGAAGACGCGTTTAAACTCATAGAATTGCGAGAACGACGGCTTTCGCATCAGTTTCAGCACGCGGTCGGAGGTATGCTCCGGTGCCACTTTCAGTCGTCCGCTGACATGCTTGACGATGAGCTCGCGTGTGTAATCCTCTGCTGCCTTGTTACTTGCCTCGTCGTTGCCACGATGGAGGAGCAGGTCATATCTTATTCCGCTGCCGATGAAACTCTTCTTCACCTCCGGCAGAGCGTCGACGGCATGGTAGATGTCGAGCAGCTTGCTGTGGTCGGTGATAAGATTGGGGCAGACAGCCGGATTGATGCACGACGGGCGCTTGCACTTCTCGCAGGCCTTGAGGTTCCGTCCGTGCATTCCGTACATATTGGCTGATGGTCCGCCGAGATCTGAGATATATCCCTTGAAGTCGGGCATGTGGATAATCTGCTCCACTTCGCGAAGGATACTCTTCTTCGATCTGCAAACCACAAACTTCCCCTGATGGGCCGAGATGGTACAGAACGCGCATCCACCGAAGCATCCGCGATGCAGCGTCACGGAGAATTTTATCATCTCGTAGGCCGGTATCGTCTTGCCGCGGTATTTAGGATGCGGCAGTCGGGTGTAGGGAAGATCGTAGGCCGCGTCGAGTTCCTCGGTTGTCATTGGCGGGTAAGGAGGATTAACCACAACATACTCACCGTCAACGGCTTGGAGGATGCGCTGGGCATGCATCTTGTTGGATTCTTCCTCGATATGTCGGAAGTTTTCGGCCTCAAACTTTTTGTTCTCCAAGCACTCCTCATGGCTGTGGAGAACGATGTCGGCATCGGTAATTCCACCGGGGATATCCTCTTCCTTACTCAGATAAGCCGTCTGCGGAATATCCCTTAGTTGAATTATCTTCTTCCCTTCGGCCAAAGCCTCGCAAACAGCTACCGTATTCTTCTCGCCCATACCGTAGAGAATCATGTCGGCACCGCTGTCGCAGAGGATGCTCTTCCTGACCCTGTCCTGCCAATAGTCATAATGTGTCAATCGCCGCATCGAAGCTTCGATACCGCCCAATATTACTGGGACATCGGGAAAGAGCTGTTTCAGGATTTGGGTGTAGACAATCGAGGGATAATCCGGCCGCATGTCGTGGCGAGAGTCTGGGCTGTACGCATCGTCGTGTCTCTTTCGGCGGTTGGCAGTGTAGCGGTTAACCATCGAGTCCATAGCCCCCGGCGATACGGCGAAGCACAGCCTCGGCTTCCCCAGCTTCTTGAAGTCACGGTAGTCGCCGTGCCAGTCGGGTTGCGGGACTATGGCCACCTTGAATCCTTTCGATTCCAGCACACGGCCAATCACCGCGGCTCCGAAAGCCGGGTGGTCGACATAAGCGTCGCCGCTGAAGAGGATGACATCGAGCTGATCCCATCCGCGTAACTCCACCTCCTTCTTCGTTGTAGGGAGGAAGTCGGTGAGCAAGTATCCCCGTGTTCTGTTGTCGCTGTTGCCGTTTGCCATCAATCAGTCACCTCGTTAGGATCAGGGTTGTCGTCGGCAGGAGCATCGTTGCCGTTAGTCTTCAGCCATTCGCCATACAGACTTACAAGATTCTGGAGTCCAATGGCTTTCATATTCTGGTTGTAGATGACATCGAGACATAAGTCGAGCAAGTCGTTGTCCTTGACATTTGCCGACTCCAGGAGACCTCTGACATTGAGTTTCAACTTGTCGAGAACCTCCTCGTTTATTATTCCATTTGAATCGATGAGACCATCGAGAAGAGAGTATTTCCGGATGGTTTTCAGATGTTTCTCACTGATTTCTATGCTTCTTGTTCCTGAAGCGTTGGCTGTAATCTTTGTCATAGTATAATGATTTTTTTGATGTTATTTCAGTATGAATGCCATTATCCCGCGCAGAATAGCGCTTTTCGTTTTCGCGTCTTTGATGCACTCTATCGGGAATCCCATTGTAAAGGCCTTATAGTCAGAGCCGTCGTAGGCCACGGCCGCACTGGTGCCGTCGGCATACTTCATGGCGCAGTAGCCTCCGTCGGCAGCGTTGAGAACGTCGGCCGACACCGCAGCATAATGGCTCTCGTTCACTATCCGCCACACATTCATTGTCTGGCCCATCCCTGTGACTGTTGGATTAACCTGGTCGCGGTTCTGTCCGTTGTAGCTGACTTTGAGGACCCTGCCGAGGAATGCCGTCTCCTGGTCAGATGTCATGTCGCTGCCTATATAAGCACCGCTGACGAATATCCGGCCATGATTCCGAACATAGTCCTCGATCTTCCTCTGTAGCGTCGTGTTGAACGATTTATAATGAACCAGCGAGTGGCTGTCGTCCTCCTCCAGTCCGTTGATGAGGTCGACGGCATCGTAGTCGCTGAGTCGCACCGTTCCGTTCTCGACGGCATCAGCCGAACAACTGACGATATTGTAGCGCCCCGTTGTTGCCAGTGCCTGAGCGTGTTCCGTCGGGTAGTCGAAAGTATTGCCCATAATGAAGATTCCTACGAGCTCGTCACCGCCATAGCCGAGGGCTGCGCTGCCCTCCTTTCCCATCATCGTTCGGTCGTAATTGGTTTGGAATCCGTTCCATCCCGCATACTTGCCATAGGGCACACCGGGATCGGCGTTGAAGTCGAAACCCTGCTCCAGGTCGTTGTCGATGATTGCCGGTGACGAAAGTCTGTGGAAGTTGTTGACTATGAGGATGTTTTTCCGCGCCGACTTGTTGTAACATGCCGCGAGCTCCTCCGTAGGGAAACTCTCGCCACCATCGTTGGCGGCCGTAACGCGGAAACGGTATAAGCTGCCTGGCTCCATGTCGAGAGTGAAATTCGTAGCGTTGACCTTTGTGCCATTATCGAAGTCGCCATTGTTGATGGCCGTATAAACAATGTAGCAGCTTGGCTTTGCTGTTGGCTCCGTAGGATCATTGACCGGTTGCCACCGAAGTTGGATGCGGCCCTTCGATACTAACGAAAGACTGAAATGGTCGGGAGCCAACGGCTGAATGGTGTACGGCGTGGAGTGCAGCCGTGAGACGAATTTTACGATCTGCTTGTAGGCTGCTCGCGCCAGTGTGAACTTGAAGTTCGGGTCCTGTCCAAACTTCATGTCGTTGAAATTCTGATGCGAGAGAACTTCGAGGATAGCTGATGGCACCTCCGGTCTGCGGCATTCGTTGTAATTCTTGTCCCACACACCGCGCACCGTCCATGAAGTGTTAAATCGTGCACTGACATCGCTTTTTATCTGATCTATAAGTCCTTGGGCGAAGGTCTTAGAAACACTCCTCGACAGTCCAGAATTCAGACTCTTGTCGCCCTTGTAGTCTGTAGTGCAGATACTTAGCGTTCCTGTCAGCGATGCGTCCTTGGCATAGCCTGCATCGCTGTGTACGGCCAATGAGAGCTCTATAGGTACTTTCAGTCCCTCGTTGCTTGGCACGTAGACGCTTCCTCCGGCCAGCCAGTTGGTCATCAGCGACCGGCAGTTGATGTCGTCGTTGTAGTCGTTCTGCCCCTGATAGACACTGACGACCTCACGCGGTGCACCATACCATTGGGCGCTGTACCGTGCTCCTTCGAGGCATCGGGGCATTCCGCTTACCTCACCGCCCCTCTCGATATTTCCCATTCCACCGCCGAAGCGCACGGCATCGGTAGTGACGAAGCCTTTAGAGGAGCTGTGGTTGGACACTACAACCCTGTTGAACTCGGAGCTGCCCTTATCGAAATTAAATGTGCCGAGGTAGACCCATGTGCCGCCGCCCATCGTCTGATTGACGTGGAACGTCGTTGCCTGCCCCTTATGGTATACGGTGTATTCGGCATCGTCGACGCTCTTCTTCACCGTATTGTAGCTTACGTAGACGGCATACTGCCCCGACTCGGTGAAGTAAGGCTGATAGCTCGCCATCGTCACGCGTTTTCCCTTTGTCGTCTTCACCTTCCGCGCCGTGCCCTTGGTGAAGGGATTCTCGCCGTCGGCATAGGTACCCTCATGAAACGCAAAACCGGCTGCGGCCGTGGCCGACCACTTCTTGGCCCCATACTCCACATATCCCCTGTGGCTGCCGTCGTTGTCGACGATGACCTCATTCTTCTGCCAGTCGCGCTCGCGTGGCGAGAACACCACGGCACCGGCATTCTCAAGCATCGGGATGAGATAAGGTGTCACTATTGTCTGGGTGTATAAGTCCTCAGTCGTTCCGAAGAGATTCGGGCGCTGCCACTTCCATTGCCCCTTCGACGAGTCGTAATATCGGCCGTGGCTCGACCATATTGATATGTGACGGTCGTAGAGACCCTTGCTCGCCGTCAGCTGCCTCGACACGTTCTGCACCCATGGCTGTCCCTTGTAGTCGGTTGAGCCCCAAGAGGTTGTCACTGGCTTGACCGACCGCGATTCGCTTGCAATGTCCTGGAGGGTCCTGCCGTCCGAGATTACAACAATATCATATTTCCTGTATTCAGCCGGAAGTCCCTTGCGCAGCAGCTTATATAGTTTGTTTACCGTACGTGAGTCTATCTTCTCCTTCGAGACCGAATCGTCGAGTCTGACGGTCAGCGATTCCATGTCGGCATTAGTCTCATACGACATCAGCTTCGGTACCGACACACCGCTGCCCGTCGGCCATTCGATCTTCTTGATGGCCGTCTCCACAGCCGTCCCTATTCTGCTGTCACGGCTTTGGGCTGAAAGTCCGAGGGCTGCGGCACAGAAGAGAAAGAGTATAGTTGTACGTTTGTTCATAGTTTCCCAATAGTGAATTTTTCGGGGTGCTTGCCTTTGAAATCCTTAAAATACAGTTTTACGTCACGTATGTTTTTCTCGTCGTCGCCCTCCGGAGTCATCGCCATGGTGCATCGTATGAGCTTCTTCTCGTAGTCGACACCATACAGCAATATCGGGATTCCGGCTTTCTTGGCGATATAGTAGAACCCTAATTTCCAGTCGGGATTCAGCGAGCGGGTGCCCTCCGGTGTTATGCAGAGGGCAAATCTCCTTGCGCTGCGGGCCTCGTCGGCCAAGCGGTCAGTGAGACTCGTGTGCTTGCTCCTCCACACCGGGATGCCGCCCATCCGACGGAAGATACCGCCCAAGGGCCAAAAGAACCACTCCTTCTTCATGAGGAAGTTGATCTTCATGCCTTCGGAGCATGCGTAGAGCTGGCCGATGAGGAAGTCCCAGTTGCTCGTGTGAGGAGCAAGACAGATAATGAACTTGTCGGGGCGGACCACGGTGACATCCTTTGTCCACCCCATACATTTATATAAGAGCCATCCACAAAATTTCTGCAACATAGATGTAGAATTTATGCGATGGTTGATATCTGGTCGATGATGGCCGATGCTTGCTTGTTGAACTCGGCGATGAGGTCCTTGTAGTATGCCTTTGCGGGCATGCCGGGTTCGGGGTGGGAAACGCGGCAGATGAAGTTCTCGTTCATCTCGACGATAGAGGTGAGCAGCACTTCGCCATTCTCTTTCTGTTCCTTAGCACTATAGTACGTGGCACTTGCACACTCAGCGAACAGGTCAGCGCAGATATTCCGTATGGCCTTCTTTAATTCTCGTTTGTTTGACATAATATTGATGTTGAATTTAACTTTTCGCTTATTTGGATTCAAAGATAGGAAAAATCTTCTGAAACTCTTGTCAATATTTCGAAAAATTATCCTAAAACGTGAAATTAATTCTCTAAGCTTCGGTTTTGTCGAAGAAAAAAAGTACTTTTGCAGATAAATGAAGAAAGAATGATTATCAATAAAACTTAAATATTCATTGCAAAAGAAGAAACTATCATCAATCTAACTATAATACGCATGGAAAAAAGTATCTTAGAAAAAATCCGTTCCGAATACAAGCCTAAGCTTCCTCAAGCTCTCAAGGGAAACGTCAAGGCCGTTGAGGGGGAGCCCACTAACAGTGTTCGTGACCAGCAGATTATCAAGAGTCTGTTCCCAAACACCTACGGTATGCCTATCGTAAGATTCGAGCCCGGCGAGGAGACAACGCATCATGCCATCAACGTCGGTGTCATTCTCAGTGGCGGACAGGCCCCCGGCGGACATAATGTCATCTCAGGACTCTTCGACGAGATTAAGCGGCTGAACCCCGAAAACAGACTCTTCGGATTCCTCCTCGGACCCGGCGGACTCGTATCGCACGAGTACATGGAGATAACTTCCGAGATCATTGAGGACTACCGCAACACCGGAGGATTCGACATCATCGGGTCGGGAAGAACAAAACTCGAGACTGAGGAACAGTTTGAGAAAGGACTGCAGATTCTCAACAAGCTCGACATCAAGGCTCTCGTCATCATCGGCGGCGACGACTCGAACACCAACGCCGCTGTCCTGGCTGAATACTACAAGGACCATGGCGACGGCATACAGGTCATAGGCGTTCCGAAAACTATCGACGGCGACCTGAAGAACGACCAGATAGAAACGAGTTTCGGATTCGACACTGCAACAAAGACCTACAGCGAGCTCATAGGAAACATCGAGCGCGACTGTGCATCGGCGCAGAAATACTGGCACTTCGTGAAGCTCATGGGACGGTCGGCATCGCACATCGCACTCGAGTGTGCCCTGCAGTGCCATCCTAACGTATGTATCGTCTCAGAGGAGGTGCAGGCCAACGACGACTCGCTCAACGACATCGTCGACTACATTGCCGGTATCGTAGCCAACAGAGCCGCCCACGGAATGAACTACGGTGTGGTGCTGATACCGGAAGGACTCATCGAGTTCATACCGGCCATCGGACGACTCATCAGTGAGCTTAACGACCTCCTCGCAGAGCATGGAGATGAATACAAGCATCTCGATAAAGCCGAACAGCGAAGATACATCCTCGAGCACCTCAGCAAGGACAACGCCAACACCTTCGAGACCCTGCCATACGACGTGGCACGGCAGCTGAGCCTCGAGCGCGACCCACACGGAAACGTACAGGTGTCGAGCATCGAGACCGACAAGCTACTCTCGAGAATGGTGGCTGCCAAACTGCGCCTGTGGAAGGAGGAAGGAAAGTTCAAGGGACACTTCCACACCCAGCACCACTTCTTCGGCTACGAGGGACGTTGCGCTATTCCCTCGAACTTCGATGCCGACTACTGCTATGCCCTCGGAACAAGCGCAGCACAGCTCATTGCCAACGGAAAGACAGGATACATGGCTGTGGTGAAAAACACTACGGCACCGACTGACGAATGGAGAGCTGGAGGTGTACCAATAACAAGCATGCTGAACCTCGAACGCCGTAACGGACAACTCAAGCCGGTCATCAAGAAGGCTCTCGTCGACCTCAACGGACGTCCGTTCCAGGAGTATAAGCGCCACCGCGACGAGTGGGCTGCCATGACATGCTTTGTCTATCCCGGACCAATACAGTACTTCGGACCAGCGGAGGTGTGCGACACAACGACAATCACCCTCCAACTCGAACACCAATAATGGCACACGTCACTACGACAGTGCAAAAAAACTTCTTTTAACGACAAAAGAAAATGTCCAAACCCCAAATACCTCCGTTCTTTGGCAAGTGGCCCAAATGGGCCATCTGCCTTTCCGGCGTGGCGATAGTGGTCATCTACGTTTGGGCATTCTATTATTTCTTCGTAGGACCGACAGGATTCCGCTGGAGAGCCATATACGGCGATCCGCACTATCCTGACGGCTACGAGATACGGGGCATAGACATCAGCCACCATCAGGGCACCATCGACTGGGACAGGCTGCGCAACGCCATGATTAACGGTTCACCGGTGAGATTCGTAATCATAAAGGCTACGGAGGGTGACAAGCATCTCGACGAGAACTTCGAGCAGAACTTCAACCTCGCAAAGGAAAACGGATTCATTCGTGGTGCTTACCACTATTTCAGTCTCACTTCGTCGGCCCGCAAGCAGGCTTATTTCTTCATCTCCCATGCCAATCTGCAGCCAGGCGACCTGCCACCGGTGCTCGACATTGAGAGGAAACCGCAGGACAAGAGCATCGAGGACTTCCAGCTCGATGTGCTCACATGGCTCCACATCGTCGAGAACAAATACCACGTGAAGCCGATAATCTATACCTATTCGAAATTCAAGGATACCTATCTGTCCGACGAGCGATTTGACGGCTACCCCTATTGGATTGCCCACTACTACGTCGACAAGATGGAGTATCGCGGGCAATGGAAGTTCTGGCAACACACCGATGCGGCCACTCTGCCGGGAATAAAAGGATATGTCGACCTCGACATCTACAATGGCAGTTTCTACGACCTTGAACAGCTCCTCATACCATCGGAGAACAGCAACGACGACAGTGAGGAAATAGACACCGTAACCATCGATGACGACTCCGTTGAGTTCGATGGCGACTGAGTGCCACCATTGCAGGCTCAGGCAAAGCAGTACTTTCTGCATTATAATCCACTGATATCTAAACGCCAGCCTCATTCTGCAACTCATAGTGCCACGATTACAGGACTATTCAAAGCAGAATTGTCTGCATTATAACACATTGATATCTAAACGCTTGCCTCATTCTGCCACGCATCGGAGTGGCAGGTTTGTCCATACACTGTCAGCTGCATGATAATTGTAGGCCTTGGATAGCGATTAGACTGGTGAATAGGGTTTAAACTACCCCCTTTTCTGCATGGACGGGGATAAATCCCGCCCTATTATCTGTCAGCCTCCGTTCACGATGAAACTTCTCAGCTTCGTCTCTGTCCGCTGTCCGAGATGATTTTCCCCCATTTTCTTTGTTGCCTCAATTCGAAATATTCCATTCCCCATGTTCGTTTATCGGCCTCCATTCCGAAATATTCTATTCCCCCCATGTTCGTTTGTCTGCCTCCATTCCGAAATATTCCTTTCCCCATGTTCGTTTGTCTGCCTCCATTCCGAAATATTCCATTCCCCATGTTCGTTTGTCTGCCTCCATTCCGAAATATTCCATTCCCCGTTTTCATTTGTTGGCTTTCATTCGAAATATTCCATTCCCACATGTTCGTTTGTCGGCTGCTTTCGATGTTCCCACAAAGTTATTACATCTTTTTTGCTCCTCAAAATTTCAACCGTTTATTACCGTTAAAATCCGTTAACAGCTGCCCCGAAATCATCATTTTCCTCCTTATTGTCCTTATAGCAGCTGCCGGTCAAGCGGTTATCGTATTGCTGCCTATAATTTCCCATGGTTTCCTATCGAGTCCTATAGTAGCCAATCGAGTTTTATGGTTGCCCTATAGTTTCCTATGGTTCCCTATCGAGTCCTATGGCAGCCTATCGAGTCCTATGGCTTACCTATTCAGTTCTATGGTTGCCTATAGTTTCCTATGGTTTCCTATGCCTGCCTATGCTGGCAAAGGGAGCGGTAAATTTTACAAGGCCGCCCCCGTTTTAGGGCCTCCTATCACGGCAATGGGGTGAACGATTTGTTCACCCCTGATTCTATCTCCCCGTCTTTCTCTATAGCCCGGATGTCTCCGAACATCTCCCCCAAACGCAACAACGCAACAATGCAACATTTATAGCTATCGCATGTATACAAAAATCAGAATTGTTAAATAAGAAGAAATAATAAATAATGATATAAAATATTGATTATTAATTATATATACTATATTATAATATATAATAATATAATATATTTTTACTCTATAGTCTCATTTTGGCCCTCTTTGCTCCTATATCGAAACGGCCTTATGCGACGTTGCGACACTGCGACGTTGCGACGCAAACCCGACTGACAATCTCTTCAATGCCCAGCGTCGCAACGTCGCAGTGTCGCATAAGGTGCTTTCTGATGTCGGGAAAATGCAGAATGTAAATAAAGAAGAAAATATTTATTATATTCAAAAGTGAAGCAGTGAATAATGAGCAGGGATTAATAAGCAATGGGCACATCCGTCCTGCGCAAACAATAAACACGCGGCAGGCGAATATTTTTTTCGCCCCTCGCAAACCATAAAGATAGAAAAATGATGTTTATCGGCCACTGTTAACAGATTTTAACGACAATAAAGGGCGGAAATTTAGAACCGGCGTTTTTGTTTGCTACCTTTGCTGACAGAAGAATCCCCTGCTAAAAACTCCTCTCCCCTCCGCGCGGTCCCCCATCGCTACGACAATCATATATTCCAGCCGTTTCCCCCCTGCTAAACTATGCGCAAGGATAGTTTTCTATAGGGTGCTATAGACGCAATAGACGCTATGGACGCTATAGGCACTATAGAAACTATAGGAGTTATAGACACTATAGACGCTATAGGTGCTATAGAAACTATAAACGCTATAGATCCATGAAATATAATATCGCCAAGTGAGGCGACGGTAAAAAAAAGCCGCCACCCATACGTGAGCATGAATGGCGGTTTTGAGCTAAAAGATCAATGCTGTTATGAATTGGTGACGCGCTCAAGCCATTTGGTCATTGCGGCCATCACCAGCATGCTGATGCCACAGACAATGGCGAAGACGAGCCAGCACTCCCATAACGGCAGCTTATTGTACATAAGCGGACCAAGCCACAGGAAAGCGTTGCCAACGGCGGTGGCTCCGAGCCACAGTCCCTGGCAGAGCCCCTGCAGATGCTTAGGTGCTACCTTCGATACAAAGCTCAACCCCAATGGCGAGATGAACAGCTCGGCAACGGTAAGGAAGAAATAAGTGAGGATGAGCACCCACGGACCCTCTTTTAGTCCTTCCCTCACCGATGGAGCATACGACGTGAATGTCTCGGCTGACGGATAGTTGTTGGCTATTGAGACAACCATCAGCAGGAGATAGGCCAGTCCGGCGATTCCCATACCGAGAGCAATCTTCCGCGGAGTGGTGATAGGGTGGCCCTTCTTGGTGAAGTGGTTGAAAAGGAGCATTATCAGCGGTGTGAGGGCGATGACGAAGAACGGGTTCACGGCCTGCCATATCTCCGGCGGAATGGCATCGGTCTTGACGAAGTCGCGCGCGAAGAAGCTCAGGCTCTGTCCGTTCTGGTGGAACGAGAACCAGAAGAACACCGAGATGCCCAATACGGCGAAGAGGGCGTACATGCGCTGGCGTATCTCCTTGGCCATGGCCACACGCTCCTCCGGGGTGTAGTCGACATTAGCCACCGCCTCGTGGCGTCCTGGCATTGGGAACATGTGTTTCGACTTCATGAATATGGCGAGCGAAATGAGCATCATCACGACGCTGGCAATGAAGCTCAGATGGATTCCGGTGTTGAAGACATCGAGATACTGCGGACAGAAGTTTGCCAGGTCAGCCACATTGCCCCCCACCTGATGTGTAAGCTCCGTAAGACTGCTGAGGTCCTTCTGACCGATATTTCCGTTGGCGTTGATATACTCATGGCAGAGCCGCGGCAGGTCGGCATTGTAGAGCCATCCGTGGCTCTTGAGCCAGAAGGAGCGCAGCACCGGAGCGATGAACGGAGCGAGCAGCGCGCCGACATTGATGAAGACGTAGAAGATCTGGAATCCGGCATCGCGCTGTCCCTGTGCCCATTTCAGCTTTTCGGGACCCTCCTTGGCAGCCTCAGCCTCGAAGTCGTCGTACATCTGTCCGACAATGGCCTGCAGATTGCCCTTGAAGAGTCCGTTGCCGCATGAGATGAGGACGAGGGCGAAGATGGTGAAGGCCAGCAGATACGAGTTGTTCTGCGGTGTGGCCATGACGGGGACTGACAGACAGACATATCCTAACGACATGATGATGAGTCCGCTCTCGATAGTACGCTGATAGTTCTGCGTGCGGTCGGCGATGATACCTCCGACAAGACTCATGATGTAGATGGCAGCGAGGAAGAATCCCGAGATAAGGCTCGACGTCTCGTCGCTAACTCCGAACTTACTGCAAAGGAAGAGCGTTAGCACGGCAATCATGATATAATAGCCGAATCGCTCACCCATGTTGCTCAGGGCGGCCTGTAGAAGACCCTTAGGATGATTTTTGAACATTTTCGATATTGTTTTTTAGTTTGTGGTTATTTGCTTAAGTCGACAAGCCATGTGGCTTTTATTACGATGTTTCCGATGTTGCTCTTCGAGAAATAATCACGTTTCGACGAGCCGTAGATATTTCCCAGACCGTAGTAGTAGCGTGCCTCGAGCATCCACCGTCCGATGTGGCTGTTGGCATATTCGAGACCTGCTCCGGCGGCAATGCCGTAGTCGAATTTATTCTCTACTTTCATCGATTCCTGCTCTACGGTGGTATTCGACCGTCCCGACTGTGCATCGAGATTCGGTGAGTCGTAGTTGCGGTCGGTACTCTCGCTGAGGAGAATGCCTATCTGCGGTCCGGCCTGGATGAAGAAGTTGAACCCGTTGTTCTCGCGTCCCCATGCCAGATGTGCGAAGACGGGAATCTGAATGTAGTTCAGTGTGCGCGAGTATTTCTCCACGGAACCGTTGGTGTTGACTACGGGGTTGTCGTTGGCATCGCGGATGTCCTCTTTCCATCCTATGGCAGCGAAGTTCACCTCACCGGCAATGGAACAGATAGTGGAGAAATACTTTTCGCTGGTGTATCGCCACGACAGTCCTCCAGTGAGACCCACGTGCTGTCCCTGCGACACACTCGGGTCGAAGCCCACACTCGACAGTGCTGCTCCGGCGTTGGCTCCTATGGAGAAGGTGTTGCGGTACTTGCCGATCTGTGCCGTCGACGTCAGCGGAACGACAATCAGCAGCGTGGTAAGGGCAAGACGGATGGGATTCTTCATTCTGTTGTATGTGGTTGAAAGATTCATTTTTGTTTTTATGCACTAAATATATTTCACCATTGTCAATCTACCTCCTTCGACTCAGTATGTGAGGCTGTCCATGGTGCCGTCGGTCTTGAAACGGATTATCTGGAATATAGAGTTCTGGTATCCGCCTTTGCCCTCGCGCTTGAAGATGAGCCGGCTCTGCATCGGCTTGTAGCCGGTGTCCTGCTTGGCAATGCCGTTGAAGTCGGTACCGTATTTGCTGATGCCCCGGACGAAGAACATGGTGTGGTCGAAACCGAGCAGCGCCATCCGCGGCAGACAGTCGGGGTTCATGCCCTGTCCGTAGCGGGCTTTATACTCGTGCTCGAAGTTCTCCACCCTGTCCGATGTACGGCTGAAGTAGTAGGTAGTGGGTATGTGAACATTATACTTGAAGAAGTAGCTCTCGAGGTTGGGCTGATAGATGAACCACTCGTTGTAGCCGTAAGTGGAGATGCGCAGCGACGGGTATTCTTTCTTCAGCGAGTCGAGTTTGGCGCACAGTCTCTCGAGGGGCTTGTAAGCTCCAGAGTTCAGGACGATGACGTTGGCTGTCGTCGACGAGAAGTGCTTGGCGAAATCGCCGAGGGGAGTATTGAGGTTGGTTATCTCCGGTTTTATGCCTTTCCCTTCGAGCACCTCGCGGAGGGCTTTGGTGAACGCATATTTGCCGTCGGACGGTGTATTAGTGTTGACGAATATCGGGCGGTAACCCTGAGCGAACCGCTCAATGAATGCTCCTATGCTGCGGCCGGAGAGCGCTGCGTCGTCCTGATAAATCTGATAGACGTAGGGATTTGTGGTTACATCATCGGCCGATACCGAGAACGGCATAACCAATTTTATGGCGTTTTTGCGGCAGAAATCAGCGAGCGGACGCACCTGCGATGTGTATAACGGTCCGAAGATGATGTTCTGCTTGGCTATAGCCGGATTATGGGCCAGGACACTGGTGACGACCGAGTCCTTGTTGATGTTCCAGAGGTTGATTTCGGTCTTTATACCCTCCTTGCTGAGCGAGTCGAGCGCAGCCCTCACACCGCGGTAGTATTCCACCATTCGTGTGCCCTCACTGCTGTGGTCGAGGAACGGCAGCATGATGCCGATTCTGATTGTCGACAGCCTGTGAGCAGCGGGTTTGGCCGCGCTCTGCGGTGCAGTCTTTGCAGCGCTGCGAGCCGATGATTTGTCGGTGGCTGCTGTGGTCTTTGCAGGCAGAGTCTTCCCAGTGGCTGTAGAGCTCTGAGCATCATCCTTTGAATAGGGGATGAAGATTACGGCACCCTTCTTCAGCTCGTAGCCTTTCTCTCGCATCTCTGGATTGGCGTTGAGCAGTTCGTCGATAGTGATGTTATAATTGCGGGCAATGCCGAAAACCGTCTCATGACGTTTCACCTTGTGGATGTCGCGCCACTGAGTAGTGCCCTGGGCTGATGATTCCAGGGATGTGGCTATGAGCAAGGCAGCCAAGGCTATATGAATAATATGTCTCATTATTGAATTTGGTATTTAATGAATTCAATTGCAAAAATAATAAAAAGTAGGAAATATAACGACATAAGTCTCCTTTTTTTTGTAATTTTGCCGAAAACTACAGTAGCATGACAAGAGTAAGACTATTTATCATCATTATTTTGACGACAATAATAATCCCGTCGGTAGCTGTGGGACAGAGTATCAACCCCACAGGAACATACCTCGACGACAACGGCGACTCGGTGACGATGGCCCCCGGCGACAGCTATTCGGGTTCGGCGCCATTGGCTGTCCACTTCGCTGCCAACCCCACGGACCTCGACGGCTACAGTGCTTATTACGAGTGGCGGTTCTACTCGGAGAAGGATACCTCCACCCCACTCTACACGCGTTATGATGAGAACACCGACTTCACCTTCACCCAAGCGGGCTCATTCAGGATTTACCTCATCGCGAGGTTCACAAGGGCCGACGGCGACACTGTGGAATATACCGAGGACGACCTGGCACCGATAACGGTGTCGATAAGCGAGAGTGAACTCGTCATGCCAAACGCGTTCTCGCCAAACGGCGACGGCATCAACGATGTCTACAAGCCCAAGACCGGCTATAAGAGTATCGTAAAGTTCGACGCGTACATCTTCAATCGCTGGGGAGTGAAACTCTTCGAATGGCATGATCCATCGACGGGATGGGACGGAACATACAAGGGAACACCTGTAAAGGACGGTACCTACTTCTGCCTCGTTAAGGCTGAGGGCGCTGACGGAAGAAAATTCAACATTAAGAAGGACGTTAACCTCCTCAGAGGCTACACTGAGGGTACTACGGTTACTCAATAGCAACGACAATGGACAACAATATACAAGTTTATGGCGCACGCGTCCACAATCTGAAAAATGTGGACGTTCTTATTCCACGCAATTCGCTGACGGTATTTACCGGGCTGTCGGGGTCGGGCAAGAGCTCGTTAGCTTTCGACACTATCTATGCTGAGGGACAGCGCAGGTATATAGAGACTTTCTCGGCCTACGCACGCAACTTTCTCGGCGATATGGAGCGCCCTGACGTCGACAAGATTACCGGACTGAGTCCTGTCATCTCGATAGAACAGAAGACGACGAACAAGAATCCGCGGTCGACGGTGGGCACGCAGACGGAGATTTACGACTACCTCCGACTTCTCTATGCCCGCGCCGGAGAGGCTTACAGCTACACTACGGGCGAGAAGATGGTAAAATACACCGAAGAGAAAGTTGTCAGCATGATTCAGCACGACTATGCGGGGAAGAAGATACTCATCCTCGCACCGCTCGTCCGCAACCGTAAGGGCCACTATCGTGAGCTCTTCGAGCAGATGCGAAAGAAGGGCTATCTCTACATCCGCGTTGACGGCGAGGTTAAGGAGATTGTCCGCGGAATGAAAGTCGACAGATATAAGAACCACAATATTGAGGTTGTTGTCGACCGGCTGAAACTCGGTGAGATGGCTGAGGGCACCGTCGATGAGCGTCTGCGGCAGTCGGTGTCGACGGCAATGAAACAGGGCGAGGGTCTGGTGATGATTCTCGACAACGACACTAATGAGGCTAAATTCTTCTCGAAGCGGCTGATGGACCCGGTGTCGGGATTGTCATATAAAGATCCGGCTCCGAACATCTTCTCGTTCAACTCACCCGAAGGTGCGTGCCAACGGTGTCAGGGAATGGGACGAGTGAGCGTAATCGACATCGACAAGGTCATTCCCGACAAGAGCAAGAGCATCCATGATGGTGCAATCATTCCTTTAGGGAAATACAAGAATCAGCTCATCTTCTGGCAGATAGAAGCCATCCTGCAGAAGTATGGATTCACTATTAAGTCGCCGGTCGAGAAGCTGTCGGACGAGGCCCTCGATGAGGTCCTCTATGGATCACTCGAGAAGGTGCGCATCGATAAGGAAGTGGTCCACACATCGAGCGACTACTTCACTGATTTCGATGGAGTTGTAAAATATCTTCAGAGCATCTTGGAGGACGACGACAGTGCCAAGGGCAAGAAGTGGGCCGCGCAGTTCATTGCTGAGAAGGAATGCCCCGAGTGCCATGGTATGCGGTTGAATAAAGAGGCTCTGTCGTATAAGATTTGGGGCAAGAACATTGCTGAAGTAGCTAACCTCGATATTGCCGAGCTCAAGGACTGGCTCGACCACGTTGAGGAGCACATGGACGACAAGCAGAAGAAGATTGCTGCTGAGATTGTAAAGGAATTGCGGAAGCGCGTGGGCACCCTCCTCGATGTGGGACTCGACTATCTTTCGTTGAACCGTCCAAGTGGCTCATTATCAGGCGGTGAGAGTCAGCGAATAAGACTCACGACACAGATTGGCAGTCAGCTTGTCAACGTTCTTTATATCCTCGATGAGCCGAGTATCGGACTCCATCAGCGCGACAACGTCAAACTCATTAACTCGCTCAAGAAGCTGCGCGATCTCGGCAATACAGTCATTGTCGTGGAGCATGACGAGGATATGATGAGAGCCGCCGACTGGATTATTGATGTGGGACCGAAAGCCGGACGAAAAGGTGGAGAAATCGTATTCCAGGGCACTCCAGCTGATATGCTGAAGACTCACACGCTGACAGCTCAATATCTCAACGGCGAAAAGAAAATAGAAGTTCCGGCTCAGCGGCGTAAGGGCAACGGCAAGAGCATTACGCTCCACGGATGCCGTGGCAACAACTTGAAGAATATAGATGTAGAGTTTCCTCTCGGCGAACTCATCGTTGTCAGCGGTGTGTCGGGGTCGGGAAAGAGCACCCTCATCAACGATACCCTGCAACCGATTCTCTCGCAGCATTTCTATCGCAGTCTGAAAGCTCCGTTATCGTACGGCAGCATCGATGGAATCGACAATATTGATAAGGTTGTCAACGTAGACCAGAGTCCTATAGGGCGGACTCCGCGCAGCAATCCAGCTACATATACTGGCGTATTCACCGACATCCGTCAGCTTTTCGTAGAACTCCCTGAGGCTAAGATAAGAGGTTACAAGCCCGGTCGATTCTCGTTCAACGTCAAAGGCGGACGTTGTGAGGCCTGCGGAGGCAACGGCTACCGCACCATCGAGATGAATTTTCTGCCCGATGTGACCGTTCCTTGCGAGGTTTGTCAGGGCAAGCGCTATAACCGTGAGACTCTTGAAGTGAGATACAAGGGCAAATCCATCGCCGACGTACTCGATATGACGGTGAATATGGCTGTGGAATTCTTTGAGAATGTTCCGAATATTCTACAGAAGATAAAGACTCTCCAAGATGTCGGGTTGGGATATATCAGGCTCGGACAGAGCTCTACTACCCTTTCCGGCGGTGAGAGTCAGCGCGTGAAGCTTGCCACGGAATTATCGAAACGTGATACCGGTCGCACTCTCTACATCCTCGATGAGCCGACGACGGGACTCCACTTCGACGATATCCGCGTTCTCATGGAGATTCTTCAGAAGTTGGTCGACCGTGGCAACACGGTGATAATCATTGAGCATAACCTCGACGTAATAAAACTTGCCGACCATATTATCGATATGGGACCCGAAGGAGGAAGAGGCGGCGGACAAGTGGTTGTCAGCGGTACACCTGAAGAGGTTGCTGCAAGCGGTCTCGGATTTACATCGAAGTTCCTCAAGAAGTATGTTTAGATGTCTTGTGGTTTCAATAGAATATGATGCAGATGTTTTCGATTTCATCGGAATCAAGCTATGGAATTTCCCGATTTCATCGGAATCAAGCTATAGAATTTCCCGATTTCATCGAAATCAAGCTATGGAATTTTCCAATTTACATTGGAATAAAACTATAGAATTGGAATAAAACTATAGAAGTTTCAGAATTCATCGAGATTAATCTTCAGCGATTCTGATTTACAAAGAATTACGTATGGTTCCGGCCTTCCACACAACATCACGGAAGGTCGGAATCATAGTTTTAGTACAGAATCATTCCGTCGGCACAGTCCTCTTTAGAACCGTGAGCTCAAAGTCCTTACCGACACTTATCCCGTTAGAGCTCAGAATGTCGACAACGGTGTCGTAGGCCATAGCTGGATTATTGTTTTTGTCGCTCAGATGGCACAGCCACACGTGTTTCAGTCTGCTTGACGCAAACTCTGCAAGAGCCTCTCCACACGCTTTGTTGCTAAGATGACCGTTGGGCCCTAAGATGCGGCTCTGAAGAACCAATGGATAAGGGCCATTCTTGACCATCTCAACGTCGTGATTGGCCTCAATAACGAGGTAATCGGTGTCGCTGATTATCGGCCCCATCTCTTCCGTAATATGTCCGCAGTCGGTGATGATGGTAAACACCTCACCGTCAGCCACAATCTTGTAGCCCACGTTGTCGGAACTGTCGTGTGGCACATTGAAAGCCATTACCTCGAAACTGCCAATCTGCACCTTGTTGTTCTTCTCGATAGTCTTAGCAAGAATGGGCTCTATCTTCTTCTTCACCATCCAGTTTCTCGTCACTCCTTTGTGAACCAAATCTGTGGCCCACACCGGTATATGATAAGTGCCGCTCATCGACCCCACCGATTTTATGTGGTCGGCATGGTCGTGGGTGAGCAGAATGTTGTGAATGGTGCCGATGTTGATTCCGTAGTCGGCGAAGTGCTTCTTCAACTTTCTTATTCCTACGCCAACATCTATTAATAGAGCATCGTCGTCCGACGACAGCAGATAGCAGTTTCCGCTGCTGCCACTACCAAAAGAGATGAATTTCATTCCCGTTTAAATGATTAAAATAAGGCTGGCTCCTTGCGGAGTCAGCCCTACGATGCAAAGTGTGATGAAAAATCCCGCCAAAATGATTGTGAGTATGGCGGAATGGGATTAATCTTACTTATTGTTCTTCTCCATGTCAGCCTTCAGCTTAGCAAGAACGTCGAGATCGCCGAGGCTTGTACCAGCCTGTACGTTCTCAATCTTCGGAGTGTCGTTCTTGTGAGCCTTGTGCTCGTGACGTGGCTTATAGTCGTCCTTGACATCCTCGAATGTGCGAGAATGAGAGAGGATGATGCGACGAGTATCCTTAACGAACTCGATGACGACGAATGGCAGATGCTCGCCGAGCTGTGCCTGTGTGCCGTCCTGCTTAACGAGGTGCTTAGGAGTAGCGAAGCCCTCACCACCCTCATCGAGAGTGATAACTGCGCCCTTGTCCATCGACTCAGTGATTGTTCCCTCGTGAACAGAGCCCGGAGTATAGATGCTCTCGTACTTGTCCCAAGGATTCTCCTCGAGCTGCTTGTGGCCGAGGCTCAGACGACGGTTCTCCTTGTCGATCTCGAGAACGACAACGTCGATGTCGGCACCAACCTTTGTGAACTCTGATGGGTGCTTGATCTTCTTGGTCCAAGAGAGGTCGCTGATGTGGATAAGACCGTCAACACCTTCCTCGAGCTCTACGAAGATACCGAAGTTAGTGAAGTTGCGGACCTTAGCAACATGCTTAGAACCAACAGGATACTTAACCTCGATAGTCTTCCACGGATCCTCCTTGAGCTGCTTCAGACCGAGGCTCATCTTGCGCTCGTCGCGGTCGAGGCTCAGGATGACAGCCTCTACCTCGTCGCCAACCTTAAGGAACTCGTTGGCTGAACGCAGATGCTGGCTCCAAGACATCTCAGAGACGTGGATAAGTCCCTCAACACCCGGCTGAATCTCAACGAATGCGCCGTAGTCGGCCATGACAACAACCTTACCGTGAACGTGATCACCAACCTTGAGGTTTGGATCGAGGCTGTCCCATGGGTGCGGTGTGAGCTGCTTCATACCGAGAGCGATACGCTTCTTCTCCTCGTCGAAGTCAAGGATAACGACCTTAATCTTCTGGTCGAGCTCTACAACCTCATGAGGATCGCTTACGCGGCCCCAAGAGAGGTCTGTGATGTGGACGAGTCCGTCGACACCACCGAGGTCGACGAATACACCGTAAGAGGTAATATTCTTGACAGTACCCTCGAGGATCTGACCCTTCTCCAGGTGAGAGATAATTTCTTTGCGCTGTGCCTCGAGCTCGGCCTCGATGAGAGCCTTGTGAGAGACAACAACATTGCGGAACTCCTGGTTGATCTTGACAACCTTGAACTCCATAGTCTTGCCTACGAATACATCGTAGTCGCGTATTGGGTGGACGTCAATCTGTGAGCCCGGAAGGAATGCTTCGATGCCGAATACATCGACAATCATACCGCCCTTAGTACGGCTCTTGATGAAGCCCTGAATAACCTCGTCGTTCTCCAGAGCCTCGTTGATCTTCTCCCAGCTCTTCTGCAGACGAGCCTTGCGGTGAGAGAGAATCAGCTGACCCTTCTTGTCCTCCTGGCTCTCAACGTAGACCTCTACCTTGTCGCCCGGCTTCAGATCAGGGTTATAACGGAACTCTGCTGCAGGAATGATACCATCGCTCTTGTAGCCGATGTTGACGACTACCTCTTTCTTGTCGACGGAGATAACTGTTCCCTCGACAACCTGGTGCTCCTGAATCTTCTTCAGAGTCTCGTCGTAGGCCTTCTCCTGGTCTTCTTTGCTGGTTTCAACTTTACCGCCATTCTCGAACTCGTCCCAGTCGAAATCGGCTAAGGGCTGAACGTTCTTGACGTCTTCTAAATTTGCCATAAATGTTTAATAAAAAATTTTTAATTAATAAAGTTAGACTTTATATTGATAATTAATGATGTAAAGGCACTATTTGCCTTACGGGGCGCAAAGGTACTAATATTTTCTGAAACTCAACTACTTATTTTGTATTTTTTCTAAGAAAACTGCATTTTTCTCCGTTTGTTCCCCTTTTTCGGCCGTTCTTCATTAATTTCCTCATCATAAAGGACTTATATTGTCCGATGGCTGGAACATCCCGACGGATCCCTACATATTTATATTATCACTTATGGTAGCTGCTACCGAAACAACGACACATTCCGATGTTGTGCCATAGATTCGCGATGAAGTTTATCTGTGTTGATGATTAAATGTAAAGAATTATCCGGTCTTAATCGAATTTCATTTATTTCGGTTATGTGCTGATTCACAATGACTTACAAATTCGGCCTGTTTTGCGTTGCGAAACGGTCCGTTTTAGAGTGCGGAACGGTCCGTTTCATGAGCCGAAATGGACCGTTTCGCAATGCAAAATGGCATCAATCACAATGCTGTAATGAAAATTCATATCATTCACTTGGTTGCTGCGGAATGCCGCGGTCTCCGTTCACCCCAGCACTGTCGGCCGTAACCATTGTATTTAATCTCTATTTACCTACAGCATCAGCCCTTGTTATTGTCTTTCGACCTCGATTTTTTCGACACGATCAGCCGCTGCCATAGCCATGTTCTCTACTTTCGGCTTCTTTTATCCGTTGCCGCAGCTTTTGTTTTCTTGCTGCTGGTGCGCTTCTTAGCCGCTTTCTTCTTTATTCCGAAGAAGTCCAGGATGTTGCTGAAGTCCTTTTTCAGCACAAAGCCGACACCCTGTGTGTTGAGCGAGTTCCTCGTGAAGTATCTGTCGTTGGTCTGGTTATACACCCTAAGAGAGATATTTCCATTCGGTGTGAGCAAATATCTGAGGTCGAAATCGCCGATGAACGACGAGTTGTTCGTTGTCACTTTATCGCGATAACCGAACTGTCCTTGGAAGAACAGACGGTTGTTGAGCATGCGGCCGGAGAGCAGTCCCTCATATTCGGCGTCGCTGAACCCCTCGTCACCGGTGGAGATGTTGGCCCCGATATTCCAGTTGGTGTTGTGGACGACGCTCGACAGTATCGACGACAACTGCTGCGAGAGCGTTCCCGAAAGGACACTCTGCATCGCCAACGATGTCTGATTCTGCGATGCCTCACGCTCTACCTCAGCATTGTTGTTTCCCGGATTATAGAAGCGTCCGACGGCAAGCAGATAGAGAACTTGCTGGTTTAGGTCGTCCTCCGAGTTGATTACCGAGCGCACCATCTGCTGCACATCGGTGGAGAGCGTCGGGAAGTCGATGCCGAAGGTTATTGTCGGTTTCTGCGGTGTGCCGATAATATTCATCAGACAGTTCACGCGGATGTTTGACGATGTAAAGCTGCGTCCCATCTGCAAGTCGGAAAGACTCACGCCATTGACCGTATATTGCGCTTTGAGGTTCAACCGTGCGTCGAAAGGATTGCCACCGAAGACCACCGACGACCCCGGCTGAAACTCGAAAGCTTTCTTTACGAGGTTCTGAATGGTCATCGTATATTTGCCATATTCCACATTGTAGTTGCCGAACATCTGGAAAGCGCCCTTATTAAAATATGTGGCTCTCACGACACCATCGCCGTGGAAATCCATGTGGTCGCCAGTTGTCTCGTCCATCAGCACCCGCAGTGTGAAGTCGGGAGTGGTGTTGACAATAAGATTCATGACGAGATCGCCGGGAATATCGTCGTCGTCATCATCGTCAGTGCCCTTACGCCCCGGGGCACCGCTCAGCCCCTGCGATTCCACAGCAAAAGTGCTGTCGGTCTTCGGTGTCACATCATTCCAGTGGATGAACGAGTTGTCGTCGAGCGACCCGCTGTATCCAGCGTCGTACTCCATGAACGACTTGCCAACAGGGGTGATATTGGCGTTGATGGTTGTCTCCCCCGCCCTTCCAATGATATCGCAGTGGCCCTTGCCGTAGATGACACCGCGGAATGTCCTGTCGTCGAACTCCGGAAGATTGAGACACAGCAGGTTATCTGCATCGAGATGAATGTCGAACGTCATCTTGTGGAGCTCCTTGTGATGGATTGCTCCCGTGACAACTCCGATGTGGCCGTCGCGGTCGTAAACGGTGTCGTTGGCAAACTCAATCTCGTTTGGAACCATGTGTATGAGCGACTTACGCATGGTGTAGGTCGTATTCGTCTGCTTTATGGTTATATCGCCGTTGCCATAGACATCGCCCTCAAGATTGACATGCGACAGGTCGCCAAAGATGCGGCACCAGCCGTCGCCGGTGGCTTTCACATCCTTCATAACAGCTCCGGCAAAACCCTCGAGAAACTGCAGTCTGGTGCCGTGAACCATCATCGGGAGGTCGATGTAATTGTCCTTTATCGACACGTAGCCGTTGATGTCGGTATAACAGCCGGGACCATCGTCGGCCGTCGAGTTTATCGTTATCCGACCCGTCGAGCTGTCGTAGTTGGCTTTGGCATGGAGAGTGCCGAATTCACCGCCCTGGAACCGGAAATCGGCAACGTCGAAGTCGGCGTAGGCCTTGGGATTCTTGAAGAACGACTTCACATATCCCTTACCCGTCACGTTGCCGGTGAACGTAACTGAATTGAATCCCACGATGTCGAGGACATACTTCAAGTCGATATTTCGGAAGTCGACGAGTAGAGAGTCGTTCTCGTGGCCGCTCGTCTGACCATTGACCGTCACATACTGATTGCCGTTTGAAACCACGAAATGATCGATGTTCAGACGATTGTGCTGATAGTCGAAGTGCGACGGTTGAACCGACAGATGGATTGTGTCGAAGACCTCCTCCGACGGCAGTATGTCGACGCTGGCACCAAGTCCATTCGACGAGGTACTGAACAGTCGTGCCTTGGCATGGATATTACCATAATTGTGGGTACCGGCTTCCAGATCCCAGTTGGCGTTGATCCGCACATTATCGTCGAAAATATCGGCATTCAACGCTAATGCAAGAGGTGAACCGTTGTCGTTAACACGCTGACCTCTAACATGTAAGAGCAGACCACGACCGATGCCGCTCGCGGCATTGTCCGGTGCATCGGACAGATTCGACTTTGAGCCGAGATTAACTTCAACATCCTTTATGCGATTGCCATTGTAAACAACGTCGGGAGCCGAAAGATTGAAGTTGATGTCGTTGGCCGCATCGTTAACCGCTCCACGGAAATCGACCGGACCATTGACGTTCAGCTGAATACCGAACAACTGGCGAAGGAGCTGTGCGCTGGCCATTCTGCCATAGAATGAGTAGCTGTTGCCTGATGGCTTATGACCGGAACCGATAACGCTCGGCAGATCCCGGCCCACGACACTCGCGATACTGTTGGGAAGATTCTGATAGTCGAAGATGCCTTTTATATGAAATTCGCCGAAATCACCGATGATATCAGCACTGCGCTTGTTAAAATTATTGCTAACGGCAGTGTGCAGATTACTGATGTTGCAGTTCGTTCCACCACCGATGGCCGAGAAGTCGGTGACATCGAGTGTTCCGTTCAGATGATCGAGGTCAGCACCTGCAAGATAAGCTTTAGCCGTCAGCGAGAATGTTCTGTCGCCCAAGGCATTAGTCAGTTTCAGTCGGTTGGGATTGAAATTTCTTACTTCCACCGTAGCCTTAACATTATTACGGCTCACCATTCCGTCGACCGTCAGCTTGCCGTTAGGGTCGTTGATGGAGGCCTTACCCGCAAAAGCAGCGTTGGCGAGTGTGCCGTCGACGGCAATATTGCGGTAGCTGTAGCCCTTATAATCGAATCGGCCGACGAGTCCTTTGGCCGTGACCTCAAGAGCTGTGAACTTGAATGGCGACGGGATTCGGCCCTTGGCGCTGACGTCGGCAACCACCATTCCGAAGTCGTCGTTGTCGAGAATCCTCCCGAGGTTAATTCCCGGAGTCTTGACAGCGGCATCGAAAGCGGGTCCCGACATGTAGGCTTTGAACGTCACATTGCCAGCTGCCGACCGCAGAAGTCCCTCGGCGGCCAACCGTCGGCCTTGTCCCGAGGCTTTTCCCGACAGCGTGAAATCGCCGAGATTGACCAGTTCCTTCGGGAGGTTGATTTTATGGCGCTGTAGATTCCTCGCTACATATTTGATGCCATCGGCACTCGTCTTCAGTTGTGAGGCCACAAACGACCACCGTGGAGTGCGTCCGAGATTATCGACGCGGCCTTTACCACTAACGATAATGCTCTGATCGTCAGTGGATATTCTTAACCGCGTTAAATCAACGCTGCTGCCAGTACCCCTGACTTTAGCCTCGATGTTGAAGCGATTGGAGAATCCGCGGAGCGTGGGGTCGAGGAATCCCAAATCGGAGGGAGCCACGGTGCTGCGGTCGAGGGTGGCGCTGAACCTCAGCGACCGTCGGTCCACCGTCTTCCCCTTCATCTTGTAGTCGGCTCTTACCAACGGCAGGGAGATGTCGGTGCGTGGCAGCGAGAGCTTAAAGTCGGTGGCTACAGCCGAACGGCGGTCGACCTTCAGCCGGAATTCAAGATTGCGCAGGTCGAGTCCCGACTGCTCCTTGAACGACAGACGCTTTATGGCTGCATCGAGGCTGTTGTCGGTGATATGGTTGATTAGTATGTGTGCGCTTAAATTGCTTACTGTCAAGTGGTTGACATCGAGCGATTCAAGCTTTTTCTTCGAGTAGTCGTTCCATCTCACTTTACCATTTCTTATCACAAGCGATGATATGCACAGGTCGAGTGGAGTGTGCGTCGATGAATTCTTCGATTTCAGCGAGTCGACGACAAACTGGAAATTAGTTTGTCCGTCGGCCTTCTGCTTATACATATTGGCGTCGACACCGAAGAGCTGCGCCGACGAGATGGAAATGCGTTTTTCGAGGAGTGGGATGATATCCACCTTCGCCGCCAATCGTGTGGCGAAGAGCATGGGCTTGTGCTGTTGGTCATAAATATGGACATCATCGATGACGAGACGGTTGAGGAATCCGATATCCACGCGCCCTATCTCCACCCTCGTTCCGAGTTTTCCGGCCAGTGCCGAAGCAATCTCTGAGCCGACGATGCCCTGAACGTATGGAATATGAAGTAGAATGGTGACGAGTAGAAACAAACCCGCCACGGTCCATAATATATAATTAACTATCTTCTTAATTAGTCGCATTTAAAAGCCAACAAAGGCAGCGCAAATATTCGAAATTGCTGCATTGAGTTTGCAAAGCTACAAAACTTTTAATAAAATAGGAAAATATTAGGCCAAAAAGCACCATCATTACGTTTTTTTTTATATTTTTGCAGCAACTATTCGTTAGCAAGTAAGATTTATTATCAACTAATTGACCAAAAATATGGTAAATGTTATCAAGTTACACAAAGGCTTGGACATTCGACTGAAAGGAGCTGCAGAGGATTCGACGTTCTCTGCTGGCACCGTCAGCCATTATGCTTTGCAGCCCGGCTCTTTCGTTGGTCTCACCCCGAAAGTAGTTGTCAAGGTTGGCGACAAAGTGCTTGCCGGAGATCCTTTGTTTGTAAACAAGCAGTGTCCCGAGGTCCGTTTTGCCTCACCTGTTAGTGGAACGGTCACAGCCGTTGTCCGTGGCGACCGCCGCAAGGTTCTCGCGGTGGAGATTGACGCCGACGCTGAGCAGAAGTATCACGACTTTGGCAAGAGCGACCCCGCGGCCCTCGATGCCGAAGGAGTGAAGAAGGTGCTTCTCGAAGGCGGTTTATTCGGATTTATCAATCAGTTGCCTTATGCCGTGTCGACGACCCCCGATACTGCGCCTAAGGCAATTTTCGTTTCGGCACTCCGCGACATGCCCCTCTCGGCCGACTTCGAGATGGAGCTCAAGGAGCCGTCGGCAGCCTCCGACTTCCAGTGTGGTCTCACTGCTCTGTCGCGCATTGCTCCCGTCCACCTCGGTGTGGGCCGTCATCAGCAGGCCGGCGCTCTATTGAACGCCCGCGATGTCGACATCAACGTCTTCGACGGTCCTTGTCCTGCGGGCAACGTCGGAGTTCAGGTTAACAATATCGACCCCGTCAACAAGGGCGAAGTGGTGTGGACCGTCGACCCCACGGCCGTCATCTTCTTCGGCCATCTGTTCAACACCGGTAATGTCGATATGACCCGCACCATTGCCGTTGCCGGCAGCGAGATGAAGCAGACGGGATACGCCCGCGTAAAGGTTGGCGCAAAGATCGGCGAGGTGCTCGGCGATAATGTCAAGACCGACCGCCACGTGCGCCTCCTCGACGGCAATCCGCTCACTGGTTGCAAGACCACGGCCGACGGCTACCTCGGTGCCCACACCTCGGAGATTACGGCCATTCCTGAGGGCGACGACGTCAACGAGTTTGCTGGTTGGATAATGCCGCGGCTCAAGGATTTCTCCACGTCGCACAGCTATTTCAGCTGGCTCTTCGGCCGCAGCAGGAAGTACGATCTCGACGCCCGCATTAAGGGTGGTGAGCGCCACATGATAATGAGCGGTGAGTACGACCGTGTGCTGCCAATGGACATCTACGGCGAGTACCTCATCAAGGCCATCATCACCGGCGACATTGACAAGCAGGAGCAGCTTGGCATCTATGAGGTTAGTCCTGAGGACTTTGCGCTTGCCGAGTTCGTCGACAGCTCGAAGTTGCCCTTGCAACAGATTGTCCGTCAGGGTCTCGACACACTGAGAAAGGAAAATGCATAAAAAATCTCGAAAGTCAGAATACAGAAAATATGAGTCTTAGAAATTATCTTGATAAGATACGCCCGAAGTTCGAAGAGGGAGGAAAGCTCCACGCTTTCAAGAGTGTCTACGATGGATTCGACTCTTTCCTCTACGTTCCTTCGGAAACATCGAAGAGCGGTGCGTCCATCCACGATGCCATCGACTCGAAGCGTATCATGAGCATTGTGGTAATAGCAGTTTTGCCGGCGATGCTCTTCGGAATGTACAATATAGGATATCAGAACGCTGTCTACGCCGGCAAGCTTGCTGACGCTACATTCTGGGGAATGTTCTTCTACGGATTCCTCGCGCTGCTGCCAAATATCCTCGTGTCTTACATCGTGGGCCTCGGAATAGAATTTGCGTGGGCACAATGGAAGAAGGAGGAGATTCAGGAGGGCTATCTCGTGTCGGGAATACTCATCCCGCTCATTCTTCCGGTGACGATTCCTCTGTGGATGCTCGCTCTGGCAGTGGCCTTCTCGGTAATCTTCGCCAAGGAAATCTTCGGTGGAACGGGAATGAATATCTTCAACCCCGCTCTCGTGGCGCGCGCGTTCCTCTTCTTCAGTTATCCGAGCAAGATGACCGGCGACATCAGCGTGTGGGTATCGCAGAAGTCCATCTGCGGACTCGGATTCAATGTCGGTCAGATTCCCGACGGTCTCACCACGGCCACTCCTCTCGGACAGATGGCACAGGGAGCCGCTGTTCCGTTCAATACCGACTGGGTGACGGGCCTCATCCCCGGTTCCGTCGGCGAGACATCAATCATCGCCATAGCCATCGGAGCCGTCATTCTGCTCTGGTGCGGAATAGCAAGCTGGAAGACCATGCTCAGCGTCTTCGTCGGAGGTGGTGTCCTTGGAGCCATCTTCAATGCCACCGGCTCTCTGTCGCTGCCGTGGTATGACTATCTCACCCTCGGTGGATTCGCTTTCGGTGCCGTATTCATGGCCACCGACCCTGTGACGAGTGCACGCACCGAAACGGGAAAGTGGATTTACGGATTCCTCATCGGCGCCATGGCCGTCATCGTGCGTGTCCTCAACGCCGGCTATCCTGAGGGAATGATGCTTGCAATACTCTTGGGTAATATGTTCGCACCGCTGATCGACTACTGCGTCGTAGAGCGCAACATCAGCAAACGCGCTAACCGCTTAAAAAACAAATAAGGAGGAGAGCATATGAAAACTAACAGCAATTCATACACGATAATTTATTCTACCATTCTCGTAGTAATTGTGGCATTCCTCCTGGCTTTTGTCTTCCAAGCACTGAAACCGGCGCAGGATGCCAACGTAGCCCTCGACCAGCAGAAGCAGATTCTCTTTGCCCTCAATCAGGACCGAAAGATGAGCGACAGCGAGGCCAAGGCTAAATATAAGCAGCTCATCGTTGCCGACGACATTATCGATGCCGACGGCCACGTAGTCACCAAGGGCAGCCAGGGTGGCACCGAAGCGGGCTTCAAGCTCAACAGCAAGGATGCCAAGGAAGGACGGCTGGCCCTCTACCGCTGCAACGTCGACGGCAAGGTGAAATATGTCATACCCGTCTACGGCAACGGACTGTGGGGACCCATCAGCGGATATATAGCCATCAACGACGACAAGGCAACGGTCTTCGGCGCTTACTTCAATCATGAGAGCGAGACTGCCGGACTCGGTGCCGAAATCAAGGACAACCAGCAGTGGCAGGCTCAGTTCAAGGGCAAGCACCTCTTTGCCTCCGACCCGCAGAAGATTGCCCTCTCCGTTGTCAAGCATGGCACCGCGCAGGGCGATAATCAGGTTGACGGTGTCACAGGAGCAACCCTCACGTCGAACGGTGTCTCCGAGATGCTGAAGGCTGACAAGGGCGGACTCCAGCCATACGTTAAATTCCTTAATCAGAAGTAATCATGAGCTTATTTTCAAAACAGAATAAAAAGGTATTTACCGAGCCGCTGAACATCAACAACCCTATCATGGTTCAGGTCCTCGGTATCTGTTCCTCGCTGGCCGTCACCTCACAGCTGAAGCCGGCAATAGTCATGGGACTGGCCGTGACCATCATCACAGCCTTCTCAAACGTAATCATCTCGCTCATCCGCAACACCATACCGAACAGAATCCGAATCATCGTGCAGCTCGTCGTCGTGGCAGCTCTCGTTACCATCGTCAGCCAGATTCTCAAGGCCGTGGCCTACGACGTCAGCGTGCAGCTATCGGTCTACGTCGGACTGATCATCACCAACTGTATCCTCATGGGACGTCTCGAGGCCTTCGCCATGACCAACAAGCCGTGGCCGAGCTTCCTCGACGGTATCGGCAACGGACTCGGCTACGCCATGATTCTCGTCATCGTAGGAGCCTTCCGCGAATTCTTCGGCCGTGGATCCCTCCTCGGATTCCAGATAATCCCCAAGAGCGTCTGCGACGCAGGATGGAACAACGGAATGATGACCATGCCGGCAATGGCACTCATCCTCCTCGGATGCGTGATATGGATTCACCGGGCTTATTTTGTCAAGGATGATAAATAACAGCAAAAAACTGAAAAAGTAATATGGAACACATTATAAATCTTTTCATAAGGTCGATATTCGTCGACAACATGATCTTCTCATTCTTCCTCGGCATGTGCTCGTTCCTTGCCGTATCGAAGAACGTCAAGACATCGCTCGGACTCGGACTCGCCGTGACCTTCGTCCTCGTTATCACTGTCCCCGTCGACTATCTCCTTCAGACCAAAGTGTTGGGACCTAACTGCCTCATGGAGGGTGTCGACCTCTCATACCTTAGTTTCATCCTCTTCATTGCCGTCATCGCCGGTATAACACAGATTGTCGAGATGGCTGTCGAGAAGTATTCTCCATCGCTCTACGGTGCCCTCGGCATCTTCCTGCCCCTTATCGCCGTCAACTGCGCCATCATGGGTGCGTCGCTCTTCATGCAGCAGCGCATAGGACTCGACCCCGCAAGCACACAGTATATCGGCTCCGTATGGGATTCCATCGCCTATGCCTTCGGATCAGGACTCGGATGGACACTCGCCATCGTCTCCATGGGTGCCGTCAGAGAGAAAATGCAGTATTGCGATGTGCCAAAACCACTCCAGGGATTAGGCATCACCTTCATCACCGTAGGACTCATGGCCATGGCTATGATGTGCTTCTCGGGTATCAAACTTTAAAATCATAACACAGAAGAAAAGAATATGGGACAATTCATATTTGCAAGTATAGGGGTATTCCTCATTACTATTCTGCTGCTTGTCATCATACTTCTCATCTGTAAGAAGTATCTCTCCCCGAGCGGCAACGTCACCATTACCATCAACGGCGACAAGAAACTGAACGTGGCCCAGGGCGAATCGCTCATGGCAACACTCAACGAGAACGGTATCTACCTTCCATCGGCATGTGGCGGAAAAGCCAGCTGCGGACAGTGCAAGGTGCAGGTCCTCGAGGGCGGCGGCGAGATTCTCGACTCTGAGCGCCCACACTTCACACGCAAGCAGATAAAGGACCACTGGCGGCTCGGATGTCAGACAAAGGTCAAGGGCGACTTCAAAATCAAGATTCCAGAGAGCATCCTCGGCGTAAAGGAATGGGAGTGCACCGTCATCTCAAACAAAAACGTATCGAGCTTCATCAAGGAGTTCAAGGTGGCACTGCCTCCCGGCGAGCACATGGACTTCATGCCGGGATCATACGCTCAGATACGCATCCCTGCCTACGATACCATCGACTACGACAAGGACTTCGACAAGAACGACATCGGAGAGGAATACATCGGAGCATGGAAGAAGTTCGGACTCTTCACCCTCAAGGCCCACAACCCCGAGCCTACCGTTCGAGCCTACTCCATGGCCAACTATCCCGATGAGGGCGACATCATCATGCTCACCGTACGTATCGCGTCGACACCGTTCAAGCCGCGCCCACAGGTGGGATTCCAGGATGTGCCCACAGGAATAGGATCATCCTACATCTTCTCACTCAAACCCGGCGACAAGGTGATGATGAGCGGGCCTTACGGCGACTTCCATCCTAACCTCACATCGGGCAAGGAGATGATTTGGATTGGTGGTGGAGCAGGAATGGCACCGCTGCGCGCGCAGATTATGTATATGACCAAAACACTCAACTGCCGCGACCGCGAGCTCCACTTCTTCTATGGAGCACGAAGCCTTACAGAGGCCTTCTTCCTCGAGGACTTCTGGGAACTGGAGAAGGAATTCCCCAACTTCCATTTCCATCTGTCGCTCGACCGCCCCGACCCGAAGGCCGACGCTGCCGGTGTGAAGTACTACGCCGGGTTCGCCGTCAACTGCATCCGCGACACATATCTCAAGGACCACGATGCACCGGAGGACTGCGAGTACTACCTTTGCGGACCTCCAATGCTCATCAAGACCGTCACAGAATATCTCGACTCCCTCGGCGTTGAGCCCGAGTCGATAATGTACGACAACTTCGGGTAACAGTCCCGCATATCTTGTAATTATCTCATAATTATCCGAAAAATCATCTCATAATTATCCGAAAAAAATATTTCATAATTATCCGAAAAATCATCTCATAATTATCCGATAATTTATTCATCACCCCCATAACCCCGAAAGCCACTGACCAACCTCAGTGGCTTTCGCCGTTAGTAGAGGAGCGGTCAGTGGCTTTCATTGTCAGTGGCTTTCGCCGTTAGTAGAGGAGCGGTCAGTGGCTTTCATTGTCAGTGGCTTTCGCCGTTAGTAGAGGAGCGGTCGGTGGCTTTCATTGTCAGTGGCTTTCGTTGTTAGTGCTTTGTCCCTTGCAGGGGCTTTTCTTTCTCACATACAGCTGGTCAGACCGAGGGTCGTGGCGATGGCGGTGAGGATGGAGATAATCATGTTGATGACCATCTTCCAGGTGTCTTTCTTGTTGTCTAATGACATAGGATTCGTGGATTTTTAGTTAAACAATGTGGTTCTGAGGTGGGCGGCCGAGGGTTTTTTTTCTATAGCTTCTATAGCTTCTATAGCTTCTATAGAATCATTAGCCCCTCAGCCGCCCCTCGCTTAAACTCCCTCGTTAGGGCTTGTGCCGGAGCCGCCGCCGGTTGAGCTGCCGGAGCCGGAGGTGGATCCGCCGTGGGTAGAACCGCCGACGGCCGATCCCTCATCAGTTGAACCGTCATCGGCTGAGCTGCCGGTGCCCTTGCCGGGGTCGTAGACTTCGGCCTCCTGGAGCCTCGCGGCGTCGGAGAGCTCCTTGCGGGTGAATTTGCCGGTGGAGCGGGCACGGAGATGGGCCGACTGGATGTAGGCGGTGCTGAACTTATCGGCACTCGGGGCACCGGCGCAGGTGAGGCCCACGGAGAAGATGGCGAGGTCGGGAATCTTCACGGCGTTGCCCTCGAGGACGAGTTCGTGGATGCATTTCACCATATCGGTCAGCACGCCAAGGATGGCACCGCTCGAGTAGGGGGTGTGGTGGTTGGCCATGTGCTCAGCGAGCTGAGCGAGGTTGATGGTCTGGTTGACGACGGCGCGGGCATACCAAAGGCCTTTGGATGCGAGGCGCGGGTTGTTGTTTTGATAAATCATGTAGCGTAGCATAGGCGGAATATTTTTAGTTAGCAATTAGTAATTAGCAATGAGCAATTAGAATTAGCAATGAGCAATGAGCGATTAGCAATGAGCTATGCTGAGGCTGCTCGGTTCTGATCTCTTTTTGTTTACACTGCAAAGATACTATACAATTATTCCATTTCCAAATCCGGGGCTTCTATTGCAGTTAAAATCTGTTAACAACAAGCCATAAACCTCATTTTCCTGAATTTATGGTTTGCGAGGCGCATATTTATCGTATAAAAAGCGCATATTTATTGTTTGCGAGTCAATAAGCAGATTCCCATAATGGGAATGTGGTACGCAGCTGCGGGGCACCGCCGATAATAAGACATTTGCAGCATACATCCAAGTAGGGGTGGGGTTTATCCGAAGCTGCTGAAAAAGTACCTTTTTCAGAAATGTGCTATATAAATTCAATTCGCATTGCATATTCATACTGCCCATACAGCCCTGACGCCATGCCATTTTTGTACAAGTTTTGGCTTTCGACTAATGAAAAATTAACTGTGTTACGGGGCTTATAGAGCCTCTGTGGCTGTCTATAAGAAAGAAAGACTAAAATGGCTCCCGTTAGCCATTTTTTCGCGTTAATTTCAAAATTCGCATTAAATTATACGCAAAGATGGTCATGGCACCCTGTATTTTCATACTATAGATGCCATATGATAGAGTCTTGCGATAGCCGTATACGTTCTTTAGTATCGCGTTTACTTGTTCTACCTTAAATCGCTCCTTTATTCGTTCTCTAAATTCCGGGGTCTTGCAGAACTTCATTTGCTCTTCCTGTTCTGGGGTCTTTATCGGAATGGAGTAGTATCGCGTCTTTGAGCCTTGCTTGAGGCATTTGTCTTTGAGCTTGCAGCATTCGCACTTATCGGGGTCAAATCTAAACTGTAGTCTGTCATTGCCCTTACCTTTTTTCTTATATCTGATTATTGACTTGCCCACTGCTAAATGCCCGGCAGGACAAGTGTACATTCCAGCGTCCTTGTTGAGTTCAAAACCGTCATCCTTATTCTCATTGCTTTTGTACAGCATAGGATTCGGCCTTGCATAAAGGGTGAATTTCTCTTCCTTGGCAAGTTTCAGATTGTTGTCTCCTCCATAGGCCCCGTCGCCGAGCACGTCATCCACCTTCTTGTCTTCTTCGGTTGCGCCCAGATTGTTCTTGCTCTTTTGCACAAGGGTGCGCAGCTCTTTTCCATCAGCCTTCTCACCGGTAGTTATATTGGCCGCCGTGATTATCAACTCCGGGGTAGTCATAATTTCAGTCTTGTAGCCGAAGAAAGAATCTTCTGATTTATGACCGACACGGGCATCATTATCCTTTACCGATGTCGTAAAGTGGTCCTCGATGTCCTCTATCGTCTCCTCAAGAAGATTAACGTTCTCTACGACAATGGGTATGTCGCTCATGATTTTCTTTTCCCGAATAATGGATATAAGTTCGCGGCTGTACGCCATTTCAGCCTCAAGATTCTTGCCCGACGGCTTCTCCGGAAACATTTTCCGGTATGTGTCAGGCTCTTTAGTGTTGTCATATATGCTTGCTCTGAGCTTCCTGCTTCGAAGCTGGAGAATCTCGACGGGCGCAAATGGATTGTAGGTCGAGCACGTGTGCGTGGCGTCCACAATCAGGGTGCGGGATTTTATTACACCAAGGTCAACAGCCAGCGCAACACTCTTGGTAATCAGGAAATCAAGCAGATTCGAGTCGGCCAGACGCTGGCGACGGAAGACACTCAGCAGGCTGGGGTCTATTACAGGATCTTCAGGAGCGAGGTCAAGGAAATATTTGAATGCCATGTCAGACATACAACGTTCTATCAAACCTCTGTCCGACATGCCGTACAGGCATTTCAGGAACAAATATTTGAACATTCTGACAGGGTCTTCAGCAGCCCGCCCCATTTTGACATTGTATTTCTTTTCCACCTCTTCACGGACAAAATTGAAGTCAATTTTATCTTTCAGAATTCTGAGCTTATGAGTTTTTGGCACAACAACATCGTAAATTGTGCTATAAGAACTCAATTGGAGTTTGGTTTGTCGTGACAGCATATTCAAGTCATCTTAATACGTTGTAAAGATACTAATTTTCAGTCACATAGCCAAATTTTTCAGGGATTATTTTGAGGCCATAATTGCATAAATATAACATAGAGCACACAAATTGGGAGAGTTGCCGGACTTTTTCAGCAGCTTCGGTTTATCCCCACCCATCGCAGCTGCGGGGCATTTGCTTTGTTTCTTGTCCGCTATTGGCAGGACGTGGCTGCTCTATGCTCATTGCTCACTGCTCATTGCTCACTGCTAATTGCTCATTACCTCATGCGCTACACTGCTACACCGCTACACCGCTACATAAGGCCGATACAGACATGCAACGAGAAAAACACAAGAAATGAGACTATAGAGTAAAAATATATTATATTATTATATATTATATTATTATTTAATATATTAATTATTAGTGTTTTATATTATCTGCGTGAAATATCTAATTATTTTACAAAAACGTTGTTTCCGACATGCGATAGCTATAAATGTAGCGGTGTAGCGGTGTAGCAGTGTAGCGGATGAGGAAGGAAAGAAAAAGGGCGGGGAGTTGGTGAGTTCGGAAAAAGGTTGTATATTTGCAGGTCGAAAGAAAGCATCATCCAATATGGAAGAAAATCAGAAAAAAGTTATCATAGAGAAAGGAAAGGAGTATTTCCGCAGCATCATTATTCCGGCTCACTTGAAGAATGTCGAGAAGCTCCAACTGAAGAGTTTCAAAGTCAATCCGTTCCTTGTGAACTACTTGGCCTCGTTCCTCTGTGGCGACACGAGTTCGCTGTCTCTTGCCAAGGCTCTGATTTATCCGCGCATCCTCGGCACGAGCATCAACACCAGTTTCGGTCAGAACCTGCAGGTGTTCATCTCATCACTGGCAGAGGTTGCCGGCAAGGCATCGGGTATCGACGGCATCGACATTGAGTTCACCGACGCCATCGACGGGCGGACGAAATACTGCCAGTGTAAGGCGGGACCACAAACTATCAACGCCGACGACGTTGCCACCATCATGGGGCATTTCGGCCATCTGCAGTCCAAGGCGCGCCTCGACCGGCTGCCCTTGCAGATCAATGATCTCATCGTGGGTGTGCTCTACGGTGAGCCCTCAGAATTGTCGGGCAACTACAAGAATATCGACAAAACTTATCCCGTGTATTGCGGCAAGGAGTTCTGGACGCATGTAACGGGGGATGAAAACTTCTATTTTGAACTTCTAAAAGCTTTTTCTGATTGTGTTGACAATAATGAGATTCAAGGCGTAACGACTTTACAGATGATGGTTGACGGACTCGCTGAAGAAATGAAATTGGCTGTTCCTGCATAAAAGTTGGTGCTGTTTTCTCCCCCAGCAAGCTGCTCTTTTTTAATATACTTCTTCGCCTATTATACGCAACATGATGAATATCGATATTACAACTGGACGTAGTTTTGAAGATTTACAGGCTGACTTTTATCACTACCTTCGAGATAGTGAAGGTGGCAACCTTGCCCCCAAAACCAGTGGTGACTACATCTCGCGTATGCGATTTTTATCTAGACTATATACGCTTGACGATCAGATTACAAAGGAAAAAGTGGACGAAATCATGAAGCGGGAAAAAACAATTAGTTCAAATCGAGACAAATATAATACCCCGCATGCAATGTCTGATTTACATTCGGGATTAATGAAATTTTTGGCTTTTGTTCAATCTGATTATTATCAATCTATTTCCAATCGGGAAAAAGAAGAACTGAGGAAAGTGGAGCAATCTACTGTCCTATCTACCACAGAGAAAGCTGTTTTAGCAAAAGCCCGTATCGGGCAGGGACTTTTCCGAAAGAAACTTTTCGAGTATTGGCATGGGTGCTCCATCACTCAGTGCGATATACCATGGTTTCTTATTGCATCACATATTAAACCATGGTGCAATTCTGATAATGAAGAACGTATAGATGTATATAATGGCTTATTGCTTACTCCCGACTATGACAAGTTGTTTGATTCTGGCTATATTTCCTTTACTATTACTGGGAACATCCTTATTTCCCCGTTCCTTTCTCGTAAAGATAGAGACGAATTGAAACTCTCTCCCTCCATCCGTCTCCATCAGATTTCATCCCAGCATGGGAAATATTTATCCTATCACCAAGAGCATGTTTTCCTTGCCTGATCACGTCCATTCTGGCAGTTCTTTGCCATCGAGATATTGAACCAACTCAATGTCGAAGAGCCATATATCTTTGAAAAGTTGTCGGCTCGCATTTTTTTGTTCATCATTCAGAGTGGTTGACCATTTCAGCAGAAGGTCTATCTGTGAATGCAGATAATAGATTCTCTTGTTTATTTCTTCCATTTTTATTAATGATTAATTGTCAATAACATCCGCGAATGTACTACGTTTTTCTTGCCTTGCCAAATAATAAGCGATATCTTAACATCTTCGCGCATTTGTAAACATTCAAAAGCAATCGGCGTTTTTGATATTTTCTCTTTGTTCCTTTGCGAGCAAAGATTTTTTGCCTTGAACATCAAATATCAACAAAATATCAAGGGCTCTTTCATTTAAGCCGACATAGAAGACAATATGTCACAATGTAATCCGTTTAAATGAATGTGACGATAGGCACAAACGCCCGAAGGCGGTTTCTCAACCGCCAGGCTCTTAATACCTTTTGTCATATATTTTTATTTTTGAAGAGGGGGTTTATGGTATTTGTGCGATTAGTGCACTTTGTGCCCCCTCTTCTTTTTACACTGCAAAGATACAAAATAATTAGCTAATAACCAAACAATTACGCACTTTTATCATCTCGGATGCAACTTTTTCTTCCCTATAAGGGATTAAGAGTTTGGCGGTTGAAAAACCGCATTTGCTGAGCCGAGATTTGTTAAATTTTATCCACTCAGTACCAGATTATCGTAGGATGAACAAAGGCAACTGTAAACACAAGTTGTCCGACATGCTTCTGCTGGTTATTTTGGCCAGGGCATGCGGCTGCGAGACTCGCAAGGACATTGTGGCCTTTGGAACGATCCATTTGAGCTACTTGCAAGACCACCTCGGCATTCTTGCTAAGGGATGTCCGTCCGAGCCCACACTTTGCAGGATGGAAGGTGGAATCGACGACATTACTTTGGCCTCTTTGGTTTCGACATTATCACGAAAATACGTGTCGGAGCATGATGGAGCAAACAGACGGCACATTGCAATTGACGGCAAGTTCATGCTGGGTACGAAAATTGGCGACGGACGTTCTCCTGATGTTGTGACCGCTTTCAGCGTAACCGATCGGTTGCCGCTTGACACTGAAATGTGTGAGGTGAAAAGCAATGAGATAAAGGCAACGCCAAAAATCATTGAGCGGGCTGACTACATGAATGGATGTGTTATAACTGCGGATGCCATGTCGTGCCAAAGTTCTATCATCAAAGGCATCGTCGGGAAGGGAGCTGACTATCTTATTGCGCTGAAAGCCAACCAGAAAGCAGCAAGATGGTCGGTAGAGGACACAGTGCCTACGCTGCGTCCTAACGACGAATGGAAGTCGGAGTGGGAACTTGCCCACGGAAGGCTGTACCAACGCCGCTGCCGTGTGTATTCAGACATATCAGGCATCAAGGCACTTGAAAAATTCCTCAATGTCAAGGCTGTGGTTACAATAGACACACATACGATTGAAAAGAATAGCGGAACGGAACAAAACCAGACGAGGTACTATATAACCAGTTTGGAAGAAGGGGCACAGACGTTAGACCGAATCAGTCGCATGCATTGGGGAATCGAGAACAATCTGCATTGGACGCTGGATGCAAGAATGAGCCAGGACAGCACAAAGAGAAAAGAAACAAAGTCTGCCAGAAACTTGGACTCGATCCAGAAACTTGTTTATATCATCTACACCATAGCCTCAAAAAAACACCTGCCAGAGGCAATCAGAAAGAGAAAAGAACTCTTGAAAGTCAAGTTCTCAGCCATTGCATCTTACGCCAAGAACAGCTTGGCCTATGCTATTTCTCTTCTTAGTCTGTAGATGTCGTTAATTTTGAGGGATATATAATAACTCCTAAGCTACATCCGGCTTGGGTAGGGGATACTTTACCTATTGGCTATCAGACCTTTATCGTAAATAGAATTTATGCGGAGAAACGAGAGCTGAGCAATAATCATGCCATGTCAGTCAAAATTTAAATGAAAGAACCGTACAAAATATCTATTTTTTTCTTTATATTTGTTGTCAGTTTGATAAAAAACATGTATATTTGCATAAGGAATTCATTGCTCGGGGATAGAACGTGGACGAACAGCCTTGACGCTCACCTGCCGCCGCCCCGCAAGGTGATTCCATTAACGCAAAAATAAGAACCAAATAGAAAATCAGCTGTCATGGAAGGATATACAGCCTCGCAACCATACCAACCCAAATCTATCGGAATGCTTCTCACCATTGTGGGGACCCGGCACCACACGGCCCCTGAAAAGCTCGACGACTATCTTAAGGAAGCGCCTGGACATCAGATGATGCTCATGGCAGAGCCTCAGAACAAGTACGACCCGCTTGCCGTGAAGGTTCTTGACTGTCAGGACGGCATGCGTCTGATAGGATATATCAGCAGCCAAGAAACACGGAAGGCGCACTTCCTGATGAAACTGCACCACGACACACAAATCTTTCTACATGTCGTGGGACTTCTGCCGGGGTTCAATACCTCGCTCATGGCCTATCCCGTCATAAATGGTGAGGAACTGAAACTTTTCAAATGGTCTGACATTCCCAAGGATTTTATCCCATTGGACAACTTCTCCAAAGTGGTACGGTCCCTCGACACGATGCCGACGGAGAAAAAGGAGGCCTTGTATTACTGTCTTACCTACATGCGGGACAAATGCACTTGTATCATCCCCCAGCAAACGCTGACTGCTATCCTAAACAGCATCGAGCACGACAAATATTCCCTGAATGCCCATGCATGCGCCCCAACGTTGAAAGTGGACGGAGGAGTCAATCAAGTGGCTTTGGGTAACGGATTTCTTACAAACAACCAATAAACTGATGATTATGACCCAGGAAGAAATGCTTCGTGCACTGAGCGCCATACAGATCAACGGCAATATTTCGCAGCTATGCATGGGAGACGGCTACATGACGGTGAACAACTACCGGCAGCCCTCAAAAGAACAGGAACAAAACAATGACGGAGATTATTTTGATTCTACCGCATTCAGCAACGCTTTAAGGCGACTGGCGCAGCACATGGAGCAAACAAGGACCATCCACTGGAGCCACGTCTATCTGTATCTGCGCAGAAACATGAGCCTCGACGAGATGTCGGCCTCGGCTTTCGGAAGGTTCATCCAAGAGCATGGCGGGCCCAACGAGCAGAAAGTGAGAAAGGACGGCAATTACCAACCTTCATCAAGCGAATTACTGAGGGACAAGGCTGTCATCGAATCCATATCTGCTTTTTTCCCAGTCGATTAGAAGTTCTAAAGTAAGGTCTTAAATCTTACCAACATTTGACCATGTTCACCAACTCGGCGGACATGGTTTCTTTTTACTCTATCTTTGCACCGTAATCAGTTAGCTGCTGGTTGCGGTGCTTTTCGTTATGGCAATAGCCGTTCCGGGGGAGTACAAAATTTGGAGGTGGCCACCTTCTCTTTTCTTTGTTTTATTAATTTAAAATTTTAATTTATATGAGAGAATACAAAGTATTTAAGCTCCTTGCCCTTCGTCAGGGCACTTCGGAGCGCACGGGACAGGAGTGGAAGAGCCGCGAGGTCGTGCTCGAATCGACAGATGAAGTAATGTATCCCGACCTCATCGTGGCCACCCTGCGAGGTGACTGGGCCGAGAACCCCGACTTCAAGGAAGGCGACATCGTGGAGGCTGGACTGAGCTTCTTCGCACACGAGAAGGACGGAAGATGGTATAACAATGTACGAATCATAAAAATTGATAAGCGATGAACAACGAGTTGATAAACTTTCATCACGAGATGTTCGGGGATATCCGGGCAATAGAAAAAGACGGGGAACCGTGGTTCGTGGGAAAGGACGTGGCAATGGCACTTGGATATTCAAGAACCGCTGATGCTGTTGCAGCACATGTAGATGCCGAAGACAAAGGGGTCGGTAAAATACCGACCCCCGGTGGAGAGCAGGATGTTACCATCATCAACGAGTCGGGTCTCTACTCCCTTGTCCTCTCCTCGAAGCTCCCGCAGGCGAAGGTCTTCAAGCGTTGGGTCACCGCCGAGGTGCTGCCCTCCATCCGCCGCCACGGGGCTTATGCCACGGCACCAACAATAGAGAAGATCATCGCATCACCGGAGTTCGGCATCGCACTGCTGAAGAATCTCCAACAGGAGCAGAACATGCGACGCGAGGCTGAGCAGCGGGTGAGGAAGTTGCAGCCTTTGGCCGATTACACCGCCCTGATTCTCGCCTGCCCCGAGACGGTGAGCGTCTCGCAGGTGGCACAGGACTACGGTATGTCGGCAGTGGCCTTCAACCGCATCCTCAACCGCGCCGGCATACAGTACAGCGTCGGCGGACAGTGGGTGCTCTATGCGGCCTACAAGGACCGGGGACTGGTGCAGAGCTACACATTCAACTACCGCCACAACGACGGCACCGACGGCTGCAAGATGTACACACGATGGACGCAGCGCGGCCGGCTCTTTCTCTACGACATTCTTAAGAAAATAGGTATTATTCCGATGATTGAAAAAAAGACTGACAATGAAGATTAATCTGATATTATCCGATGACGACTACCGTCGCATCCTTGCCACACCGAAGCGTGTGCGTGGCACCATCTGTCAAAACTCGCCCGAGGAGTTCAGCTTCCGGGCCTACAGTGAGAGCAACGAATCTGAGCAGCTGCCCAAGCGGCAGTTCAAGACGAAGCACTCCACGACCACGGTCAACAGCAAGCGCATCCGGCTCTACATGAGCATTCCACGCGAGGAAACCACCGACCCTGCGGAGATCATCTACGACGAGGTGGACGATGCCGCAAGCTTCGTGGAACAGAATATGGAGGAATAAAGCGAAGGGGCGGGGTTCATCCCCGCCCTCACCCCAAGAACGTAGGGCGGGGGGCATCCCCATCCCACCCCAAGAAACAAATGGAAACGCCATGATTGGTTGCCATTCGGGGGTTAGGGCGGGGATAAACCACGCCCCTACATTAAAAACAATAAAAATATGTTTGATTACATCTCAAATATTCGTTCGCACCATACGGTGCCATGCACCACAGATATTTTTCATACTGTGATGCGCTCGACGATCGTCGGCCAGACCTGCGCCGAGATTGCCGACTGCCATGAACAGATGCTGCGGGGCGAGATGAGCCGCGAAAACTTCGAGACAAAGAAGACCGAGTTGAAGAAGCGGCTCCCTGCCTTCTGTTTTCACGCACATTTCAAGAACGGGCGGCGACTCAATGCTGAGGCTATAGCCTCGGGACTGTCGATACTTGACATCGACCACATCAAGGGTTCGCCCGAAGTCTTTTTCAATGAGAAAGTCAAGGATCGAGCCAAAGAGTTAGGCATCGTCCTTGCTCATAAGACACCCAGCGGCGAGGGCCTTCGCTTAGTGTTCATTATTCCGCAGGGCAAGGGACTCGTGGAGGCGCAGCAATGGCTCTCGAAGCAGATTGGCTTAGAGACTTTCGATGAGGCTTGCAAGGACCTGGCGCGCTGCTCGTTTGCAGTGCCAGAAGAATATGTGCTCTTTCTCGATGAGGAGAAGCTGTTCGGGGCTATAGAGCCTATAGAATCTATAGAGCCTATAGAAGCTATAGAAGCTATAGAAACTATAGAGCCTATAGAAACTATAGACACAACAGCCCCCGTGCCTGCCAAGCCGCTCTTCGTCTTCGACCTCTGCCGTGAACAGGCGGGACTGAAAGACGTGGACATCAACGCTCGCGGCTCCCGCCACAACTCACTGCTTGCCATCCTCAGTGTCGGTGCCGCGCGGCTCTTGTCAGAGGCTGAGGCCATGGCGGTGGTGGAGCAACGGATGCCTGAATTCTATAAAGAGTCCGACTGCCGCCAGCTCATCCACGACTTCTACGCCAAATATCACGACGACTCGAAGATCATGTCGGCCACCGTGCAGCGCATCAACGCAAGGGCCGAACAGATAGCCCAACTCTCGAAGAATCGGGCTGAGAAGGAGGAGGAACCGGAGGAGACCGTCGACACCGCGCCCGCCAATCCCACTAATGCCGAGAACGCCATTCCTCCCATCCCCGGTTTGAAGCAGAGTCTCACGGGAGTGCCGGAGAAGATGCGGATGCCGGCGCTCTGTGCCTTGCTCCCGATGGCTGCCGCCTATGCCGACGATGTCACCTTCCGATATTGCGACGGCCGTGAGCAGCGCTTGGGGCTGATGAGTATCGTCGTCGGTGAGCAGGCCTCGGGCAAGAGTGTCTGCAAGGACATCATCGACCTGTGGCGCGGACCCATGGACGAGGACGACGAGCAGGGACGACGCAAGGAGGACGAGTGGAAGAAGAAACGCAAGAACCGCCGTGCCAACGAGAAACTCGACCCCGAACCGGAGGTGCTGATAAGGGATGTGCCCATCACCATATCCTGCTCAACGCTCCTCAAAAGGCTCAAGAACGCCCAAGGCCACACCCTCTACTCGTTCTGTTCAGAGCTCGACACACTGCGCAAGACCAACGGCGCGGGCTCGTGGTCAAGTAAGTATGACATCTACCGTCTGGCCTTCGACCACGATGAATGGGGTCAGGACTACAACTCCGACCAGGCCGAGAGCGGAATGGTCAATGTGGGCTACAACTGGACCATCCTCGGAACATACGGAGCCCTTGGCAAGTGCTTCAAGGGTGAGAACATCGAGAACGGTCTTTCTTCGCGAGTCATCGTAGCCGAGATGCCCGACTCGGCTTTTGCCCCGATGCCCACCTTTCAAGACAGGAAAGACCGTGACGCTCAGGCCATCCTCAGCGCCGTGAACACCCTGCGCGCCAAGCATGGCTTTGTCGATACCCCACGGCTGCGCAAGGCCATCGCCCAGTGGGTCGAGAACAAGCGTCAGCAGGCCATGGAGCGCATCGACCGCGTGATGGACACCTACCGCCGCCGTGCCGCCGTCATCGGCATGCGCTGTGGCGTAGTGGCCTGTCTGCTCTCTGGTGAAAAAGAGACGAAGCACGTCATCGACTTCGCCCTGATGATGGCCGAATATGTCCTTCAGGAGCAGTGCCGCCTCTTCGGCGACGTCCTCCGCAAGCAGTATGCCGCCGACAGCGACAACACCCGCAAGAGCAAGAACCGCGCCGTCTTCGACCGCTTGGCCGACACGTTCACCTCACACGACATCCTCGCGCTGAAAAACGACATCTCCGAATCCACAGCCCGCACCATCATTTGCCGGTGGAAGGAAGCCGGATGGATAGACGCATTGCCAAGGCATAAGGGTGACAAGGGCATGAAATACAAGAAACTTTAGCGCTACACTGCTACACCGCTACACCGCTACATTTATAGGTATCGGAAGACCCCTCTCTAACTCTCCGGACCCTCTCTAACTCTCCCTAAAAGGGAGAGGACCGCGATACCCATCAAAACCATTCAATTGTTTAACCATTAAAAAAACCACACCCTTATACCCGCTCTCCTGGTAGGGCTCTCTCCTCCCTTTTAGGGAGGCCGGGAGGGTCTTTTGAGGGTATTCTATAATCATGATAGAACTTCAATTGAAACGCATTGCGAAGCGTCCGACCTACACCATCGGTCGCCTCTATACCCGCCGCCTTGAGAGCGGCAAGTTATCACCGTGGAAGTACTTCTGCGACACCCTTGAGCCCCATTGGATTGACTTCCACCACGGCGGCCGCAAGACCAAGGGCAAGACCGCCATCCCCGAAGGGCGCTACCCCGTGGTCGTGACCATGAGCCCACGGTTCAAGCGCTGGCTTCCCCTGCTCGTCGGCGTGCCCAAATACTCCGGCATCCGCATCCATAGCGGCAACACCTCCGCCGACACGAAAGGCTGCATCCTCGTAGGCCGCAACACCGAGGTGGGCCGTGTCACCGACAGCCACCGCACCCTCTACCGTCTGATGCAGATTATCAGTCACCGCGACGAGGGCGAGCCGGTATTCATCGAGGTGGAATGAATTGCCGTCACCATAATTTCCCTGCAATCCGTTGATAATAAGACGCTTGCATCACTCTGCTGCCGTAGGGACGGGGTTTATCCCCGTCCTGCCGGCATCGGGCAAGATTCTAAACAAATTTCCCCCAGCAGCGAAGATGAGGATGAAACGTTCTATATGTGTGAAATCAAAAATAACACCCTGCAGCTGCGAGGACGGGGGATGAATCCCGCCCCCGTTGGATAGGTGCAACAATGGTGTAGTGTGTGGGGGCGGTGGCGATTAGGTATCATCATTATTAGGTATTTTTCATTATAAAGGGTGAAATGCAACCCGATTGAAAAAAATTATAGTTACTTTTGCATTCGAAAAAGAATTATAGTAAATAATGAAGTTATCAGAGTTAAAAACCGGCGAGAGCGGAATTATCGTTAAGGTTAACGGCCACGGTGGTTTCCGCAAGCGCATCATCGAGATGGGATTCATCAAAGGTAAGAAAGTTGACGTCATGCTCAACGCCCCTCTGAAGGATCCAGTCAAATACAGGATAATGGGTTATGAGGTCAGCTTGCGCCACAGCGAGGCTGCGCTGATAGATGTCATATCGATAGAGGAAGCCCGCAAGATAGAGAAACCGGAGACCGTCAGTCCCGGTATGGAGATAGAAAAGCCTGACCCCGACGACCAGATGCTCACTCCCGACGAGATGGAGGATGCCGCATCGAAAAAGCGCAAGACAATCCGTGTGGCCCTTGTGGGCAATCCTAATTGCGGAAAGACATCACTGTTCAATTTTGCCTCGGGGGCTCATGAGCGCGTTGGCAACTACTCCGGTGTCACCGTTGACGCCAAGGCCGGCTACGCCGATTTTGAGGGTTATCATTTTGAGCTCGTCGACCTCCCCGGCACCTACAGTCTGTCGGCTTATAGTCCCGAGGAGCTCTACGTCAGGAAGCAGCTCGTCGACAAGACCCCCGATGTGGTGATAAACGTCATCGACTCGTCGAATCTTGAGCGCAATCTGTATCTCACCACACAGCTCATCGACATGCACCTGCGGATGGTCGTGGCACTGAATATGTTTGACGAGATTAAGCAGCGGGGCGACCGTTTTAACCTCGACAAGCTGTCGAAGCTCTTCGGCATTCCTATGGTGCCTACGGTGTTCAAGACCGGTGTGGGCGTTAAGGAACTCTTCCATACCGTCATTGAGACTTACGAGGGAACGGAGGACAAGAGTCTGAACTTCCGTCACATCCACATCAACCACGGCCATGAGATAGAGCACGGCATCAAGAACATGCAGGAGCATCTGAAGCAAGAGCTCGACGTGCGTCAGAAGTTCTCGACGCGCTATCTTGCCATAAAGCTCCTTGAGCACGATAAGGACGTTGAGGACTACATCCGGCAGTTTCCCGACGCTCAGGAGATTCTCGAGCACCGCGACGAGGCCGCTGCCCGCGTGAAGGAGGAGACTCTTCAGGACAGTGAGACGGCCATCATGGACGCGAAGTATGGATTCATCCGCGGAGCATTGGAGGAGGCCGGCTACAAGGAGGGTACGAACCAGGAGACATACCACGCCACGCATGTTCTCGACAATATTCTGACGAATAAGTTCTTCGGTTTTCCCATCTTCCTCTGTGTTCTGGCACTGATGTTCATCTGCACTTTCTGGCTTGGCTCCTATCCTCAGGACTGGCTCGACACGTTCTTCGGGTGGGTCGGCGAGAAACTCACGGTAGTTCTGCCCGAGGGTCCCGTACAGGCGATGCTCGTCGACGGAGTCATCGGCGGTGTGGGGTCGGTAGCCTCGTTCCTGCCTCAGATTCTCATTCTCTATCTCTTTATCTCGTTCATGGAGGATTCCGGCTATATGTCGCGCGCTGCATTCATGATGGACAAACTGATGCACAATATGGGACTCCACGGCAAGTCGTTTATCCCGCTGATTATGGGTTTCGGCTGCAATGTTCCGGCCATCATGTCGACCCGCACTATAGAGAGCCGCCGCTCACGATTAGTGACGATGCTGATACTGCCGCTGATGAGCTGCGAGGCCCGTATACCTATATATATCATGATTATCGGCACGTTCTTCTCGCGCACGGCATCGCCGTTCATCATGATGTCGCTCTATCTTGTCGGCATTGTTGTGGCGGTCATCATGAGCAAACTCTTCACGAAGTTCATGTTCAAGGGCGAGGATACACCGTTCGTCATGGAGCTTCCTCCCTACCGTTTCCCGACGCTGAAAGCTTTAGGCCGCCACACGTGGGAGAAGGGCAAGCAATATCTGAAGAAGATGGGCGGCATCATTCTCGTGGCGTCGATCATTGTGTGGGCGCTGAGCTATTTTCCCCACCCTCAGGGCTTGGACGACCAGCAACAGCAGGAACAGAGCTATCTGTCGTCGATTGGCAAGGCAGTGGAGCCCGTATTCATGCCGCAGGGTTTCAACTGGAAACTCGACGTAGGATTGCTTGCCGGTGTCGGTGCCAAGGAGATTGTGGCCTCGACGATGGGTGTGCTCTATAGCAACGACGACAGCTTCCAGGACGACAACGGATATAACGATGAGGGCGGAAAATACGAAAGGATGCACAAGGCTATCTGTGCCGACCTTGCCGAACTCCATCACACCACTCCTCAGGCTGTGGAGCCCACGGCTAAGCTGACGGCCTACAGCTATCTGCTGTTCGTGTTGCTCTACTTCCCCTGCATAGCTACGATAGCTGCGATAAAGGGTGAGACGGGCAAATGGAAGTGGGCCATCTTCGCTGCTACATACACCACGGCATTGGCATGGATAATCAGTGCCGCCGTGTTCCAGGTAGGGAGTCTGTTTATATAAGCGAATTTACTTTACGAAGTTGTGAGGGCAAGGATTAATCCCTGCCCTTTTCTATAGGGGGCTATAGGCTATCATAGGGGGCTATAGGGGATGATATGGGCTTATAGGCTATCATAGGGGGCTATAAGAGATGATAGGGAGCTATAGGCGGTCATAGGGAGCTATAGGAGAAGATATCAGATGTAATATTCTGCTTCGTCGACGAGGCCGGCTCTGAGGGCATATTTTGTGGCCTCATGGACGTTGTTGACACCGAGCTTGCGGAAGATGTTCTTACGGTGGGTGTTGACGGTGTGAAAACTCGAGAACCGTTTGGCGGCAATCTCCTTTGTTGTCATTCCCAAGGCGATATCCTTCAGAATCTCAGTCTCCGTCTTTGTCAGTCGTACCGCTTCCTCGGCGAGCCGGTCACCGGTGAGCACCATGTCGGCCGCATGCTGGCAGATGTATCTCTTGCCGCTCATGGCATCCTTGATGCACTCGCGGATCTCGGTCAGCGACGAGTCCTTGAGGAGGATGCTCGCCCGCGGTATCGACACGATAATCTGCCGCACGAACGACACACTGAGGTCGTCGCTGAAGAATACGAAGACGGCATCCTTGAACTTCTGACTCAATATTATGACATCGGCTGCCTCGTTAAGATCGAAGAGCGTGAAGTCGATGACGACAAGCGACTGCGGAGTTTCCTTCAGCCGGTACATGAGCTCAATTCTGTCGGTGACCATTGTGATGTCCTTGTATTTCATCTTCTGCAGAACGTAGATGAGTCCGACGCGTGTGATGTCCTGATTATCTGCCAATATTATGTTCATGAGCCTAAAATACTAAGTTAAAACCAAATCTTATTCCATTGACTTTCACTCCAGGATAAGCGGTGTAGGTGAGCCGTCGCACATAGTCAATCTCAAACATCTTGAAGATATTGTGGACTCCGAAGACGAGCTCGAGGTATGGCTCACTGCCCATGACGTGGGTGGACTGAGGGAAGCGGAAGAGCGTAGGGTCGGCGGCGTTGCGGCTGAGTGTGGGGTTGTTCTTATCGGTGAGATGTCCCCACAATCCCTTGAAGGCTACGTACTCGCGCCATTTCAGCTTCTTGATAAGCGGAATGCGGTTGAAGATTTTTCCCTCAAGGTCCCACGCGAGGTTGAACTGCGCGTAGCGGTCGTTGAGGAACTCCATGTCCTTCATCATGTTGAACGATCCCTGATGCTCGAAGTATGACGTGTTGACCCGTGGCATGATAAGGAGCGGGAACGGCACCTTGTTCCACTCGGCACCGGCGTAGAGACGTGTGTCGAAGTGTCCCCAGCTGCCGAGCCAGAACCTCTTATAGACGCTGAATTCGGTGTGTTGGTAGTTGTAGTTGCCGCCGAGGAAATGATTCAATCCGAAATCATGGCTGAGACAGAACCTCGGCGCGTCGAAGTTCACCTCTACCCTATTCTGTTTTGAGTTGATAAACTGCTGTCCGGGGCGGAAGTCGATGGCAAAGCTCACCTGCGACATTCTAATCTTCGGAACATACTCTCCGGCCATGTTCTTGAAATAGAGTTCTCCTGTGGGCTCGTTCGACTCTGTCTGCACCGACAGCGAGGTGCCGAGGCCGTAGTTTGTCTCCCATGTGAAGTTGAGTCGCTGCCGATTGTAGAAGAACATCTGATGGACGGAGTTGGGTCGCAGGGCCATGAAGATGTTATCCTTGTTATGTTTAAGGAAGCGGTCTGACCACGCCATCACGTCGCTTGTCGACTCAAAGCTCAGGGCTCTCGTCGGCCACTCGAGTGGATAATATTCGGGTTTGTTGAACGAGTATGTCACGGTGGCCCCGTAGTAGCTTCGGTGCGATTTGGTGCCGTAAGCGTAGTAGCCCTCCATGAACCAGTGAGGATTGAGTTTTGCCGTTGTGCGGGCCGATGCACGGAAGCGCAGTCCATCGACGAAGTTTCGGGACACCAGGGTGTTGACTGGTCCCAAGTCGACTTTGCTCGGTGTTTCGGCAGAGCCTGTCTCTACGAAGTTCTCTATCAGTGCGCGTGCACAAAACATCAGCAGCTTATAGTGTTTCGACTTCGACATGCGCTTGATGAAAGAGTCCATGTTGTTCTCGCTCTTCGTCAGTCCTACGGTGCGGTGCTGAGTCCAGAAGTCGCTGTCCTGAATCTTTGCGTTCGGTGCGTAAACGATAGAGGCCTTACCCCTGAGGAGCTTGTCGCTGATGGGATCGAAGCTGTAGTTGCTCATCTTTGTGGTGCGGATGACAATCCCACGCGAGAAGAGGTCGGTCATCTTCAGCTCGGCAATCATATTGTCGGTGGTCAGCGCCCAGTCGCCGTTGCCGAGTTTGGTGTATTCCTGCTCAATTTTCATGGCGTCGATAAAGTTCACACCGGTATTTGCCGGCAGCTGCATGTCGCAGCGCTTGACGTGTAGGGTGCTGTCGTCGAGGACGTAGAGTTCGCCCCGGAATCCGAAATCCTGCTGATTGGCCGGCATAAACTGTAGCCGTATGCAGCGGTCCTGATTAACGTATACCGTGTCGTCGATATAGAAATGGTAAAAGCTGATGGCTGTGGAGCCTATTGGCGACGGGAACCGCTTCTGTAGGAGGTCCACTTGGTCGTCGTAGAGGTCGATGTCGCAGAAGAGGTCCTTGACTACGGTGTTCATCGCTTTTCCAGTCTGTAGGAGTTTCGATATTCCCTTCGTTGTCTGACCGAGGACGATGTCTTTCTCGTCCTTTGGTTCCTTGCGGTACAGATGTCGGGTGACGGTCTCGTCGACGGAGAACGGCAGGACGAGTTTGTTGTTGAACTGGCATACTTCCACCTGGTCGAGGAGCCACGGCGAATTCTTAAACAACTTTCCCTCGAGCTCGTCGGGTGTGATGTTGTTTACGCCCATGGTTATCTTCTGATATTTGTCGTACTGATAGAAGTCGTGACGGCTGAGGTCGGTGCGCTGCTTGGCTGCGATGACTCGGCGCATGAGCTCTACGGCGGGGTTGTTCTTTCGCACGTAACGGGTTCGGCGCTTGGCTTTTACGACGACCTCCTGCAGCTTTCGGGTGTCGGCAAGGAGCGTCACGTGGACGGTGTCGGGTGTGTTGGCGTTGACCTTCAGATGTCGCACCTTATAGCCCACGGCACTGATATCGAGAGTTTCGCCGTCGATTCTCTGTATCGTAAACTCGCCACGGCTGTCGGCAGTAGCATAAACTGATTTCCGGCCTTTGTAAACAGCGTTGGCAAGAGGAATGCTGTCGGCAGTCTGGGCCTCGGTGACAAAGACGTGAAGCTCCTGGGCGCTCGCATTCTCTATGAGCACCGACAGCAAAACCGTTATTATCAGCCGCAACGAATTCTTAATCATAGGCAAAAACGTATTTAGAGGAGCTCGTCCAAGGAAGAGATGATAATGTCGGGGAGTTGCTCGTCGTGGGCCGTGTCATCCCACTGCTCACCCTTTATCCATGCAGTGTGGAGCCCTATGTTCTTAGCCGGAACAATATCCTTCTCAAAGCTGTCGCCGACGGCCAATATATCCTCCGGCGGGAGCCCCAGGGCCTCGGTGCCCAACTTGTAGATGGCTGGGTCGGGCTTGCGGACGCCGACCACTGCCGATTCGACGACGGTCTTGAAAATTCCGTTGAGTCCCATCTCGTCGAGGACTACATTAAGATTGCCATAGAAATTGCTCACCAGCACGAGTGGAGCCCTCTCCTTCAACTTCAGAAGAACCTCGCGGTTGCGGGCCGTAATCTCCTTCACCCGTCCGTAGACATCATCGAGGATGGCACACTGCTCGCTGGCGAGGTTGAAATTGCCCGAGCCGATGATGCCCTTGTCCTGAAGATACTCGAACTCGATACGCAGTTTTATGGCCAGCGTCTGTCGGAAGGTGTAATCAGTCTGAATGATTGGGGTCTTACCCAGTGTGCGCTCAGCGTAGACGTAAGCAGCACGGAACTGGCTCTCGCTGACCGGCATGTGGCGGCGCTCATAGCCATGCCACAGCATTCGGCCCCAGTGACAGCCGTTAGTGTCGATGGTTCCACCGTAATCGAAAAGATATCCTTTTGGTTTCATTATTCTCTTAGTTAAAGTTTTTCAATTTCTGCTATTATGTGCTTACACAGTTTCTCGTGCTCCCTGTGCATGTAGATATACAGACACTCGCCCACGGTAATCTCGAGGATTGGGTAGAGCCATGGGATGCCGAGCAAACAAGTGATGTATATGGTAATGGCACGGGAGTTGAACGTCAGGATGTTGGTATATTTCATCAGTGGCCGACTCCCTGTTATGAACTCCTTCTTCAGTGGCTCCGGCAACTTCTCCAACGTTCCGAACTTTTCCGTTGCCTTTGCCCTCAACCGTTGGAAAGCCGGTGTGCGCCGCTCCTGACTCTTGCAGTAGTGCTGATAGTTGGAATGGAACTGATAATCCCAGAATGCTCCTTTCTTGCCCTTGACAGCCATGGCCTTAGTGTGTTCCGACTCGTAGGAGTCGAGCTCTGAGCCCTCCTTTCCTTTCAACAAGAGGAGATGAATCTGACGGTAATAGTCGGCCAATGAACTCTGGGGCGAGTGGCAGAGAATGCCGGAAACAGCGCAGAGAACGAAAATCCATATTCCCCACCGCAGTTCCGTTCCCGGCATGGGAACATTGAAGAGTCGGATAATTATGGCAAGATAAATAGCCACGAACCACACATCGCCCGCGAATCCGTCGAGGCACCGCCCTTTCATGCTCTTTTGATTCGTCAGTCGAGCGAGCTGGCCGTCGGTGGAATCGCAGAAATTGGCAAAGGCGAGGAGAATGACACCAATAATATTATGAGTCAAATCGGGGAAAGCGAACATCACTCCTGCCGCTACTCCCAAGAATATAGAGAGGATGGTTATCGTGTTTGGGGTGACTCCGAGCTTATACCAGATGCGGGCGAAGAAGAGACCGATGGGTCGGGTGAAGTACTTATCCAACCACTCCTCGGTATCGTCCGACTTGAAGGATTCATGAAGCAGGGTTTTGAATGATTTTGTTTCTATATCGTTAGACATTTTTTTGATTTTATTTTATTAATGATTTTATAGCCTCCGCAGCCTCTTCGCGGCACCTCGAGAAACTTGGCCAGTCGTTGAAGTCGATGATCACGAACCGGCCGTCACTGCTGATGACAGCATCGCCGCCATAGACTGGGGTGTGGGCCAAGCGCGATGTGAGTTCCGCCGACTGCCGGAGTAGCTCCTGCGGATAATCGTAATGCTGGGCACGACCGTTGATGAGCTCATCGCCGAACTTTGTTTTCCCATCGTCGGAGGGATAGAATGTTCGGAAGAATCCCGTTCCCTCAACGCCGTAGAATTTCACGAGGTCGCCCTTGACATGAGCCTGGACAACGAATTCGTTGATGCCCCGGCGTTTGAACGCATCGATCCTCGTCAGCAACTCATCGTGGTCACGGCAGAATACCACATCGTCGTGGCTTTGGGCTGCCTCGTCGCCACGCTTCAGCCAATAGCCGTCGGAGCCTTCGCGGGGCGGCACCGGCACGTCGTTCTCACGCATAATAGCATCGATAACCGTGCGGCGGCACGACTGCACTCCTACCGTAGGGTTGATAACCCTTGTTCCCTCGCGCTCAAGCTCATGCAGAAATTGCAGGGTTGCAGCGTCGCGGGCCATGGAGAAGACTACATCCGGTTTATCTTTTAACGACAATTTTGCCCGAATATTGTCATCCTCCGATATAATCTTTCCACCCAAAGGCGCGACTACAGCCTCGAGAATGGCCCTGTCGTTGTCGACCGAATTCGGTGAGAAACGTTCGGCACGTTGTATTCCTATTATCCTCAGCATCACAACAATAGATTAAATGAGAATCACTTGCCGAGGAAAGCCTCAGCCTTGGCAATGTCGGTCTTATGGTCGATGTCGAGGACCTTGGAGAACGGCCATGCCCTGAGCCGCAAGTTGTCGGCTACCAGCGACCGCTGAAAGTTGCGCATGCGGCTCATTCCTTTTGCCATACAGTGGTTTAGGGTGGAGATTGATTGATGAGTGAGACCATAAATTCCACCGGAGATGTACTTAGCACCATCATTCTGATTATCGCCCTGGGGTTCATCATAGAATCCCGTGATATTCATGGCCGCGTCGGTGCCGACGTATAATGGTTTTTCGTCGTCAATATAGTCGGTCACCCCCATAAGTCCATCATAGCCATCGGCTGTCGACCGCTGAAAAGTTCGGACATAATCGCTGAACTCTTCCTCGCGGAATATCGTGTCGACGGTGGTGAGGATAAAAGGACCGTTGCCCAAATGTTTGCTTAATTCATAAAAGCTGTGCATTGAGCTTGGCGTAGTCTTTATTGTGAAGTCGAGGGGGAGCTCACGGCCGTTGAGCCCCTCTGATTTCAATATGGAAAGGTGCTCGCTGACTTGTGTCGTCAAATCGTTACAAATAACGTGTATCGCCGAGGCACCGTTGTCCATGAATATTCTGATAAGTCTGTCGATGAGTGCCTCGCCATGAACCTTGACTAATGGTTTCGGTAATCCCACTCCTTCATGAGCCAAGCGCGACCCTTCGCCGGCAGCAATGATTGCATATTCCATTATTTCTTTTCGTTTGTTTGCGATTGCAAAGTTACTATAAACAATAAACAATACAAAGAAAAACATGAAGTTATTGAACCGAGATGAATAAATCGCGCATTCGGTTTGATGAAAAATCGATCGTCGGAGGTGAGAATGCAAGCTAAAGCACTTCAATGACATAAGACTCAAGTTGTGATTGAGCCATAAGTATGTAAATATCTTTCGCATTGTTATGTCTCTCCCCTACTCTCTTGTAACTCGCTCATTCTCAGTCGTTTTCTAAGAGATGCCATTTTGCGTTCCAATTCGGTCCATTTCATCGTCTCGTTCGGTCCGTTTCGCGTTGCAAAATGGTCCGTTTCGCAACGCCAAAAGGCCCATATTCCACGACTGTAAAGATTATTCATTATCACTTACTCCATAATCTGATATTCGATGAAAGATTGGTGATGACATCAAAGATAAACAGTTTCTACATTCATTCACTTTGTCAAACATCCACAGAATCACTCGTTTCTTCTGGTTTTTTGCGTTCCATTTGCGGCCGCATTGCTAAAATCTACTAATCCAGAACTTATTTTGGCCCAAGGGGGATTGTCCGTGGCGGGCAGATGCCGCTGCCTAACCAAAGACAGTAACACATCTATAGAAAAAGAAGGGTATATCCCTTATTCCCTTCAGGCATGACCTAAAGGCTTTCATCTTGGAGTTGAGCGATTCTGCAGAAGCATTAGTGTCTCTGTTGATAAAGTAATTGAGTATCTCGTCCTCGTAGTGCTGGATAGACTGTTTTACGGATTTGATCTCTCTAAGGGTAGATTTGGTGACCTTCTTGTACCATCCTTCAAGCGCTTTCTTCGCAGTTGCCTTGGTGTTAGACTTCGTACGGAAGATTGCTCTGAGATCGTTTATCAGCCAATACGCCTCCTTCAGTTTCGGGAAGAGCCGGAACAGAATTCTTGCCCTCTTCTTCTGGTTTATGCTCCAGTCGCCATAGCTTCTGCCCAGTTGCTTCTTGCACCGGGTCAGAGCTTCTACCAAGGTCTCTCCATTGCTCAGCCTCTTGGGCTCAAACCTTGTATTCAGCCGCATTGGCTTGCGGCCTCGGCGCTTACCCTTGCATCGCTTCTTACCTTGCTTTTTCCTGCTGTTACGATAGTACTTGCGTTGCTTGGCGAGTTGTTCCAGGTGTTTCTTGAACTCTGCCTTCTGGCGGTTTACATCCTTGACAGCTTCCCGCTTGTATTTCATGCGCAGTTCCTCGATCCCTTCACCACCTCGTTTCATGACATGGAAGCAGTCGCGTACCACCATGGCATTAGGGAAGGCCATTCTCACGATAGAGCGCATGCTGTCGCTCAGGTCCATGGAGACCAGCCCTACCGCTTCCCGATCCTTTTGCGGCATCTTTCTCAGGGCTTTGGCAACTGTCTCGGGGTCGGTGCCCTTGACAATAGCAACGATGGCGCCCTTCTTGCCATGCGCATCCTTGTTGTGGAGAATCGTGTACACCTCATGCCCGAACTCAGACTCGTCAATACCGAGCCTCGGGCCGAGGTTCTTGGCGATAAGTATTCCATCATCGACATTCTCTTTCTTAACCCAAGTGGGAAAATCGCTCAAAGTATCCTTGTAGGCACGCGCAAAAGTGTTGCCCTGGATCATGTAAGTCCAGCTCAGGCTCTTGGCCGTCACTGGCTCATTGTCCATCCGCTCTCTTTAAAAAAAGCGCCAGCTCCTTGGAGTATGACGTACCTTCGCAGACTATCTTCGCTGCCTCTTCCAGAGGAAATGAGACACTCTTACCATCAGCTGTAAGCCAGCGCCGACGACGCACATGAAGTATCGTCTTACGGTTGCGAACAGGGAAGTCGTATATCATCCTCTCTTCACCGAAGCCGTTTGACTTGACGCCATCAAAGCCCTCTGGACGATTGTCCTTCTCATCAAGATATATGTGAAGCTCGGTCTTGTAAAGCTTCCCGTGATCTTTGGCTGGCTGCTCGTTGAAGTCCACCACGTCAAAGTAGTTAGTCACGCCCTCGGGGAGGATATATATCGCTAAACCTTTGTAGAAGTCTATCTTTTCTTGTTCCATGACCGCAAAGGTAAGCAAAAAAAATAGTTTTAGCACGCTATCATATCAAGTTCTTTGGTTAGGCAGCGGCATCCGCCTGCCACGGACAATCCCCCTTGGGCCCTTATTTTTCTTAAAGTATTTTCGTTTATATTGCAAGAAGTTTGTAATTTTGTAGTCTAAAAGAAGCGAGAAAGGAAGAATATATTAATGGAGAAAGAATCTTACAGAATAGGTCTTGATGTAGGCTCTACGACAGCAAAGATTGCATTACTCGACTCTGACGGCAATCTTGTCTACTCATGCTACGAGCGTCATCATGCCAAGGTTGGCGAACTTGTGAACAGATATTTCAAGGAGATTGAGGATAAATTCGGCAACATCACTTGCAGCATTTGCGTCACGGGAAGTGTCGGAATGGCCACAGCTGATGAACTTCGCGCTGAATTTGTTCAGGAAGTCGTAGCCTCAACCGTCTATGCCCGCAACGTGCATCCGGAGGCCAAGGCACTGATAGATATCGGTGGGGAGGACGCGAAAGTTGTTTTCTTCAATGGCAAACAGACTGAGTTGCGTATGAACGGCAACTGCGCCGGAGGTACCGGAGCATTCATCGATCAGATGTCGGTGCTCATGGGAGTGAGTAACCAGCAGATGAACGACCTGGCTCTGAAAGCCACTCACGTCTACCCTATGGCAGCGCGTTGCGGTGTATTCGCCAAGACTGATATTCAGAACCTTATGTCGCGGAATATTCCAGAAACCGACATCGCAGCAAGCATCTTCCATTCCATTGCCGTTCAGACTGTGACCACTCTCAGCCACGGCTGCGATTATGAGCCGCCAATATTGCTCTGCGGGGGTCCGCTGACGTTTATGGCTGCCCTGCGCAATGCTTTTGCCAAATATCTCAATCTCGATGCTCAGAAGGACTTTATCGTCAACGAGCACAGCAATCTCATTCCTGCCATGGGATGCGCCATAAGAGCCGGTCAGCAGCAACAGTCCTCAACAGACGGGGAAAAGAATACAGACTCGCACAATATCCACCTCTCGGAGCTTATGCAACGGCTTAATACTCACGGCACCCTGAACTGGCACAGCAATCTCAAGCCTCTCTTTGCGAATGAGGATGAGCATCAGCAGTGGCGCGAGGAAAAACTGAAATGTGCCACACCAACGGCAAAGATGAAAGCCGGAGCCACTGAGCGGGTGTTCATTGGTATCGACTCCGGTTCTACGACGACGAAGATAATAGCGTCAAGACCCGACGGTACCATTGTCTTTGCCGATTACTCTATGAATCAGGGTAATCCCATCGGGGCTGTAGAGGCCGGACTGAAGAGACTGAAGCAGACCGCTGCCGACAACAACACTACCCTCGAGACAGCAGGCAGCTGCTCAACGGGTTACGGTGAGGAACTCATAAAGAGTGCCTTCAACCTCGACGAGGGAATAATCGAAACCATGGCCCACTATCAGGCCGCACGACGCCTCGATCCTGACGTGTCCTTCATCCTCGATATTGGAGGACAGGACATGAAAGCAATATTCGTCGATCATGGAGCCGTAGTCAGGATGGAACTCAATGAGGCTTGTTCTTCTGGGTGTGGAACGTTCTTGCAGACTTTCGCCAACAATCTCGACTATAAGATTGAGGACTTTGCTAATATCGCTTGCACTGCCGATGCACCGTGCGATCTCGGTACACGCTGCACCGTATTCATGAATTCGAAAGTCAAGCAGGTAATGCGTGAGGGTGCCAGCGTTGCTGACATCAGCGCGGGACTCTCCTATTCAGTAGTGAAGAACTGTCTTTATAAGGTACTGAAACTCAGAGGCAACGACAATCTCGGCAACAACATTGTGGTTCAGGGCGGAACAATGCGCAATGATGCTGTGGTGAGGGCCTTTGAGCTTATGACCGGACACAGTGTGGCACGTTCCGATATGCCCGAGCTGATGGGTGCTTACGGATGCGCTCTCCACGCTATAAGCAGATATAACGCAAATGCCTCAGCCACAGACAATAAGCAGAACGACGGCTTGGAGTTGCGCTCCGTCGACGACTTATTGGCTGGCGCAGCTTATACTACTCGGCAAGTGCAGTGCCACGGATGTGAGAACCACTGCTACGTTAGTCAGTATAAGTTTGCCGGAGGAAACCGTTTTTACAGCGGTAATAAATGTGAACGGATATTTAATAACTATGGAAAGAATCATAAGACCGGTCAGAACGCATACACCATAAAATATAATCTTCTCTTCGACAGGGCCAAGGAGAAAGTCGACAATCCGCGTGGCATCATCGGCATTCCGCGGGTCCTCGGTTTGTATGAGGATTTCCCCTTCTGGCACACTCTCTTCACGTCGTTAGGCTTTCAGGTATTGCTTTCGTCGCCAAGCACTTACAGCAACTATGAGAGTCAGCTCCACGCGGTGATGTCGGATAATATTTGTTTCCCTGCAAAGCTCGTCCATTCTCATATCGCTGAGCTCGATCGTGAACTTTCAGATTTCAGAAAGGAAGACAATACGACTCTCACGAGGATTTTCTTCCCCTATGTGGTTTATGAGAAGAAAGACGACGACAGAACCGATGGTTCATACAACTGCCCCATTGTCTCAGCCTACAGCGACGTAATCAGGAGCAGTATGACCCTTTCGACGCAGATGGACTCTCCTGTAATAACCTTTGCCGACGAGAGACTGCTGTGGAAAGGATTGGAGAAATATCTTGCTACGTTAGGTGTCGGCCATCGCGAGGGCAAAATAGCTCTGAAACTGGCTCTCGCCGACCAGCGCGTTTATGAGAACGAAATTAAGCGTATCGACGAAAAGATACTTGCCGACTCGCGTAAGGAGAAGGCTCTGACAATACTCCTCGCTGGACGACCTTATCACGCCGACCCTCTCATTCAGCATAAGCTCTCCGACATGATTGCGGGACTCGGTGTCAACGTTATCACCGATGATATTGTCCGGGGCGACTATGCAACGGGGCGCGGCGAGACTTATCTCGTTGAACAATGGGCTTATCCTAATAGAATTATCAAAGCCGGACAGTGGGCCGCTGAACAGCCCAACGACCTGCACTTTGTCGAGATGACAAGTTTCGGCTGTGGACCCGACGCGTTCATTCAGGATGAGGTCAGGGATATTATGCAGCGCCACGGCAAGCCTTTCACGCTCCTGAAAATCGACGATGTGTCAAATGTCGGAAGTCTGAGGCTGCGCGTCCGCAGTCTTATCGACTCGCTGAAGATCAACAACAGACGGGGAGCGGCGAAGGATTTCCCACGGAATAAGGTCTTTACCAAAGCCGACAAGCACCGTAAAATTCTTGCTCCGTTCTTCACCGAATTCCTCTCGCCGCTGCTCCCGTCGCTGTTGAAACTTGCTGGCTACGACGTGGAGATTCTGCCCCCAAGCGACAGCAACAGTGCACAGGAGGGACTCACCTACGCCAATAATGAAGTTTGCTACCCTGCAACGCTGATTGTGGGCGATATGGTTAAGGCTCTGAAATCGGGAAAATATGACCCCGATAAGATTGCACTTGTCATGACACAGACCGGCGGACAGTGTCGGGCCACAAACTACACCGGACTCATAAAGCGGGCCATGATAGCCAATGGCTTAGAGAATGTACCTATCATTGCTCTCGGCGTTACGACTGAGGGCGAGAACAACGAGCAGGATGGTTTTGAATATCCTTGGCTCAAGTTAGCAACGATAACAACGAACACGCTGCTCTTCAGCGATGTGCTGTCGAAACTGTATTATGCGACGAGAGTCAGGGAAACAGAACCCGGCATAGCTAAGAAGCTCAAGGAAAAATACACTCAGTTGGCTTGCCCACTCATCGAGGCCAACGATGCCAAGGGACTCGTGGAACTTGCGGAGAAAGCAGCCCGAGAATTCGATTCCTTCGCGTCGGCAAAAATATGTCCGAGGGTTGGCATCGTCGGTGAGATCTTCTTAAAGTTCAACTACTACTCTCATCAGTATATCGAGGACAAACTGATAAACAAGGGCATAGAAGTCGTTCCACCACTCATTTCCCCATTCTTCCTCCAGGAGTTTGTCAATGTGGAAGCAAGTAAACGGTTGTGTATCAGCGACTCATCGGTTCCCGACTTCGTACTGCATACCCTTTATTCGCTCATCTCAAGATGGGAGAAAAAGTATAACAAAGCATGCTCCTCATTCCGCTATTGGCGGCCTTTCACCAACATCTACGACGAGGCTAAGGGTGCTGAGGGCATCGTGTCGATGGCAGCGCAATTCGGCGAAGGATGGCTCCTGCCGGCTGATGTCAGTGAATTCTATCGTGACGGAATCCACAATGTCATTAGTCTGCAACCGTTCGGATGTATCGCTAACCACATTATATCAAAGGGAATAGAGAAGAAACTTCACGATTTGTACCCCGACCTGAATTTCCTCAGCCTCGACTTCGACTCCGGAGTCAGTGAGGTCAACGTCTACAATCGTCTCTTGCTTTTCCTCGATAATATCAGTGCTTAGTCAAGGTTAATCAGACACTTATAACAGAAAGGCTCCTGCTATGGTTACAATCGTCTTGTAATGACATAACAGGAGCCTTTTTATTTCGTTTCGCATCGCTACATAAATAAGACGACAAGCGAAAAATTAATCGATATTATAAATGAATAAGTAAAGATGGTGGAGATTACAATTCACATAAACCGCTGATAATCAATGAGAGCGGAATACGGGAGTCGAACCCGCCTTGCGGGCTTGGGAAGCCCGAGCACTACCGATATGCTAATTCCGCAACTTCTCATTGAGCCGATACCCGGACTCGAACCGGGGACCCACGCATTACGAATGCGTTGCTCTACCAACTGAGCCATATCGGCGACATCAGCAAACCCCTTCTGGAATTGCGGTTGCAAAAGTAATACAAAATTTGGAAACTACAAAATATTATTCGATGAAAATAAAAAAATAAATAATTTATTCGCTTTTACTCTACCATAATTGGAAGATTTTTTGTAAGTTTGCGCTGTGAAACGAATGATAACGATACTTGGACCGACAGCCTGTGGCAAGACAGAACTTGCCGCACGACTCGCTTACGACTTAGATGCTGAGATAATTTCGGCCGACAGCCGTCAGGTTTACCGTGGTATGGACATCGGCACAGGAAAGGATCTGGACGATTACACCGTCAACGGCAAGCAAATACCCTATCACCTTATTGATATATGCAAACCGGGTGAAAAATATAATCTCTTTTGTTTTCAACAGGATTTTCACGATGCTTATAACGACATCATAAGCCGTGGGAAGCTGCCAATACTCTGTGGGGGAACGGGACTATACATCGAGTCGGTGCTGCGTGGATACAGTCTGTCGCCGGTGCCGCAGAATCCGGAACTGAGGCAATCGCTTGAGGGAAAATCACTTGAGGAGCTCACCATGATTCTCAAGGAGCTAAAGGCTAAAACAGGTTCAACGATGCACAACACAACTGATGTTGATTCCTGCCAGAGGGCAATAAGAGCCATAGAGATTGAAACTCACAATCTGCACACACCTATGGACCGACGAATGATGCCACCGGTCGACTCGCTCGTCGTCGGTATCAATATCGACAGAAATCTTAGACGTGAGAGAATAACCAAACGGCTGAAACAACGACTTGACAATGGCATGGTAGATGAGATTCGGGGGATTCTTGCATCAGGAGTAAGCCCCGACGACCTGATTTATTATGGCCTTGAATATAAGTACGTTACGCTCTACGTCATTGGGAAACTATCTTACGACGAAATGTTTCGCCAGCTCGAAATAGCCATACATCAGTTTGCCAAACGGCAGATGACGTGGTTCAGGGGTATGGAGCGCCGAGGAACGAAAATCCATTGGATTGACTCCCAACTAAATATAGAAGAAAAAATTAAACTTATCAAACAGCTATGGCAGTAGAATCAACACGATGGGGAATATTATACTGCCCCAAGGGCGGTATATTGGAGAATCCGAAAAAGAAATGGCTGAAGATTGAGAAAAGTCTGAAGCACTATGACATTGACTACGATAAGATAGTCAGCGAGAGTATGGGTAGTGTGGATCGCCTTGTGAAGATGATGATAAACAATGGTTACAAGACAATTGTCATCGTCGGAGGCGACTCTGCCCTCAACGATGCCGTCAACTGTCTGATGCAAACCGACAAGAGAATCCGTGACGAGATAGCAATAGGGATAATCCCAAACGGATTGATGAATGACTTCGCTCACTTTTGGGAAATAGATGAAGATAATATCGACGCTACCATACGCGGACTAAAAGAGCGGAAAATACGTCGAGTCGACCTCGGTTGCATAAGATACAAGAACAAGAAAGGCCAGAACTGCCACCGCTATTTTATCAACTGCGTCAACGTCGGGCTCATTGCTGCCATTATGAACCTGCGCCGCCAAACCCATCACATATTTGGCTCTCGCTCTCTGTCGTTCATTTTCTCTTTCATCCTCTTGATATTCCAGCGTCTTGATTATAAGATGACCATAAAAATTAACAGCGAGGAGATAAAAAGAAGAGTTATGACCGTATGTATTGGCAACGCCCTTGGCTATGGTCAGACTCCGAATGCAGTGCCCTATAATGGATTCTTCGATGTGAGCGTTGTCTATCATCCGGGAATAACACAGTTGTTTGAGGGAATTTATCTTTTTGTCAAAGGCAAATTTCTCAATCATAATGCTGTGCATCCCTACCGCACAAAGGAAGTGAAACTCACTGCCGCCTCTGCCCTCGTAGGTATCGACGGAAGAATCATGAGCTCTTCACCGGTTGGTGAGTTCCGTGTCGTCATAGAGCCGGAAGCTATTAACTTCATAATGCCGTAGACTATTGACATTGGAATATCGACTTCGCAATGTCATAATCTATTGGCATTGGTATTATCTTTACAATGCCATGGACCATGAGTACCCGCGCCGGTGCCTACTCTTTTCCGGAGACGTAAGCAAGTGATGCGGGTTGGATTATACGGATTCTCTTGCCGTCGGTATCAATAAAACCTTCTTCACGGAAAGAGGTCAGAGTACGGATGGCGTTACTCGTCGACATATTTGCGAGATCAGCAATATCGCGCCTTGTAATCTTGCCATGAATCCAACCATCATTGTCTGTTCCAAAACTCTTCGATAGGAAGAGAACAGTTTCAGCAAGACGCCCGCGGAGATGCTTCTGCGACATACTCACGATACGGTCATCCGACATTCCCAGTCCATGGGCAAGCTCCTTGAAGAAGTAGTCCATGACCGTAGCATTATCGTCGATAAGTTTGCTTATGACATCAACTGGCAACATAGCCACAAGAGCATCCTGCATTGCCACACAATTTGTCGAGTAATTCTCATGAGCAAAATATGCCCTGTAGCCGAAGAACTGCTCCTCACGGAAAATCCGAATAATCTTAGGCCGTCCATCGTCAGAATTACGGAAAATCTTTACACGCCCCTTCAATACAAAGTAGATATAAAGAGGTGTGTTTCCGATATGGTAAATGTAGTCATTTTTACCGAGCAACTTTGTGCCAATATTCTGCTTGATGAGATCAGCACTGGCATCTGTCAGTGGATTCCAAAGATTAATCAGAATATCCAATGGGTTATACCCTTTGTCAAAAAATTCACTCATAACCTCATTTATTATTATCGAACTCAAGTGCAAAGTTAACAAATAAAAAACAATTGACAAATAAAATTACCGATTATTTTACTATTTTACATTTTTATTTATCGAACCAAGAAAAATATTGAGTATTTTATTGGTGAATAAAATAATTTTCGTAACTTTGGGGAGTCAAAACAACGCACCTAACCAGTGCGAGTTCTGCTGATAAAAAATAGTTAAACCTTAATCATATGAGTTATCTAAGATTCGAAAAAGCTTTGATGACGAATCTGCAGGAAAGCCTAACGAGGGAGTTGCTTCGCACAAACAGGTCGGGAGCCTATTCGTGCTCAACGATTGTGGACTGCAACACCCGTAAATATCATGGTCTTCTCGTTGTTCCGGTTCCTGAACTCGACAATGAGAACCATGTGCTTCTGTCCTCGCTCGACTGCACCGTCATCCAGCATGGTGCAGAGTTCAATCTTGGCATTCACAAGTACCAAGGGAATGTCTACAGCCCTAACGGACACAAATATATCCGTGAGCTCGACATTGAGAAAGTACCATCAACAATCTACCGCGTTGGTGGAGTAGTCCTGAAAAAGGAAGTCGTATTCCAACACTATGAGAATCGAATCCTACTACGCTACACCCTCTTGGATGCACACAGCCAAACGACTCTGCGCTTTCGTCCTTTTCTTGCCTTCCGCAGCGTGCGACAGTTTACGCACGAGAATTCCACTGCAAGCCGCGACTACGAAGAAGTGGAAAACGGAATCAAAACATGCATGTATGCTGGCTACCCCACCCTTTACATGCAGTTCTCAAAGAAAAATCAGTTCATTTTCAGTCCTTATTGGTACCGCGGCATAGAGTATCCCAAGGAGCAGGAACGTGGTTATGCCTCCAACGAGGACCTCTACGTGCCCGGCTACTTCGATATGAACATGCGCAAGGGTGAGAGTGTGGTCTTTGCCGCTTCAACGAAGAAGTCGGCCACTTCATCTTTGAAGAAGCTCTTCGACAAGGAGGTTGAGGACCGCCACCCGCGCAACAACTTCCTCAACTGCCTTATCACGGCCGCCCACCAGTTCCATAACCGTCGCGGCGAGGAGAGATACATCCTCGCCGGATACCCGTGGTTCAAGTGCCGCGCACGCGATACTTTTATTGCCGCTCCCGGACTTACTCTGTCTATTGAGGAAGTCGAATACTTCGAGAAGGTGATGAAGACCGGCATCCACGCTCTGAAGCAGTTCTATACCGGAAATGAATCAACTGAACCAATATACGAGATTGACAAACCCGACGTACCCTTATGGTGTTTGTGGGCTATACAACAATATGAAGATAAAGTAGGTAAGGAGAAATGTGCTAAGATGTACGGGGCCTTCTTGAAGGAGACCATGAAGTTCATCGAAAGCAACAAACATCCTTACATGACCGTAGAGGATAATGGACTTCTGTTTGTCGACGGTGGTAAGGAGAAAGCTATGACTTGGATGAACTCCACGGCCAATGGTCATCCCGTAGTGCCCCGTACCGGATATATAGTCGAATTCAATGCTCTGTGGTACAATGCATTACGGTTCTGTGCCGAGATGTCACCATCGGACAGCAAGGACGCGCAACACTATGAAGCTCTTGCTGAGAAGGTGAAGGAATCCTTCGTCAAGACTTTCTGGAATCAATATGGATACCTCTTCGACTACGTTGATGCAGGAGAGGACGAGCAGGACTGGAGTGTAAGACCGAACATGATCTTTGCAGCTGCCCTCGAATATTCTCCACTCGACCAGAGTCAGAAGAAGAGCATCATCGACATCTGCACACGCGAACTGTTAACGCCAAAGGGTCTGCGCAGTCTCTCGCCGAAGAGCAGCGGCTACAATCCAATGTATGTCGGACCACAGGCACAGCGCGATTATGCATACCATCAGGGCACCGCTTGGCCTTGGCTCGGAGGATTCTATCTCGAGGCCTGTCTTAAACTCTTCGGACGTTCGCGACTGAGTTTCGTCGAGCGGCAGATGATTGGCTACGAAGACGAGATGTTCCAAGGGTGTGTCGGAACAATCCCTGAACTTTTTGACGGCAATCCACCTTTCACAGGGCGTGGTGCCATGTCATTTGCGATGAATGTGGCAGAAATCCTACGGACAATGGAGCTGCTCGAAAAAATGAACTATAACACGGAGGGCACAAAATGAAAGTACTAATGTTCGGATGGGAATACCCACCACACGTCTATGGCGGACTTGCTACAGCCAATTTCGGAATATCCGAAGGACTACATGCACAGGGCGACGTTGACATAACATTGTGTCTTCCCAAGCCCTTCGGCGATGAGGACCACACCTTCGCCAATATTATAGCCATGAACTGCGTTCCAATAGCATGGCGCGATGTCAATTGGGACTATGTCAACGGCAGGGTCGGCAATATCATGAACCCCGACCTCTACTTCAAGTTGCGCGACCATATCTACGCCGACTTTAACTATATGAATGTCAATGATCTCGGAGCGATGGAGTTTGCCGGAGGCTATCCCGGAAATCTTCATGAGGAGATTAACAACTACTCCATCATTGCCGGAGTCGTTGCGCGCACCGTCGATTTCGACATCATCCATGCCCACGACTGGCTCACTTATCCCGCGGGGATCCACGCTAAGCAAGTCAGCGGAAAGCCACTGTGCATCCACGTCCATGCCACCGATTACGACCGCAGCCGTGGTCACGTCAACCCGACGGTTTATTCCATTGAGAAGGACGGTATGGACAACGCCGACTGCATCATGTGCGTTTCCGACTTGACCCGCAATACCGTTATCAATCAGTATCATCAGGATCCGCGAAAGGTGTTCACCGTCCACAACGCTGTCTACCCCCTGAGCGCCGAGAACGAAGCCATTCCTCGCGTCGATCACACGAACAAGGATAAGATTGTCACCTTCCTCGGACGAATAACGATGCAGAAGGGACCGGAGTATTTCGTCGAGGCCGCCAATATGGTTCTCCACCGCACACGACACGTGCGTTTCTGTATGGCTGGATCCGGCGACATGATGAACGCAATGATAAATCTCGTAGCCGAACGGCGCATCGCCGACCGCTTCCACTTCCCCGGATTCATGCGCGGAAAAGAAGTCTACGAATGTCTGAAGGATTCCGATGTCTATGTCATGCCATCAGTGAGTGAGCCTTTCGGCATCTCACCGTTGGAGGCCATGCAATGCGGCACACCAACGATAATATCAAAGCAGAGTGGATGCGCCGAAATCCTCAACAACTGTATAAAAGTCGACTACTGGGACATCCACGCCCTTGCCGATGCCATATACAGCATCTGCCATAACGACAGCCTCTTCGATTATCTGTCAACCGAGGGAAAGAATGAGGTTGCTCAGATTACGTGGGAGAAGGTAGGACGATGGATTCGTGAGCTATACTTGCGGACGTTGGGATGGAAATGACCCATGCGGTCACAAGACATTCATGACCACAAACTCTCTCGCAGCGCACTAAGCGTCAATATCATTCATAACAAAGAAAACAAAAATTATCATTATCTATAACAATGAAAACGATCTGCTTATATTTCGAGATACATCAGATAATCCATCTGAAACGCTATCGTTTCTTCGACATTGGCACCGATCACTACTACTATGATGACTATGAGAACGAACGTAGCATCAACTACATAGCAGAGCACAGCTACTTGCCGGCCCTCGACACCCTTCTCCAGATGATAAAGGAAAACGGCGATTACTTCAAGGTCGCATTCTCAATCTCCGGAGTTGGAATGGAGCAACTCGAAGTTCATGCCCCGCAAGTTCTTGACAAGCTCCAGCAGCTCAATAACACCGGGTGTGTGGAGTTCCTTGCCGAGCCCTATTCGCATGGACTCTCCTCACTGGCAAATGCCGAATCCTTTGCTGCCGACGTGAAGAAACAGTCGGATAAGATGACAGAGTATTTCGGTCGAAGGCCTACGGTACTCCGCAACTCATCGCTCATCTACAGCGACGACATCGGACTGCAGGCTGCTCAAATGGGATTCCAGGGAATGCTCACCGAGGGAGCCAAGCACGTCCTCGGATGGAAGAGTCCCCACTACGTTTACAGCTGCTCTGAGGCACCGAACCTCAAGCTCCTTCTACGCGATGTCAAGCTCAGCGATGACATCTCATTGCGGTTCAACAATCACGAATGGAATGAGTTCCCACTCTTTGCCGATAAATATGTCGACGAGATTGCTGCACTGCCAAAGGAGGAAGAGGTCATCAACATCTTCATGGAGCTTTCTGCATTAGGCATCGCACAGCCACTGTCGAGCAATATCCTCGATTTTCTCCATGCTATACCGGCATGCGCCAAGCAACGCGGCATAACGTTCTCTACTCCATCCGAAATCTGTGAAAACCGCAAGAGTGTGGCACTGCTCGACGTTCCCGATACACTCAGCTGGGTTGACGAGGAACGCGACATCAGCTGCTGGCTCGGAAATCCAATGCAGCGGGAGGCTTTCGACAAGCTCTACTCTATCGCCGACCGAGTGCGCATAGCCAACGACCCGCGCATCAACCAGGACTGGGACTACCTTCAGGCCAGCAATAACTTCCGATTCATGACGACAAAGCCAAGCAACGTTGCGCTCGACCGCGGAATATACTCCTCGCCGTTCGATGCGTTCACCAACTACATGAACATCCTTGGCGACTTCATGAATCGTGTCAACGACCTCTATCCTGACGACATCGACAACGACGAGCTCAACTCGCTTCTGACAACCATCAAGAATCAGGGCGACGACCTGCAAATGAAGGAGAAAGAGATAGAGCGACTGCAAACGAAAATCAGTAAACTCCAGGAGGAGGAAGAAAGTCTGCGCGCTACTATTGCCAAACAGAAAACGAAAGCTGCCGGAACTCGCACAACAGCCAAGCTCCGTACAGCCAAGAAAGCCGAGCCCAAAGGCAAAGCGTAGATTGTGAGATTACGATATTAAAAGGAGCTATCAGTTGGTCGCAATATTCAGCCGCCGACTGATAGCTTAAATATAATGTAGGATAACAACACTAATTAAAGCAATAAACAAAATGAGAAAGATTTCGTTAATAGTAGCAGCTGCCCTGGCACTTACCATGGCAAGCTGCGGAAACAAATCGGACAGTGCGAATTCAGCCACCGACTCTACTATGACCGACTCAGCAGCGGTCAGTGACTCTACAGCCGGTGCTGCCGACGACTCTACCCTCACTACCGTAGAAGCCGGTGACGCAAAGGCTGCACCTATGAGCGCAGCAGCCCTGACAAAGGAGATTCAGGCCAAAATTGCGTCGAAAGACGCGCAGGGTCTGACCACTCTCCTCATCAATGCAAGGGCAAAGATTACGGAGCTCGCCAAGAGCAATCCCGCTCAGGCAAAGGCTTATGTCTCACAGCTGCAGCAGTACGTCGCTCAGCACGCCGCTGAGATAAAGGCCATGGCCAAAGGCAATGCTACCATCAATCAGGCTGTCGACGAGGTTAAGAATCTGGATCCCGAGAAAGTTGTCAATGCGGTTGTAGCATCAGCCAAGGCCGACGCTAAGAATGCCGGTGAGGCCATTACGTCGACTGCCAAGGGCGCAGCTCAGGAGGCTGTCAACAAGAAGGTCGACGAAGCTTCTTCAGCAGTGAAGAGTGCCCGTGAGACCGCCGACAAGAAAGTCAACGACGCAGTGAACAAGGCTAACAAGAAGGCTAATGATGCCGTAAATAAAGCCAACAAGAAAGCCAATGACGCAGTGAATAAAGCAACTCAGAAAGCCCTCAACGGCTTAGGACTGTAACGAGTGCGTTGTAAATAAAAAAATACTGCTATCATGTTTCCACATCATCAACGACAAATGAAAACATGGTAGCAGTTTTTCTTTTTAGCTGTCACAATCACTTCAGCTCCAACTCCTTTTGCAGACGGACAATCTCATCACGATATTGCGCAGCCTGGAGGAAGTCGAGATTCTTCGCAGCCTCCTTCATCAATTCAGTAGTGTTGGCAATGCTCTTCTCAAGCTGCTGACGCGTCATGCGTTTCACTATTGGATCGGCTGCAAAGGCTGCCGACTCCTCCGGAGCCTGATAGCCCATCTGAATCTTTGCCGTCGGCCGCTGATGCATCGAAGTCTGGTATGAAGTCTCCGACGAAGTGCCCTGCGTAGGCAGCGTATTATGAATTTCCTTTACTATCTGTTGCGGAGTAATATGATGCTCCTCATTATATTTTAGCTGCTTGCTGCGTCGACGCTCAGTCTCGTCGATAGTCTTCTGCATGCTGTCGGTAATCGTGTCGGCATACATTATAACCTTGCCGTTGACATTTCGCGCCGCACGGCCCGCAGTCTGCGTCAGACTGCGGTGTGATCGCAGAAAGCCCTCTTTGTCGGCATCGAGGATGGCCACCAACGACACCTCCGGCAGGTCAAGACCCTCACGAAGCAGATTCACACCTACAAGGACGTCATAAACTCCGGCACGCAAGTCGTTGATAATCTTCACACGGTCGAGACCGGCCACATCACTGTGGATATATGCCGTTGCCACCTCGTGGTCGAGCAGATACTCGGTAAGCTCCTCAGCCATACGCTTCGTAAGCGTCGTCACCAGTACGCGCTCGTGGCGTTCACGGCGTTGCTGAATCTCCTCCATCAGGTCATCAATCTGATTCTCCGACGGACGCACCTCTATCTCAGGATCAAGGAGTCCCGTAGGACGGATGAGCTGCTCCACGACGACACCCTCAGCCTCACGGAGCTCATAGTCGGCAGGTGTGGCACTGACATATATCACCTGATTGATGAGACTGTGGAATTCGTCAAATTTCAGCGGACGGTTGTCGAAAGCGGCAGGCAGACGGAAACCATACTCTACGAGGTTCTTCTTCCTCGCCCTGTCACCACCGTACATCGCGCTTATCTGCGGCACACTGACATGGCTCTCGTCGATAACCATGAGGTAGTCTTTAGGGAAGAAATCCAACAGACAGTAGGGCCGCTCTCCGGCCTTACGGCCGTCGAAGTAGCGGCTGTAGTTCTCTATGCCCGAGCAGTGGCCGAGCTCCTTTATCATCTCGATATCATATTCCACACGCTCCTTGATGCGCTGGGCCTTGATGGCATCACCAATCTCCTTGAAGTAGTCGACTTGCTTTACGAGGTCGTCCTGAATGTCGCGGATGGCCGTCTCGGTCTGCTCCTTCGACGTAACGAAGAGGTTGGCAGGATAAATCTCATATTCCTCGAACGATTCAATCCTATGAAAATCGACTGAGTCGACCTCCTCTATGCTGTCAATCTCATCGTCCCACCAACTGACCCTCAGCACATTGTCGCTGTAGGCCATTGCTATGTCGACCGTCTCACCCTTCACGCGGAAATTGCCACGTTTCAGGTCAATATCATTACGGACATAAAGGGCATCGACGAGACGGCGCAGAAACTCATTGCGGTCTATCTGCTGTCCCCTCTTCAACTTTATGACACTCGACTGCATGGCCACGGGACCGCCCATACCATAAATACACGACACCGACGACACCACGATGACATCCTTCCGCCCCGACAGAAGAGCCGAGACGGCCGAGAGCCGCAGACGGTCGATCTCGTCGTTGATGGCAAGGTCCTTTTCTATATAAGTATCGGTAGAGGGCAGATAAGCCTCCGGCTGATAGTAGTCGTAGTACGATACGTAGTATTCAACGGCATTATCGGGGAAGAAACCTTTCATCTCCTCAAAGAGCTGCGCGGCCAAAGTCTTGTTGTGGCTGAGGATAAGCGTCGGCTTGTTGACATTGGCAATGACATTGGCCACGGTGAACGTCTTTCCAGAGCCTGTCACACCAAGAAGCACCTGACTCTTGTCGCCATTGAGGATACCGTCGGTAAGTTCCTTGATAGCTTCCGGCTGGTCGCCCGTCGGTTTATATTGTGATGTAAGTTGAAAGTCCATAGCGTACAAAGGTAACACTTTTCTTCGTTGAGACCAAGAAAAACGCGAAAAAATGCCCCGATAAGTCAGAGAAATGTTATTTGAACAAAAAAAACAACGCTAAGTTTTTGAGGTTCACCCAATAATGTGTAACTTTGCACTTCAAAGCCCAATATATGGATAATAAAAGACATCTCAAGATAATTCTTCCAGTTGCATTGTCGATGCTGCTCACCGGTTGTGCCCATGAGTACAACCAGGTCTTCAAGACATCCGACTACGACTACAAGTATGAGTTCGCCAAGGAGAGCTTTGCCCGTGGCAAGTACACCTATGCCGTTACTCTTCTTCAGGATCTTGTGACGATGAAGAAAGGCACCTCCGATGCTCAGGAGTGCCTCTATATGCTCGCCATGGCCGAATATGGAGAACGCGACTACGAGGCTGCAGCCGAGACTTTCAAGAAGTACTACCAGAGCTATCCACGCGGCTTCTATGCCGAGATGGCATCATTCTATGTCGGGCAGAGTCTCTACATGAGCACACCGGAACCGCGCCTCGACCAGAGTCAGACAGTGGCTGCCATCGCTGCGTTCCAGGAGTACCGCGACATCTTCCCCGACGGAAAGTTGAAAGCCGTTGCCGAGCAGCGACTCATGGAACTGCAGGACAAGCTCGTCGAGAAAGAGTATCTCAGTGCCAAACTGTACTACAATCTCGGCTCCTACTTCGGCAACTGCACCAGCGGCGGCAACAATTATGAGGCATGTGTGGTCACGTCGGAAAACGCACTCAACGAGTACCCCTACACATCACTCCGCGAGGACTTCTCCATTCTTATCATGAAGAGTAAGTTCGAGCTGGCCCAGATGAGTGTCGAGGCGAAGAAAATTCAGCGCTATCAGGATGCCGAGGACGAGTGCTATGGCTTCATCAACCAGTATCCCGACAGCAAGGAGCGTGCAACAGCAGAGAAATATATAGCGAAATGTAAGGAGTTCACTAAGGAATAATATGGATTACAAGAAATCAAAAGCACCGGTAAACACCGTTACCCGCGATCTTCCCGACCTGTGGAAAGATACCGGCAACATTTATGAGACAGTGGCAATCATCGCAAAGCGCGCTAATCAGATTGCCGTAGAAATTAAAGCTGACTTGAGCAAGAAACTTGCCGAGTTCGCTTCGTACAACGACACTCTCGAGGAGGTCTTCGAGAACCGTGAGCAGATAGAAATCAGCCGTTACTACGAGAAACTGCCGAAACCTACCCTGCTCGCCACTCAGGAATACATTGAGGGCCACATCTACTGGCGCGACCCGTCGCAGGAGCAGCCTAAAGAGGAGGCATAACCATGTGGCAACGCAAGCAGACCGTATATCTCATTGCATCACTGGCAGCAATCATCATCTGTCTGCTCTCACCGATAGGCAGTGTCGAGGAGCCGACCGGAATGGGCGCAAGCCATCTGCTGACAAACTTAGGTTTCACCAAACTTAACGTCGACAGAGGGATGCCAGCATGGCCGTTGTTCATCTTTGTCAACATTGCCGGCATCATCTCCATCGTCGACATCTTCCTCTTCAAGAACCGGAAGTTGCAGATGCGGATGTGCACTTACGCCATGATTGCCGACATGCTGTGGTATGTCTACTACGCCATCTTCTACATGCAGTTCGACCTGACCATCCACGTCAGCTTCGCCGCTTGTCTGCCATTGGTATCATGCATACTGCTCTGGCTCGCCAAGAAAGGCATCAAGGCCGACGATGATCTCGTCAGAAGTATGGACCGCATAAGATAAGACATCATCTCATTAATCACCGAATATAGGCAGGAGTCGTCACCAAGATGGCCCCTGCCTTTTATTGTGTAGCGCTTTAGTGAACTTAGGGCTTTTGGGGCCAAGCAGCTATAGAAAAGGACCTACAGGAGCTATAGAAGCTATAGGAGCTAAAGGAGCTATAGAAACTATAGAAACTATAGAAACTATAGAAACTATAGAAACTATAGAAGCTACAGGAGCTATAGAAACTATAGAAGCTATAGGAGCTATAGAAGCTACAGGAGCTATAGAGAAATCGAATCTATTTATATGCCATAGCCATCACGGCCGGGATCGTTTGGCAGGGATGCTGCCGGAATATATGATTGTCGTAGCGGTGGGGGACCGCCCGGAGGAAGTGTGATATTTGCGAGGATTCTTTCTGTCGGCAAAGGTAGCAAACAAAAACGCCGATACCAAATTTTCGCCCTTTATTGCCGTTAAAATCTGTTAACAGCCATCGAAAAACATCATTTCCCTATCTTTATCGTTTGCGAGGGGCGTATTTATCGTATAAAAAGCGCATATTTATTGTTTGTGAGTCATTAAGCAGATTCCCATAATGGGAATGTTGTAATAGGCGACAAAGCTGATTTCTTCTTGTAATATTGTCGACATGCGATAGCTATACAATGAGCAATGAGCAGTGAGCAATGAGCAGTGAGGTAGCGGTGCGACGCAATGAGTAATGAGCAGTGAGCAATGAGCAGTGAGGTAGCGGTGTAGCGGTGCGACGCAATGAGTAACGAGCAGTGAGCAATGAGCAGTGAGCAATGAGCAATGAGGTAGCGGTGTAGCGGATGAGGGGAGGAAAAGAAAAGCGGCGGGGAGTTGGTGAGTTCGGAAAAGGTTGTATATTTGCAAGTCGAAAATAAGAATGCTGATGAAAACAGAAATAGCGAAAACTCCTAACTCCTAAACTCCCCCTCCTTACTCACTGCTCATTGCTCACTGCTCATTGCTCATTGCTTTGCTCATGCGCCACACCGCCACACCGCCACACCGCCACATAAGGCCGGTTCTGACATTCGGCGAGGAAAAGGCAGAAAATGAGACTATAGAGTAAAAATATATTATATTATTATATATTATTATATTATTTATATTATTAATAATCAACATTTTATATCTGCTATAACAATGGTATATTATTTTACTTTTTACACTTCACCGACATCGGATAGGTATAAACGTGGCGGTGTGGCGGATGAGGGGAGGAAAAGAAAAGCGGCGGGGAGTTGGTGAGTTCGGAAAAGGTTGTATATTTGCAAGTCGAAAATAAGAATGCTGATGAAAACAGAAAATAGCGAAAACTCCTAACTCCCCCCTCCTTGCTCATTACTCATTACTCATTGCTCACTGCTCATTGCTTTGCTCACTGCTCATTGCTTTGCTCACTGCTCATGCGCTACACTGCTACACCGCTACACCGCTACATAAGGCCGATACAGACATGCGACGAGGAAAACACAGAAAATGAGACTATAGAGTAAAAATATATTATAATACTATATATTATATTATTATTTAATATATTTATAATTAGTATTTTATGTTATTTGTTTGTTTATCTTCTTTTTTTACAAATGCGCTTATTCAGACATGCGATAGCTATAAATGTAGCGGTGTAGCGGTGTAGCGGTGCAACGCAATGAGTAATGAGCAGTGAGCAATGAGCAGTGAGGTAGCGGTGTAGCGGTGCGACGCAATGAGCAATGAGCAGTGAGGTAGTGGTGTAGCGGATGAGGGGAGGAAAAGAAAAGGGCGGAGAGTTGGAGGGTTTGGAAAAGTTTGTATATTTGCAAGTCGAAAATAAGAATGCTGATGAAAACAGAAATAGCGAAAACTACTAACTCCTAAACTCCCCCTCCTTGCTCACTGCTCCTTGCTCACTGCTAATTGCTCATTGCTCATGCGCTACACCGCTACATAAGGCCGATTCTGACATGCGGCTTGGGAAATGGCAAAAGCCACTAACCATCCCTAATTTCTCTACAAACAGCTGATAATAAGATATCTGCAGCACACATCCAATGTAGGGGTGGGGTTCATCCCCACCCTCGCTGCTGCGTGGTATTTGCTTTGTATCTTGTCCGCTGTTGGTAGGATGGGGATAACCCCCACCCTCGCTGCTGCAGGGCATTTGCTATGAATGCTCTGAAAGCACATGTCGATGAGTAAGATAAAGCTGGGTGGCAAATCAACACCCAGTTTGGGAATAAAATACCGTCGCGTTTCACGACGGTATTCAAGGAAACCCAAACAAAACCATTATCAACGAGTCGGGTCTCTACTCCGTCGTCCTCTCCTCCAAGCTCCCGCAGGCGAAGGTCTTCAAGCGTTGGGTCACCGCCGAAGTGCTGCCCTCCATCCGTCGCCACGGGGCTTATGCCACGGCACCGACCTTGGAGCGCATCATCGCACAACCGGAGTTTGGCCTCGCACATAATCTATTAACTCAAAAATAAAAAAAAATGAACAACGAGTTGATAAACTTTCATCACGAGATGTTCGGTGATATCCGGGCTATAGAGAAAGACGGGGATCCGTGGCTCGTGGGAAAGGACGTGGCTGAGGCATTGGGATACAACAACACAAGAGACGCTCTTTACAAACATGTGGACGAAGAGGACAAGAGGGAAGGCGTCGCGTTTCGCGACACTATCGGTAGAGAACAGAAAATGACCATCATCAACGAGTCGGGTCTTTACTCCCTCGTCCTTTCCTCGAAGCTCCCTTCTGCCAAGAAGTTCAAGCACTGGGTCACCGCCGAGATGCTGCCCTCCATCCGTCGCCACGGGGCTTATGCCACGGCACCGATGATAGAGAAGATCATCGCGTCTCCGGAGTTCGGCATCGCACTGCTCCTAACGTTCCAAAACGGAACCTTTGGAAGCCAGGACATAAGACAGAAGGGAGAAAAGAGCAGGAAATACAAGAAGACTAAAGATCAACCGTCGCAGTGTCGCAGTGTCGCACCGTCGCATTTATAGGTATCGGAACCATCTCTAACTCCCTCCCCCAAGGGGAGAGGATCGCAACACCCATCAAAACCATAACTGTTCAGCGTAAGATATCGGTGACTATTTTATCTCAAGAATTTGAGAATAAGAGAATAATTCTATAGACAGGAATTAAAAGAATGATCAGAATGATAGAAACGTTATTGAGACGGGGAGGATGGGGTAACGAAATGGAACCCCATGTCGACCTGGGTGAACGATTCGTTCAGTCAGATTGCCGGGGTAAAATGGGATGACGAAACGGGGGACAGCCTTCAGCATAGGAAAGGGGGTTCTAAAATGGGACGGCCTTGTAAACGGCGATTTACGACCCTCGTCGGATATAGACAGGCATAGGAAGTCATAGGAGCCATAGGACTCGATAGGAACCATAGGACTCGATAGGAACCATAGTACTCGATAGGAACCATGGGACTCGATAGGAAGTCATAGGACTCCATGGGACTCGATAGGAACCATAGGACTCCATGGGATTCGATAGGAGCCATAGGACTCGATGGAAACTATAGGAGACTATAGACCACTATAGGCAACCATAAAACTCGATAGGCTGGCATAGTCTCGACAGACAGCCATGGGAAATTATAGGCAGCAATAGGAAATCGGTTTACCGACAGCCGCTATAATGGCAATAAGGAGGAAAATGCTGATTTTGGGCAGCTGTTAACGGATTTTAACGGCAATAAACGGCTGAAATTTGGAGGAGCAAAATGGATGTTATAACTTTGTGGAGTCGTTAGGGGGCATGACAACTTGGGGGAAAAGCGAAAACACGACGGTCACTTTACTGCGCTGAGCAGAGGAGGTAAGGGGAAACGAATCAATGAGACTTTTGAGGTTAGTTACGCATCGGTCTTTGAGTTATAAGGTAGGTTGCACCTCAGGAATGAAAAGAAATATGCTGATAATTAGTGTGTTGCATACATCCAAAGATTGCGGCCATACACCATCATAAAAAATGTTTTTTCTCACATGAGATATGTGAGACGTGTGAATTTGGCCACAGTGTCGCAGTGTCGCATAAGGCCGATTACGTTGTTTCAGCCGTCTGGACATGAAAAGGGGGACATGCCTCGACGGCGCATCCCCCTCAAAAGTTTATAGTTAGATAAGTTGTTTATGCCTCGATAGCTGCAACACCCGGGAGAGTCTTGCCCTCGATAGCCTCGAGGAGAGCACCGCCACCGGTAGAGATGTAGCTGACCTGATCGGCAAGACCGAACTTGTTGATGCATGCAACAGAGTCGCCGCCACCGATGAGTGAGAAGGCACCTTCCTTAGTAGCCTCAGCGATAGCCTCGGCAATGGCACGTGAGCCGCCGGTGAAGTTGTCGAACTCGAAGACACCGGCAGGACCATTCCACAGGATTGTCTTTGAACCCTTAATAGCGTCAGCGAAGAGCTTTCTTGTTGCAGGACCTGCATCCATGCCCTCCCATCCGTCAGGAATATCGTTTGAAGGAGCAACCTTTGTGTTGGCATCGTTGGAGAAGTCGTCGGCGATAACAGAATCGGTACCGAGAACGAGGTTCACATTGTTCTCCTTAGCCTTCTTGATGACGTCGAGAGCGATGTCGAGTTTGTCGTTCTCGCAGATTGACTTACCAATCTTACCGCCCTTGGCCTTAGCAAAGGTGTATGTCATGCCACCGCAGAGAATGAGGTTGTCGACCTTAGTGAGGAGGTTCTCGATGATTCCAATCTTTGTGGAGACCTTACTGCCACCCATGATAGCAGTGAATGGGCGCTTGATGTTGTTGAGGACATTGTCGACGGCCTTAACCTCTTTCTCCATGAGCAGACCGAGCATGCGGTGGTCCTTGTCGAAGAACTGGTCGATGACAGCCGTAGAAGCGTGCTTGCGGTGAGCTGTGCCGAAAGCGTCCATGACGTAAACATCGGCGTAAGAAGCGAGCTTCTTTGCGAATTCTACCTGACGCTTCTTCATCTCCTCCTTAGCCTCGCCATACTTGGGATCATCCTTGTCGATACCTACCGGCTTGCCCTCTTCCTCAGGATAGAAACGAAGGTTCTCGAGCAGAAGAGCCTCACCGGGTTTCAGCGCTGCTGCTTCCTTGTCAGCATTGGCGCAGTCGGGAGCGAACTTAACCTCTACACCGAGGTTGCGGCTGACGTTAGGAACAATCTGACTGAGGCTGAGCTTTGCGTTGACCTTGCCCTTAGGCTTGCCCATGTGGCTCATCATGATGACCGAACCACCATCGTTGAGGATTTTCTTCAGTGTGGGAAGAGCACCCTTGATACGGGTTTCGTCTGTAACATGTCCGTTCTCATCGAGTGGCACGTTGAAATCGACGCGGACGATTGCCTTGTGACCGGCAAAGTTGAAATCATTGATTTTCATTGTTCTCTGTATTTATAGTTTTAAAAGATTTCGTGATGCAAAAATACAAAAAAGGAATGAGATATTACGTGTCGACGAATCATTATTAAACTTTTTTATAGAGTTACGGCCTTATGGTTGGGACTAAATGCACCGGAAGTCAACAACAGACCTCATTGGAGCGTGATTATTGGCACCGGGAAAGCCTTGCCTCGCTAATCAGTCATAGCAATAAAAGTGAAAAGGCAGGACAAATATTTGCCCTGCCCATGATGCCTTGATTGTAGTCTAAGGCTTAGAAGTTGATCGTTGCATCGTGGAGTCCTACGGCACGCGCCTTTAGGCTCACGGCTGCACCCTCATTTGGTGCTACGATAACCATGCACTTGCCGAACATGGCACGGCGGTTGTCGGCCTTGAAGCGTTCAAGCGACGACTCGCTGCCATTGTCGACACCGGCGATAGTGGCTCCGTCGACGCTGAAGAATATCTGATTGTCGGCATCTGGACATACATTTCCATCCTTGTCAACGACCTCAGCATTGACGAATACGAGATGCTGGCGGCTAACTTTGCTGCCGTCGGCCATCGGTCGGTCGATACCTTTGTCGAGTTTGCGGCCATCGTAGTCGACGACGAGACGGATGTGGTCGGGAGCTCCGGCCGTCTTGATGACCTCAGAGCGCACTACCCTACCATTCTTGCGGGCTACCACCTTCACCTCTCCTGGTTCGTATTTCACACGCCATCCAACATGGAACTCCGTTGAGTCTAGACAAAGACGATTGTGCAGCCGGTACCATTCCTCCTGTGGCTCAGGAGCGCTCTTACGGCGGACACCCTGACTCTTGCCGTTGACGTAGAGCTCCACCTCGTCAGCATTGTTGTAGTAGCACCACATATCGACGGTCTGTCCCGGGAGCCAGTTCCAGTGGGGGAAGAGATGGAGAACGTCCTTCTTCGTCCATTCGCTCTGATACATATAGTAAACATCCTTCGGGAATCCAGCCAAATCTATGATACCGAAGTAGGAGCTGCGTGCTGGGAATCCGTAAGGTGTCGGCTCGCCGATGTAGTCGAAACCGGTCCAGATGAACTGTCCGAAACAATACGGAGTGTGCTTCACCGCGTTCCATGTCTCCTCGTGAGTGGCGCTCCATGGTGCATGAGTATTATCGTAGGCCGAGCACATCATAGAGGGGTCGGTGTAAGGCAGATCCCACCGCGACGGAGCCATGAGAATGGTGTCGGAGGGCTGTGGATAGTAGCCACGGGTCATCAGAGCCGATACACTCTCGGACATGAAGAATGGCTTTCCGGGGAAGTTCTTCGGCACGTCCTTTATCCATTGATGATGGTAGTTGAAGCCGATGAGGTCGATAGCGCCACTCTTGAAGAGCAGATTGCCGGGGTCGGGCTCATTGCATCCGGCGGTGACAGGACGGAAGGAGGTCTTCCACTCCTTACCCTCGGGCAGCGGGTCGTTGTCGCGGATGATTTGTGCTAAGTGTTTTGTGAGTATCGAGTTAGGATGGAGTCCGTCGGTATTGACGACCTTATGTCCGGCATTGAGAATCATGTTAGCCTGTTCGAGGGTGAGCTCATCAGAGCCCGTCGATGTCCACTGCTCAAGCACCTCGTTGCCGATGCTCCACGCAATGACCGACGGATGATTACGGTCGCGCTTGACAAGGTCGGAGAGGTCGCGCTCATGCCATTCGTCGAAGAAGCGGGCATAGTCGTTCTTTGTTTTCTTCCGGCGCCACATGTCGAAGCTTTCGTCGAGGACTACGATGCCCATAGTGTCGCACATGTCGAGCAGCTCAGGTGCAGGAGGGTTATGAGTGCACCGCAGGGCGTTGACACCCATTTCCTTCAGCCGTGTCAGCTTGCGGTGCATGGCATCCTCGTTGAAGGCGGCACCGAGAGCTCCGAGGTCGTGATGCTCACAGACACCATTGAGTTTGAAGTTGCGCCCGTTGAGCCAGAATCCGGTCTTGGCATCAAAGCGGAAACTGCGGAATCCGGTAGTGGTGCAAACTTCATCAACAGTGCGGCCACCGATGACAAGCTCTGTCTTGACGGTGTAGACATAAGGATTGGCTATCGACCACAGATGCGGCCGACTGACATGCAGCTTCAGTGTTGCGTTGCTACCCTCTTTCGTTGCCACGACACGCTGCGAGGCATCGAGGACGGTGCTACGCAGGAGAGGGCGCAGCGAAGAGCCACTCTCATCAGTGTATTTGGCATTGACGACAACGTCGCCCTTGGCGTTGGTCACTACCTGTACACCCCAATGATCGAAGTGCAGCGTGGATGTTGTCGTCAGCCATACATGACGGTAGATGCCGCAACCGCTGTACCACCGCGAGTTAGGCTGATCGCTGTTGTCGACTTTCACTGCAATGACATTGTCGCCGACTTTCAGCTCGGGGGTGATATCGTATTGGAATGAACTGTATCCGTATGGCCGGTGCCCTACCTCCTTGCCGTTGACATAGACGGTTGAGTTCATGTAGACGCCATCGAAGGCGAGCCAATACTTTTTGGTTTTCAGCGTAGAAGCCTCTTCCTCGCTGATAGTCAGATGCTTTCTGTACCATCCGATACCTCCGGGCAGTGCACCGCCACCGGCTCCCGAGGGATTGCCATCTCGAAAATCGCCCTCTATGGCCCAGTCGTGGGGAAGATTAAGGTGGCGCCACGATGCGTCATTGTAGTCGGGTGATGCCATCGACGGCTTGTCGCCGAGGATAAATAGCCATCCCGCATCGAACAGCTGGCGCTGGCGCGCTGTGGCTGTCAGCACAGGGATTAGCAGCAGAAGTGTGAATAATATTTTCTTCATGATTGACATTAACTTTAAAATTCCTGTCCATTGCTTAAAGCTAACGGACAGGAATTGTCAGTAATATAAGGTGGATTTTAACTTTATATTTTATTTATGAAAGATTCGGGCTTACAACTTTACAACAAGCTTCTTACCCTTATACGCCACGGTCTTACCCTTTGCTGAATCGGGATTGAGAGTGGCGTCAACGGTCTGCGGTGTGCGGAGAACGATATTGAACTTACGGTTCTTCAGCATTCCGGAGAAATGGCCCTGACGCTGCCCAATGGTGAGACTGTGCGATGCATCGTCGTACTTGAAGGTTATCGTCGAGTAAAGTCCCTTCTCATAGTTGTAGTTGGTATTCTCATCCTCGTAGAGAGTGAAAGAACCGTCTTTTCCTGCGTAGACGTAGACGGTGATGGGATCAGCAGGTTTCTCGTCGCTCCATTCCATCTCTGGTCCGAAGAGGAGAATGCTGCCCTCAGGTACGAACACGGGAATGCGGTCGTAGGGAGCATCGACATCGATTGTCTGTCCGCCGCCATAGTATTTGTTGGTGTAGAGGTCGTACCATCCCTTCTGCTGCGGCAGATAGACGGAACGATGCCGTTCACCGTATTTCATTACAGGACAGGCCATAAGAGCCGGACCGAACATAAACTGGTCCTTGATGTCATATACCTTGCTGTCGCCGTTGAAGTCCATGACAAGTGCGCGCATTGGAGTGTAGTCGTCGAAGTGGACTGCTCCGGCCATGCTGTAGAGATAAGGCATGAGACGGTAGCGCAGCTTATCGTAGTAGACGATGGCTTTGTAAGCCGGATGATCCTCGGGGGCGATATTCCATACCTCACGCAGAGGCCACTGGCCGTGGGTGCGGTACAAGGGGACAAAAGCTCCGAACTCATTCCACCGTGCCTGCAGCTCGCGCCACTCCTTGAGGTCGGCATTCTCCTTGCCGGTGTTGTCGTACTCCTGCTGTCCCTTGACATAGCGGTTCTCGACACAGAATCCACCGATATCCATACCCCAGAAAGGTATTCCCGACATTGAATAGCTGAGACCGGCAGTGAGCTGAGCCCTCATGTCCTCCCATCGAGTGCCGATGTCGCCGCTCCAGCTTGCAGTGCTGTAGCACTGTTCGCCGGCGAATCCGCTGCGGGTGAGCAGGAACACGCGTTGGTTAGGATTCACTGAGCGCTGACCATTATATATGGCGTCGGCATTGACAATGCTGTAAGCGTTGAAATACTCCGTAGCCGAGCCAAGATCCGTAGCGCCACAGAGTGCTTTGCGGTACCACATCGGGGTGCAGTCGCGAACGTTTGGCTCTGAGGCATCCATCCACCATGCGTCGATTCCGTAGTGATATTTCGAGTATAGATTTTCGTCCATCTGCTTCCAGAACATCTTCCGCGCTCCAGCGCTGTAGGCATCGTAGAATGAGCCCATAAAGCCGAGCCAGTCGTAGATAGAGTCTTTCACAGCCTGATGGTAAATCCATCCGTTGGCATCGAGGGCTTTGTAGTTGTCGGTTGAACAGTAGAACTTCGGCCAAACAGAGATCATGAATCTTCCGTGCATACTGTGGACGCTGTCGAGCATAACCTGTGGATTGGGATAACGGCTCTGCTCAAACTGATGGCTGCCCCATGAATCAAGTTTCCAGTAGTTCCAGTCCTGAACTATATTGTCGACGGGTATGTGCTTGTCGCGGAAGTGCTTGAGCGTCGACTCTATCTCCTCCGATGATTTATAACGCTCGCGACTCTGCCAGAAGCCAAGTGTCCACCGAGGCATAACCTGAGCCTTACCAGTGAGAGTGCGGTAACCGGAGATTACCTGGTCGAGATTGTCGCCGGCAATGAAGTAGTAGTCCATATCCTTGGCCATCTCGCTCCAGATGCAAAGGCGGTTCTGCTCAGCCTGTGAGCGCGGTGTAGCCACCCGCAGTCCGCAGTAGCTTACGTCGCCATCGGGATACCAGTCGATGAGAAGATGGTGGCGCATGCCCTTATCAAGAGCATACTCGAATTTGTGGGAGTTTGGATTCCATGCTGTTCGCCAACGCTCGGGCACTACTTCCTCACCGTCGATGAACACGCGGGTGTAGCCGGCATAGTAGAGGAGGAAGTGATAGAGATTCGCTTCTGGTGCCTCGATGAATCCTTCGTATGTGACATGGGCTCCGTTGAGTTTGAATCCTTTTGGCAGATTTGCAACACCCACGTCAGTGAGTCCGCGTGCTGCAATGTCGGGGAGCGCAAACTCATAGTAAATGCTGTCCTCAGCCCGCGTTATCGTGTTGCCGTCGCGGTCGGTGTAAGTGCCCGTGAGAGCCCCGGGATTACCGTCCTTGTCGTAGAGCTTGAAAGCTCTGTTGAGCTGAAGATAATCATTGGGATTACCGAAGCGGCAGTAGCTGTAGCTGTCCCACAGAACACCATAGTTTTTGTTCGACAATACGAACGGCACCGCAATCTTTGTGTTGTACTGGAAGAGGTCCTCGTTGCGACCTTTCATGTTGAGTTCCTCACTCTGATGCTGTCCGAGGCCGAAGAAAGCCTCGTCGTCGGGACTCTCAAATGTTGCCGTCCATGTCCATCCATGTCTCTGTTCGTCGGTGAGGCGGCTGTCGGCTCCTATCTCACGATTCGGCACAGTGTAGGGTTTGAACTCCTTTCCCTTGCCTCCGCCGACTTCATCGAGAAGAGTCTTGCCGTTGCGGTCGAAGAAACAGACATGGCCTGTAGAGGCATCAACCACAGCCTTGACATCGGGTGTGGCTACGGTTACAGATGAGCCATTCTCCGTAACCTTGAAATTATTATAGTCTGGCTGCGGAAGAATGATAAGGCTGTTCTTCTGGGGGAATGACGTGGTTGCTGTGGCCTCTACACGTATTATCTTGCTGTTGACGACTTGGAGCTTTACAAGACGGGCTCCGGTTGCCGTCGGCGATTTTACGGGTATGGTAATAGTGTTGCTTGTAACCGTGTAGTCGGCTGCTTGAGTTGTCAGCGCCAACATCAGGAAGACTCCTGTCAGAAGTTTTCGTATTCTATTCATTATTTGTAAAGTTATTTATTTAGTAAGAATTGATTCTTCATTTTTTGAGCTTGTATTCTCTCTGTCTATACTCTTTGGAACTATCGACTGTGAAAATTGAATAGCTGGTTGAATCGATGCCCGTATATCCTTAAATAAGACTTAGCAAGACTGAATATTCTCGATTTCGTATTGTATCATTTTATTGCAGTGCAAAGTTATAAAAAACAAAAACGATTCTCAAGTTTTTGGTGAAATATTATCGGTGCAATTTGTTTCGGTTATGAGTATCATCGGTTAACGGAATAGCATATTATGGTGTTCAGTCACGATTTGTTTTCAATCTGTTCACGATTTTTTACCCTATGAACATTTTGCTCTGTGCTTTTCTGATATTGGATTGTTCAATTTACATCTTAGCATACGGCCCCATGCGGTGTAGAATTCTTCATTCAATTGAATAAAGTTCAACGACCGCATGGGGCTGTACTGTTATATTGTCAGGAAACTTCATAGCCTTGAAGACTCTGAAGTATCATTATGTGTCATTCCGTTTACTTCTTGTATTGCGACGGCATAACGCCATACATTTCCTTAAAGTACTTCGAGAAATATCGTGGATTGTTGAATCCCACTCGATAAGCCACCTCACTGATTGACAACTGGCTCTCACGGAGGAGTTGCTCTGCACGGCGCAGGCGGATCTCTCTTATGAACTCTGTCGGTGTACTTCCTGTCACCGGCAGCAACCGCTTATAAAGCTGTACACGACTCATTCCCAAGGCTTTGGCCATACTCTCTACGTTGAGAGTAGTGTCGGAAATATTGTCGTCGACATACTTCGTAGCGTCGTTGACGAGTTGCTTGTCGAGCGATGTTATCTCGATGTGTTTCAGCTTTGGCTCGAGCTTATCCTGCTGTTTGTCGGGCACTGCATTGTGCCACTTCAGCAGATTATGAATACTCATATAGAGCATCTCGAGGTTGAACGGCTTCGTGACGTAGTCGTCGGCGCCATTGGCGAGACCCTCTATCTGATGTTCCTGAGCCAGTCGGGCTGTGAGCATGATGAACGGGATGTCGGCCGTACGCTTGTTGCCCTTTACCGCTTTACAGAGCTCATTACCGTCCATCACCGGCATCATAACGTCGCTTATTATAAGGTCGGGCTTATGCTCGGATATTCTGTCGAGAGCCTGACGGCCGTTTTCAGCAGTCAAGACATTGAAATGCTGGCTGAGCTCATTGGAGAAGAAGTCGAGGAAGTCGGTGCTGTCGTCGACGATTAGCACTGTCTGCTTCTTCTTTCCGTCCTTCTCGTTGCTCTCAACACTCTCGTTATCATCGCTTTCCTGCTGCTTGTCATCAACGGTGTCGCTGATTCCGGAGGTTTCTTTTTTGCTTTCGTCTTTCTGCTCTACCCTATCCTTTTGAGCGTCAGATTCATTCTTAGGCTCGTGGGTATCTGCAACAGAAGAATTGTCGACGAACGCATCCTTGATGTCAACCTTGAGTTTGTCGGCAGCATCGGCATCGTTGGCTTGCAGCGACGGGTCGTGGCGCACGGGGATTGTCACGGTGAATACAGCACCTCCACCCTTATTATCGGCAACGGTGATGTCGCCGCCATGAAGAACGGCAAAGTCGTGGGCAATGCTCAGTCCCACACCGGAGCCTCCATAAGGATTCTTATTGCTGCCCATGTAGAAACGCTCAAAGATGTGCTTCTTGTCTTCGTCGCGGATTCCAGTACCATTATCAGCTACGACAATCTCCATCATTGCCTTATCAGAGGCATTAGTATTGTTTCTGAGGTTTACGGCCACAGTTATTCTTCCACCGTCGGGTGTGAACTTCATGGCGTTGGAGAGCAAGTTGTCGACAATCTTCCGAATCTTGTCGGCATCGAAAGCCATTATCAGCGAAGAAATGTTGGAGCGGAACTCGATGCTGGTGTCCTTACCTCCGAGAGCCTTGAAGTTTGCCACAATATGGCTGATGTACACTACGAAGTCACCCGAGACGAGATTCAACTGTTCCTTGTCCTTCTCAATTTTTCTGAAATCGAGAATCTGCCCCACCATCTGGAGCAGCCGTTCGGCGTTTCGTAAGATGAGTTCCAAGGTCTTGTGCTTCTCCGGTTCATTCTCTTTCTTTATCAGAGCCTGAAGCGGCGAGATAATGAGCATTAGCGGGGTTCGCAGTTCGTGGCTGACATTGGTGAAGAAGTTCAGCTTCATCTCCTCCATCTCCTTAATTCTGTCGACTTCCCGTTTCGACTGCTCTAATTTATATCTTGCCAATTGTCGGCGGATGATAATCTTCCGACCCTGATAAATTACGAATGCTAAGATTATCAGATAGATAAGGATAGCCCATGTAGAAAGATATGGTGGCGGCAGAATTGTAATATTTAGCGAACTGATGTCCTTACCCACTGTTCCGTTACGGTCGACGACTCTCACGTTAAGAGTGTAGTGTCCGGCCGGGAGACTTGTGAACGTCAGCGAGCTCTGGTCCTCCTGAGTCAGCAGCCACTTATCAGAGAACCCGTCAAGACGGTACAAGAATCTTGCTTTCTGCGGCAGGCTCACCTCACTCGATGCAAGCAGAATTGTGAAGTCTTTCTCTTTCGACGTAAGCTCCAGTTCGCGGATTTCATTGATATCCTTGTCTATGACCACATGCCCGTCATATTCCTCGCCAACCTGTATCGGATGGTCGAAGAGCACTATTCCGGCGAAGAGAGCTTTGGCAGTGTTAGCCACACGCTGCCGTGGCTGCGGTGGAATGATGTTCAGTCCGTCCTGACCACCGACAACCATATTGCCATCACGGAGGAGTTTTATTGACCGCTGATTGAAAACGCGATCCTGCAGTCCGTCAATACTGCTGTATGACGTAACAAAGTAGCCCCACGTTCCATCTTTTTCCTTACTGACGGTTATTCTCGCCAATGAGCGTTCGTTGGTCACCCATATATTGTGTTCTCTGTTTTCGCCAATGGCACATATAACATTGTCGGTAGAGCCGCCGTTGGTGTTCAATAGCGTCATTTGGTCGGTAGAAGGGTCATAGGCCGCAAGCCCCGACATTGTAGCGCACCAGATGATGCCACGCGAGTCTTGATAAACTTGATTTATCAGCTTGGAAGGGAATGCTATTCCTGCGCGGTTGCCCTTGATATTGTCAAACTTTCCCGTTTTTAAATTGAGCATCGACAGACCTTCGGAGTTGGATACCAACAAACGGCCGTCCTTGCCCATAGCCAGAGAACTGACATAGTCGGATATCAATCCTGAGTTCTTCGAGTCGTAGGTCGTAAATTGTTCTGTTGCAGGATCGAGAATCTGGACTCCCGCCCCCAATGTTCCTACAGCTATTCGTCCGTCGGGAAGTTGGAGCAACGACCATACACTGTTGTTTGCCAATCCGGACCCATCATCAGCTTTATACACTTTCCATGCTCCGCTGACGTAATGAGCCATACCACCGTTCCACGTTCCGAACCACAATGAGCCATCGCGGGCCGTCAAGGAGCTCACCACAGTGTTGGAGCCCAGTCCCGACTCTGCCATATCGATGGTTCTTGAGGCCCCACTATTGATGTCGTAGGTTATTATACCGCTGTCGTTAGTACCACACCACAACAGTCCATTGGCATCTTGTGTGATGGTACAGATATCACCGAGCAGTATTGTTGAGAATTTCTGCTGTCGTGGTGAGTAGTAGGCTAATCCGTTCTTGTAGGTTCCAACCCACAAGCCGTCGAACTCATCGACATACAGGGATTGGATAGTGTTGTCGGGGATAGAGAGGAAATCAGTCGGACTGTACAGGTATTGTTTTGCTATTCTCCTTTGGTGGTTGAACATGAACAAGCCTTTATGGTCGGAACCTAACCACATGTTGCCAAGATTGTCGCTTGCAATCGTCCTGACAACGAAGTCTCCCTCTATCGGCAATTTGTACCCCAACTTCTCAAAGAACTCGCTTGCTGACGTAAACCACTGATTGCCAGCTCCGTAGTAAACGAAAGTCCTATTGTTTTGGATGACCCACAGATTCCCCCTGTCGTCGACCTCAGTCTTATAGTTTTCCTTTGCGGAAGTCCTATGTTTCATAATGAAGTCGGTCTGGCGGGTGATTCTCATTCTGTTGGCATCAATCTCAACCATATATCCGTCGGAGTAGTTGACATAGACATTGTTTCCGGACCGCGTAATGTACGTCGTTTCGCCTCGATGCAGATTCTTTCCGAAAGCGAGGAAATGCTTTGCACCATTCTTAAAATCAATCTTGTACAAGCCTTGGTCGAGGATTGACAACCACAGATTCTTGTCCTTGTCAATAAAAATATAACTAACCTGCCCCTTGATACCAAAATTGTTGATATACTCATTGATGTCAGAGCTGAACGTTTGTGTCATATTGTCGAAGACACAATACCCCTTTGCGGTTTTTACGAGCAGTCGGCCTAAACCATCCTCTTGAATAATCTCCACAGAATTGTCAGGCAGCGATGCGCTGTTCTTGTCGTCGTGGAGGAAAGTTGTGAAGCGATAGCCATCAAAGCGGCTCATTCCACATTGTGTTGCCAGCCAGATGAATCCCCGCGAGTCGCGCATAATACAGTTTGTCTGCGCGCTAATGAGATCCATTTCGGCCGGTACCCGCCGGAATGTGGCCTCCTGAGCATTGCCGACGAGGATAAATAAAAACAGTATTATAGTGCTAAGTATAGTCTTCTTTCTTTCGCTCTCCATAGACAACGGAAAAGATTAGTGTTAGTTATTTTACTTTGCAAAAGTACTAACAACTAATCTATTTTCCAAATTTTAGTCCAAAAAAATGTTATTAACTTGTAAAGATAATAATTCTTTATTTCTTCTCAAGTTTGTTATGCTTTCAGCATCAGGCTGGCCCACTGGCCCTTTGTCCTTCTGCCCACCTCTGTGAGCTTCAGTTCCTGAGCCTTTTCCAGCAACTGGGGGATGTCCTCCTCATAGAATCCGCTAATTATCAGTGTTGTATCGGCACCCATAATATCGCGCATATCCGGCATATCTGCTAAGAGAATGTTGCGGTTGATGTTGGCAAGAACAATATCGAAGACTCCACAGACGTGCGACAGAACCCTCTTGTCGCCCTCAAGGACCTCCATCTCCACGCCGTTGATTTCGGCATTATGCATGGCGTTGCGCACGCTCCAGTCGTCGATATCGTAGCCCACGACATGCGCAGCTCCAAGTTTCTTTGCCGCAATACCCAATATTCCCGTACCGCATCCGCAGTCGAGAACGCTCTTGCCCTTGATTTCGGTGGCCATAAGATTTTCGACCATCATCTGCGTCGTCTCGTGAGTGCCGGTGCCAAAAGCCTGCTTAGCGTCGATGGCTATGCGCAGCGACGGCATGGAGGGGTCGGCATTGATTCTGTCAGCATCCTTGGCATTGTATATGACACATTTGTCAGCTATTATGATTGGCTCGAAACCGTTGTCCTCCCATGTGGCATTCCAATCCTCGTCGCTCGTCTCAGCCAAGCTGTAAGTGACGCTGACGCCTTCGATGGGAAACTCCGACAGCGACTTGTCAAGGGCTGTGCGGTCGAAATCCTCAGTCTTGACATAACCGCAAAGGACTTCACCCGAATCGTCGAACGACTCAAATCCAGCTTCTCCTGCAAGAGCCGCCACAATGTCGCGAGCGACCGGAGTGTCCGGATTTATGTTGAATTTTACCTCGTAATATCTCATAATAAGTTAAAATTTAAGTGCAAAATTATAAAAAATAGGGGAAATCCTACCATACATTAGGGAATTTCCTTAATTTTGTACAGAAAGTGGCAGTATTTTTGCATCGTGGGATTGGGAGAAGGCTTCCATCCACGAAAGAAGAAATTAAAAAACAACATAAAGATACGGAAACAAGTTATGAAAAGGTTGGTTCTTTTAGCAGTCCTCTTCAGCGCCATGCCATTGGCAACGATGGCTCAGGACGATCTCTACTTCACTCCCTCGAAGAGTAAGGCCGAGAAGCAGGCGCAGGCTCAGGAGCGCAAGTGCGACGAACGCCCTACGTACTACTGCGGCAGCAACCGCAACGTCGATGAATACAACCGCCGCGGCAAGTTGAGCAGTTACTATCAGAAGATTGGCTCCGACTCGCTCGGCAACGACATCATCCAGTTTCATGCCGGCAACGGTGAGTATCCCGACTCTGTGGCTCTCGACACTATCTATCCCGGTTCGGAGCGCTACTACTCTTATGGCGGCAGCGACGACGACTTTGCCTACAGCCGCAGAATGAACAGATTCGACAACGACTACGGCTGGTACGACCCGTACTTCTACGACGATCTGGCCTGGGACTATCCTTATTATTACTATGGACGTGGCTACTATCCCTACTGGCGCAGTGGCTGGGGCTATCCCTACTACGGCTGGGGTTGGGGCGGCTACTACGGCTTAGGCTGGGGCGGCTATTACGGATGGGCTGATCCATGGTACTGGGATGGCTGGGGCTATCCTTACTATGGCTGGGGCTGGGGCCCGGGCTATGCATGGCGCGGAGGCCACACCGGCACCTACGGCCACAGCTTTGACCGTGGAAGCAACAATAACGGCGGAGTGGTCAGCGGCAACCGTCAGTTTGGTCACTTTGGCAATGGCTCACGGTCGTGGGGCAACAGCAGAGCCACATCGACGACAAGCGGCTCTTGGGGCAACAGCACCGTACAGCGCGAGAACGGCGGATGGCGCGGCTCACAGCAGTACAACCCATCGAACAGAAGCTACAACGACAACCGTTCCTATACACCATCCTACAAAAACACTACACGCAGCGTAAGCTCCCCGTCCAGTTTCGGCGGCAGCCGCAGTTTCGGCGGTAGCGGTCACAGCTTCGGTGGCGGTGGCGGATTCAGTGGCGGCGGCCGCAGCTTCGGCGGCGGTGGCGGTGGTCACTTCGGTGGCGGACGCCGATAAAACGTCGGTTCTTTCAACGCGATTAACTCATCATATATCTATCAACGCTATTTATCAATACGAATTATGAAAGCAAAATATATAATGTTGGCTGCTGCGATGGTCGCCCTTCCAGCAGCTGCACAGGAGACTTATGAGAATGCCAAGCTCGCTGGCACCGACCTCAACGGTACTGCACGCTACGTTGGAATGGGCGGTGCCATGGAGGCTCTCGGTGCCGATCTTTCGACTATCAGCACGAACCCGGCAGGTATCGGACTCTATCGCCACAGCGCTGCTGCCGTCAGCGGCGGACTGGTGACACAGGGCAGTGTGCCAGGCTATACCAACGGCGACAAGACCCACGCCAGTTTCGACCAGGGCGGATTCGTCTACTCAATGCGCGGACGCAACAACTCGTTCCTCAATCTGGCTTTCAACTACAGCAAGAGCCGGAACTTCGATTTCATCCTTGGTTCTGCCGGACGACTTAACAATGCGTCGAGCAACAAACTGACATATCAGAAGTGGCGTAACGGTGCCTTCGACAACGGCGACGGTGCCTACAGCCAGGTCGACCATCTCAACGCCAACTACTTCAATATGAAGAAGGATTCGGCCAATTATCCCGCTACCGACTATATGCTGTCGCGTGAGCACACAGGATATATCGGCAACTACGATTTCAACATCAGCGGAAACATACAGGACCGCGTCTACCTCGGAGTAACTTTCGGAATTAAGGACGTGCACTATACACATGACGGATGGTACAACGAGACCCTCAACACCTACCCCATCTACTACACTGATCACCGCCATATCTACGGAACGGGATTCGATGTTACCGCCGGTGTCATTGTCCGCCCAATAGAAACCTCGCCATTCCGCTTCGGTATCTATGTGAAAACACCTACGTGGTACGACCTCACAACTGAGAACTACAGTACCATAGGTGACGGAAAGAACCAGTATGCTGTCAACGACAATGACCCTAACGAGTCGTACGACTACAAGATTACCACTCCATGGAAGTTCGGATTTTCGTTAGGTCACACCGTGGGCAACTATCTCGCCCTCGGCGCTACTTACGAGTATGCCGACTACAGCTCAATGAAGACCCGCATCAACGATGGTGTCGATTACTACTGGGACGAGTGGGGCTATTATGACGGCGTGGAGACAAGTCATAAGGACGCCGAGATGAACCGTCACACATCGCAGACCCTCAAGGGTGTAAGCACATTGAAGCTCGGTGCTGAGGTGAAGCCAGTCAAGGACTTTGCCATCCGTTTCGGCTACAACTATGTCAGTCCGATGTACGAGAAGTCGGGTGTAAAGGGATTCCTTCAGAATGGCAACCCAGTCTATTCTAACGGCATCTACTACAGTTCAACAGCCGACTACACCAACTGGAAGGCTACAAACCGCTTTACCTTTGGTTTAGGCTATAACGTACAGAAGTGGAACTTCGACCTCGCTTATCAGTACAGCTGTCAGAAGGGTGACTTCTATCCTTTCGCCAGCTACATTGAGAATACGGCAACAGCAAGTCCGGAGGATAATATCCCCACATCGTGCGAGGTTAAGAACAACCGCTCGCAGCTCTTGCTTACCATCGGTTATAACTTTTAGATTCTCTTCGTAAGCAGGATTGAATCTTTCAGAGCATAATTATAGCCTTGTCTTCACATGCTGAGGACAAGGCTTTTTGTTTGTCCATCATCAGCTACTGGGCAACTGCCAAACAGCATCGATGACTAATTTTTCCTCTTTCTCTCAACTTCTGACGCAGCTTATAAGCCTTTAGCATGAGGCTGAACATCGTATAAAAGTTGTAAGGAAAATTCAGAATATAAGGTCAAATAAATCATCCCGCTTACTCATTGATAATCAACGCGTTGCAAAAACATATCATTTGGCATTCCAAAACAGCCCGTTTCGGCTTGCAAAACGAACCGTTTCAGAGTGCGAAACGGCCCGTTTGGGAAGCCCAAACGATATGTATTGTTTCGGTGTAAAGTATTTTGATTCAATCAGGGTGTATTTTCCTTGTCAGCAATTGACTGCAAGAAGGACCTACATCTTAACCTTTATTTTTCCCTCTTTCTCCGGTATGATGCCATGACGATAAGCATAGAGTAGTTGTTCGAGGTCGGTAATCTGTCGCCGAATCTCTATGCCCTTGTCGGTATCGGCCACTCGCAGCCGCCGCTGATTGAACTCGACAATCTGCGTAGTGCCCTTAATGTCGGTACCATTCCTTATGGCCTCCTCCGCACTTGTGAACGGCTCATGCTGGACAAGCTGGAATCCGCGACTGTGATATATCAGTGTGTAACCGGCGATTCCAGTGTCCTTATGGTACGCCCTTGAAAATCCGCCATCGATGACCATGAGCTTTCCGTTGGCTTTAATGGGGTTCTCGCCCTTCACAGCCCTCACTGGCACGTGTCCGTTGATGATGTGGCGGTTAGAGCCTGTCATGCCGAAAGCATCCATGATGCTGTCGACGATTTTCGGATCGTCTCGCAAGACAAAGTAATTGCCCTTCTTTTCCTCATGAGTAGCCTTATCCTCAATGAAGTAACGCTCGAATGTCGCCATCTTGCTCTTGTCGAACAATGGTGAATCGGGACCGCACCAAAGGTAGAGGAAGTAGTCGCGGGCATATTCCTGCTCCATCTTCTGACTGTCGTTCTGAAACGCAGTCCTTATGATCATTCCGGTATGATGCATCAGCTCCTGACCCTTGTATTTTCTTCCTGGAAAAATCTCGACTTCCTTCAGTGTTCCGTCGGCATTGAGAGGAATTGAGGCATGGAAGAGAAGATTGTTGTTCGTAATCTTGTACATGCATCCATGCGTCAGCAGAGCCCGCACATGCATGTGCAATTTGTCGCTGACGCGGAATGAATGATTAAGCTTGTCCATGACAATCTTTTCCTGCTCAGTGAGTTCAAGAGGACATTCCGGGTTGACAGTAGGAAAATGGCATGACCGCATCTTATATAATTTCCCGTCGATATAGCACGTACCGGCCTTATAGTCAATGGCTTTCAGCAGACATCTGTCGGTCATTTTCCACTGCGGATGTTTCTCGAACAACTGAGCCTCCACCTTAAACTGGATGACGCTGATGGCCTTATGCATCTGTGCGTTAAGCCGGAGCTGCTTTTCGGTGAGACCATTCTCATGGGCATTTTTGGGTATGAACTCAGTGCAAGGATCGCCCTTGTAGGCCTCCATTGCGAAAGTTGCGAGTGGAATAAGGTTGATGCCATATCCATCCTCGAGTGTAGCCATATTGCCATATCGCAGTGCTATCCGGATGACATTGCAAATACAAGCATCGTTTCCGGCGGCAGCGCCCATCCACAGCACATCGTGATTGCCCCACTGAATGTCCCAGCTGTGGTAGCGGCAGAGAGTGTCCATAACGACGTGGGCTCCGGGACCACGGTCGTAAACATCGCCAAGAATATGCAGTTGGTCGATAATCAGTCGCTGAATGACATTGCATATAGCAATAATAAAGTCGTCGGCGCAGCCCGTAGTGATAATGGTCTTGATGATGGCACTGACGTAATCCGACTTATCCTTGTCGTCGGTACGCTCGTGGAGCAGCTCCTGAATGATATATGAGAAGTCGTCGGGAAGATTCTTCCTGACTTTAGAGCGTGTGTACTTGCTCGATACATCGCGGCAGACAAGCACCAGATGGTGAATGGAAATGTTATACCAGTCGTTGATATCGGGCTCATCGGCTTTGACAATCTCGAGTTTCTGCTCGGGATAGTAAATAAGGGTGCACAGCTCCCTCTTCTCGGCCTCACGCAGGGTATTGCCAAAAAGCTCATTAACCTTACGCTTGATGTTTCCCGAAGCGTTCTTCAGCACATGCTGAAAAGCCTCATACTCACCATGGATATCAGCAAGAAAATGCTCCGTTCCCTTTGGCAGATTGAGTATTGCCTGGAGGTTTATAATCTCGGTACTGGCCTCGGCAATTGTAGGGAATGAGGTGGAAAGCAATTGAAGATAGCGAATGTCTTTGTCAAATTTGTTCATAGTGTCTTAGTTTTTAAGCAGTAGTTGTTATCGGTAACGTAGTCAGGTAGAGAAGATTCTACTCTCTATCTTTCGCGTTGTGCGGTCGTTTACGGGTCCATCGGGTTGGAATCCTTCTTCAAGGTACACCTTATCAGCGAGCACCTGCAACATTCTACGCAGGAATTTTCTCATTTTCAATTCTTTTGTTATCGTGACAAGGCGGTCCTCATCGTAATCGAGATACTTTATAACTTCGTATAAATCAGCAAGATGGCGTACGCTCATCTGTCCGTTACGCAGCAGAGTGCGCGCATTGACGAGCATTATCGTTATCTGCCGGAGCTCCTCACTGTCGCCGTCGATGGTGTTATTTATCTTCTTCTCCGAAGGTCGGCTACCGCTGTTGAGCTTTTTGTCGGGAAGAAGTCCTTTAACTTTCGTTTTCTCCACGGGATAACGCCAGATTTTTGAAGTGTCGATAGAAGGAATTTCTATCTGCATTTTCTGTGCACCGGCACTGATGATTCCACGTATGTCCTCATCGTCGCCAAAGAGAAGAATGCGTCGCCACTGTTCGGGTCGCAGATTGCGCAAGGTAAGGATGCGCTCGCTGTCGAGCAGAGGCATCGTCTCGTCGTGGGCCATACCTACATGAATCAATGAGCTGACAGCCTCTTTCTCGCTGTCGCTCATCAACTTACGATAGCGGCTGTCGATAACTTTCGCGTAGATTTTCAGTAGCAGTGAGCATTGCGTATCAAGTGTAACGCTATTGTCGAGAACTGACGACTGAGCTACGTCAATACGCTTCTGCCATCCCAAAGCAAGGAGTTCATTCTTTTCTTCGTCGGAAACGGCTATTAAAGCCTCAGCATGCTGCACCATCCACTTCTGATAATGGATTGTTTCAACCTTCTTGCGCAGTTTCTGCTCGTGGCGCATACTGTAGATGCCAAGTTCGAACTGCGGTGACAGAACAACGGCATAGCCCTGCTTTTGGACTGAAAGCATGAGTTTATAAGCATTATAGTCCCATGCTCCATGAATATGAATGATGTCGGGATGGTGCTCGTCAAGCATCTTCCTGACATCATCCTTACGTGTGGCTACATACACTTCAGCCTTAGTCTGAAGTCCGGCTACGACGGCTCGAAGACAATCGCTCATCAAGTCATTGTCTTTTAATTCATGTATGTAGTTAAGTATTTTCATTTCAATCAAATTTTATGGCTGATAAAATCATTCTTGTCAGCATGCATATATCTCACCTTATACGACAGCCACGAGAGCCCCAGTCCAATCTCATAGGCTACAGTTTTCCAAGCCGGAATATCAGTCATCCACGCCTTCATAGCCCTCGAAGCTACGGCGGTCCTGATAATCAATGTTATCACGAGTGCCAGGGCAGCGGCTGCAACGAGGATTAGCCGGTTCGTCATGAAACCGAATATAGCACAGCCGATGATGGCTATATAGTTGATATACAATGCTATCTGGTCAATGATTATCGGCAGACGGTGGCGGGCAGAGCCAGTCAGATGACGCCGGTTCTCGATATAAAACAGATGTTTGTTTCTCCACTCCTTGTCGGTTGGCTCCTGCTCTGTCATCCAGCCAGTCTCGGGGTCGGCCTCAAGGGCCACAGCCATTGGCTGAGCGTATTTATTGGCCATGAAGTCGTACTCTCCACGTAAGTATTTCAGATTCCCGCGGAATCCCTCTTCCCTTACGAAATCGCTCTTACGGAAAGCCAGACAAGTGCTGTTGCAGCGGTAAGTACGTCCCCTCTGCGTCTCCCTCATAAGGTAGAAATCGGTCACAAGCCGTTCGAATTGGCGAAAGTCGGATGTTTCCTCAGCGTAGCGCGAATATCCGATAACCAGTCTGTTGCCCTCATTGCAGTGAGCGGCCATTGCCTTCAGCCACTGACCGGAGTCGGGACGCGAGGTGATGTCGGTCATGATAACCCACTCTGTCTGAGCCGCTTTGACGCCAATGGTAATAGCTAATTTCTTCCGGCTCATATATCGTGAGCTGTCGGGTATATATGTCGTATATAGATGAGGGTCAGAGCTGTAACGTTTCAGTACGTCCTCATCATCGGAATCGCTTTTCCAAGCCACAACAATAACCTTGAAATTTCCCGGATAGTCCTGGCTTAAAAATGCCGGCAGATTCTCCTCGAGCTCACGTGCATTGTCGTGGGGAGTGATGATTATGCTGATGTCTGGGTATCTGTCATGCTCCGAACCGTTGTCCTGCTCGTCCTCAGATGCATCATCAGAAGCATAGGGAACCGACGGCCGGCGCACGAAGATGTTTATCCACGGCGTTAAAAGCGCCAGAAAGAGCACAACACCTCCAATGATAAGAGATAGATTGTCAAATGTAATCATTACTCGTTCTCAACAAGATCCTCCGTAATATAGCCCTCAGGCAGTTTCCTACAATTATACTGGCTTGCCATAATCTCGCCATAAGCACCGGCAGAGCGTATTGCCAACAGGTCGCCGCGATGGGTTTTGTTGATGTCGATAGCCTTCGCAAAAACATCACTCGACTCACATATTGGTCCTACGACATCATATGTCGACAGCGGCTCGTCACTGGTGATATTTTCTATTTTGTGATAAGCCTGATAGAGTGCCGGCCGGATGAGATCGGACATTCCTGCATCAACAATAGCGAACTGCTTGGCTGTTCCCTGCTTTACGTACAGACACCGGGTAATGAGAGAGCCCATCTGTCCGACAACGGAGCGTCCGAGCTCGAAATGCAGCTTCTGTCCGGGACGTAGTTTCAGATGTCGCGCATAAGTGCTGAAGTAAGCTTCAAAATCCGGTATCGGCATGCGGTTAGGATGCTGATAGTCAATGCCAAGACCACCACCGACATTGATATTCTCCACTTTGATGTGTTTCTTATCCAATTCATCGAGGATATTGTTAATCCGATTGCACAGAGCGGAGAAGTCTCCCATATCAAGGATTTGCGACCCTATATGGAAATGGAGACCAACGAACTTGATATTCTCCATGCGCGCTGCCTCTGCAATAGCCGGTTCCATATCTCGCATGGCAATGCCGAACTTATTTTCGGCAAGTCCCGTGGTTATTTTCGCGTTTGTATGGGCTCCGACATCTGGATTGATTCGGAAGCACACTCGTGCCACTTTTCCCTTCTTTGCCGCAAGCTCGTTGATAACCTCGAGCTCGGCCACACTCTCCACGTTAAAGCAGAAGATGTTCTTATCAAGTCCAAGGTTTATCTCCCAATCAGCTTTTCCGACTCCGGCATAGACGATTTTCTTTGGTGAGAATCCTGTTTCGAGACATCTTTGAATCTCCCCGCCACTAACGCAGTCAGCACCCAAACCGGACTGACTGATTATTTTCAGCACCTTTGGATTGGCATTGGCTTTAATGGCATAATGAACATAGAAGTCATTATACTTGCCAGTCTCTGAGTTAATGGCACTTAACGTCTGCCGCAGCAAGTCGGTGTCATAATAATAAAAAGGTGTCCTGACCTTTTCAAACTTCTCTACCGGGAATTTACCTTTCATTTTTTTGTTATCCTCTTATATCCCAGACGACAGTTTGCCGTCTGGGATTCTTTTGCTTATTTATTATTATTGAAGAGAGTGTCGCTCAAGCTCTGAAGCGTACGCTTCTTGTCGGCCTCACGAATGAGGAATGAGATATTGTAGTTGCTGCCTCCATAAGAAATCATCCGTACGGGAATATCCTTTAAAGCATCGGCTGCAAGAGTCTCAAAGCCGATATTGCTCCAGTCGAGGTCGCCGACAACACAGATTATGCACATGTCGACATCGACGGTAACGGTACCATATTTCTTGAGCTCGTCAACAATGTCGTCAAGGTGGCTGTCGTCGTCGATGGTCATCGAAACACCAACCTCGCTTGTGGCAATCATGTCGATGGATGTCTGATAACTCTCAAAAATTTCAAAAACCTTGCGTAAGAATCCGCTTGCACCGAGCATACGACTTGACTTTATCTTGATAGCCGTGATATTATCCTTGGCAGCGACGGCCTTGATTTTTCCTCTGACGAGCACGTTATCGATGATTGTGCCATCGGCCTCAGGGTCCATAGTATTCTTTAAACGAACGGGAATCCCCGCATATTTAGCTGGTTGCACACAGGTAGGATGTAGAATCTTGGCACCAAAATAGGCCAACTCTGATGCCTCCTCGAAGTTGAGCTGATGAACAGCCTCCGTCTTGTCGACCACACGGGGATCGTTGTTGTGCATACCGTCAATGTCAGTCCATATCTGAATTTCGTCAGCTCCGATGGCTGCACCTACAAGCGATGCCGTATAATCACTTCCACCACGCTGCAGATTGTCGACCTCACCATAAGCGTTGCGGCATACAAAGCCCTGAGTGATATATATTTGATAACCTTTGTTCTCATCAAGAATCTTCTCAAGTTTCTCCTTGATATACTGGGTGTCGGGCTCAGCGTTCTTGTCTGTGCGCATAAAGTCGAGAGCGTTGAGCAGTATAGCCTTTATTCCGTTCTCAAGAAGGTAGTTAGTCACCATATTGGTACTCATAACCTCACCCTGAGCAACGATACTCTTAGCCTCAAACGAAGTAAAGAGATCCTTGGTAAAACTCCTTAGGTAGTCGAATTCCTCAAGCAGAAACTGACGAGTGCGCTCTTTATATTCGTCTGTAGAGAAGAGCTCCTCAACATGTTTCATGTATTTCTTCTCAAGGTTGTTGATAACTTCATTCGCACCTTCAGGATTTTTCTTGTACAGATAATCACTGATTTCAATCAATGAGTTTGTTGTACCGCTCATTGCCGACAGCACCACGAACGTAGGCTCACCCGACTTTGTGATGAGGTCGGCTACATTCTTCATTCTCTGAGGAGTACCAACCGAGGTACCTCCAAACTTCATTACCTTCATAATTATGATGACTTTGTTTTTTATTCTACAATAGTATTTATTTTTCCTCCTCAACGATTTCTCCTACGGCAATGTCGGCATTATCATCGACATCCGTGTCGTTGGAAGAATCTTCATCGACGAAATCAATAGCCTCTGCATTCGTGTCAGCAACGGGATTAGTACCCGCAGGACGAGTTGAGAAATACTCGTCCGTGACATTTGTAAACGTTCCTTTCTGGCATCTGTAAACGATTCCGGGGAACTTACTGAGCAGATGAATGTTATGCGTCGACATGATGACAGCGGCACCCGTCTCACACTGGTTGCGCAACAGCTCCACAATGCGTGTGGCTGTATCGGGATCAAGATTACCGGTAGGCTCATCAGCGATAATGATTTTGGGCTTGTTGAGTATAGCCCTTGCTATCGCAATACGCTGCTGCTCACCACCCGAGAGCTCATGAGGCATCTTATCGCGTTTGTCGGCCATTCCCACCTCATTAAGAACCTGGTCGATTCGGGCATCAATAGCTTCGCGATCAGTCCATCCCGTGGCACGAAGAACAAACCGGAGATTACGGTATACGGTCCTGTCATGCAGGAGTTGGAAGTCCTGAAAGATGATACCCATCTGCCTGCGCAAAGCCGGCACATCCTTACGCTTGATGTCGACGACGCTCTGTCCGAGGACCTCCGCCTTATCAACATCATCCTTGTCAACATCCAGTTCACAGTACATAGTCTTCAACAGGGAGCTTTTTCCGGATCCCACCTTTCCTATGAGGTAAATGAAGTCACCTTTATCAGCTTGTATGTTGACATCCTTGAGGATGAGTTTATCCTCTTGGTAGACATTTACATTTTTATAATCAATAAGCATTTTTCTTACTTTCGTTTATAAGTTCCGTTGTATTTGGCAATTCGTCTGTCCTTATCCCAATCAGGATTATGACGTTTCATGAGTTCCATAGCCACATCATTGATTGACAGTCCCTTATCGGCTAAAAGCACTAAGAGATGATAAATCATGTCGGAAGCCTCATAAACGAGGCTCTCCTCTGAGCCGCTAACGGCCTCAATGACTGTCTCAAGAGCTTCCTCACCAACTTTTTGTGCTATGCGTTTGGTTCCTTTCTTAAACAGAGCCGTTGTATAGCTGCCCTCGGGCATTTCTTCCTTACGCTTATCTATAAACTCCTGAAGTTCAGCGAGAAAGCTTATAGGCTCATAGATATTTTCCTCGCCCCAACATGTATCAGTACCCTTATGACAGACGGGACCAACAGGATTTACACGCAACAGCAGTGTATCGTTGTCGCAGTCTATTTTTGCACTTACGAGATTCAGGAAGTTTCCCGATGTCTCACCTTTCGTCCACAGACATTTGCGAGTGCGACTCCAGAAAGTGACTTTTCCCGTCTCTATTGTTTTATCATAGGCTTCCTTGTTCATAAATCCAAGCATGAGAACATTCTTTGTCCTCGCATCTTGAACTATCGCAGGCACAAGTCCGCCCATTTTTTCGAAGTTAATATCCATTGTCAATTAATTCTGTGTCCCACCACCTGCGGCCTCGACCCTCGTAGGAATCATCATTCCAAGGAAGTGGTTCGGTTAAATATTATATCCTTACGTTGATACCCTCCTCACTGAGATATTTCTTTAAATCAGGGATTGCAATCTCTCCAAAGTGGAATACGCTCGCAGCGAGAGCAGCATCAGCTTTTCCCTTCAAGAACGCATCGCGGAAGTGCTCCTTCTGCCCTGCTCCACCGCTGGCAATTATCGGAATTGCAACTTCGTCGGACAATTTAGCAAGAGCGTCGTTGGCAAATCCATTCTTTACCCCGTCGTGGTCCATTGACGTAAAGAGGATTTCGCCGGCACCGCGGTCGGCAACCTCCTTTGCCCAATCAAAGAGCCCACGTTCGGTGCGTTCCCGTCCGCCTTTAATATAGCAATGCCATCCGTCAGCATCATTGCGGGCATCAATGGCGCAGACGCAGACTTGTGATCCATATTCCGATGCTATCTCATTGATAAGATGAGGATTACGCAGTGCCGCTGAATTAACACTTATCTTGTCAGCTCCTGCATCAAGCAACCGCTTTACATCGTCGAGCTCATTGATTCCGCCACCGACGGTGAAAGGGATATCTATTTCGCGGGCCACTCTCTCCACCATATCTGTGAATGTTTTGCGGCCTTCAAAGCTTGCGGTGATATCAAGGAATACAAGCTCATCGGCTCCGGAATCAGAGTATGCCTTTCCGAGCTCCACGGGATCGCCTGCGCTTCGCAGGTCGACGAAGTTTACGCCTTTCACCGTTTCGCCATTTTTTACGTCAAGACACGGTATGATTCGTTTTGCGAGTCCGCGACTATTATCGAAGCCCATCAAACTCCGGCACTTCTCTGCCGACACTTTACCCTCATACCAGGCCTTACCTACAACTGTCGAGGGAATACCTTCGCGGTCCAACTCAACGATATCTTCAGTCGACGAAACACCACCCGAAGCAATGATATTCAGATGAGGATATTCGTCGACAATACGTTTATAGAGAGCTACGGCTGGTCCCTGCATAGTACCGTCCTTGCTGATATCGGTGCACAAGACGTTCCTAACTCCAGCATCGACATACTTCTTCAAAAACGGCAGCAGTTCCTCGCTCGAATCCTCTTTCCATCCGTTGATGCTTACACGTCCGTCGCGAACGTCAGCACCGAGGATAATCTTCTCTGCACCATAGCGATGGAGCCATTCGATGAAAAGTTCCGGATTTGTTACCGCGATGCTGCCTACAGTAACCATAGCGGCACCAGCGGCAAAAGCCTTTTTGATGTCGTCATCACTTTTTATTCCACCGCCGAAATCGACTTTAAGCCCTGTAGCATCCGTAATACGCTTGAGCACATCGTCGTTGACAATATGCTTCGACTTTGCGCCATCAAGATCGACGACATGCAGACGGCGGAATCCCTGAGCCTCAAACTCCCGCGCCTGAGCCACAGGGTCATCGTTGTACACCGTTTTCTGTCCGTAGTCGCCTTTGGTGAGTCTCACACACTTGCCACCGATAAGATCTATAGCTGGTATAATGTCAATCATAGCTCCAAGAAGTTTTTAAGAATGTGCTCACCCACTTTACCGCTCTTTTCAGGGTGGAATTGCGTAGCCCAAAAATTATTCATGTGCAATGCCGCAGAATAGGGCAAGATATAATCGGCCTGGGCTATTGTCCACTTGCAGAGGGGAACGTAATAGCTATGAACAAAATAGACGTAAGGCCGTGACGATGAAGTCTGATTTTCCCCGTCAAGTCCGTTGAACAGCGGACAGCCTTTGCTGCCATTGATTTCCTGCCATCCCATTGCCGGTACCTTATCCTCGTGGCGTGAGGGTTCAAACTTTCTCACGTCGGCAGGGATAATTCCAAGACAGTCGGTGTCGCCCTCCTCAGAGTGGCGGCAGAGCAGCTGCTGACCGATGCATATACCGAGAACGGGCTGAGTAAGGTTCTTAATGACCTCATCAAGATGATGCTCACGGAGATAGTCCATCGCCGTCCTGGCCTCACCCTGTCCGGGAAAAAGAACTTTATCGGCTCTACGCAGTTCATCGGCATCATCGGTCAATACCGGGTCGACGCCAAGACGGCGAAGAGCATTCACCACCGAGCGGATATTTCCCGCATTATATCGTATTATAGCTACGCTCATTTAATTCAATGGTTTTACGCTTTCCAACAGCGTATATTGCGTTTATGAGAAAATTATTGTCTTGTTATTATAAGTCAAAATCTTCCTCTCGATATGTTTTTTTACGGCCCTTGAGAGGACTATCTTCTCCAAATCCTTGCCCTTGAGCACAAGACTTGTAGGAGTATCCTTATGCGACACCCTCATAACGTCCTGTTCGATGATTGGCCCTGCATCCAACTCCGCTGTAACATAGTGGCTGGTAGCACCTATAATCTTTACTCCACGCTCCCATGCCTGATGATATGGGCGTGCGCCGACGAAAGCCGGCAGGAAAGAGTGATGAATATTAATAATGTGGTGAGGATAAGCCGCAATCATCGCATCGCTGATTATCTGCATGTAACGCGCAAGGACTATGAACGTTATCTTCTTCTCCTTGAGCAGCTTCATCTCGGCCTCCTCAACCTCTGCTTTATTCGAATGATCCTTCTTTATGGACCATACGTAGTATGGAATGCCAAACTGATCGGCAACATAACGCAAGTCCTCATGATTGCTGACGATACACGGAATATCGACATTCCACTCTCCCGCCTTCCATCGTGCGAGGAGATCATAGAGACAATGGCTCATCTTACTGACGAAGATAGCCATACGCGGACGTACATCGCTGAAATAGAGATGGAAAGTCATCTCATAGCGCTGTCCGTAGAGAGTGTGCAGATAGTCCTCAATCTTATCTCGCGGAATCAGGAAGTTCTCCAGTTCCCATTCAATTCGCATAAAGAACATGCCATCCTCACGGTCAACATACTGATCGAGATAGACGATGTTTCCATTATTGTCGGTGATGAACTTTGTCAGCTCCGAGATGATTCCCAACTGGTCTGGACAGTGCAGGAGTAATATCGCTGTTGGTTTCATTTTTTCTATTGCCATAGTTTGGAGTGCAAAATTACGAAATTTCTTCTAATTAGTAATATATTAATGAATGAATCTGATAAATTTATTATCATTATAGCCGTTTCACTTCTTTGACCCCCTTTATCATGCGAAGTTTCTTCATCAACGCGCTCAGTCGTGACGTATCCTCAAGTAGAACGACAAGATTACCCGAGAACAGTCCGTCGTTACTGTCGATGTTTATCGAGCGCATGATGATTTTCTCCTCTTTGGATATCACATTGGTTATATTGCTGACGATTCCTATATCGTCATTACCGATAACGCGGAGCGTAATGGCATACTGGCTCTCGCCCTTTCCGCTCCACCGGGCTTTGACAATACGGTATCCGTAGCGCTTTCTGAGCTCCGGAGCATTGGGGCAGTCAGTGCGATGAATTTTGATACCTCCGCTAACGGTGACGAACCCGAATATCGGGTCGCCATAAATAGGATGACAGCAGTTGGCCAGCGAGTAGTCGATACCCTTGAGATTCTTGTCGATGACCAAAACATCCTCCGAGCGTGCTTTCTCCTCGTCAGGGTTCTCGTATTCAAAGTTTTGCGCGCTCTCTGCCGATTTGTTATCGTTGAGGCTGTGGTCATGGTCGTACTCAGCCTGATACTGCTCAATGATGTTGCCGATGTCGAGTTTCTCCTCACCCACATTCTGATAGAATTCGCTGGCCTCCTTGAATCCAAGGTGCTTGATGAGATGGGCCATTACGCCCTCGTCGAATTCAATCTTGCGGTTCTTCAGCCGACGCTCAATCATTTCGCGGCCATAGTTGCCGTTCTTGACCTGCATCTCCTTCAGCGCGAGTCTTATCTTCGATTTCGCCCTTGAACTCTTGACTATTTTCAGCCATTCAATCTTTGGCTGCTGCCTTGCCGACGTTACGATTTCAACGCTGTCGCCGCTGTTGAGTTGTGTCCGCAGACTGACATTCTTGCCATTAATCTTTCCACCCACACAGCTATTGCCAATCTTGGAGTGTATTTGATAAGCGAAATCGAGCACCGTGGCTCCTTTTGGGAACTTGAGCAGGTCACCTTTAGGAGTGAACACATATATTTCCTTATCGTAGAGGTCACTCTTGAACTGGTCCATAACCTCCAAATCGTTGCCCGCCTCCAATGCCGACCGAATGCTGGCCAACCAGTCGTCGAGACCGCCCTCGGCCTTTATGCCCTTATATCTCCAGTGGGCAGCGAGTCCGTGCTCAGCGATTTCATCCATACGCTCGGTACGGATTTGCACCTCAACCCATTTATTTTCAGGTCCGAGCACGGTTATATGCAGACTCTCATAGCCATTCGATTTAGGCACCGAAAGCCAGTCGCGCAGTCGCTTAGGATTAGGCTGATACATGTCGGTAATAATGGAGTAGACCTGCCAGCATTGCATCTTCTCTTTCTCCTGTGGCGAGTCGAGGATAATTCTGATGGCAAAGAGGTCGTAGATGCCATTGAATCCACAATGCTGTTTCTTCATCTTCTGCCATATAGAGTGTATGCTCTTCGTACGGCCCTTGATGTGGAATTTCAATCCGGCAGCCTCAAGTTTTGCTTTAACCGGACCAATGAATCTGTCGATATAAGCATCACGTGCACGCTTCGTGGCGTTCAAGTCTTCCTTAATCTCATAATAAGCATCATGCTCGAGATACTTCAAGCTAAGGTCCTCGAGCTCACTCTTCAGCTGATAGAGTCCAAGTTTGTGAGCCAAAGGGGCATAGAGATAGCTTGCCTCCTCCGACACCTCATGACGAGCCTCCTCATTCGGGGTGTCCCGAATCTGCCGCATGAGATTGACTCGGTCGGCAATCATTATCAGGATGACGCGCATGTCCTCGGCGAAACTCAGCAACAGATTGCGGAAGTTCTCGCTTTCAATCTTTGGATTCTTCTTATACAGTTCCTGAATCTTCACAAGACCATGAATGATATTGCGCACACCACTGCCAAAGTCGGTCTCCACATCATCCAGTGAGATGCAAGAGCACGATACGGGGTCGTAGAGCATTATGGCCATCACGCCATCGCGCCGCAAACCGATGTCCTCAATGGCTATCTTAGCCGTTTGAAGAGCATTGACAACAGGGTTCAACCCAAACGCGTCACGCATGAGTTTTCCACTGTTGACAGCATCGGTCAGCGAGCGGCGCAGCTTCAAAATATCATCCTCTTGGACAGTGCCCTTGAGCTTCTCACGGAGCTCTGAAGTCAGTGCTTCAGCGGCTTCTTTCTCTTGTTCAGTAAATATCAGCTTCTCCTCCATTGGCAAACGAATAACTTTTATGCTACAAAGTTATAAATTTTTTCTTATTTATGGCATAATTTTTTGGCATTTTGAATATTTTGACGTACTTTTGCTGAATAAATAGTAAAACCTAATACATTTTCTTATGCTATCAGAAAAAGACAGAGAGTTGATTGCCTGGAAAGGCATATCAGAGGAAAAGCTCAATGAAGAATTCGAACAGTTCAAGACCGGATTCCCATTCCTGAAACTTGAGGCAGCAGCCAGTGCCGGTAAAGGAATCTATGTGCCCACCGATGAGGAGCGCGACAGCTACATAAAGACGTGGCAGGAGTATAAAGCCGCAGGCCATCGCATTGTGAAGTTTGTTCCTGCCAGCGGTGCCGCCAGCCGCATGTTCAAGAATATGTTCGCTTTTCTTAACGGCGACCACGACGAGCCACAGACTGACTTCGAGAAGGAATTCTTCGCAGGTATCAAGAAGTTTGCCTTCCACAAGGAGCTCTGCGACAAGTGCAAGCAGAACAACGGCAAGAGCCTTAAAGAGATGCTTGAGGCCGGTCAGTACAAAGCTATCGTGGCAAACATGCTTAACGGCGAGGGACTCAACTACGGTCAGCTGCCGAAGGGACTTCTTCTCTTCCACAGCTACCCCGACGGTCCGCGCACTCCTATGGAGGAGCATCTCGTCGAAGCGGCTCTCTACGCAAGCTCCAACGGTGAGGCTCATGTCCACTTCACCGTCAGCCATGAGCACATGGACCTCTTCAAGAAGAAAGTGGCCGAGAAAGTAGCGAAATACGAGAAGGAGTTCGGGGTTAAATACGATATCACGTTCTCTGAGCAGAAACCGAGTACCGACACCGTAGCTGTCAATCCCGACAATACTCCTTTCCGCAACGCCGACGGCACACTGCTCTTCCGTCCGGGTGGTCACGGCGCACTCATCGAGAACCTCAACGAGATTGATGCCGATGTAGTGTTCATAAAGAATATTGACAATGTCGTCCCCGACCGTCTGAAAGCTGACACCGTCACCTACAAGCAGTTGATTGCCGGAGTCCTCGTAAGCTTACAGACGAAGATTTTCAATTATCTTCGCATTCTCGACAGCGGCGAATATAACCACGAGCGCTTGGAGGAGATTATCCGCTTCGTTCAGCACGACCTCTGCTGCCGCAAGCCTGACATCAAGGATCTTGAGGATGCCGACCTCGTCATTTATCTGAGGAAGAAACTCAACCGCCCAATACGCGTATGCGGAATGGTAAAGAACGTTGGTGAGCCCGGTGGCGGCCCGTTCCTCACTTATAATCAGGATGGTACCATCAGTCTGCAAATTCTCGAGTCGAGTCAGATTGACCAGAATAACGAGGAATACGTGAAGATGTTCAAGCAGGGCACCCACTTCAATCCCGTCGACCTCGTCTGCGCCACAAAGGACTATAAAGGTAAAGCCTTCAACCTCCCCGATTACGTCGACAAGAAGACCGGATTCATCTCGTCGAAGAGTAAGAACGGCCGTGAGCTGAAAGCCCTCGAGTTGCCGGGACTGTGGAATGGAGCGATGAGCGACTGGAACACGGTGTTCGTCGAAGTACCACTGTCGACATTCAACCCCGTGAAGACCGTCAACGACTTGCTCCGCGACCAGCATCAATAAGTCTGGCGCCGACGGCGTAACTATTACAAGCGAATTCTCCCTCGCTAAAGATTGACTTTAGTCCGACTGCAATCAGCAAGATTCTGTCAGCAACGGCAGATGATGAAAGCAACAAGACGAAAGCCATTATCAATCCTTGGCGAGGGATTTTTGTGCCCTTTCGTCAGCATCATTCTTTTTTTCATGACTATAGGGAGGTGGATCACGAAATGACAACAGCAGTCCGGCGACCATCGGAGCGAATGAGCCTGAGCGTTTGAAAGTGAGGAACGAGAATAAGGAGAGAGACTAAAGAAAAGGGAGAATTGAAGAGAGAGGAAAGTAAAAATAATTCAAACAGAAGTCCGATTGAGTGCATCCGTGTTATCAACTGATTGTCAGCGACTTACAGAACCGGCCATTTTGTGTTCTAAAACGGTCCGTTTTGCAACGCGAAACGGTCCATTTCAGACGATGAAACAGCCCGTTTTGCACGCTCAAATGGACGCTATGATAATGCTGTAAAGATTTTTGGCATCAGACTCTGCAATCTTAGCATCAACAACTCTACAATTTTAGCATCTGAAATTGCTATCTTAGCATCACACCCCGCAATCCTTACATCAAAACTCTACAACCGAAAACAGCCGCCCTCCAAAAGGAAGACGGCTGCAAGTTGTATTGTTGTTATCGGCCCGACAGAATGTTGTCAGCACCGATTAACATGCGGTATTACTTCAGCTCAGCGAAGTACTTGATTGTACGAACCATCTGAGAAGTGTAAGAGTTCTCATTGTCGTACCAAGAAACGACCTGAACCTCGTAAGTATCCTCATCGAGCTTCACAACCATTGTCTGTGTAGCGTCGAAGAGTGAGCCGTAACGCATGCCGAGGATATCGCTCGAAACAATCTCCTCATCGTTGTAACCGAAGCTCTCGTTAGCCTCAGCCTTCATAGCAGCGTTGACGCTGTCGACAGTAACGTCCTTACCCTTAACAACAGCGTAGAGCAGAGTTGTAGAGCCATCTGGCACCGGTACGCGCTGAGCAGCACCGATGAGCTTGCCGTTGAGCTCAGGGAGAACGAGGCCGATAGCCTTAGCAGCACCTGAAGAAGCAGGAGTGATGTTGCAAGCACCTGCGCGGCTACGACGGAGGTTACCCTTACGCTGTGGGCCGTCGAGAATCATCTGGTCGCCAGTGTAAGCGTGGATGGTCTGCATGATACCAGCCTGGATTGGGTACTTGTCGTTAAGAGCCTTTGCCATAGGAGCAAGGCAGTTTGTTGTGCAAGAAGCTGCGCTGATGATCTGGTCGTCCTTTGTCAGGGTCTCGTTGTTAACGTTGAAGACGATGGTCTTCAGGTCGTTGCCTGCAGGTGCAGAGATAACAACCTTCTTAGCGCCGGCCTTGATGTGAGCCATGCTCTTCTCCTTAGATGTGTAGAAGCCTGTGCACTCGAGAACGACATCGATGTTGAGAGCGCCCCAAGGCAGGTTAGCTGCGTCCTTCTCCTTGTAGATGGTAATCTTCTTGCCATCAACAGCGACGTAACCAGCAGCCTCTTTACCGTTCTCCTCGAAAGGAGTATCGTCGAATGTAACAGTGTGAACTGGCTTCTCGCCGATAATGCCCTGATAACCACCGTGAGTAGTATCATACTTCAGGAGCTGAGCGAGCATCTTAGGACTTGTCAGGTCGTTGATAGCGACTACCTCATAACCAGGAGCTGCGAACATCTGACGGAATGCGAGACGACCGATACGGCCGAAACCATTAATAGCTACTTTAACATTTGCCATTTTAATTGCTTTTATTTTAAAGTTGTTAGAAAAATATTATTTCCTTCGACTATTTTGGGGCATTAACAAAGATTTTATTCTTTTCGAGCGCAAAGATACAAATTTATTCTTAATTTTGCAACCGATTAGACTATTAAACAATATTAAAAAAGGTATAGCAACACGAAACTAAAATCGAAATGCTATTCCTATATTGCAAAGGATGCACTAAGCGCGACAGACAATGCAACAACATATAAATAATAATAAGTATTATGGGAAAATTCTTAACTGAGTTCAAAGAGTTCGCCGTTAAGGGCAATGCCATCGACATGGCTGTAGGTGTAATCATTGGAGGTGCTTTCGGCAAGATTGTATCATCGCTTGTCGACGATATCATCATGCCGCCAATAGGATGGCTCATTGGAGGCGTGAACTTCTCCGACCTTAAAGTCACCCTCCCGGCCGAAAAGATTGCCGAAGGAATACAGATGAAGTCGGCCACAATCAACTACGGCAACTTCATCCAGACGCTCATCGACTTCCTGGTCATAGCCCTCTGCATCTTCCTGATGATTAAGGCCATCAACAAGATTCTGCGCAAACCGGAGCCGGAGCCCAAGAAGGAGGCACCTGCCGAGCCTACACCGACCGAGAAGCTGCTCACCGAGATTCGCGACGAACTGAAAAAGAAATAACACGACAAAATGGACTTGAACTTCAAGAGCGTGCTGCTCGCTATCTTCACATTTCTCATTATAGGGCTCTGCCATCCGCTGGTCATCAAAACCGAATATTACTTCGGTACACGACCGTGGTGGATATGGCTCATCTGTGGTCTGGCGGCTGTCGTAGGAGCCCTCTTCGTTGCCGACGACTTCATATCCACGCTGTTGGCTGTCTTCGGTGCCTCACTGCTCTGGGGCATCGGAGAGCTCTTCTCACAGAAGAAACGGGTGGAAAGAGGATGGTTTCCCATGAACCCCAAACGAAAGAACGAGTATCGGCCGTCAGCTGAAAGCACCGACAGCCACAGCGATGAAAAGGAGGAACGATGAAGACAACCCTAATCCTTGTGGGCAAGACCAACGGCAAACTCTTCAACGAGGGTATCGACGACTATGCCAAGCGCATTGGCCACTATACTCCCTTCGCCGTCAAAGTGCTTCCAGAGCTCAAGTCGACAAAATCGCTAAGCGAGAGCCAGCAGAAGGACAAGGAAGGGAAGATGATTCTCAAGACCATCTCCCCTTCCGACTTCGTGGTGCTCCTCGACGAACACGGAACTGAATACCGAAGCATGGAGTTTGCAAAATGGGTAGAGAAACGGCGCAATAGTGGCCGCGACCTCGTTTTCGTCATCGGAGGACCCTACGGTTTCTCACCCGATGTCTACAACCGCGCCGACGCACTCATCTCGTTGTCGCGGATGACATTCTCCCATCAGATGGTCCGGCTGATCTTCGTCGAGCAGCTCTACCGCGCCTGCACTATTATAAAAGGTGAACCCTATCACCACGAATAATCTCTTGTAGAACCACGAATAATCTCTTGTAGAAACGAGGAACGTTAATGCACACAGAAGAGGACAACTATAGATTTCTTACCGAGGAGCCCGTCGACAAGGTTGTCGTGGCGATGGCTGTACCCACAATAATATCCATGCTCGTGACAAGCATATATAATATTGTGGACACATTCTTCGTCGGACAAATCGACACCCAGTCGACGGCTGCCGTAGGCATCGTCTTCTCGATAATGTTTATAGCTCAGGCCTTTGGATTCTTCTTCGGCCATGGATCGGGCAACTACATCTCCCGCGAGCTCGGTGCCAAGCGGCATCAGAATGCCGTCGTCATGGCCTCCAACGGTTTCTTTCTTTCGTTCTTCTTCGGATTGATTTTCCTCGTTGTCTGCGAGTTGCTGCTTCGGCGGCTGTCGTTATGGCTGGGTAGCACCCCGACGATACTGCCCTACACCGAGCGCTACATGGGCATAGTGCTCCTCGGATCACCATTTCTCACCTCATCGCTGACCCTCAACAACCAGATGCGTCTACAGGGCAACGCCCGTCTTGCCATGGTCGGCATTGTGTCGGGAGCTGTCCTCAACTGTCTCCTCGACCCACTGCTCATCTTCGGTTTCGATATGGGGGTGGCAGGAGCCGCGTGGGCTACGGTCATCGGTCAGGTGGTATCATTCATCATCCTCATAGCCATGACCCACCGACCGGAAAATATCACCATCAGCTGGAGCAACTTTCACCCGTCGTGGCTGACGATTAAAGAAATATTCTACGGGGGCAGTCCGTCGCTGAGCCGCCAGGGCCTTGGCTGCATAGCCACGATAGCCCTGAACATTGCTGCCGGAGCCTTCGGCGACGCTGCAATAGCTGCAATGTCGATAGTTAACAGAATAACGATGTTCGTCATGTCGGCCGTAGTGGGACTGGGACAAGGGTTCCAGCCCCTCTGCGGCTTCTGTTATGGTGCCCGTCTCTATCCACGAATGAGGACCGCTTATTGGTTCACCGTCAAGACGGGCACCTTTTTTCTGATAATCGTCGGTGCCGTGGGGATAATCTTTTCCGACAGCATCATCCTCATCTTCCGCGACGATCCCGATGTGGTGAGGATTGGATCAGCGGCTCTCGTGTGGCAGCTCTGCACCTATCCGCTCAACGCCTTCAGCATGACGAGCAATATGATGACACAAGTGTGCCGCAAGCCCTGGCGAGCCAATATCCTCGCAGCCTCACGCCGTGGATTGTTCTTCATTCCGCTGATTATCGTTCTCCCGCACTGGTTCGGCCTCACGGGGGTGGAAATGTGCCAGAGCTGCAGTGATGTGCTGTCGTTCTTCCTAACCGTTCCAATCATGGCCTACACCTTCCGGCAGATTAAGGAAGAGGGCAGATAGTTGCCCTCAACAGCGGAACGGGTACCCTCTACTCCACCCCACGCTGAAAACAAAAGGATAATAAATCACATTAAACAACACCTAAAACATCATACAAACCGTTGATACTTAGACGCTTGCAGCACACATCCACCGTAGAGGCGGGGTTTATCCCCACCCTACCGGCTGCGGACGAGATGCAAAACATATATCAAGCAGCTGCGAGGATGAGGATGAACCGTTCAATATGTGTGAAATCCCAAATATACACCCCGCAGTTGCGAGGACGGGGATAGACCCCGCCCCTACGGCGGATAGGTGTAACTCATTAATTATCAATGTATTATAGCGCAGCTGCGAAGAACTCTCAGCCATTCATCAGAACGGCAGACCGACGGCGAAGTGGAACGTGAAGTCGCGGCCGAGGTCAGGATGAATGATGGCATAATGCTCTTTGTTATTCTCGTAAGCCGGGTTGATAGCTTTCATTCCCATATCGAAGCGCAGGATGAAATAATCGAAGTTCAGCCTCAGACCGAGACCATAGGCCAATGCTATCTGCTTATAGAAATTCTTAAACTTAAACTGGCCACCGGGCTGATCAGCGTAAGCGCGCAGGGTCCAGATGTTTCCCGCGTCGATGAATGCAGCTCCGTCGAACTTCCAGAACAGATGCGACCGCATCTCAGCATTGAGGTCGAGTTTCATGTCACCGGTTTGGTTTATGAAGTCGATACGTCCGTCGTGGCCCCGGAAAGTTCCCGGTCCCAACTCTCTTACGCTCCATCCCCTCACCGAGTTAGCTCCACCGGCAAAGTATCGTTTCTCGAAGGGAAGCACCGAGCTGTTGCCGTAAGGCCACGCTATTCCAAAGTCGGTGTGCAACACGAGTTGAGTTTCGGGAGCGAGAGGAATGTGGTGAGTATAGTCGAAATCGAACTTCATATATTCGGCATAAGCGATATTGAAGAGCTGGTAGTGGCCCTGGGCATCGCGGCTGAACGACAATGGTTTCGAGAGCAAGCGCAGTATGTTGCCGGCCGTTTCAACGTTGGCTCTCAGCGCGTTACGCGCATTGCTGTACGACAATCCGAAACCCACCTTCATAATGAAGAGGTCCTCGTAGTTGTAGCGCAGAATGGCATTGCGGTTCGATACGCTGTCGAGATAGTCGTGCTTGAACGTCGGACTTATCCACGGCATATAGACGTAGTTGAGGTCGAGGAGGTCGAGGTTGTAGTTTATGTCATGCTTATGGTCGCTCCACCGGTATTTCCACGCCGACGAGAACACTCGCCGATGGAATTCGGGGCGGTTCTGCAAGTCCCATGACACAGCTATTTCCGATGTTGCCGTACTGCGGTAGCGTAGTCGGTCGGAAAGGAACGGAGCCACAAATCGTGGGAACTGCAGCGACCCTGTGACACTGTACTCCTCATAATCGTGGGCATCGTAGCCGTCGAGTTTCGATATAGCCTCAAAAGCGGCCCGCAGCTGCAAACTGAACAGCTCGGAGCCACGGAAGATGTTCCGGTTCTGATATGTCAGCGACGCTGCCGCACCGAAGTCGCCGGAGGTGTTGGTGCCCTCGGGCTGAAAGGAGATGGTATTGGGTTTCTGGTTGAAAATCTGAATATTACAGTCGAGGAGATTGCTGTCGGGATGCTCGGCAAAGTCGATATTCGTGTACCTCACAGCTCCCAACCGACCAAAGTTGTTGTAAGTGCGCTTGAGGGCGGAGGAGCTGAAATAGCTGCCCTCGCTGATGGCCGAGCTGTTGGCGAGCACCGACCGCCGCAGGTGCAGACCGGTGCTGTCGCCGGCAACGAATCTCACGGCACCTATCCTATAGCGCGGATGGCTGACGGCACTGTCGTCGGATGTCTTACGGTATTTCATCAGATGGAGGGTCACGTCGACATCATGGGAGCCACGGGCACTGTCGGCCGAGAACTGTATGAAGTCCTTATGGAAGTGATAATAGCCCGAATCGTTGAGGATTGCCGTGAGCCGCGTGCGCTCCTTGTCGAGGTCGGCAACGGTAAACTGGCGGGGCGCAAAATTCTTCGTGATGAACGGCCGCAGAACCCGCTCCACACCGCTGTCCTGGATGTCGTAGCTGAAATGGCGGATGAGAAACGGATCACCGGGATGAAGCGTATAGACGGCATCTATACGGCGCTTGCGCTTCTTCTTCACCTCAAAGCCGACACTCGCATTCATATAGCCCATATTCTGCATGGCCGTGCGCAGGTCCTCGCAGGAGAGCCGCGCCTGAGCCGAGTCGAAAAGCACAGGCTGCTCACCGATGCGCTGCAGTGTGCGGTTGATCCACTTCGTAGTGTCCTTGCCCGAAAGCGAATAGGTTCCAAGAGGAATCTTAAAGAGCGAGAACCAGCGCGAATTCGACTTCTGACGGATGTAGGGAGCCAGCTGGGCAGCATCAAAGCCGGGTCTGTCCGATTTCATTACCACCTTGTCGAGCATATATCTGTTGTCGGGGATAAACTTACTTGCCGAACATGCCGTAATCAGCATGACTACGACGACGGCAAAAAGAAAATGAACAACTACTCTTTTATTATCCCTAAACATAAATTTTCGCTAAATTTTCGGCAAAGATACAAAAAACTTATGACCTCATGGCTTTTGTTGATACTTTTTTGTATTTTTGCAATGTGATTTCAAAAAACAGAATAAAACTCATCAAGTCGCTGGCTACAAAGAAAGGCCGGCTGAAGACGGGGCTCTTCGTTGCTGAGGGGCCTAAAGTCGTTGACGATCTGCAAGCGGCGGGGTTCACCGCCGACGAGATTATCGACGATGATGCCGACGTGCGCCAAGTAAGTTTCTTGCAGCATCCACAAGGTGTAGTGGGCATCTTCCGATTTCCTAACTATGTGGCTGAGGAAGATACAGAGTGTGCTCCCGTCGTCGACAGCAGTAAGCTCTCGCTGGCCCTTGACGGCGTTCAGGACCCCGGCAACGTGGGCACCATCATCCGCATTGCCGACTGGTTCGGTATTGAGGACATTTACTGCTCCCACACGACTGCCGACTGCTGGAGCCCTAAGGTTATTCAGGCCACCATGGGCAGCATAGCCCGCGTGAGGGTGCACTACACCGACCTGCCGGAGCTGCTCAGGGCTCTCCCCAAGGGATTCCCCGTCTACGGCACATCGCTCGGCGGCAACGACATTTACTCTACGGATCTCGCTGCCGCCGGACTCATCGTTATGGGCAACGAGGGCAACGGCATATCGGCGGAGGTCATGAGTATCGTCAACAAGCCACTGCTCATACCCAACTATCCGCAGGGACGCACAACAGCCGACTCACTCAACGTGGCAATAGCAACAGCGATAGTATGCGCTGAATTCAGACGAAGAAATTAATATGGATCAGATATATAAATACCGCAGTTTCTCTGCAAGTCTGGCATCGGGATACAAACTCTTCCGGGCCAACATTCGTACAATACTTATCGGATCATGGATAGAGGCACTGGTCTTCGGAGTCATCCTCGGACTGACCCTTGTGGCCTTCTACTTCCATTATCTTCCGGCCGAAATTGCTGCCATCGCGGCTCTCGTGGTAGCCTCGATATTCTGGAACGGCCGACTGTTCCAGCTCATCGACGGCGGAAAACCGAAGGAAAAGCTATGGCGCGCCACCAAGGCCATGATGTGGGCTATACCATTCTTCGTCGTTCCGCTGATATGCATCCCATGTATCAACGTGGCTATGGAGACGATGCTCGAGGAACAGCCGAGACCCGTCAAAGCCCTGCTCACGGGTTTCAAGCACTGGGGCTACCTCTTCTCCACCCTGCTCATGAGCTGCATTATCATGGTGGCTCTATCGCTCGTCCTCTGTATACCTCTTTATATATGCGTCTACGGTATCATCTGCGACCATTTAGGGGTCAGCGGAGGTGACCCCTCAGGACTACCGGCACTGTTCCCGCTCATACTCTTCTTCGTCGGCGCACTGACGGGATTCTTCTTCCTCTTCGCACAGCTGTGGCAGACTTACGCCCTGGCCTATGCCCATGGAGCCATCCTCACACGCGACAACATCCAGCAGCAACGGAAACGGGAAAACACAAACAACGAAATCAAAGCAACAAAAAATGAATAAGATAAAGGTATTGTTCATCGACCGCGACGGAACCATCGTCGAAGAGCCCGACGACGAGCAGGTCGACTCATTCGGAAAGTTGAAATTCGTCGACGGAGTGTTCCGAAACCTCGGATTCATACGTAAGAAACTCGACTTCAAATTCGTCATGGTCAGCAACCAGGACGGGCTCGGTACCGACGCCTTTCCCGAGGAAACCTTCTGGCCGGTCCACAACTTCATCCTTCAGACTCTGCGCGGCGAGGGCATCACCTTCGACGACCAGCTCATCGACAACCATTTCCCCGCCGACAACTCGCCAATGCGCAAGCCCGGCATCGGAATGTTAGAGAAAGAATACATCGGCAACGAGAAGTACGACCTCGCCGACAGCTTTGTCATCGGCGACAGGGAGAGTGACGCACAGCTTGCAAGGAATATCGGGTGCAAGGCCCTCATCCTCGGCAAGGACGGAATGACATGGGACAAGATTGCCGAGATCCTCTTTGCCGGAGAAAGGGTTGCTGAGGTTAAGCGGACAACGAAAGAAACCGACATCTATATCCGGCTGAACCTCGACGGTTCGGGAAAATGCGATATCGACACGGGACTCGGATTCTTCGACCACATGCTCGAGCAGATTGGCAAACATGGTATGATGGACCTCACCATCCACACCAAAGGCGACCTCAACGTCGACGAGCACCACACTATCGAGGATACGGCCATCGCCCTCGGCGAGTGTATTGGCAAGGCCTTAGGCGATAAGCGCGGCATAGAGCGTTACGGGTTCTGTCTGCCCATGGACGACTGTCTATGCCAGGTGGCCCTCGATTTCGGCGGACGCCCATGGCTTGTTTGGGATGCCGATTTCCACCGCGAGAAGATTGGCGACATGCCCACGGAGATGTTCCTACATTTCTTCAAGAGTCTCAGCGATGCCGCACGAATGAACCTGAATATCAAAGCCGAGGGCACCAACGAGCATCATAAGATAGAGGGAATATTCAAGGCTCTCGCACGAGCCCTAAAGATGGCTGTCAGGCGCGATATCTATCACTTCGAGCTGCCCTCCACCAAAGGCCTGCTCTGAGCGAGGCATGGGGGAGCCCCCAAGCCTCCGCGGGTTGCTGTAGGGGCAATAGTTTTCTATAGCTCTTATAGCTCCTATAGCGTCTATAGTTCCTATAGCGTCTATAGTTCCTATAGCGTCTATAGCTCCTATAGCGTCTATAGCTCCAATAGCGTCTATAGCTCCGATAGCGTCTATAGCTCCTATAGCTCCTATAGCGTCTATAGCTCCGATAGCGTCTATAGCTCCGATAGCGTCTATAGCTCCTATAGCTCCTATAGCGTCTATAGCTCCGATAGCGTCTATAGCTCCGATAGCGTCTATAGCTCCTATAGAATAATCTTTGCATTCAGTTTTGGCAGGTGGGGACTGCCGAAATATATGATTGTCGTAGCGGCGGCGACCGCCCGGAGGAAATGGGATATTTGCGAGGATTCTTTCTGTCGGCAAAGGTAGCAAACAAAAACGCCGATTCCAAATTTCCGCCCTTTATTGCCGTTAAAATCTGTTAACAACAAGCCGTAACCCTCATTTTCCTGAATTTATGGTTTGCGAGGGGCGTAATTATTATTCGTTCACTGTATATATATCGTTTGGCAGGAGTGTCTCCTAACTGCTCATTGCTCATTACTCACTGCTCATTGCTCACTGCTCATTACTCACTGCTCATTACTCACTGCTCATTACTCATTGCTCATTACTCATTGCTCACTGCTCATTGCTCATGCGCCACACCGCCACACCGCCACATAAGGCCGGTTCTGACATTCGGCGAGGAAAGGACAGAAAATGAGACTATAGAGTAAAAATATATTATATTATTATATATTATTATATTATTTATATTATTAATAATCAACATTTTATATCTGCTATAACAATGGTATATTATTTTTACTTTTTTACACTTCACCGACATCGGATAGGTATAAACGTGGCGGTGTGGCGGTGTGGCGGTGTGGCGGTGCGACGCAATGAGTAATGAGCAATGAGTAATGAGCAGTGAGGTAGCGGTGTAGCGGATGAGGGGAGGAAAAGGGCGGGGAGTTGGAGGGTTCGGAAAAGGTTGTATATTTGCAAGTCGAAAATAAGAATGCTGATGAAAACAGAAATAGCGAAAACTCCTAACTCCTAAACTCCCCCTTGCTCACTTCTAATTGCTCACTGCTCACTGCTAATTGCTAATTGCTCATTGCTTTGCTCATTGCTCATGCGCTACACCGCTACACCGCTACACCGCTACATAAGGCCGATACAGACATGCGACGAGGAAAACACAGAAAATGAGACTATAGAGTAAAAATATATTATAATACTATATATTATATTATTATTTAATTTATTAAATATTAGCATTTTATGTTATTTGTTTGTTTATCTTCTTTTTTTACAAATACGCTTATTCCGACATGTGATAGCTATAAATGTAGCGGTGTAGCGGTGTAGCGGTGCAACGCAATGAGCAATGAGCAGTGAGCAATGAGCAGTGAGGTAGCGGTGTAGCGGATGAGGGGAGGAAAAGAAAAGGGCGGGGAGTTGGTGAGTTCGAAAAAGGTTGTATATTTGCAAGTCGAAAATAAGAATGCTGATGAAAACAGAAATAGCGAAAACCCCTAACTCCCCCCCCTACTTGCTCATTGCTCACTGCTAATTGCTCATTGCTCATGCGCTACACCGCTACACCGCTACATAAGGCCGGTTCTGACATGCGGCTTGGAAAATGGCAAAAGCCACTAACCATCCCTAATTTCTCTGCAAACCGCTGATAATAAGACATCTGCAGCACACATCCAACGTAGGGGTGGGGTTTATCCCCACCCTCGCTGCTGCGGGGTATTTGCTTTGTATCTTGTCCGCTGTTGGTAGGGCTGGGATAAACCGAAGCTGCTGAAAAAGTCCGGCAACTCTCCCAATTTGTGTGCTCTATGTTATATTTATGCAATTATGGCCTCAAAATAATCCCTGAAAAATTTGGCTATGTGACTGAAAATTAGTATCTTTACAACGTATTAAGATGACTTGAATATGCTGTCACGACAAACCAAACTCCAATTGAGTTCTTATAGCACAATTTACGATGTTGTTGTGCCAAAAACTCATAAGCTCAGAATTCTGAAAGATAAAATTGACTTCAATTTTGTCCGTGAAGAGGTGGAAAAGAAATACAATGTCAAAATGGGGCGGGCTGCTGAAGACCCTGTCAGAATGTTCAAATATTTGTTCCTGAAATGCCTGTACGGCATGTCGGACAGAGGTTTGATAGAACGTTGTATGTCTGACATGGCATTCAAATATTTCCTTGACCTCGCTCCTGAAGATCCTGTAATAGACCCCAGCCTGCTGAGTGTCTTCCGTCGCCAGCGTCTGGCCGACTCGAATCTGCTTGATTTCCTGATTACCAAGAGTGTTGCGCTGGCTGTTGACCTTGGTGTAATAAAATCCCGCACCCTGATTGTGGACGCCACGCACACGTGCTCGACCTACAATCCATTTGCGCCCGTCGAGATTCTCCAGCTTCGAAGCAGGAAGCTCAGAGCAAGCATATATGACAACACTAAAGAGCCTGACACATACCGGAAAATGTTTCCGGAGAAGCCGTCGGGCAAGAATCTTGAGGCTGAAATGGCGTACAGCCGCGAACTTATATCCATTATTCGGGAAAAGAAAATCATGAGCGACATACCCATTGTCGTAGAGAACGTTAATCTTCTTGAGGAGACGATAGAGGACATCGAGGACCACTTTACGACATCGGTAAAGGATAATGATGCCCGTGTCGGTCATAAATCAGAAGATTCTTTCTTCGGCTACAAGACTGAAATTATGACTACCCCGGAGTTGATAATCACGGCGGCCAATATAACTACCGGTGAGAAGGCTGATGGAAAAGAGCTGCGCACCCTTGTGCAAAAGAGCAAGAACAATCTGGGCGCAACCGAAGAAGACAAGAAGGTGGATGACGTGCTCGGCGACGGGGCCTATGGAGGAGACAACAATCTGAAACTTGCCAAGGAAGAGAAATTCACCCTTTATGCAAGGCCGAATCCTATGCTGTACAAAAGCAATGAGAATAAGGATGACGGTTTTGAACTCAACAAGGACGCTGGAATGTACACTTGTCCTGCCGGGCATTTAGCAGTGGGCAAGTCAATAATCAGATATAAGAAAAAAAGTAAGGGCAATGACAGACTACAGTTCAGGTTTGACCCCGATAAGTGCGAATGCTGCAAGCTCAAAGACAAATGCCTCAAGCAAGGCTCAAAGACGCGATACTACTCCATTCCGATAAAGACCCCAGAACAGGAAGAGCAAATGAAGTTCTGCAAGACCCCGGAATTTAGAGAACGAATAAAGGAGCGATTTAAGGTAGAACAAGTAAACGCGATACTAAAGAACGTATACGGCTATCGCAAGACTCTATCATATGGCATCTATAGTATGAAAATACAGGGTGCCATGACCATCTTTGCGTATAATTTAATGCGAATTTTGAAATTAACGCGAAAAAATGGCTAACGGGAGCCATTTTAGTCTTTCTTTCTTATAGACAGCCACAGAGGCTCTATAAGCCCCGTAACACAGTTAATTTTTCATTAGTCGAAAGCCAAAACTTGTACAAAAATGGCATGGCGTCAGGGCTGTATGGGCAGTATGAATATGCAATGCGAATTGAATTTATATAGCACATTTCTGAAAAAGGTACTTTTTCAGCAGCTTCGGATAAACCCAGCCCCTACAGAGTGCAGCAATGCAGCATACATCCAAGTAGGGGTGGGGTTTATCCCCACCCTCGCTGCTGCGGGGCATTTGCTTTGTATCTTATCCGCTGTTGGTAGGACGGGGATAAACCCCACCCTCGCTGCTGCGGGGCATTTGCTATGAATGCTCTGTAAGCACATGTCGATGAAGAAGATAAGATGGGGTTGCAAATCACCACCCAGTTTGGGAAAAAATACCGTCGCGTTTCACGACGGAATTCAAGAAAACCCAAACAAGACCATCATCAACGAGTCGGGTCTCTACTCCCTCGTCCTCTCCTCGAAGCTCCCTTCTGCAAAGCAGTTCAAGCGTTGGGTCACCGCCGAGGTGCTGCTCTCCATCCGCCGCCACGGGGCTTATGCCACGGCACCGACCTTGGAGCGCATCATCGCACAACCGAAGTTTGGCCTCGCACATAATCTATTAACTCAAAAATAAAAAAAATGAACAACGAATTGATAAATTTTCATCACGAGATGTTCGGTGATATCCGGGCAATAGAAAAAGACGGGGAACCGTGGTTCGTGGGAAAAGATGTGGCAGTGGCACTCGGATATGCAAACACAAGAAAGGCTATTGCAGACCATGTAGATGACGAAGACAAGGGGGTAACGAAATGTGACACCCCTGGCGGAGAGCAAAACGCAACCATCATCAACGAGTCGGGCCTTTACTCCCTCGTCATCTCCTCGAAGCTCCCTTCTGCCAAGAAGTTCAAGCACTGGGTCACCGCCGAGGTGCTGCCCTCCATCCGCCGCCACGGCGCCTATGCCACGGCACCGACGATAGAGAAGATCATCGCATCACCGGAGTTCGGCATCGCACTGCTCCTAACGTTCCAAAACGGAACCTTTGGAAGCCAGGACATAAGACAGAAGGGAGAAAATAGCAGGAAATACAAGAAGACTAAAGAGCAACCGTCGCAGTGTCGCACCGTCGCACCGTCGCATTTATAGGTATCGGAACCTTCTCTAACTCCCTTCCCCACTATAGGAATAATAGGAGCCTATAGGAAACAATGCGGTTCTAAATAGGAAATAATAGGGACCTATAGGAAATCAGAGGAGTCGATAGGCAGCCAAAGTACCCAATAGGAAATCATAGGGCTGAGGGTGAGATTCAAGGATTAAATGGCCAAAAGAAGGGTCGAAATAGTCTGTTTGGAGGCCGGGAACAAAGATTTTTTACTCAAAAACGAAAAAAAATCGAAATATTTTTTGCTGGTTACCAAAAAAAGCGTACCTTTGCACCCGCAATCAAGAAATGAGCGCCCTTAGCTCAGCTGGTAGAGCAACTGACTCTTAATCAGTGGGTCTAGGGTTCGAGTCCCTAAGGGCGCACAAATCGAAACAAAAATGATTGCAAGCGCCCTTAGCTCAGCTGGTAGAGCAACTGACTCTTAATCAGTGGGTCTAGGGTTCGAGTCCCTAAGGGCGCACAAAAGAGGAGCAACGATTGTTGTTCCTCTTTTTTGTTATACAATCCACAGTAGGCTTTATTTCAGACTGCGGCATCTCGGGGTGGTTGTTCCTCTTTTTTTGTTATACAAGCCACGATACGCTTTATTCTGAGTAGCATGTCGGGGTGGTTGTTACTCCTTTTTGTTATACAATCCACAAAGAGATTCCGATGATTTTTTGCTTTGTATCGTCAGATTCAGACAATTTTCCCAAATATATTTCGGCATTTTCTTGTTGCTTTTTCCAAAAATTTTTATTACCTTTGCAGTATTGATATAACAAAAAATTTTAATAAAAAAATGAGAAAGATAAAGTTCTTGTTGGCTTTGGTCTTAACCATGACCTTGTTCAGTTGCGGCACCACATCGACAGTACCAATCACCGGCCGTAAGCACAGCCTGTCGGTCAGCGACAGTCAGGTTCTTGCACTCTCCAACCAAGAGTACACTAAATATATGTCGACGGCAAAGCTCTCCACCAATGCCACTCAGACGGCTATGGTCAAGCGCGTGGGTCAGCGGCTGGCTAACGCCGTAGATAACTACCTGAAGAATAACGGCTATGCCAACGAGGTCAACAACTTCCAGTGGGAGTTCAACCTTGTGCAGAACGATGAGGTCAACGCCTTCTGCATGCCCGGCGGAAAGATTGTCGTCTACACCGGCCTCCTTCCTGTGACGAAGAACGAAACAGCCCTGGCTATCGTTCTCGGCCACGAGATTGCCCACGCTGTAGCCAAGCACAGTGCCGAGCAGATGAGCAAGCAGTATCGTCAGCAGGTAGCCACCAGCATCGGCGGTGCAGTGCTCAACCAGGTCAGCGCAGGAGCCGGCGATGTGGCATCGAATATTGCATCTACGGCCTTCTCCTTTGCCAACGCCAAGCACAGCCGCGCCAACGAGAGCGAGGCCGACCACATGGGGCTTATCTTCGCAGCCATGGCAGGTTACGACCCCAATGAGGCAGTGACTTTCTGGACACGCATGGCCAACGCCAACTCCGGCACTCAGCAGGCAGGTCTGCAGTCGTGGCTCAGCGACCACCCGTCGGACGAGAAACGCGTCAGAGACATCAAGGGATGGCTGCCCGAGGCTCTGAAATACTATCATCCATCAACGACGAAAACAACAACAAGAACGACGACCACAAAGACGGGCAAAGGCAAGACTAAGAGACGCCGGTAACCGTCAGGAGGGGCGAAAGTTCTTTACATCACCAAAACTACCAATAAATCCTAATTCCTATGCTATCCTACTTCGCAGACAATATGTGGCAGGCATGGCTCATCGTGAGCATAGTCTGTCTGATCCTTGAGCTCACCAACGGCGATTTCTTTATATTCTGTTTCGCCGTTGGCGGACTTGGAGGAATGATAACATCGTGGATCATCGACAGCACCATGTGGCAGGTAATCATCTTCGCGGCAGTATCAGTGCTGAGCCTCTTCTTCGTCCGTCCGGTCATGCTCAAATACTTCCACAAGAAGGACCACGACCGCAAGAGCAACTATGAGGCCCTCATAGGAAGGGTCGGCACCGTCACCGATGCCATTCCTGCCGACGGCTACGGATACGTCAAGATTGACGGTGACAGCTGGAAAGCCCATACCGACAACGGGCAGCAGGCCGCCGTGGGCGAGAAGGTTGAAGTACTCGAAATGAACAGCATAATATTAACCGTTAAAAAGATTTGATTATGGAACTCAGCATTGGAGCAATCGTACTGATTGTCATCGTCGTCCTTGCCATCGTATTGGTCAAGAAGACACTTGTCATCATCCCTCAGAGCGAGACAAAAATTATAGAGCGTCTCGGCCGTTACTACGCTACCCTGAAGCCTGGTATAAACATTATTATACCGTTCATCGACCGCGCCAAGGACATCGTGGCCCTGAAGAACGGCCGCTACACTTATACAAATACCATTGACCTGCGCGAGCAGGTGTACGACTTCGACCGGCAGAATGTCATCACCAAGGATAATATTCAGATGCAGATCAACGCCCTACTCTACTTCCAGATTGTCGATCCGTTCAAGGCTGTATACGAAATCAACAACCTGCCCAACGCCATCGAGAAACTGACCCAGACAACGTTGCGAAACATCATCGGTGAGATGGAGCTCGACCAGACCCTCACCTCCCGCGACACCATCAACACCAAGCTGCGCGGTGTTCTCGACGATGCCACCAACAAGTGGGGTATCAAGGTGAACCGAGTGGAGCTGCAGGACATCACGCCGCCGGCAAGCGTTCTCCAGGCCATGGAGAAACAGATGCAGGCCGAGCGCGACAAGCGTGCCACAATCCTCACCAGCGAGGGCGAGAAGCAGTCGCAGATACTACAGTCGGAAGGTGAGAAAGCAGCGAAAATCAACCGCGCCGAGGCCGAGAAGCAGCAGGCCATACTCATTGCCGAGGGTGAGGCCACAGCCCGCATCCGCAAGGCCGAGGCCGAGGCTCAGGCCATCGAGAAGATTACGGCTGCCGTAGGCAAGAGCACGAACCCGGCCAACTATCTTCTTGCGCAGAACTACATCAAGATGCTTCAGGAAGTGGCAAGCGGCGACAAGTCGAAGACCGTATTCCTGCCCTACGAGGCCTCAGGACTCATGGGCAGTCTCGGAGGCATCAAAGAACTCTTCAAGGCTCAGTAGCCAACTATAACGATAAACGAAGAATGCTGCCGACGACAAAGGCAGCGCTAACAATTAAGAAATGGAAATAGCAATATTCTGCGGTGCGAGGCCGAACTTCATCAAAGTGGCACCCGTCATCCGACAAATAACCAATTTGCAGAAACGGGGTGAGGCACTCACCTATACGCTCATCTATGCCGGTGCCGAGGACGACCCTACTCTCGAGGGCACCATCTTCGACGACCTCGACATTCAGCGTCCTGCCGTCTATCTGTCAGTGACTTGTCAGAACCTCAATGAACTCACCGGCCAGGTGATGGCAAAGTTTGAGGCCTATCTGCAGAACCACCACACCGATGCCGTCATCGTCGTCGACGACCTTGCCTCGACAATGGCCGCTGCCATCGTCACGAAGAAGCAGGGCATTCTCCTGGCGCATATCGCCGCCGGCACGAGATCGTTCGACATCAAGATGCCAAAGGAGATAAACCGTCTTGTCATTGACGGACTCTCCGATCTGCTCTTCACCGCCGGAATAAGCAACAACTCCATTGCCAACCGCGAGGGGGCAGAACTGTCGAAAGTCTACTGCGTTGGCAATATCCTCACCGACAATCTGCGCCACTGTCATAACGCCATTGAGGCTGCGGGAGCGGTGACAAGCAGGGATGTGCTCGAACCATTGGGACTTACGACCCACGACGGCAACGAAAACTGCACAAAACCACGCTACATCGTCTTCACGCTTAACCGAAAGGCCCTGCTCGCCGACAGAGACAATCTCTTAGCCATGCTAACGGGAATGCTGAAGGCCTGCGGCGACACACCAGTCATAGCACCACTGCGTAATCCGGCCGTAGAGACAATAACGTCGATCGGACTGCACCGCGGTCTTGACCTCCACAACTTCCATATCATCAACCCGTTGGGCTATCTGCCCTTCTCCTATCTCACCAAGCATGCCCTCGGCATTATCACCGACAGCGGTAATGTGGCTGAGGAAGCAACGTTCAACCAGGTGCCTTGCATCACGCTGAACAGCTACACCGAGCACATCGAGACGGTGAAGGTAGGAACCAATGTTCTCGTAGGCGAGGATGCAGACAAACTTGCCGAGGCCACACGGAAGATGGTCAGCGGCCAGTGGAAGCAGAGTGCTATTCCCGAGCGGTGGGACGGTCGCGTGGCTGAACGCATCGTCCAGACTGTCGTTGACACCGCCGAGAAATACTATCACAAGTGATTCCTTAGCTGCAAAACGTAGATTCTATTTATCACTTACTGATTATAATATCGGCAGAACGATGCGGTATCACACTGCCAATAAGTCATTAAAGCCCGACAAAATGTCACGTACGTTTTGCCGGGCATATTTTTTGACTCTTAGAGGGCAGAAATAACAAATTAAAGGAGGAAAAGATTATGACATTTGACAAGTTTACAATTAAAGCCCAGGAAGCAGTACAGAGCGCCATAAACAACGCTCAGCGCAATGGTCAGCAAGCCATTGAGCCAGTACACGTCCTCGCCGGTGTCATGGACAAGGGCAAGGATGTTACCAACTATGTATTCCAAAAGCTTGGCATCAACAGCCAAATTATCGACAGAGCCATCGACAACGAAATAAAGCATCTGCCTAAGGTCAGCGGTGGAGAGCCCTATCTCTCAAGCGATACCAACAAGGTGATGCAGAAGACCCTTGACATCTCACAGCGTTTCGGCGACGAGTTTGTATCCATCGAGCCCATGCTCCTCGCCCTGCTCACTGTCAACAGTCCGGCAGCAAGGATTCTGAAGGATGCCGGATGCACCGAGAAAGAGATGACCATGGCCATTCAGGAGCTGCGTCAGGGGCAGAAAGTTCAGACCCAAAGCGGCGACGAGAATTACAATGCCCTGTCGAAATTCGCTACGAACCTCGTCGAGAGGGCACGCGGCGGTAAGCTCGACCCGGTCATCGGCCGCGATGAGGAGATAAGACGTGTGCTGCAGATTCTGTCGCGGCGCACGAAGAACAACCCTATCCTCATCGGTGAGCCAGGTGTGGGTAAGACAGCTATCGTGGAAGGACTCGCCGAGAGAATCGTCCGCGGCGATGTGCCGGAGAATTTGAAGAACAAGCAACTTTACTCACTCGATATGGGAGCACTGCTCGCAGGAGCCAAATATAAGGGTGAGTTTGAGGAGCGGTTGAAGTCAGTAATAAAAGAGGTGACGAAATCCGATGGCGAGATAATCCTCTTCATCGATGAGATTCACACTCTCGTCGGTGCCGGAGGCGGTCAGGGGGCCATGGACGCTGCCAACATTCTCAAACCGGCACTGGCCCGCGGTGAGCTGCGTGCCATAGGAGCTACAACGCTCGAAGAGTATCAGAAATACTTCGAGAAAGACAAGGCCCTGGAGCGCAGGTTCCAGACGGTGATGGTCGACGAGCCGAGTGAACTCGACGCTATCTCCATCCTCCGTGGACTGAAGGAGCGCTACGAGAACCACCACAAGGTGAGAATACAGGATGATGCGTGCATTGCTGCCGTGAAACTCTCGGAGCGGTATATCTCCGACCGTTATCTCCCCGACAAGGCCATTGACCTCATGGACGAGGCGGCGGCAAAGCTCAGAATGGAGCGCGACTCGGTGCCGGAGGAGCTCGATGAGATTACCCGTCGGCTGAAGCAGCTCGAGATTGAGCGTGAGGCCATCAAACGTGAGAACGACACCGAGAAGATAGCACAGCTCGACAAGGATATTGCCGAACTCAAGGACAAGGAGCACTCCTACAGAGCAAAGTGGGAAAGCGAGAAAGCTCTTGTAAACAAGATTCAGCAGGACAAGCAGCAGATTCAGAACCTGAAGTATGAGGCTGAGCGCGCTGAGCGTGAGGGCAACTACGAGCGGGTTGCTGAGATTCGCTACTCGAAGCTGAAGGAACTCGACGACGATATTAAGAAAATCCAAGAGCAACTGAAGTCGACGCAAGGCGGTGCGGCAATGGTCCGCGAGGAAGTGACTGCCGACGACATCGCTGAGGTTGTCAGCCGCTGGACAGGTATACCGGTGACGAAGATGATGAAGAGCGAGAGGGAGAAACTTCTCCATCTTGAGGATGAGCTCCACAAGCGGGTCATCGGTCAGGACGAGGCCATCAACGCCGTGGCCGACGCTGTGCGCCGCAGCCGTGCCGGACTGCAGGATCCTAACCGCCCGATAGCATCATTCCTCTTCCTCGGCACTACCGGTACCGGTAAGACGGAGCTGGCCAAGACTTTGGCCGACTACCTCTTCAACGACGAGTCGATGATGACGCGTATCGACATGAGCGAGTATCAGGAGAAGTTCAGTGTCTCACGGCTTATTGGAGCGCCTCCAGGGTACGTCGGCTACGATGAGGGCGGACAGCTCACCGAGGCCGTAAGGCGCAAACCATACTCGGTAGTGCTCTTCGATGAGATTGAAAAGGCCCACCCCGACGTGTTCAACATCCTGCTGCAAGTACTCGACGACGGACGGCTGACCGACAACAAGGGTCGGACGGTGAACTTCAAGAATACTATCATCATCATGACGTCGAATCTCGGTAGCCAGTACATACAGCAGCAGTTCGAGAAAATCAACGACAGCAACCGCCAGAAGGTTGTCGACGATACTAAGGCTTACGTCATGGAGATGCTGAAGAAGACTATCCGTCCGGAGTTCCTCAACCGTATCGACGAGACGATAATGTTCCTGCCGCTGACGAAGAAGCAGATTGGAGGAGTCGTGGAGCTGCAGCTTGGCCGCGTCAAGAAGATGCTTGAGCCGCAGGGATTCGAACTGAAGTGGACACCGCAGGCCGTCGACTTCCTCTCCGATGTGGGCTACGATCCCGAGTTCGGTGCACGGCCGGTGAAGAGAGCAATACAGAAATACGTACTCAACGATCTCTCGAAAGCTATCCTCGCCGAGAAAGTCAACCGCGACAAGCCAATCATTGTCGACTGCTTCGGCGACGGACTGGTATTCCGCAACAAGTAAGAGCCAACCATCAGAGTAATGGTTTTATCATAAGTATTAGCCTTCCAAGGATTCCCTCGGAAGGCTTTTTTTATTTAAAATTTCTTGTATAATCAAATTAATTCCCACAATATCGCCATTCATTTTCAAATTCTTATTACCTTTGCCAATAAATTACGATTCACTAATAAAAGATTAACGACGAAAATGAAGAAAATTATTATGCTTTCGCTGGCCATTATGCTGGCACTGACAGTATCGGCACAAAGCGACTATACATATCTTGACGCTGTAAAGGCCCTCACCGAAACCGGTTCGCTGAAGACTCTCGGCGAAAAGGGCTATCAGATGAGGAAAGAGGCTCAGGGCACTACCCACGAGCTCTTCTTCACGAAAGGGAATATGTATCTTGGCGAAGACTTCGAGTGGCACGGAAAGGACAACAACAGCTCGCTGGTGAGAGTTTCCTATCTCGAAAACCAGCTCAAGAGCATCGACATTATCTACACCAACTCACAGAGCATCTCAACATCAGCCGACGAGTTGACTTACACTAAGCCGACACCGGCAGGTGAGGATACTGTGGGCACAAACAAAGTGTTCAAGTTCACCACCGACCAGCTCTATGTCACCCTCGAGATTCCCGAGGACCACTCTACGGCCACCTTTCATATAGAAAAGCGGTAATTAAGACTAACAAAGAAAATCCATCGTACGATGAGCGACAACAATAACGATCCTAAACTAAGCAAAGGACTGAGGATATTCATCGTTGTAGGAACGATAATCATTGTCCTCTTCAGCGCTTTCTACTACACGAGCCACAGCGGAGGCTCCGAGTACACGCGCACAGAAATAGAGCCCGACTCTAATCTTGCTGACAAGGAGCTCGTAGTCAAGCAGGACACCCTGCGCCGTGACACTGCTGCTGCCGACTCGGCCAACAAGGAAGAGGAGGAGCAGGCCAAGAAGCTGTACAACAGCATCAGAGGCAACGTAAGGCACCACAGCCACAACGTGGATAATACTGAGGAAGAGACCGACGATGGCAGTGCCGCCGACGCATCGGCCGACGCAGGCTCGCAGACTGACGCCGACAAGGCCACCGCAGCTCCCGCAAGTCCAAAACAAGAGCCATCGGCAAAATCGCCGAAAGTAGAAAACATTGAATAGCAGACGAAAAACGATGCAAGCTGAAAACCACGATTTCGACAAGATGATAAAGCCTGTGGCGGTATTCAAATCGCCCTACGGCTCCAAATTCGGTATTCCGCGGCAGAGTGGACTGACGGAGGCGGTAACGGGGCGCATCGTATTTCTACCACCATACAACGACCCCAATGCCATCCGCGGCATTGCCGATTTCGATTATTTGTGGCTGATATGGGGATTCTCGGCTAACGAGCCACAGCCATCAGCAACCCGTGAGGCCGACAACAACAATGAAACTGCAAAGGCCTCGACCGACGAAACCGACAGCCGCAATCTGCACCTCACGGTGCGTCCGCCACGTCTCGGCGGCAATGAGCGGGTGGGCGTTTTCGCTTCGCGCTCACCGTTCCGTCCCAATGGCCTCGGACTGTCGTCGGTGAGAATCCTCGGCGAGGACAATGGCGAGATTATCGTTGCCGGAGCCGATCTCATGAATGGCACACCCATCTACGACATCAAGCCCTACCTACCCTATGTCGACGCTCATCCCGATGCCAAAGCCGGATTCACCGATAAGAGAAAATGGGCCACATTAGAAGTGTCAATCCCCGATGATATCAGCGAGAAACTCACTGACAAACAGACTCGTGAGCTCCAGCAGATTCTGTCGCTCGACCCCCGTCCGCACTACCACCACGACAGCAACCGAATTTACGGCATGACCTATGCCGGCCATAACGTGAGATTCAAGGTTGAGGGCAATTTACTTACAATCGTCGAGATTATATAACATTTCTTTCGGTTTTGTTATCTTTTTGTTGTACCTTTGCGAACAAAACAAAGCAAAAAGAAATGGACAATAAAGAACAACAAAACATTGAGCTTCCTGAGAATGCCTTTCGCGAACTAAAGGAAGGTGAGGAGTACACCCCAATCATGAAACCCGACAGAGATTATCCTCAGGTCACGACGTGGTCGGTGACATGGGGACTGCTCATGGCCGTGCTCTTCTCGGCAGCAGCAGCTTATCTCGGTCTGAAAGTGGGACAGGTTTTCGAAGCCGCCATCCCCATAGCCATCATCGCCATCGGTCTCTCGCAGGCCACTAAGCGCAAGAATGCTCTCGGCGAGAATGTTATCATCCAGAGTATCGGTGCATGTTCGGGAGCCGTCGTTGCCGGTGGCATCTTCGTCATGCCGGCAATATATATGCTCGATTTACAGGCCGACTTCTTTAAGATTTTCCTCGCTGCAGCCCTCGGCGGTGTACTCGGAATACTCTTTCTGATTCCCTTCCGGAAGTACTTTGTCAAGGATATGCACGGAAAATATCCTTTCCCTGAGGCCACAGCCACAACGCAAGTGCTGGTATCGGGAGAGAAAGGCGGAAGTCAGGCCAAGCCCCTGCTTATGGCCGGACTTATCGGTGGTCTCTACGATTTCGTAGTCGCTACCTTCGGATGGTGGAATGAGAACGTGACCAGCCGAATGATTGGATTCGGCGAGACTATCGCTGACAAGGCGAAACTCGTTTTCAAAGTCAACACCGGAGCGGCAGTGCTCGGACTCGGATATATCGTCGGACTGAAATATGCCGCAATCATCTGCGCAGGATCCATCTTCGTGTGGTGGATAGTAGTGCCGCTAATGGCCATTATCTTCCCCGATACGGTCATGAATCAATGGGACCCCACCATCACCACCACTGTAGGCTCCATGAGTCCGGAGGACATCTTCTCCAATTATGGCCGCAGCCTCGGCATTGGAGCAATAGCCATGGCCGGAATCATCGGCATCGTCAAGAGCTGGGGAATCATCAAGAGTGCCGTGGGTCTTGCTGCCCGTGAGATGAAAGGCAAGGGAGCCGGCAGCGAGGAGATTATCCGCACACAACGCGACATCTCGTTCAAGGTCATTGCCATAGGCTCCGTCGCTACCCTGCTCATCACCTACGCTTTCTTCTTCTTCGGAGTAATGAACTTCAATCTTCTCCACGCCACGGTAGCCATCATCCTTGTGGCTGTCATCGCCTTTCTCTTCACTACCGTAGCAGCCAACGCCATTGCTATCGTAGGCAGCAACCCGGTGTCGGGAATGACGCTGATGACACTGATTCTTGCGTCGGTAGTGATGGTGGCCGTAGGATTGAAGGGTAACGCCGGCATGTTGGCGGCTTTGCTCATGGGTGGTGTCGTATGCACAGCACTCTCCATGGCAGGCTCGTTCATCACCGACTTGAAGATTGGTTATTGGCTCGGCACTACGCCAAAGAAACAGGAGACCTTCAAATTCGTGGGTACTATCGTCAGCGCAGCTACCGTTGCCGGTGTGATGATGCTGCTCAACGAGACCTATGGTTTTAAGGGTGATGCTCTTGCGGCTCCTCAGGCTCACGCTATGGCAGCTGTCATCTCACCGCTGATGAGCGGTCAGGGTGCACCATGGATATTATATGGTATCGGAGCCCTCATTGCTCTTATCCTCGATCGTTGCAAAGTACCGGCATTGGCGTTTGCATTGGGTATGTTCATTCCAATACAGCTGAACATTCCACTCATTGTCGGTGGAGCTGTCAACTGGTATGTGGGTAGTCGGTCGAAGGATGCAGCAGCTAACAAGGCTCGCGTCGACAAAGGTACTCTCCTTGCAAGCGGATTCATCGCTGGAGGTGCGCTCATGGGCGTTGTCTCAGCTTTGCTGAAGTTCGGAGGCGTCGACTTCGATTACAGTGCTTGGTGGGCTAACCACGCTTCGGAACTCCTATCGCTCGTGGCTTACATCGCTCTGATTCTCTACTTCGTTATCGCTACAAAACCCTCGAAGAAAGATTAAACAAGCAATTTCTATAGTTTCTTCATATCGACAGGAAATCGCGAGATAATCAGAGTAAGAGAACAAACATCGAGACTCTTTCGTTTAGGTTTTCTGTCGATACAGAGATTAATCTATAGCAAGGCTATTTCTCAAGCTTACCTGTAGCTTGGAAAGGAACAACACAACGCCAGACCGATATTGAAATATATTTACACCAATCAATTATATATCATTTTGGCTTCCAAAACGGTCCATTTCAGCTCGCGAAATGGACCGTTTTACGTTCTAAAACGGACCATTTTACAACGCAAAATGGCATATATTAGTAATGCGTTGATATTCAATATTATACGGAGAGAAGGCGATGAATAATAAAATATGAATTATTATTACCCCTATTCTCTTATCGTACCTTGCTTCTATCGAATATTTTAATTAAAGAAACCTCCATTTGAGACACTATACACCAAGCATAGCAACTAGCTCTTCTATATATTAAAGAAACCTCCATTTGAGACACTATACACCAAGCATAGCAACTAGCTCTTCTATATATTTAAGCATGGTTGCCGTACCCCATTTACCACCATCTTTGGTTCTCACCTTCTTGTATTTTGAAAGGTATCTGAATATAGCCTTGTAAGAATATTTCTTGCTTAGCCCCAGCTTGACAAACTCATTTTTAACCCTTGTCGTTATGACGACGGAGAGAAAATTAATCAGTTCGGTGGCATATACGCTGTAGTCGGAATGCACGTTTACCGTGTCACGGTCAACGATATTCTTGTATAGCCAGAACAGAGTCTCCACAGACCATCGCTGGGAATAGGCTAAATAGACGGTTAATGGGTCAAGGTCAGCTTTTGACTTGAAGACAATCAGACCGAATAAACCTTTCCTCTCGACATAGCTTTCTGCCTTGAAGTTATCTTTCTTGTTGGCATTCTGCACATATCCAATCTCCTGTTCGGAGGCTGCCTTCGGGTCGCGGAAAGAGTAGAGGAACTTGCCGTTTGACATTTTTTGCTTTTTGTATAGAATCGTTCCGTCCTTATAGTCTTTCAATGGCATTGTCGGCTCATCCATCTTGTAATTCTTTATGAACGCCGAATTCTGCTTCAACGGTATCAGGTATGCCAGTCCTTCCATCTTGTCGACTTTCTCAAAAAGCTTGTCGTTGTAGAAACCCTTGTCGAATACCATCAGACCATTCTTAATCTCATACTCCGCTACAAAGTCGTCTATCGCCGTCTGATCCAGCATGTTGCCTGCGTAAGGCTTTGCCGCTATGGGCTCACGCGTCAATGGGTTGAAAGCATACAGCAAGCTGATATCTTTGGAGCCTTTCTTCGCTCCCTTGCGCGAGAACTCCGACAGACTCCCCGTCTTGGCATTGTAGTCCTTGAGCATGCCATCGATAACCATGTCACCGCCGGTAAAGGTGTTCACCCTATTGCGCATGAACTCACAGATAAGGGAGTACGCCTTGCCTATCTTCACAAGAAACCCGGACACTGCCGTCTCAGACAAATGCACTCCCGGATACATCTCTGATGCAAATGAGCAGAGGTACTGTATCTGCAAGTCACGGTTCATGATGCCTCCATATGAAGCACGGAGCAAGGCAATGACATAGAGGCGCTTTGCATCGTCGAGATTCCAAACCTTGGCGAGTTCTTGAAGAAGTCCACTGCCGTACTTGTCACAGAGAGCCACCTCTCCATAATCTTTAATATCCACTTGATTTTTCTTGCGCATATATGAGCCCTCGACAAACTTGCCGTTTACAATTTCTCCTACCGTTCCTTGGTCTACGGGGATAGGCTTCCCGTTAATTCTTTTGCTCGTCCTTTTTATGACGACAAAACGACTGCCTCTCTGTCGGACTATCGTACTTTTGGGGCGGGCGACTGACTTTATCTCTTCTGGAATAGCCATAAATATGTATAGTATCTATATAATTAAAAGAACTATACAAAGGTACAAATAAATGGCCATATCTGCAAGAAATTACCAATAATATTGGCAAAAATAATTATGCAGAGACTAAAACAAGGGGAAGTTTAAACGGGCTTTCTACGAAAGAAAGCCCTTGCTAAGCCAGAAACGGCAAAGCAAGGGCCAAATTGTATAGTGTCTCAAATGGAGGTTTCTTTATTTAATGAAAGAACCGTAGAGTAAACATAAAAAAAATGCTCTCATAACTGAATATGAAAGCATTTTTTATGTTCAAATGAAGAAGCGTCAACTCAAATCACTACTCAAGACCGGTGTATCTTTAGAGTTCCCCTATATCAATCGAATACCACTAAAACTTATACTTGAAATCAACTCCAATCTGGAACGGATTACCCCTCTGTGCAAAGGTATACTTATTACCGGTGGCTGAGCTCTGAACGGCAAAAGTATTGAACTTTGTATCAGTAAGATTCTTTATCCACACGTTGATACCCAAGGGACCGAAATCGCCTGCGGCATGTACACCGACGACAGCATAGAAACGCTGCTTGATGTCGTTAGCCTCTGTCCACCAGGTCTGTCCCTGACAAGAGAGATTGGCACCGAAAGTTACGCTCCGCAGTGCCCAACGGCATGAAGGCTGCAAGAGTGCGGCCGGATCCACATCGACTTTATAATCAGCCGCGGCAGCGAGAGTATGCTGAGGAACGAAAGGCACATGCTTATTCTTATAGTCGACGACCTCACCCGTAGATGTCGAGTCGCGATATTTGTCAAATTCAGCACTCGTGAAACTATAAGAGAGTGTATAGTTCAGATGGTCAGAGGCAGCGGCTCCGCGGAGAGTCATCTCCATACCGGTACTATGACTTCTTCCGGCGTTTGTCATGATTCGTCCGAACCCGTAGTTGCCGGCCATCACCGACAATTGCTGATTACGGATCTGCATATAGAAAGTTGCCACATCGAGGTGAATCAGTCCGTTGAATAGATTCAGATGAGTACCAATCTCATAGTTCCAGCTCGTCTCCGGCTTGTATTGAATTGTCTTGGCTATACGGTCGTAGTCGGCAGCGTCATGATCAATAGTGACATTGCCTCGGGCGGTCTTCGCTTGCGAGTTTATCTCACTCTGGAGAATGTCGGAAAACATCTGGAAATTATATCCTCCGGCGCGATAGCCTTTCGACCACACAGCGTAAATATTGCTTCCGTTGTCGAGTTTGTATGTCAGCGCTGCCTTAGGCAGGAACTGACGGTAGCTGTCTTTACGGCTGTTGTTCAGCATGGAGCTGATAACTGACGATGCTTTTATGCCCATGACCTCAGCACTGGTCGACACTGACGAAGACGTAAGATAATCAATCTTCACGTGAGAGAAATCATAGCGGGCACCGAGCGTGAGGGTGAACTTCGGAGTGATATTGATGTTGCTCTCGTGATAAATACCGAGGTCAGCAGTCGGTGTATGGAAGAGTCCCGGCACATAGCCCATATCCATATTTATCACAGCAGGAATAGGAATTGCCGACTGCATTCGGCGCGATACCATTGTGTTCATGTCGGGGTCGAAATATACGTTTGCATCGGTTCTTAGCCATTGATAAGAAGCAAAAGCGCCGAAAGTCCAATGCCAGAAGCTGTTGTTTCGGCTTTTCACCGACAGCTCCTCTGACACAGAGTTTTCAAGCTGACGCTGAGTCATGTGCATGTAGTCGGCTGGCAGATAATCGATATCCATGAGCATGTCATCATGCAGAAACTGCCATGTGGTCATAGAATTGAACACAAATCCACGACCATCATACTTAACACCGAGACCAGTATTGAGCAAGTTTCGGCGGTATGTGCTCTGTCTGTTCTGCGACGGATGCTGAGTGCCGGCTTTGCGACCATAGAGCTCCGATGTTATCGGTGCTGAGGTTACTTCCTCTTTCGTCAGCAGACGACCATAGGGAAATCCATTTTGATTGACGTACTGGTAGTCGGCCATGAGATCGACTGACCACCCTGCTGCCGGGCGCCATGAGCTATGACCGCGGAATCCAAATTCGTTGAATTCGTCAGCCCTGTCACCGTTATAGTCATTGCGGAAGAATCCATTCTGTCCGTCGTAGAATCCAGCTAACGAGAAAGCAAACTTATCACTCAGCCGACGAAAATGGCTTACTTCAGCCTTACGCCAAAAAGCTGAGCCAACTGAGAGATCAACATAGGTGCCCTGATAGTTGAATGGGTTACGTGTAAACATACGCACAAGCCCTCCCTCTGTATTCATGCCATATAGAGAGCCTTGCGGTCCACGCAACACATCTATACGCTCAAGACCGTATGTATGGAAGTTGAGAGCGCTCTTACTCAATAATGGCATTCCATCGACGTAAACTCCCACCGCCGGCGAATTGACGCGCGAACCAATACCACGGATATACATCGACGAAGTATATCGCGAACCGTAATCGGGCATCGTAAAGGCGGGGACATAAGCAGAAAGCTGACGGAGATCCTGGGAGTTATAGTTCTGGATAGACAACGCTGAAATCGACGAGCTGCTCAGTGGTTGCTGACGCAGACGTAAGTTTTCCTTGGGCTGGTCGACGACCACAACCTCGTCAATATCATACACTCTTGAGGAGTCGGCGGGCGACGACAGACTCTCATTATCACCCAACACATCGGCGGGTACTTTTGCTCTTGTGGTGCTGCAACCCGGAAGGGGAGCACCAGCGGCCGTGAGAACGGCTAAGAGCACTAGGGTTCTCTGATTCATGTCTTTTCTGATGTTTTTTATTCCTAATGCGTTGCAAAGGTACAAATATTGTTATGAAATACAATACTAATGATTATCGAATTTTGCAATACGGGATATTATTAGTACCTTTGCGTCTTAAAATGAGAAGAAAATGATATCAATAGACCATTTAACCGTTGAGTTTGGAGCCAAGCCACTTTTCAGCGATGTCTCTTTCGTTGTCAACGACCACGACCGCATTGCTCTCGTAGGTAAAAATGGCGCCGGAAAGTCGACAATGCTCAAACTGCTTTGCGGCATCCAGAAGCCTACAAGCGGCAGCATCTCTGTTCCCACCGACTTCACTATTGGCTATCTGCCGCAGGTGATGAAGATTGCTGACGAGACAACTGTCAGAGAAGAAGCACGCAAGGCTTTCGCAAGCACCATTGCCATGCAGGACCGTCTGAAGAAGATGGAGAAGGAGATGGCCGAGCGCACCGACTACGAGAGTGATGACTACAATGCCCTCGTGGAGCGGTTCACTGAAGAGCACGAGCGGTATATGCTTCTCGGCGGCGACAACTACGAAGCCGAGATGGAGCGAACACTGACAGGACTCGGTTTTGAACGCAGCGACTTCGACCGTCCGACAAAGGAATTCTCCGGCGGATGGAGAATGAGAATTGAATTGGCGAAGATTCTCCTTGGCAACCCAGACGTATTGCTCCTCGACGAGCCCACCAACCACCTCGACATTGAGTCAATACAATGGCTGGAGCAATATCTTCAGAATTTTCAGAAAGCCGTTGTTCTCGTGAGCCACGACAGGGCTTTCATCAATAATGTCACCAACAGAACCCTGGAGATAACTTGCGGCCACATCGAGGACTATAAGGTGAAATATGATCAGTACATCGTCCTGCGCAAGGAGCGTCGTGAACAGCAGCTGAGGGCTTATGCCAACCAACAGAAAGAGATTGCCGACACAAAAGCATTCATTGAGCGTTTCCGCTATCAGGCCACGAAAGCTGTACAAGTGCAGCAAAGGATACGACAACTGGAGAAGATTGTGCCAATAGAAGTCGATGAAGTCGACAACAAGGTGATGCACCTGAAGTTTCCTCCTTGTCTGAGGTCGGGCGACTATCCGGTCATTTGTGAGAACGTACGCAAAGACTACGGACAGCACACGGTGTTCAGCGATGTCACGATGACAATAAAAAGGGGCGAAAAGGTGGCCTTTGTCGGAAAGAACGGCGAGGGTAAATCGACACTCGTGAAATGTATCATGGGTGAGATACCATTCACCGGGAAGTTGAAAGTGGGCCATAATGTTCAGATTGGATATTTCGCTCAAAATCAGGCGCAGCTCCTCGACGAGAATATGACGATATTTGAGACCATCGACAGTGTGGCTACCGGAGAGATGCGACTGAAAATCAATGACTTGCTCGGAGCATTCCTCTTCGGTGGTGAAACATCGGAGAAGAAAGTTAAAGTGCTGTCGGGAGGAGAGCGAAGCCGTCTGGCAATGATTCGGCTGTTGCTTGAGCCTGTCAACTTGCTTATCCTCGATGAGCCCACCAATCATCTCGACATGCAGTCGAAGGATGTTCTCAAGGAAGCCATAAAAGCATTTGACGGTACAGCTATCATCGTCAGCCACGACCGCGATTTCCTCGACGGACTTGTATCGAAAGTCTATGAGTTTGGAGGTGGGCACGTCACCGAGCATATCGGCGGCATCTACGACTATCTGAGAGCCCACAACGCCGAGACTATCGATGAGGCCATCCGACGCCAGACAGAGCAAAAGCCGGTTGAGAAAAGTTCTATCGCAGCATCTGCCGACACCGGTGCTACTGCCAAGCGCAGCAATGGAGCTCAGGACTACGAGGCTCACAAGGCTCAGCAAAAGAAAATCAGAAAAGCTCAAAAGGCTGTCGACGACTGTGAGAAGCGAATAGCAAAGATGGAATCGAGGGTTAAGGAACTCGACATGATGTTCAACGAGCCTGAGAATGCGAGCAACGTAGGACTCATAACTGAGTATACCGAACTCAAAAGGGCTCTCGACAAAGAAAACGACTACTGGCTCCAGCTCTCCGAAGAGCTTGAGAATTTAAAGGCCTCATAACGATTGCCAAGTCATAAAGATAGCAGTCATAAACTGATTATATAACTATATCAAACTTATAACTTATGAACATGAAAAGAATCATTCCCCTACTGATGATTGCAGCTGCACCTGTCATGGGTATGGCGCAGAACGCTTCGGGGCTTTTCGACAAGAACTTTGAGAAGGATGTACGTCCGCAAGACGACTTCTACAAGTTCGCTACCGGAGGATGGCAGAAGCTCAATCCGTTGCCGGCAGCCTACAGTCGATTCGGCAGTTTCGACCAACTGCAAGAGGACAACAACAAACGTATCAACAGCATTCTCGATCAGCTGAAGAAGAAAAATTATCCTAAAGGCTCATTGGAGCAGAAGCTTTCCGACTTTTACAAGCTCGCCCTTGATGTCGAAAGACGCGACAAGGAAGGAATAGCACCGGTAAAGCCGCTCCTCGACAAGATTGAGGCAGCCAAGACCATTGACGACCTGCGCCTCATCCAGCGCCAGACAGCACCTAACAACTACGGAGTACCATATTGGTATGGTTTCGGCGCCGACGAGAAAAACGTCACTATGAATATCGTCAACCTCGGACAAGGTGGACTGAGCCTCGGACAGCGCGACTACTATGTCAACACTGATTCAGCTACAGTGGCCATCCGCGATGCATTCAAGAAGCATATCGTAAGGATGTTCAAGCTCTATGGATTCAACGACGCACAGGCTAACGCCAAGGCCAATGACATTTTCCGCCTCGAAACATCATTGGCACTTATCTCAAAGTCAAACACTGAGCTACGCGATCCACAGGCCAACTATAACAAGATGACGCTGAAAGAGTTTGAGACAAAATATCCTAACCTCAACTTCGAGGCTCTTGCCAACGCCGAGGGCATAGACTCACGCTATATCCAGGACATCGTCGTCGGTCAGCCAAAGTTCTTCGAGGGTCTCAACGCCATTGAAGGATTGCAGACTGCCGATGAGCTGAAAGCTGAAATGGAATGGGATGTCATCATGTCGTCGGCATCTTACCTTACCGATGAAATCCGTGAGGCCAATTTCGACTTCTTCGGCAAGACAATCTCAGGACGCAAAGAGGACTTCCCCCTCTGGAAGAGAGCAACCAACCAGGTTGAGGGTCAGATGGGTGAGGCTTTAGGCCGCATCTACTGCAAGCGCTACTTCCCCGAGAGCTCCAAGAAAATCATGGAGCAACTTGTTAAGAATCTTCAGGTGTCGTTAGGCCAGCGCATTGATGCCCAGGACTGGATGAGCGCAGAGACGAAAGCCAACGCCCATAAGAAACTCGATAAGTTCTACGTCAAAGTCGGTTATCCAAACAAATGGAAAGACTATTCTGCTCTGACCATCGACCCGTCGAAGTCATTCTTCGATAATGTTGAAGCTTGCAGAAAATTCCAGAACGACTATGAGATTGAGCACAAAGCCGGCAAACACGTTGATAAAGACGAGTGGCTCATGACCCCACAGACTGTCAACGCTTACTACAATCCTACAACCAACGAAATCTGTTTCCCAGCAGGAATACTGCAATATCCTTTCTTCGACCCCAAGGCTGACGAGGCATTCAACTATGGAGCCATCGGCGTTGTTATTGGCCACGAGATGACTCATGGATTCGACGACCAGGGAAGGCAGTATGATGCCGATGGCAATCTTAAGGACTGGTGGACAGCCGCTGACGCTAAGGGATTCGAGAAACGCGCTAAACTATATGCCGATTTCTTCGACAGTATCGAGGTGTTGCCGGGCCTTCACGCCAACGGTAAGTTCACCCTCGGTGAGAACCTTGCTGATCACGGAGGACTGCAGGTATCATTCAATGCCTATAAGAACGCTACTAAAGGCAAGAAACTCAAGGATTGGGACGGATTCACTCCCGACCAGCGTTTCTTCCTTGCCTATGCCGGTGTGTGGGCATCAAACATCACCAAGCAGGAGATAAGAAGCCGTGTCAACCGCGATCCGCACTCCCTCGGTGAGTGGCGCGTCAACGGTGCATTGCCTCATATTGACGCATGGTACAAGGCTTTCAATGTTAAGCCCACCGACAAGATGTATATTCCAGAGGACAAGCGCCTGCAACTCTGGTAATAAATAATTTATAAACTAACATCAACCTCCTCCCTCTCACATTAAGCGAGGGGGAGGAGGATTTTAGGAGGAATTAATAATGCCATTACGACTGCCACATCAACTCCCGGCTATAAACATCCTCAAGCGGGAGAACATCTTCGTCATGGATGAGGACCGCGCCCACAAGCAGGACATACGCCCGCTGCGCATTGTCATCCTCAATCTTATGCCACTGAAGATTACAACGGAAACCGACCTCATAAGACTGTTGTCGAACACTCCGCTGCAGATTGACATCATGTTTATGAAGCTCAAGAGCCATACTCCTAAGAACACTCCCATCGAGCATATGATGATGTTCTATAAGGACTTCGACGAGATAGCCCGCGAGAACTACGATGGAATGATAGTTACAGGAGCACCGGTAGAGACAATGGCTTTCGAAGATGTAGAGTACTGGAACGAAATAGTCAAGATTTTCGACTGGGCCAGAACTCACGTTCAGTCGACGCTCTATATCTGTTGGGCCGCTCAAGCTGCGCTGTATCATTTTTACGGCATTCCAAAGTATCTCCTCGACAGAAAGATGTTTGGCATATTCCCCACCCGACCGTTGCGGCCCAAACTCCCCATCTTCCGCGGTTTCGACAATGTTTTCTACATGCCACAGAGCCGTCACAGTGAGGTGAGGTCCCACGACATTAAGAAAGTCAAGGAACTGTCCATCATTGCTGAATCGCCTGAGAGCGGTGTGTCGATGGTTATGGCACGGGGAGGCAGAGAGTTCTTCATCACCGGCCATCTCGAATATGCCCCCGAAACTCTCGACAAGGAGTATAAGCGCGACGCAGGCATACGCGACGATGTCGGAATACCACTGCACTACTATGTTGATGACGACCCAAAGAAGGGATTCCACATCTTTTGGCGCGCCCACGCTAATCTACTTTTCCAAAATTGGATAAACTATTACGTCTATCAGAAGACACCATACGACTTGAGCAAGATAAAGTAATCATATTATGCATACTCTCGAACTATTAGCTCCCGCCAGGGACCTTGAATGTGGCATCGCTGCCGTCGACAGCGGTGCCGATGCCGTTTATATCGGTGCATCGCACTTTGGCGCAAGAGCAGCTGCCGGAAACTCCATCGATGATATAAGGACTCTGTGCGATTACGCCCACAAATTCGGTGTCAAAGTCCACGTTACGGTCAACACAATCATCTATGACAACGAACTCGAAAAGACGATGTCGCTCATAAGAGAATTGGAAAAGGCCGGTGTCGACGCTTTTCTCGTTCAGGATATGGGTCTCCTTAGCCGCATACGGCAGGAAGGCATTGCCGTCAGCTTACATGCCAGCACGCAATGTGACTCACGGACAGCAGAGAAAGTTAAGTGGCTGAGCTCCAAAGGCTTCGACCGCGTAGTGTTGGCACGTGAGCTGTCGGCTGAAGAGATAGCGGCCATCCACAAAGCCGTTCCCGACACCGAGCTTGAAGTTTTCGTCCATGGAGCACTGTGTGTAAGCTATTCGGGAGTATGCTATGCCTCACAGTATTGTTTCGGACGGTCTGCCAACCGTGGCGAGTGCGCACAGTTCTGCCGGTTGAAATTCGACCTCAAAGACTCCGATGGCCGGACTATAGAGCATCAGCGGCATCTTCTGTCGCTCAAGGACATGTGCCAGATCGACAATATCGAGGCTCTCTGTAAGGCCGGTGCCACAGCCTTCAAGATTGAGGGACGACTCAAGGATGCAAGCTACGTAAAGAACGTTGTGGCGGCCTACAGTCAACGGCTCAACGAAATAGTCGAGAACCACCCTTCAGAATATGTGCGTGAGTCATATGGAAGAGTGACTTACAAATTCACCCCCGATCTCAAGAAAACCTTCAACCGCGGATACACCACATATTTCCTCAACGGACGTCAACCCGATATCTTCTCTCCCGATACCCCAAAAGCCTTGGGCGAGTTTGTCGGTCACGTCAAGGAGATTCGGCACGACTCGTTCAACGTAGCCGGTACTGCCACTTTCGCCAATGGCGACGGCCTGTGCTTCATCAACGAAGAGCATGAGCTTGAGGGATTTAGAGTAAACAGAGCTGTGGGAAACAGACTCTATCCTTTCAAGATGCCCCACGGACTGAAAGCTGGAATGGCACTCTACCGCAATAACGATCAAAACTTCGAGCATGCCATCAGCGGAAAGTCATCAGAGAGAAAAATTCCCGTAGAGATGACTTTCAGCACTACCGACAATGGGTTCTCACTGACAATAAGCAGATGTCTGCACAATGTAAAGACTTCTGACAAGCCAAACAGCGTCGAGGCAACGGCAGAAGTGGAGTTCGAGCACCAAGAGGCAAAAAAGCCACAGCACGACAATATCATCCGTCAGCTGTCCAAACTCGGCACAACAGTCTTTCAAGCCAAGGAGATTAAAGTCAGCAATGGTGCTGACACTTTCTTCATTCCGAGCAGCGTTCTCTCCGATCTAAGGAGAATGGCTGTAGAGAAATTCGATGAAGCATTCACCGATGCTGTGAACGAAAAGGACATCGTCATAACCGCCAAGAGCTCTGCCGGACACGAGAAAGTATGGCAACGGGAATACAATGATTTCCCCTACCTATACAATATCTCCAATAAAGCCGCAGTGAAGTTTTATGAGGAGGAAGGTATCGGCACCGTAAGACCCGCCCTTGAGCTCAAATCCGCCACACGCCCCCTTATCATGCAGTGCCGCCACTGTCTTCGCTACAGCCTCGGATTCTGCGTACGTCGTGGCGGGAAGCATCCTTCATGGCATGAGCCACTGTTCCTGCAACTCGCCGACGGACGCAGGTTCCGTCTCGAATTCAAATGCGATGAGTGTCAGATGAATATCTACGCAGAATAGTACAAGGCCCATAGCGTTGACAAAGTTACGAAAATCTGTCAATTAACGACAGAAAAATCACTGCCACTAAAGCATTTGGATATAATCAGAAGCCAACATATATAACCCTTTAAACGATAGCCACATGAGGAAATTAGCAATACTAATGATGATGTCATTCCTTCTGCTGACAATAACCGGCTGCTACAACCGGCGGACACCAAGCCGTTTTCAGCTGAAGGACTCCACCCGCCTCACCGATTCCATGACCCAGGCCAAGTTCGACTCTTTATCGATGGACCAGAAGGATTCGGCCGACTTCGCAATAAAGCACCACTACAGTGTTGGTTTCAACTTCATCATCCGTGGCGATTCTATAGACCTCATCAAGCAACAGCCGGAGGAGGTCGTGAGCAATATGACGGTCGACTCATTCGCTGTAAAGAAGGGGGCGCGAGTAGCTGTCACCGATATTCACATGCTGAAGTCAGATTCTGTCGACTCGGTATGGATTCAACTTGTCACCGACCAATATGAGTTAGGATGGATCCACGAGTCGAAACTGTTGAAGAATGTAGACCCCGACGACCCTATTTCGCAGTTTATTTCGACATTCTCCAACCGCCATTTGATTTTCTTTCTTATTATAATCTCCTTCATTGCCGTGGGTTACATAATCCGAAAGCTCATGCGCAGGAAATCACATATCGTTCATTTCAACGATATCAACTCCTTCTACCCCACCCTTCTCGCACTCATAGTGGCATCGAGTGCAACATTCTACGCCACAATTCAGAACTTTACCCCCGACACATGGAGGGCTTTCTATTTCCATCCCACACTCAATCCCTTCTCTCAGCCGTGGTCGATAGCCATCTTCCTCATCTCAGTATGGGCAATGCTCATAGTGGGCCTCGCCACTATCGACGACACACGCCATCAGCTGAAGTTTGATGATGCGTTCTGGTATCTCTGCGGATTAGGAGCTGTGTGCGCCGTCGACTATATCGTTTTTTCTATTTCTACACTGTATTTCATCGGTTATCCGCTCCTTATAGCATACTTCTGGTTCGCTTTAAGAAGCTATTTCCGCAACAGCCGCAACGTTTATATCTGCGGCAATTGTGGAGCGCGTCTGCACCGTAAGGGCCGGTGCCCACATTGTGGTGCGATGAACGAATAGAAGACAAGGCTGATTCGATACTATGGACTGACTGTATTAACCTCCTCATCCATCTCTAATAAGAATGCGTTTCCATGCCCTCGTACTTACTTATGACCTGATATTATGTCATTATTCCGCCGAAGATACCTTCGTGAGTCGTTGAAGATATGTTCGTGAGCCATTGAAGATATTTTCGTGGGTCGTTAAAGGTATGTTCGTAAGCCATTGAAGATATGTTCTACATGAAGAAGATTTCCAAGGCATAAAATTGTGAATAGCGCATAAAATTCTGAATTTTCAATTAATTTGTAGCGATAATCTTCTAAGACTCGTTTTTCTTTGGCCTTCCTCTTTTTCTACCTACCTTTTTCGACTTGTATCCCGGTTCACACCCGGCTGGGATGTCAAGCCCAAAAGCCTTCGCAATCTCTACCTGCTTCCCGACAAAAGGTGTTATCTTGGTGGTATGCCCCTGTCGCTCGATACATCTTATGTTCCTCATCTCGTCAAGCATGTCCAGTGAAGAGGCGAACATGCTGTGAAGGCCTGTCGTCTTCCAGATGTGTCTAATATATGATCCTATGACTAATCCGACGAACAAGATGAACAGCCTGCCGGTCTTACCGTCCTCGCTCCAATTTCTTTGTCTGTCAGAGCACATCTCCGTCTTCATCTGCTGGAAGTACTTTTCCTGCTCGTCTCTCAATTTGTAGTGAGCCAGAGCTTGCGGTGCCGTCAGATCCAGTCCGAGCGTTACAATGGCGACAAACCCTAACAGTCTGAGTGAGTCGTTGTGCTTCTTCTCGTTCTTCTCAAAAGATATGACGTGTCTTTTCTTGTCCAGTTTTACGTCAAACATGCAGAAGTCTTTCTTCAGGGTCTCGTCGTCTGGTGCTTCTTCCTTGCCTTCAAGCATCTTCTGAAGACAGCTTCTCTGCCCTTCGACTTTCATGTCTATGTTGATTTGCCCCTCACTTCTCCACGAAGGATTGAAGAACAGGTTCAGGCGCATCTTGCTTGCTGCCTTTTCGGACTTGCCATTTCCATGTACCTTGTAGTCAATGTCATACTGCTTGTAATACAGCTTGCTGTCAAGGTCTATCTCCATTCCGTCCGGACGGACATTGAAGTCTCCAAGGCTGTCTATTTTGTCGCTGATAAACTTGTGGCCGGTCTTCATGCACATTATAGCGGGCTGGCCATGAAGGATGTTGTCCTCAAGGATTTGCACTGTCCCATAGCCCCTGTCCGTTATCATTACGTAATTCATAAAACCGGCACAGCGAAGGTCAGACTGGATGACACCCATTGTGCGTGAGTCAGGAATGTTACCGGGAAAAGACATGTAATAGATGGGCATGTGGTTGCTGAGAGTATAGACTACAACTTCATTCGTCTGCGCCAGGGCAATGTTCTCCTTGTTGTGCCCCCAGCGTATGTCGGCCAGGCTGCTTCCGTAAGCAGACCTGCTTGTGGAGTCAACAGCACAGAGTTCCATCTTTCCAATTTTTTCCGAACGAAGACGTAGCAGGGCCTGGCGGTCTTTCTCGGTGATTGACTGCGTAAGACGGGTGATGTCTCCCGGAGACATTTCGCGCGCGGACGGAGTCTTGGTGTATCTCTGCCAGCGAGCGAGCCTGCTGTATAAGAATAGCTGGAAATATAGGGGAACATGACAAGTGTCATGATGTCATCCACTTTCTCCTTGTTTCCCTCTAACACCTTCTCCAGATCCTCGCGTATCTTGGTCTTCTCCGCAACTCTTTCCATAAGCCACACGTCGCCATACAGACGGTTCGGCGCATCTCCATTGTGGGTAGGCCTCCCTGCTTTCCTCGTGCTTGGCAAAGAGTCCAGTTCACTCAAATCCCATCCCTGTGGGAATAACAATTGCTTTCGCTCGGCAGGAGGCATGCAAAGATATGCCTTACCTGGAATGAACTTCAAGCTTTCGGTCACTGTGCCTAAATGAATGCTTTTGTTCATACGCTTACCTGTTGCCTTGTTCGTTACACGTGGGCGTAGTGTTGCATATCTATATCCGTTATTGATGTGAAGCGTCACCTTGTGAGCAGTCTCATCGCTTATAGGTCTTGCCATTATACTATATCATTGATTACCGCTACAAATGTAACAATAATAAGTGAAATGGCAAAACATAACAAACTAAATATTTACTGATTTATAGATAATTAGCTTTAGAGTGGGTATTATCGCTACAAATTAATCGAAAATTCAGACATAAAATAAAGCGGGCGGAATTATTACCACGACGGCGTTATCAGGTCTTTCTAAAAACGCTTGTGAGCAGATTCAGGAGGTGCAGAGTATTTTATGCGCTCTGCGCAATATTACGTGATAGCGATTTTCGTAACGGACAGGCATTGCCCCCCTGTAGAGGGGGGCTGAAGTGATGGGGAGCCAAAGTCTGTACGTGACTATTTTCCAATAAACTTATAATTCATCCTGGGTGACGCATTGACGAAGTCAGGAGAAATATAGAGTCCTATCTTCACTATTTCTGCTACAGTTTATTGTTATTTCGCTGCAAAGTTACAAAATATTTTTCCCGAATCCAAATTTTCACAGGGTAGAAAGGAGGGTAGAAAGGAGGGTAGAAAGGAGGGTAGTAAGACAAGCATATTTTGCCAGATTATCTGTAAAGGTGTCTAAACACCTGTGAATATGGCAGATAGCTTACACTTAATGAAGCGACAGACAAACTTATTGAGTGCATCATAGCGTGTGTTCAATGCAGGGATATATCAAAAGGAGCCATCCGACATTAGCGAATGGCTCCTTTTATATTCTCCCGGTCATGGTGGAATCAAGACACAAGACCGGTGTCGGTTTTCTCTTAGAGCCGCGACGCAGTACGAATCGCTCGTTGCATTACGGCCCAGCGAGAATTATGATTTTTCTTGTATCACGCCCAGAATTAGTCAAGCCACTTGACGTAGCAGAAGTCCTGACGGTGAGGCAGTTCCTTGTTCTGCGGGAACATACGTACAGCATACTTGTACGGACCGGCCTCGACAGCCTCGAAGTCAAGTTTGAAGGTGTAGTTATTGCCCTCTTCCTTAACCATCTTGAACGGATAGACGTGATGAATCTTCTGTTCCTTGTTAGGATCGTTGTCGAGAGTGACCAGTTCAAGGCCTACTGCGTTCTGCAGTCCCTGCTCGTCGATGACGTATGTCAGTTCAGCCTTCTCGCCGGTAGCAAGGTCGTTAAGTGCCGAAACGTCTTCGCTTACCACACGAATATTGTCCCAACGCTCAGCGACAGTCTCCTTCCAGAGAGCAATTTCCTTAGCCAGACGGTTTCCGTTGGCCTGCAGACGCTTAGAGCGCTTAGCCTCCTTATTGTAGAACTTGTCATAATAGTCGTCGAGCTGGCGCTTCATGGTGTAGTGAGGCGCAATCTTTGCTATAGAGTTCTTGATGACGCGAATCCACTCCTCCGAGTAAGTCTTGCCACGTGTAGTGCGGTAGTAGAGAGGAATGATATCGTTCTCGAGCAAGCTATAGATAGTGGCAGCATCGAGCTGGTCCTGATAAGCCTGATTCTGATAGGTACGCTCCTGAGGCAGAGCCCATCCGGCCCCCTCACGGTAACCCTCAACCCACCATCCGTCAAGGACTGAGAGGTTGACAACACCGTTCATCTCGGCCTTCTCACCAGATGTTCCGCTGGCCTCGAGAGGACGTGTCGGGGTGTTCATCCAGATATCAACACCCGAAACGAGGCGACGGGCCAGACGCATATCGTAGTCCTCAAGGAAGATAATCTTACCGAGGAACTGCGGCATACGGCTAATCTCGAAGATTCTCTTGATGAGTCCCTGACCGGCACCGTCGGCAGGATGAGCCTTACCCGAGAAGAAGAACAGTACTGGATGCTCAGGGTCGTTGACAATCTTTTCGAGACGGTCGAGGTCGGTGAACAGCAGATGAGCGCGCTTGTAAGTAGCAAAACGACGGCAGAAACCAATCATCAGCGCGTTAGGATTGATGCGCTCGAGAATGCTCACTACCTTTGCGGGGTCGCCCTGGTTGCGGAGCCACTGCGTCGAGAACTTATCACGGATGTACTTCACGAGCTTCTTCTTCAGGGCCATACGTGTCTCCCAGATTTCCTTATCGGGTACATCGTATATAGCGTGCCAAATCTTCTCGTTGCTCTGATCCGACATGAAAGTCGGGTCGAAGTACTTATCGTAGAGATGACGCCACTCCGTAGCGCACCATGTCGGGAAGTGCACACCATTGGTGACGTAGCCCACATGGTTTTCCTCAGGATAGTAGCCCTTCCACAGAGGAGCGAACATCTTCTGGCTGACCCATCCGTGGAGCTTACTGACACCGTTAACCTCCTGACACGTATTGCATGCGAACGTACTCATGCAGAAACGCTCTCCGTGGTCATCGGGGTTGGTACGGCCCATACCGATGAACTCATCCCAAGTGATGCCGAGCTTTGCCGGATAGCCGCCCATGTACTTGCCGAAGAGCTGCTCGTCGAAATAGTCGTGGCCGGCAGGAACCGGTGTGTGGACAGTATATAGCGAGCTTGCACGTACGAGCTCCATAGCCTGATTGAAAGTAAGACCATCGTCATCGATATAATCGCACAGACGCTGCAGATTGCAGAGTGCTGCATGACCCTCATTGCAGTGATAGAGATCTTTTTTTATACCGAGTTTCTTCAGAGTGAGGATACCGCCGATACCGAGCAGAATCTCCTGCTTCAGACGGTTCTCCCAGTCACCGCCATAGAGTGAGTGGGTGATTGGCTTATCGAACTCTGAGTTCATATCATTGTCAGTATCAAGCAGATACAGTTTAACACGGCCAACGTTAACACGCCAAACAAGAGCGTGAACCTGATAGTTCTGATAAGGCACGTCGACGACAACCTGATTGCCGTCCTTGTCGAGTTCCTTGACGATAGGAAGTGAGTTGAAGTTCTGAGCCTCATACTTCGCTATCTGCTGGCCATCCATCGAGAGACTCTGCTTGAAGTAGCCATAACGATAGAGAAAACCGATGCCGCACATATCGACATTAGAGTCGGAAGCCTCTTTGAGGTAGTCACCGGCAAGCATGCCAAGACCACCGGAGTAAATCTTCAGAACCTGATTGATACCATACTCCATAGAGAAGTAAGCGACTGAAGGACGGGTCTTATCGGCCTCAACGCTCATGTACTCCTTGAAACGGTTGTACACATCGTTGACTTTCTTCATGATGACCTTATCCTTGACAATGGCTTCCTTGCGGTTATAGCTCAGGCGCTCAAGAAGGAGAACCGGATTGTGGCCCACTTCCTCATAGAGTTTCTCATCGAGACTCTTGAACATGTTGCGGGCGTCATAATTCCATGCCCACCACATGTTGTGTGCTAATTCGTCCAGACACTCCAACTGCTTTGGAACGCTCGACTTGACGTTTACCTCTTTCCACTGAGGTTCATTCGAATAATCTGACTTAATCTTCATAACTGTTATCTGTTAGTTATCAATTATCTGAATAATTAGTTTGAAATATTAGTTGTTCGAATTAGTATCATCGTGAGTATCAGGCCTGTTGCGCGGCCTTAGCCTTTACGCTTTCCATACGCTTCATAGCCTTACGGAGAGCAAAGTCGTAAGCCTCTTCATAGTAACGGAAGAACTTCGACCACAGAGCTTTCTTCGCCAGGGTTCCTGCCTTCTTGCGGCACATATCCTCCTGCTTCTTATCGAAGGTGGAATAGCGCAGCACAACATCGCGGATATTGTCGGCCACCTCATTATAATTGCTGTCAGTACGGTGCACAACCTCGGCACCATCCTCTATCTTGCTGTACTCACCGGTGCCTTTCTCCTTGTTGGCCCACAGACCAAAGCCTGCAAGGTCGGTAGTGATGCACGGCACCTTGAAAGCCACAGCCTCTAACGGCGTGTAACCCCATGGCTCATAATAACTTGGGTAGATACAGAGATCGTTGCCGAGGATAATATCGTAGTATGGTTTATCAAAGATACCGTCGTCGCCGATAAGATAGCACGGCACGAAGATGACTTTCACCTTGCTGTCCTTTCCGTTGTCCATACCGAGCCAGCGCATCATGCCGAGCACGCGGTCGTCGCCCTCGTTATACAGTTCGTGGGTGATAACCGGATTAGGCAGGGCTTCAGTATAAGGTGTATCAAAGACGAGACGGTCCTGGAGGTCCTTGCGCGGACCCTTGACCCATCCCGGCACGGCAATGAAAGCCACAACGTTTCTTTTCAGTTTGTCCGACAGTCGCAGACGGTTCATGGCATCGATAAACACATCTATACCCTTATTGCGGAACTCGTAACGGCCACTTGTAGAAATGATTAAAGTATCGTCACCAAACTGGCTGCCTGTCAGAGCATTGGCAACATCAAGCAAAGCCTTTCTCGCAGCCTTTCTCTTAGCGGTGAACGCACGGCCCTTAGGAACGAAATCGTCCTCAAAGCCATTAGGAAGAACAACATCGACGGGTTTGTCGAGCAGCTCCTTGCACTCACGGGCGGTAATATCGCTGACGGTCGTGAAGCAGTCGACATACTTTGCCGTCTGTTTCTCCACGCTGTGCTTGCTTTGCATATTGAGCTCGCAGGCCATCTGGTCGCCATTATATGCACTGAGATAATCGTAGAGTGGTTTGTTGTTGCCGGCTATGCTGCGGCCGATGCCCGTAGCGTGGGTGGTGAAGATAGTCCCAATCTGGGGCAACACTTTCTGGATATACAGTGCGGCAACGGCCGTCTGCCACTCGTTGACGTGGAAGACTACCTTCTTTCCGGCCGGGATATTGGCATTGTAGAAACTCTCCACCACCTTACCGGCTGCGTAGGAGAACATCAGGCTGTCGTCGTAGTCGCCATAGGCATGTAGGCTGTCGACCTGAAAATCTTCCCACAACTGGCCATAGATACGGTCCTTATCAGCAAAGAAAGGATGATAGTCGACAAGGATGGCAATGGGCTCACCGGGAACGGTCCAACGGCCAATCTTCACCTTCAGACCCTCGCCGGCAACCTTCGACCGCCACTGAGGAAAAAGCGAATTGTCCTCCTTAAAGAACGGACACACTTTCTCGCCCCAGCAATCCGGGCCAATAAAAATCACATGATCTTTTATCTTATCCTGAAGTGTCTTCGCTCTCGTGGAGAGGACCGCATAGATTCCTCCTACCTTATTACATACCTCCCAACTTGTTTCAAAAACATAATCGGGAAACAACTTGTTCTTATCCATAAGCACATTATATCGGTGCAAAGTTAACATAAATTTTGTAAAAACCAAACATCAACCCGTTAATTTTGTCTTTATGGCTAAAATAAATTGAGCTAAATTGCTACCTTTGCCCTAAAAAAGACCGATATGAGAACAAAACTATTTCTTATAACCATTCTTGGAATGCTCTGTCTGACTGCCAATGCTGCCGTCAAGGACTCCACAACTTTCAAGGGGAGAATCGACAACGATGAATATCAGGTATACATCGTCATGGATTTCTACAAGAAGAATATCGTCTGCCCGCGCCAGGAGGTCTTCGGTGAGAATCCGGGATACTTCGGAGCTAAGCGCGATACGAGGAAATGGATTATCGAGGATGCTGACGTGAACAAGAATACGGCCAAACTCGTGATTATAAACGACTACGGCAGCGAGGACCTCGATGCAAAGTTAACCTACAACGGCGACGGCACCTACACGCTCGAGAGGCTGTCGGGGAGTGTCATAAAAATCGTCGTCAATCGCGAATGGGTAAAAATTCCTAAGAAGTTGGTATTCAAGCGGAAAGAGTAATAGGCTAAAGTAATCATTCATATACGGCCGACGACTTACTCAGATGACGTTTGTCACGACTTCGAAGAGTTACTACGGAGAACCGTAAACTCAGGAGTAATAATCAGAAAAATATTTACACGAAAACAATATGTATCATTTGGCCTTGCGAAACGGGCCGTTTGGCGTTCTAAAACGGGCCGTTTGAGGCTCCCAAAAGGGCCGTTTTAGAACGCCAAATGATATGTATTTCAAACTCACTGAGTATCAACACTTTGCAAAGACGGCAAAAAGCTATGTAAGATTTGAATAATCTTTACATGCAGAAAGCTCAACCTTTCCGTCCGCACTGGAATATTTTACGGGTGTAGTAGAAGTCGATGATACACACAACGAGTATCGCTGCATAAATAATTGCTATCTTCATGGGAACGTACTGAGCCACAGCCGCATCGACATATAGCAGCACCAGCATCACCAACATATTCGTCCAGGCTATCACAAGGTCGATATACGGACGGGCCTGGAGTTCGTTCTTCACTCTGAAAGGGAGGTTAACGGCATGATGGCGCTCGCTGACAACCATGAGGATATACACCAATAAGCTCAAGCCCGCAAGCACAAGGATGAGCCAAGTCTGGCCGTAGGCGGTCATCTGCCCCACAGAGCTCCAATGAGCCGGGATGGCAATCTTGTCGGTGAAGAAATAAAAGACACACGAGACAACAATATTTGCCAATACAAACAGAAAAGCAAGGATATCAAGTAGTTTTTTCATTACATTTTCATTTTATTTGATGCAAAGATAATCAAAATCCGAAAAAATTAGTATCTTTGCACCAAATAATTTTAGAAAAATATGAAACAAAAACTTAGTCTTGCACTCATTCTGCTCCTTATTTGCCTTCAGGCCACTCCTCAAGAGCTCCTCCGTCATCCTTGGCAGGGCCGCCGCGTAGCCTATTTTGGAGATTCCATCACCGATCCGAGGAATAAAGCATCGAAGAAGAAATACTGGAGTTTCCTGCAGGACTGGCTCGGCATAACACCGTATGTATATGCCATCAGCGGCCGACAGTGGAACGACATTCCCCGGCAGGCCGACAAACTGCAAGCTGAGCATGGCGACGACTTCGACGCGATACTGATTTTCATCGGCACTAACGATTATAACGCAGGGGTGCCAGTAGGACAATGGTACACCGAGAGCGACGAACAGGTGGTCGCGGCTGTACATGGGCCTAAGGCTACCGTGACAAGAAAGAAGCGCACACTGATATACTCCGACAGCACTTACTGCGGGAGGATAAACAAAGCCATGGCTTTGCTGAAGAAACGGTGGCCATCGAAGCAGATTGTTCTGCTCACACCGATACACCGGGGCTACTTCTACGGCAACGAAAAGAACATTCAGCCGTCGGAAGAATATCAGAACTGCATCGGCGAATACTTCCAGACCTATGTCGATAAAGTGAAGGAAGCCGGCAACATCTGGGCCGTTCCGGTACTCGATGTCAACTCGACAAGCGGACTGTATCCACTCTTCGACGAGTCGGCAATAAACTATCACACTCTCGAAACCGACCGCCTGCACCCCAACGACAAGGGTCACGAGCGTCTCGCAAGAACGCTGGAATACCAGCTGCTGACTCTTCCGTGTGCGCTGTAAAATTTGACATTACGACAACAACAGTGTCGTAAACGTCAGATAATAGCCGATAATTAAGAAATATAAAGGATTGCACAACTGCAATATCTTGTACGTTATGCAGAAAAGTTATACCTTTGCAACGATAATAATAGAAACGACAAAACTGATGAGAAGAACATTTGCCCTTGCCGTGGCTTTCATGGCAATCATCCAGGTACAGGCCCAGCGCACTCTTTCGCTCCAGGAATGTCGCAACATGGCATTGGATAACAATAAGCAGATACAGATTTCGAAACTGCAGACCGCCGTTGCGCACAATATTCATCAAGCAGCCAAAACTAAATATCTGCCTCACGTCGACGGTGTGGGCGGCTATCAGCATTTCACAAAGGAAATATCCCTGCTCAACAACAGCCAGAAATCGACCCTTAGCAGTTTGGGAACGGCAGCCACGGGAAGTCTGACAGGACAGATGGCCGACATCATTACCAACCTTGTCGGACAGGGACTGCTGTCGCAGGAGGCTGCCGCGAGACTCGGACAGCAGATAAGCGGTATGGCATCACCGATAGCCACTGCCGGTAATAATATAGGTAAGGACGTCATTGATGCTTTCCACACCAACACACGTAATGTGTACACAGGAAGCATCGTCGTCACCCAACCGATATATATGGGAGGAGCCATCACTGCGGCCAACCGCATGGCACAGATCGGCGAGGACCTCGCTGCCAACGATGTGGAAGCGCGCCGGCAGAACGTTCTGTACACTGTCGACAATGCTTATTGGCTGGTGGTGTCATTGCGCAATAAACAGAAAACGGCAAAAGAGTTTCTCAGCCTTGTCAAGAAACTCGACGACGATGTGGCAAAGATGGTCAAAGCCGGTGTGGCTACAAAAGCCGACAAACTCAGAGTGGATGTCAGCGTCAACACAACGGAAATGACTATCAGCCAGCTAAGTAGCGGAATAAGCGTGGCAAAGATGGCTCTATGCGAGCTCTGTGGACTGCCCCTGAAGAGCGACATTACACTCGTAGACGAGGGCGACCGCGGAATAACGACAAGTTACGACAACATCGAAACCACCGACACAGCCTACTTGGCACGCCCGGAGCTGAGAATGATCCGCAATACCATTGACCTGAGCAAGCAGGCGACGAAGCTTGTGCGTTCAATATATATGCCGCATGTGGCACTGACAGGTGGATTCACCGAGATGAACCCCAACCTCTTCAATGGTTTCCGGAACAGATTCTCGGGTGTTTGGAACGTTGGAGTGGTTCTGCAAGTGCCGATATGGAACTGGGGAGAAGGGAAATACAAGGTCAGAGCATCGAAAGAAGTGACAAAAATCACTGAGCTTCAGCTGGCCGATGCCCGTGATAAGATTCACCTTCAGGTGGAACAGTCGCTGTTTCAGGTTCACGACGCTGAGACAAGACTGGCTACGGCTCGCAAGAATATGGCCAGTGCCGAAGAAAATCTTCGCTGTGCCAACATCGGATTCAAGGAAGGCGTGATGACCGTCACCGACGTTATGAACGCTCAGACGGCATGGCAGACAGCAGAGGGGCAGAAGACCGACGCTGAAATTGCAGTAAAAATTGCGCAAGCCGCTTACCAAAAGGCAATTGGAAGATATTGACATGACGAGGCGACCGGACAAAACATAGGAAAAAAGAATAACTCTCCAATATTATTATCATTATGAGTGCTAAAACTCAACACAACAACATACTCCTGGCAGTAGCAGGTTTCACCATGGTAGTGGCCATTGTGGGCATTATAGGTTATTTCACCCTCGACCGTCCACAGGAGACGATACAAGGAGAAATGGAAGCCGACGAATATCGGGTTTCAAGCAAACTGCCATCTCGTGTCGTCAAAATTTTCGTCAAGGAGGGCGACTACGTCCATGTGGGCGATACACTGGCCATCCTGGAGAGTCCCGAGGTCAGTGCTCAGGAGAAGGTTGCAGAAGCTGCGGCAGGAGCAACCGATGCCATAAGCGACCTTACCGAGGCACCTACACGCAGGGAAGCCGTTGAGTCGGCTTATCAAGTGTATCAGCAGGCCATAGCTGCCGCCGACATAGCCCAGAAAACCTATCTGCGTACAGAACGGCTCTATACCGAGGGAGTGACCACGGCGCAGCGCCGCGACGAGGCAAAAGCTTCGTACGATGCTGCCCAGGCAGCTGTCAAAACGACAAAAGCCCAATGGGAACTGGCAAAGAGTGGAGCTCGAGAGGAGGAAAAAAGAGCAGCGAAAAAGAACGCCGAAGCCGCAAGACAAGCTGTCGACGTGGTCTCGTCGCTGGTGAAAGAGAACGTGCAGATAGCCACACAGGAAGGTGAGGTCAGCGAAATCTATCCGAAAGTGGGAGAACTCGTAGGTATGGGCTCGCCGATAATGACAATATCTATCGTCAATGACATGTGGGGAACGTTCAATATTCGGGAGGACCAACTGAAAGGAAAGAAAATCGGCGACGTATTCACAGCTTTCATCCCTGCACTGAACATGGACGTAAAAGTAAAGATTTATTATATCAAGGACGAGGGAACATACGCCGTATGGAAAGCAACAAAGACCGCAGGGCAGTATGACCTGAAGACGTTTGAGGTGAAAGTGAGACCGTTGGAGCACGTCGACGGACTGCGCCCGGGAATGTCGTTGATTGTAAAATAATCTTTGTGATAAGAAAAATATTCTATATTGCAAGACGGGAATGCGGTATATTGGCACATAACCCAATATACTTATTCTGTATGATAGGCGGTCCTTTAATCGTGATTCTGTTTTTTACGTCGCTGATGGACAATGGACAGCCCACCGATATGCCATGTGGTATCGTCGACCTCGACAACACCTCGACGACAAGGGCAATGACGAGAAAACTCGATGCCTTCGAGATGACGAAGGTAACAGCCTATTACAACAGCGTCGACGAAGCCCGGGAGGCCATCCAGCGGGGCGATATTTATGCGTTTCTATACTTCCCCAAAGGAACGACCGATAAGATTCTCGCTAACCGTCAGCCCACAATATCGTTTTACTATAACGGTGTTGTGATGCTTGCGGGAAATATGATGTATAAGGATCTTACCACTGTGACCACATTGGGATCGGCGGCGGTAGGTGCGGCTAAATTGTCGGCTCTCGGAAAAACACCCGTGGAGATAAAAGCCTTTCTGCAGCCGGTGTCGGTAAACCTGCACATGATTGGCAATCCATGGGCAAACTATAATGTCTATCTGAGCACAATAATGATTCCGGGAATACTGTTTCTATTTTACTTCCTTATTACAGCCTACAGCATTGGAACGGAACTGAAATTCAACCGCGCCCATGAGTGGATGAGAATGGCCGACAACAACATCTTTGTAGCCATTGCCGGCAAGACAATTCCACAGTTTATGGTGTTCTTCACCGTATTTATGTGTTTCTCATGGTACATATATGGCTATCTGGGATTCCCGCATCCAGGTGGCATCGGGAAGATAGTGCTCCTTGCATTGCTCACAGTATTAGCAGCACAGGGATTCGGAATTTTTGCCTTCGGGCTCATGCCGAGTCTGCGAATGTCAATGAGTATATGCTCCTTGTGGGGAGTTGTGGGATTCTCCGCGGCCGGAGCCACCTACCCTGTATTCGCTATGGACTCGATGATTGAAGCCATCGCCCAGCTCATTCCGCTCCGACATTATTATATGATATACCAAATATGCATCTTCAACGGTTATCCGCTGTCGGATGCATGGCCCAACATTGCCGCATTGATAATCTTCGCTGCACTGCCACTGCTAACGCTGTGGAATGTCAAGAAGGCAATGCTTAATTACGTTTATATCCCCTAAGCCATGAGAAACGAAAAAGGATTATTCGCGCAGATAGCACAAGGCATAAGCGATATGTGCTATATATGGTGGTTGGAAATGAAGAACACCATCAAGGATGAGGGTGTGCTGATATTCTTCATCCTCGTTCCCCTCGGCTATCCCCTACTCTATTCTTGGATTTACAACAACGAAGTGGTGAGGGATGTGCCGGTGGCAATAGTGGACATGAGCCACAGTCAGGAAAGCCGGAAATTTATACGCGAGTTTGATGCCTCACCCGACACTCACGCAGCCTACTATTGTAACAACCTGGAGGATGCCAAGAATCTTGTGGGAAAGCAGGCTGTGCATGGCGTTTTGTACTTTCCGTCCGATTTTCAGAAGCAGATTGCACGCGGAGGACAGGCAAAAGTTGATGTCTATTGCGACATGAGCCTGATGCTTACTTACAAGGCTATATTCCAATCTGCACAGGCTATAGCCTTGAATATGAGTTCCGAAATTCAAAAACCGAAGTCGGGAGGATTCACGAATAGAGACGATGAGCTCAACACGGAGCCTATCCATATAGAGAGAATCCAGATGTTCAATTCCACTGGCGGCTACGGCAATGCGCTGTTACCGGGTGTGCTGATTCTCATTCTCCAGCAGACGCTATTATTGGGAATAGGACTCGCGGCTGGAACTGCACGCGAAAACAACAGATACAAGGACCTTGTGCCGATAAGCAAGCACTACAATGGTATCTTCAGAATAGTACTCGGAAAGTCGATGTGCTACTTCATGATTTACTGTGTTATGGCTGCTTATATCACCCTCTGTGTGCCGAGGTTCTTCCATTTCACATCCTTGGTACATGCGTCGAGCCTTGTTTGCCTCATGATACCCTATCTTCTGTCATGCATTTTCTTCGGTATGACGATATCATGTGTCGTCAGATACCGTGAGAATGTACTGCTGTTGGTGGTATTTACGTCGGTTCCATTCCTCTTTATGTCGGGAATCTCATGGCCGGCAAGCAATATCCCTGCTTTCTGGAAGGCCGTTGGGAGCCTCATTCCATCAACATTCGGAATCAAAGGATTCCTGAAAATCAGCAGCATGGGAGCCACAATACAAGACATGGCGGAAGAATACAAGGCACTGTGGATTCAGACCGTATGCTATTTCTTCACTGCTTGCATGGTTTACAGGGCACAAATAATAGCAGCCCGGAAACACGCTATAGAGCGGCTCGAGCTGCTGAAGAAGAAATTCGGCGCGGAATAATCTTGCCGGTTAATGACTGTTGTTCACCTGAACGATTTTCGTCTTGCCGTGTTCTTTATTCCGTCTGTTCACAACGGTAACAACTGATTGAGCAAGACTGATGAAAGCCTGACCCGTTATGGAGTCGGGATTAGTGGCGGCAGGTGCTCCGTTGTCGCCACTCTCGCAGATACTCTGCACAATAGGAATCTGCGCAAGCAATGGAACGCCCATCTTCTTGGCAAGATTCTTACAGCCGTCCTTTCCAAAGATATAATACTTGTTGTTAGGAAGTTCCGCCGGAGTAAAGTAAGCCATATTCTCTATCAAGCCGAGAACCGGCACATTGACCTTGTCGTTGGTATACATATCAATACCTTTCACAGCATCTGCAAGAGCCACTTTCTGCGGAGTGCTCACGATAACAGCCCCAGTGATGGAAATAGTCTGGAGTAGTGTAAGGTGGATATCGCTTGTCCCAGGAGGCGTATCGAGGATAAAATAGTCCAAATCGCCCCAGTCAGCATCGCCGATAAGCTGTTTTAGGGCAGCAGTCGCCATACCACCGCGCCACAGAGTGGCCACATCAGGATTGACGAAGAAACCGATACTCAGGAGTTTAACTCCATATTTCTCGATTGGTTCGATAAGCTGACGGTCTTCTTTCTCCACTGCGCAAGGGCGGGCATCCTCTACTCCGAACATCTTTGGCATCGAAGGACCGAAAATATCGGTATCGAGCAGTCCTACTTTGTATCCAAGTTTTGCAAGGGCAATGGCGAGATTGGCTGATACTGTCGACTTACCGACACCGCCCTTTCCAGAACTTACAGCAATAATATTCTTCACCCCGGGAAGAAGATTGCCCACTTCTGGGCGTGGAGCACTCTTGAATTCAGGGGTGATAGTCACTTCCACGTCCTTCGAAACGGAATAATGAATCTGAGCCTCAGCCGCCTTTAGAGTCGACTTAAGGAACGGATCGGTGTCGCGGGGAAAGATAATAGAGAAACTAACCTTCATTCCGTCAATACGAATATTATCGGCCAGCATTCCGCTTTCAACGATATTCTTCTTCGTACCGGGATAAATCACCTGCCGTAGGGCATCGGTGATAAGTTTTGGATATAATGTCATACTTGATTTCCGCTTTTTAAAGAAATTCATAAATATTATTTTGATTGCTGTGCAAAGATAATATAATCCCGTGGAACGACAAAGAGAAAAACCAATTACTTGACAAATATCAAGCCACTTGACATTAGGCAACAAAAGAATGCTTAAAGACATTAACACGGGGAAAAGCTTGTTAACGCCAAAGAATGGCTGTACTTTTGCAGCGTAAAAACATTAGTACGGAGGTAAAAAGATGGAAATATTTGAGATTGCAGCTATTGCAACGATTGCATTCGGTGTCATAACAACACTGGGTCTATTTATAGGAACAAAGTAGAAAGCAAGAAGTTTGAGAGATTATAGTTAGAGAGAAAGTATAGAAACAGGTTAACTTGAAAGCCCTCCACTCCAGAAGAGTGAGGGGCTTTTTCTTTGTTGCAAGCTGAAACATGCATCCCGCTAAGCTCAATTTATGGAAAGCTATCCTCATAAATGGCTATCAATAAAGGCTCAACTTGCATTTTATATGTTCAGGAAAGATACTATTGATACATAAGCTATGACATACTGATAGTGCAATCCATGGCTTACCGATTCGTTAACCGGCACACCATGGACTATCAGGAAGTGCGTAATAAAGCTATAAACCGTACGCCTCGCCTTTAAAATCAAAGGTTCAGCCAGTTGCGCATAATGGTCTTTCCCTCAGGAGTCAACACGCTCTCAGGATGGAACTGTATTCCCCTGATATCAAAGTCTTTATGCCGCAAGCCCATAATTTCCCCATCATCACTCTCAGCCGTTATCTCAAGACAATCGGGAAAACCATCTTTTGACACCACCCACGAATGATAACGCCCCACGACAATACGTCGTGGAAGTCCATTGAATATCGGATCGTTGCCCAGAAGCTTTATCGGTGTAGCTACACCATGAAAGACTTGTGAGAGATTATCGAGCTTTGCGCCGAAAACTTCGCCTATAGCCTGATGCCCAAGACACACGCCGAGCATTGGCTTTCGTCCGGCATACGTTTTTATGACATCAAGAAGGAGCCCTGCCTCAGAAGGGATTCCTGGACCGGGACTAAGGATTATCTTGTCGTACGGCTCCAGTTCACTCAGTTGAAACTGGTCGTTGCGCTTAACATCGACGTCAGCACCAAGTTCCTTTACAAGGTGAACGAGATTGTACGTAAACGAATCGTAATTGTCGATTACAACTAACTTCATATCTTTTCCGCTATTTTTATTGCCTTAACGAGGGCACCAAGCTTGTTATTGCTCTCCTCCAATTCGTACTCGTCGTTGCTCTTTGCCACGACACCTGAGCCTGCCTGGAACCACAACTCACCGTTTCGGCTGATGAAAGTCCTTATAACAATTGCCTGATTGAGGTCGCCATTAAGTCCGATGAATCCGATGCAGCCACCATAGGCACCGCGATTATGAGGCTCCAACTCTGAAATTATCTGCATGGCACGTACTTTCGGAGCCCCAGAGAGGGTACCGGCAGGGAACGTATCGATAAATTCCTTAATATGGTCAGCGCCTTCGTTGAGCTCACCACTGACCCTACTGACGAGGTGAATGACATGACTGTAGAACTGCATATCCTTGTAGAAGTCGACCTTTACGTTGTGACAATTGCGGCTCAGGTCGTTTCTTGCAAGATCAACGAGCATGACATGCTCTGCATTTTCTTTTGGATCATTACGCAAGAATTCTGCGTTCTTTTTGTCTTGTTCAGGGTTTCCAGTCCGTTTCGTGGTACCAGCAATCGGGTCTATGAACGCTTTGTTGCCCACGATACGATTGTGAGTCTCAGGACTGGAGCCGAAAATGCGGAATCCCCCAAAGTCGAAATAGAACAGATAAGGACTCGGATTAATCGACCTAAGAGCTCTATAAAGCTTGAAATCATCGCCCTCATACTTCTGCACAAATCGCCGCGAGATGACAATCTGAAAGACATCGCCACGCAAACAATGCTTCACGCACCGCCGGATATTGGCTTTATGCTCCTCATCGGTAAGGGTCGATGTAGCCTCACCAACGGGATGGAAGTCATAAGGTTTCACATTAGTGCGCAGAGACGCCTTCTGGAGAGCAGCAAGATCGTCGTCGGAGCCAAGGGTAATATATTCCATCACATTATTAAAATGGTCGAAGACGATGATGTCCTTATACATTATATATAATATATCGGGTGCATCATTTTTCTGCATCGTAGTGTCCTTGACGGGAATATCCTCGAAATAGCGCACTGCATTAAACGAAGTATAGCCATACACACCGTAGAATTCGGAGCCTTGCCCTTCCACCTTGAATTTGCTGAGAAATTCGTTAAGTGCTGCTGCCACAACCTCCTTGGCATTTCCTTTGACCGAAGAATCAATTTTCTTGCTTTCGGTAGAACCATCCGGATAGACCGATTTAACCTCTCCATGCGATACGGCAATATGAGCAATGGGATGTATTCCTATGAAACTTCGGGAGTTGTCAGTGCCATGATAGTCAGAACTTTCCATGAGCATACTCTGAGGATAGAGGTCGCGCAGGGTCATATAGATTCCCACCGGCGTATACAAATCGGCGAGAATCTTTCTCGATTTCGTTGTATAGTTAAAAGTTCCCATATTCCTTAGCCATATTCTTGTTTTTCAGATAAGTCTCAACATCCTTGTCGCCTCGGCCGCTGACCGTCAGCACTACGACGTCCTCAGGCTTGAACGTCAGCTTTTTCAGAGCCGCAACAGCATGCGCACTCTCAATAGCAGGGACGATACCTTCCATTCGTGTCAGCTCATATCCTGCATAGATGGCCTCATCATCGTTGACGGCGAGCACAGTCTCACGGCCTTTTTCATGCAGATCGGCATGCATAGGACCTATGCCCGGATAGTCGAGACCAGCCGAAATGGTGAATGCTTCCTTTATCTGACCGTCGTCTGTCTGCATGACCAGTGACCTTGCACCATGGATAATGCCCTCCGTTCCGCAGTGGATGGTGGCAGCGGTGAAATCGGTGTCGATGCCATGTCCGCCGGCCTCAGCGAGCACAATCTTCACTCTGTCGTCGTCAATATAGTGATATATTGTTCCGGCAGCGTTGGAACCGCCTCCTACACAGGCGATTAGATAATCTGGGTAGTCGCGTCCTATCTTCTCTTTCAGCTGCCATTTAATCTCTTTCGATATGACGCTCTGCATCTTAGCCACGATATCAGGATAAGGATGCGGTCCCATTGTCGAGCCAACCATATAATATGTGTCGCGCGGATGGCAGCACCAGTCGCGTATAGCCTCCGAGCAAGCGTCGCTGAGCGTCATATTTCCCGTTGTCACAGGGTGGACTTTGGCTCCCAACATACGCATACGCTCAACATTGGTATGCTGGCGCTCCACGTCCGTCTTACCCATAAAAATCTCACACTCGATGTTCATCAGTGCACAGACCGTGGCTGTCGCCACACCATGTTGTCCTGCCCCGGTCTCGGCAATGATTCGGGTCTTGCCCATACGCTTGGCTAAGAGCACCTGACCAATGCAGTTATTAATCTTATGAGCACCCGTATGATTGAGGTCCTCCCGTTTCAGATAAAGCTGACAACCATACTTCTCGCTCATGCGCTTAGCATAATAGAGCGGTGACGGACGCCCAACATAATCTTTAAGCAGCGACTCGTACTCATCCTGAAAGTCCTTACTCTCAATGATAGGCTTATAAGCCTCCTGCAAGTCGTGGACCACCTTATATAATATTTCCGGCACATAAGCGCCGCCATAATGTCCGAAGAAACCTTTCTCGTCTACTGTATATTTCATAATCTTTTACTTCTTTAGTGCATCAAAGAGCTCGTCTAAGGCCTTATCGGGGTCCTTAGTCTCGTTGAGCAGTGTAACGAACTTTGAGCCAATGATAGCTCCGGCTGCATTGGCCTGTGCCGACTCAAGAGTCTGTTTGTTGGATATTCCGAAACCAATCATTCGCGGATTGCGCAGATTCATGGCATTAATACGGTTGAAATAAGCCACCTTAGCATCGTCAAAGCTCCGTTGCGCTCCCGTGATGGCTGCCGACGAGACCATGTAGATGAATCCATCGGTGTAGTCGTCGATAAAGCGTATGCGGTCAGCCGACGTCTCGGGAGTTATCATCATGATTACCCTCACATCGTATTTATCTGCTATCGGCTTCACCACCTTGATATAATCCTCGAACGGAAGGTCGGGAATTATCGTCCCGCTGACACCGCTCTCCACACAACTTTTGAAGAAATTTTCCATGCCGTAGTGCATCACCGGATTCAGATAGCCCATGATTATCAACGGAATATGGACCTCATCCTTGATAGCTTTAAGCTGCTCGAACAGCAGTTTCAGCGTCATTCCGTTTTTCAATGCCACCGTTCCGGCACTCTGAATGACCGGACCATCAGCGAGAGGATCGCTGAACGGCATTCCCACCTCGACCATTGCTATACCCCTGCGCTCCATAGCCTTGATAACACTGCCCGTACCCTCAAGCGTAGGACAGCCAGCACAGAAGTAGAGCGACAGCAGTTTAGCGTCGTGGCGGTTCTTAAACAGTTCGTTTATCTTATTCATATAGACAATATTTTATTACAAACAATAAACCGAATCATGCTCTGACCTCATTGATAAAGGCCCGTAGAAGATTCTCGTCCTTCACCGCCGGAGCCGACTCAAACTTCGAATTAAGATCTATCCCGATACACCGTGGATGGCTGAAAGTTTTAACCCGCTGAGCATCAGCTGGTCCGATGCCACCGCTAAGGAGAAAAGGAGTTTCGCCATCATAGGCATCGAGCACCGTCCAATCGAACATTTTGCCGCTGCCGCCTTTCATAGGCGTGGACGTATCGAACAGGAAATAATCGACGCAACCCTCATATTCCTTGTATTTAGCCACATCGTCGCTATCCGAAACGCTTATAGCCTTCATGATTTTTACGCCCGGACGAATGTCGGGGTCGAGCGTCCTGCGCAGATTGTCAATCATCACCGGACTCTCACTGCCATGGAGCTGGACAATGTCAAGATTGTAGTTATAAACCCTTGTGATGATATTCTGCGGCATATCATCGACGAAGACCCCTACCCTTTTTATTCTTCCTTCAGATTTTCCGGCCGATCCGGCCTTGCCGAATGACGGATAATCGGGTATGATTCCCGCTTTTGAGTTCGTCTGACTGACATATCGCGGACTCTTAGGGTAGAAAATAAGTCCCATCCAGTCGATACCGAGGGCGGCAATGCTACGGATATTCTCTGGTTCGCGCATGCCGCACACCTTTATTATCATGTTCTTATCCATAGTCTCTATGCTTTCTCAAGTTCACTGATGAAACCGGCGAGAGCCTCACCGGGGTTACTCTCCTTCATGAAACATTCACCCATGAGAAATCCGTTAAACCCATGCCGGCGCAGTTCCTTTACCGTTGCCGGACTGGATATGCCGCTCTCGCTGACCTTCACCCCCTCCTTCGGCAGCCTTTCGGCAAGTGCGAAAGAGTTGTTGACATCGGTGATGAACGTTCCCAAGTTCCGGTTGTTGATACCATACATGTCGGGCTCGAGCTCAGCATAGTCGAGTTCCTTCTCGGAGTGCATCTCGAGGAGAACCTCCAAGCCAAGCTCATGGGCTGCGGCGAGCAGCCTCCGGCACTCGTCGACCGTCAGTTCGGCGGCGATAAGCAGTACGGCAGAGGCCCCACAATGGCGCGCCTGAAGGAGCTGATACTCATCGATGACGAAGTTCTTATATAATATAGGTATAGTCACCCCCGTCGCCCGAGCATCCTGGACGAACTCATCGTAACCGCCAAAGTACTGACTATCAGTGAGAATACTGAGAGCCGTGGCTCCACTGTCTTGATAGCTCTTGGGTACAATCGAGGCTTTGGCATCCTTATGAATCCACCCTTTCGACGGACTCTTGCGCTTAAACTCACTGATAATGCCGGTGCTACTGTCGGCCAGTGCTGCCTTCATCGACGGCACAGGAGTGTCGAGCAAAGGAGCCGTAAGCTCATAAAGCCGCCGCATACTGAGCATCGATTTCCACTCCTCAAGTTCCCTGCGCTTGTGAGCAACGATTTCTTCAAGTATATCCATATTCCGAGTTAACGTTTCATGAGTTAAAAACTACGAGTTGAGTTCGACGAACTTCTTGAATGTCGCCAGAGCTCTTCCGCTGTCGATGCTCTCGCGTGCAATGTCTATACACTCGCTGACGTCCTTCTGTCCCTTCTCCAGAACCTGAATGCCGAAGGCTGCATTGGCAAGAACGATATTCTTCTGGGCCGGTAAAGCCTTGTTCGCCAGCACATTATCGAATATCTGCTTGGCCTCATCCTCGGTGGCACCACCGACGACTTCCTCCGGTTTGGCGTAATCGAATCCAAGGTCGGACGGTTTGAAAACCTTCTCATAGTTGTTTGTCGTGACCTTGAAGTCGTCGGTGAGCGAAATCTCATCATATCCGTCAACACTGTTCACGATACCGTAGTCGATGCCAAGGCGCTGGTAAACCTGGTTGTAGAGGCGCATCTGGTCGAGGGTGGCCGTACCGAGCAGCTGACACTGCGGCTTCGAAGGGTTGATTATAGGGCCGAGAAGATTGAAGAATGTGGGGAAAGGAAGTGCCTTACGTATCGGACCCACGAACTTCATAGCCTTGGCGAAGAGCTGGGCGTGGAGGTAGACGATGCCGCACTCGTCGAGACAACGGTTCAACTTGTCAATATCGTCGGTGAATTTAACTCCATGATTGGCAATGACATTCGACGCGCCGCTGACCGATGTAGCGGCATAATTGCCATGTTTGGCTACTTTATATCCTGCTCCTGCTATGACGAAACATGACGTTGTAGAGATGTTGAACGTATTTTTGCGGTCACCGCCAGTGCCGACGACATCAATATATCTGTCGGCAGCCAAGGGTACCGACAACCCCGTCTCAAGAATTCCATCGCGGAAACCTAACAGTTCGTCAACCGTTATACCGCGCATCTGGATAGCTGTGAGCAATGCAGAAATCTCCGCATCGTTGAGCTCCGACTTGGTAATGCCAATAAGAATCTCCTTTGTCTGCTCGCGTGTCAGCTCCTCATGATTCAACAACTGATTGAAAATCCCGTTTACATTCATAGCAATAAAGTGTTAGTTTGTATTTCTTAATGAAAAGAGGCTCGCCGTGATCTACGACGAGCCTCTTACTTTTGTTCCTTGTTATCTTCGAAATAACCGCAAGGCTGCGCATCTCACGAATTGTAAATCCTTGAGCGACGCCACCACCATGCTGTGTTATTAGAAATAATCATTGTCTTTACTTGTTTTTGTTTACAAGTGCAAAGATACGACAATTAAATGACTTTCCAAAACTTTTTGGCTAAAATTTCAAACAAATCATTATTTTTCTTCAATTTAAACGTGAATTCTTACATAGTATATAAATAATGTATAGGCACAACGCAGAAACTTCGTATCAACATTGCAACATCAACATCGAAATGCAACATCATTCGAGAGCCAAATGGATAATGCCCCATAATAACTTCATAAAAGGGGTGGAAAGAACGCCAAGGAACTGAATCAGGATGTAAAAATAATTCAGACAGCAGATACTTAAGAGCCATCCGTGCTACTTTCTGATTCTCAACGACTTACAGAAACATATCATTTGGCGTTGCGAAACAGGCCGTTTTAGCTCCTCAAACGGGCCGTTTCAGCGTGCAAAACGGGCCGTTTCGCAACGCCAAACGATACATATTGGAATGCTGTAAAAGTATTTCAAATAATTGATTCTATCCTCGCCAACATTCGGAACATCTCGCGCGGCTGTTTAATGACGCTCATTTCTCGTCCCCAAAAGTCAAGCAAGCGACAACCGAAAGCGAAAAAACTAAGAGACGGAAAGTAAGAGGAAAACAGAAAAAAGAACTTGTGAAAATTATGGTCTCATATATAATATTATCGAGAAGCCTGCGTTTAAATAACAGAAACAATTAAAAAAGACAACAATGTATAATTCAAAAGCTTAACGCCTATGATTCATAATTTTACTAACGAAGACTTTAATCCATCAGAGAGGACACTGAATCTCATCCGCCAGATAGCTTACACCTATCGCACAGTGGAGATAAATGGAAGAAAAGAGGCTTACTGCCTTAACTAACGCTTTATGAAACAGATAATCGTATCGCCATCACTGCTTGGCGGTAATCCGCTGAACATCGAGAAAGAAGTTGAGATGATCAACGACAGCGATGCCGACTGGCTTCACATCGACATCATGGACGGAGTTTTCGTCCCCAACATCACAATAGGATTCCCAGTACTCCAGCGGCTGAAGTCGATATGCAAGAAACCGCTCGACGTGCACCTGATGATCGTGGAACCCGACAAGTGGATCAACCTCTTAGCCGATGCAGGCGCAATGATGATGAATGTGCACTACGAGGCGTGCACCCATCTGCACCGCACCATACAACAAATACATCAGGCTGGGATGAAAGCTGCCGTCACCCTCAATCCGGCCACACCCGTCGGGGTACTTGAAGACATAATCTGCGATGTCGACATGGTGCTCCTCATGAGCGTAAACCCGGGATTCGGCGGACAGAAGTTCATCGAGAACACATACAAGAAAATAGACCGGTTGCGCAAGTTGATTAAGGAGAGCGGCAGCAATGCCCTCATCGAAATCGACGGAGGAGTAAACGGCGAGACTGCACCCAAGCTTGCGGCCCGTGGTGCCGACGTGCTGGTATCGGGGTCCTACGTCTTCAAAGCCGACGACCCGAAGGCCACCATAGCCTGGCTAAAAAGCCAGCTGTAGCTGAACACCATGTTCCTTGGCCATGCGGCGAAGGTTAAGAATGGCATACCGCATGCGCCCAAGGCTCGTATTGATGCTCACACCGGTGGTCTCGGCAATCTCCTTAAAGGACATCTCCTGATAGAACCGCATGAAAACGACTTCGCGCTGAGTGGCGGGAAGACAGTTCATCATGCGCTTAACATCGGCGAGAACCTGCCTGTTGACGTAGTGACTTTCAATGCTGCTGAGCGTAACATCGGCACCACCGATATTCGACAGGTCGTTCTCCTTAGGAGCTTCCACCACCTTGTCGTTGCGCTGGCTGCGGTACCAGTCCATTATCTCGTTGTGGGCAATACGCATAACCCACGCGCTGAACTTTCCGTTAGGCGCGTAGCGGTGCTGCTGCAGTTGCGTAATGACCTTTACGAAAGTGTCCTGAAACACATCGTTGGCCACGTCGCGATTGCGCACAACAAACAGGATGTACATAAAAACCTTACGCTGATTATTGCTTAACAGCATATCGAAAGCCCTGTTGTTACCTTCTATATAAGATACGGCCAACTCTTCGTCGGTCATCTCATTAAGATTCTTCATTCCTTAAAGTTTTAATTTATTTTTAAGTAATGTTGCTCCGATAGGCAGTTCCGTTTTGTTATACTATTTTTTGTTAAGCGACTGCAAATATAAGAACATTTCCACTTTTATGCAAGTTTTTAACAGAAAAAGTAAAGACTCTTACCTTTCAACGCAACTTTTTTTGTACTTTTGCATGTATGAAAGTTTGTATAGCCGAAAAACCAAGCGTAGGAAGAGACATTGCCAGAATATTAGGAGCAACCACCGACCACCGTTCATATATGGAGGGCAACGGTTATCAGGTGACGTGGACGTTCGGTCATCTGTGTGAGCTGAAAGAGCCTGGCGATTATTGTGAGAATTGGAAGCACTGGTCGCTGGCCGCGCTGCCGATGATTCCACCGCGTTTCGGCATTAAGCTTATCGACGACAAGAGGATAAAGGAACAGTTCAACGTCATAAAAAAGCTCTACGACAATGCTGACGAGATAATCAACTGTGGTGATGCCGGCCAGGAGGGTGAGCTCATCCAGCGGTGGGTGATGCAGAAAGCCAACGTCAAGTGTCCCGTCCGCAGGCTCTGGATATCGTCAATGACCGATGAGGCCATTCGCGATGGATTCGCACATCTCAGGGAGCAGTCCGACTATGAGAGTCTCTACCTTGCCGGGGTAAGCCGCGCCATTGGCGACTGGATTCTCGGAATGAACGCCACGAGACTCTACACGCTCAAATACGGCCGCAATCATCAGGTACTGTCCATAGGACGCGTGCAGACTCCGACACTGGCTCTTATCGTGCAGAGACAGAAGGAGATAGACAACTTCAAGCCGGAGCCCTACTGGGTGCTGTCGACAGTATACCGCGACACGCTTTTCACCGCCACATCGGGAAAGTTTACAAACAAGGAGGATGGCGAAAAAGCTTTCGCGCTCATTGACGGAAAGCCGTTCACGATAACGAGTGTTGTCAAAAAAAACAACACTGAGCAACCGCGGCAGCTCTATGACCTCACGTCGCTGCAGGTCGACTGCAACAGGAAATTCGGCTATTCGGCTGAGATGACCCTCAATACGGTTCAAACTCTTTACGAAAGAAAATTCACGACATATCCCCGTGTCGACACACAGTATCTCAGCGACGACATATACCCCAAGTGTCCCGACATTATGAACGGACTGTTTATGACGTCTTTTGCCAACAACAGGCCGTATGCAGAGCTCATTCGGCCCCTCGGAGGTAAGAAACTGAAAAAAACGAAACGGGTGTTCGACACTTCAAAAGTCACCGACCACCACGCCATAATCCCAACCGGTGTGCCGCCACGAGGTCTCACCGACGTTGAGCTTAACGTGTTCAATCTCATTGCGTTACGCTTTATTTCGGTTTTCTATCCCGACTGCAAGTTCGCTACGACAACGGTCATCGGTTCAGTGCAGCCCGACGACAGAAAGCCCATCGACTTTAAGGCTACAGGAAAAGAGATTCTCGACCCGGGATGGCACGTGGTTTACGGCATGTACGATGTCAGCCCAACTGACAACGACACAAAGGCCGACAACGACACGAGGAGCCTACCCCACTTTGAGAAAGGTGAATCGGGTCCGCACAAGCCCACGCTCACCGAGAAGATGACAACACAGCCAAAACATTACACCGAGGCTTCGCTGCTCCGGGCAATGGAGACAGCCGGAAAATTCGTTGAGGATGAGGAGCTTAGGGCTGCTCTGAAGGAGAATGGTATAGGAAGACCGTCGTCGCGGGCCGGTATAATCGAGACTCTGTTCAAACGGCATTATATCAGACGGAAGAGGAAAAGCTTAGAAGCCACCGAGACGGGTATCGCGCTGATAGACACTATAAAGGAGAAACTGCTCACATCGGCCGAGCTCACCGGTATATGGGAGAAGAAATTGCGCGATATTGAGCATCACAAATACGACCCGGCAATGTTCGTCAACGAACTGAAAAAGCAGATTGAGAATATCGTCAAAGATGTGCTCACCGACTCGTCAAACAAATATATAGAATAATGTGGACGAAACAATAACGGAGCGAAATCTGCGTTATGGAAATATGGAACTGAAATCAATAATTCAACATAGACATAGCACTGATGGTGGCAGGCCGAATGTGGGATGGATTCTCGTCGTTATCCTTCTCCTCGGCTTTGTTTCCTGCGGTGCAGACCGAAACATCAAGAAGGGCGACAAATATCTCTCTCTTGGCGAATACCACGATGCAGCCGAACAGTATAAGCAGGCCTACCGGCGCATTCCGCCAAAGGAGCGCAAGGCCCGCGGTCAAGTCAGCAAGAAAATTGCCCTTGCCAACGACTACATCAACTCGTCGGCAAAGGCCATCGCTGCCTACCGCAACGTCATAAGGTATCATCAGGACAGCCCGGAAACGCACTTGAAACTTGCCGAAAACCTCATGAAACAAGGGCAATACGGCGATGCGGCAAAGGAATATCAGATTGTTCTCGACTCCCTTCCCGGCAATAAGGCCGCAAAGGAAGGCCTTTTAGCGGCCAGTGAGGCACCGGCTGAGAAGAAAAATGCGTCGAAATACATCGTCAAGAAGATGGATGTGTTCAATTCAAGGCGCTCCGACTACTCGCCAATGCTTTTCGGCGACCAGTACGATCAGCTCTATTTCACGTCTACACGCAATGAGGCCCAGGGCGATGAACTAAGTGGAATAACGGGTGTGAAACCCGGCGACATATTCTATAGCGAAAAGGATGATAAAGGCCACTGGGGGCGTCCGCAGACTATCGAGTCGGGACTGAACACCGAATTCGACGAGGGCACACCGGCATTCTCACCCGACGGCCGCGAGATGTACATCACTCAGTGCACCACCGACCCCTCCTATCCCCGCTATGCGAAGATAGCTGTCAGCAACAGGGCCGATGCTTCATGGGGAAAAGCCACGCCGCTCGAAATCAGCCGCGACACTTTGTCCAGTTTTGCCCACCCGGCAATAAGCCCCGACGGCAACTGGCTCTACTTCGTAAGCGACATGCCGGGAGGTAAAGGCGGACTCGACATCTGGCGAGTAAGACTGATTGGAGGCACGACAGGAGGAGTTGAGAACCTCGGAGAGCCGATAAACACGCCCGGTGACGAGGAATTTCCAACGTTCCGCCCTAATGGCGACCTATATTTTTCGAGCAACGGACACGGAGGACTCGGCGGTCTCGACATCTTCATCGCTAAGGTCGGGAAAGACCATAAGTTCCATCTTGAGCATCCGGGGTATCCGCTCAACTCGCAAGGCGACGATTTCGGATGTACTTTCGAGGGTCCCCACAATCGTGGATTCTTCTCAAGCAACAGAGGCGACGCACGCGGATGGGACCATATCTACAGTTTCGAACTGCCCGAGATAGTCCAAACCGTGAAAGGATGGGTCTATGAGATGGAGGGATATGAACTGCCTGCTGCTCAGGTATATATGGTCGGTGACGACGGTACGAACCTTAAACTCAGCGTAAAGGGTGACGGAAGCTTTGAACAGGTAATAAAACCAGGTGTCGACTACATCATGCTCGCGTCGTGCAAGGGATATCTAAACCACAAGGAAGAACTGAAAGTCGACTCAGTAAGCGAAAGTAAGGAATACACACTACAGTTCCCGTTGGCAAGCATAAGGGTGCCGGTGATGATCGATAATATATTCTACGATTTTGACAAAGCAACCCTGCGGCCTGAATCGAAGAAGGCTCTCGACGAACTGGTTAAACTGCTCAACGACAATCCGAACGTAACTATTGAGCTCAGCGCGCACTGCGACTACAAGGGTCCGGCCGAATACAACAAGAAACTCTCGCAGGAACGCGCCAACAATGTCGTTGCCTACCTGACGGAACACGGAATAGCCAAGGACAGGCTAACTCCTGTTGGATATGGAAAGGAGAAGCCAAAAACAGTGAGAAAGAAACTCACCGAGAAGTATCCATGGCTTAAAGAAAATGATGTTCTCACTGAGGATTTCATAAAGAAACTGGATAAAGACAAGCAGGAAATATGCAACCAGCTCAACAGACGGACGGAGTTTATCGTTCTGCGAACTACCTACGGAATGTTCGACGAGAAGGGTAATCTGAAGAATCCGCCAAAACCGAAACCCCAAGAGGAGAAAAGCAGCGACGACAACACTTATGACATTGAGATAAACTAATGATAATGATGCAGTTGCCAAAAGAATTTGAAGAAACGACAAAGGCTCTCATGGGTGAGGAGTTGTACGATACCCTGCTCAGAGGGCTTGGCAGCGAGCCACCGGTGAGCATTCGTCTTAACCCGTTTAAGCCGTCGGCCGATTTATTCAAGGGCTACGGCGACGCGGAGAAATGTATCAGCATGAAACCAGTGCCGTGGGCAAAGGACGGATACTACCTTAGCGAACGGCCTTCGTTCACACTCGATCCGCTGTTTCATGCCGGTGCCTACTATGTGCAGGAAGCATCGTCAATGTTCGTCGATTTCATTATCCGACAGCTGATTACGTCGCCCGTAACGATGCTTGACTTATGCGCGGCACCCGGAGGAAAGACGATATGCGCCCGGACAGCTCTGCCCGAAGGCAGCATTCTGTATTCTAATGAGCCCAACAGAACAAGGGCTAATATCCTTGCAGAGAACGTTATTAAATTCGGACATCCCGATATTGTGGTAACAAACAACTACGCAAAGGATTACAGTAAGGCCGGAATCAATTTCGATGTCATTCTCACTGACGTACCATGCTCCGGAGAAGGGATGTTCAGAAAAGACCCAAACGCGATAAACGAATGGTCGCCCGACAATGTTGAGGCGTGCTGGCGTCTGCAGCGATCCATAGTCGAGGACATATGGCCTTGCCTTAAACCTGGCGGAATTCTGATATATTCGACATGCACTTTCAACGCTAAGGAGGATGAGGACAACGTACAATGGATTGTCGATAACTTAGGCGCAGAGCCAATTACAATCAAGAATATTGACGAAAAGTGGAATATCACCAGTGCACTGAAAGGCTCGTTGCCTGTTTATAGGTTCATTCCAGGAAGAACAACAGGTGAAGGACTGTTCATTGCTGTACTAAGAAAAAATGACGACTCTGCGCAGACAGTGCAGCGGAAAAGAAAGCCAGAACAGATATTGCACATACTTTCCCACGGCATCAACAGTCCGACGATAAAAGGCAAAAAGACAATTCCCGACATATCATTGGCCTTATCAGCCGACCAAGAGGCTAACAACTATCCGAGCGTTGAGGTCGATTACAATACGGCAATAAATTACCTGCGCCGGGAAGCTATTGTACTGCCATCCGAAACGCCAAGGGGAATTGTTACAATCAAATATAAAGGACTCGGATTAGGTTTCGCCAACAATCTCGGCAACAGAGCTAACAACCTCTATCCGCAGGAATGGAGGATAAAAACTACACATGTGAAAAAATGAAACAATACTTACAACTTCTCGATCACATTCTTACTGATGGAGTAAAAAAGGACGACAGAACCGGAACGGGAACAATCAGCGTTTTCGGATATCAGATGCGCTTCAACCTTCAGGATGGATTCCCGCTCCTGACAACGAAGAAATTGCATCTAAAATCGATAATCTACGAATTGCTGTGGTTTCTTCGCGGTGACACAAATATCAAGTACCTCAACGACCATGGGGTAAGTATATGGGACGAATGGGCCGATGAAAATGGTGAGCTCGGTCCCATCTACGGACAGCAATGGCGCGCCTGGAAGGATTATAAGGGCGGAACCATTGACCAAATACAGAATGCGGTGGACTTGATAAAGAACCATCCGGAGTCACGCCGAATCGTCGTCAACGCATGGAATGTAGCCGACTTGCCAAACATGGCGTTATCGCCATGCCATTGTCTGTTCCAATTCTATGTGGCAAACGGAAAATTATCCTTACAACTTTATCAGCGTTCGGCCGATTCTTTCCTTGGTGTTCCGTTCAACATTGCTGAGTATGCCCTACTGACAATGATGATGGCGCAGGTGACAGGACTCGAACCTGGAGAGTTCATACATACAACTGGTGACACGCATCTGTATCTCAACCACATAGAGCAGGCCAGGCTGCAACTGAGCAGAAAGCCCCGTAAGTTGCCCAAAATGATAATAAACCACGACGTGAAAAATATCCTTGACTTCAAGTACGAGGACTTCAAGCTTGTCGACTACCACCCCTGGCCGCACATTGCAGGGGCTGTGAGTGTGTAATTTCTATTGGTTAACAGGTAATTACTTATTCTTATGAGATTAAATATAATTGCAGCCGTGGCAAGCAACAATGCCATCGGATATAAGAACAGACTGCTTTATCACATCAAAGCCGACATGGCAAGATTCCGGCAACTGACTCTTAATCATACCGTTATAATGGGACGACGCACGTTTGAGTCTTTACCGGGAGGCCCCTTGGAGGGACGCCGAAACATAGTCCTTAGCAACAGCGTCACTGCATTGCCCGGATGTGAGGTATATTCGTCGCTCGACAAGGCATTAGATAGTTGCAACGGAGAGACAGATGTATTCGTCATTGGCGGTGAAAGCCTCTACAAGGAATCGTTGCCAAAGGCCGACCGACTGTTCATGACTGAGATTGAGTCGGTCCCAGAAGAGGCTGACGCTTTCTTCCCCGACTATTCAAAAGGATGGAAGGTCGTAAATAAGGAAAGCCATGAGACTCAAAAGACTCACCGCAAGTACACTTTCGTCGATTACGAACGTAACGGGGAGTAAGCCAAAAATTGGTTAACCAGCAAGAAGTCAGCCACTTATACACTTCAAAACGTCAAGGCGCATATATAAAACTGACATTCGCTAAAAATAAATAATCCCTTATACATTGCATTGTAGCACAATGAATAAGGGATTATTTGTATTAGGCGGTTAGATAACTATAAGTTTCCTTTATAGAATATTATCACATCGACAAACAACATTGTCTCCATTATTCTTCAGATCAACACTGTTGAGAATCTGGAGACGACGATATTATGTCAATTAATCTTCCTTTTCGTCGAGTGCAGAATCAATAATCGGCAGAGGTCGATCGATGACTGCATTGAACGAAATAATCGTTTCACTACGGCTTAAGCCCAGAGGCTGAAGCTTGTCATGAATGATATTAAGAAGATGATGGTTATTAATGGCGTAAATCTTGATAAACAAGTCATAGCCGCCAGTGGTGTAATGAGCCTCAACGACTTCCGGAATCTTCTTCAATGCCTCTACAACATCGTCGAAATCTTCAGGGTTCTTGAGATAAAGACCCACGTAGGCACATGTTTCATAGCCTATCTTCTCAGGGTCAATAACAAACTGTGACCCCTTCAGTATACCCAGATTTGTGAGCTTCTGAATACGTTGATGAATTGCAGCGCCACTGACGTTGCAAGCTCTTGCTACCTCTAAGAAAGGTATTCTTGCATCCTCTGAAATGAGATGAAGAATCTTCTTGTCTAATTTGTCTAAACTTCTATGTGACATTTGAAATGATTTAGTTTTTGTGCAAAATTACAATAAACATTCCGAATTAACAAGAAAATTCTGAAATTTTATTGTAATCTGAAAGAAAAAGATTATTTTTTAATGTTTTACTTGTGCTCTGAGGTCGCTGAATAATTAATTTTTAGTATATTTGCGTTGCGCAAAGCTTGTTTTATGTCAGTAATTATACCCATTTTTGTTTGCCGATCTGCCTTTATCGAAGCCTCAAGATTATCCTTGTCTTCATCTGATGCACTCTTACGGACATGCTTCATGTAGCCCTCAATATCCTTTACATTCACAAGTTTATCGTTCAACTGCACTACCGATTCACTTCCTTCGCTCGGATCCATCGGCTTACCGACATATATATATGTAGTAGCAGAGCGATGTGTAAGCTTGGTTAACTCAGTGCCAGCCGGCACCTTATACTTTACCAACACATTAGCCTTGCGCATGTGTGTGACTATCATAAAGAAGAAGAGGACTGAAAATATCAAGTCAGGAAGAGAGCTTGTATTCAATCCCGGGACCTTATGACTATGATGACGATACATACTCATTGCTGATTGTCTACTTCTATATATGTTTCCGAAATACGTTGCGGCACTGCCTTTATTATTGTTTCTTTCTGAGCCTCACTCAGTTGCTCATAGGACTCTCCATAAGCCTGCACTGCCTTTTCGTTGCGAATGGAGTTATATGCAGCCACAAGTTCGTTCTGAACGTGGAAATATGAATCGTAGGAAGCATTCCTTTCAGTTTTCAGTTGGATAACATGCTCCTTTCCTCCCCTCTCAATCACATGTTCAGCACTGTCCTTCAACGCCGTTATCTCCATAGGATGACCATTGCAGAATAGTCTGCCGGCATCGTCGATGCGCAGACGGAGAGTCTTATCGTTAGCCACATTAGTCGGCGTATTCTCCGATTTTTTATCTATAGGCGGCAACTCCCGAGTTATGCCCTTGTCTGCATCCATTGATGTTGTAACGAGAAAGAAAATCAGAAGCATAAAAGAAATATCAGCTGTCGAAGTTGTATTGAGCCCCGGCACCTTATATTCGAACTTCCGCCTAAACATTGATCCGAACATCATTATTCCTCCTATATTTTATTTATTATTCCTTCTGATATAACGAGTGTATCCAAAGATGACAGCCGCCACAGCCACTACAATCATGACTATTGAGGTTTGGACGAACATATCAGTTAGTTTCAGCGATACGACATCACTGAACTGGTGCCCGTTTATCGTCATTGAATCAGTGGAACCGAACACGAATGTCAGCAAAAGCATGGCGAACGTGAATCCGAACGTAATCATTGATATCTTCGCCGCAGGCACACCATTGACATTTTTATCGCTTGAATCGCGTTTGCGGAGTCCGGCTATCACTGCTAAAAAACCTATTATAGCCGCAACGACGAGGAGGGCAATCATCAAAATCAATAGTGCGTCGGTAAGCAAAGGAGCATTAAAGCTCGGTTCCTCGACCGAAGGCATATTGTAGCCTACGAGAAAAAACAGTGCGAAAACTACCACTGCTATTCCCACAATGATATACAGCACCGTCTGAGATATTCTCTCCGTCGACCACAAATGAAAGTTTTCATGCATTCTCATCATCAGAATCCTTTACTGTCAACTTATACTTTGCGACAGAATCGAGCAGCGTTATTGCGCTTTCTTCCATCTGGGCCGTGATATGCTCAATCTTCGACAGGATGTAATTATAGAAAATCTGGAGGATAAGGGCTACTATAATACCAAAGATAGTAGTTATAAGAGCCACCTTCATACCAGCAGCCACGATAGTAGGACTGATGTCGCCAGCAGCCTGTATCTGGTCGAAAGCCATAACCATACCAATCACCGTGCCCAAGAAGCCGAGCGAAGGAGCCATAGCTATGAACAGCGTTATCCAGGAACAGCCCTTCTCCAGGTTTGCCGACTGTACCGAGCCATAGCTAACCACCGACCTCTCTATATTGTCGAGAGTCTCGTGTATACGAATCAATCCCTGTAAACAAATCGAAGCAACAGGGCCGCGTGTATTGCGGCACAGTTCCTTTGCCCCCTCAATATCCTTGGATGAAATCTTAGCATCGAGCTTTTCCATGAACTTCTTAGCATTAATTTCCGACAGGCTGAGATATATTATCCGTTCAATACAGAAAGCGAGACCGATGACCAGGGCAAGGGCTACGAGCGACATAAAGCCCGCGTTACCCTCAATAAACTTCGTTTTAATCGATTTGTAAACCCCTACATTCTCCTGTTCTCCAGGATTTGCCACTGGCTTATCCTCATCTGTAGCACCATCCTGAGCTGCATTCTGAAGCATATCTTCCGACATAGTGTCGGTCGCATCGTCATCACTGCCTTGAGCCTCAGCCGCTTTGTCAGCTTTCTCCTCAGCATCCGAAGCCGCTTTGTCAGCCTCTTCCGTCGCCTTGTCCTCAGGTTTGGCTTTAGGCTGCTGCATCTGAACCTCTTGAACATTCGATTGTGATGTTGGTTTTTCGACTGCCGACACCGGCATCAGTACCAACGCCGCCAATGTCAGGGACACAACAAATTTTTTCATAACTGCCTTTTCCATACAGTTTAAATTCATCTTCAAAACAAAAGTGAACTTCCGTCATATTCTGGAAATTCACTTTCAAACATTCTTTAATCAGCGGAAAGAACGGGATTCGAACCCGTGAAACGCTTTAGGCGTTTACACGCTTTCCAGGCGTGCCTCTTCAACCACTCGAGCATCTTTCCATTCGGTGTTCACCGAGCAATTGTCATATCATTGATTTCGGACTGCAAAATTATTGAATTAATCTCACAAAAGTGGATTTTCCGAATTATTTTAAAGTTCTTTAGCATTAAACCTCTCTTAAGGACGGTATTTTCTATATTAATTTCACGTTCAGCCAAGAATTCATACGCCAAAGACGCGTTTTACGTTGAGGTTAGTCTGATGGGCAACATCGTCCACCCCCACCCCATAACTCTCTGCAAGCTGCTTTAGGACCTCAACGACGAAACTGCTCTCGTTGCGCTGTCCGCGATGCGGAACGGGTGCCATATAAGGACAATCGGTCTCGAGCACTATCCGGTCTAATGGCACACACGCCGGTAGATCCTCCCGCAGGTGCGAACTTTTGAACGTAAGGACACCGCCAATGCCGAGAACGAAATTGTCGTATTCGAGATACCGTTCAGCCTCTTTCTGATTTCCGGTGAAACAATGGAACACTCCACCAGGCAGCTCATCCTTATACGGTTTCATCATGCTGAGCAGCTCGTTCTGCGCTTTCCTACAATGAATCATCAGCGGCAGCCGTGTTTCCATCGACCATTCCATCTGCCTCTCGAACGCATCGAGCTGTTGCCTCTCATGTTCTCGAGTCCAATAGAAGTCCAAACCGACCTCACCAACAGCAATATAGCTACTGTCGGACACCAGTTCTGCATGCATCTTAGCAAGAACATCGAGATAATCATCATCGACTTCTTCCGGCTGCAATCCCATCATCGGGTAGAGATAGCCAGGATACCGCCGACACAGAGCCGGCACACTATCGAGGCTTTTGGCGTTGATAGCCGGAATGAAAATCTTTCCAATTCCCTGGCTCTTAGCCCTTTCGATGACTTCATCAATGTCGGAGACGAATTCCTCGCCGTCAAGATGAGCGTGAGTGTCTACGATATTTTCCATCCTACTTTCTCCTGTGCATCATATTCTCGGTGTAAGTCTCCAGTTCATGCTTCTTGTCGGCCCTAACCTTAACAGCCTCAAGGAATTTCCGGCTTTGCTCAAAGTAGAAGTTGATCTTCTTCTCGGCCAGTTTGTCCACCCCGATCTTGGTATATAGCTCTGTGACAGCGGCAATCTTCTCCTCCGGAACGGGATTCTCGGCTGTTATCCAATGCCACAGATCCTTCTTCTGTTCCTCATTGGCGAGGTTGAAAGCGTTGATGAGCATGTACGTCTTCTTGTTCGAGAGGATGTCGCCTCCGATGGCTTTGCCGAAAACCTTCGAGTCGCCATAAACATCGAGATAGTCGTCCTGAAGCTGAAAAGCCAGTCCCACTTGCTCAGCAAACCGGTAAAGATTGTCGGCATCCTCATCAGGAGCATCAGCGAGAATGGCACCTATCTTGGCGGCACAAGCGAGGAGAACGCTTGTCTTCAGCCTTATCATCTCTAAATATTCATCCTCAGTGACATCGGAGCGCGTTTCGAATTCCATGTCATATTGCTGTCCCTCACCAATCTGCAGGGCCGTTTCGGTGAAGAGTTCCAATACTGGTTTCAGTTTGTCGGGACGGCATTGCATCATCCTATCATACGATAATACTAACATTGAATCGCCCGAGAGAATGGCCACATTAGGATTCCACTTCTCATGTACCGTGGCATGTCCCCTTCGCAGAGGGGCGTTATCCATAAGGTCGTCGTGCAGAAGCGTATAGTTATGGTATGTCTCAAGAGCGCACGCCGCCGGCAGAATACTGTCGACATCGTCCTTGAAAAGATTATATGCAAGAAGCATCAGCGTCGGACGGATGCGCTTTCCGCCCAACGACAATACATATTTAATAGGTTCATACAGACTCGCCGGTTTCCTGTCGTAAGGGATATTGGCAAGATAGTCGTTAATCTTTTCAAGAATATCAGAAGCTGTGAACATAATATTATAGTTTGAATAGGAATGGCAATTCTACATACGTCTTACACGGCACATCGTTCTCGATGCCCGGTTTCCACTTTCCCATGGTCTTCATCAGCCGCATGACCTCACCCGATAGTATTCCGTCGGCTTTTCCCACGACATGAATATTGCTCACCGAACCATCGGGATTGACATTGAATCCCACGAGAACATTACCCTCAATGTTACGTTGGCGTGCGGCCTGAGGATATTGCAGGTTCTTGTCCACCCACATTGCGAAGTCAGCCCATCCCCCCGGTGGTACGGGAGTATCCGATACTGTCCGCTCGCCCTGATTGAGTTGCTCAAGCGGAATAGGGTCGACGGGAGGGTCGATTTTCACCTCCGGTTTCTTCTTCTCGTCAATGGGCCTGTCGTCGTTGGGATGCTCAAACTGCTGATTATCACTGACTACGACCTTATCGAGGGTAGGATTAGGGGCCACGGTAGGCGGTGTTTTCTTTGGTACGGCATCGAAATCCACCTTCTTCGGGATTTTCACCGTCCGTTCCTTTTCCACCTTGTCGGCAGCCGGTGCCTGATCAATATTCTTCATCAAATCGTCGAGCAGATGGTCGTCGACATCCTCCTTGTCGGGCATGCCGAAATTCATCTCCACAACGGTAAAGGCCACCGACAGGGCCACGATGAGTCCTAACAGGAAACCCGTCGGTCTCTTGTTGTCAATGTTTGCCTTATTTGATTTCTTTATCTCCACTGTTCACAATAGACACCCGTTTTTTACGTTGTAAGACATGCAACAGGTGACAATATTCAATTTTATTTGCACTCACTTTAAAAATGCAAGGCAAAAGTAATACAGATATTTGGAAAAATAAGTAACTTTGTCGATAAATTAAAATTCATTAAATGAAAAAAGTTGTTTTCACTCTCTTGTTAACCATTTTTGCCCTTTACGGCAGGGGTCAGGAGAGTCAGACAGGATATAATTTTCTCCGTTTGCCGGTAAGCGCCCATGCCGCCGCCCTCGGTGGCGACAACATTACCATCATCGACGACGACCCCTCGTTAGGGTTCTCAAATCCTGCCCTGGCGGCATCGGTCAGCGATATGACCATCGGCGTGAACTATATGAACTACATGAGCGGAGTCAACGTCGGCAGCGCATCGTTCAATAAGGTCGTCAACGACAAGCTGACGTGGGCCGTGGGAGCCGAATATATAAACTACGGATCGATGAAGGAGGTCGACGAGAACGGCGTGCAGACCGGCACTTTCTCGGCTAACGACATTGCCGTGAGCGGCACCCTGACTTATCTGCTGCTCAAAAATGTTGTCGGCGGAATAACTCCCAAATTCATCTATTCGGCACTTGGGTCATACAACTCCATGGCCATTGGTGTCGACCTTGGTCTGAACTGGTATGAGCCCGACCACGACTGGTCAGTGTCATTGGTGGCAAAGAATCTCGGCGGACAGCTGAAGGCCTACGACGACAAATACGAGAAGATGCCCATCGACGTCCAGGCCGGAGTGAGCAAGCGCCTCGGCTCGTCACCGTTGCGCTTGTCGTTGACCCTCGTCGACCTCACCCACTACAACTACCGCTTTGCCAACCACATCGACTTAGGTCTCGACGTGCTTCTGTCCGACAACATCTGGATAGGCGGAGGATACAATTTCCGCCGGGTCGACGAGATGAAGATTGAGGGCGACGACGGCGACGAGAGCTCCCACATGGCTGGCCTCAGTCTGGGATTCGGCATTAATCTCGACCGATTCAAGCTCAGTCTCGCTTACGGCAAATACCACGTGAGCAGCGGTAGCCTGCTACTTAATTTCGCTTATACACTTTAATATTATATATGAAACCAATTATTATCGCCATAGACGGGTATTTTTGAAAGGCTCGATTTTGACGCTATTTGCATCAGCTTCAATTAGTTACGACAGAACACCCGTATAAGCAGTACACATAAAACTATTGTCGGATTGTTGTCCAGTTGCCATTTTTCCATATCACCTATTGTCGAAAAGTTGTCGGAAGATGAACCTGCGAATTGTCATATTGCCAGCCAAGGTTTTGGCTGATGGAACTCACAAGATACGAATTGCTATCTCCCACAAGGGGCAGACTCGCTACTTCGTAACTCGCTTCATTGTTCCCGGTCCCGAATATCTGCATGACGGTCAGGTCGTAGGTCTCAACAACGCTTCGTATATCAACCAGCAGCTGAGAATAAGAATGTCAAAGATCTACGCAATCTGCGACCGAGCTACGGATATAGAGTACTACACCTGCTCGCAACTCGTCCAGTACATCGAGGACGCAGAAAGCAACGCTGGACCGAAGAGCATACATGATATTGGTGAACGCTTCCTTACGACTCGTAAGACCGCCTACAAGGAAGGAACCCTTCGTCTCTACCGTGATGCCATCGCTTATTTTGAAATGTTCTTTGGCTCTGACTACCTCCTTCAGTTGCTCACCTCCGATGGGCTGCATCGCTTTGAACAATACCTCAAGAATAATAGAGGGTTGTCTCAGACTACCATATCTATCAAGATGAGGAACATTCACACGGTCATCAACTATGCCAGGAGACAGAAGTTCGTGGAGTTTGATATTGACCCGTACTCCGACTATGAGGATCCTGCGCCTACAAAAAGGGAATGTGCCATTACTCTTGAAGAGCTTCGGGCCATCCGTGATGTTGATTTGTCAAAGGAAAGGGCTCCCATGTTAAGCGTTTCTCGAGACCTCTTCATGCTCTCTTTTTATCTCTGTGGTATGAACCTTCGTGACCTCGTTGAACAGGATTTCCGCAATAACCATGTTAGCTTCCTGCGAATAAAGACAGAGTCAAGGAGGAAGTTCCCAACCAAGACTGAGTTTACAATCCAGCCGGAGGCAAGGGAACTGCTTGAACGTCTTACTCAGAGTGGAAAGATTTTTATTCATCATAAGCGTTCTTACGGTGCCCTCTCTCGCATACTCCATGACAACCTGCCTCGTTTAGCCAAGAAGTGCGGAATAGATACCTATTTAATATATTATTCTGCACGCAAGACTTTCTCACAACTGGCAAACCAATTGTTCATCAAAGACAGTGTAATCGAGTATTGCATTGGTGATACCGTCACTCAGTCTCGCAAAGTCATCGGTTACTATATTCATGTCACACCGAGGATGGCGGATCTTGCCATCAGGAAAGTCTTTGATGCAGTTGCCAGTGATAAATCCCTTGAATGTCTCCAGGAAGAAGCATTGGGTGGAGTAACAGAGCCGCCAAAGACCGATGAGGAACTGCAATAATGCGTGATTGTTTCGATGGAGTCACTTGTCAGCCCTCAACAGCATAATCCATGTTTTTGATTTCTTCACCCAATCGCCCTGCAGCCTTCAATACATCGTCTGCCGACATCTTACCAGCTTCGCGCAACTGTTCCGCTTTGCACGCAGCACTCGGCTCAAACTCGTCACAGCCACCAACGTCTCTGCTCGCCTTACGGTTTCCGTTGGGTATATCACACCACAGAACCGAACACACGTCACTAACGGCTTTCTCTCGCAAGTGAGAGCAATCACCGCATCGAGGTCTTTGTTCCTTTGCTTCCATTCAATCACGCTTACAGTTAATGTCTCCACTAATAGTGTGAACGTCACCACCCACATTGCCACAAGTAACATCACCGCTTGTAGTGTTGATGTTGTATGCGGACTGGCACTCCACGTCACCGCTTGTAGTGTTGATGTTCTGCACATCGCCCACTACCTTGATGTCACCCATCTGGGTGCGCAGGCTGTTCACGTTGCCGTGTATCTCGATGCTCACCACGTTCTCGGGCTTGTATTCGCCACCGATAGTGTCCCAATCGACAACCTTACCGTCCACATACCACTTGCCGCCCTTCTTTTCTATGCGGTTGCCTCGTAGTGTGTGACGCTCTTCACCTCTGCGTATAGTCACTGTCGCATTGTTAGTGATGAGGAAATTGTCATGATCGCCATACACCTGCGACATCGTAGTGCGACAGCCGTGCATCGTACCACATACATTCTCCAGCACCTCACCATGCTCTGACTGTTCCTTGATGTACTCATCTAAGGTTTTTCCGTTGATAATAATGCTCATAGTCTATTCCTCATTTTTCTTGTTCTAACAAATTCTCAAATGTCGGTTGCTCAATGGGTGCCCAATAAGGGAACCGCTGCTGTGTACTGCACCGTCCGCCTACTCGCATCGAGAGGTAGCGGAAGTCGGTAGTCCACCATCCGCGCTTGGTATAGCTGCCATCGGAGTATTTTACTACCTGTGGCAGACAACCGTTACCCGGAAATGCCAGCACATAGTCGCTCGTTCCGTCACCATTCTTTATATCAGGAAGAGTCTTGTCAGTATAGTTCCATTTCCATTTTGCCATAGGTCAATCCTCATGCTTTGGTACAACCTTAATGATTCCCTGTCGAAAGAGTTTCTTCATAAACGACTTTCGATTGAGTGCCGTACGATACACGCAGCCCTCTTCGACATTTACTTGGCGAGGTCTTCCCATATCGGTTATTTCGCCTGTCTTCATGTTCAAGCAAAAGAGCGATTGCCCCGGCTGTAGCTTGATTCTGCCTAAATGTTTCTGCTCTGCCATAGTTCCTATTATTTTTTGTTGTGATACATATTGATTTTGATGTGATAAAACGGCTTGCCGAATATGAAAAACCGCTTGCTCCAGTCAATACTGCTCACAATATTGTGAGCCTCTATCATATAGCCGTGCTCTATCTTGAAGTAGAGCCAGTTGCGCTCCACGCAGTTAAAAAGCCGTTGCAAACGCTCACGTCCGATGTGCATCCTTTGCATCAGTTCTTTGTATGAAATGCCTGTGAATGCCTTGTGCCTGTCTTCACGCTGATAGGTAATGCACGTCTTGAAGAACTCTAAGCATAATGGCTCCTTGATGCGTTCGTGCTCGATAAAGCGGTATTCCATATCATTCGTTTAATTTATTAAATTCGTGGTCTTATCAGCCCCACTCCGTGCGACCTGGGCGCAAGTGAAGAATTTGCTACCGCCACATGATCGATGCAGCGGTAGCGATGGGCGATTAGCCCTGCGCGGTGTTCTCCAACTTGATGCGCTCGTCGAGCACTTCCACATACTCGGTCATCAGTTTGTACTGACGTTCCATGAGTACTTTCTTGTTGTCGGGCAGACCATTGAAGATAGTCGATGAGAAGAACTTGTTGAGCTTCTCGGCCTTGTCGTTCAACTCCTCGCGCTCGTTCACCATTCGGGCGATGTACGAATCAGCGGTCTGAGTCAGTCGCCAATCGTCAGCCATGATGTCCTCCCATGTCGGGATGTAGTACGTGGCGCGAGCTGGTGTCTTTTCGTCATCCTTGAACTCGATGATGAGCACTTGATGATGGTACTCAATCTCGCCACTGCCTACGGTCGAAATCTTAGGCTTCACGATGTCCTGTACTGAGGTCATCTTCGGCACGATGTCCTTAGCGATACGCTGAGGAATCTGCATCATGATTTCCTTGTTACCTGTCACGTCCCATGCAATGCGCTGGGCTGTGCCTCCGTTCTTCAGGCACTCGATAACTTGTGCAAATTTTGCCATGTTACTTGATGTTTTTTATGAGTTAATAATATGAGGGACTTGCACCCTCGTTGATAAATTCTTGAGAATGAAGAGTGAAGAATTTTGCTACTGCTCGAACCTTAGCGTGATGATACTGTCATTCAATTCGTAGATTTTCATATACAACTTGATGTTCTCGTCTGATAGCGAGTCGGTCTTGTGTCGCCAGTATTCGATGAACCTTTGCGAATCGTCAATGTATCGCTTCATCTTTACGAGTGTGACACCTTGGAAGATGACGAGTACGAACAGCACAACGACTGCGGCAAGTGCCACGGCATTGATTGCGGTGCCTTTGTCCGGCATCATTCTGTACTTCGGTCCCATAGTCAATCCTCCTTAATTAGCGTTTCCAATTCTTCGGCACTCACCATACGGACGTAAATGCCTGCAATCTCGGTGTACCGGTAGCAGTTGCCGTTCTCTTCAACCAGCAGATTCCACTCAGGGCAGCAGCCTGGCTTTAATGGTGGGTGCTTAATGATTTCCTTAATAGTTACAACATTGCTGAAGATGTCAACCACCTTCTGCCCGACCTCGAACAAGAAAGGCTTCTCGTCCATTGCCTTAATGCTGTGATCTTTGTTCCACTTGTCTCTCGCAATAACGGCACTACCGTCTTCGCGTAAGTTGATAGTAAATTCTTGCATATTTTTCTTTTTCTTATAATTATCTGGAGTCATTTACGGCTCATCTTTTATTGTCAGTTCCGATTCGTCAAATAGCCACGAACCTTCCAACTCTTCTATGAACACTTCGACCCTTATCCTACCATCCTTATCCTTTGACGATTTCCACACTTTGCCCTCGTGACCGTCCGTGTTGTCATTGTCGCTGTGGACTATCACCCAGTCGCCAGGCTTGAACTTCCAGTCAGGCTCCGTGTAACCCATTTCACCAGCTTGCTTCACCCATTCCTCGTAAGTGATATTGTCGAAGCGGACATCATCCACCACGCGGTCAAACGGCTTGATGAAGTGCGGGTCTTGCAGATTGCGACGTGCTTCTTCTCTCGCCCTCTCCGCACATAGTTCAATATACTCTTCCTCGCTGTAGTTGTAGTGCGTCACGGCATCCACACTTGACGAGAACCGGCACAGCAGGCCGTTTGGCTGTCTTGCAATATATGCTCCCATCGTCAGTCCTCATTTGGCTTAATGATTCCACAAACCTATAATCAGGCACTTCTTGTTCTTGGTCTTGCCGAGCAACTCCGAAAGGCTATTAGCCCAGCAACTTGTTTCAAACCTAAACCTACGCCAGTTAAAATAAACAAACTGACAATTCCCTTTTTCGTCAAATCTTACAATTTTCATAATCTTAAAGTTTTTATAATTGATGTAATTCAGAAAAACTCTTCCAGCCTGCTTCGGTGAACTCTCGTGTATAGACTTCACCACGGGGCTTCAGTGGTTTCCACGCAGGGTCGCAGAACAGGCGGTAGTGGAACACGCCACACTGTCGGCCAACCTCCGAGTAAGGTCCCTCGCACCATAGCCAACGCCGGTCATCGCCAAAGAGTTGCTTGATTACATACTCCAGGCGTGAGCGTTTCATGCCACCGGGGAAGGATATGGAGAGGTGATAGCACCGTTCGTAGTCTGGGTTCTTCCACCATCCTGACGTGTGGTAGCCGACGTCGCGAGTGAAGATGACGATGCACTCAAATCGTTCGAGCCACCAGCGGCACTGCTCCAAGTAAGGATCGTCGGGGTTGAGCCCGTCGAACGTGCCGTGCTGTGCCGTCTTCCAGATGCGCGGAAACGTCTCGCCGTTGGTGGCGTTCATGGGGATTGTCTTCATATTTGCCATATTTAGTCCTCCTTATCTTTTGTCGGCACATTCATTCCAGCGACGAGCAATCTCTTCGCCCAACTTCCGGGCATCTTCCATTGTTGCCTTGAAGTCCTTATACAATCCGCTGTCGAAAAGTTTAATCTTGGCAAACGGAATGTTCCAGCCACAGTCCTCTTCCTTGAAGCAGAGTTCTACCGTACCATGATTGTCACTGGCAATGACCAGCATCCTGTTTGTCTTGGTATTAAAGCTACCTTCGACAAATTTGAATTTAGGTGTAATATCCATTTCTCGTTACATTTTTCGTTAGTATTTCTTCACTGTTGCCTCAAAATCGCTCAGAGCAATCTCGCCACGATTAAGCTGTGTGAGAAGGTTGCGACCGTAAGCCACCCCCTCGTTATATATGCGGTTTCGCTCTTCGTTGACTTCGGCTTCGAGTTGTTTCTTATATTCTCCTTTTTCCTTGCATAGCTGCCAGCAGAAGTCCATGATTTTCTCCGTCAGTACCTTTGCAGCATCATAAGTAACCTTCGGCAATACAAAGTCGTGATGACCCGTCAGCGGCTCCATCTGCCCGAAATACTCACTATTCCAGTCTGCATAACGGCTGTCGAACTGTGAGAATGTCTCCAGTAGCCCCTTCAAAGCCCACTCAATCTCCTTGATGGGCACCTTGTACCAAGTGATGTGCGCCATAGTCAAGTCGTCCATGCGGTAGAAATTTCTCTCCAGTCCACGTTCCTTGACTATTGTCGCACCGATTTCCAACGCTTTCTTACAGTCTTCGCAAAGATGATTTTTTGAACTGCGTGCCTTTTGCGTCCCAGGTGTTTTACATCCCGGACACGGTTCTGGTCCTTCGTAAAATCTGCTCATATCTTTTTTCCTGTCGTTTATTTCGTTATCATTGGTTGCGAGAGTCTGAATGCTCCCTAATGTACTCCTCAATGTATTCCTTGCACAATTCTGCACGTGGAAAACCTAAATCTCCAAAAACTTGTGCTTCGGAGAACTTATGCGTCTCTCTCTTGTAAGTCAGACAGCATGAGCCTGCATCGTCATGGGCGTAAAAAGTCATACGAGGGCTTCCGAAATGCAGATCGAGTTCTATCTTGGGCACAGGAGACTTTTCATTCCTGTCCTCTTCAAACTGAGGATAAATGTACTTGAAGTACTGGTAACTTAACCGTTTCTGATAACCGTTATCTCTTGCGTACATCAGGGCAGCGGCTACGTTCCCCCAGAAATTGTCCTTATCGGCAAATCTTTTCTCCTGTGCTACTAAGATATACCCATTCTCTCGCGCTATCTTCTCGGCTGCGTAGAGCATCGCCTTGCATAGTAATTCCATTGCTTTTTCCTTTTTATGATTAAACAGTTTCCGTTTCGCACACTTCCTTAATGCGCTTCTTGACCATAGAGCGGATTTCCGTGTACACCTGCAGTTCTCCACAACGTCTTGCCATTGCAATCTCTGCCTGCTTAACTTCTTCATCGTCTTTGGCAAATGCTGAACCGACCTCCAGAGCCTTGATCCTTTTCTTCGTGTCTCTGATGGCCTTATCGAAGCCCTTGACACTTGGCACTCCCTCATAAACAGCCAGGAGCTTGTCAAAAGCCTCTTTCAACTCTCTGTAGCGACCTTCCTTTATCGCATCGTATTCTTTAGTGCTGAGCATGATAATTGAGTGTTTTTTGTAGAGCTTGCAGACGGGCGATACCCATCGCAAACTCCTCATCAGTATCTTTGAATGTAACATACACATCTTCATTGTCAGTCTTGACTTCTGCAATACCCAGCTCGTCGGTTTCCTCTTCGCTAATGGCTTCACAGAAATAATATTCTGCCGTGAACATGATGTCGTTTATCTTGACCTTAACTTCACCGTCGTAGCAAAAACGGCTACTGTTCTTTTCCTCGTTCTGGTGGACCTTTACAATCTCCTCACAGATGACGAGTAACTCACTTGAATTAAGACTTATCTGCATGACTATTTCTCCTTTCCATAAATTAGTTCGTGAAACTGGAGCAATATCTCCGTACTGATTTGGGCTGATGAAACGAAAGCATTGGCTCCTTTGCCTTTGCAGCGTTCATCATGCCAGCCGAATGATACTGATGAGTTGCTGAAGAACTCTATGCTTAACTGGATAATGTCTCTCCAGCCACCATCAAAGTAGAAACGAGGACACTCTGTTTCCGTAAACTTGATCTTCATGTTCTTCCGCTTTTGGACAGCCATGTAAATGTCACTAAGGATTTCCTTGCGGATGGATTTAACCTGCTCTTTAAGTTTTGATGTAGTTGCCATGATGTTCGGAGTTTTAAGTGATAACTTATTTATCTTATTTGCTACCACAAAGGTACGACAATTTTATCAAATATGCAAACTTTTGGGCAATTATTTTTATCAAATATGCAACTTTTTTTAGACTGGTGGATAATGGTTGTGGTACAAAAAGGAGGTGAACTCACATGAATGAGCCACCTCCAAAGATTAGCAAATAAGAACTCCTCTAAACATCGGAGCCTTGGGGTCACTCCCTTTTCGGGAGTTTATCATAGAGCGGAGGGAGAACTGGCTCCCTCCGTCTTGGGTTTATTCTGCTGAGGGAGCTTCATCTGTCTGCTCATCAGACGGGACTTCTTCGGTGGCTTCTTCTGCCTCTGTGGGTTCCTCTGTTGCAGGAGCTTCGCTTACCTCTTCCTCTGCAGGAGCGGCAACCGTGTTCTCGTCTGGTGCATCGGCAGGTTCTTCTTCGGCTGGAGTTTCCTCCTCGACAGGTTCTTCAACCTTGACACCCTTGAGTTCATCGATGCGAGCCTTGCAAGCCTTACGCTGCTTGTCGTACTTCTCAGCCACCGACTTCTCCAGCTCTTCCACATTACCCATCTGGTCATCGCAGAGGGCAATGAGCATGCCGGCAAGGTCGTGTGAATAGCATACCGACTTCTCTGACAGATACTGCTTCATGAACTCGCGCTTGATCGCATTGCGGTGCTCCTCAATCTTCTTGGCGCATTCCTTGTATGCGCTCTCGTTATTCGCCCACTCGATGCCGATGCTCTTCTTGAACTCATACGACAGGCGCTTCATGATGATTGCGTGGAAGAGTTTCTGCTCTTCTGGACCGAGAGGGGTGTTCATCGTGGAGTACGATGACTCAGCGAGCAGCTTGCGCTTTTCCTCGATGAGTTCGTCATGCTCCTGCTCATCACACTTGAGCATCTGGTCTTTCCACTTGGTTATCTGCTCTTTCTTGGAGAGAGACTCGCGTGCATCCTCATTCTCCTTTGGAGCCGAGAATGTCCACTTGAACTCACCACTCAGTTTGCCGTCAAAGCAAACCTCAAAGACTTTCTCGACCAGTCCGTCTTCCACGTTGGAGTCAAAGATAGCCTTGGCATGGCGATAAGCCTGCATACGCTTTTCATAGCATTCCTTGTCAGAGAACTTGCTCTCGTCTGGCTCAATCGGCTCAAAGACATACTTGCGGTCGTCTGCATTGATGAGTTTGAGACCTGCGGCACCTGCTGCGGTTATCCACTTCTCGTTGTTCTTGCCTTGATATACAAGGGTCAGCCCGGACTCCTTGGCGGTACGGAGAATATGCTCCAGAGTCTTTTGTCCGAAACATGCCGAGTCCATACAACGTGGACGGTCAACGTCCTTGAATGAGTCCGGCTTGTTCTTTGTGTTGAGCGGACAACCCTCGCAGCCACGACCACAACTGAATGAGCAATCCTTGATGTCAAACTTGGCTGTATCGAGGAACTGCATGACGTGTTCGTCAATCATGTCGTGGAGGATTTCCATCTTCAGTATCTTCTGAGTCCAGCGTGCAATACAAGCTGGCGAGAAGCACTCTTCGTAGAGTTTCTTCTGCTGCTCTACGGTCAGCTTGCAGATGTCCAGGAGGTGAACGAGATAAAGGGTTCCGTCTCGCATGAGCTGGACAAACTCGTCAATGATATTGTTCAACTGGATGCGACCTGTCACGAATGAGGTGGACTTGCCGAGCATCTTTGCCATGTCAGCGACACTCATCGTTCCGTCGTTGTACAGCTTGGAGAGGGCTGCTGCCTCCTCGATGGGGTCAACGTCCTTGCGCTGGAGATTTTCTATAATCATCGCTGCAAAAGCCTGCTTGTCATCGAGGTCCTTGATGATACACTGGATTTCCGATGCACCATTGAGAAGTGTGGCACGGAAGCGACGCTCGCCACATACAATCTCATACTTGGTGTCGCTTCCTTTCGGACGCTTGCGGATGGTGATGGGCTGGACGAGTCCGTGCTCCTTGATGTTCTGTGCCAACTCTGCCAGAGACTCCTGGTCAAAGGTTTTACGTGGGTTGAGTTCGCTCGGACAAATGTCCGCTACTGGAATGTTCTTAACCGTGATGTTCTTCGGTTCTTTGTTCTTTGTTTGCATAATCTTAACTTTTAGAATGTGAATAATGTTAGGTGGTTAATCGAGCCATGAGAGGGTTTGTGGCTTTTCTTGCTTGCGCCAACTGTTGAACACATAGTCGTTGATGAAGTTCTCGTAGGAATACGTCTGGGTATAGCCCTCACCCTCACGTTCCGTGTCAATGTCACCTTCCTCATACTGCATCGGCATGATGATACATTTGAGCTTTGTTCCGATAAGAACTGAGCAACGGTTTGGCTCACTGTTGTAGAACTTTATCTTGTGAGGATCGCCTGCTACGAGCAATACGTTACACAGACGCATGAGTGTGCGGACGTTATAGCCGACTCCGTTGATGACCACGCGGTCATTCTCATTGGCGTTCTCCTGTCTAATCTGCCACTGGCACGCATCACGCAACTGCTTGATGTCGATGTTCAGCTTCTTGCCGTAATTCTCTTCACTTGGGAAAACAGCATCAACGTTAGGATAGCGACCCTCTATAACGGTACCGTCCTGGTGAACCGTCTTTCCGTCCAGTTCCGGCTTACCCTCGCCATAGATGACGAGCACTTTTCCATCGGTGGCATAACACCTTTCACTCTCGAAGTGAACTCCGTCCGGTAATGAACGGAGTTCGTCCTTGGCACAAATGTTTGTGAACAAGGCTTGGATAACTTTTTTGTCCATTTTTGTTTAGAAATAAAATTGTGAAAAAATAATTTAAGATAAATGGTTGTAAAAATCAGCATAGCCCATAGCTTGCTCTTCTTCCTGTTCCCAGCACCACTTATAGAAATCGTAGTGCTCAATCGTTTCGGTGATGTAACCCAACCTTACCGTCAGTTCCTCAAATTTCCTCTCTGCTGCATCGAGAGCAGAAAGTGTGCGTTTGCAAGGATTGCCGTTGTACTTGTTCTCACATTCAACGATGACATTCTTTGCCTCTACAATTTGCTTCTTTAAGCGTGTAGCAATTCCTTTGAAAGTTCCGAGACTCTTCATAATGTTTGGAGTTTTAAGTGATAACTTATTTATCTTATTTGCTACCACAAAGGTACGACAATTTTATCAAATATGCAAACTTTTAGGCAATTATTTTTATCAAATATGCAACTTTTTTCATTGATAGACAATGAGTTACGGACATAAAGAAGCCCCATGCACGTCTGCTGCGAGCATGGGGCTAAAACCTCAGAAGATTTGTTTATTCAGTTTGCTTACGGACGAGCCGCTCGATATTTCGTAAACACCCAATATGCGAGAATCGCCATCAGGATGACGAGAGCAACACCATACAGAATGTACGCGTAGTATAATGGCTGCTTGGTTTCAGTCTTGGTGATCTCTCGCCTTGTTTTACTTTGGGTTACTTGGTTAGCAGACTCTTCCTTGGTGGCAGAGATATTTTGCTTCGTCGTCGTTTCTTGTGCTTTCTTACTACCCTTGCGCTTGGCTTCTGTGATTTGGGTCTGGCGCAGTACCGGTGACTTGCCTGTGCTGTCAGCCTTCGCTGTGTCGTACTCCGTGATAATAGTCACGGTGAACACCTCCGTGCTGTCGTCCTCATTGGTTTTCGTCTCGGTGGTAGTCTGAATATCGACCTGCACATTACTGGTCTGCACAAGCGAATCCTTTTTCTCCTCCTCAACAACCGTTTTTGAACTCCGGCATGAAGCAAGAAGGAGTGCGACAGTAAAGAACGCGAGACAATAGATAGTCATCTTTTTCATACCAGTTTCTCCTTTCTTGCTCTTTGCAGATAAAGTGTTCGACGCTCCAGTCCGTTATATCCACCATTCACCCTCTTGGTCACTGCACGCACATCATCCTTGTCGGCAAGTGCAAGGCAGCCGCTCTTCCAGAAGAACCAGCAAGCGGTCATTACTGCAAGACGGGGTTCAGCAACCTTTTCCGGGTGAGCCAGGACATCAATATCCTCCTTCAGAGTGGTTCTGATATAATCGTTGAACTTTCGGTAGTTAGCAGTCCCTGTGAGCTGTATCAGCCCACGACCTTTGTATTTCTGCCCATCACCGTCTGCTGCCGGAGTGTTACCAAGTGCAACTGCAAGTCGTCCCGTATCGTAAGCCTTGCCGCTTGCGATCTCCGTGTTATATCTAAGCTCCCCACTCTCAAGAGCCACCTGGGCAATGAAGTGTTGGCACCTCAGCTGGGTGTTAATACCGAAGCGAGGCATAAGTTCGTTCAAGTATGGCAGGTACTTGTCGATATTCGATGATAAGGCATTGGGCATTATCCTTTTTAGTTGCTCTCCAGTCATAGTGATGGAATTTATTTAGTACGTAAGATTATTCAATCGTATTTACCTCTCCTGTCTTCGCGTCAACAGCAACGAAGCCAGTACCCACTTGACCGAAGATGAACTGCGGATTTCTTTGCCATGGTCCCAAAGGATTTCGCAGGGTCACTACTTTAGAGTGGGGTTTGACGATGTTCGCTTCATTGAGTTTCGTAATGGCATCCTTGAGAGTAAGTGCTGTAGGTAATTTAATGGGCACACATTCAAGCCAGTAGTCGTTCAGTTTCTCAACAACGGCATCTTGCCCATCCCTCATTATGGTAATTACTAAGGGTTCTGCGTAGCTTTGGAATACCGTCTTAACCTCTACGACATTCAGCTCTGTGGCTGCATCTACATAGCCATCAAGTAAGACTTGGGCTTCATAGAACACAGGACTCTCGCTGTTGGCGAAAGCGTACTCTGCATCGAGAGTAAGCACCTTCTCGAAGTCGTAGCCTGTTGTGGGAGACCCTACATCGGCAATGCTGGTTTCTGTTTCATTCCCAGGGCTTGCTCCGTTGGTTGTCTTGTTTTTACAAGCAACCATTGTTACGATGGCAATCATCATGATGCACATCATTGATAAGATTTTCTTCATGTCTTTTTTGTTTTTAATTGGTTAATAATTTGATTATTTCAGGTTCAGTGCCTGTTTGATTGTGTCCACCGCATCGAGACGCTCCCATGTGAACTCGTCTTTCTTTGCTTCACGACCGAAATGTCCGTATGCTGCAGTGGGTTCGTACTTCACATGCTTCAAATCGAGATTGCGAATGATAGCATAAGGTCTGAGGTCAAACACCGTTGCCACCATAGAAGCCAGCTCGGCATCAGTGAAAGGAGTGTGGTTGGTTCCGTAGGTCTCTACGTTCACGCTCGTCGGCTCTGCGACACCAATGGCGTACGACAACTGAATGAGCATCTGGTCAGCTACTCCGGCTGCTACCATGTTCTTGGCAATATAGCGAGCCATGTATGCTGCAGAACGGTCAACCTTTGAAGGGTCTTTTCCACTGAAGGCACCTCCACCGTGAGCACCCTTGCCACCATAGGTGTCAACGATAATCTTACGACCAGTCAGACCAGTGTCTCCGTGAGGACCTCCGATAACGAACTTTCCTGTCGGATTGACAAGCAACTTCGTGTTCTCATCGAAGAGAGCCACAAGAGCATCGTCTGCGATGGCTTCCTTGACACGCTGCAGGACGATATACTCCACGTCATACTCAATCTGGTTGTGCATCATTTCGTCAACCTCTTCCTGCGACTCCGCGCCTTCTGACTTATAGAACTCGTCATGCTGCGTGCTGACAACGATTGTATCAATGTGAACAGGCTTGCCGTTCTCATCGTACTCCACTGTCACTTGGCTCTTGGCATCAGGACGGAGGTATTTCATCTGCTTGCCTTCCTTGCGGACTGCTTTCAGCTCCAGGAGTATGAGATTGGCAAGATACAAAGGCAGAGGCATGTAGTTCTCTGTCTCGTTGGTGGCATAGCCAAACATCATGCCTTGGTCTCCGGCACCCTGCTTCTCCTCGTCTGCACGAACGACTCCACGGTTGATGTCTGCGCTCTGCTCATGGAGAAGATTGATAATACCACAGCAAGTGCCGTCAAACATATACTCCGGCTTGTCATAACCGATGCGCTTGATCGTCTTACGTGCAACTTCCGGAACGTCCACGCTTGCGCTGGAACGCACCTCTCCTGCTATTACTACCTGGCCAGTGGTCACAAGCGTCTCACACGCTACCTTTGACTCTGGGTCTTTTGCAAGGTAAGCGTCAAGCACTGCGTCCGAAATCTGGTCGGCAACTTTGTCGGGGTGTCCTTCTGACACAGCTTCCGACGTAAAGTAAATGTGCTTTTTGTTCATTTGAATATTGATTTATTGATTTGATATTTTCCCTTTGAACAATTCCAAGATGGCCTTCCACAAATCGTGAAGGGCATCCGTGAAGTCTGTCTTTGGTCGTCCGTCTATCACTGCGAGATTTTCCAATATGCTGATGAAGTACTCAATCACGAAATAGATGAGTATAAACAGACGCACGATGTCAAAGAACGTTGCTCCGATACTATTGATCCAACCATCACGCGATTCACATTCAAGGGTGAATGAGTTTGCTATATAGACCAAAATCATCCATATCGCCACCTTGATAACGCATCTGCTGAAGCGGAAGCTCTCGAACTTTTTCCCGAGCTTCTTACTGGCTTGGATTCCAGTCACTGTCTCTGTGATTACTGCAACAAACATGGCAAGCACAATTACCGGACCCAAACCGAGATATTTGCTTGTAAATGCGAGAATACTGCTGATTAATATAGATGGCATTTGGAGATTATATTTGAAAGACGGGCATAATGACAGACAGAAGTCCTTTATGCTCGCGTAGTCGTAGCTGTGAAGGAATTTCGTGATAAACTGTATGAGTACGTTCATTGTTCGTATTCTTTTTATTGCAAATGTACTGAGTAAATCTCTTTTTACTAAAAAAAAGAGAGCCGACATAGTGAACGATGAAGTTCAGCAATGCCGCCTCTCAATTTCCTTATTACAGGCTAAGACTGTTACTTCCTATCAGATGTTCCAGAGTGTCCGAAGCCACCTCCCCTGTCCTTGCAAGAAAGCTCATCCACCACTTTGAAGTGAGGACGCAAGACACGATAGAATGTCAGTTGGGCTATGCGCGTTCCTGCTTTGATGACAAACCCCCGATCATCATTCTTCACAATGACACCAATATCACCCTTATAGCCCGGGTCTATCTTTCCGTTGATAACGTCAGCATTATAACGAAGCACACCGCTTTCGGTAATTCTCCAGGGGATGAACCCCCACTTCAAAACCCAGCGATGGCGAGTACCGAGTCCCTCCATTCCCTTTGCCGAGAAACCGCTGCGAGGCTCTACCTTGCCCTCCACACAACGAGGGAGGTTTAGTGAAACGTGTGTTGGTACTATCGTGCGTGAATGTGGCGCTACATACGTGTTCTCAGGAACATACAAATCATAACCGATAGAGGTTTTGTCTGCAGGCTTCGGGTGTGTGCATGAACCTAACTCCTTCAGTTCTATTTCTGGCATCCAGTCGAATGGATTGCGAATCTCCGTCTTGGAGATTATTTTTTCGTTCTTTCTTCCCATTTTGGACCTTCTTGATATTCTTTGATTAGACTTTCTGTTTTTTCTTCCATCAGAGAGCCGATACTCTCTTCAAGCTGCTTGATGTATCGCGACCTGCGACCACAGGAGCATAACGCTCCGTTTTTTCTCGATGTGGCAATCTCTTTACATACCGCCATGCAAAAAGCACACTCTGACTTCTTGATGAAAGACTTTTTGTATTCCTCAAGTGTCTTGACGAGTAACTGCATCCGGAACTCTTCACGTTCCTGGTAATTCCTGTCCAACTCCTGCAGGCGAGACAGGACGTTCTTGTTGTCCTCGATACGCTTTACACGATAAAGCTCTGCCCATCGGTTGGTAAGAGAGGTGATAAGACGAAGCACTTTCTCTTTGCCTATAAACGGCAACCATTTCGTCTTGTTGAGTTCCGCTGTAACGACTTCCGTATCACGGCTGAATAAACTGTAATCTTCCATATGATATAATTTAAGTTCCCTAAATGACTTTAGTCACCGTCCGGCTTGGGGAGCCTTCTGGTGACCTTTTTATCGCCTGTATGGCGACCTGTACTCTGTATGAATGATGCTTACGGATTGTAGTAACGAGACCCTTTCTGAACACCGTAGTAATTCCACCTTCCGTTAATCTTCTTGGCATAGAGAATATTCTTACGCTGTACTCCACTTGTGCCACGCTTCCACCCGATGTGAATCCACGAAGCCACAAAGTTGATCGGCTGCTCAATGATTATCTGATCGAAGTTGTGGGTTTTGCTCCACTCCATGACTATTCGCTGGAGTGCTTTCATGTTACCGTCCACAGGTTTAATGTCGGCAGCGTAGCCATACATGTGTGAAGAGGTCGCTGCACCTCCAACCAACTTGTTTAGCTGCTTGTTCCTGTACGCACTTGATACTTTGATGCCCTTCCCGTATGCGTCACGGATAGGCTGGAGCATGTTCTCTACAAGCTCTTTCAGATGTGCAAGACTTGCGGCATCAGGAGTGTTGTCAATCCCTGCCGCTGTTGCATGTTCACTGCGGATAAGTTCCTCCAGTAAGGGCTCTTTCATTTAAGCCGACATAGAAGACAATATGTCACAATGTAATCCGTTTAAATGAATGTGACGATAGGCACAAACGCCCGAAGGCGGTTTCTCAACCGCCAGGCTCTTAATACCTTTTGTCATATATTTTTATTTTTGAAGAGGGGGTTTATGGTATTTGTGCGATTAGTGCACTTTGTGCCCCCTCTTCTTTTTACACTGCAAAGATACAAAATAATTAGCTAATAACCAAACAATTACGCACTTTTATCATCTCGGATGCAACTTTTTCTTCCCTATAAGGGATTAAGAGTTTGGCGGTTGAAAAACCGCATTTGCTGAGCCGAGATTTGTTAAATTTTATCCACTCAGTACCAGATTATCGTAGGATGAACAAAGGCAACTGTAAACACAAGTTGTCCGACATGCTTCTGCTGGTTATTTTGGCCAGGGCATGCGGCTGCGAGACTCGCAAGGACATTGTGGCCTTTGGAACGATCCATTTGAGCTACTTGCAAGACCACCTCGGCATTCTTGCTAAGGGATGTCCGTCCGAGCCCACACTTTGCAGGATGGAAGGTGGAATCGACGACATTACTTTGGCCTCTTTGGTTTCGACATTATCACGAAAATACGTGTCGGAGCATGATGGAGCAAACAGACGGCACATTGCAATTGACGGCAAGTTCATGCTGGGTACGAAAATTGGCGACGGACGCTCTCCTGATGTTGTGACTGCTTTCAGCGTGACCGACCGGTTGCCGCTTGACACTGAAATGTGTGAGGTGAAAAGCAATGAGATAAAGGCTGTGCCCAAAATCATAGAGCGGGCTGACTACATGAATGGATGCGTTATAACTGCGGATGCCATGTCGTGCCAAAGTTCTATCATCAAAGGCATCGTCGGGAAGGGAGCTGACTATCTTATTGCGCTGAAAGCCAACCAGAAAGCAGCAAGATGGTCGGTAGAGGACGCTGTGCCTACGCTGCATCCTAACGACGAATGGAAGACGGAGTGGGAACTTGCCCACGGGAGGCTGTACCAACGCCGATGCCGTGTATATTCAGACATATCCGGTATCAAGGTGCTTGAAAAATTCCTCAATGTCAAGGCTGTGATTGCCATAGACACGCATACGATTGAAAAGAAAAGCGGAACGGAACAAAAACAGACGAGGTACTATATAACCAGTTTGGAAGAAAGGGCACAGACTTTGGATCGAATCAGCCGCATGCACTGGGGAATCGAGAACAATCTCCATTGGACGCTGGATGCAAGAATGCGCCAGGACCGCACAAAGAGAAAAGAAACAAAGTCGGCCAGAAACTTGGACTCGATCCAGAAGCTTGTTTATATCATCTACACCATAGCCTCCAAAAAGCACCTGCCAGAGACCATCAGAAAGAGGAAAGAACTCTTTAAAGTCAAGTTCTCAGCCATTGCATCTTACGCCAAGAACAGCTTGGCCTATGCTATTTCTCTTCTCAGTCTGTAGAGGTCGTTAATTTTGAGGGATATATAATAAGCCCTAAGCTACATCCAGCTTGGGTAGGGGATACTTTATCCATTGGTCATCAGACCTTTACTACAAATAGCATTTCTGCGGTAAAGCGGAGACTGAGCAACAATCATGCCATGTCAGTCTAAATTTAAATGAAAGAACCGTATTCCTCCAGTGTGAAATTCTTTGAGATTTTAGTTGCCATGTCTCTTTCTTTTGTAATAACGTACTTTCACCCACCACTCAACAATGTCGATGGTGTAAAACCAGCCGACAAAGATGGCGAAGATGAACATCTGCGATACCTTCGGTCTGCAGTCTCTCTTTTTCCAGACCGTACTATACCTCCAAAGCATGATGCCGAATGACACCATGCTTCCGAGTAAATGGATTTTGACTGCAAAGACAATGAGGTCCAGGAGCCAATCGGTTAGTAGATTCATTTGCCCTTCTGGTTCTTTAAGATGTAAGTTTTCTTGTTTTCCTTATAGACCGCCTTTATAAGACACCACGCACAAGCCACAAGGCAGAGTTCCAAGAATAAGCCCATGCCGCGTGTGCCGTTGATGAAGTGAGCCACTGTCATAGAGGAAACGCACCCAAAAATAATTACTGCAATGATTGCACTTGCGATGTCTTCAGTGAAGAAGATTGTGATGTTCTTTTTCATGAGAGGTTGCTTTTTTGATTACTTATTTATCTTATTTGCTACTGCAAAGATACGACAATTTTATCAAATGTGCAAACTTTTGGGCAATTATTTTTATCATTTATGCAAATTTTTCCAGCAGGCTTGATTTGGTGTGCCGAACCTAAAGCAAGCAGAATACCAACAGGTCTATGATACAAGCCATTTCCAGCCAGAACTTATAGTGCCTGCCGGCGCTTTTGACAAGCCAGAACACACAGGGCACCCAGCCAAGCAGCAACAGAGGAGCATTTAAGGCTATCATAATCTGGCTGCAGATACCGAAGAACAAGGCTCCTGCAATATGGACCTTCTCGTTGCAATCCTTACCAAGTGGAGCAGCTCCCACGAACAGTACTCCGGCTATGGAAAGGAAAGCAAGAAACTTCGTGTTCTCGGAGCAGTGGTCTATCATCTGAGCGATATTCAGAAAGCCCACCGAGTACATCACCAACGTAAAACACACTTCGTGTGGCAGCTTGAAAACTGTTTGCGATATGCTTTCCGGTATGCCGTACTTCTTGATATACCAACCGAGATACAGACCCATGATGATCGTGGCTATAAGCGTTGCAATCATTCCTCGTCCTCCTTCATTAAAGCATCATAATCCACTGAGTCTTTCTCAGCCCACCCTTCGTTGAGCGTCTGGTTGACGTAGGCTATTGCCTTCGTGAAGAAATCCGTGAACTCGTCCATGCCTTCAAAGGTATGGTACACCGGCTTGCCTTCTGCATCCTCACCGAGCTTGAACTTGACAGGAAGCGTGGCACCCTGCGTCTGCACTGCAAGGTCATATGCCGCTTTGAAGTTGAACTGGTTTTCCGAAGAAAGATAGACGTTCTTGCCGTTCCAAGAAAAACCCTTCAGGATCCTCTCGTCTGTAAGAGCGTTAACAGTGTCTTCGATGTCCGTTTTCAGTTCCTCGACTGTCGGCAAGTTGCGATACCTTCTGCGCCAGTTGTAGCCATTCTCTCCATCCTCACCATAGCCAAAGATGAGTTCGTACTTGTTGCGCCCTATCTTGTAGAGCCCGTCCTGTCGTGCTGTAGCACCATAGATTTTCTCTAATTTCATATTCGTATTTATTTAAGTGAATATATATCGAACCTTCCCGTTTCCGTAGCTCTCACTCTTGATGACGGTGCCGAACGGAATCTTGTGCATTTCACTCAGTCGTCTTAGGAAATACAACTGCTGCTTGTCTGCAGTGAAATACTTGGCTGGAGTCCCATTGTCATACTTAAATGACACCAGGGTACGCTTGCCGTTAGCAGTATCTACGTTCTCTTCAAAATCCGTGATGCTGATGTGCATGTTTGTCAACTGGTGCAACTTTATCGTCTCACCAGCAAACCGCTTTTTTCCATCATCTGCCACATACTGCAGCCCGAAGTCTTTGAACTCTTCCATGTCTTTTCCTGTTAGCGTTCTATATAAATGTTTACAATCACCCCACTTCGCCATGCCCTTGAATGAACCGATAATTTTCTGCCTGCGCTTACGGCTCTTTATTCGGGCAAGTTTCCGTGCGGCTTTCTGTTTAGTTCTCTTTCTTAATCTCGAATGGTCGCCATAGTCGATATACCCAAGGAAATCATTTCCCTCTGTCGTAGGCTTTACAGCCTCACTGGGCTTTATCTCCAGTCCAAGACTCTCTATCTCTTCATGGATGATGTCTCGGATATGCCAAAGCCACTTCTTCGTTGCACCATACACGCGTATGTCATCACAGTAGATATAAAGGTAGCGAACACCCTCTTTCTCCTTTAGCCTGTGACCCATCTTTGACAGGAGCATATTGCCGAAGCACTGCGATGAGCGCAATCCGATGGAAAGTCCTTTCGGCATGAGCCTTATAAAACTCTCCAGCATCGGCAGCACCACTGGGTCTTTGATATAGCCCTTCAATATTTCAAACGTCAGGTCTTGATCTACGCTCTCATAGAACTTTCTGATGTCGCACATATAGAAGTACTTCGTTCCCTCTCGGTCATGGCGCACGTCCGTCCGCATCTTACGGTATAGTCTGTGCATGCCACGTCCTTTGATGCTTGCAGCAGAAGTCTTGATGATAGTCGGGTAGATATACTTCTCCACCACTCTCATCACGGCATTGCAACCTATTCTGTCTGTCACACTGGGCGACTGTATCAACCTACGCTTAGGTCCGTCTTGTACCCAGAACTGTTCGTAATGAGTGATCCGAAAGGTGCCGGAGCCTATCTTGGCAGTCAGCCGTGATATGATACCCTCTCTTTGTGCCTCATAGTGCTCACGACGCTCTTTCGACTCAAGGCCACCTACAACCTCATCAAAGGCATCGTCCATGTTTCGCCTATCGATGATTTGCGGTAATATATGACCGTATCTTTTACTCATTCTGAATAATCCTTCATTCCGCAACCGTTAAGACTTTCAGCCAATTTCTTGTTTACTCACCTATCATAGGTTGCACCTTTGGTTTTTCCGCTTTCCAATTCTTTCCATTTCTTTGCAGACTGGAGAGAAATTGCTGTTGCCGAGGCTCGGACTTGTCAGCCATTGTCATTGCCTGTCACGCAAGCATACACCATAGAGCTGATTAACTTGTTTGCGAGACGCGCACCGTTGTTCGTATTCGAGTTCGAAGAAGCGTTGTTCGCGTTCGCATAAACGCAACCGCCATTCGCATTCGCATTGTTGTTCGCACGACCAACCACGCGCCATGAGGAAGTCCTCTACCTTTTTTCATCCTCACACTTGGGGACGTTTTTTGGCTCGGGGGCAGGGGGCTTTTTTTCTTTCCCCCTGCCCAACGTGCCACGTTTTGCGCTGCTTACTGCAGCTCCGGGTCTATTTCGCTTTCGTTTGCGAATCTTCCGCTGAAGGCGAGACGCGCACCGTCGCTCGCATACGAGAACGAAGAAGCGCGGAGCGCGCTCGCATAAACGCAACCGCCACTCGCACCCGCATTGCTGACCGCACGACCAACCACGCGCCCACCAGTGGCTGTATAGTAATTACCTGCTGCATAACAGGTATTCCACCTGCTACTGTCAGAGTTACAACTGCTCGCAATGATGTCGCAGTGACGACCATGCTTCAGACGGGCGATACAAACACCCGAATTAGTAATACCCTGCACAGTGCGCTCCGTATTGGTATGTGGGTCATAGATATGCCATACAGCATTGACCGTACCCGACTGCGGACGTTTGTTTCTTCTCCATTCGAGGAAGCTGCTGATGTTCACACCGACGTAGTCCATGAACTCCCAGTTACAAGCCACCCATGCCTCAAGCTTCCAGATCTTGTTCATTCCGGAAGTGGTATCATGGCTACCATAACTGTCAAGTTGGCCAGTGGTATAGCCTGCGGAAACACCCATACCGTGTTTCGCCTGGTCGTCTCGGTCGCCTATCCAGCACTTCGAGAGGATAGCAATGGTCTTGTTCTGGTCGTAGCTGACATCATGATAACCCTCTCCACGCAGATAACAGAGATTATAGAAGTCCTGTCCAGTGTAGTTCAAGGCTCCAACTGGCTGATTGGTCGGCATTCCGTCGGCATCGTAGGTCCATTCCGATGATGTGGTGCTCGTTCCAGTGCCTCGCTTTGTCACCTTGCCGGAAAGCGAACGGATGAAGCCGAGGTCATCTATACTTGCGCCATAGATACCTATCACCTCAGAGTAGTGCTTCTCCCAGCCCGGCTCAATAGCCTCAATATCGCTACTGTCAACGGCAAAGACAGGATGACCCTCATCAGACAGCGCACGGATGCAAGTGAAGTATATCCACTTGGCACCAGTCGGCACGTCTCTGTAGATATAGTCACCATTCTCGTTCTTGAAGTCCAGCGGACATGCCGTTGTTCCTGTTATCGAGAGAGCATCTTTCTGTAGAACCTTTCCATCACTATCAACGAAGATGCTGCCGTAGGTGGCATTATTCAGACCGATGTAACGAACCTGCTTCATTCCCTCGACATCGAGACGATACACGGCACACGATGACAGAATGGCAATATGCGTCTCATCGGAGAAAGTATCGCCCACGTTTATGCTGCCAATGGGTATTCCCGAAGCATCAGCATAAAGGAGCTCAGACAAGACACCCTCCTTCTTCTGCGTCCATGTGGCTTCCGGCTCAGTGACAAAGGCAGACAAAAGTGTGTGCTTCTCCTGTCTCTTGAAGTCGTTGATACCTTTGTAGTAGAAGTTAGGAATGTAGATGAAACAGTCATAGCCTTCACCAAGAGCATCGGTATTGTCAAAAGCGGAACCGTCTGGGAACTGCTTATAGTTTTCCTCTGACAATTTGGTGAGTGTCATGGCTTTTGTCACCTTGTCGAACTGACCTTTCACAGGAACACTCTTGGCGCGTATCTTGAGGATATGGCCGCTTGGCACGTACTCGTTATTATAATCATAACCAGTCTGGTTATCCAAGTTCGTGATGTTCTCTGTGTCGCTTTCGAGGTCATACTCCTTGTAATCGCTATACAATGAGTTGCTGACGGTCAGAAGTGGGAAGTAAGCCCGTATCGTTGCAAGCTCGCTGTCCTCTATCAACGTGTTCAGAATCCACTTTCCGCTAAGACCATCGCAGCCAGTAGTGAGGTCTGAAGAGAATCCTCTTGCTCCGCTGGCAATCAACGCACGCAGAATAGCCACGTCGCCAGTTACCTTCTTCTCCTCCAGCGATATTTCGCTGATGCTGCCGTTTGCAGAGACAATATCAGACAGCAATTGTACGGCATCCAGTTTCGGACAACCTGCCACCTGTACACGTGTCACGTTTGCCAAGCCCTCTATTGTCAATCCACCATTAGGATAGCCGATATTGGGGAGGTTGACAAAGATAAGGTCCGTCATGGTTGCAGGAAGAGAGATTGTCTGCAACGGTGACGATTGTGCAGGAGTGAACGTGCGAAGCTGACTGCCGCTTGCAAGCACTTTCTTCAATCGAGGACAACCGCTTGCGTTCAGCGTCATAATTCGTGTACTTCTTATGTCTATCTCCTCCAGGAATGGCATCTGTCCGAGGCTCAATGCTGACAAAATATCATCAGTATAAGCAGGAGTGTAGCTTGCGCCACCGATGATCAGTTTCCTTAACAGGGTGCAGTCGGCAATCATCCAGTTTGAGTTCTTCGGAGTACAGCCGCTCAAATCAAGTTCGCTCAGCTTGTCTGCACCAAAGATGTAAATCAGCTTACCACCGACACCGGTTGCTGCTTCCGTGAAGGTGTGGCTCTCGCCTGCTTGCAGATAGCACGAATACTTTGCGCTGCTGGTGCTATCAACACCCATACCGAAGTAACCGTCCTGTGCTGCCGTAATCTTAACCGTAATCGGTCCCATCACACGCGCCTGGAAGAAGTGCTTGAACAGGTCACCTGTCTGGAAGTAACCGTCACGATATGCGAAACGCTTGCGTTGGAAAGCTGGCAGACTCTCAAGACGCAATCCGTGCAATGCCGGATAGTGATTGTCTGCCGCAGTAGCCGTTTCGATATACTTACGCTCTCCATCAAAACTGCTCACCACCTTTGGCCACTTCAAGATGCGGTATGTCATCCAGTAGCGATAGCAACCGTCAGCACTGAAAATCTCCAGTCCTGCATTGGTCTTTGTATTTCGCATAGCTGCTGCCGTATCATGGAGAGTGAGCTGCGTGCCGGCATTGTCAATCCAGACACCCTTCCCCTGCTCAAAGAGCGCATAAGTCTGCTGGAACATCACACCGTCCCACCCTTGATATAGATGGCTTGAACGTGCGTCCATGTCCCAAGGAATGGTCAGGTAACAGTCATTGTCTGCTTCGTCAACGCTATCACCGTCATACCAGTGGTTGAAGTAAAAACGCATGCTGCCATCAGTCTCCTTATAGACTGCTTTCATCATATTCTTGGCTCGCTGGTCAACAGTAGCCTTATAGTCGGATCCTACGATGTAGCAGTTTGTGGAATACGGATTGTAATACTTGTGCATTTCGTGCTGCCACTTCAACAGACGGTTAGCCTTAGTTCCTGCTACAGTGTTTCCATCAAGGGTTATCGTAGTGCTGGCACCAGCACCGTTGAAGATTTTCTCGCTGCCATCGGGGTTCAGTGCGGCATTCTCCTCTTGATTGTCGGTGAGGTTCTGATTACACTGCTGACAGAACAACAGCTCACGGAACAACTGGTAAGGTACTTTCTTGCCCTGTGCATACAAGTCGTTCAAGTCATCATCATCCGGATAACGGCTCTCGTAATATGTTGACCAGATAGGCACATCGCCATCGTCGGTATGCAGCGTTTCAAGCATGTCATCAACGCTGTTCACACCCTGCTGCCAACAGAACTCCTGGTACTGTCGGTACTCGTAGCACTCAACTGGGTTAAGCACCCTTCCGACAATCACCCACTTCCCGGTGCTGCTGTCGTATGTCATGCTGCCCGTAGTATCGCGCCATACACCACCTGTGTACTTGTAGTACTTATTATCGGTGCTGCGATAGACTGTTGCCCAGTCGTAACCGTTTACATCGTCTGCAGCAATCTCAGCGCCTGTCTTATCAACCTCCTCGAACTCTGCTACGGCATCGGTCTCTGTCATGGCACCTGTTCCGTCATTCTCTATGAAGCGCGTTTCTGGACCACAGAACTCACTTATCATGTAAAGAGTACCAGGAATAAGTGTTGCGGAACCAGCCAGCACCGTAGCCTTGTAATCATCGATGTTAGTTCCTCGCGGTGTAACAATCTCTTTGAAATCGCCATAGTTCACACAGCCTTTGTTGTAGCCGGGCACATCCTCAAAGCCGAAAAAATGGGGATTGCCCTTGTCGGCATTGAAGTTAGCCTTGCTGTGGAAATAAGCGTTCTCAGGAAGTGTTGCTGCCTCAGAGCCTTTGTCTTGACCGATACGGTAGTCAGTACGGAACAACGCGCAGGTAATACCATCAATTGAGGTGTGCAGCTCCTCGCTACTGTCAGTGTTGAATATCTGTGCAGGTGTCATGTAGTTTCTGCCCAAAGCAATCTGCACATCGTTCATTTGCTCCATCAGCGCACAGTTGTTGGCACCTGCACTGTCAGAATAGTCCACCTTGATAGTAATGGTGTTGATAGGGGTGCTGCCGTCCTTGATGCGGATCTTCTTCTTTGAAGCCAGTCGTACTGCATCGTCATACTTTGCAAGAATGGTCTCATCACCATTGTACATGCGGCTCACCTCCTCGCGTGTATGCAACATGACAATACGCTTGGCTTTCTTCGCCTTGCCTTTCTTGTTCTTGATGGCATAAGCAAGGGTCGAAGTTCCTTGGTTGGTCACAGGAATAGCCTCTATCTTACAGTCTGCCCAAGGACGGTCGGGGAAGTAAAGATACCAGTCCATTATGACGGTAGTCTTTTTATCCTTGATATTCTCGATATAGTCTGGATAATATATCTCGCTATCGCTTACTGCAGAGCCATCTTTGCTCAAGTTAGCGTCTGAAGTTCTTGTCTCGACACAAACCATCACACCACGGTCAATCAGTCGCTGCATATCGGGACGCGGTTTTGTGGTACCCTCAGCCGTTACGTCTATCATAACACGGTTCTGCTCATACTCTTTAAGCATAGCCTGCGTGTCCGTGAGGTTCACGATATAGTTGTTGAACGCTTGAATGAAGTCATAGTAAGTGTTCCAACGGACAATCTCGTACAGATACAGGTCTGCATCAGTACCGTCAAAGTGAATGAAGTCGTCGAAGTTCGGGAAAGCACTGGACGTATCGATAGGAACACAAGCGGCCATGTCACCATTCTGGAACACCTTGCAGAGCATGACACCACTGTATGGTGCTCTTGACTGCGGCTCTATCACGATGTCAAAGCGATATACCACGTCATCGAGATACGATGTGGCAGCGGTAGTGAATACAGAAGCCAATGCCTCGTCAGTATCACCGTTTGTAGTGACGATGAACTTCTCACCAGTAAGCACGAAGCCGAGACGCTCACCCATACAACGGATGATGCGAGCCTTGCGGTCTGCAATATTCTTAACCTTGAAGGTCATAGAGAGAGCCAAACCGTTTGTAGGAATTGACGTACTCTTGAATGGCTGGTCGTTAAATACGGCTTTCACATTCTCTGCCACACGCAACGACATGCGACCACCGCTCTGCTCTGTTCCAAACGTGTCAGGTACAAAGCCGTTGGTTGAATAGTTTGAACCGATTACCTCCAGTTCCAATTCTGTCCCGTCAGTTGCCGTTGTCTTGATCGTCTTATCGGTGTCGGTATTGCTGCGCCCTGCAAGACTGATTTTGTAGAATGCTCCCTCGGTCTCTGCGATGTCGAGCAAGGAACCGTTCACCTGCACTTCTCTCGTCTCTGGCAGCGAAACCAACCCACACACAGCATCGAATACCAGCGTGTCACCGTTGTTGTAGCCAACAATACGCTTCTCGATAGTGTAGTATCTGTTGCGATACATTGCACTTTCGGAAATGGTCTCACTGACTCCTGTTGTCTCGTCAGTTATCTTGACCTGCACGGTAGTCGGGTTGGTGCTGCGCTGATAGCAGGCAAGGTCTATCTGCAGCGTCTCAAACAGCTTCACCTCACCGTCCGTGTCATCACTCCAACGAGCGACAACAATAGGTTTGTCGTAGTCCGCAACGTCCTCACGCTGCTCAATCACCATGACTGCGGTATGCAGGATATTACCCCTTGTGCCACTGGCAACATCGGTACCCTGTATGCGGATAGGATATGCGCCATGCCCCATGCCTGTCGGGTCGATGCTGACATTGTGAGGATAGGTATCTGTAATGACTATCTCCTGCAGTGTTTCCCACGCATTGTTCTTATATATCTCAATCTTGGTGCGTATGCCTCGATCGGAAGCGTTGTTCGGGAAACGGTACATGGGGATGGACGTTCTCGGACCACCAACCTGTAATGATGTCTCTCGCGTGTAGTTGAGCGTCTGAACGCTAACACACGTCACATCGATAGCGACCATGCTAAGATTCTTAGTTGCTGTGTTGCCACCATCATCAGTGATGATTGCCTGCAGAGGTATTTCTCCGGCACTCTGTCCAAGATTGCTCAGGTCAAACTCGAAGGAATAGTCGGACATCGTAGCACTCGAAGCCTTACGAGGATTGAAGCTGGCAACCGTGTTCTTTGTGGTGCGATTGACGAATACGACACTGGTGATAGTGTTAGATGTTTCTTGGCTACCTGCCTTCGTTACAGACATGATAGCTGCTTTCACGAGGAATGAACCTCCAGCCTTTCCGTAGAACGGATTGTCTCTGAAAGCCACGGCAATGGTCGTACCGCTACCGCCACCGCTGCCGGAACCGACGGGGAACTGTATCTCATCACCTACATCTTCGCCTCCTGCATTGACGAGTTTCAGCTTCACGACTCCCTTTGTTTCTGTATCGACGCTGATACCTGCAGGGGTATGAGTGTATGCGCCACCAGTAGAGAGTGCGTCTGTGCCACCCTCTTCTGGCTCATCTGACGTCTCGACCTCTGAGCCACCGCCAAAATCTTTCCAAAGCCCGACTTCTCCAAAGCCGCTTATCTCACCTTGGAACTGTTTGGTCTCCATCACGTTCTCAGCCGTGCGATAACTGATGACAAGTCCTTTCTTGGCATAAGTGACACCAGTTTCCTGCTGATAGGCTACCAGGCGAGCGACTGCAGTCTCTAAGGTATAGAACTCTCCAGCCACTGGCGCACCGATGAGTCCGTCTATCACGATGTACGATTCACTGCCTGCTGCCAACGAACCGAAATCCTTCCACGACTCTGTGTTGAACCAGTTTATTTCATTCACTGTCTTACCAATAAACTGGTATGTTTTCCAGATACCGGCACCTATCTCAAATGAAATGATAAGACCTCCGACGGCTTTCTTTGCGTTCCATGCGGCATGTACTGCACTGATGCCTGTATTCTCAGTATCGCAAAGCACGTAGAAGCCGCTGATGGGGACTTCGTTTGTCGCGTTGAATATGCTGCCGATAGAAGAACCACCGACCTGCTTCAGTCCTTCCGTCGCGTCATACATAAACAGATTGTTATTCAGGATATACTGCTTCTCACTGTATGGACTGTTGGTTTGAGGCTGCATCCACTCGTCCATTGTGTTCCATGAATTATAGTATTTGCCATCACGTTTCACAACGAACTGCTCATGCTGTTCCGAGTAATACACCTCCGAAGGAATCACATTCGTTACGCCCACTTGCTGGAAGGTAATATCACCCTGTACGATACCGCCAAAGCGGATCGAGTGATGCTCCCTATTGCTATCTTCCACCGCCTTACCACGACCACCGTCAAAGGCTGTGCCTGCCACCTCTCCTATTTCCAGAGAAGAGCCTACGGCTGAGAGTTCCTCTCCGTCATATTTGTACACTTTGTTTCCGCAAATGAAGAGCGCTTCATCATAAACTTCGACATCTTTCTTTACCCATCCTACCGCAGCACCCGGACGCGGTCTTTTATACTCCCAATTTTCGAACTGGTTTTCTTCTGTAAAATAATACAGTCCAGGTGTTGGATTTTCTACGTCTACAGGTGATTCATAGATACCTTGTAGGGTGTAAGTATATTTTGTGGCTTCTAATGTCTCTACTCTCCCGGTTAGATTCTGGATGTACTCCGGCTCCAGCTCTTCCGGCAAAGGCTTACAACTTGTTCTTGTGGTCCCGTCAGCCAAAACTTGAAAGACCACGATACTGTCGATAGGCGCATCGTCTGCTCCGTCGCGTCTGCTCCATGCTACATAATTAACCCCTCCACAAGTTATATTCTGAATGATTAAGTATTTGTCGTCGTCCAACTGTCTTTCGGCAAAGGCTTCAGACGTCTCAATAATTGCGTTATTGTTAGCAAACGCAGGGAACGCATATACAACAGCCTTGCCAACTTTGGCTTCCAGGTTATTAAGCCCACCTCCTACATTTTGAGCCGTTGTCATTGCATTTGCGCCTGCCTGCCTTGCTGCTTCAATCAAATTCTTGAGGGAAGTCAGTAGAGCAGGAGTGAAAACACCTGCAGTAGATTCATTTGCTGACGGAATAGCAAATGTGCATTGCACAACGCTCTCGTTCCCTTTCCCAATGCTCAGATTAACATTGACAACGGATGCTGTCGGATTCGTCGATGGTGTGACGCTGACCATCGATACGTTCTGTAATTCTTTTACGGCACTAACAAGCAGGTTCCAGTTTGAATAAGAGAGAATGCCTTGCTCTGTTGCTCCTTCATTTGCCACTTTACCGCCAATGGCATCGATATTTATTAAGCTCATTTTATATATTGTTTTTTCAGTTAAACTCCTATTTTGCGTATTGTGACACCTCCGACTGCAAGTTTGGTCTTACCTACCACCTTGATAAGACCGACTTCCCTGCAAAATGCAACGCACTCCTGCAAATAAGCATTAGCTACTTCCATTGCGTTATTGTAGGCATCGGACCTCTCCCTTGATGATATTCTGCTGGAGTAGTCATCATTCTTTATGACAGAACCAAATCTCGTTGATTCAATGTCGCCAGACATAAGATTTTGGGCAAAAACGAAATAAGAGAGCGCAACGCGAAGCCCCATGAAACCATGTATCTTTTCTCTCTTATCTCTGTAATTACCACCGCTGAGCAACAACGTAATGTTATTGTCTTGCTCTTCGCTGAGTATTCTGTAAAACAATTCATCACCGATGATGGGCTTTATATGTAATTGCTCAGCTTCGGTGATGAACGCAGTCAGTTTCTCATCGGCTACCTTGCCGATAGGACGACCGAGCGTCCTCACTTCTTCTGGTTTCAGTATATGCTCCATTACTTTTCGTTTGATTGATAGACGAGAGGTTGTATCTCATAGTCATCTGATGGGTTAGCTTTCTCTTTCCAATGCTCAAAGATGCGCTTTAAAGCACGGCTGATCGCGCGTCTTGGGCTGCTGGTGTATGAGCTGTAGAACTTGAATGCTTCGGACATGATTTCGGTTGAAAACCCAAGTGAGCCCTCGATGATACGATAGAACACTTCCTGCCCGAAAGCGATATAAATGCTCTTGGTCACACTCTCCTCCGTCATAGAAAACTTCTTGTCGAAGTTCTGTGCCTCAAAGCGTGTGAACTCTGGCTTGTCCTCGTCCTGTTCCACCGTCACGTCCATGATTGCGCAAGCATTCTCATCACCCTGGAAGATGTCGAGACTCTCACTGATACTGGACGCATTACTTTTTTCATCCAACGCATTCCCGTTCTCGTCGATACCGAGCGACGTTCCCTTCTTGTGGACGAGCATACCTGCTACGAGGAAGTTGTTCCTTACGTTACGATACTTCACGTTGTCAAGACCCTCATCGGTAGAGAGATTGGTGACAACCTTATCGTAGATAGGTCTTGGGTACTCCCACTTTCCGTCCATAGAGAACCAAAGGATTTGTCCACGGTAACTCTCGATACCTCCACTCTTGATTATCTGTGCCTGCACAACCTCTCTGCGTGGGTTGAAGGTGTAGATTTTCTTCGTGTTCTCTCGCGTTACCTGTATGTACTTTCCCTTGCGACTCTTATGACCGGTCCAGTCAGGGTGGTAGTTTATGAATACGACACTGCCATCGTCTGTTTCCTCCTCCAAACGGCACGCTTCAAAGGGGATATGGCTAAGCTCGACAATCTCTCCCAAAATATTATAGTTCACATGAAGGGCGAAACCATGATGCATCGCCATGTCATGAGCAATAAGTCGGAAGATGTCGTCAACCGTTTCACCGGCTCGATTGCAGACGTATTCTGAAAACTCGGTATTATTCAACCCGTTGCCCTCAATGAATGTCTGATAACGCTCACAACAAGCACCTCCAGTGTGAGAACTCTGAATGAGGTTACGCATCCTCTGCGGATAAAGATTGTCCTTTCCGTAGAGCTGGATATTCAACGAACTGCTGTACCCAACGTAAACGCGCTTCTGTGACTTCTTTATGTTATTGATATTCATGAGTGCAACGGGTTAATATTGAAGATTACTCTGCTGCTTTAGCGGCAGGCTTTTTCTTAGGAGCAGCAGCTTTCAGCTCCTCCAGTTCTTTCTTCAGAGCCTCTTTCTCTGCGTTAGCAGTCTCGAGGTCTGCCTTCAATGTCTCGATCTCGATAGCAAGTGCGCCATCGTCAGAACCACCGTCACCTTCGGAACCTGCTGCCTCCAGCTTCGTCTGGGCATCAGCGAGTGCAGCCTTGGTTTCCTCCAGTTCTGCCTTCGTAGCGTTCAACTCCTCCGTGAGCTTGTTCACGCTCTCAAAAGCCTGCTTACGGTCTTCGTCAGCCTTCTGGTAGGCTGCGGCAAGTCCCTCGATGTCTTGGGGAGTGGGAGCCTCGCCATTCTTACGTGCTTCCACGCGGAGAGCGTAATCTGCAGGATAGCTCAGGAAGTCGTCAATGGCTTTAGGGAACTCTGCAAGGTGCGCCTCGGCAACCTCGTCTGGAATGTTTGCGTTCGCATAGAACTTGTTCGTACCCTTGGGGTGAATAACAATACCTGCCTTGAGTACATAGTTGGGTTTCTTAGGCATATTTCCTGTTTTTTTAAGATGTGAATAAATTTCCAAATAAGCGTCACGATAGCAATCACTACAACCGCTTCTACGAACCTTCTTACTGAGTAAGTTGGAGTAGAGTCTTTCTATATAAGCCCTGTCGGAAGTTGAGAAGCCGCTGTCAAAACGGCTCCTCATTTCCTTTAGGTTACTCATTATTTCAGCGTAGTCCTGCATCGTTTATTCGCCTGCTTGTACTGAACCTGTTTCAAGAGACTGGATAGCGGCGCGAGTTGCAGCCACAGTCTCACTGAAGAAGAATATTCCACTCTTAGGAGCGTTCTCCTCAATAAGTGTAACTGCCCAGCCGCCATCGGTGTCCTCGCTGTACTTGTCGTTGGTAATCTCGGATGCCGTGAGACCCTGCTCGAGTCCGTAGATCTCGAAGGTGTTCTTGTCATCCGCACCCTTGTACTTGTTCTCGAAGATGAAAACAAATCTGCCGTTGGCAAGCTGGTCGATGACTTTCGATGAAACGTCAGGACCAGAGTCAAGAACTACGATAGACGCTGTCTTGTTGAATTTGTTGCGATATGTGCCAGCAACCATTGCGGTCTGCGTTCCGGTGAACGGAGTCTTACCTGGTACATGTACACGGTAGGCACGTCCACTGCGCAGCGCAAGCTGTGACACAATATTGCCAGTCTGCGTCAAAGAGTCGAAGTCAATCTCATCGTAGTTGATAAGCCAACCTGTATTCTTCAAACCACTCACCTGTGGCTTATCGCACAGACCTGCTATGTCTTTCGCGAGTTTGAAATCACATGTTTCTGCCATATCATTACAATTTTATAAGATGAATAAAATGGGGTAGCCACCCCTTTGATTAGATGGCTACCTGTACGAGTTCGTCTTCACCGATGATGGTACCGAGGTTAGACTCAGCAAAGATGAAGTTGTCACGCTTGCGGTCGTCGAACTTCACGGTAAGAGAGGCAAGGCGCTGCTTGTCTGACGTACCTACGAAGAGGTTGCTCGGAGAGCAGAGCACTGCACGGTGAGGGCAGTTCAGCGTTGTACCGTTGTCCTCGAACTTGCGGATGAGACGGTCCCAGATGTCGAGAACGACAATCTTATGACCATCATACTCAGAAAGACCGAAGCCGGCACTTACGTACTCGAACGGCATTGTGGTCTTACCGTACTTGTCAACCACGTCATTACGCAGAGCCTTGAACAGAGAGCTGGTCATGAGGACTGCGTGATCCTTGTAGTCGAAAATACGAGAGTCAGCATCAGAGAGGAGGTCGTCAACGATACCGATGGCAACACCGCTGGTACGGATTGCAGTCTTCTGCTTTGCCTTGGTGTTCTCGGCATTTGCTGCGATAGCAGTCTGCTGTCCTGCGTTGCCTGCGATGATTGCCTGGAGCTTCTTCCAGAAACCGTCACAAGACTTGAGAAGGTTGGGGTTGATGGTGTCCGTGATTACACCGCCACCAGTGGTATCGACACCTGCATTGGTGCAGTTCTTTGCCGTCTTGTCACCGAACCAAGCGAGGCGCCAGAACATTTCGGTGATAGCCTTCTGGAGCAGGGGCTGGAGAACCTTATCGAAGTAAGGAGTGTTGGTGATGTCTGCAGCCTCGGTGCCTGTGTTCATGCCATACTTGGCAAGGGTGTTCTCCAGGTCCTCATAGCAGATGGTCTTAGGGATGCGCCACTTGCCGAGGTCCCAAGTCTTCTCGATGCCAGTAATCTGGATGCTTGAGTACGTAGGATCGCAGCCACCGCCAGGAATACCGACATCACCCATGCTATCGAGATAGCCGAGCTTCTTGCCGTGCTCCACACCAGTGAGCATTGTAACGACACTTTCAAAGTCGGGGTCGTTGAAGATAGAGGTGAACAAAAGTTCACTAAGGTCGCGAATCGCGCCATTATCGACTGTAAACTGTTCGAAGTTCATAATTATACTTTTTTAATGTTTGTTACTTGTTGATTACTACTGAGCCTTAGCCTTACGCTTAGCCTCATTCTTCTCACGCTGCTCACGGAGAGCCTTCTGGGCACGTGTCTCGCCCTGCTCGCCTTCGCCACCGCCTGCATGTTCTACGAACTTGCGGTTTGATGTCGTGAAGGTGCTTGACATACCCTTGAGGTTTTCGAGCCATGCCTTGCCACCAGCCTTAGCCACGATGTCGAGGATTTCGGTTTCCTCCTCGGTCTTAACCTTTGACTGCAAGTCTGCCTTCTCTGTTTCCAGCGCAGTCTTGTCAGCCTCCAGCTGAGCCTTGTCGTTAGCCAGAGCTTCCTTCTCGGACGTGAGAGTGTTCACCTTTTCGGTGAGGTCTTCTACCTGCTGGGTCAGTTCGTCCACCTTAGCCTTGAGGCCTTCAGCGTCTTCGCCATCGCCATCACCGTTTCCGTCACCATCACCGTCGCCTTCGCCGGCAGGAGTGATAGACTCAATGATTTCGTCAGCGATTACAATGGTGGTACCATCCTCCAGAACGTATGTTCCGTTGGGATAAGCCTTGTCGCCTACCTGGGGGTCACCATCCTCTCGTTCTACGGTAAACTCTGTACCGTCAGCAGCGGTAATCTTCTGATCGAGAACCTTCACGTCCTCAATCTTGGCGATACCAGCCATTGAGAGCAGCTTCTTAAAGAGGCGGTTCTCAATCTTGATCTGTTCTTTTGCCATTTTCTTTGATTTAGATGAATTTGATTTCCTGTCTGTGTTCGGAGCGAGAGTTGATGCGATAAAGCCAAGTTCTGCCGCACGAGACATATCAACATACTTATCCTCGTTCATAAGAGCCTGCAACTCGTTACGGTCGGCTCCAGTACGCTCGACGTAAAGGTTGAGTATCTTATTCTGCTCCTCGATGAGCGATATTTCCTGCGCAGTGAGCTTTGCCTTGAGCTTCTTGATCTCATCTGCCGTGAGTCTGTCTGTTGCCCAAAGGTCAAGCCAAGCAACTGCCGGATTGTGGATGCACATTCTTGCGTTCTCGAAGCCGAATCTCCGTTCCTTCGGAGCGGCAAGAAGTATGATTGTTGCCATTGAAGAGCACTCGCCCTCAATGGTTGCAGAAATCGTCTTGCCGGAATTACGCAGAGCGTCATAGATAGCCCATCCTTCAATGCAGTCTCCGCCAGGACAGTGAATCCGGATGTCTATCTCGTTGTCGCCCTCCTCCATGGAGTCAAGGAACTCTGGAATGTCTTTGTAGCAGACACCGTCCGTGCCATACCAGTCCTGCAGAAAGACCTTATCTTCCTCGTTGACAATTTCGTTGTAGATTCTTAGTTTCGCCATTCTTCTTTTTACGTTTTGGTCAATACCCCACAGCAGAAATGGGGAAAATGTTAATTTCTTGCACAAAGGTACGTTATTTATAATCGCGCAAGAGAGAAACCTCTCAAAACATGGTGAACGTCTCCGTTCAGTCGTGGCTATGAATTTTCCTTGAAAATAAAAGGCATAACCCGAAGATTATGCCTTGATAAATAAGAATCTTATAAAAATACACTAAACACTATGATTTCTACTCTTTCCTGTCTTTTTGCTGCTCCAGGGCTTTGAATATAGCCTTATAAAGCGCATTTTGGCTCACGGTGGGCAAGTCTGCGATGTTAAAGTCGCCTCCTACGTCATAATGGTTGCCTACAACACGGATTTCTCCATAGGATGCGTAAGCATAGTCGAGATTCGCCGTGCGCTCACCATATTTCTCATGACAATCGTCAAAAAGCGGGACAACCACGCTTGTTTCTTCAAAATCAAGACCATCTTCCATTTTTTCAAGAGCCTCCAGCACTTCATCCTCCCTCGATGGCTTATTCTTGTCAATTAGCTCGTCCGGCTTGAAGAAAAATGCGAGTTTAACATCAAAACCTTCGACAGTTATCTCGCAAACAGTAGAGCGGTTGTCATCATCGTCATTTTCCAGCTGCTCCAACTCTTTCTTTATCTCTTCGGCAGTCCTTACGTCCTTCTTGCCGTACACATTGCGGATATGGGCAATATTTGAGCCAAAATCGTAGTCAACAACGAATAATGAGCCATGCTTCCAGAACGTTTTCCTGTTTCCGAAGTCATCACACGTGTAACACACATCGTCAGCGAAATCTTCCAGTATATTCTTGTTGTCTATCGGGGCAATCTGCCAACCTTCATATTTACTTTGTTCCATAGTCCTTTCTTTGTTATGATTTGTTATTCCTCCCTAATACTTGTTCACCACTAAGCCCTTACTGCTCATTGAGAGACTGTAGCCAGCCTTTGACAGTTCGTCTATCACCTTGCCGTTGCTCTCTTGGATGAGTATGTCGTATGTGTTAGAATAGTTGTCCTTTACCGGCACGATAAACTGAGCTTTGCAGTTGTTGCTGGTGGCGATGAGCATTACCGCCTTCACGAAGTCCTCCACGCTCATGTTTAGATGCATGCCGTGACACACACCATTGACATGAGTATTGATAATCTCGCAAACCATTGCGCCAAGTGCGCTGTTGTCTTTCATTTTATCCATAGTTGATGTTGCTATTTATCGTTTCTTGTTTATCCAGGGATTGGTACCATTCTCGATACCCTCCATGATCTTTTTGTCAATATACTGAAGCATGCTGCTTCCCTGCTTCTGCGAGTATTGCTTGTATAGTTCCTCGTCTGAAATCACAAGGATTGACATCTGCTGGTTCCTTTGGATTGCTCCGTTCCAGTCCACACCGCTCATCCATGAGATTACAGGCTGCTTGATGTTAAGGATGTTGTAGTTCAACACAGACTCTGGTCTGTCAAAGCCAAACCATTCATTCACTGTCCTTACGGGCGAGCTTCGGTACATGAACTTCTTTGTCGGTCCCTCGCCTACGCTCTCACCGATGACAAAGTTCACATCTATGTATGATGAAGCATCAATCCCGAGTGCTTGGAAATATTCTCTTACTTTCATATTCAATCCTCCAGTTTGAAAAGATAGATGATACACAATCCGCCATTCTCGTTGTCCGTCTCGTCGGTCGCGATGGAGTAAACCTCTGCTTCTTCACGCTGGATCATGCGCTCCATGTCCTCGCGGTTCACCGTGTCTCCATACAGATAGACGTACTTACCTTCTGGCACCTGCTCGGCAGGCTGATAGCCAAAGAAAGACTCGAAATCAAACTCATTGTCCACCTCTATGATGTCCATGCCCTCAGTATTCTGGTGGTTCTCTACAATCCACTTCAACATTGCGATAGCTTTCATAGTCTGTCCTCCTTGGTTATTTGTTCATCATGTCAGCAGGGAAAGAATTGAAGAAGTCAACCTGTGGCAGACCTGTCTTCTCGTGCTTGTTGTCGAAGTCCACTTTCAGTACGCAGTACTCCTGGTACTCAGGCATCCACTTGCATACGAAAACGGCTTCCGGCATGCGGTCATTTGTCCAGATGTTCATCTTCTTACCCTCGCCATTGTAGCCAGTGCCATCCCATCCGGTCATCGTAATCTCGACTTTCTTTGAAGTCTCTTTGAAGTTCTGAATCTGTCTCATTGTGTTTAGAGTTTTAAGTGATAACTTATTTATCTTATTTGCTACTGCAAAGATACGACAATTTTATCAAATATGCAAACTTTTGAGCAATTATTTTTATCAAATATGCAAACTTTTTTCACTGATAGACAATGAGTTAAACAGTTAAGCCACCTCGATCTTCACAGACAGAGGTGGCAGTGCAAATGATAAATAGTCACTCGGAAACTCCAAGCAACAGGAGGTAGTCAGTCAACAACCTCCATTTCGTGGATGCAGAAAACCTCATCCACTTTTTCATCGGAGAGCATGGTGTCCCAGCCATTGAAGTCGGTACCGAGGTGCCGATTGACATAGTCCATTACCTCCTTCCTACCGTTGATATATTCTGTTTCTTCGTCTGATGTCACTATAATCTCATCAGGGAAGTATGTGTGCGTTGAGTCGTTGGTCTCGTATATATTGAAGCCCAGTTCCTCCGTGACGTAGTACATTTCCAATCCGAACTTTTCTGCAAGTTTCTGGAAAACCTCGTTGCAAGCGTTCCAGGCTGTGTCAGTATAAAAGTGCAGCTCTCCTTCCTTCACGTCCTTACTGCTGAAATCCCATTCACCACGACAATATATATCCCTCCAGTCCTTGCCGAGTACATCTTGTACAATGTACCCAATCCAGCGAGGTTCGAGCGGCACTCTTGTCCTCTTGGTGTCTTTGAGCTTCTGGAGTACGGAACGTAATTCGTTTACCTTATCCTTATCCCCGACAAGGATGTAAGATGTAGAACACAGGTTTGCCATATCACATTATCCTTTCGTACTTGGTTACCGGCTGATGGTTCATGTCGTAAACATAGACATTATCGTAGCCATTCGTCTGCGCCCACCGCAAAGCTGTTTGCGTAAGGCTATCCGCAGGACCGATTTGAATTATCTGGCAGTCTCGATTGAATGCGCCAGGACGTGCAGTGAAGTAGTAACTTGTCTTTGCCATGTCACTATTGGTTTTCGTATTTGTTCAGTCGCTTGATGGAGTCAAGTGTTTCCTTTCCCCAAATGCGGACGATGATACGTGCAGGTTCAAGGTCTCCGTCCCAGCTGATGAAACTCTCATGGTTGTTGTATTCGTAGAGGTACACTTCATAAGGGTCGCATTTCTTGCGCTTCTCCTCTCTGATTGCCTCCATGTCTTCAGTGAACTTCTTCAAGCCCTCCTTCGTGCCACAGAGTCCACCTCCGTAGTGGAACACTTCCTTGTCCTCCAGTCCGAGCTCTTTTCGCTTTTCCTTCACACCCTCGTCATTGAAGGCGAAGAATATCTCCGGGTTATTGTACTCATACTCCTTTTGGCAGAGTTCTTTATATGTGTCTATTGTCTGAGCATCCTTGATGACAAGATAGCCATCACGCTCCCAGTCTCTTGTATATGATACCATAGTAATTGAATTTAGATGTTAGTTGAATGCCTTGGCTTGTTCCGATATTCCCTTGAGCCACTTCTCGTAGCCCTCAAAGTCCTCAACGCTTCTTCGGTGGGTGAACGCACTGCGGTACTTTTCATCCTGCCTGTGTATATCTATCTCTTCGTCCACATCAAAGGCTTCATAGATAGACTCCAGTTCGTCCTTCCACCAGTCGGGATCGTCCATATCCCTGTCACGTCCGTCAATGAGGTGTATCATGTCAACACCCCCGTCAGTCCATTGCTCCATTTCGATGCCGATGCACTTGCCACCTTCCTCGCTACGGCTGTGACCTATATTGTTCTCGTCCAGGAATGCCTCGCATCGCTGGAGAATAATCTCTTGCTTTTCCATGTTATTCGTAGTTTTCGTAATACCAGTCCGTGTCCTCACCATGCTTCTTCATCATGATGTTATGGGTGATGCGCTCCTGCTCGTCCTCGTCAGCATCGGAGAACTTTTCACGCACCCACTCGCGCAGGCTTGCACGCTTCATTTCAAGCGTTATGATAGGTCGGTTGACCTTCTGCACCGGGCAGACCTTGAAGATAGCCACATCGAGAATGTTGTCATATCTTGAGTCCCACACGACTTTCAGCACATCGTAGAGGTCGTTGAAGTTCAGTCCGTCAATGTATGCGTAGATAGCATCGAGGAGCATTGTCTGGTCAATCCTCACGAAACGAGGGTTGGCAAACTCCATCTTCTCGCCAGTCCATATTGACACGCTGTAAGAACGACCATAGGCATTGTTGTGCTCGTATGCCTTGATGACGTGACCAGCACCTTGGTACTTGCGACCACCCTTCACCACACAAGGAATGCCGTACTCCTCAACGTTCAGTTTCACCCACCATGGTTCCGTGAAGCTGGCAGGTGTTGCCTCGCCCTTGAGGTATTCACGGATGGCAGTGGCACAACGTTTCTTGACATCGTCACTTGCACCATGGATGCTTGGGTAGTCATAGTGGAAATCTCCACAGTAGCCTCTGGTAGTCCACTGACCGAAAGCCAGCTTGTTCGTGCTTGGGTTGAAGTAGAGGAAGTTGGTGTCGGAGTCATCGTAGTAGTTATGGTCGCGCTCTATGATAAGGTAGAGTCCGAGTCCTTCCTGTCGGAGGTCAGGACGCTCCAGTTGCACCTTGCTAAAGGTGCGCACCGGAAATAGGTCAAACTGGCTCATGTCACTCTGCTGTTACGATGTACGGTTCAATCTGCTCCTTGAAGAGTTCGTGAGTCCTGCTAACCATGCGGTCAAGACTCTCCTTGTCCAACTCGTCAAGCCATGCCTCACATTCTCTGGTGGTGTAACCCTCGGTGCGCTGGAGACGGAGGAACAAGCGTCCTCGGTGCTCCGGAATGGTTGTGCAATCGGCAAGGGAGTAAATGCCCCATTCCTTGCCATCGTAGTTAACGACTCCAGCGATGCAAAATACAAACTTCTCATTCTTGAGCCTCGCCTTTGCGTAGCGAGTGAGAATTTCTAATGACTGTGCTTTTGTTCTCATATGCAACGATATTATTTTTGATTATCCAACTTGGCTTCAATGCGTTCAAGCAATTCAACTAACTTCTCGACTCCAGTAGAAAGTCTCTTGACGCTTCTTGCGAAGTCCTGCTCTTCTCTTGTGAATGGCGAGTTCATGTCTGTTCAATTAAAGCTGGTTGATAACATCTTCTGTAGTTCCCTGGCTGAGCCACCAGCCTTCTCCGAGGTCATTGTTTGCTCCGTACTCCTCCATGAGGTCGTAGATCTGTTCGTCAAGCTCCTCGTCAACGTCAGCGAGTTCCATGTTCTGTGAACCGAGAATGGCTTCCACCTCTCTTACGCGCTTCATGTCAACATTCCCTCTGACATATTCCACTGCCAGCTCGAAGTCCGTTGCATCGAGGAAGATGTGCTCGTTTTGCCATTCTGCTTCCTCTCGCTCGTCATCAAACTCCTTGTCGATGAGGGTGAGCATCAACTGCGGAATCTCTTCGTCAAGTTGTGATGACTCCATTTTCATGTAGCGGTTGAAGATACTTGCGTAGGTGTCAAGACGTACCTCGCGCTTGATGTTCTTAACTTCCTCTTCTGAGAGGTTGTACTTCTTTGCGATGTTCTTTAAAGTTGTCATAATGTTTGGAGTTTTAAGTGATAACTTATTTATCTTATTTGCTACCACAAAGGTACGACAATTTTATCAAATATGCAAACTTTTGGGCAATTATTTTTATCAAATATGCAACTTTTTTTCGTTGATAGACAAAGAGTTAAGGGTTGCCAATCCTCGTGGAAAGACAACCCTTTCTGTGACATTGAATGCTCGCCTGGACTTACTTGGCGGCTCTGAGTTCTTCGTATGACACATCTACCACCCTCGATGCTGAGTAGTAGGAGTTGATGGTAAGCTGTCGCTGCCATGCCATATTGGAGGGCGACCATCGGAAGCCGTTGCTTTTGAGCTTGCTGATAGTCTCCCTGTCTGGCTTGCCATCAAAGATGATTTGCAGGCGGTCAGCAGCGAAGTTCTTGACGATGGTGTAGCCATCTTTCTTTATCTCCACATTCTCGCGTCCGGCAAGTGCCTCCGTCCTTGCAATCTTCTTTTCGCAGAGTTCCTGTAACTGCCAGAACTTGTGACGTGATGTGAAGAGCGGCTTCTTCAGCTTCTCGTTCCATTCTTTGATGCGCTCAACATACCGATCGAGCAGTGCCTTATCGCCATTCTTGGCAAGAGTCTCTGCTTTGCCGTAAAGAGAATTGACAAACAAGGCACGGTGATAGGGCGCGTTATTCTCATCGATTTCCTTGATGTTCTTCGCTGTCTCGTCTAACCCGGCACACACTGTCGCCCAGCGCTCTTCGATACGCTGTTCCTCCGGCTTCTCCCTCTCGATGGCACGCTCAATAGCCTTGATGCGCTTTTCTCGCCATTCTGCGAAGTCGCTGCAGGCTTTATGATAGGAGTTGTTTGCCTTCTCGTTCCTTCTGACGTTGAAGTTCGCAGGACCTGTTACGAAAGAGCTTGCAATCCGGCTTTCCTTTGACAAGATGTCTGCCACCCATTGCTGGAACTTGGTACAATACTCATCCTGGTATTCGGCTGGTATCTTCTCCATGTCAGAGTTGAGCTCATCCTCATAGCCGTGAATCTCCACTCTGGCGGCACGTTCCGGGTCGTGTGAGGACCACTGGTGGGCATTGATTGCGGCTTTATAGAGGTCTGCGAGGTGACGCTTGCCGTTGAACTCTACGACCTCATACTGTTTCATGATGGCGGTTGCATCCACATTGATCTTCACGACCTCTCCTGTGGACTCGTTGGTGAGGACGTGGTAAACATTGTCATACAAGCCGGCACCACGCTCTTTGTAGCCTCTTGGCTCGAACTTGTAAATGACTTCCGGCACGACTGTCTCTCGTACCTTGACTGCTCTGTTGCAGTTGAAACTTGTTAGAATTTCCATGATTATTACATTTTAGTATTTCAGTGCTTTCTTGTTCTCTATTTCTACCTCATCGCCATCCTCATCGTAGGCGACAATCTCCGTTATCTCAGCATCGTCAAACTCGTAGTATGAGAAATACTCTATGTTTGGCGGTGGCACTTCTGTATGAACCATTCGCTCCTCATGCAACGTAGCCCATAGCGTGAATGTGATGAAAAGCAATATGCTTCCCACTTCAATCTCTATCTCATGACCAGTGGAGTACTCATCGTCGAGGTCGTAGTTCTCAATCGTGTCATTGATTTGCTCGATGGTTTCTTTGGAAAGTATCATATCTTATTTGCTTTTAGAAAGAGGGGGAGACCACTTGCGAAGCCTCCCCCGATGCCGGCTCGCAGTTTTAGTTAAATCATGGCAGCTATTGAGCGAGCGAGCATTTGTTAGTAAATATGAACGAATGCGTGTGGGTAACCTCCCGACTCACGGGCTCCTACCCAGAAGTTAAGGTGACGACCTCTGCAGAAGTCCACTACCTCCTCCATGTGGTAGATAGAACCGCTTGTGTTCATTGCCCCAGGAACTACCTCGATGCCCGAGGCTCCGTTTCCACCGTCCACGACGTTAACTTCACATGAGCATTCCTCAGTGGTGTCACCGATGTAGCTCTTCAAATCTTTGGCGAAAGTGGTCGCCTGTTCCGAATTTAATTTTGCCATAGTTATATTGGTTTGAGTTATAACCTATCAAGGTTAGTTGTCAATACTCAAAGGAGCGATGCTACTGTGAAAGAACGGAATGCCTTACGCTCCAGATCGAAGTAACGGATGCAGCTTGCAGGACTTGCATAGCCAGTTCCCTTGAAATCGTACTGGTACATGTTGTTGGCAAGCGTGCCGACTGCTTGGCGAATCTCTCCGTTGGTCTTTTTGAAAACGAACTTCACGACACCGAGAGCCATCTTTGCTTTCAGCTTGTAAGCCTTCCATGCCTTTGCGAGAGCTTCTGCCAAGTCCTTTGCCTGCTTGCTCTTGAGAACCTGCCAAGCGGCTTTCATTACCATACTCTTGTTAATTCTCACGTTGTTCTTTGATGTTGTAGTTGCCATAATGTTTGGAGTTTTAAGTGATAACTTATTTATCTTATTTGCTACCACAAAGGTACGACAATTTTATCAAATATGCAAACTTTTGGGCAATTATTTTTATCAAATATGCAACTTTTTTCGGCTGATAGACAAGAGGTTACATAAAAAAGGAGTGACTGCCGAACAACCACTCCTCATGCGCGAGAATTAACCTACCAGCTTGAAGTCAACAACCCAGCAAAGCGGGTCTGCTTCCCATTCCTTGTTTCCGTGAATGGCACGATACAAAGCCTCAAACGTCTCTGCGTGCGTCTGACAGGTGTTAAGGCTGAAGCCGTCATGCCACCAACCTGTACACTCCGCTCCCTTGAACACCTCTGCGAGTGGGAGACAACCTTCTGCCTTCGCGTCCTCCTCCGTCACATGGCTGAGGTACTTGACGCGCACGTTTGTAATCTCTACCCTGTATCGCATGAGCTCTGCAGGAGCAAAGACCTTATTCGCCCACCCTTTGCTCTTCTGCAATTCATTTGCCGACTGGATGAGCAACTGCGTTTCCTTTCGGTCACATATCTTATCGTCAATGGCGCTCTCATGCCTCCAGATTACTTCCAAAGGCTGCGCCACGGCATACACCTCACCGACTTGGAACGGAGAGTGCTTCTCTATAAAGAAGTCCGGTACCAGTATTTCACCGCTGTCTGTGTCTAAGCTTAACTTGCGCTTCAACACGTCAAGTGCTTTGACAGCAACGTTGCTGAGGGGTTTCCGTAACTGGGTCTTACGACCGTCTATAACATTGTGAGTCTGTTTGTACTCATCGTTGAAATAAAGCTTCTTAATCTTCATGGGTCTTTTCTTTTGGTTCTTGAAATTTGTAAAGGCATTTAGGGCATAGCACCCATGCGTTCTGTGGATGCACCTCACGGCATCGACTATGACACTCCGGGCACTCCATTGTCTTGTCACACACCAGCATCAGGATAAGCCATACGACACAGCAGGCTATCGCAATCGCTATGAGATACTCTCCGATAAGACGTTTCTTACAACTACTCATGACGACCTCCTTCCTCCCACGGTTGCACAAGACTCCAGTCAGATGGCACGGAGTTACTCCAGGAGTCACAATACTCGTTACCGACTATCTCACGGACGCTCTGTTTCCAGTACACAGCAGTCCCGTCACGGACGAAGATGTGCATGCGATATACGAGATCCATGACCTGCTCCTTGGTGAACTTGACACCCATTTTGCTGACCAGTCCAACCTTGAACATGTCACAGACAGGGTAAGCCTTGCGAGCGGCTAAGATAGCCTTGTCTATGCCGATGACAGGCTCCACGCTGGCAAATGTAGGGAAACCGTATTCCTTCAACTTTCCCATTGCCTTGATGCGCTCTGCCGTGTTGTTTATACAGAAACTCTCCATTGAGTCCATACCGGTTATGGTAAAGCCGATGGCGATATGCCTTGCGTAAGGAATGAGTGGGCGAATCGTTGCTTCATCATACACCCAGTCAGAACACTTTGTGAGAATCTGTACGTTCACTCTGTTCCGCAGGGCTTCCATAACACACCTCATGGTGAGTGCCTTGTTCTGTGGAAGCATAGGGTCACTGACAAATGAGAAGAACAAGGACTCTGTTGGTTTCATCATCGGCTTTATAAGCTTCAGTTCCTTGCAAAATATAGAGAAAGCTGTTTTCTCATCCTTCAGGGCCTTCTTAATAGACACCTCTTCTGCACCGAGGATTCCAGCTGTCATACTGTGGCGGTTGTAACAATAATCGCACCTGTTTGTGCATCCGTTGAACAGGTTGCATGCCCAGTGGCAATATTCGTAGGCTGCTCCAGACGGCTCATAGATAGCCTTGCCCTTCCACTTCTTTTCCGTGTCCTCTGGCTTCATCTTTCACCTCCTTTCACTCCTTTCTGTACAAGCAAATCGTTCAATCTGCGTGACACCCACTCCACGTTGTGAATGAGTTGATCCACGTCAGAAAGGGCATCGTGCGTCTTCCAGCCCTCACGTTTTGGTATCAGCGAATAGGGGTCTTCTGTACCAGGAGCGATAAAGCGCGTGATGGTATCGAGGATGAATGTTCTGGAGTCTCGCACATTGCTGTACTTCCACGGCAGCGTCTTTTCTTCCCTGTCGTTATTGACACAGACGAAAGCGTTACGGAGTATTGGAATGTCAAAGTCCGTCCCCTGGCACCAAATGATAACCTCGTCGGCATCGTTCGCAAGCTTTATATCCTCGATGAAGATGGAAAGTTGCGAGAGTGCACTCTTGATTTTCTCTGTGTTGTCAAACTGCTTCTTGACTTCTTCTGGCTTCTTGCTCCACCATTCCACGGTGCCAGGATCGAAGTCCATGCCGAACATGGCGCATGACGTTGCGTCTATGGCTACATGAAAGCCTTTCTCCTCTCCTTCGACACAACCACCATTGGGGTCGAATGCCCTTGCTGCAATACCGATGATTGCTGCAGTTGAACGCTTTGAGAGTGTCTCGATGTCAACTGCAATATTGATTTGTTTCTTCATAATTTGAATATATTTATAAGTCCCATGATTATCCGTAGATGCTGCAAATGAAGTCCTTGTTGGCTTCATATACTCGACGTATATCTTCCGCAGTGGTTTCGGGATAGGCATCCTGCACGTAGTCCAATATCTTCACCACATCATTCTCCCTCCAAAGATAGTACATTTCCTCTGAAAGAAGAAGATGGTTTATCAACTCGGACTGAGTGAAATGCTGCTTCAACTGCTCGCCATTCCATATGCTCTGTGAGCGGAGGGACACAAAAGTCTTGTGCTTTTTAACAAAATCTTGCCGTTCCCTTTCACTGTCCGATGTGTTAAACCTTCTGAGAACCTCTTCAAGAAGTCTCTTGAAGTTCTCTTCAGTGGCAGAGAAATGCCAATCGAAGTCTATTACCTGCCTTTTCCGGTCCTTACTGAGCTTTACTGTGGGATTGTAACCTCCCCAACACTGTCCGTCCTTATCGGTAACATACGTGTTGAGACCCCAATACTCTGGCATAAACTCCTCAGTCTTTCCGCTCTTATACCAACACCAGGGAAGATCGTATGTTCCTTTTCCGAAGTTGGAGCAGTAGCCCACATCGACAATGAGAGTCTCACCCTTCGCATTTGGCTTGTACTCACCATTTTCTTTGTAATGGTAGAACGCGATAGTCTCCACCGTTCTCTCCACCTCAAATCCAAGCTGCCGTGCTATTTCGTCAACTCTTTTCGCAAGTTCTTCTAATTTGTTCATGATTGCAGAGTCTTTTGGTTAAATACAATTCTGTGACTGGATTTGGTCATGCCATCTTTTTGGCAGCTTCACACCTTTTACCATCAGGAGTATTCCGATGTTGTCAAGAATATAGAGCGAGAAACGTCCGGCACAATGAGTCACGAATAGTTCAGACTCTCCACGATAGTTTTTCAGCCCTATTTCCTTGAGCAAAGGAGCATATGAAGTGTAGCCAGGTCCAGGGCTGTTCTTTTCTTTGAAAGAAACAAGCGAGAACACAGCTTTATCATACTTTGATGCGGAGTCGATGATGATTAACAAGGTCTTCTCTTTTACTGCCTTGAATAACTCTTTGAGTAATTCGTTAAACCTTTCTTTTTCCATGATTTATCGTTTCGTTATTTAATGATTATACCTTCCCGGCAGACCGCTCTCGAAGCTGACATGCTTAGTGCCAGACTTGTTCTCCCTGCCTGCGCTCCAGTGGAATGCTGTGCGGCTGATGCCGGAGAGCCATTCCTTACGACCCAGTATGCGGATGGCTTCGTCTCGGTCAATATTGCCCTGCTTGTCACCCTTGCGGCTGTATAACTCGTAAGTGCAGACGTTGGCTTCAATCTCTATCTGCTCAAGTTCATTGCTGGGATAGCCCCATTCTAACAACTGGCGCTTGTCTCCTGCTGACAGACGGAACTCACGGGGAGCCTTACGTAACTTCTCCCATTCCTCAGCTTCACGCTTCTCGCGGATGATACCTTCAAGTTGCTGCTTATACTTTACCTCCTTGCCATCGTAACGTAGCACAGAACACCAGTTATCGATACTCCAGTCAAACTTGTCACCGTCAAGCCCTTGCTCCACATATCTTTCTTGAATATGCTCAAAGACTTTTCCGATAATAAGATTGCCGAACATCTGATAGTCCTGCTTGTCATGGCAAACGTCAAGTGCATCATACACTTCGCTCTGATCCATGTCGATGTCAAACTCCGTGAAGAGCTTATCGATGTAGTCATCATTAAACACAAGGCAGTTACAAATGAACTCCATTGTCTGATTGTTTCTTGTAGCCATTGTCATTCCTCCTGTTTCGTTAAATTGGAATCCCCGATGTGCCTAAGTAGCAATCACAGGTCACTTTGTTCTCATTCAGCCAGCGAGCAATGTCCTCGCGTGCCTGCTCTTCGGTGTCGCGAGTCATAAAGAAGTGTGGGTAGATACCAATGCTGTACTTACCCCTCATATTGGGAAACTCGAATGTCCCCACCTGCTTGCCTCCATAGTGGACGCTCCCGTACCTGTATGGCGAATTGCCTACTTTCTCACTGTTGGTGAAAATGACAGTGTCGCTTGCTTTCATGACCGCACCCTCCTTTCTTCGTCCTCAGCCTTTTCTCTCTGACGCTCTTGGGACCAGCTCACCGTATCGCCAACATCAATAGCCTTTCCGTTCTCATAGGTGCAGTCTTGACGATGAAGCCACATGGGAATAATGGCAAATGGAGTGAAGAAAAAGAAGTAGCCACCCCACCACCAGCCATAGGCGAAGTTAATGCTGAAAATCTTAATTGGCAAATACTTTTTCATTGTTGTTCCTTTCTTTTTACAGACCAAGACCCATCCTCTTCGATAATGAGAGTGTCGCCCTCATGCAGCTCTGTGTAATCCATTACTTCCATTGTAGGGTACAGAAGATACACATACTCATCATTCTCGCCCTTATGACAAGAGAAGATGCAAGGCAACTTCATTATGTCTGACACATGGCGGTCAATTATTATTTGCTGTTTCATATCTCTTTCTTGGTATTTACGCTTCATTAAAGAACTTCACAACGTCTCTCCAGGTACCACTCACAATAGGTTTTTGGAAGTCATTCTCTCGTCCATAAACCTCTGCTTTTCCAGTGAAACCGGAGCGAGGAATAATAGTATAGACCGTATTACCGCTTTCCAAATCCGCTATGCGAAAGTCGTCGAATAACGGACCTGCGAGAGGACAGTTATTCTTGAACCAGACATACTGTTTCTCGATGTCTATCTTCTTGCTCTTTGCTATCTGCTTGAGTTTGGTACCGAGCTTCTGGGTCTTGCCTGCCAAAGAAGAGTCACGGCAGAACCAGTCGTACCAACCTGCCAAACACTGTATATGACGTGCAGGGCTATTATATTCGCCCTTGTCGAAATTCTCAATCCATGTCTTTATGCTGACTTCCATATTCTTCCGCTTTTAAGGTTGGACTTCGATGTTCATTTCTCTCCGTTCTGGTCCTCAGAAAGTGACTCTGGACACTTTATGTAAAGGATTTCATAGTAGCCCCCCTTGACACTGTGACCGATGAGAGCCTTGATTTCAAAGCTTTCCTCTTTCCAGGCTGAAACCAGCTCGTCAAACTCTGCCGATGTCTCTCTCGTATGAGTGCCCATCTTGCGTACACCCCAGTAGAACCAGTCGTCGCAGTCATTATCCAGTTTGTCCACTCGCTCTAAATCGAGAACGATGTCCTTCTGGAATCCCGTCATTACATTGAGAGCCTGTACGAGCATTTCCTGCTTGAGCTCCGTTGCTTTTGTGAATTGCTTTTTCATTGTTCGGAGTTTTAAGTGATAACTTATTTATCTTATTTGCTACTGCAAAGATACGACAAATTTATCAAATATGCAAACTTTTGAGCAATTATTTTTATCAAATATGCAATTTATTTTCGTTAGTTGCGACAAGAAAGGCGCACCCTCGACCATTAGGTGGGATGCGCCACACATGCAGATTGGCCGGCGCTTGCTGTGACTAATCTTCTGGAGAGTGTGTTTCTCCTTCTGGAATAGAGTCCACTCGTTCCTGTGCCGTAGCAAAGAAGTTGTCGTCACGCTCGATACCGACATACACGCGACCGAGTCTCTTGGCTGCTACTGCCGTTGTTCCGGAGCCGAGAAACGGATCGAGTACTGCATCACCCTTCTTTGTCGTGAGTCTGATAAGACGCTCGAAGATTTCCGTCGGCTTCTGCGTAGGATGCTTCTTCTTCGTTACCACACGGCTATGAAAGACACGGTTATAGAGTTCATTCTCCTCCAGCTTATTGAGAGCCGTACCGTTGTCATATATGCGGATGATGAACTCCACGTTCTGCGAGAAACGGCTCTTGCTGATGATGTTCAACGGCTTCTCCCAGAGAAGAATGGCGAACTTGTAGCCATGACGCTCTGCCCATGCAATATACGCAGTCAACTGCGCTTCGGCACAGAAGATAAAAGCGTTCATCTTCTTCATCAGGCGAGGTATCTGGTCCATGAAGGCATTGATTTCCTTCTCGCCAAACTGTACTGCAATACGGCAGAGGTCTGAGTCATAGTCATAGAGGCCGGACTTTGCTACAAGCCTTTTGGATCCTTCCTTATACATCTTCCTGCAGTTGGACTTGGTGAAGTTATAAGGAGGGTCGGTAATCATCACGGAGAAACTGTAAGCAGGGAGGTTGCAGAGAATGTCCTCGTTCTCCGCATGATAGAGGACACTCTCTGTTATCTTGTTGTAATACTTCATACCTTTATCCTTTCTCCGAAGCGTCTGACAATTTTATATACGCCACGCTCGGTAATGTTGTACTTGCCACTGAGATAGTAAACGATGTAAGCCACCTTGTGTTTCTTCGACTTCATCTTACGGAACTCCTCGACCATAGGGATGTACTGGATATCCTTCGTGTCGATGTTGTTGTCACGGAGCAACTGGAAGAGCTGCTCATTCATTTTTAGGATTTCGTATCTTGTCATATAATTTAAAGTGTATCGAGGTTTTCTATCATTGATATGCGCTCCTGCGTCTCTGTTATCTCTACCACAGACACTACAGGTTTAATTTCTTGTGCCGCCTGGGTGAATGAGTCTGTCAGGGATTCTGCGTTCTCTACACGCTCATACGCACCAGTCGTGTTGATGGGAACACCAGCACCGATTGCGTTCATTACACGGAGCAACGGTTCAAACATGTCGGTAGCTTTGGCGGTCATCACAAATTCCCCATTGGATAGGTTGGCAGGAACGGAGTCGCTTGTTCCTGTTCCGGGACCGTGCACCTTACCACCTTCTGCAAAGTTTGCCGACTTCACCGTACTGATAGCTGTGGCAATATTGGCAAGGACTGTCGCAACTGTCGTTGCAATAGCAGCCATATTTGCAGGGAACGGAAGGGCTGATGCTGATGCGATACCAGCAGACAAAGCCTTACCTGTGTCAACAGTAATCTGGAAGAGCGTTATCATCTTGCTCATTATGGCAAACTCCTTGTTGTCCTCTCCAAGGACATCGAGCAAACCAGAGAGAGACTTGGTAACACCCCCCATAGACTTTGCGTAAGCCTGTTCGTTCTTGAGCGATGCTTGGTTAAAGTTAGCCTTTGCATCTGCAACTGCCTTCTTTCCAGCAATAATACGAGCGTTGTACTGTGCCTCCGTCTCGGTTTCAAGCTGCCCTTGCTCCATGATGAAAGCGAGTCTTTGCTCCGCCATTTCCTGCTGGATTTGCAGCTTCTGCATTTCAAACTCCGTGACTACATCAAGTCCGAGTTCGTTGATGGATTGTTGGTAGGTCTGCTCATAGTCAGAACCCTCCACAATCTTATTCATCTTCTCTGTGTTGGCAATCTCCAACTGAGCAATCTCATTCTGCAGTTGTAACATCTGCTCATCGAGAACGGCTTGATCGTGCGCCCTGCGGAGTTCATCCTCTTTCATGAAGTGTTGCTCCTGCATATTAAGGCGACGCTCAGCATAGTCCTCGTTGATACGTGTTATCTCCGACTGAGCATACTCCACAGCCTCACGAGCCTTTGTCAACTGCTCTTCTGTTGCTGTGCCAGATGCCATCAGTTCATCCAATGCTGCCTGTCGGAACATGAGCGCTGTAGCTGCTCCTCTCTGCGCTGCCTCTTCTTCCTGTTTGAGAGAAATGAGGTCAATCTTCAGTTTCTCATCTGCCTGCTGAAGTTTGATATTTAATTCCTCTTCACTTCCCTTACGGACGAGAGCAAGACGCGAGTCAAGGAGCTTTTGCTGCTCCTCTATTCGTTTCTTCAAGTTCTCATCCTCCAACTTGGAAAGCTCATCCTGGAGCTTCATTTCCTTAGCGGTGATGAGTTGACGGATAGCATCCTTAGAACCCTCTGTGAGCGTCTTGTCGGTCTCCAACTTCGCCTTTAGCTTGTTTATTTCTCCACTATACTGTGCATCAAGCATAGCCCTTCTCTTCTCGATGGATTCGCCAAGGAGATCAAGCATGGCTTTCTCTGCCTCTGCAACCAGTTTCGCCTCCTCTTCTGCAGCTTTGGCACGCTGACGGTCTGCACGGCTTACAGCACTGTTGCCACCTCCATGGGAACCTTTACCACCAGAACCTCCAGAAGTGCCTCCTCCGTCCTCTTGCGCTTGTAAATCCTCAATCGTTGGAGTCGTACCACCTCCTCCCGTATCTGCAGGAGCATTTGCCATCTTTGGAGTAGTTTCCGGCTTTGGTATGGTAATATGAGCTATCTTGGCACCGCTGATGGTGTTGTTTATGCCATCTACGATATTCTGACCTACGGCAGAACCAAAGTTCTTCAAGTCTCCGTAAGCCTCTTTGATAGTTGCACCAAAGTTACTGGTTATCTTTCCAAAACCAGCCTTTATGTCGTCCCATGACAAAGTGACAATACCCTTGATAATATCACCCATGCCGGAAAGAGCACGTCCTACTGATTTTACACCGTCAATGATAAGGTTGAAGATAAGCTTCACACCCTCCCAGAGATTCTTGAACTGGAGAGCAATCATCTGTACCGCCCCTCTTACCACAAGGCTCTCATTGTACAAATCAATGAAGTAGTTGATGGCATTGACAACACCCTTCACGATTGCGTTCCATGCTGATGAGCACCATGAGGCGAAAGTGCCGAAGATTCCCTTTCCTTCCTTCATCTTCGAGAAGAGCTTCATCAGCAACTCAAAGGCAAGTGAGAGAATAGCCGTTACGATAAAGCCCTTGAATGCTGTTTTGGCGGTTGCGACGAAGCCTGTTACACCCATCTTTGCCACTGCGAATGCTTGAGTCCAACCATTGCCAGTCTCCAGTGCTGCTGCACGTTCCCAAAGGGTAATCTCCTGTGTCTTTGCCTTATGTGTCAGCTTCTCCTGGTTGGCAAGTTCACGCTTCTTGGCTACAAGCTGTACTTCTATCCGCTCACGCTCTGCTGCCGATGCAGACTCCAACTGTGTCGTCAACGATGCTATCTGCTTCCGAAGAGCAATCTCGTTATTCAGGCTGACTTGCACTTGTTGAGTAGCTGCTTGCGCGTTGGTTACGGCAGAGTCCTTGATCTGTGTAAAAGCGGACATTGCTCCACTGATGAGCTTCGCGAAAGATATTCCACCAATGACACTCATAATTAAGGTACCTACCTCCGAGAGGTGTTCACGGAGCCAGTTGACAAGGCTGCGGAGTGCTTCAAGCGGTCCGACGAGTGCATCCGAGTTGCTGTCATAAATAGAGAGCAAGAATGCTTCCCACGCGGACTCCAACCCCTTCACGCTCTGTGATACGGTACTCATAGACACCTCGAACATATCCCCTGTCGTTCCCTGTGCCTCACCGAGTCCGGCAAGCTTGGTCTGGAGTGCATCAACATTGTTCAGCAAAGCCATCGCCTGCGGAGATACTCGACGACCGAAGATGTCTGCAAGCTCATTCGCAGAGTTAGCGGACTGCATGATACCAGAGTCACGCAACTTCTCCAGCGTCTTGGTAAGACCGTCTGCCTTCATCGTCTGCTGGTTGATCTCGAGACCATACTTCTCGAATACCGCCTGCTGCTTTGCTGTGGAAGTGGCGAGACCGAGCATCACCATACGGAGGGCGCTACCAGCATCCGCTCCCTTGATACCTACATCTGCAAGCACACCGAGAGAAGCGTTGACTTCTTCGATAGGCTGACCGAGTGCCGCACCAAATGGAGCTGCGTTTTTCAGTGCTTCTGCCAACTGAGTAACGTTGGTAGCGGAGTGGGAGGCTGTCCATGAAAGAGAGTCACTGACCTGTGCCATACCTGCAACACCGAGGTTAAAGCCATTTGAGACATTGGTCATAATGTCTGCCGCCTCTGCCAAACCTATGGTGTTAGCTTGGGCGAACTGGAGTGTCGGAGCCAAAGCATTGGTCGCCTGTGCCGCATTGAGACCGTTACGTGTCAGGTTTTCCAACGCACCTGCCGCCTCTGATGCAGTATAGGCAGTCGTGGCACCGAGCCTCTTTGCCTCCTCTGTCATCATTGCCATATCCTCTGCAGAGCCTTGGGTTACGGCACGGACACGCGCCATTCCGTCATTGAAGTCTCTACCCACCTGGAGTATCTTCTGCCCGAACATAAGAAGCCCTCCACCTGTAATCATACTCGTTATCGTACGACCTATCTCAGCAAAACGGTCACGAATACCTGTGATTGCTGCCGTTACTGAGGTTGGGTAGTTGCCGACATTGCGATAGAAACGAAGCGTCTCCTGTTCAGCGTTCTTGAGTTCCGTGGTAATCTCTACGATGTGATTCTTCAGCTCCTTACCCTTTGCACTCTCACGCTCCGACCTTGACATGGCATCATACTGTGCCGTGGCATTGGAGAGGGCGGCTCGCAGTTGTTTGAGAGAGCCTTCCTCCTCCTTTGTCACCCTAATCTGGTTCTGCACCTGGCGATTGAGGGTGTTGATGGAGTCGGTCTGCTGCTTCATGAACACCTTTGCCGCCTCAGACTGCTTGTTGTACTCCTCTTGGGTAATCTTACCGTCTTTGAGGTCCTGCTTCAAGGCTTTGAGCTGGTTCTTTGCCTCGTCGATAGCGGTACGATATTTTGCCATGGCGTTCACCGCATCCTGGTACTTGACCTGTATATCGACAATCTTTACTTTTGTGTCTTGATTTGCCATAGTTGTATTATCTTATCTGCTTTTGTTAGAACTGATGGAACGGACGGACGTAATGCGAGTCACTCCTATAGCTTTCCCAAATAGGCTTTTGAATTACGCCATCTTGGGTTTTGTATATCGATATGTAATATGCCCGTATTTCGTCGCTAACCGATGATAACCAGTAATTTGACTCCACAAGGCTGTCACCACCTACTGCTGAGAGAAGTGCTTCTATTTCTTCCAGATAGTTCTTAACCATCTGCCACTCTGCTCTTGATCCAAGGAATCCCTTTTCTCCATTGGGGAACGTGTACTCGTTTGCATATCCGGCAGCACTGTACGGCGGATTAGTGAAATATCCATCTGACGTCGTTACTGCAGCCATAATCTTCCGCGTGTTCTCAAGACCTCCGAACCCGTCTGTCAATCCATCGATTGTAACATTTCTGCCACCCCATCTGCATCTTGACGACATGTCATGCAGGGCAATAACCAGACGATGTGTTCCGTCAGAAACAGCAATTCCGTTAGCATCCGTCATAAGTTTCCCGGATTCATACCATTCCTCTTCATCATAGAGGTTGTATTCCTTGTCTATGATAAGAGCATGTGCTTCATCAAGTTTTGTAAAGTCAACAACGGTCTCTCCGATAGCCGTGACATTTCTGGTCACTGTTTCCATAAGCCCGTTGAGCCTTGCTCTCACAGTGATTGTCGCAACCTCATCGATAATTGCATTCTCCACATACACCTCAATTTCTGAATTAGATATGAGACGCACCTTGACGTCCGAGTTGTTTGATGTGACAGACACATCGCTTATCGTCACCCCGGATGGAGAGTAAACAAGACTGTATCTTGCAGAGCCGCTTCCGTTCACCACTTGGAAAGTGTCTGGACCTTGTATGACGAAAGAGCCTCGCACTACAGGGGCTGAAAGTATTGTCAATTCTGCAAACGGACGCACCAGTTTACCATACGTTTTATTATTACTTTCTACAGTATTGTCTGAACCGAAATGGTAATACCATGCTGTTTCTGTGGTACGCTGCGTTGATGTCCAACGGTCTTCCTGCCCCATCGTAAATCGATTTATTACACTACCCTCTATGACTTTCATAAGAGTATCGATTCGTGAACTGAAGCGGTAATAAATATTCCATTCGCCTGCAGCTCCGAGGTAGCCAGCCTTTCCACTTGGGAAATTCTCGGTTTTCCTCGCATACCTTGCTGCTACGGCATTGGAGTCTTGGTTTATAATTGCGTCCGTGTTGGCTTTTCCGTTATAATCGGTGAGAGCATCACTTACAGAAGTCGTTGTCACTATGCCAGTGACTGCCAAAGACGAGCTACCCCATGCGCGTGAACCACAGTCATTCTTTGCTACAACGAAACGATGTGTCCCGTCTGAAACCGCGATACCGTCAGCATCCGCATTCTCGATGCCAGACTTCCTCCACTCTTCTGCAGTGTAGAACATGCCGTTGCGGTCAACGATGAGAACCCCCTGCTGGTCCAGAATGTCAGTTGACCAAACATTCCGGAACTCAGCAGTAACCTCGAATGTCTTGCTTAATTGTATGCCGGCACGTTCACAAACAACCGTTATGGTAGCGGTCTCATTCTGCGTTATACTTGAAGCAGAGAGCGTGAACTGTCTTGATGATGTGTTTACCGACACTGCTATCAAAGGATTTGACGAGGCGACAGAAATAAGCTTGTCTTGTGTTGTTGGATTGGGATATACATATGCACCGAACACTTTTGAACCACTGCCGTTATTTGCAACGAAACTCAAATCTCCAGGAACGTAGATATATGGTTGCATGAGAGCTATAAGTTTCTGCTTTGTGAATGTTGTCCCGTCGGCAAGTGTGACTTCCACTTGAACGGTGACATCTGACTCTTCTTCAGGAAGCCTTGTCGCGCGTATTACAAAGCCTTCAAGACTTTGAGACACTACCTCAATGGCAGCTTCATTGGTGTTTATAGCTGTAACGGTGACACTTGACGCTTTGATGTCTGCATATGACGGAAGATAATTCAATGTGTAGGCATAATCTTTCGTATCTGAGATTGAAGCGTTTCCGATTATATTAACATCGTTAACTTTGATAGTCGCATCTTCGTCATGTGTTTGTCCGTATGGTGAGTCAATGACGCTCTGGTTTATCGCTGTCACAAACCATATTACCCTTCTGTGTACTCTCAGCAAAACTGTTCCATCTTCGTCTGTTAAGACACACTCGTACTTGATAATATGGCTCCCACCAAATTCGCTTCTGTAGAGCGTCTTGGTCGTTGTAGAAGGTACTCTCTCATCATCCCAATACACACGAACTTTCGTGCTAAGTGAAACGTTCGATTGTAGAATACCATTCTTATACTTCAGCACTTTATACGGAATAGAATCATACGCACCCACCCTTAACGTGTAGGAGTCTCCTTTAAGACGCTCTCCTTCATAAGGACGAGCCCAGATGGGCGCCTCGAGACCAATATTGCAGTTTCCGTCATAAGCGCCCATACCTAAGCTTGAGTAGATGGCTGTCTGGTTGGACGTATAATCACGTACAAGGTCAACATGAAGTGAGCCAATGCTACTGCAAGTGATTACGGTCCTGTTTCCTTCCGCATCATATCCTTCCATTGCGCCCCTACTGGCTACGATTATTGGGGAAGTCCACCTGCGAGTTTCCACTACTTCGTCAAACTGATTGCGGATAGGGATGACTATTTCTACCTTGTGCCAGACAATGTCAGCTTTGTCGATCGTCACATAGTCAGTCTTGTTACCATTTATGTCTTTAGACACACAATCGCTCCAGTCCTTTCCATCGAAGTACACGGAAGCTTCTGCTTTGATGAAATCCTTATCTGCGTCTGTGTCAATATCGTAATATGTGAAACGGTATCTTCCGTTAGCAGTACAATACACGTACAACGATTTGTCTCCCTCGCCAGCAATAGCATAGATTCCGTCTTCACCAAAGTCTATGGTACCATTCGTAACCTCCTCCCACGCGCTGTTTTCCGTACGCTTTATATAAACTTTATAGGCAGTACTGTTGAAGTTGTGCCTTACTGTGACAGAACCTGTTGAGAGCATTTCTACACTGTACGACTCGTCTAAACCACCAATACTGCTGTCCACTCTCGGAAGCTTGATTAGTTCTACGGTTGACACTCCTTCTTTGTCTCTTTGAATGGATGAAACGGCAAAATATGCGTTGTACTTACTGAGGTAAACAGGCATCGACTCATCAAAGTCACGAAGGTCAAACTCATTGAGCAGGAACTTTTCTTTCACCAACTGATAGTCGCTGAGCATCGCTTTGAGATAACCGAAGAGGTCTTGCATCAGTTCCTCGTTGTCAAACGGAGAAAAGATGTTCATGCGCTTGTGCATCAACGTAATGTCAGAGTTCTGCGGTCTATGGACTCTTGTGTCCTCGTATTTAGGCTCGTAGGTGCGAAATACCATGTAACCATAAATGGCAGATACACGGCTCTCAAGTGTATTGTCGCCCTCCCATACCTTACAGGTGTTTCCCACCTTGACAAGAGGATAGCGGAGGTTTTGGATAAAGGCTGGAGCAAATGGAGACTTGTAAACAGAAGCCTCTTCTTTTAGCGTGTCGTCGTCTATCTCTATATTGCCATATCCGTCGCTATACTGGTCAAAGTCCTCCAATATCTCCTCCTCGGTCTTGCCTCGGTTGCTTTTGCTCATTTCAAAGTAGTTGTTCTTTGAATACTTGGTGTTATGGAACTTCGCAGACTTTGCAGGATCCATGTCAGCAGACAGCAGCTTGCCCGACCAGTCAAGTACAATGTTGTCGTTCACCCTGTCACGCAACTGATTATAGTACATGGCTGTTATCGTCTCTCCGTCACGTTCCACTCTTGGCATGGCACCGTTCATGTAGAACACGGCTTTCATGAAGTCAAAGCATGAAATCTCAGGAAGGCTTTCTGTTATCTTAATTTTGGTAGGGAAAACACTAACGTCAACATCAGGGGATATGTCTGTTATGACAAGATTATCAATAACGAAGTCTCCTTCATGCAGATTTAGCTTCTCTACAGTGTCGGTGTTCCCGTCCTCATCAGTAACACTTACCTCTATAGTGTGGTCTTCTGGAAAGTATGGCAGGAAAACATAGCCTTTGAAGTCTTCGTCATCATTGGCATCCACCTCTATTTTACGAACATCATACTCACTGCCAAATTCAAAGTGACAGATGTATGAGTCTGTCGCAGCATCGTACCTCGGCACGTCAATAGACTGGAAGCCTGCAGCAGAGCTGATACTCTTCTCAGTAACAGGCTCAATCTCAAATTCCTCATCGAATCTTCCATATTCAGAAATCTCGCCTTCCTCTCTATCCTTGCGCGTTACGTTTACAGCCGCGATACATATCCATTTGTAGCTTCCAATGCTTACACGTCCTGCAGTTACTGCGCTCTTAGCGATACGAAGGTCACATGACCCTTTTATGGAAAATGCCTGTCTCGTATAGATTCCAATCACACCGACATTCTTTCCGGACTCTGGACCTTGATCGTTGCTATAGGCATGCCAACTTGTGTTATTTTCAATACACCGTGCACTATACTGGTCACCCCACTTTGACTGAGGTGTTGTTCCGAGAGAATCAACGATATGCTCTACCATTGTGTAGGTTCGTGTTCCCCAACGCGCTGGTTGAAAATTCATGCCGATTCTTCTATCAACCTCTGCTTTTCCACCTTTCTTTGCGTTGAAGAACCACAATCCCGAATTATGCTGGAAAGCATAGAGCGGTTTAATGTAGTCATTTCCTCTGAACTCGCTGAGAACAGGAATACCCACCGCAAGCAATGTCGGTGCTTGATAAGCAGCAATAAGCTGTGCTGACACGAGTGGTGACAACGAGGTATATGTGCCTTCTATTACCTGGTAGAATATCGCATACAAAGGGCTGCTCGACGAACCATTGCCATACTCTGCCATACTCCATTTCTCCGTGGCAATAAGGTATTTGTAAAGCATGTCATGCGTCCCGGTACTGAAAATGCCACGAACAGAAAACTTTGCGTTATTGGTCTGGCTGTTGACAAGCGGAATAACTCCGTTGGAAACGAAGTCATCATACACTCTCCTGTTGTAGTAATTCGGATTGTTGAGATAACGTCTCGGCTTCATGCCCATGCCGCTCGCTATAAGCTTTCCAATATCAAACTTGACACCGTAAGTGTCGTTAATCATCTGGATTATCTTATAGACTGGCACACAGGGCTTCGGCGGTGTGTTTGTCATGTGTGGTACTCCGGCATCGTAGTCAGGATAAACCACCTTGTCAAGATTCGACGTATTAGAATCGACACCACCGTACTGCTCGTTACCTCCCCATACTATTGAGCCAAGCGATGGCAACTCATGAAGCTTACTTCCCTCACTCTTCAGAGTTTCAAAAGCCTCCAACACCCTCCATGTCATGACACAAGAGAATGAATCGGTCATTTCGCTGATATAGAGTCTTGCGTTAGGGCACAAGTCTATTCCATTAACCAGAAACTCCGCACGGAAGTACTTCTTCATCATCGTGTTCTCGTGACGAATATCATCAGCCAAATCCAATACTCGCCTGTTGTTGGCTGTCATCGGCAGCTTGAACGTGTACGAATACGAACACGTCAGCTTTGAAATATCGTTGAAGAGGTTAGACACCCACTTCAATGTGATGCCGGAAGGAGAAAGCAAGTCGAGCTGCTCTCTGCTCTGGTCTGTTATGATATATAATTCTTCCTTGTTCATCCTACAATGTTTGGCTGATGTTATCTGGCATTTGAATGTTTATCTCATAGTCCGAGAGAAGAGTGTTCGGGTCTGTCTTATACGTTCCGTCCACAATACCGACAGGAAGCCATAATTCGGTGCCGGCCTTATTCTTGCCGAGGTATAAGTCCACCATCGGAGCACTGACAATGGTTTTCACATATTCCAGCACGTCTTTCGGGAGATTTACGGCACAGCACTTACGAGTCTCTGTGTTTGCCCTGTCGATGGAACGCTCCAGTCCTCCGAAGTTAACTCCGCTAAACGAACGCTCCACCTGTACCGCATTACTTGATGCCTTCGTCTTTATCGCAGACTCGCCCTCCACAAAGAGATAGAACTGCATGAGTCCATAGCGGTCAATCCAACGGAGATACAAGCCATCCTTGTCGTCGCTGATGCGAAGATTGACTGTTTCATTCACCACCTTGGTAGTATCTGGAAACGGGAAGTTGAAAGCCATGTTGAAGATTCCGCTTGTCACCTTCTCCAGACAAATATTGTACTTCGCCCAGCGTATTGCGTCAGGGAACGTCACTGCAGGGTTGAGTTCAAAGATACCCTCTGTACCAGCATTGCCCATTGTGGCCTTCTCAAGCTGCTTGGTATTCCTGTTCCAGCGGACTATCTCACCACCATACTCAAACTCGATGTCATCACGGGCGCTGCCTGCCGTGTCATTGTAGTCAGAGCTTGAACCGTAGATGCCATGCGCCTGCCATGAATTGTAAGACTCTCCTGTTGAACTCGTAACTGTTGCAGGTCTTACCAGGAACTCTTCTTCGTTGCCCGGTATTACTACTCGTGCTGCACTCCTGCGACGTCCAGATTCTACGCTTATTTCACCATCCACGGCATAAATCACACCATGAGTGGTGTTGAGAACGATAACAGGATTGGATGCGTCAAAATCCTTGCTCTGTGATTCAAAGGATGGGAGTTCCCCTTCTACTACGTGGTCGATATGGCAGCGATAGAGTCTCTGCTCCCCTGCTTCTGGATCCACATGGTCGCACTCGAATGAAGATAGTTCACCAGGCTCTGCACGGAACATGGAAACATAGAACGGAAAGTTTCGGAACCATACCACGTTGCGGACATGACTATGATCCTTGCCGTTGGAAATGAACGCTCCATATTTTCCGAACTGTTCTCCCATCTGAATGCCACCCCAGACTGCGATGCACGATATTTGAGTCATGAGCATGTCCACCTCTCCATCTGTGAGCCTCACTGTAACAACGGCTGTGCGATGATGCTCAACGTCGTCAATGAGTAGCTGAAGCACTTTGGAGATAAATACCTTCGCCTTTCCCTTGTAGAGATTGACATAGACATCATATGACTTGGACGCGGTTGAAATAGTCACCGTTATTTGTCCGTTAAGAGTCTCGTCATCCATACTGATGATGAGATAGTTCGGATTGAACGTAAAACACCAAAGGTCAGGGTACTCCAATACTCCTGTCCTTGTCGTCTCATTTACCGTGTATGAAATATCTATTGAGCGCATAGTTAATCGTTTTGTTCTTCGTCAAGTTCTATATCCTGGAGTTTATCCACTTCCATCTCAAAGATACCAGCCGTTTCTTTTGAAAGCAGTTCCAGCTCCTTCTCCATGAGTTCAGAATAAATATCATTGTACCCTTTATCTCGGTAGAGTTTCGTTCCCTTTGTCATGATTGAGTGGGCTATCGCACCACTGAGTCTCGCCAACCCCTGTTCGGGTGTTCCGTTCTTGGGAGCCATTTGCTGATAAGAGATACCCTTGGCAATGACCCAACTCCTTATGGTGTCATAGAAGCCCATTGGTATCTTTCCCGGACCGCGACCGTGTTCAAGATAGAGGATAGCGTTGTCGCCTTCCAAAGTTCCACCCATGTCCGTAGCCCTTACCAACAATGACTGGACAGTGTGACCGCTCGCATTGCGACCATACTGAGTCATGCGAGCTGCGATGCCATCCTTGATAGCATTGAGGTGGGCGATTACTATGTTTCGGACTCTGGTTTCCATGCGCTAACCATTTTCTTCCTCGCTTCCCGGCTCTTCCTCACTCGGCACCTCTTCCTCGGGATCTTCATCCTCTGTCCGATACTCTGTTTCGCAGATAAAGACACCTTCCTCCTCCACCAGTGGCGGTGTGATAACAATGCCAGTCACGTTCTGGTCAAAGTAGTCGTAGAGAACACGATACGGCAACCGTCCTTCAATCTGCTCGAACAACTCACTGTCGTTGACCGCCTTGATGAACCGGATGCAGAGACGCTTCATCTGCTCGATGATGTTGTCATTCTCTTCACCCTCAAAGTCGAACTCCGTAGAAGCAACAAAGGCTATCTGGCTCTGCGGATAGTCCTTCACGCTTGAGTTGTGAAAATCCAACTCTCCCGACGGTGGAAGTACATAGATGATAGTTGGACCGTCTATATGGTCAATCTTCTCGTTTGCCTGCGACCAGTTCATAAAAAGGTAATTGACACCTTCCATATTCTGGACGATGTCTCTTATCTTTTTCTCTACTGTTCCGTACTGTGGTGTTATCGGGTTGCTCATCTTTTCTTCGACTTACTGTTGTTCATGTACTGCTTGTGAAGCCTTCTTTCAAACTCAGACTGCATATTGTCGTTCTTCATGCACTGATAGATACGCACCCATGCCACGTCGCGGACATCATTCTGGTTGGGAATCCCCATGCGCCTCGCATACCAGTCGAGGACTCCGAACGAGCCGAAATCCAGTTCACGTATGCCGGCAGCTTCTTCCTCCTTTGAATAAGTCTGCTTGATACTTGTGAAAAGCTTGTTAATCTTCTCCAGTTCCTTCGTGACAAAGGCAAGGAAGCCAAAGACATCATTAACGTCAGCCTTCATCAACTCATGCGGCTCGATACTGAGAAGAATCTTGCAGCAAGCGGAAATTGGCTCGTCTGATGACGCTGCTGTTCTCAAATCATCCAGAGTGCCATACGAAAGAGCGTTGAGATTTTCGGGTGTTTCCCTGCCACATAGCTTCGCTGGACGTGGCTGGCTTTGAAGCCTTTCTACAAGGTTTTTCTGCACCCTTTCCTCACAATAGGGGAAGAGCGTTACGAAGTCTTTATAACTGCAGACCTCGCCTTTCAGGCGCTTTTTCGTTTTGCTTGGCTTCTTCATATGGCAAAGTTACGGCATTTTTCGGTGATGAAATATCTTATTTGCTTGTATGACAGTGAACGCAACCGTTCACTAAAAAGTGCCATTATAGTACTTTGGCACCATGCGACAGGTCGGCAGACGCAGGGATATTAAACCCCACGTCTTGCCGCTATCTTGGCTTCGCGCTCCTCCTCCTGCTTCTCCATGAACTCAGACTGGAAACGGAAGTTTCTCTTGGGCACGAGCGCAAGGTGAAGATACCCTATCAGCTTCTCCAACTGATCGTATTTGAGTCCTCGCTGACCATTGAGATATGATGAGAGACTCGTCGCTACGATGCCGCACTCTGTTGCTACCTTGTTGACACGGAGATTCTGCTCTCCGATTGCCAGTTTAATCTTTTCTCTGAACATATTACTTGCTTTTATATGTGAATGATTAAATGTATCTTATCCAGGACCACATCTTACGTGTACTCAGATACTCCTTGTTCCTCTCGTTGCCGTAAGCCTCTCTCTCGAAAGAGACATTCCTGTATGCCTTTCTGACATTGAAGCGGTAGAACGGTATGCGCACCAGCCACTCCAAGACATACCACAGGTAGAAGAACACCCCGAGCATTTCAAGGCACTGCCTTCCGTGAATAGCCTCGTGGTTATAGTCCTTCTCCTCCAACCCATGCTTGAGGTCATTCCTCACGAAGAGAATGCCGAAGAGGAACATCGCCTTGAAGCCTTTGAATGGTACAAGACTATTCAGTACGACCTTCATGGTTAGCCCTCCTTCTTCTCGAGTGTGAGACCGAGATACATGCAGACCTTTTCCAAGTCCTCATATGGCAGCGTCCTGCGACCGTTGAGGTAGGCAGAGAAGTTCTGCTCCTTGATGTTAATATCAGTGCAGACGGCTCTGCTCTTGATTCCCAACTCCTTCATGCGAAGGAAAATCTTTTCGCGAATTGTGATAATCATATTATTTGTTATTTATTGGTGTTAATCTTCTTCTTTCCTTACTTTGACTGTTGCCTGCGCTCCGGCTGTCGGCTTTGACCTGCGGAAGTACATCGACATCATCAGCGCATCCATGTAGTCAGGCGAGTGTCCGAGGATAGCTTTCATAATCTCTTTCTTTATGATACCCTTCTTGGTTACATCGTTGTCAATCTCTGCCTGCTTGAGCGCTCCCAGCTCGTCTTGTATTCTCTCTCTCTGCTCGTCTGTGCAGACAATGCGTATCTTCCTGTTGTTGATCATTTCTGCCAGCTTGAAGTAGCACTCTGCACGGAGGTTGGTATACCTTGCCTTATCCATCGGTGGTGAGCCTCCATGGAACTCTTTTATGCCGTTGAGGTAAGACTCAAGGAACGAACCTACACCGTCCGCATCGACAATGGTCAGCGACCTCGGTATCTTATCCTCTATCATCAGATTCTTCAAGGTGGTCTCTACCTCCTTGCCTGGCGAGTATTCCTCATCGACCTTGATGTAAGCCACATTGCCAATCCATGAGATACAGACGAAACGGTCATGACCCTTGCCGGCAATATCGGCTGCACACGACCTTCCACCGACTGGCTTGATATGCTCGTTGTGGAACAGGTCACTGATGGCATCGAAGTCACAGAGCGTTGCCGGGTCGTCGTCGTACTCGAAGTTTCCGAAGTATAGACGCTGGACCGTAATACGGTCTGCACGGAGCAAGTTGTCAATGTACGCTTGGTCTATATGCGGATTGTCCACAGGTAACGACTTGATGAACCTGCGATAATTCTTCAGCGTGCCATTCTTGGCTGGTTTGACAAAGTCATTGTATATCCAGTTTCGCTTCGGGTTACAGGTGTACAGGGCTTTAGGAACTGTGTGCCATGTTGAACCGTCAGCACGTTTTCCGTTCAGCACGGAGAAACGACCCTTCAATACCGATATTGCCTTCTCACATACTTGCTGCGCCTCGTCAATGAACAGATCCGTGATACCGAGCGAACCGAGACGGTCAAACTCAGGGTCTTTCGGGAGGAATTTCAGGTCACGGAAGTATATCACGCTTCCATTGCTGAATGTCGCAGTCAGTCGGGTGGCATTGTAGTCAACAGCCGATGTGTAGTGCAACAGAGACAGTACTTCAAAGAACGTTACGATGGTGGTATCTTTCAGTTTTACGGACTCCTCACGGCAGACCAACCCAACCGAGCCTGGCATGTTGATGCGTCTGAGCACCTGCCAGAGACAACCCAAGAAAGTCTTTCCACCACGGGCACCACCACCGTAAAGAACCTCTGATACCTCCTCGTTCTCTTCCGAGAGATATTCAAGGGCCAGTGCCTGTTTGTCAAAGACTTCAACGGTGACTTCCATATTCCTTTCGTTGGGACTGTTAAATTCGTTAAATTATTGTCTGCTTCCTTTCTCATACCGAACACCTTGTGTATTAGACATTTAGGGCGCATTGAGCAGCTCTGCCATCTTGTTTACCATCTGCTCTCTCGTATCGTTCACCGCCCCCGTTATGATGGAGGACTGCGAACGCTCCTTCTGGATTAGGTCATACATTCTTTCATCAAATGTGTCGCGCCCCAGGAGATAAACACAGGTGACAGCGTTCTTTTGTCCATTTCGGTGTGCCCTGCACTCGCACTGGTCGCAATCTGCGGCAGTCCATGGCATTTCCACAAAGAGGACATCGGACGCTGCAGTCAGCGTTATACCTACACCGCCACTTTGTATATTGACGATGATAACCTTGCAAGTCGGATCGTTCTGGAAGCGGTCAACACTCTTCTGCTTTGCCTCTGGAGAGTCTGAGCCTGTGACGGTGACGGAGTCGGGGAAGGCTTCTTTGAGCTTCGCTGCAATGTTCTTGTGCGCAGTGAACACGATTACCTTCTTCTCTGCGGACATGTAGTCGTTGATAATGTTCTTGGCTTCTGATATTTTCCCTTCTGCTGCTATTTGTCTGAGCACTCCGATTTTGACGATGGCTTCATTCATCATCGCATTTTTGAGCTTCTCCTCCGTTGTCTCCTTGTACTTCTTCAAGTATTTGGCGAGGTTGCGCTCTGCAGCGTCATATTCTTTTCGGTTCGTGAGTTCGCAAGAGTAGTATTGACGTACCTTTTCTGGCAGTTCCTTCAGTACGAGTGTCTTTTCCCTGCGGAAATAGCATGTGCGCCAGAGGAGAGAGTTGAGCATACCCAATTCCTCGTTGGTTACGGATGAAGTGCAGAAGCGGTTGGCAAACCTTCCGGCTCCTCCGAAATCATCTATCCGTCCCATTATCTTGAGCTGCTGGACGAGGTCTTTCACTCTGGTCACGACAGGTGTTCCAGTGAGCATAAAGACGTACTCTTTCCCTTTGCATATTGCTTCGAGGTATTTGGCATAATGGCAAGAGGAGTTCTTTACCCTGTGGCTTTCGTCTATGACCACGGCTTTGAACATTGCTGCCCTTCTGTCAACGACAAGGTTCTTTACGGACACCCTGTTTCCTTTGACTTTACGGATAAAGAACTTCTTCACGCTCTCGTAATTAGTGATGAACACGTTGCACGTTCCTGTGACGAACATCTGCTGCCAACTGTCCTTGTTGGAGTTGTCGAGAATGACCGCGTTCTTTCCGATGAACTTCATAAACTCTCTCTTCCACGTCATTTTCATGGCTGCTGGGCAGACAACAAGACAGGGGTAAGCACGGGCGATACTGATGGCTGCGATACTTTGAAGAGTCTTTCCGAGACCCATATCGTCACCATTGAACGTGCGCTTGTGTTCTATCATGTACTGAATGCCTTTCTTCTGGTATTCGTACGGTTCCAGTTTCAGTTTGTAGTCAGCGGTGAGGTCCGGCATGTTGTCAGCCCACACATTCACGTCTTCGAGAGAGTCCTGGTATATCACGTCACGGACCACACCACGCTCTTTCAGATATATGCCAAGGTGACGAACATACATAGCATCAGTAAGGGCTACGTCCCAGCAACGGTCTGTCGCGTTATATGCGGCAGACGGTATCTTGCGGATGAAGCGAAGCACTGCAGGACTGTTGTCGGACATTATCTTGTAGTGCTTTGATGTTTTACTGATGTAGATATTATTCGTCATTCCTCGTTATCGTTCGGTTTCTTTTTCGGTGTGCATATCACATTGATCTGCGTTGGCAGAGGGTTCTCGATATTGATGTCATGCTTCTCGCCAAAGCCCTCGTCTCGACCGAGTGTTGAAAGGAGGTATCTGAGCATGTTCGAGTCCGGTTTTTCTTCCCAGCCGACCATCTGTTGTGTCGCCTTGTCTATCTTTGGCACTCCCATAGCGACCGCATAGGCGACATCGAGACACTTGTCAAAAACACGCTTCCTCTCGTCCTGCAAGGCTTGCGCAAATGCCTCGTCTTGCTTCGTCCAGCCCCATATGGTTTGACGGGTAACCCCAATCAGCTTTGCAGCATTCGTGAGGTTCCCGCCGGATTTTCTAAGAAGTTGTACAAATTCGTCTAATGTTGGTCTCATTCTTTTTTTGTTAGAAAAACGTCAACTGGCGGTAGGCTTGCTGCGCCCCTTGTTTCGCGATGTAATTCGCAAACCACCAGTTTCGGCATGTGTTATATAATTTATTCCTTGCTTGCGGCAGTCCCCAGTCAATGGACGTGTTGTCTATCTGGATTTGCCTGGCATTGACGATGTGGCACTGGATGAACTCGTTATCGATGATGATTTCCGAGCCGACACTGCGAACAAACGCAAGATGAAGATTCTTTTCCCACCTCCAGTATTCGTCAACTCCACAGAGATAATACCATTTCGACTCTTCCAGCGTCAGATTACGCAATTCCCTCATATATCCTCTGACCCTTTTGTCGTTGTGCCCGAGAAGGGATTTCATGCAGTGCTGATTGAGGTCAACACCATACACATATCGGAGCCAGAGGATTTTGTACACTCCCTTTAATCTCGCATACTTAATTTCTACCATTTTGTTTTGCAGCTTTTTACATGATTAAAAATTTATCCTTTTTATGCAAAGATACGACTTTTTTATCAAATATGCAACATTTTGGGCAATTATTTTTTATCTTATTTGCAAGCATATCAAGGAGTTACACAAGGTTATACAGTTCCTTAACTTCGTCCTGTCTGTTGTAGGTTTGATTATGCGGAAGCTTGAGGTTGAACTCATAATCCACCGCTTTGGCATACTCTGCGTTCGAGAACTCTCTTGTCTTGTAAGCACCGATGAAGAAGTAGCCACTGCTCTTCTTGCGGACGAAAACATCAAAGCCCATTCGCTCAATGATACGGTCCACATCTGAGTCAGTCAGGAACTTCTGGAAAAACCACTGCCCCTGCTTCATGATTGCAGTCAGACCATTCTCGTCAAAGAAGTTGATGCTCATCATCGGAGTCGTGTTCCTGTTGGCTTCCGTCTGCTGCTTCATGTAGTCGAGATTGCGACCGCTGATGAATATCTTTCCACCCATCTTCGTGAAGAGATTGAGGCACATTAGAACGGCATCCTCTGCCTCCTGGGTATTCACGGAGTTAATGACTGCATCGCATATAACGTAGTCAAATTTCCCGTTTGCCTTTACGAAGGAAATGAAGTCGTTTATCATTTCGTGTCCTCTCTCTACCGATATTCCCACCGTGTTATGGTTGAAGAACTCAAGACCGAGAGCATTGCGGAAACCCAGTTGCTTGCGCAGCTTGGTGATATACTGCCCCTTTCCGCAACCGAAGTCGAATACCTTCACAACCTTCTTGTCCTCCTCCATGAGGTGCGGCACCACTATTTCATACAGGCAAGACCACGGAAGCACCTTCAGCCTTGGCGGTTGAGCCAGTCCTTGAACGAAGTCGCCACGCTCAATGTGATCGTAGTTGAACACACCGTAGTCCTGTGTGAAGTAATAGTCGAAGATTGGACGCTTGCTCTCCTCCAGGAAGCAACAGTGAATGCTCATGCCAGTGAGCTTTGCCGCCTTCAGGTAGTTATTACCAAACACGCACTCGTTACCGATAACGACGGCACACAGCGCATTTCCGTACTGCACCATCAACTGGCACATGTCTTTCACTACCGTAGCCTTTGAGTCTTTGATGTCGAAGTCATCAGCCGGCACATCGTCATAGAATCCCGGCTCACGCACATTGAGGCACATACTGTGAACCGTAGGCTCAAACTCTATGCCGTTATGCACTTGATTGAAACGTATCTCTGATTCTATATCGATACCCGACACGAAGTAGCATGGAGCCTTCTCAAGTCCGATTGACATAGCAGCTTTCGTTCGCTGGTGCCCTGCCACTATTGTCATATTATCCCTATTGACAATAATAGGCAAAACAAACCCCAGCGCTTTGAGACTGCCCTTCAGCTCGTGAAAGGCAGACTCGCTGATGCGCCTTGGGTTATAGTCGGCAGGCTTGATGTCCTTGAACTTGACGTACTCCATATTCTTACTTTCCTGTTAGTCCGAAGAGTTCTTTTACCTCCTCATGTCTGTTATAAGACTGGTTGTTAGGCAACTTGAGATTGAACTCGTAGTCCACAGCAGCAGCATACTCTTCATCGGAGAGTTCTTTTGTCTTGAAGGCACCGAAGCCCCAGTAACCGCTCTTGTGGTACCGCATGAAGGTCTTGAAACCGTACTTCTCAAGAATCTTGTCCACATTCTCCTGCGTAAGGAATTTCTGGAAGAACCACTGTCCCTCGCGCATGATGGCAGTCAAGCCGTTCTCGTCGAAGAATTTCACCGTGATATAGTCAGAGGAATTGCGCTTCAAGTTAAGCTCTCTCTTGGCAAACTCCATTGAACGACCAGATGCGTAGATACGACCGCCCATCTTGGTAAACAGATTGAGGCAAGCGAATACTGCATCTTCCGCTTCCTGCGTGTTCACGGAGTTGACAACGGCATCACAGATGGTCACGTCAAACTTTCCGTTAGCCTTCACGGTGGCGATGAAGTTGTTGATCATTTCATGCCCCTTCTCAATGGAGATACCTTTGGTGTTGTGATTGAAGAACTCCAGACCAATGGCATTCTTGAAGTTGAGAACCTTACGGAGCTTGGTAATGAACATAGCCTTACCACAACCGAAGTCGAGGATATGAACCTTCTTTCGGTCAACCTCGTCGCTTGTCAGATAAGGTACGATTTCCCGATAGAGCACAGACCAGTCTATTCCTCCGTGACGTGGCGGCTGGGCAAGACCCTGCACGAAGTCCTCGCGCTCGATATGCTCATAGTTGAACACACCATAGTCCTGCTTGAAATAGTAGTCGAACATCTGGCGGTAACTCTCATCGAGGAAGTACGCATGAATGTTGTGACCAGTCGCTTTCGCAGCCTGTAGATAGTTGTTGCCGAAAACGACCTCATTGCCGATACAGATTGCACAGAGAGCGTCACCATAGCGGACCATGAGCTGACACATATCCTTTACTACAGATGCAACAGAGTCACGAATATCGAAGTCTTCAACAGGAATGTCATCATAGAACTTTCCAGTTTCTCTCGGCTTCAAACAGATACTGTGTTCCGCAGGTTCCATTTCCACACCGTTATGGATCTGGTTGAACATGATTTCCGACTCGATGTCTATTCCGGAAACGAAATAGGCAGGAGCCTCTTCCAAACCGACTGCAGTTGCAGCCTTCGTTCTCTGGTGGCCGGCAACGATAGTCATATTGTCCTTGTTGACGATTATGGGCAAGATGAATCCAAGTGTCTTGAGACTGCCCTGGAGTTCCTTGTACGCTGTCTCGGAAATACGACGGGGGTTGTAAGCCGCAGGCTTAATGTCTTTGAATTTTACAATTTCCATATCTCTTTTGTTTATATTGGTAACTCTTCACTCGGGTCTTGTGCTATGGTCACATTCATTACATGAACCCCCTTCTTCTCCAGCAGGGACTTCACGAAGCCGTAGTTGACACCCATCATATCGATGTAGTCATTGTAAGCCTTGACGAGAATGTCATACTCCTCCTTGGTTACCGCGCATCCGTTCTTGCCGAATGTGAGCATGTCAATCTTCTTTGGAGTCGATCCTTTGATTTTGGTCGTTACCGTATCATCATCGTCAGGGTTATAGAACAGCCCCTCATCCATTCCGAAGTTAATGAGGTTCACATCATCGTAGATATGAAGCAGGACATCGTAGTCAAAGTCACCGTACTCCTGGTTGTCCTTAATGATGAGCTCTTTCTCTTCGTCCTCAGTCATTTCGGCAACCGACACTTCAACTTCCGGGTTCTCTGTCCAGTTCTTCCAATACTCCAGAACATTCTCACGCTCCGTTTCTGTCATATTGGTCCACTTCTCGTTCTCCTGCAGCACAACCATCCAATCAAGGGGAGTCGTATTTACAATCTCCTTGAGAATTGCCGTGCGCTGGTTGCCTGCAAGCACCACGTTGTCCTTATTGACGATGATGTCACGTATTGTCAGCATCTTTGGGAAAAGCATCACGCTCTGCTGGAGCCTGCGTTTCTGCTCGATGCGTATCTTTCTTGGGTTAATCGGATTGATTACCAGTTCTTCAACTTTTATTTTCATAGCCTGGTGATATTAAGAAAGTAAATATGAGAGGAAACCATCACCATTGCCATCATGAGCTTCGAGGTATTCTGCAAACACCTTGCAAAGAGCCTCGAACTCTGCGTTGGTCATCTGGCACTCCACATAGCCACACTTGAAATGCTCAGGGAACTTCTTCGTAAGATCGAGTTCCTTGTCATTCATCTTATCGTCATAGTCGTAGAGGTTCCACGCTACCGAGCCGGTAAAGTCGCTTATGGACTCACGGTCAAAGTTATGCTTCAGAACATCTACATCATCTTCGCCATAGTGGAGATTGTCCTTGATTAAAAATTCATGCTCCTCGTCGTCCGTGAAGTCCTCTGCCCTACGAATAGGAACGACTGGTTCCTCCTTGAATTTGCTCCAGTAGTCACGCAGTCGCTCCTTTTCTTCGTTTGGCATGAGTCGATACTTCTTTTGGTTGAACATATAGTCCTCGATTTCGTCATCATCCATGTCCATGATCTTTTGCAGCATGGCAAGGCGCATGTTTCCACCAAGAACCGTGTTCTCCTTGTTGACGACAATCGGACGCACCTCAAGCATCTTGGGAAAAACCAAGATACTCTCTATCAATTTTCCTTCCATGAACTCACTCGCTGTGCGAGGATTCTCAGGGTTGATAGAGAGTGTACGAATGTCTAACTTTTCGCTCATTTTGTCTATTATTTTTATTTTTGTTATGGGATATTCCTTAATATTTACGCACAAAGGTAGTCAATTATCGTGATTTCTACAAGTTTTGATAAGTTTTGCTTAGTATTTTGATAACTTTTTTGCAAATTCGCAGTTTATTTCGCGACAAAAACGTATTTTTGCAGAATGATAATTACAAACTTGGGTAATTAACATTTTTGTTTTTGTTGGGTCGCAAGACCTATCGGGCAAGGTGTTTGGTTGCTTTAGGTGAGTTATTATCTTATTTGCTTTGAACCCTACCACCCGTGAGGGCAGTAGGGTTCTTTGAGTGCAGCCGATGTGTTACTGTGCAGCGTCCTCGGAGCGAGGCTTGAAGTAGAAGTCTGCCCACTCTTCCGCGAACTGACGTCCTGCGTATTCCGCGCTTTTGCGCGTTTTGAAGGCGAGACGCGCACCGTTGTTCGTACTCGAGTACGAAGAAGCGTAGTTCGCGCTCGCACAAACGCAACCGCCATCCGCATACGCATTGTAGTACGCACGACCAACCACGCGCTGTCTGTCTTCTTCTGACATCGCGTCTATTTCTTCCTGGGTGTACAAATAGAACCACGGATAATACCGATACTCATCAGTTGTAAACCTTGGGAACTGGTCAAGTGTGGTTTCTGACAGACCGTTAATAGCTGCTACGATAACACGAAGCTTCATGTAAGCAACAACATCAGCCCCGAGCAACGACATCGTTCTCTCATCGATGGGGAAAGTCATACCTGTTGCCTGGACTGCATCCTCGAAGGTGCGAATGACCTCATAAGGTTCACAAGGCTCAAACTCCTTCTCCTTCTCATTCCAGCGTCTGCCGGACTTAGCCAACTCACGAAGCAGGTTTTGCTTTTCTGTCTCTGTGGCTTGTCTAAGGGTATCAGCGTTCCAACACTCCTCCTCTTCCTCCAGTATTCCGTCATCGTCAATGTGAGCATGACAAACAATCTTGTCACTCTCACTATTGTACCAACCTGCGAAGATACCGATAAATGGCGCACTTGTCGTATCGTCCTCGAAAGCGACAAAATCGCCCTCTTTAGGTTCGTACTTCAACGTGACATCATACTCTTTCATCAGCTCTCCCAATTTCTTGGAGAACTCTTCTGCCCGACTTTCGGGTACGTTAAGCTTAATTTCTTTCATGTTTTTTTCTTTTTTAATTGGTTATTGAATTGCTTAAAAAGTTCTTCGCCTTTGTCGCCATATATAGCAATCATGGCTTGCAGCTTTTCCTTGTCGAGACACTTCCGACAATATGGGTGGCTTGGAATGTCCGGGTCTATGACAGGCCAGAAAGCCACGGCTTGCTTGCCACATTTGCAGCACTTGCACTCAGATGCCTTCATTCTATTTCACTAATTCAAAATCGTACGCTAACACCCACGGGTTTTCATGAGCAAACGCTGTCGGTTGCCTGTGCGCCAGTTTGGCAAACAGTACAATGAGAGCTGTCTTCGGGTCATTGGCAGCAAACTCTCCCGGCTTTTGCTCTGCCCAGGCATTCTGCAGACTTTCCTCGAAGATGGGCAGCGTCCATAAATCATGATCCTTGTACCGCTGTGGACCGAAATCGTCTATGTCCTGCTTGAGGTATTGTCGCCAGTTGACATGTATGATGCCCTCCTTGCGGCAGTCCTCTTCGCTGATGTCCTGCAGACGTTCAACCTTGATGCCAGTGATACGTATTTGATGTGGCATGAGGTCGGCACTTACGAACATTTTGTTGCTATACCCAGGGTGCTCGTCCCAGTGGACAAATCCACTTTTCGACTTCTTGCTCGGGAGCCAGTCCGGAATGAGTTCTGGATTGGTGTTATGGACCTGCAGATAACTTTGCGCTATTGCCACCACTTCGCCAACTTTATACTTAGCGTTCATCTGAATGAGCGCTGGCTCCATCGCCTTGACTTTCTGTTTGAACTTAGGCTTCTGCATTTCCTCCTCGATGGCCTCTGGGGACAAGGAGTCAACTCTGAACCCCTCAGCTAATGCGGCAATATCGTCTTGGAGCGACTTAGACGACCGACGCGTCATCGTCTTTTGCTTCGCCAGCACTGCATCAGTCAGTCCAAAGAAGTCGTTAAACATTATCTTTTCCATCGTTGCCGGATTTAATATTTACCACACACTTTGTCATAGATGGCATGGCAAAGTTCGATGTCGTAACTTGCATCGTGCAGCTTCTCAGAATCGATGGTAACACCGAGGGCTTCTGCTACGGTTGCCTGCTTGAAGTCCTGCATAGATGCCCTCTTCTCTGCGAGAGCAGCAGTCGCCAGCACCATACAGTCGAAGCTGTTGCTCCAGAAGTATGAGCCGAAGTACTTGTTTCCGTTATCCATGAACCACTGGCGCAGGAACTGGTTGTCGAAATGGGCATTGTTGTAGCCCACAAGAAAGAACTTGTCCGTCTTGTTGTATTTGCTCACATACTTGTCAAGCATGGCCACAAACTTGGAGTACACCTCTCTCATCGGTGGATAGGCTTTCAACTGCTCCTCCGTGACCTTTCCTATCTCCAGTGCGGTAGCGTCATACTCCGCACCCTCTTTAGGACAAACCTTGAAATCAAACACTTCCTTGACGTTACCATTAACGATAACCTTACCGCTAATCTGGTGGACACCATTCTTCCTGATGTCGGTACCAGTGGTTTCCAAATCAAATAATACTAACTTCATAATTTCTTGTTTTGTGGATGAATATTGATACTGTTACTTACTTTCTATTGTGGAAGCCTATTCCCCGTCCGAGCTTGCGGAGATATGAAATGCGATGCGCGACGTTAGAATAAGGACGTCCGAGTTCCTTGCCTATCTGAGTGCAAGTCATACCTTCGTTGTACATTTCAATAAGTCTGCTGTCCTCTTCCGGTGACCATCTGTAACGGTAACCAAGCCCAGCCTTGTGAAGATGATATTTAATTGCAGACACAGAACACCCGATGTATTCCGAAATCTCCCTCATAGAGCATCCTTCGGAACGCATACGGAAGAGGTCGGTCTTTTCTTCCTCTGTGAGCTGTATTATAACCATCGGCTTCTCCATGTGTAGTGTCAGTCTATCGTTTCAAAGGTGTAAACATAGACCGGTGGGTTTTTCTGCCACACATTGCGGATATTCTTTTCCGTCTGGCTGATGAAAAAGGCGAAAGCCTCTCTGCCTGTAGGAAATGAGCAACGTGCGCCAGTGCGCTTGTCCTCAACGTAAAACTTATGGCTTGACTGAGACTCATCAAAGCCTATACCCTCTGCAAGACACTCTTCCTCTGTAATGTCTTGGAGCCTCTGGCTCTTGATGGACAGAATGCGTATGTGGTGCGGCATAAGATATGGTTTGACAAGGAACTTGTCTTTGCTGCCTGCCCGATGCAGGTCTATGTCCTTGCCTTCAACCTCCTTAATGAAGGCTTGGTATTCCGTGGAGTCCTTGCCTTTCTTCTCGTAATATTTCTTCACGTCAGCATAGGATTGTCCTATTGCCACGATTTCACCGACACGGTATGTGGACTGTGTCTCGTAGTCAACTACTGTCGTTCCGTCCTCCAGATGGTATCGAGCAGATCCTTTTGTCTTGGGCAGCGGTGTGTAGCGCACGACCCGACTTCCGAAGTCCTTGAAACGGATGATGCGTCTCAGCATGGTTTTCGTTCCTGCGATGGCGGCATCCTCCATTCCGTAATTCTTGTTGAATAATATCTTGTTCATAATTAAAACGGTTTATACTCCTTGATTACTTTCGTAACGTAGCACATAGTGTTACTTGCCATGAAAAGGGGTGCTCTCTCCCAGAAATCAGTATATGGCACCGCATTGGGATTGAGGATGCTGTCACTCAATATCCGGAACGAGATAAACGGCTTGTTGCACTTGTGGCAGACCTGCGCGATAGCACAAGACTCCATATCTACTGCAAGCGTATCGGGGTGGTCGTTCACGATGTAGGTCATGTGTTCTTTTTTGTCAACGAACTGGTCTCCTGTACTGATTGTGCCAAAGACAGCTCCTTTTGACTCCATGTCCTGCGCTATCTTGTAGAGTCCCTCATCTGCAGAGAAGAAAGGCTCTTCTCCTTGAACCTGCCCTTTCTTGACCTCTTGACCACAGTAAACATCATGGTATTGGTAATACTTCCCAACGATTATCGTTCCCGTCACAGCATTTGCGGATGAGCCTCCTGCAACACCACTGCTGATGATGCAATCGACACCCAGTTCAATAAGCGTCATAGCACCAATGGCACCGTTGACTTTCCCTATTCCACACTGCATGAGGATTACTTCGTCTGTTTCTGTCGGCTGCAAGTGCATATAGCGGCACCCGTTCCGCTCCATTAAGTAACGCTGCTCGATATGCTCTGATAGCCAGGATTGGGAAATGATGGAAAATTCCTTATCCATTGCTACGATAACTCCTATCTTCATACTGGACCTCCTTTCTTGAAATTTTGATTATTCATATTATTGATTTATTTTGTTGATTTGACAGGTGCTTTTCGTAATTAGCGCGAGCTAACTCTACGCTCCTCGTTGCATAGCAATAAGCGCAGTTGTGAACGCAAGTGTCATAAATTCCTATATCAACACTCTTTGCACAACCGCACAAGTTCCTTTGCCCACTGTTCCCCATCAGGTAACGTGCTACCTCTTCATCGTTGTCCGTGAGCCTCAATATCAGTTCTGGGTCAACACACCTGTTATGCTCGATACCATACTTTGAGAGGTCTATTCTCTCTGAACATGTTGCCACCCTTACACCAGCTTCCCTTCCAAACTTCCCAAGCAGCTCACCGATAGTCTCCATTTCGTAGTCATGAAACTCTCGTACTTCTATCGCCTTGCGCTCTAAGTTTAGTTTCACCTTTTGATAATCGAGGTCTGCAAAGCTGAATACCATTTTCTCAGTGTAGTTACAAACCTTGTTCGCCACCTCCAGGACTCTGCGCATGAGGTAAGCACAACGCATGCCATTCGCCAAAATCAAGGGGTCATAACGAAAGATGACTTTTTCCTTTCCGATTCTCTCAGAGAGTAACTGGAAGTCACGGATCCTTTCTTCTACGCATTTGAGTTCCGGCTCCAGCCCTGTGTCATCGTAATTGTTGAGCGTGTACTGGAAATAATACTTGATACCCATATCGTCGAGCCTCTTGAGGTGCTTGAGCATCGGTACTGGGTTCTTCGTCCAGAACACTATACACTTTGCTTTTGTCAGATCTACGTGTACCGGCTTCTGACTAAACGGGTTCGGGTATTCACAGAAGCCAGCCTCCATGCGAGACATAAACCAGTCAGCATAGAAAGCCGGAATATCTGTTCTGCGACTTGCCGATATTACAAGTGGAGCTGTCATAATTCAATTTACTGATATTAGTATTTTATTGGCATTCGTCTTTCCTTGCCAGGGGGTGCTCATGCTGCCTCCTTTAGTTTTACCGATGTCATGCCGTTGTTCTTTATCTCGTAACTCTTTTCGAGTGCCGACAAGAGACTCTTGATGGTTCTCGGGTTCGTTGGAATTTTGTGGTCCCACGAATTTCCCACTTCTAAGGTGTACGAAAAATACTTCGTAAGCTCTTCCAGCGTTCCGCTCACTTCTCTTTCGTCGCTTGGACGGTTGTAGAAGAAATGACGTGTAACTACCAGTGTGTACTGCTTCTTTGATGTTGTTGCCATAATGTTCAGAGTTTTAAGTGATAACTTATTTATCTTATTTGCTACTGCAAAGATACGACAATTTTATCAAATATGCAAACTTTCGGGCAATTATTTTTATCAAATATGCAAATTATTTCACTGCTATGATACCACAGAAATTGAGGTAGCGCCAGAAGGTGTCTATCTTACGAAAGCCAGCGACCTCCAATAACGACTCGTTCATCTTGATGGTGAGTGGAACGAGCGTGCCAGCAAGAGCCTTACGCTTGGCTTTTATCTGCTTCTCCGTGTAAGCGTTCTCGCGCTTGATTTCGTAATACTCCTTGACCATCACTTCGTCGATAGTGTGCGAATGCCCGATAACCTTTTCTACGAGGAACAAGGCTCCGCCCTTATTCAGCGAGTTGTAGATGCTGGAGATAATCTTCTGACGGTATTCAATAGGAACGAACTGAAGAGTTAGACAGGATATGATTACCGAGCAACAGCAAATGGGACACCCCTCAGTAATGTCCCAATACCTTACATCTACATTCCTTCTTCCCCTGTAGAACTCCTTGCACTTCGTCAGCATCGGCTCGCTAATGTCGATAAGCGTAAAATCCGTCTTTTGCGCTTCGTCACACTCTATGAGTCTCTTTGATGAAAGACCTGTAGAACAGCCTATGTCGAGGACGTTGGAATATGGAGTAACGAAATTCCTTGCCATGCGAAACATTAAATCTCGCATGTTATCATAGTCAGGGATAGAACGTGAGAGCATGTCAGAAAAGACTTCCGACACTTCCTCATTGAACTCCCACGAATTATGTTGTATCACTTCATCTTTTCCCATATAGATTAGGGTGGGCTACATCTTCAATATTGGGTTAATGGTCACCCACAGAGTTTCGTGTGGCTTGATGTTCGGGAACCATTCTTTGGGTATCTGACACACTTCTTTGCACTGGTCGTTGTCTGCAATCCACAGCGTACCGTCATAGTTGCGACCAATGAGAACCTTACGAGGCTCTCCCTTCTCCGACACTCCAACATGGATAAGGTTCTGCGTGCCAATGAAAGAAGAGAAAGATGATGGCTCTCCCGGCTTCCAGCCTTGACGAATACCCATGTAGTTGTAGAAATCAACGTCAAAGCGGTCAGAGTCGTGCCAAAATTCCTTGCCGCCCCCCTCCATCAACTCCCTCATTACATGGAAGAGCTGGTTCTCCGCTTCGATAATCCTATTTACCTTGTGCTTGATTTCTCCATAAACAAGATTACCTCTATCGAGGAGCAACTCTATTTCTGCCATGATACGGTTACTTTGAGCACGCAAGAGGAATATCATTGAAACAAGGTTGTTGAGTCGCTCCAGGGATCCATCTTGCTGAAAGTCGTCAACAGCCTTCTTCATGCTGCCTCTTTTCTCTTTTTGAGCTTGCACTTTGTGCGCCTGGACTACCTTCCTCGCCACTTGTAAGGCTTGGTCGTGCTTGAGCTTGATGACCTTCTTCTTGCCATCCTTGCCGTTCTTTTTGTCTTTTAGATTGAATGCCATGATGCTAAATCTTTATCGGGTTAGAATTGAGAGTCTTTAAGTTGAGGAAAACTCCATGATTCTCGATGGAACCACTGAATAATTTCCAGAAGATATTACAGCCAAGCTGGGCTATGGTAGAGTTGATGAACAAGTCCTGCTTTCGTAGTGCCTCTGCCAATGAACATGACGGACCGCTATCCTCATCCTTGACTTTGGTGAGGTCAAACATTTCGTCCACGCATTTGAGCTTGTTTGTCGCCTCCTTATTGCTCTTCTTTGGCTGCTCTATCTTGCTGATCGTGCCGAGTACCACTTGACCTGTATCTGTAGTATTTCCGAAGTCGAGCCAGTAATACGGCTTTGTCATGTCGTGGTCGCCACTCGTCTTTGGCTTAATGTTTTTACGGAGAAACTTACCTATCTCAATCCTTGCCTTGACATTATCGACGCAGGTAATGGTTACGTTTGCCGTGGTGCAATCTTTATAAGGGTAGTTCTCTCTTATCGCATCCCAATCAAAGCCGAAGAAACGGTTGATACGGTTGGCGAGCACCATTGCTTTGTTGAGTCCCACTTCTGAAGCTGAAAATAATTGCCTGCCGAGATTTGATTTTGTCACGATGTCTCCGTCAATGACGTTCACATGGAGACCGGGGTGTCCTAACTGCTTCAGCGCACAACTGATACGTGCAAGGGAGGTCAGCACTTGACAACCTGTGCCACCGGCTCCGATTACATTCACCTCTACTGGATGATAAGGATTGAGGAGATATTTCTCCGTGTAGTGTATTTTACTCATTTGAATAAGTCTTGAAGTTTCTTCTTTGCAGGCTTCAGCATATCACTGGGGAATGCTTTGCCATTTAATATACAATCTTTGGTTATTGTGGCGAGATTACCGAGACATGGGTTGTCACCGAGAATGTGCGAAAATTCGGACTGCCAAAACATTTTCTCCCAGTACCCGATAATGTTCTCAAAGGTTCTCTCTTCAGGAAATACCACCTTTGAATTACCGAGGCATACCGACTCTTCGCTCGTGTTCATGAAAGGAGCAAAGAACAACTGGCTCTTTGGCTTGCTCCCCTTATACGCATACACGCTCAACGTCTTGCCCCTTACCACATAAACAAGCCCTGGGACTTTCATCCTTCCGTTTGGAATATCGAGGCTGTCAGTGAAGTAAAGCATTCGCTCTTCCGGCTTCCTGTACCAAACAAGCCTTTCGTTTCCAAGGCGAGTATCACAGTATAACACGTTGTCAGGCACTGCACCATAGAGACTGCTGTCTAACTGTTTGTTCGCCTGTGATATTGCACTGAACAGTTTCACCATTGTCTTTTGCTTCAGTGGCTTGCCTGCTCCTAAGATGCCGTTTTGGTTTATTCTGTGCTGTTCCAGGTAGTATGATGTACTATTTGAATAATGACCATCTGCTCTGTACGCTACTATGGCGCAAAACGGTTCGTACACCTGGTTAAGAATCTCTGTAATTTTACTCATGATAATAATTCGTCTATGAACTTTGAATGAACATTAGCCCATCTTTCAGGGAAAGTCTCGCCCATCCTTTCCTCAATGTTTTCACTGTCAATGAATGAGAATGAATACATATTCCCGACTTCCATATTATTTGCGTCTGCGTTGAACATATCTACCATGTTCTGACAGATTGGATCGTCCGTGTCGTAAACAAAGAAGAATAATCTGCTGAAATCCATAAGCTCTGAACTTGCATCTTCTTCTGAGGCGAAATCGTCACCAAACTCATTCCTTATCATGGCAAGATGGAAGTCACTGAGCCAATTCTCGTCGCATAGTTCCACAAGCTGCTCTATAATATCGAGGAGCCTTGGATTGTGGTATTTCTCTTTCCTGTACTGAGCTATCATGTCGGTCAGCTTGCGAGAAATAGGACCCTCGCCATCCATTTCGCCCTGCTCGATGCACTCTATTTCGTTGAATAACTCGTTGATGTCTCCTGCAATGTAACTTTCAACCCATTTCTTGTATTCTTCGTCCCAGAACTCAGCCTGTTCGTCAAATCTCAGATTGCCCTCCTCGTCTGTCTCGCCCCAGCCATATTCACACACACCGAGAATGTACTGCATGTCGTAGTTATCCTTTGGATATGTGTAAACGTCCTTTCGGTGCAGCATGGCAAACGTGGTCAGAAGCAGTTTCCTCGTCTTTTCATCTACCGATTCAAGTTTTCCGATAGGCAATGACCAAACGGTGTATTCCGGGAAGTCTTTGTGTAACCTGTAAACGACAAATTTGAGGGGAGAGTCATCACCCGACACTCGCACGCACTCAGCGCACCAGCCTTCGGGCAGATGCTCCTTTAGGAATTTGAAGAGGTTGTTAACGTCACATAAGTAGTTTCCTGTTACTTCTGGTAAGGAGTCTTGGACGTTATATTTCTTGCAGAAAACCTCGACTTCTCCTCTAAGCCTTGCGATGTCGTTCTCTGGGCTACCAAAAGCAACGGCAGCTTCATTAGCAGCTATACGATACCCGGGTATGCTCTCAAAATGTGCATTTAGAAAATTATGGCGCACATTTCTTCGGGCTGGATGCGTTTCTCCTCTGAGCTTCGCTCTGATAGAGATTCCGTGAGTATTCGTCCTATTTGCTGATGAAACTGCCATTGCTCTTTCTCTTTTTGCTGTTTCCTGTCCATTAGCCTTTGGTTCCTACTGTGGTCTTGAACGTGTAAACGGCTTCCTCGCCCTCAATGACTGGACCGTGTACGTTACTTGTTGTCAGCTCCGGGTACTGGTTGGAATAAAAACCCATAACCTGCTCTGGAGTCATATCCGGGTTGGGGTCTGCGAGGGTGATGTTGCCGTGCTTGAAAACTCTCTTATAGGTTGATACTTGAAGTGCCATAATGCTTGTTTTTTAGGTTATTCGTTGTCTTCGTCATCACTCTCCTGGGTCTCTGCCTTTGCTGGCTCTGGACTCTTTGCGTCAATCTTGACGTTCTTACCGTCAGACTTGTCGTCCATGTCACCGAACAATCCGCCTGCCCCCTGTTCCGTTGCTTTCTTGATAAGCTCGTCAGCCTTGGCTTTGCCTCCAGCTACCTTGTCTGCATACTGGAGTGCGTTCTTTGCGCAGGTGATAGCATCCTTGAACTTGCTTTCCTTTAAGTTCTGGTCTGCAAGTTCCATCCACTTGGAGAAATTGGTGGAGTTCTTTTTTGCCTCCTCCTTGGTTTTCTTCTCCATTTCAGAAGCCTCCTTGGCGGCTTTTTGTGCTTCCTCAAAGGACTTGATGTCAGCAAACATGCCATTGGTCTTTGCAACCGGCTGGAGAATGGCTTCGATAAAGCCCTCATCGAGTTCCTCTGCGGTTCCGTTGATGTTAAGAGGAACAATCTTGCTCTTGGCTGCGTCCTTAACGAGTTTGTTACCAGGCAGGACTCCTACTGTCATGCCGTTCTCTGTCTTGGCGATGTTGATTGTGAGAGTACAACCCTCGCCCATAATTTCGGAAAGTTTCTTGAAAAGTTCCATTTGCTAAATAAATTAAATAATGAATAACTATGAATGATGTTCTCTTTGGTCAATCCATAATGAGTCCGTATTTCTTGGGTAGATGCTTTATCTCTTTTGGGAGAACCTTTGACTTTTCAAAGCTTGCGCACTGCCTAATGCCGTTAGCCACTTCCCTCGTATGTTTCGCTTCACAGTCTGCTATGATTGGATCCTTTCCCCACTGGAGTAATTGACAATTTGCGCAGAACATACATGAAGCCGGTTCTTCGGGACTCTGAATTATTTTCCTCTTTGCTGGAGCCATGTTATACTTTGTATTCGTTAGGAATATTGCCCTTTGCATAAATCGAATACCCACAGCCTTCATGATAGCTCAACAGAATACTGCAACCGTTTGCTACAAAAGGTGCTATAGCCTCTGCCAACCAGTCTTTTCCTACACACTCCATCTGGAGGTCTTCTGCTGTAAATTCATCGTACTTTACCATGATGTTCAGAGTTTTAAGTGATAACTTATTTATCTTATTTGCTACCACAAAGGTACGACAATTTTATCAAATATGCAAACTTTTGGGCAATTATTTTTATCAAATATGCAACTTTTTTTCGACTGGTGGTGATTGCTTTTCAGCTTGCTCCAGTTTAGAGAGAGTTGGGTACTCTCCACTTTCCTTGCGCCTAAGAAATTCCTCGTAAGTGATAGCGTTCTTACGGCTTTCCTCCCATTCCTTCTCCCTGCGCTGTCGCTCCACTTCCTCCATGTGCCTGGCTATGTCTTGACGTTTGTCCTTTAAGAATAAATCAAGAGACCCAAGAATCTCGGCAGGGTCGATGGAACCGTAGAATTTACCATACTTTGCTGAGCGAAGTCTGGAGCAGAAGAGAATGAACTCCATCAACGTCAGGGTGGGGTGCTCATTGATGATTTGACTACACAGTGACTTCGACTGCCACTCATTCATCTTCTCCCTTGCACCGCAGAACATGCTTACGGCTATCAAATGCCCTTGCATCCAGACAACCGCCATATCCTGTATCTCCTCCCCAGTACGCTGGTCGATATGAGCAGGAAAGGCTTCTGACAGAACACCCAACTGTGGCGAGTCAACTTCGCTGCACCGATCAACTGTCGGGAATGCTGCGATGGCCTTGTCCTGTAGCGAAATATCGTATGCTCCTATTATGACAGAGGGCGCATGCTTACGAAGTTCCGCTGCCTCCTTGCTCACCTCGATAATAGAGTTCGTCCGCTTTTGCAATGTCATTGAGGAGACCTGCTGCTTGATTAGCAAGGATAGCGGTTGAGGTTTGCTGGCTCTTTTTAATTCTTGAGACATGATTATTCTTGTTTTTTATTTCGGAAACTATTTCATTGTACTGCCCATCAATCTTGTTGACGGAAAAATTATTCATCAGCCACGCTTTGTTTATCATCCGGAGGAAAATATCAAGCGCTTTGAGTAGATCATCATCTTCGCACGGTAACGGCTGTGCCCTGTTGGTTCTGCCGAAGGTGATTTTCTGGAGCAGCCTCTTCATTGCTACGGCATCCTTGGCTTGCCAGTAATAGTCGGCATCATACAATTCGTGATAGTATGTTTCAAACACCTCCCTTGCCTTCGTGATTAGAGACTTCTCTTTTGCCTTGCGTTCCTCAGCTTTCTTCCTGCGCTCTTCAGCTTTCCTTTCCTTCTCTGAATCTTTGCCGGGGAGAGGTAAGGCGGTTCCGACAAAGTCGGGAGCGCAACTCCGCGTTAGCGGTTTCTTTTCTTTTATCTTTTCTTTAGTAATAGGGGGTGTGGGGGAAAGAGAAGTTTCTTTTCTGTTTTCTGTTCTTTGCTCTTCCTCAGTTTGCGTGGAGTTTGCGTGTGGATTGCGTGCAAAGTGGTCGTAACATTCTGATTTACCGTCATTTACTTGCGTGTAAGTTGCGTGTAAGTTGCGTGTATTATCATCTGTTTGCGTGCTGTTTGCGTGCTGTTTGCGTGTTACAACATCGTAACCATCTATATGACAGATAGTTATTTGCGTACTTCTTGCGTGCTGTTCAAGTGTAATTAACTCACGTTTAGAAAGTTGCTGAAGGAAGTAGAACGCTGCATCGGGAGTTGCTTTGAACAAGCTACCGAACTTTGCACGACTCATTTCCACTACTCCGGCATCATCGACTGACGCGAGCAGCTGGAGGAACCAGGTGATACGTTTCGGCTCCTCTGCAAACCATGGGTCTGCAATCGTTTCGTATAGTAGTCCAAAGTCTCTCATACTATCGTGTGAGGTATCTTCTTATCTCAATGGCAAATTCATCGACAGACTTACATACGACATACTTACTGCCGTACTTCTCCACGTTAGCCTGCCATGCCTTCTGTTCTGGACGCTGATAGCAATGAGGACGCTTCATTTCTATATACAGAGCACCGAAGCCGTGCATCGGGATTGAAAGGCAAAGGTCCGCAACTCCTTTTACGACACCTTCACGCTTTGTCCTTGCTCCCATACCACCAAGTCGGATGCCTTCGTTGGCGATATGGAACAACATTCCTTCCTCAGCCAGTTGTGGGTAGTTCCTCTTGAACCAACGAATACATGCTTGCTGAATGTCTGACTCGTAAGGCGCTTGTTCAGCAGCCTGTTTGACCACTCTCGCAGGAACGCTCCTCACGTCCTTGCCATTCTTGATGGCTTCGAGCAATCTTCTGTTGAATGTATCTCTTTTATTTGGCATTATGTAAAATACGTATTTGTAAGTTGTTTTTGATATCCACCGACAACTCCGCTGATGAAGTATTCGCCTGGCTTATTCATCTGAAGTTTCAGATCGTCCACCTTTCCGAAGCGCTTGAGATTGTCTCCGAGGTCAACAATCCAGCCATCCTTCCCTTCAAACGGTCGGATAGCACGACCGACAATCTGGTACCACATGGCTAAAGACATCGTGGGACGCGCCATAACAACGGTATCAAGCTCCGGATAATCGAAACCTGTAGTCAGGACACCAACATTGGCGAGAACCTTAATCCTGCCTTCCTTGAAGTCAGTGATTATCTTCTCACGCTCTTTCTTCTTTGTGGCACCTGTGACCACAGCAACACCTTCCACTTCCTTAGCCAGTTGCTCGCTCTCTTCGATGAACTGTGTGAATACAAGTATGCCCTTGCGAGGCTTCCCGTCCTTCGGTCGCAATAAACGCTGGACAATATTTGACAGTTGGTTAGCGAGTCCACAGCGAGCAAACTCTTCTGACAATGACTGCTCGTCGTAGTCCCTGCCTGTGGAGTTTCGCTTTACTCTCCTTGTATCTATCATTGACAGGTCAAAGTACCTAAGCCTGGCAAGGAACCCTTGCTGCAGAAGGCTTTGTATGCTGACCTCGTATAGAACGTCATGGAATATTCTCGGACGTGTGCGAGTGAGAAATTTCAATATACAAGCATTGGTAAGTGTCACACCCGGCATGGGGTGAAACTCATCAATAAAATAGTCTTCGGTCTTAAAGGAGCCGTTAGGCATGAAACCTTTTTCTGCCGTTGTTATGCCCTGCGCATTATACAGACGATATGGGGTTGCGGTAAGCCCCAATACCTTTCGCTTAACCTTCTTGATGAATGTTGCATATTGCCCCTCCACAGGGTTCACACCATGGCACTCATCAATAATTATCGCCTGGAAGTGGTCGAAGTCATCTATATGCGCCATGATGGAGCCTATAGTGGCAAATGTGACCTCGCTGATTTCTTTCTTGTTGAAGGAGGCTGAATAGATAGAACAGTTCTCCATACCATAGCTTCGATACTTTGCATAGTTCTGCTCCAAAATCTCTTTGCTTGGCTGTAGGACGAGGACACTTTGTTTTAGCCTACTGGCGATGTCAGCCACAATAAGTGACTTACCGGCACCAGTAGGTAGAACGAGGATGCCGTTGCGCTCGCTCTTCTTGTTGCAGAAGAATCTTACAGCGGCATCACTCGCTTGGATTTGATATGGTCGTAATTTATATTGCATGAATTACTCTACACCATTCTTCGATAGCGGACCATAGATGATAACGATGTCTGGAACGGCTTTCTGGAGCCTCTCCACCTCTGCTTTGAGAAGATTGTCTGTCGTATTCTCGACAACGTCAAGAGCATCGGGAGAGAACAACTGCAGATAGCAGTCTGCACCTTGAATGTAGTGGTCAACCTCCACCTCGATAAGGCGCTTCTCCTCTCCCTTGAAGATAGGAATATTCACCTTGAAAGATGTGGGCAGGTTGCTTGTCACCTCCTGCTCATAAGCGACTTTCATGCTGCCGTTGCGGTCCTGCTCCTTGGCGAGCTTTGACTGGACATTGGCACTGAACTTCTTCAGCTTGGCGACGAGTTCCGTGGCAACCTTGCTCTCCTCAAAGAAAGCACGATGCAGACGAACGAACTGTCCGAGCTTTGAAGGCTCCCAGCCATCATTGTCGTTGATACGGAAGTCTTTGTAAACCTCTGACATTTCTGCCTTGCCGACAATAGTGCGCTTGTTGCGAGCATCAGTCTCGTTGACAACCAGACCGATTGAAAGTTTCTCACGGTCAACAATCGCATAGATTGCCTTGCTGTCCAGCTCGCTTGCACGTTTCTCAAGCCAGTTGGCAGGCGCATCGATTGTTCCACTGAGGTTGCACTTCAATGGTTCCTTCTCTGGCAGGGGATCGACGGCCTTTGCAGCCTCGCCCTTGCGAACAATTACTTCGATAGGTTTCTCACCTGTGTAGTTCTCAATGTTTACGGTAACTACTTTTTCATCTTCCATAATAGAAAAAATTAAATTGTTAAGTTATGGGTTAATTATTTGTCGTCTGTGCCAGTCTTTCGACTTTCAGCACGTAAACCTCTGAAGATTGTAGGAGCGTTAAGCTCTGAGGGGAGTGCCTTACGCTGGTTGACGCATGTACCATCCTCGTCATAGAATCCGGTCACACGCTCATCCTGGTCTACTATCTTGTATAGTTTGCCACGTACGTTCTCACCACCTTGGCGAATGTTTGACAAGAGCGTGTTCATCTGCTTCGTGATGGGGTCTTTCCTTTCCTTGAACTCGGCTCGAACCTCATCCTCTTCGGCTTTGATGTTTGCCATTTCAATGGAAAGTTTGACATACTCTTCACGCTTCTCGACAAGCTCACTGTTGTCATAAGGGCGAAGATACATTTCTTCGGTCACTTCGTCTGCCTGTGCATCGAGCATTTCAATGCGCTCCGCTGGAGTCAGGTCTTGAAATAGTTGTAAATCCATGATTAAAAATTTTACTTGTTTTGAAACTCTAATACGAAATCGTTATAAATGTCTTTATCTTCTGGGCTCGGCAGAACTATGTTCCATTCTACCAGTGCTTCCGCTTGTATCTGATTAAGGAGGTGTGTCAGGGCTTGCGAACTGAGGTGCCTTATGCTTCTCTGCTCTGGCGGCAAGAATAACTGCAAGAAGTAGTCGTGCCATTTAACCCTTGATTCCCCTGTCTCATACTCCAGCAGAGTCATCCACATCCAAAAGAGTTTGTTTTGCGGTATTGACGCAGTATAGTCCTTCTTTACGATGTAGATATTGTATTTGCCCTCTGGGAGCTTTTCCACGGTTTCTACGAGGGAGCGGCTCAGCACCGTCCCTTCGTAGCCGTTTTTCACAAGCGTCAGTTTTTCCATTAGAATGGTAAGTCATCGTCAGAACTTGTTACTACTTCTGCTGGCGGTGCTTCTACCGTTGCAGCCTGGTTACTACTTGGAATTGCCACTGGGTGGAGATTCCCGAGATAAATCTTGTTGCGCAAATCAAGGTCAGCCTGCGAGTGGGTATTGATATACTCCTTGCTCGTTGATGGCTTCATGTAGTGCGTGTTTCCGTATTGGTCTTTCTCTCGAGACTCATAAATCTCGATACCGAGGCTGAACTTGCGGTCAACATACCTGTTGCCCTGCCGGTCCGTTTTTTCTTCGACCTTTACGTAGATGTCGTTGTCCTCGATGGGGATAACTACACACTTCTTGTTGCACGACTGACCCTTGATAGTCATGATACCCACATTCGTGAGTTTTGCGAGGTTCAGCGAACCTACCAACTTCTCGTCTGTCATTTGTATCTGTCGTTAAATGAATGAAATACTTTTGTGTCTGTAATGACATCACGGTTATGCTCAATGAACTGGATGAAACGCTCACACACGTCTCTAAGTTTCGGAACGTCTCGCTCTTCATCGTACACATAGGTTTCCGTGAAAGTCTCCTTGAAGTTCGTCACATTGTACTCAAAATGGTTTATGTCCATACCCATGCAGTGCAGACAGTAAGGGTACACTATATGCTGCCAGTGTTCTCTGAAGTTTCCTGCATGGTAGTTCTTTGTGGTCTTAATATCGTGACAAGCAAAGGGAAGAAGCTCATCAGCATAGCCGTAGAGGTCAATTTTGCCGAAGTGAGTATCAAGAGTCCCGATTACGAACACCTGTGGCAACGCTCCTTCATAATACTCCACGAACTCATCTGTTATGTCCTTGAAATAGGTAAAAGTCTGCGCTTCCTTGATTTCCGGCTGCTCTTCTCCCTCTTTATGGTTGGCGAGGGCTTCCTCACGCTCCTTTTTCTTCGGGTCAAAGACAACTTCATACGCTTCACGTTCCACAACAGGATCCGTCTTTCTTCTTCCCTTTATCTGGAGGGTAACAACACGGAAAGTGATATTCTCACTCTCCATGTCGTTTTCCTCAAGCCTTTTTGCTAACGGCTTCTTGATTAAGGCATCAACCAGCTCATTGAAAGCGGTACCCATGTCTGCTGCCTCACTGGAGAACGGCACACGGTTTATTTTGTTTATGAGGTCGGTGTACATCTTGTCACACCACTCATCAACCGTCATGCTGGGGTTCTCCGATGTGAAATACTTGTAGTAAGTCTTTTCCGCATCGAGATATGACTGAAATCCGTCAAGAAGCGTAGCGTAAGCAGAATAATGCTTATCCTGCGTTCTCTGCTGGCTGTTCTGCATTGTCAGTTCCTCCATTCTTCGGTTCTTCTTTAGAAGCCTTTGCTTTGGCTGGCTTCGCTTTGCCCTCAGCTTCGGCAGGTGCCTCGGCTGCTTCTTTCTTCTCTTCTGCAGGAACAGAATAGGACTTCGTGGCATTGTCATACTTGTAGCCCAACTCCGTAACGCGAGCGATGAACTTGTTGCGAGCAACTGCCTTGGAATTGCCGATGTGGTTGTAGCTCTCTACCTTTTTTATATATAAAGTAGCATCTTCAGGAGTCTTGATAGCGTTGATGTCATTTTCAATCTCCGCTACAAGCTTCTTGTATGCCTCACCCTCGACAGAACGCTCTTTGAGGCGGTCGATGTAACGCTTGAATACCTCCTTCTCCAGGAAGTTGTTTTCTACAACAATCTCACGTCTCTCGTTCTTCAAGTAAGGAACGTCCATGCTTGCAGGGAGGTTGCAAGTGTTCTTGCCCTCTGACATGGCACAAGGATCGAAAGTGATGGTTCTGCGGTTGCCCTCTGCTACAAGATAACCGACAAGGTCCAGTTCCGTTGCCAGAGCATCGTAGTTGGAACCACCGAACAGAGGAACGTAACGCATATCGTCTCCGTTCTTCTCTGATGTGCGATGAGCAACGAAAATGACGTGCTTCTTCTTGGAGTTGATGAGCTTCAGCAACGAAGTGAACTCCACTTTACGCACTCCGTAGCCCTCCAGTGTGAGAGAGCCGTTTCTCTTGCCCAGACGCGGATTGCTGGCAATGAGATACTCAGACATGCAGTCGAGCATCTTACCTCCAGTGTCGATTACCAGAGTTTCGTAATCTGACAAGTCCTCGTTATTGAGAAGATTGAGAATGTCAGCATAATTCTCTACCTGTACGGTATCTTTGATGAGTTCATAGTCAACTCGGTTGATACCGTTGTCAAAGTCAATAAGAAGTGGCTTCGGGGCACTGAGTGCCAAAGTTGTTTTACCAGAACCCGGCTGGCCGTACACCAGCATCTTGATACGAACATTCACATTCAGTTCGTTTGGCTTTTTAATAAGTCCCATAACTTAATAAAATTAGATGTTAATAAATTGTGAAAATGATTATATATCATCGTATATTTGATGATTTCTGCATTGTTGGAATTTTGATAGTGAGTTGAGCCTCATTTTGCTCGTTTTCTGCTCGTATTTTCCTTGTTTCTCGTGCATCAGTTTGAATTTTTAAGGAAGTTTAACACTACCCACCATGGGCTTTACATTCGCAAGTACTTCAACGGCATTTATCTGCCATTGGGAGTTCGGAGCTCCTGCAGGCTTGAAGCCGTGAACCTTTTCCTCGTCCATGAGACGGACAAGGCGCTTCTCACCACCGACAATCTGCTTTGCCATTGCCCAGGAGAAGAACCTGCCCTCCATACGACTCAGAATAGAGTTGTACTTCTGTACGATGACCATTGTATTTAGCTCGTTAACCATTGTCTGCTCTCCTTGTTACAAATTCAACCCTTGCCCTCCTTGATATGCGGCAGAACTCCACCTTGTCAAATATCATGAGGTGGAAAAGCACCAGAATACACATTACTGCAGCAAGACCTTGCTTGCGAAGTTCCTTGATGTCCCAGTCCTTATCATTCTTCCGTGCAACCATGTAGAGTACAAGCTCATGTGTTGTTGAAATGCCGAGTTTTGCATGAATGTGTTTTTTGTGGGTCCGAATTGTCCATACCGGCTTGCCAAGTTGGTCTGCTACTTCTTTGTCTGTAAGACCGTGACAATATTTTTCCGCTATGACCAGTTCAGTCTCACTCAACCTATCCATTACCTCGTCCTCCGCACGTTAACTTCAAACTTGTCATAGTCAACTGTGATGGTGGCGCACCATCCGATGCGTATCTGCTCCATCTTTAGCCGGCTTACAACAGCCTTGACCGAACCATGACGTTCTATTGGAAAACTTGCTACTTGCCCTACTTCTAATTCGCGAATAGTGTTCGTCAGAGGCGTACCGTTACTCTTCTCCATACGGACCTCCTTTCATCGGGCGATTAGCACTCTCCATGACAGGAGAAGTGCTAATTGGGGTTTTGTGGAAATTTGTCATTCCTACCATAGTTTGTTACTTTTAGGTATATATCTTATTTGCTCAAGTTGGAAAAATTAACTACCTTTGCGGTGTTATTATTATTATTTCCACTGCAAAGATACGATAAATTTATCAAATACACAAATAAATGAGGTAGAAAATTATCAAAGTTGCAATTTTTTCCGTCAGTCGTGGAAACACGATGACTTTTAGTTACTAACATATAAAATAAGGTTAAAATGAAAGAAAGCGAAAAAGCAGAGAAGAACGTGAACGCAAGAGAAATCATTGCGAACGTCCTCAAAGAACTCGGGATGAATGCTCCCTCGTTCTCAATGGCAACTGGTATTGCCTACCAGCGTATTTTTGACCTCCAGAGAGGTAGAACCAAGAAGTTCAACCCTGGAGTGGTGAACATGATCTGCGCTGCGTTCCCCACTATCAACAAGGCTTACCTCTACACTGGGGAAGGACCTGTCTTTACGACGGACAAGCCACATGAGCTCGACAGCACTATCGGGGCTAACACGTCTGCAGATGAGATTGCCAAAATGCTCAACAAGGTACTTGACCTCTCTAAGCAAGTCACAGACAAGGATAAGGCTGTGGAAGAAAAGATGCAGAAGCTACTTGCTAAGGAGCGTGAACTCATGGAAAAGGAACTGGAACTTGCCAAGCGCGAAATTGAGCTTGACAGAAAGATTGCTGCACTTGGTTTCAAAAAAGACTAACTGACACCTTATATAATATAGTATCTAACAAGTTATTTGTGTACACATGAAAGAATTGGTAAGAAAATGCTGTTGCGACTGGAGAGAAGGCAAGTGTCGGCTCTCCAGCGCACTTGAAGGGTGGGGCTGCAAGCTCCTTACCTGTATGCCGGACAAAATGCCTAAGTCTGACCGAGACAAGGCGAGGCTCTTTGCCAGTGTATATCAGTATGCGGAAAAGGTAGGTGTTCTGGAATGCCCATACTATGATGAGCACACTATCGACCGCACCCTTGATGACCCCAAACAGTTGTCGGCAATGATACATTTAGAGTGCCCCACACAAACCGAATTATTGTCGGATTTTATAACAAGAGTTTGAAACTATACTGAAACCCAATAAGTTAGAAAGACATGAAAAAGATTACTATAGCTATTGACGGATTTTCGAGTTGCGGAAAGAGCACTATGGCCAAGGACCTGGCGCGTTCCGTTGGTTACATCTATGTAGACACCGGAGCCATGTACCGTGCCGTAACGCTCTATGCCATGCGCCACAACATGTTCAACACCGACGGCACCGTAAAGGTCGACGACTTAGAGAAGGCTATGGCCGACATACACATCTCCTTCGAGCTCAACGGCAAGACCGGCCGCAACGACACCTTCCTCAACGGAGAGGATGTCGAGGACGACATCCGCAGTATGGCCGTGGCAGGCCATGTGAGCCCCATAGCAGCAGTACCCTTTGTCCGCAAGGCCATGGTGGTCCAGCAACAGGCAATGGGGACGAAGAAAGGAATCGTCATGGACGGCAGGGACATCGGCACAACAGTATTCCCCGAAGCAGAGCTGAAAATCTTCGTAACGGCGTCGCCGATGGTACGAGCTGAGCGCCGTTATGCTGAGCTTAAGGGCAAAGGCTTGAAAGTAAATTTCAACGACATCCTGAAAAACGTGGAGGAGCGCGACTACATCGACACCCACCGCGAGGTATCGCCTCTGCGCAAGGCCGACGACGCGATAGAGCTCGACAACAGCAATATGACCATTGAGGAACAGCGCGAGTGGCTCCTCGAAAAATTCAGATTAGCAACAAACCAACATGAATAGACTATTCCTTATCGTAGCCCTTGCCCTCACGACGCTTGCGGCAAGAGCTCAGGATTTCAACAAGTTCTTTGCCGATTCCACGCTCCGAATCGATTATATCTTCTCTGGCAACAGCACCGAACAGCACATTGCCGTCGACGAATTGTCGCGCATTCCACGATGGTACGGCAAGCGGCAACGGCTCGGTGAGGTGCCCGTGGAGGGCAACGGACAGATAACCGTCCGCGACCATCACAGCCACGAGGTCATCTACCGCAACTCCTTCTCCACCCTCTTTCAGGAATGGCTCACCTATCCGGAGGCTAAGACACAGACAAAATCGTTCGAGAACGTATTCCTCGTACCGTTCCCTAAGGACACTGTCGACATTACCATCGACCTGCGCAACAACCGCCGACAGGTGACAACGAGCCTCACCCACACCGTAGTGCCCGGCGACATACTCATCAGGCGCATCGGTGAGAAGGGCGTAACGCCCTACATCACCCTCCAGCAGGCCCGCGACACCACCCACTGCATACACATTGCCTACATAGCCGAAGGGTATACCGAGCAGGAGATGCCGCAGTTCATTGCCGACTGCGACACGGCCATGAACGCGCTCTTTGCCCACGAACCCTTCAAGAGCCTGCGCGACCGGTTCAACATCATTGCCGTAGAGGCACCGTCGCACGACAGCGGCACGTCGATACCGTCGCAAGGAATATGGAAGAACACAGCACTGCACTCCAATTTCGACACATTCTACTCGGAGCGCTACCTGACGACGCTCCATCTGAAGGATCTTCACAACTGGCTGGCGGGCACACCATACGAGCACATCATCGTCCTTGTCAACACGGACCAGTATGGCGGCGGGGGGATATACAACTCCTACAACCTCTCGATGACTCACCACAGGGCCTTCAAGCCCGTCGTAGTACATGAGTTCGGCCACTCTTTCGCCGGTCTCGGCGACGAATATGCTTACGACGTGGAGCAGATTCCAATGTACCCTCACGACGTTGAACCATGGGAACCTAACCTCACCACGCTTGTCGACTTCCACAACAAATGGGAGAACCTCATCGAGAAAGGCACCAAACTGCCCACACCGGAGCCCAAGGACCTCGACACTCCGAAGGCCAATATGAAGAAGTGGAAGGTGGGAGCCTACGAGCCCGCAGGATATTCCATGCATGGGGTGTACCGCGGATTCCCCGATTGCCGTATGCGCACAAACCAGAATCCGGTGTTCTGTCCAGTCTGTCGGCAGGCCATAACGAGGATGATTGACTTCTATACGGTACCGGCGAAGTAAGCGCAACAGCAAAACAAAGACATTACAACGCAGAAATGACAACAGCGGCTGAAGCCAATGACATGGTTTCAGCCGCTGTTTTTTGCTCCTTCCCGTCTGCGTCAAGCTCCATACAACCGATGATTATTAGTAAAAACTTTTCATACAATATTTCCAATCATACCATCTTTGTAATTAACTGACACTCAACCGCTTCACAATACATTAAAGAAACCTCCATTTGAGACACTATACAATTTGGCCCTTGCTTTGCCGTTTCTGGCTTAGCAAGGGCTTTCTTTCGTAGAAAGCCCGTTTAAACTTCCCCTTGTTTTAGTCTCTGCATAATTATTTTTGCCAATATTATTGGTAATTTCTTGCAGATATGGCCATTTATTTGTACCTTTGTATAGTTCTTTTAATTATATAGATACTATACATATTTATGGCTATTCCAGAAGAGATAAAGTCAGTCGCCCGCCCCAAAAGTACGATAGTCCGACAGAGAGGCAGTCGTTTTGTCGTCATAAAGAGGACGAGCAAAAGAATTAACGGGAAGCCTGTCCCCGTAGACCAAGGAACGGTAGGAGAAATTGTAAACGGCAAGTTTGTCGAGGGCTCATATATGCGCAAGAAAAATCAAGTGGATATTAAAGATTATGGAGAGGTGGCTCTCTGTGACAAGTACGGCAGTGGACTTCTTCAAGAACTCGCCAAGGTTTGGAATCTCGACGATGCAAAGCGCCTCTATGTCATTGCCTTGCTCCGTGCTTCATATGGAGGCATCATGAACCGTGACTTGCAGATACAGTACCTCTGCTCATTTGCATCAGAGATGTATCCGGGAGTGCATTTGTCTGAGACGGCAGTGTCCGGGTTTCTTGTGAAGATAGGCAAGGCGTACTCCCTTATCTGTGAGTTCATGCGCAATAGGGTGAACACCTTTACCGGCGGTGACATGGTTATCGATGGCATGCTCAAGGACTACAATGCCAAGACGGGGAGCCTCTCGGAGTTTTCGCGCAAGGGGGCTAAGAAGGGCTCCAAGGACATCAGCCTGCTGTATGCCTTCAACCCATTGACGCGTGAGCCCATAGCGGCAAAGCCTTACGCAGGCAACATGCTGGATCAGACGGCGATAGACGACTTTGTAGCGGAGTATGAGATTAAGAATGGTCTGATGGTATTCGACAAGGGTTTCTACAACGACAAGCTTTTTGAGAAAGTCGACAAGATGGAAGGACTGGCATACCTGATACCGTTGAAGCAGAATTCGGCGTTCATAAAGAATTACAAGATGGATGAGCCGACAATGCCATTGAAAGACTATAAGGACGGAACGATTCTATACAAAAAGCAAAAAATGTCAAACGGCAAGTTCCGGCCCAAGGGGGATTGTCCGTGGCAGGCGGATGCCGCTGCCTAACCAAAGAACTTGATATGATAGCGTGCTAAAACTATTTTTTTTGCTTACCTTTGCGGTCATGGAACAAGAAAAGATAGACTTCTACAAAGGTTTAGCGATATATATCCTCCCCGAGGGCGTGACTAACTACTTTGACGTGGTGGACTTCAACGAGCAGCCAGCCAAAGATCACGGGAAGCTTTACAAGACCGAGCTTCACATATATCTTGATGAGAAGGACAATCGTCCAGAGGGCTTTGATGGCGTCAAGTCAAACGGCTTCGGTGAAGAGAGGATGATATACGACTTCCCTGTTCGCAACCGTAAGACGATACTTCATGTGCGTCGTCGGCGCTGGCTTACAGCTGATGGTAAGAGTGTCTCATTTCCTCTGGAAGAGGCAGCGAAGATAGTCTGCGAAGGTACGTCATACTCCAAGGAGCTGGCGCTTTTTTTAAAGAGAGCGGATGGACAATGAGCCAGTGACGGCCAAGAGCCTGAGCTGGACTTACATGATCCAGGGCAACACTTTTGCGCGTGCCTACAAGGATACTTTGAGCGATTTTCCCACTTGGGTTAAGAAAGAGAATGTCGATGATGGAATACTTATCGCCAAGAACCTCGGCCCGAGGCTCGGTATTGACGAGTCTGAGTTCGGGCATGAGGTGTACACGATTCTCCACAACAAGGATGCGCATGGCAAGAAGGGCGCCATCGTTGCTATTGTCAAGGGCACCGACCCCGAGACAGTTGCCAAAGCCCTGAGAAAGATGCCGCAAAAGGATCGGGAAGCGGTAGGGCTGGTCTCCATGGACCTGAGCGACAGCATGCGCTCTATCGTGAGAATGGCCTTCCCTAATGCCATGGTGGTACGCGACTGCTTCCATGTCATGAAACGAGGTGGTGAAGGGATCGAGGAACTGCGCATGAAATACAAGCGGGAAGCTGTCAAGGATGTAAACCGCCAGAAGGCAGAGTTCAAGAAACACCTGGAACAACTCGCCAAGCAACGCAAGTACTATCGTAACAGCAGGAAAAAGCAAGGTAAGAAGCGATGCAAGGGTAAGCGCCGAGGCCGCAAGCCAATGCGGCTGAATACAAGGTTTGAGCCCAAGAGGCTGAGCAATGGAGAGACCTTGGTAGAAGCTCTGACCCGGTGCAAGAAGCAACTGGGCAGAAGCTATGGCGACTGGAGCATAAACCAGAAGAAGAGGGCAAGAATTCTGTTCCGGCTCTTCCCGAAACTGAAGGAGGCGTATTGGCTGATAAACGATCTCAGAGCAATCTTCCGTACGAAGTCTAACACCAAGGCAACTGCGAAGAAAGCGCTTGAAGGATGGTACAAGAAGGTCACCAAATCTACCCTTAGAGAGATCAAATCCGTAAAACAGTCTATCCAGCACTACGAGGACGAGATACTCAATTACTTTATCAACAGAGACACTAATGCTTCTGCAGAATCGCTCAACTCCAAGATGAAAGCCTTTAGGTCATGCCTGAAGGGAATAAGGGATATACCCTTCTTTTTCTATAGATGTGTTACTGTCTTTGGTTAGGCAGCGGCATCTGCCCGCCACGGACAATCCCCCTTGGGCCCAAGTTCCTCTACTCTTTCCGCGACCCGAAGGCAGCCTCCGAACAGGAGATTGGATATGTGCAGAATGCCAACAAGAAAGATAACTTCAAGGCAGAAAGCTATGTCGAGAGGAAAGGTTTATTCGGTCTGATTGTCTTCAAGTCAAAAGCTGATCTTGACCCATTGACCGTCTATTTGGCTTACTCACAGCGATGGTCTGTGGAGACTCTGTTCTGGCTATACAAGAATATTGTTGACCGTGACACGGTAAACGTGCATTCCGACTACAGCGTATATGCCACCGAACTGATTAATTTTCTCTCCGTCGTCATAACGACAAGGGTTAAGAATGAGTTTGTCAAGCTGGGACTAAACAAGAAATATTCTTACAAGGCTATATTCAGATACCTTTCAAAATACAAGAAGGTGAGAACCAAAGATGGTGGGAAATGGGGTACGGCAACCATGCTTAAATATATAGAAGAGTTAGTGGCTATGCTTGGTGTATAGTGTCTCAAATGGAGATTTCTTTAATACATATCATTTTGCGTTGCGAAACAGGCCGTTTCGCGTTCCAAAACGGCCCGTTTCGCAAGCCAAAACAGGCCGTTTGAGAAGCCCAAACGATAGGTATTGGAATGATGTAAATATAATTCATAATATTAAGTGATTACAACCTTCATTACAATTGCACCGAAAGCCAACGACAGAATACGCTGAAATGTACAAGCATAGCAATGTTTAACGGTCTCAACATCACTTTACTTACATGTGATTCTTGATAGAAAGTGGAGTCTAATGTTTCCGCCCGAAATTGAATCCGACATAGAAGTTCAGATTTCCGAAGACCGTATTTACCGAGAACCGCGGCTTATTGTAATTGAAAGCGTTGAAGGTTGAGCTGATACCGGCATACCACTTAGTATTATTATAGACCAGCGCGAAGCGGCCAATGCCGTCAAGGCCCATGTTATGGAAGGAGAATCCGCTTCGGGTGGCCACCGACTCGTCCTCGTTACTGTACGAATGCTTGTAGGCAATGGCTACCGACAACGATGCCGAGAGGAGGAAGTTGCGGGCGAAGACCCAGTTGTAGGCATAACCGCCCGACAGCGACACGTCGATATATTTCACCCTGACCCCGTTGTACGCTGAGTCGGTGGGTAGCGTGTACGAACCGGCTGGCATGCGCTCTTCGATGAGACTACGCAGCTGTCGCCAGTCTATCGACACGGTATGGTCGGTATATGCGATGCCGATGAGCGGCGAGCCGACGCTCCGTCGCTGTACGGTGCTCTGGCTGAACGCTGCCGGATAGGAGAACTTATGATGATTGAGGATGTAGTAGAAGTTGACGCCTTTCACGCTGGAGCGGAATCCATTGAACGGTGCGCGGCGCAACGGCTTGGTGTCAACGCCCTTACCGAGCCTGAGATTCCTGATTTTATAGTCGTCGCCCGACTTCCGGTAGTACAGGTCTATGCCGAAAAGATTGGTGTAGAGACTCACGTCGAGTTCCTGCCGTTGGCTGTTTTTATGCGAGAAATCGATGTGGTTGATGTCGAAAGTATAGCCAAGGAATATCCATCTCCACCCGAAATACGGACCGAGCTTATAGTTTGGCTCCGGCGAGAAGATGGCGCTGTAGTCGCGATTATCGGTTATGCGATAGGTTTCAAACGTATTAGTATTCTGCAACATAAAGGCATAGTCGTAGTGTTGCGGCTCAATATAGTTGGTATCAATACGGCAGAAACGTTCCAGAAAGCTCACCACCTCGTGACCTATAGGGATATTGAGTGGTGCCACGCCAGCGTCGTAACACGCTGGCCGGGGGAAGAGGCGGACGTTGTGCATGGCCAGAGAGTCTATTTCCTCATCGGAATAAAATGAAGAATCGACGACCGTTGTGTCGGCATACGCGCTGACCGCCGGCACTGGAGTAAGCTGGCGGCAGGCTGCTGAGATGTCGACAACGACCAACAATAGTATTATGATTAATACGGTTCTCTTCAACTCGGGTTTCTGTAATAGTCTCTCTATTATATAATTAGGTAGGTTTAAATCTTTCCAAGAATACGGTCCATAACCCAGTTAGTGGGTGTGGCGCTGATGCTTGTAGTCGTACAGTTGCCCGTTCCCTGGAGAGTCTCAACGACACTCTTTATCAACGGCAGTTGAACATAGGATGGATTCTCGACGGATATCTCATGAACGCCATCGCTGAGATAAAGATGTATTGGCTGATAGTCGAACACCGAGAAACTCACTTTCCCCTTGTCGCCGACGACCTCTATGCGGTCTTCCTTTGCGCTCTCATGGGCGGTGAAGCACCAGCTGCCGCAACCATTGAGGCCGCTCTCGAACTGGAATACTGCGTTGACGGTGTCCTCAACCTCATAAAGGTGGGCGCGGTTGCCACAATAGCCATGGGCACGGGTAATGACTCCGAAGATGTCCTGGAGTATATCTATCTGGTGAGGAGCAAGATCGTAGAAGTATCCGCCACCCGAAATATTGGCCTGAAGGCGCCATGGTAGCTCCTTACCCTGACTGTAGTCGAGGTCGCGGGGCGGACAGGCGAACCTCAGCTGAACGGTGAGAATCTTTCCTATGACTCCATTGTGGATAATATCCTTAACACGCTTGAAGTAAGGCAGATAACGACGATAGTAGGCTACAAAACAAGGCACACCGGTCTGCTCGCTGACGCGATTGATGCGAACGCAGTCCTCGTAATTGGCAGCAAGGGGTTTCTCCACATACACCGGTTTGCCGGCGCGCATAGCCATAATGGCATAGGTGACATGAGCCACGGGAGGAGTGGCTATATAGACAGCGTTGACATCAGGATCGTCGATGAGAGCCTGACCGTCGGTATACCAGTGTGGAATGTTATGTTTCACCGCATAAGTGCGGGCCTTCAGCTCGTGGCGGCTCATGACGGCAACGACATGTGAGCCCGGTACCACATTGAAAGCCGGACCCGATTTTTTCTCCGTCACCTCACCGCAACCGATGAATCCCCATCCTATCTTCTTTATATATTCTGCCATGATACGATTACATTTTTTCGCAAAGTTACAAAAAAATAAAGGGCGAGCAAACAGACTGGAGTTTTTTTTGTACCTTTGCATAAAATAAATGTAAAGATAAAGCCTCAAGACACATATATGATTATCAATAAATCAGAATTCGTCATATCAGCACCGTCTGTGGAGCGCTGTCCCGACGACAACAAGCCCGAATATGCTTTCATCGGCAGGTCGAACGTCGGCAAGTCGAGTCTCATCAACATGCTGTGCCAGCACAAAGGGCTCGCAAAGACCTCTGCAACACCGGGCAAGACCCTGCTAATCAACCACTTCCTGATAAACGACGAATGGTACATCGTCGACCTCCCAGGCTATGGCTATGCACGGTCTAAGACTACGCAGAGCAAGCTCCAGATCATGAATACCGGATATATTCTGAAGCGGCAGCAACTGTGCTGTCTGTTCGTTCTCATCGACATACGGCACGAGCAGAAGGATATCGACCGCCGGTTTGTCGACTGGCTCGGCGAAAATGGCATTCCGTTTGCCATCGTTTTCACAAAGGCCGACAAGCTGACACAGTCGAGGGCATTCTCGAACGCGACAAAATGGATGAACACTCTCAAGGACACATGGGAGAACCTGCCGCCGTTCTTCATTACAAGTGCTGCCAACAGGAAGGGCCGAGAGGAACTTCTGAACTATATAGAGGAAATAAACAACAACGTGAAAGAACAGGAGCAAGAATAACATGCCGCAACAAATTCCTTACTTAGACGTACAGAACCTCACGAAATCGTTCGGAGCTCAGGTTCTGTTCCGGGACATCTCTTTCTCCATAGCGGAAGGACAGAAAGTGGGGCTTATAGCCAAAAACGGCACTGGAAAGTCGACGCTACTGTCCGTTCTCACCGGAAAGGAGGGCCACGACTCAGGAGAAATCATATACCGCAACGACCTTAAAGTGGGCTATCTGGAGCAGGAGCCGACGTTCGACCCTGCCGAGAGTGTGCTCGACGCATGCTTCAACCACCACGGCGACCCTGAGCGTGTACTGAAAGCCAAACAGATTCTCACGCAACTGCATATCAGCGACTTCGATCAGCCGATGGGGCAGCTCAGCGGTGGACAGCAGAAACGCGTGGCGCTGGCCAACGTGCTGATAACGGAGCCCGACTTTATAATCCTCGACGAGCCAACAAACCATCTCGACCTGAAGATGATTGAATGGCTTGAGAATTTCCTCAACCGAGGCAACAGAACCCTGCTAATGGTCACACACGACAGATATTTTCTTGACAATGTGTGCAATGTTATTGTCGAACTCGACGATAAGACCATATATACTTATCACGGAAACTTCTCCTACTATCTCGAAAAACGACAGGAACGCATCGACAACAAAAGGGCTGAGCTGGCCAGGGTGAACAACCTTTACCGCAAAGAGCTCGAATGGATGCGACGGATGCCGCAGGCAAGGGGCCATAAGGCCAGATTCAGGGAGGACGCTTTCTACGAGCTCGAGGTCAGGGCCAAACAACGAATCGAGGACCGGCAGATGCAGCTGAAGTCGAGCAACGTATATATTGGCTCCAAAATCTTCGAGTGCCAGTATGTCAGCAAGGCATTCGAAACGCGGAGACCGGACGGCAAAGAGGACAAAAAAATCATACTGAAGGACTTCTACTATAATTTTGCCAGATTCGAAAAGATGGGAATCATCGGCAACAATGGAACGGGAAAGTCGACATTCATCAAGATGCTATTGGGCATCGTGCCTCCAGACAGCGGCAAATTTGACATTGGAGAAACAGTCCGATTCGGATATTTCTCACAGGACGGACTCAAATTCAGGCCCGACCAGAAGGTCATTGATGTCATTACCGACATTGCCGACTACATCGATTTGGGCGGAGGAAGACACATGACGGCATCGCAGTTCCTCAACTATTTTCTCTTCAGCAGGGAAGAACAGTACAACTTCGTCAGCAAACTGTCGGGCGGACAAAGGCGGAAATTGTACCTCTGTACGGTACTGATGAAAAATCCAAACTTTCTCGTTCTCGACGAGCCTACCAACGATCTTGACATTCAAACGCTGCAGGTACTCGAGGAATATCTGCAGAATTTCCCGGGATGTGTAATCGTAGTGAGCCACGACCGCTACTTTATGGATAAGGTGGTCGACCATCTGCTCGTATTCAAAGGCGAAGGAGTAGTGAAAGATTTCCCTGGCAATTATACGCAGTACAGGGAATATGAGAAACTGCAGAGTAAGGAAAGTACTCAGAAATCCCAAGGGAAGAAGGCCGAAACCGACAACGAGAAGAAGAAAGACTATCATCACGACACGCGTAAGCGCATGACCTTTAAGGAGAAACGAGAGTTTGAACAGCTCAGCAAGGACATCAAAGTGCTCGAAGAAGAACAGAAAAAACTGGAGGAAGAGCTGTGCTCGGGCAATCTGTCGGTCGACGATTTAACGGAAAAAAGCAAACGTCTGCCAAAAATAAAAGACGAACTCGACGAGAAAGAAATGAGATGGTTGGAGCTCTCCGAACTGGAATAAGTACACGGCAATACTTAAATAACCCAAAAACTGGCAAACTCAATATCAAAAAACTCCATAAATCACAACTTTTTTGTACCTTTGCACAGTTTTATGAAGAATAATACAATATCTTAACAATATGAGCATACAAACAGAAAAGATTAAGGAACTCATCGCGAAGCGGGAGCAAGCACGCCTCGGCGGCGGTGAGAAGGCCATAGACAAGCAGCACAGTCGCGGCAAGTACACGGCGCGAGAGCGTATCGACATGCTTGTCGACAAAGACAGCTTTGAGGAATACGACATGTTCAAACTCCACCGGTGCCACAACTTCGGTATGGAGAAGAAGCAGTTCCTCGGCGACGGTGTCGTTGCAGGATCGGCAACCATCGATGGCCGCTTGGTATATGTTTATGCACAGGACTTTACTGTCAACGGCGGTTCACTGTCAGAAACAATGGCCCAGAAGATTTGTAAAGTCATGGATATGGCAATGCGCAACGGTGCACCGGTAATCTGCATGAACGACTCCGGCGGCGCGCGCATCCAGGAAGGTATATCAGCTCTTGCTGGATACGGCGAGATCTTTGAGCGCAATATTCTCGCTTCGGGCGTGGTGCCGCAGATTTCGGCCATCATGGGTCCGTGCGCAGGAGGTGCCGTTTACTCACCGGCCCTGACCGACTTCATAATCATGACTGAAGGAACAAGCTATATGTTCCTTACAGGACCAAAGGTGGTAAAGACCGTTACTGGTGAGGAAATCGACGCTGAGCACCTCGGTGGTGCTTCTGTTCACGCCTCAAAGAGCGGTGTGACAAGTTTCACGGCGAAGACAGAGGAAGAGTGCATGCAGATGATAAAGACTCTCCTGAGCTACATTCCTTCTAACAATATGGAGGAGGCTCCGCGTGTAGAGTGCACCGATCCTATCAACCGCATGGAGGATTCGCTCAACGAGATTATCCCCGACGACCCCAACCAGGCTTATGATATGTACAAAGTGATTACCGCTATCACCGATAACGGCGATTTCTTCGAGGTTCAGCCTAAGTTCGCAAAGAACATTATCACTGGATTCGCGCACTTCAACGGACAGAGCGTCGGCATCGTCGCCAACCAGCCTTCGGCCTATGCCGGTGTGCTCGACGTCAACGCAAGCCGTAAGGGAGCCCGTTTCGTCCGCTTCTGCGACGCTTTCAACATTCCAATTGTATCACTCGTCGACGTACCAGGATTCCTTCCGGGAACAGGTCAGGAGTACAACGCTGTCATCCTCCACGGTGCGCAGTTGCTCTATGCTTACGGTGAGGCTACCGTTCCAAAGATAACCATCACTCTGAGAAAGAGTTACGGAGGTTCACACATCGTCATGGGATGCAAGCAACTTAGGGCTGACCTCAACTTCGCATGGCCATCATCCGAGATTGCCGTGATGGGCGCATCAGGAGCCGTAGCCATTCTCTGCGGTAAAGAGGCTAAGAAAATCAAGACTGAAGGCGGCGATGTCAAGGAGTTCCTGGCTGAGAAGGAGGACGAATACACAAAGACTTTCGCCAATCCTTATCAGGCAGCGCAGTTCGGATATATCGATGATGTCATCGAGCCACGCAACACGCGTTTCCGTATCTGCCGTGGACTGGCTCAGTTAGCACACAAGAAACAGACGCTTCCTGCAAAGAAACACGGTTGCATGCCAATGTAATAAGGTCTCATGTCCGGCTTTTAAGCGACAGAGATTTAACTGCATAATAAATCAGACAATGGAGAATAAAGATAAAAATATTCTTGCAGCCATCGCAATGGCTCTCTACGAGTACGAGGGAAACAACGTCCACGACCCGGAGCCAGGCGTCATTACAATCAAACCAAAGAGCACGCTGTGGAATGCCAAGTTCCTCATCATGACACCAAAACCATAAAACAAAATGAAAGAATTCAAATATACAATCGACGGTAAAGAATATAAAGTCGAGATCGAAGGCATCAGCGAGGACTATGTTGCTGACGTTAAGGTCAATGGGGAGGAGTTCAAGGTTCAGATGGAAAAGCCTGAAGAGCCGAAGAAGAAGGTCACTCTCAATAAGCCTGTGGCTAAACCCGCTGCCGATGAGGCTGAGGATGCTCCGGCTAACAGCAACGCCAACGCTGCCAATGCCGTTAAGGCACCGCTGCCTGGCACTATCACTTCTATTGAAGTAAGTGTCGGACAGGAGGTTAAAGCCGGCGACACACTCGTCGTGCTCGAGGCAATGAAGATGGCCAACAACATCGAAGCCGACAAAGACGGTAAGGTGACGGCTATCTGCGTTAAAAATGGACAGAGCGTTATGGAGGACGATCCGCTCGTAGTAGTAGAATAAAAAAGGAAAACTACATAATAGAATCAGCCGCTCATTCAGCTTAAAATGAGCGGCTGATTTGTTTTTTCTGCCCGCATTGACAAAATACATGTGCAATACGACTCTTTCATTTTAATTCTTTGACAGACACGGCATAATAATTGCGCCCCTACTCTTCCGACGAGCTCAACCTGTAGTAAAATTCTGATAACTAATAACCCAAGCGCTACCTAACCAAGGAAAATGTAGCCTAAGATTATTTGTACTACCCTAAGATTAAAGCTTTCTCGACGAATTCCTTGGGCGAAGAGGTTAATCAATAGCATAGGGTTTTCACTATCACCTTTGTAATTCGGAAAGGACAACTCAACAACAAACCAATATCGAAATATCTTTACACCATTCCCAAACATTTCATTTCGGCTTCCCAAACGGGCCGTTTCAGCTTGCGAAACGGACCGTTTGGCGTCCTAAAACGGACCGTTTTAGAACGCAAAATGGCATGTATTAGTAACCCATTGAAAATCAATGCCGTACAAAGACAGTTCAACGGATGAAATAATATGAATTATTTTAACAACTCGTTACTGGTATTCGCTTGTTGCTCCATGACCCTACTAAATAATATAGACAAATAAGAAGGACCATAGCATCAACAACCCATTATGCAGTAAGCATCTACCTGAGGCCATCAAAGCAACAATCATGCAATGTCAGTCAGGATTAAATGAAAGGGCCGCAACATGCGCAACAGATAAATTCTACAAGAAATACTGCATAAGAATGGCATCGTGATAATCCTTGCCAATGCGGAGCCACTGTGAGAGAACGGCCGTCTTGCTGAATCCGACGGACGAAAAAAGGCGGTTGGAACCGACATTGTTTGAGTCGACAAACACGTATAACTGATGGAGATTCAAGGTCTTAAGTGCATAACCGAGAAGCTCTTTCACTGCTGCCGTGGCATAACCTCTCCGCCGAAACCTCCGCATAACAACGACTCCGACTTCAGCACGCTGATGACGTGGATCGAAATTCATCATGTCGATGATGCCGACATCCTCGCCTTCCGCATTCTCAATCATCAAGCGCAATTGTTTGTCAGTGTAAATGTCATTAGTACTGTCGGCAATATAATTATGGAGGGTATACCGACTATACGGAACATTAGTGCAACCTGCATCCCACAAAGTTGTATCGTTCTCTATCCGGTAGAGAATATCGAGGTCCTCGGGCTCCAAAGCCCTGAGTTTTACTATCGGAATGATGTTATCAGACATGTCGGTAAATCTCATCTGTGGTTATTATCGTACGCGACTTGCGGTTGTAAGTACCTATAAAAAGATTAGGAAGCGGATGACTCTCAAAAATATGAAGTATCTGTTCGTAGCTGTAGGAGTCGGTATCGTACACTATCTGATATTTCTTTTGAGGGTCAAATGATTCCAATTCTGACAGATGACCGTCGGGATTGGATTCATAATTGCACACTATATATCTTCCTACGAGTCCCTTCTGACGTGCAATACGGCGGCACTGGTCGACAGCTGTGCGGTCACCGAGAAACAAAAACTCAGGAAACATTTTCGAGGCTGAATGAAACAGACCGAATGCCTTACGCAAACCATGATTCAACATTCCCGTCAAGGCGATAAAAGCCTTACCGTAAATGGCAATCTTTATGGGCAGACTCAAGAATAATGACAAATGTCCATAATGCTTGCGGAGGAATATCAGCATTGCATCGTAAAATACATGAACGTACCGGAACGAACTTTTCTGAGTACTCTCCCCCTTATAGTGGAGTATGCTGCAAGGAATATACCAATTCGTAAAGCCACCTTTCAAGATACGATAGCTAAGGTCTATATCCTCACCATACATGAAAAAATCCTCGTCCAAGAGCCCGACTTTGTCAAGAGCGGAGCGACGAAGCATGCAGAAAGCCCCACTAACAATCTCTATTTCAGCCGGTTTGTCCCATGGCAGGCCACCCATATAATAATGACCGAGCCGACGGTGGGTCGGGAAACGCGAACAGAGACCTGTCATCTTGTAGAAAGACGTAAGCGGGTCGGGAACGCCGCGACGGCTCTCCATAGCCTTCTCACCATCTACTTGCAGCATTTTTACACCACAGGCACCGGCATTAGGATGCTCATCCATGAAATCAACGCATTTTCGTATCGTCGACTCAGCAACGAAAGTATCTGGGTTCAAAAGTAGAACATAATCGCTCTCGCTGTCGCGAATACCAATATTATTAGCCCGGGCAAAACCTAAATTGTGGTTGCTTGACACGAAATTTACTTGAGAGAAACGTCTCTCAAGATACGCGACAGAACCATCGCGAGAGTGATTGTCAATGACATACACCTCTGAATCAATGCCTTGCAGGGCCCGGTTGAGACTGTTGAGGCATTGCTCAAGATAGTACTTGACGTTATAGCTGACTATGACAACAGTTAATTTCTTCACTTTTAGATATTTATCGAGTGGTTGTGGAGCCTTCGGAGGCATCATCCGGACGAGTTGAAGGGTCGGTTTCCGTTTCATGAAGGCACCGTCGCATGGTGGGATAGACCATAAACAGACACAACGCACAGATTATCGAGAGGTAGAAAAACCTAACATTCAACCCAAAAACATAATAAAAAAGCATGCACAACGACATAGGAACGCACAACATCAAAATTCTAATCGTACCATAGACCAGCAAGTTTTTAGCTATCGGCTTGTCTTTGTCAGTGATGGAACTGTGCACCCTATTCAACTTAAAGAGATAAAGCGAGAACGGAATGAAAGCCAACACGGCGATAACCATTACCATTCCAGCCATCATCTGGAAGTTCTTGTCGTTGGAGAAGGCCCCGGGACTAAGCAACTCAGTTTCAAACAATATAATCACGAGGACAGTTACGGCAACAAAAAACCACAACTCTCCCATGAGAATGTCACGAACCCTACGTATTGAAAATACCATAACTCCCCAGAATTATTTATCTATTGCAGTACGATTGATTATTGCACGGCCCAAGGTTACCTCGTCGGTATACTCCAATTCGTCGCCGACGCTGATGCCACGGGCTATAACACTTATCCTGACCCCAGTATGTTTAAGTTTCCGCGAGATGTAAAAATTCGTAGTATCGCCCTCCATCGTACTGGCAAGTGCAAGGATAATCTCATCAATACCGCCCTGCTCTACCCGCTGGACCAACGAGTCGATCTCAATGTCAGATGGTCCTATGCCGTCAATTGGAGAGATAATTCCCCCAAGAACGTGATAAAGACCATGATACTGCTGTGTATTCTCAATGGCCATAACATCCTGAACATTCTCTACCACACATACCGTAGAACGATCGCGCGAATGGTCCTGACAGATAGGACAGACGGGAGTGTCACTGATATTGTGGCACACGCTGCAATATTTTACTTCGTGGCGCAGTTTCGAAATGGCATTGGTGAAATCATCAACTTCGGAAACGGGCTGCCGGAGGATATGAAGAGCAAGGCGGAGAGCTGTTTTCTTGCCTACGCCCGGCAGTCCTGCGAGTTCATCGACAGCCTTCCCAAGCAATTCTGACGGATATTCCTGCATGTTAAGATAAGTTGTAAGATATCCTATTTGCCAAACAAATAGAGGCCGATTCCAATCTTCAGACCGACTGTCGAATACTTACTCCGCTTGAACGACTGGTCATAATACACTGCCGGCTCAATGGTTACAGTACGGTTAACGAAGAAGGCATAGCCTATTTCCACACCAGGCATGATATCATTATAGTCGTGGCTGGCATGAACAAACTTGGCGTTGGCACCGAGGTAGAGACCATTCTGAGTAATGTAGTAGCGGCCACCGGCACCTATTTTGTACTCATCGGGAACAACATCATCGCCATTATGCTTGAAACTGGCACTTCCCAACAGCATCAAGTTGTCCATAGGGAGATATCCTACCATACCATCGACACCGAGATTAAGCTTGTCGTTGCCATTATAATGAAGGTCTATGCCAGAGAGCGATGCCCCAACATAAACTTTATCAGCCTCAAACTGCGCATTGGCTGTAACAGTCATAAAGAGCGCAAACATTAAAAACACAATCTTTTTCATCTTAGATATCTTTAGTAAAATTATTATTTGGAGATAATCTTAGTGCCTCGAAGCGGTACGATTCTTACGGAACCAAACTGCAAACCAGACTATTGAGACTATAATACTTGCCAAGCCGAACGCATAACCGTAATGTCGAGGAATCCAACTGCCAAAAGCCTGCTCACTGACAAGCAGGAAGGTAAAGCACACTGTCGTCATAAAGACAGCCGGCAACAGCGAAACCCAGTATGGCTTTCCCTTACGGACAAGGTACACTGTTATCGTCCACAAGGTGAAAACAGCCAACGACTGATTGCTCCATCCGAACCAGTTCCATATCGTATTGAACCCGTTGGGGTCGTCAATCTGCCAGATTAGCATGAGAATAGCCACCAAGAACATCGGGATAGCGATGTACAAGCGTTTGCGTATGCTCTTCTGGCTAAGGCCTAATGCTGCTGCGATAATGAGACGGGCACTGCGGAATGCTGTATCTCCGCTGGTAATAGGTGCTGCCACAACCCCAAAAACAGCAAGGATGCCGCCAAAGATGTCAAGCCAGCCGACGCAAACATATTCCACTACCTTTGGTGCTGAGAAGAACTGTACAAGAGTTTGTCCGTCAGGCTTATCGAATTGACTGAGGAAAGTGTTGACAATATTAGGGTCGACGACACTACGCCACCCGCCATAATAGAAGAAATACATTGATACAGAGGCCCATGTGATGGCCACAATTCCTTCAGTGATCATACTGCCATAGAACACCTGACGTCCTGATTTCTCACTTTTCATACAACGGGCCATAAGAGGACTCTGGGTGCCATGGAAACCACTGATAGCTCCGCAGGCAATGGTGAGGAACAGACACGGGAACAGCGGGTTACGCTTAAAGTAAGCAATAGTACCCAGGAGCTTCTCCGACTCATGCGAGGATGTATAGTTGCTCAAATCGGTCCAGACCTCAGGAAGCTGTGGCATTTTGAAGAAGAGACATGCGAGCAGGGCCACTGCCATGAACAAAAGAGCGAAAGCGAAAACCGGATAAATCTTTCCGATAATCTTATCTATAGGCAACATTGTTGCCAAAACGTAATATACAAAGATAATAATAATCCAGGCTGTCTTCGACAGACAGAAGTCTCCGAGGATTAAAGCTGGCGAAAGGACGAACACTACGCCAACCATCATCAGCAGAATCACTGAGAAGAAAAGCATAACCTTGCGCGTTCCGTCACCAAGATATATGCCAACGAGTTCCGGAAGGTTGGCTCCTCCATGGCGCACAGAGAGCATTCCGGAGAAATAATCGTGCACCGCTCCGGCAAAAATACAACCGAAGATTATCCACAAATAGGCCGCAGGACCATACCAAGCACCCATGATAGCACCAAAAATAGGGCCTGTTCCCGCAATGTTGAGGAACTGAATCATGAACACTTTCCATGTTGGCATAACGATATAGTCAACACCATCAGCCATCGAAACAGCCGGAGTCGGCCTGTCGTCAGGCTGAAAGACATGCTCAACGAACTTACCATAAAGGAAGTAGCCCACTATTAGGGCCAGAAGCGCAATCGTTAATGATAACATCTATTATTGTAGTATGTTTTTAATTACTATAAAAATTTGCACAAAGGTAATTAATATATTTGAAACAACCAAGAAGAATCGTTACCTTTGCAGAAAATTATGAACACTAAAGACATCACAATAAAAGCGATGGCGGTAGCCATTTCACTTTTCTGCAATATCAGTATCAATATTGCGGCAGCACAATCGCTGCCAGGACTTTCATTGCCGCCGACCGACAAACACGAGGTAAGGGCGGTGTGGCTGACGACTCTTAAAAACCTCGACTGGCCAAAAACGCTTGCAAAAGACAACATTTCGATGGCCAAACAGAAAGAAGATCTGCGCCAAATACTCGACAAGTACCGGCAGGCCAATATAAACACAGTGCTTTTTCAGACCGTTGTCAGAGCCACAACCGTCTATCCGTCGTCCATAGAGCCGTGGGACGCATGTATGACTGGGCGCCAAGGAGGGCATCCTGGTTACGATCCCCTTGCTTTCGCAATAGAGGAATGCCACAAACGCGGCATGGAGATACAAGCATGGATAGCAACGCTGCCCGTAGGACCATACGATGGCAATGCCGCCAAGCGCCTGCGCCGACTGGGATATAAGATGTTCAAACTTGAAGGCGATGCCTTTCTCGATCCATCTTCGCCAAAGACGGGTGACTTAGTAGCATCACTTGCAAGAGAGATTACGACCCACTACGACATCGACGGTATACATTTAGACTATATACGCTATCCCGAGATGCTCCCGGTGCCAAAGAACGAAAGCATATCACAATGGCGCCGAAACAACATAACGGAGATAGTCAGAAAAGTGCATGATGCCGTCAAGGACGAAAAGCCATGGGTAAAGATAAGTTGCTCACCTATAGGTAAATACTCCGATCTTTCCCGCTACTCATCAAACAACTGGAATGCCCGCGACAGAGTGTCGCAGGATGCACAGCTGTGGCTTCGGACCGGCATTATGGACCAAATCTATCCGATGATTTATTTCCGCGGCAACAACTTCTATCCTTTCGCTGCCGACTGGGCTGAAAACAGCCACGGCCGGACCGTAGTGGCCGGACTGGGAACATATTTTCTCAATAGCAGGGAAGGCGGAAAATACGGATGGACCATCGACGACATAAGAAGTGAGATGACAGCGGCACGCTGGCTTGGTATAGGAACAGCTCATTTCCGGTCGGCTTTCTTCACTTCCAATGAACAAGGCATTTACAATTTCGCATCGCTCTGTTTTGCTCCCTACCCCGCTCTCGTCCCGCCAATGAAATGGGAGTGCAGCGATAAACCTTCAAAGCCATTAGGGTTAACCATTGTCGGCGACCGATTGACAATTTCCGACGATAGGAATGTCGGCCGAAGCATATCTTACAATCTCTACGCCAGCGACTTATGGCCAGTTGATACTGAATCACCAGAGAATCTATTCCTATGCAATATACGTTCAAAGGAAGTCAAATTGCCAACCAATACACTCTGGCGACCGCGGTTTTTCGCCGTAACCGCTACAGACAGATATGGCAATGAAAGCGCGCCAATACAGAGTTGGACAGCACCCAAGCCCGCAAAAGGTCAGTTGGTCTGCGACAACAGCTATGTAGTACTTAGTAAATCGATGACTGACGACATCAAAAAAGGGGGATACGACCTTGTCATTTCGAATGCCGAAGGACAGAATATCATGAGGAAAAAAATCCTCTACACCGAAAAAGATGGAAAAATTGACGTCAGAAACCTTCCCGACGGCATTTATTTCGTTCGCCTTTCAAGGAACGAGATTAAGCGCAAGACAGAAAACACACATCCCGGATTCTTTATCATAAGACGATAACGAATCCGGGATTCAATATTTATAAATCTTTACTGTTTGAGCTTAAATGAAGTCTCTATAGACGTAATATCTGCCGAGAAAGCCTTGTCAATCTTCAACCGTTGCTCCACCTGTGAACAACTATGTATCACAGTACTGTGGTCACGCCCTCCAACAAGCTTACCGATACGGCTTGCGGGCATCTTAGTATACTTCTGAGCGAGGTACATACTAACCTGACGTGCAACGACATAGTCGCGTTTACGGCTACGGCTGTTGATGTTATCTGTGGTCACATTGAAGTGCTTGCCCACCTTATCAAGAATATCATCAATTGTAAGGGGCTCGTCATCCACCTTCACTGCCCGCTTTATGACCCTCTCAGCAAGACGCATGTCGATATTGCTGTTGTAGACAACACTATACGCGAGAAGCGAATTGACGACGCCCTCCAAATCACGTACGCTGCCATTAGCGGTCTCCGCGATGAACTGGACGACATCATCGGGGATGTGAAGTCCGTCGCGCTTAATCTTACTATGAAGGATATCAACGCACAACTGGACGTTCGGTTTCTCCAAAGGTGCAATAAGTCCACACGAGAAACGTGTAAGTAGCCGTTCGTTCATTCCCTGAAGATCAACTGGCGGACGGTCGGAAACGAGGATAATACGCCGGTTGTTCTTAAAGAGATGGTTGAAGATATGGAAGAAAGTATCCTGAGTCTTCGTGGCGGTCATCCATTCCTGAATATCATCGACAATGAGAACGTCGATGGTCTGGTAGAAATTGATGAAGTCATTAGTCGTATTCTGCAGCACGCTGTTGGTATACTGAACCTGGAACAGCCGCGCCGAGATATATAGAACCCTCTTCTGCGGATACCGTTTCTTTATAGCCACGCCAATGGCATTGACAAGATGGGTCTTTCCGCAGCCCGAAGGCCCATAGATAAACATCGGGTTAAACTGCGTATTATTAGGGTGTTCCGAGATATAAAGTCCTATACTTCTCGGCAGTTTATTGCTTTCGCCCTCAATAAAGTTATTGAAAGTCTGATGGATATTGAGCTGAGGGTCAATATCATTATCAACGGCATCGAGGACCGTAGGACTCTGATTGCCCCTCGACGTAGGCCTTTTGCTCTTCGCCTGATTGCGAATATCATCGGCTGGATCAGCCTCAACGACCTGCGTGAGGTTGTTGGTCTTATCAGTAACGACACGATAAGAGAGTTTAACCCCTTCGCCGTAGATACGGGTAAGGACCTTACAAAGGAGATCAATGAAGTTTTCCTCCAGATACTCATACACAAAAGGTGATGGTACCTGAACTAACACCGCTTTGTTCTTTTCGTCGTACGACTCGAAGACAATGGGCTTAAACCATGTGTTGAACTGCTGCCCTGTAACATTCTCCTTAATCAAAAGGAGGCACTGCTGCCAGAGCTCAGCTGGCTTTACTTTCATTGACACTAATTATTGTGAAGTTTAACTTACCTATGATTTGATTCAGCAGACTATTACATCACTGAAAAGCGAATGCAAAGATAATAAACTTTTTTCACATCTCTATAAATACCTCTTCTATACCGTCCAATCCAGAATACCGCTAATTGCCACATAAATAGGCAATTAAGCTATTGGTACTGGAAATAGTTGCAAAATCGCATTTGCAAATATGCAATACTCTGAATTTCAGAACGTTAGATGCGATTCTTCCCGAATTGCCGCCGATTGGTGAAACATCACGCTTAAGGTTATAAAGTAGCTGAAATACAATTCAGTTACAAAACCTTTTTAAAGCGTGAAACTTCAATATCCAAATTTAGACTATATTTAAATAAGTCGCATTACTTATCTTTTTTCCCGAACAACGAGAAGTGAACGTATCTCTTCGGGTGCGCTTTCAGGTTGGTGACCAGTGAGTCAGCGTCGCTGAGAGTTCGGTTAAGATTATGATAGAGCGACGGATCGTTCATGAGAAGTCCCAGCGAACCCTTGTCGCTGTTGAGCTTGTTAGTGAGCTGCTCCATATTGTCGAGAGTTTTGTCCACCCGCATCATGGTTCCGCTGACATCGATATCGCTGACCTTTCGGTTGACATTGGCTAACAGGCCATTAGCGTTTCCAATCATTCCGTTGACGTTCCCCATCGTTGCCCGTGCGCCCGTCAGCAAGCCATTAGCATTATTTGCAAGCCCCGGTACCTCCTTGTTGAGACTGGCCAGCAACGTGTTCAGCTCGCGGGTCGAAGTTGTCAAATCCGACGAAATCTTATTTGCGTTATGAAGAGTCGACGCCAGTGCAGGATCAGCCAAAAGCGTATTCACACTCGTCAGTATAGAATCAATCTTAGGAACGAGGGCCTTAATCGTGGGAATGGCACCCTTTATGGCATCGGCAGCACCACCACTAAGTTGCCCGTCAATAGTACCTCCGGGCTCAACAAATCCGTTCCGCACATCGCCGAGCTGAAGATCGACCTTCACATTGCCCATGAGGTCGGAACTGATAACGGCAACGGTACCCTTGGGCACCCGCATATCCTTGGCAATATCGGCATTAACGGTGATAGAGCCGGGATGGTCGTAGTCGTAGTCTATCGACTTGATGATACCAACCTTATAGCCATTGGCATAGATAGGATTCGACACCGACAGCCCGCTGACGTTGCTGAACCGGATTTTGTATAGGTGCTCCGAAGAGAAAAGGTCGAGTCCCTTGAGGAACTGCATACCGAAGAACAGCACAACGATGCCGACTATTGCCACGAGAGCTATCTTTACTTCGGGTGTAAATATCTTCTTCATAATTATTTCTTTCTTTGTTTACTTTTGCTTTTCTTAAATTCCTTGATTGCCAATGAGAGGTCGTATGGCTTGCCGTCCTTGAAAGCGACGATATAAGCCTGTGGGAAATCACTCTTCAGACTGTCGCGCAGGGCTATGATGGCATTGAAATCGGTGGCCGAGCCAATAGTATATTTAATAAGGTGACTACCCGCATCCGAGTAGGAGCCTACATCCTTATGGCCTTTGAACATAGGGTCGGTGGACTGCATCTTTCTACCCACTGCGAAAATCTGAACCTTAAAAACCGTGGGCTCCGTTTGCGTCGGCAACCTTTTTATTATCCTCTTTCACGCTGGCAGCTACCAATTTAGCTTGCTTAACGGCTGATAGTTTCACCTCTTTCTTACTGACGGACTCCGGCTTTGCCTTAATTCCACGGGCCGAGGGCTTATCTATCACAGCAACAGATTTCTTATCGGCCACCGCAACCTTCTCCTTAGTCGGTTCGGAATTTCTGCTTTTAGAAGCAATTTGAGCCAGACGGTTGTCACTATTCTTTACCACAGCGACTTTTGCAGTCTTCTTCACCGTCACAGGACTATCGGTTTTAGCTGCCCGCAGCGTATCTTTGGCTGCAACGTTCTTGGCTGCAACCACCGAATCGGCCCCCTTATCGGGAGCGCTGTCGGCTGCGCGCACAACAGCCTTACTGCCAATATTCGGTTTGCCGTGATACTTGTCTTTATATTGCAGGAAAGCCTTGTAGATGCCGTATGCCATCCGGTTCACACCATCATCGGTATTGAGGAACTGTTCTTCATCCTCCGTGGTGATGAACCCGAGCTCAATAAGGCAACTCGGCATACTCGTCTCACGCAGCACAAGGAATCCGGCCTGGTGGACGCCCATATTCACGCGGTCAGCCTCATTGCAGACACTGGTTTCGATGAGCTTCGCAAGTTCGACACTGCGGCGCATAAACGCACTCTGCATGAACTCGAACATGATGTAGCTCTCGCTCGATTTCGGGTCAAAACCCTGATAGGTTTGCTTATAATTGTCCTCCTCCTCAATTACCGAGTTTTCGCGCATTGCGACGTCGAGATTATCCTTAGCGCGGTGCATACCGAGAGTATAGACTTCGAATCCACGCGCTATACGTCCATTGGGCAGTGCGTTTGTATGTACCGAAATGAACAAATCGGCATTGTTGCGGTTTGCTATATTGGCACGTTCCTTGAGCGGAATAAAGACATCGGTCTTACGGGTGTATATCACCTTCACGTCGCTGCAGTTCTGCTCCACATACTGACCGAAAGCGAGAGCCACCTTGAGGTTGATATCTTTCTCGAGCGACACAGCCCCCTTGGCACCCGTATCATGACCTCCGTGACCAGCATCTATGACGAGTGTAAACCCATTGGCACTGAGGCAAATGGATAAGCACAGGACGAGGAACAATGATGTCAGAACGGCTCTATTACGCATACATTATTATTAATTGGTTGCAAAGGTAATGATTAAATGCGAGAAAACCGAAGACTACTCTCCGGTTTTTGGATTTATTAAGTGTATTTCGATTATGGCACCGGCACCGTCAATGCCCATCGGCGGGTTCTCTTTGGTTATTCGCATGTCGATACTCGTTATGAGCGGAAAGTCGGACAGCAGTCGGCCGACAATCTTTCCGGCAAGTCTTTCGAGCAGATTTACCGGCTCAGCCACCTCCTCACGCACCGCCGTGTACACCTCGGCATAGTTGAGGGTGTCGGCTACGTCATCGCTTTTCATCGCCCGGCTGAATGGATAGCCAATCTTTAAGTCGACAAGGATATCATTGCCGACGATCTTTTCCAAATCGAGCACTCCTACCGGAGCATGGAAACGCAGACCCTTGAGACAGACAAACGTCGTACTATTCATACTTCTTCAGCGCGCGCTCTACACCGTTCTTCCACGTATTGATGCTCTCGTCCTTCAGCTGCAGGGAACTTACGAGCTTGATGACATGACTGATTGGCATGCCATAACGCAGAACGCCAGAGATGAGTTTGGCGTAGTTCCAATACTCGGGGTTGAATTTCTCGTTAAGTCCCTCTACCGTAGTCTTATAGCCGCGTTTGTTCTCGAACTGGAAATCGTAGCGGTGGGTACCGTCCTCGTTCGTCTGCTTGATAATCTTTCCCTTGGTGACGCTCTTAGGAAGGAGAATTCCCTCATCGTCGTCCTGCAATCCGGTAAATATCTCATAAGGATAGCCATCGAGGAGACCTACAAACGCCACCCACTTGTCCTTGTTGTTCTGAAACCGTACCACATCGCACTCAAGTTCGCGGGGCCGGTCCTCAACAATCTGCTGACGGATATTTAATGGTGAATAGTCGAGCGACTGAAGAACGCCAAATATCTCATCGGATGTTAGAGGAGCCCCCTTCTCTTCGCCTTTATGCGCAAGGCTGTCGGCAACGCGACGGTTCATGTCTGCTACTGAGGACATATCACAAGTATTGTTTTCCTTCATTTGTCTTTTTTTTGTAATTATTATGCTGCGAAATTACAAATTGTTTTCCAAAACAGAAAACTTTTTCGTAACTTTGTACCACAAAATTGAAAAAAAAGATGAAATCACTTGATGAACGAAAGAGCATAAGGAAATATTCCGGTAAAGCTGTAAGCAATGAAATACTCTACAGTCTGCTGCGGCAGGCTGAGCGCACCCCGACTATGGGCAACCTTCAACTCTATTCTGTTGTGGTCACCCGCAACGCGGAGATGAAAGCCGCTCTGGCCCCTGCACATTTCGGTCAGCCGATGGTAGAGGGTGCTCCGGTAGTGCTGACCTTTTGTGCCGACTTCCGCAGAACTACACTGTGGGCGGAGAACAGAAAGGCTCACCCAGGCTATGACAACTTCCTGAGTTTCATGAATGCAGCTACCGACACACTGCTCTACTGCCAGACATTCACCATTTTAGCTGAAGAAGCCGGATTAGGCACTTGCTTCTTAGGCACAACAGTGTACAACCCGACAAAGGTTATTGACATTCTGAAGTTGCCGAAACTGGTGATGCCCGTAGCTACTATAACCCTCGGCTGGCCCGATGAGGACCCGGCGCAGAGCGACCGCCTGCCTCTCGACAGCATCGTCCATGAGGAAACGTATCATGACTACAGTGCTGCCGACATCGACAAGTATTACAGCGAGAAGGAGACACTGCCCGAAAACAAGCATTTCGTGGAGATAAACCATAAGGAAACCTTAGCGCAAATCTTCACCGACATACGCTACACAAAGAAAGACAACGAGGCAATGTCGGCAGGACTCATTGAGGCACTGAAGCAACAGGGATTTTTATAAAACCTTATACGGCTGCGGGCACCGATTGAGGGTGCCCGTCGGCCTACCCTATTTTTGGCTTGTCATACTCGCGGGAGGAAGCTTTTCACTATCTTGCAACGTAGCATGGCGATGGAATTATGGCTGATCATGCCGCATAATCAAATGGTTGAGGAGAACCAAGCACTCCAGACAATGACATGTATCTCATTTATTGAGGAGACAACGCCAGTCTTATAATATGTCAAATAAATTCAAACTACGTACTTGATTACACCCTCTCGCTAAGTCTTTGATTCTCTACAACTTTGCAATACCTATCGTTTAGCGTTCTAAAACGGGCCGTTTTGCATCGCCAAACGGCCCATTTCGCAAGGCGAAACGGCCCGTTTTAGAAGTTCATTTGATATGTTTTATTTTGGTGTAAGGATTTTTCAGATTTGAGAGAACGTCCGGACAGAAACTAAAACGGGCAGAGAACGAATTGCTCCCTGCCCTTATAAGAGTCGCACTGACGATGTGATGAAAAGTCCGAGTTACAAAAATTGTAGGAGTTCCCAGTCGTTGTAATCCACCGGCCTTGCGGCTTAGTCGCGGAGATGCGATTTATGTGGCCCGCCATTAACATGGAAACCATCCCGGTTTTTCCTAATTATTTGATGACTATCCCGATCGAATCAGTACGACTTGTGGTGTCATCCTTTCATCTGCAAAGGTACGCTATTCTTTTTTATCCGCCAAATAAAAAGCCAATTATTTATAGTCCTTCGGCGTGAAGTTCTCGTCGAGAAGGATTTTTTCGGGATTCGAGGCCGAGCGGTAAGTATAGTGGAATCCGAAACCTGCATCCTTAAACGCCTTCGACTTAGTGTCGCTGCGTAGGTCGTTGAGCAAGGCGGCACGCATTTCCTTACGGTGTTTGGCTATGATAGCAGCGTTGTCAATCTCGCCGTGGAGCTTATAATAATAATGTACGGTCCGGGTCGATGGCTCAAAGGTGGCGCTGTCGACGTTCTCATTATTCACCACAGGTGTCGGACAGTTCTTACGGGTGTACTCGGCCATCTCCTTTGCAGCACGGTCCTCAAGGCTTTGCTGACAGGAAGCAAAGAGGGCAAAAACGCTCAGAATGATTAAAAAATTCTTCATATATCTTTTTTCTTGCAAAGTTAATCATTTTTTGCTGAAAAAACCGTCCGCAACTACCTCCAATCTCAATTCTTTTTATTAAATTTGCAGAAAATTTCCAATTGGTAAACTTTAGCAACAACTAAGTTACAGCAGTAGAGAAAGCAAAACTTAAGAACTCAGAATCGATGGACCATATAAGAAACTTTTGTATCATAGCACATATCGACCATGGCAAGAGCACCCTCGCCGACCGGTTGCTGGAATATACAAAGACCATTCAGATTACCGAAGGACAGATGCTTGACGACATGGACCTGGAGCGTGAGCGAGGTATCACGATTAAAAGCCATGCCATACAGATGGAGTATACGTCGGACAACACCAAGTATATCCTCAATCTCATCGACACACCGGGACATGTCGACTTCTCATACGAGGTGTCCAGGAGTATTGCCGCCTGCGAGGGAGCATTACTCGTAGTCGATGCGACACAAGGTGTTCAGGCTCAGACCATTAGCAATCTGTATATGGCTATCGACCATGATCTGGAGATCATACCGGTAATCAACAAGATTGACATGCCGAACGCAATGCCCGACGAGGTGGAGGACGAGATTGTCGACCTCATAGGCTGCGACAGCTCAGAGATAATCCGCGCCAGCGCAAAGACCGGTGAGGGCATTCCCGAGATTCTCGAGGCCATAGTGAAACGCATTCCGGAACCTAAGGGCGACCCGAAAGCACCGCTCCAGGCTCTCATCTTCGACTCTATATTCAACTCCTTCAGAGGCATCATCACTCTGTGCAAGGTCGTCAATGGCAGCATAAGCAAAGGCGACAAGGTGAAGTTCGTCCAAACGGGACAGGAATATACTGCCGACGAGGTGGGAGTATTGAAGATGGACATGATACCTTGCCCCAAATTAGGAACTGGCGAGGTGGGATATATCATAAGCGGAATAAAGGATGCCACTGAGGTAAAGGTCGGCGACACGATAACTCACGTCGATACGCCATGCAAGGAGGCCATCGAGGGATTCCAGGAAGTGAAGCCAATGGTCTTTGCCGGAGTCTACCCTATCGACCCCAACGACTACGAGAATCTAAGAACAAGTCTCGAAAAGCTGCAGCTCAACGACGCGTCGCTGACCTTCCAGCCCGAGAGCTCGCAGGCTTTGGGATTCGGTTTCCGTTGCGGATTCCTCGGACTGCTGCACATGGAAATCGTTCAGGAGAGGCTCGACAGGGAGTTCAATATGGATGTCATTACAACAGTGCCGAACGTGTCGTACAAAGTCTACGACAAGCATGGCAACTGTAAAGAGGTGCACAACCCTTCAGGACTGCCCGATGTAACGGCCATCGACCACATAGAGGAGCCTTATATCCGCGCAAGTATAATCACGTCGAGCCGATTCATCGGACCGATAATGAAACTGTGTCTCGATAAACGCGGTGAACTCGTAAGCCAAAACTACGTCAGCGGTGACCGTCTGGAACTGATATTCCTGATGCCGTTGGGCGAGATTGTCATCGATTTCTACGACAAACTGAAGAGCATTTCAAAGGGATATGCATCGTTCGATTATCACATCGACAGTTTCCGGCCGTCGAAACTCGCTAAGCTCGACATTCTGCTCAATGGAGAGCCCGTCGATGCCCTGTCGACACTGACTCATGAGAGCAATGCCGTGGCATTAGGAAGGCGGATGTGCGAGAAACTGAAGGAACTTATCCCGCGGCAGCAGTTCGACATAGCCATACAGGCAGCCATAGGAGCCAAGATTGTTGCCAGGGAAACCGTAAAGCAGGTGAGAAAGGATGTGACTGCCAAATGCTACGGCGGCGACATCTCGAGAAAGCGAAAGCTGCTCGAAAAACAGAAACGCGGAAAGAAACGGATGAAGCAGATCGGAAACGTCCAAGTGCCACAGAAGGCTTTCCTCGCGGTGTTGAAACTTGATTAAAAGACCACACACGATACAACGTGACCTAAATTCTTAAACTTCAAGGAGAAATACTGACAAAAATGAAAGAACCCCAAATTGACAAAAGAGACGTGGCCAGGGAACTGGCCAGGAAGTATAGTACAATGACACACGATGAATTGGACATCCTTGAGGGCATTCTCGTCCCTATGAAGTTTGCCAAGGGTGAGATGATTCTCAAGGAGGGCGAAGTGTGCAAGTATATATACTATATAGAGCATGGACTGACAAGACAGTTCTACTTCAAGAACGGCAAGGAGCTGACGGAGCATCTCGGTGTCGACCACACCATCTTCATGTGCATCGAAAGCCTGTTCAAGGAGGAGCCGACTCATCTGCAAGTGCAGGCCATTGAGCCTACTCTCGCCTTTGGACTGCCGAAAATCAAATTGGAAGAGGTGGCATTGCATAATGTGAATATACAGATTCTATACCGTAAAATCCTCGAGGAGAGCCTCATCATCAGCCAGATTCATGCCGACCTCTTGCGCTTCGAGTCGGCTCAGAGCAGATATAAACGGATGTGCAAAATGTCACCGCAGGTGGTTCTTAGAGCACCACTGGTGTACATAGCAAGCTATTTGCAGATGACTCCTGAGACCTTGAGCCGCGTACGAAGCTCCACTTTGCTCGACGACTAACTTCATTCTCACATCAAAAAGCCCCCAACACATCAGGCACTGCTGTCGGCTTTGAAATGCGATAACGGTAATTCTCTACTGCGAAAATATATTTGCTGTTAGCAGAAAACAAAAAATGGACTTGCCCGAATAAGGAAAGTCCATTTTTTGTTTTATCGCTGTGAGTATGCTTAGGCGTATAGATAGCGCTTTATACTGCGCTTAGGTGTCTTGGCAAATTCCTCCTCCTGAATTCTTATCTCCGACACTCTGCTGTACGAAGGAATAAGTCCGTTAAGCTGCTGGAGGTCCTGCTCCATTATCTTCTCAACATCGGAATGATTCAATCCTATCGACTTAGCCTCGTCAAAATCAGGATGCACAAGGGCAACGAGTTTATTTCCCTCCTGGATAACTAAGCACTCGTTGACAAGAGGAAGCGAGTTGAGCTTGTCCTCAATCTCCTCCGGATAGATATTCTGACCATTTGATCCAAGAAGAAGATTCTTTGAACGTCCCTTGATAAACACGTTTCCATCGCTGTCCATAAGTCCAAGGTCGCCGGTATGGAACCATCCGTCCTTGTCGATAGATGCTTCGGTGGCTTCAGGATTCTTGTAGTAGCCAAGGAGTACGTTCGGACCTTTCGTCAATATTTCGCCCGGAATGGTCTCAGGATCCTCACTGTCGATCTTTACTTGCTGGTGATAAGCTGCCCGACCGCATGAGCCCTCAGCAAAATCGTGCCAGTCGCTATAGCAGATAATGGGCGCACACTCCGTAGCACCGTAGCCTACGGTGAACGGGAATCCTATCTGTTTGAGGAAGTGCTCAACCTCACCATTGAGAGCCGCGCCACCAATAATGACTTCATAAAGATTGCCTCCAAAGGCCTGCAGGACCTGCTCGCAAATCTTTTCACGCACTTTCTTGTTGATAACCGGCATATTGAGAAGCACACGCATGCGGTTGTTTTGAATCTTCGGGAACACTTTCTTGCGGATAATCTTCTCTATCACAAGTGGAACCGATATCATTATCACCGGCTTTACGTCGGCAAGAGCCTGAGAAATGATTGCCGGTGACGGCACACGGGTAAGGTAAAATACGTGCATTCCGATGAGGAACTCGAACAAGAATTCGAAAGCCATGCCATACATGTGGGCCATTGGCAGAATGCTGATGACATTATCACCGGCCTTGAGCGTCTTACCGAGAACGTGCATAGCAAAATCAGCGTTGCTCCACATAGCCCGGTAAGGTATCATAACACCCTTAGAGTGACCCGTTGTGCCGCTCGTATAGTTGATAAGTGCCAGCTCATCAGGACTTTCCTCACGATAATAGTGAACATGTTCTTGCCGAAAATACTTAGGATACTTCTGTCCAAACATCTCATTAAGGTGCTCCCGGGCGAAGGTAAGCTTCTCGGTACGCGATACAACGAGCGAATAATCAGGCAGATAGATTATTCCTTCCAGATTAGGCATCTTCGTTGCGTCAATCTGAGTAGACACTACATCACCGACAAAGAGTATCTTTGCATCAGAGTGATTGACAATGTTATGAATCTGCTCAGGCAGAAACTCATGCAAAATAGGTACAGCCACCGCACCATAAGTGAGGGTCGCAAGGAAAGCAGCAGCCCACATTGCTGAATTGCGGCCACAGAGAGCAATCTTATCGCCCTTGCGAACGCCACTGGCCTCGAACATAATGTGTAGCTTCTCTATCTTCCGTGCTACGTCATGATACTGAAGCGTCTTTCCCTTATAGTCGGTCAAAGCGTCACGATCCCAATGATCGATAATGCTTTTCTCGATCAATGAGTTAAAACTCGGAATTGTATTCATTGCACATCTTTTCAAATTTTGTGCAAAGATACAACATTATTGACACAAATCAAAACTTTTTGTGCAAAATATTATATGCCATCACACTGCATCCTGGTATAGATACCGTTTTATACTCTTTTTCGGAGTTTTTGCGAATTCCTCCGGGTGTATTGTGACGGAAGTTATCTTACAGAATGCAGGGAGAGTCTTGTTGAGTTCTATTCTGTTCTGCTCCATAATCTCACGGATGTCATTATCGTTAAGACCGAGGGAGCGTGCGGTGTCCATATCGGGATGAATGAGCCCTATAAGCTTATCGCCACGCTGGATTATAAGGCTCTCGTTGACCATCGTCATGGAGTTCAGCTTATACTCGATCTCCTCCGGATAGACATTCTGACCGTTGGCTCCGAGGAGCATATTCTTTATTCTGCCCTTGATAAACAGATGTCCGTCAGAGCTCATTGTGCCGAGATCACCGGTATGAAACCACCCTTCATCGTCGAGAACGGCCTTTGTAGCCTCCGGGTTCTTAAAGTATCCGGTCATGACATTGCTGCCCCTGGTGATTATTTCACCCGGAATATTCTCGGGATCCGGACTTACCACCTTCACCTCCATATTGACTACTGGCGTTCCGCAAGACCCGTTTACGAAGTCGCGGTAGTCGCTGTACGTAATCATAGGGCCAGTCTCAGTTGTGCCATAGCCCATAGTAATGGGGAACCCGATGCTTGTAAGGAAATGCTCAATGTCTGGATTGAGTCCGGCACCGCCAACAAGAATCTCAAAAAGGTTACCACCGAAGATGTCCATCACATCCTGCCGCACCCTATCCTTAACTTTCCTGTTGACTATTGGCATATTCATCAGCAGATGCATCGGCTGACTTTGAATTTTCGGAAATATATTCTTGCGAATGATTTTCTCTATTACCATCGGCACAGCCACTACTACTGCCGGCTTAATCTGGGCACAAGCCTCAGCAATTATGCTTGGACTCGGCAGTCGGGTAAGGAAGAATATATGGTTGCCGAAGATAAACTCCGACAGGAATTCGCACGTCAGTCCATACATATGTGCCATCGGCAACATGCTCAGAACGTTGCTGCCATTCTTCACATTCGGTTTCAGTGCCTCAAAAGCCCACTGCATGTTGCTTGTCATAACGCGGTAGGACAACATCACTCCCTTCGAGAATCCGGTTGTTCCGCTTGTATAATTGATCATGCAGAGGTCGTCAGGACTGTCCTTAAAGTAAGAGACATGCTCCTGATGGAAATACTTAGGATACTTATGACCATAGAGCGCATTAAGGTTTTCGCGTGCGAAAGTAAGATCTTCCGACCGCGACAGTACCAGCGAGAGGTCAGGAATGTAGATAATTCCCTCAAGATTAGGCATTTCGTCGGCATTAATCTGCGTTGCGACCACGTCACCGACAAACAGCAACTTGGCATCGGAGTGGTTCACAATATTATATATCTGCTCCGGCGCAAACTCATGTTGTATTGGCACTGCTATGGCTCCATAAGTCAGAGTGGCCAGAAAAGCCGCAGCCCACATAGCCGAATTACGTCCGCAAAGGGCTATCTTATCGCCTTTCCGGATGCCGCTGTGCTCGAAGATGATATGAATCTTCTCTATCTTGCGCGCCACGTCGTGGAATTGTAAGGTCGCTCCCTTGTAGTCAGTAAGAGAGTCTTTGTCCCAATTATCCTTTATCGCTTGCTCTATTAATGAGTTGAAACTCGTCGGTAATTCCATATTTATTGCACAAAATGTGATATTTCGTGCAAAGATATGACTTTATTTCCTATTTACCAAAACTTTGAAGAAGTTTTTATTCTCACATCCCCTACTTTTGTGCAAATAGGACAGACGAGTCGAACAAAAGCTACTCATAGTGCATGCTCTTTGCCGGATGAATATGGGAAATGAGATAGCTCGGTATGATAAGAACCGCTACACATATTAATAATGTGGCGACGTTAAGGGCAACGACTATCGGCCAGTTTACTTCAACGGGCACAGTGCTGACGTAGTAGGTCTGGGGATCAAGCTTAACAAGTCCCGTATACCTCTGAAGCGCAATGATTCCGAGTCCTATAAGGTTTCCGATAATCAGTCCGCGGCCTATAATAAATGTGGCAAACCATAGGAACAGATGCCGGATAGTCTTGTTGCGCGCTCCCAAAGCCTTGAGCACGCCAATCATCTGGGTTCTCTCGAGAATGATGATGAGCAGGCCCGATATCATTGTCACGGCCGCTACAGCAACCATAAGTCCGAGGATTATCCACACGTTGAGGTCCATCAAGTCGAGCCAGGAGAATATTTGCGGATTCATATCCTGCACTGTCATCGACGAATAAGTATTGCCATACTTGTCAGTCGTCCTGTTCACACGGCTTTCGACCGTAGCCTCCACCTGGTTTAGTTGTCCGAAATCGTTCACTTCGAGTTCCGCTCCGGTGGCGAGTCCGTCCTGCCATCCGTTGAGTTTCACGCAGGTATGTAAATCGGTGAAGCACATTGTCTCATCAAACCGCTGCAAATTGGTCTCATAGATACCACTGATGGTGAACCTCCTTGTGCGCACTCCTTGTCCATTAATGAAGTAAGCAAAGATCCTATCTCCTGCCTTAACCTTCAGTTTATCAGCCATTTGCCGGGAGATGACGATAAGATTCTGACTCTTCGAGTCGGAAAATTTCGGTAGTTTCCCCTCAACCATATTCTGTTGCAAGAATGATTCGTCATATTCCGGGCCTACACCTTTGAGCATCACCCCAAGGAAGTCGTTGTCGGTTTTCAGTATTCCCTGCTTCATAGCGTACCGGCTGACATGGCGCACTCCCTGCAACTTACTCAGGACATTCATCATCGAGTCGTCCATCTGTATGGAGTATTGGTCATTAGTCTGTAGCGTCAGGAAGTTGGCTACGGTTATATTGCCCCCGAAACCCACTACCTTATCCCTTATGGAGTGCTTGAAACCGAGCACGACACTTACCGACACAATCATCACGGCAAGGCCGATGGCCACGCCTATTGTAGCGATAGTGATAGCCGGTTTCGACACCTTGCGGCGGTTGTCGGTACTGCCATAAATACGCTTAGCTATGAATAAAGGGAAATTCATGTCGATTTTGCTTTGCTGTGAGGATTAAACGGTCATTCGTCGTCAACGCGACCCGGATACTGTTCCAGCGCTTTCTTCAGAACGACTAATGCCCTCTGCAGGTCCTCCTTCTTCAGAACGTAGGCTATGCGCACCTGGTTCTTTCCTGCTCCAGGCGTAGTATAGAATCCGGATGCCGGTGCCATCATGACGGTCTCGCCCTCATAATTGAAGTCGGCGAGGCACCAGCGGCAGAATTTCTCACTGTCGTCGACCGGCAATTTTGCCACAGTATAGAACGCTCCCATCGGTATCGGTGAATAAACACCCGGAATACGGTTCAGTCCGTCGATGAGAGTCTTTCGCCTTTCGACATATTCGTCGTACACGTCACGATAATATTCCTCCGGCGCATCGAGCGAAGCCTCTGCCACAATCTGTCCAAGCAGAGGTGGAGAGAGCCGGGCCTGACAGAATTTCATTACCGCCTGTCTAATCTCCGGATTGCGGGTGATGAGAGCTCCGACGCGGATGCCGCACTCGCTGTATCGTTTTGATACTGAGTCGATAAGCACGGCATTATCCTCCAGACCCTCAAGATTCAAGACACTGATATATGGTGAGCCCGTATAGATGTACTCGCGGTACACCTCATCAGAAAAAAGATACAAGTCGTACTTCCTCACCAGGTCACGAATCTGGTTCATCTCCCTCCGGGTATACAAGTATCCGGTAGGGTTATTCGGGTTGCAGATCATGATGGCGCGGGTTTTCTCGTTGATGAGTTTCTCAAACTGCTCCACCCTCGGAAGCGCAAAACCCTCCTCAATGCTTGTTGCAATGGTCCGGATCTTTGCCCCAGCCGATATTGCAAAAGCCATGTAGTTGGCATAAGCCGGTTCCGGCACGATAATCTCGTCGCCAGGATTGAGACATGCCATGAAAGCAAAGAGCACAGCCTCCGAGCCTCCCGTCGTGATGATAATATCATCGGGAGTTATATTGATGTTGAACTTCTTATAATAAGGTATAAGCTTCTCACGGTAGCTCTGGAAGCCTTGACTCGGCGAATACTCGAGAATGCTCCGGTCGATGTTCTTCAAAGCATCGAGCCCACACTGCGGTGTCGGCAGGTCGGGCTGCCCAATATTCAAATGGTACACCTTGATGCCTCTCTTCTTCGCGTCGTTTGCGAGCGGCGCAAGTTTCCTAATTGGCGACTGAGGCATCTCAAGCCCACGTACTGAAATTTCTGGCATATTACTTAATCTTTTCTTCTGAATTGCAAAGGTACAGAATTTTTTATTATCTTTGCACACTGAAAAGATAAAAAATACTCAAAAGAAAAGAAATATGAGAACAAGAACAGCTCAATGGTACGAGACTCGCGTCCGCTACGACAAGACAATGGAGGACGGACAACAAAAGAAAGTCACAGAACTCTACGTCGTTGACGCACTCAGTTTCGGTGAGGCTGAGGAAAGAATCACGCGCGAAATGAGCCATTATATCAGTGGTGAGTTTGAGGTAAAAGCCATCACCCCAACGCCTTACGGTGAGATTTTCTTCAGCGATTACGACAAAGACGACCGCTGGTATAAGGCCAAGCTGTCGTTCATAACCATCGACGAGAAGACCGAGAAGGAAAAACGCACAGCCGTAAACTACCTCGTCCAGGCCGGAACAGTGCAGTCGGCAGTGAAGAATATTGAGGAGGTGATGAACGGCACCAGCATCGACTATGTCATTGCGGCCATCAACGAGACAAAGGTTATGGATGTCTTTGAGCATTCGGCTCAGACAACAAAGGAGGTCTAATCTACCCTCGTATTACCCCACACAACCGGGAAACTTGTAAAAGAAAGGCAAAAACAAGATGAATAATACATATAATAATCCTGACAGCAATCCCGAATCCCAGCCCTCAGAGGCCTTAGCGAAGGTTGCTGATAATCTGCGTAAAGTTCAAGCCAACATCCCGCAGGGTGTTCAACTTGTTGCCATCAGTAAGTTTCATCCTAACGAATACATTCAGGCAGCCTACGACGCGGGACAGCGTGTCTTCGGCGAGAGCCACGAGCAGGAATTGGCAAAGAAAGTCACATCGCTGCCAAAAGATATCAAATGGCACTTCATCGGACATCTGCAAACCAACAAAGTGAAGTACATCGCCCCATACATATCCATGATTGAGGCCGTCGACAGCTTGAAACTTCTAAAGGAAATCAACAAGCAGGCTGCCAAAAACGACCGCGTCATCAACGTACTTCTCGAACTGCACATTGCCGAGGAGGAGACAAAATACGGTCTGACGCTCGACGCCTGCCGCGAATTGTTGAAGGCCGGCGAGTGGCGCGAGATGAAGAACGTGCAGATATGCGGACTCATGATGATGGCATCGAATGTCGACGACGAGGCTCAGATAAGAAAGGAGATGACCACTGCTGCCGACTTCTTCGATGAGGTTAAGGCGACATATTTCCCCGACGCACCACAGTTCTGCGAGCGTTCGTGGGGAATGTCGCACGATTACAAGATTGCGGTCCAGTGCCGCAGCACAATGGTACGCGTCGGCACAGCCATTTTCGGGCCCCGAGTCTACTGATACTTTCTGCCCGACAACAGTTGGACTGTAGCTATCCCCCACCCTCTTCCGTCGCTTACATAACAACGGAGAAGTGCAAGGAGAATTGGCGAAATATATTTACAGTATTCCAATATATGCCATTTGGCGTTGCAAAACGGTCCATTTCGCACTCCGAAATGGACCGTTTCGCGTTCTAAAATGGACCGTTTCGCAACGCCAAACGATAGATTTCGCTAACCCATTATTATCCAGCAAGTTACAAGTGTGATAACAATCGAATTAAAATCTGAATAATCTTTACATAAAATTCTTTATGAATCCTACCGTTTTCAGTTTCTGACAAAGCTAAGAACAAGACCATAACATTGTCGATGAGCAACGAAGTGATATGTCCTACAAAACGGAAAAGCGAGCCATCAGCATACTTACATTGATACTGGAATCGCTATTTACCGCTCTCGAAGAGTTGAAACAACCAAGAAATCCCATTCAATGTAAATATTCTGATGGCCCGCCTATAATGTAACGGCAAAGACCGTCGACAGTGCTTACAGCACAATCTTCTTGCCGTTGATGATGTATATGCCCTTAGGCAGACGTGTCTTGTCCGTTCCCATCAGCATTCCGTTGAGGCTGAAAATACGGTCTGTAGCCTTATCTTTCACCATAACGGAGTTGATAGCCGAAGGAATCTTCTTGCCGAGATAATCGAACGACACAAGGGTACCGTCCTCTTTGATATTCAGTATCGGCCGGTCGAGAGCATCGCCGCTGTACATCGTGAACGAGGCAATAGAACTGACGTTCGATGTTCCGGGATATGTGTCGCCGGCCATATCGGCATAGTAGTTGTCGGGAGTGCTGTCGTCGGCATAGTCGGCAATGGCTCCAAGCTTTCCATCAGCAGGAATGCAGACGATGCGCGGACGGGAGCCATTATTGGGATTGTCAGCGAAGTTGACGTCGTCGGATGCATAGCTCACTCTGTAGACAAGCAGCCCGTGGCCGGGAAGATAGTAGTTCCAGCCTTTGTTCTGAATATTCTGTAGATAAATAGCCTCGTTCTTGACCGATGGATTGACAATCTTGCACGAGCGGGCTGAGTCACCCTTCGAGTCGATAGTCCTGAGCACGACATGGGCTGTGTCCGTGAGGGTATCGACATTCATCCATCCCATCACCTCGCGCTCCCACGATGTATAGGCCGTAGGGAAGCGGCCGCTGTGCACATACTCGCCGCCGTCCATCAAATCCCAAAACTCCATACCGAAGTTATCCTTATTATATCCCGGTGCTCCACTCGTAGCGTAGATGTCGGGAAGGCCCATGGTGTGGGAGAACTCATGACAGAACAGTCCGATTCCGTTGATAAGCTTGTTCTTACTCGTCTCGCGACCATTGAGTTCGTTATTTACACCGTAGCGATAGACTTTCTTTCCGTCGAAGGTTCCGAAATCGGAATATCCCGATTTAGGCCATATATCATCGGTGCTGTTGCCGGCCTCACTCTCCGAGTGTCCGGCATAGATGACGTAAACGAGGTCGACATAACCGTCGCCGTTGCTGTCGTACTGGCTGAAGTCGACACTGTCGTTGACAGCAGAGCAAGCATCAGGGATGAGACGGGACATATTGTCGTTGCCTGCACCATAATAGCGCAGCGGATGCGACAGTTTCACGGGGCCTACAACATCGAACTGAGGGGTGAACTGGCCGAAACTCATATCCTTGAAGTAGCCCTTAACACCCTTGGCGTTGCGGTTCTCGCCGTGTCCGCGGTCGACGATGTTACCTGTTTCATTATTTAGATAGTCGTTGAAACTGGCCTTCGGGTCAGGAAGAGTGAATGTTGTGTCGGTAAATTCGACAAGGATGACGAGTGCCTTTGGCGAACCCATGTGAGGAAAGAGGGTACTGTCGTCGCGTATTTTCATCTTCCTTGTCACACCGTTAGTCCATTCAGTCACAGGCAGTTCACCGGATTGACCTAACAGTTTGCTTGAATACTTGGCAAACTTAGCCTTGTCCTGGAGGAGCATCATATTTGTCTCCTCCGTACCGCGCATCGCCGGACCATGGGCCAACAAGCTCGAAGCGGCAAGACTGCCGTCGGCCTTGACCTGAGCAACGTAGTATCCGTTGCCACGTTTCACAAGCAGCATACCGTCGGTGGTGGTATACCAACTGATGTTCTCATCGCCTTGGAGCAGTACCGTGAGCATCGTGCCGTCGGGTTGCGGTACGACGGCAGGCAGCGAATTGGCCTTTGAGGCAAATGAGCTCGTAGCCACCAAAGCGAAAATCAATAAAAACAGAATCTTCTTCATATTTTCTTAAAATAGTATTGTCCTTTATGTTGCGTTCTGTGTCCGTAGTCAATGGCTTTCTTCGGACAGTGGTGATAGCATGCAAAACAGGTCAGACATTCTCCATTGTGAATCCAAGTGGGAAACTCGCGGCTGCCGTCGGCGACCATCCTGACATCCCCGACGGGGCACACTTTCTCACACTTTCCACAACTGATGCAACGTTTACGGTCGACATGAAAGGGCCGGTCAGTGATGAGATAGCGAACAAAAAAGGCTCCGACGGGACCCGAGAAAAATCCAGGCATAGGACCTTTGACAATCTCGGAGAGCCCCTTTCTGCGTGCGACTATTGCTTTAATAAATTCTTCTAAGTCGTTGGCTGCCTTAACTTTCTTCTCTTTCTCACGCTCTTTGGTATCAACATCCATGAAAGGAAGGCCGACGTAGCTCTCAGGCATTATGAGCGAGAAACACGAATCGATGCTCAAGCCCTTCGGCAACAGTGCCGCCGACAGATAATCCATGGCTTTGCCAATGCTGTCGCCGGCAGTTACAAGAGCGTAACAATAGTGGCCATCGGCTGTGATGTCGAGTTTTTTGATGAATTTCAATATCAACAGAGGAGGACGCCAACCGTGAATCGGGAAGATGAATCCTATCCGCTCGTCAGACGAAAGGTCGAAATGGCAGTCGCCACCAATAGCGTCGGCAATGCTGATGAGCCGTTCTCCCGTAGCGGCTGCAACTCTCTCGGCGGCCCAACGGGTATTACCAGTGCCTGAAAAATAGAATATCATTGATTCCCGAATATTTATTTAAGTGTCTGATACTTATCTGATTACTTCTCCACGGTGACCTCCACGGGATGCTCTATGTCGCGGCGCCAAGCCTTCAGGAAACTGAACCAGTCCTTCGAATTATGGTAACCGAAGGTCTCATCGTCACTCGAGTAGGTCAACTTATAGCTCAAATCGGTGCCATTGGTGCCAATGACAAATGGATAATTGTCGGCGTCGGCAGGCAGTTCACGCCGGAGGACGCTGTCGGGGATGTAGATTCCCATGCCGACGGCCTCCTGTTTCTTGTCGATAGTGTCCTTAGCTCCGGCGGGCCAGTCCTTGCCCCATAATCCGCGGAGGCCGTGTTTGTCGGTGAATTCCACCGAATTCTTCACGTTGATGAGTCCCGTCGAAAGGCCGACGGCAGCTGCGGGATGAGAGAAGTGGACGTCAACATCCATGTCGCGGTGCCCTGCCCAAAGGGTATAACGGATGCGCATGTTCATCCTTATCTTACTGCCGAGGGGTTTCCAACCGCGGTCTACAACCTCAACAATGGTCCTGGCGGGTCCGTAGCTGATAATACGCTGGTCGCGGTTGAGAACATCCGAAATCATCAAGGGTTTGGAACCGTCCCAGCCACGCAGTGCTCCAAGGCCGAAGGTATTGCCAACCCAAAGGATGTCGTCGCCGTAGCCGGCGGCTTTCTGAGCCTTGTCGGTATAGAACTGAGTTTCCTTCAGTTCCAGCCCTTTGTGGTACTTGCCATAGAGATCGATAGTCTGTCGCTCATCAAAGTATATGCGCATGGCTATCAGCTCGTTCTCGAATGCAACACCGTGGTGGTGAGGCAGATGATAAGGATCGTAGCAGTCCTTGTTCAAACTGAGCTCCTGGAGATAGTAATTATGCTTGTTCTTAGCTTTAACCTTTGGATTGCGGAGAACGATTTCGGCGAATGTACGCGGTGTGTATTGCGTTGTCTGCTCCTCATCAGTAAGGGTTACAGTGAAGCGCTGGGTGGCTTTCTTGTCAATGTCCGTCGTGAATGCCAACTCATCCATCCATCCGTCCTGATCGAGGTCGTCGAGCTGTGAGGGAATCTCCTTTCCATTGAGCATCACGCGGACACTCTGCCATGCCGCATCCTTGGGCACACGGACAGCCACGGGGGCATCCGTTTTCTGCACATTGTATGGATTATGCACCACCACCGTGAACGTGGTCTCCTTAGCCATCATCGACATTGCCATTGCCGACAATGCAAATATCATTATTTTACGTTTAAGCATTTTACCTTGAAATTGTCTAATTATGAGGACAAAGATACAAATATTTTCACTATTTTAAGGTTAATCACGTTTTTTGAACAATTAAATTTAACTTTTTTAGCAAAACATTTGGCTTTTAAAATTAATTTAAGTACTTTTGCAAGCGGAAGACCATATTATGCAGATATACTCGTGAAGAAAATATATTTCTTAATTATCATAGTGCTCGCCCTGTGCTTCAGTTGTCAGATGAAGTTCCAGGCCGATGAGGATGCCGATACGCCGCTCGTCAAAGTTGAGCGCTACGACAGACTCGAATACCGATACCTCACAACGGCGGACTACTCGGCGCTTCAGGAGATGAACACCGAGTATCCCATGGAGACCCGTACGCTTCTTGAGGACGTGCTGCAATTGGGTGAGGCTACCGACCCCGACATAAATAATAAGTTTATCAATTTCTATCAAGACCCACGTTTACAGAGTCTTATGACGGACGCTGAGACTCAGTATGCCAATATGGACTCGCTCAATGCTCAGTTCAATATGGCGTTCGCCTACTTGAAGAAAGTACTTCCAGAGCTCAAGATTCCACGCGTCTATGCACAACTTTCGGCATTGGACCAGAGCGTAATCGTAGGCGATCAGACCATAGGCATCTCGCTCGACAAATATCTCGGAGCCAATTATCCGCTCTATAAGACATACTATTCGGCCGAACAGCGGAAGGTTATGACCCATGAATACATCGTTCCCGACTGTATCGTGTTCTATCTCATGAGTCAATATCCGCTGAAAGGATTCGAGTCGAGATCGCAGACCGACCGCGACATGCATGTGGCTCGTGTACAATGGGTTGCAAACCGTGCCATAGGGCGGAAAGTTTTCTCATCCGACAACATCGATCTCGTTAATCATTACATGAAGAAAAATCCCAAAACGAGTATCGACGACTTACTGCGGATGAACAATTTCTCACCACTCCTCGGCAAATAAGTCACCTTGGCTATATCCATTCTCCCGCATATAATTATTTAGAAGGTCCGTGAATTCATGGTTCTTCAGTCCCCAACGTGGTGCTATAAGCAGTTCCTTAGGACTCTGACTGACAAAGCGTTCGAGCACAAGTGACGGCCGCAGACGACGGATATAGCCACTCACGAGACGGATATACTCCTCAACGGTGTAGAGATGGAATGGATTCTCCGCATACATACGGGCCAGACGAGTACCGCGAATCACCTGTAGCTGATGAATTTTTAGTATATCGAGGGGCATAGAGGAGATAATCTCAGCCTGCCGCAGACTTTCGTCAGCATCCTCACCGGGAAGTCCAAGGATGATATGTCCGCCGGTAATAATCCTCCGCTCATGCGTCCGCTCCACAGCACTACGGCTGCACGCGAAGTCGTGACCACGGTTAATAAGGTGCAGGGTGGTGTCGTTTACGGTCTCAAGGCCATACTCCACAATGACAAATGTATGCCGATTGAGTTCCGCAAGATAGTCAAGCAGATCATCATCGACGCAGTCAGGGCGGGTACCAATAACTATTCCGACGACACCATCAACGCTCAGAGCCTCATCGTAGAGAGCCTTCAAATGGTCAAGAGAGTCATAAGTATTCGTAAAAGCCTGGAAATAAGCTAAGTAACGCATATCTGGATACTTACGGGCAAAGAACGCTTTACCCCTGACTAACTGCTCCGTGACCGACAGACGGCTGTCACAATAAGATGGATTGAAGGTATCGTTATTGCAGTATATGCACCCGCCATGGCCTATTTTTCCATCACGGTTCGGACACGTAAAACCCGCGTCAACCGACAGTTTCTGCACTCGGAAAGGAAACTGTCGGCGTATCCAATGGCCGAAATCGTTGTATAATTGTCTCATTTTCTTTGCAAAGATACTAATTTTTATTACTTTTGCATGCATAAATCAACAAGATAATGAAAAGAATATTACTTATGTGCGCAGCATTACTATCAGCATCGTTGCTTCATGCTGGCGATACCATTACGCTGAAATCGTTCACTGATGGCGATTTCGCTGCCAAACGCATTCAGGGAATGCGCCCTTTGGAGGGGTCAGACGAGTATGCACAAATCTCAGCCGACGGGGGAAAAGTCGTTGCTTTCTCCTTCCGCACCGGCAAACAAGTGCGGACCCTGTTTGATGTCAAGGACACTAAAGGAGAGACTATCAAGAGTTTCGACGATTATGAGATTACTGCTGACGGCAAGCACATGCTCATTCAGACAAACTACAAGCGCATATACCGGCGCTCGTTCACTGCCGATTTCTACATATATAATATAGAAGACAAGTCCTTGCGCAAGCTGTCGGAGGGCGGTTCCGAGCAGATTCCCACTTTCTCGCCGGACGGAAAGAAGATTGCATTCGTCAGAAAGAACAACATCTTCATCACCGACGGAAAGGAGGAGAAGCAGATTACTACCGATGGAAAGTTCAACGAGATCATCAACGGACTGCCAGATTGGGTCAACGAAGAGGAATTTTCCTTCAACAACGCCCTTGCTTGGGGTGCCGACTCGAAGACTCTCAGTTGGATAAAATACGACGAGAACAAGGTTAAGAGCTACTCGCTGCAGATGTTCAAGGGTTCACATCCGTCGTTGGACGACAACGCCGAGTATCCTGGACTATACAGCTACAAGTATCCTAAGGCCGGACAAGAAAACTCGAAGGTATCGGCATGGTGCTACAACCTTACCACAGGACAAACAGCTCGCTACGCTCTCCCACTCGACTCCGACGGCTATATTCCGCGCATCCGCCCCACTAACGACGCCTCGCGCATAGCTATCTACACCATGAACCGCCATCAGAACGACTTGAAGATTTACGCTGCAAGTCCGCTGACGGGCGTCTGCAAGCTCCTTGTAGAGGATACGAATGCTAAATATGTCAAGGAAGAGGCTATGGAAGGAATCATCGTTGGAAAAAAATACATCCTTCTGCCTTCAGATAGAGACGGTATCATGAGCCTCTATCTCCACGATTTCAATGGCAAAATGATAAAGAAGCTGCCTTCAAAGAGGGAGATTACAGATGTCTATGGCTACGATGAGAAGACGGGAGAAGCCTTTGTACAGACCGTCGGCGCTACGCCCATGGACCGTGCCGTAGCCATCATAAGTCCTAAAGGAGAGCGCTATATCACCGGACTTGAGGGATGGAACACAGCCCAGTTCTCCGGCGACCACCGTTACTTCCTGAATTCGTGGAGTGATGCCAACAATCCTTACGTCTACACTGTCAAGGACAACACCGGACGTACCATCCGCGACGTGCTCAACAACGACTCTCTCGTTAACAAGCTGAAGGATTACGACTTACGGCCAAAATCGTTCTTCAAGTTCACAACGTCCGAAGGAGTCGAACTGAACGGATGGATGATAAAGCCCTCCAATTTCGACCCGAAAAAGAAATACCCCGTTGTGATGTTCCAATACAGTGGTCCCGGCAACCAGCAGGTCGTCAACAGCTGGGGCATCGGCTCCATGGGCAACGGCGGAATGTTCGATTACTACTTCGCGCAGCACGGTTACATCGTTGTCTGTGTTGACGGACGAGGAACCGGAGGCCGTGGTGCCGACTTCGAGAAATGCACATATCTGAAGATCGGCGACCTCGAATCGAAAGACCAAGTGGAAGCTGCACTGTGGCTGGGCCGGCAGAGTTACGTCGATTCCACGCGCATTGGCATCTGGGGATGGAGCTTCGGCGGATTCAACACGCTCATGAGTATGAGTGAGGGCCGCCCGGTGTTTAAAGCCGGAGTGGCCGTAGCACCACCGACAAACTGGAAATATTATGACACAATATATACCGAGCGGTACATGAGAACGCCAAACGAGAACCCTGATGGCTACGCCATTAACCCCATCAACCGCGTCGGAGCCCTTCACGGAAAGTTACTTATCTGCCACGGTGTCGCCGACGATAACGTACATCCGCAGAACACTTTCGAATACGCCGAGGCCTTAGTGCAGGCCGACAAGGACTTCAAAGAGAACCTCTACACCAACAGAAACCACAGCATCTACGGCGGGAACACCCGCAATCACCTTCTGAGACAGGTTTCGGAGTGGTTCTTTGAGAATCTGTAGGAACGCTGATTAGAAGAGACTGAGAATCGAAAATTGTTGACAAAGACTCCGACAAGCATCGGTTAAAGCCTCGTTTAAGAAGAAATCTAACTACAGAACATACAGGAAAATCAACGTGCGAAATACCCGTTGCAGTACGTGGGATTCAGCAGTTTGAATTGCTTTAGAGCATAACACAGCTGAACACCACCACTTACTGCAACGGGTATTTTCGTTTCGGGCAGTTTATCGGATGCCGACATCCGCGCACCAAGGCCAAGCTCAGAGCCGCCTCACCATTCCGTTCTCTGCCGTTATCATCCCGGCAGAACGCGCTTTTCCGAAGAGGAAGAACAATTCCTTGCGCGAGCAGTTGACTTTCAGCTGAAGATCGTGGAGGAACTTAGTCTGGCTCATCTCCTCTGACCCAGACTCAGCGAAAACTTTCGATATAGCGTCAGCTACCTGAGTCTCGTGGAAGACATACTTATGTTTGTGGTGCTTGCTGAACGATGCTACTACAATAAGCAAGACCACAATGACTGCGATAATAATAGTCGTGGTGTTCATAGGTTGTAACAAATAAGGGTTTTCAATATATTTTCGGCCACAAATATACAATTAAAAAATCATTTCTACAACTTTTTTCCGTGATTTTTCATAAATTTGTTATTATGATACTTCAAAAGGAAAAACACAATCCAATACAAGCACTCGATTAGTCCGCATAATACAAACGCCAAGCCCCGGACCGACAGCGATACAAGAGTCCGAATCTTGGCGTTTATAAGTCACTATTTTATTATTCGATTACATATAAAAATTACCCTGACAACCGATGTCACGCATTGTTCTTGTTCTTTATATGTTCCTCATACTCAGCCAATTCACGGTCACCGAAGTGAGCCAGTCCATAGTGCTCATCATGCTGACTGAGGTCGAGTCCCACCTTCTCACTCTCGATACTCACTCGCATCGGGATGAACTTATCGATGAGCCAATAGCCGAAGTAGCTCATTCCGAAGGTGTAGACGAATACTATGACGATGGCGAGAAGATGGAAGAGGAATACGACAAAGCCATCCCATGTTCCGGCGATGAGTCCTTCGCGGATGAAGATTCCCGTCATGACGGTACCGACGATACCACCCGTTCCGTGAGTCGGGAACACATCGAGTGCATCGTCAATACGACTGTGCGACCGCCAATAGACTGCTATGTTGCAGATTATGGCTATCACGAAAGCTATAAAAATCGTTTGTCCGACGGTAACGTATCCTGCCGAAGGCGTACAAGCCACAAGACCGACGACACATCCTACGGCAGCGCCCATTGCCGACGGCTTTCGTCCGCGTAGACAGTCGAAGAAAATCCATGTCATCATCGCCGTTGCCGATGCAGTGGTAGTATTGAGAAAGGCTTTAACAGCCTGACCATCAGCGTGCAGAGAACTTCCGGCATTGAATCCGAACCAACCGAGCCAGAGCATGGCAGCACCGAGGAGCACGAACGGAATGTTCGCTGGTTCCTCGTTCTTCGTTGATGTCCGTCTGCGGCCGAGGAATATAGCACCAGCCAAAGCGGCAATACCCGACGATGCATGAACGACGATACCACCGGCAAAATCGACCACTCCCCACTTCAGGAACAGTCCGTCTGGGTGCCAAGTCATGTGGGCTAACGGACAGTAGATGAACACAAAGAAGAAAATCATGAAGAACAAATAAGCTGAGAACCGTACGCGCTCAGCAAACGACCCCGTAATCAGTGAAGGCGTGATGATGGCAAACTTCATCTGGAACAGAGCGAAGAGAGCCAACGGAATCGTCGCTCCACCGAGGATTTTTCCCGTAGGAGTGATGTATGTAGCGGCACCGACATGATTGAACATCAGAAAGCTTGTAGGATCGCCGATGACTCCGCCAATATCGTCACCGAACGCAAGACTGAAGCCGAATGCCACCCACAGCACGGTGATAATGCCCATGGCGATGAAACTCTGGAGCATCGTCGAGATAACATTGCGCGCTCCCACCATTCCCCCGTAGAAGAACGACAATCCCGGAGTCATCATCAAGACAAAGATTGTAGCAGTAATCATCCATGCGACATCGGCCTTGTCGATTTTGGAGAAATCGCATTCGAATGTTGGTTCAGGGGCAAACAATCCGGCAATGGTTATTATGACCATCAAGGACATGAGAATAATCCATTTCTTTTTGATTTTAAGTTTCATTTGTATTCCTTTTTTGGTGTTTATATTTATCTTTTGTTCCCTAATTAGGTGCAAAGGTAGCAATAATTAATTAAGCAACACACATAATTTGATATTTTGTTATTTAAATCACAATAAATTAACATTATGTAAGATAACAAGAGCTTATATATTACTATATGCGATATTTAAAGAATGTTTTATAACGTTTTAAAAGTTCAATTACATTTTTACTATTGTATTATTACCATAAGACGAAAACAAGAAAGCCACAAAAAGAGATTCACGATTCTGTGCCATTGAATCATTGGACGAACCCGACGCGACTGATTATTCGATATTTTAGCTCATGATTCAACTACTTCTGCTACTATGAATCTTGCGAATTCAAAATCGAGTGCTAATAGAAAATCAAGCCATGGAAAGCGAGATGACTGGCGATGCGAGGCAATAATATTTGTAAGAATATTTCGGAATAGACAAAGGAAAGATACGATTGTGCAATCATCTCATAATCAAGTAGATACAAGAACATGCCATTTTGCATTCTGAAACGGACCGTTTCAGCGTGCAAAACGGACCGTTTCAGGACGCAAAACGGTCCATATTAGAATGCAAAACGGCACTAATCAGAATGGTGTTAATATTTTTCGCAATCGGGAAATATTTATGAGGCTAATGGCAAACAATTGCTAAGATTATCAAGAGTGGGCATTACAGCAGAGTTGATACCGCATTATACCACAACTCCCGCGTACATTATATATAATGACAGCGGCCACCCACTCATATCGAGGGATGGCCGCTGTAGATATTAACGGCGGACAGCAGTGCGCAATTTGCTATCGGTGCGCACTACTTCCGATATTGTTTCTTGAGTCGGATCTTTGGAACTTTAAGCGGTTCGCCGGGTTTCATCTCGTCGACTCCATTCAGCACCTGGAAGTAAACAACCATATCCTTACCAAGAGTCTTGTTGCTATACGATTGCATCGTCTGTCCCGGCTTCAACCTGACGACCTTTTCGACACCAATAATCTCATAAGCGCCGAACCTCAGACGTCTGTCAGCATTCATCTTAGCTATCTCCGGCGATACATCATCATCCTTGGCAGACGTTTTCTCGTCGTCGCTCTCCTTCTTCTTATCCTCTACGGGCGCTACCGGAGCTGCCACAGTATCCTTCTTCTCCACTGTATCCTTAGGTGCCGGAGCAGTTGCCGCAGTATCCGGTTGGGCCACAACTTTCTTCACTTGCTTAACTTGCGGCTTACTGCTGACCACTGGTTGCGGCTGCATAAGATAGCGTCCGGCCAAGAAACCGGCAACTAATCCAACGACAAGGAGTACCACTGACAGAATGAGATTGCGGTTGCAACGGCGGCGGCACGCCGACATCTGCTCGTCGAAATACTCCCGCGAGACTATCGGCTGATCATCGCCATCATCCTCTTTTTCAGTGCGGGAATTATCATGCGTCTCGTCCGTGCTCTTCTCTTCCACGCTATCGTTGTTGTGAGCCGTATGTTCAAGAGTATCAGTCGGTTCCGGAGTATCATCCGGAATGTAGGAGTCAAGGACCTGCGTAGTAGCATCATCTTCCTTAACTCTATCCTCCGAATGGTTCAAAGCATTGTCAGCTTCTCTTACGACCTCATTATTCTGATCTACAACGGCTGCCGGCGGAGTGCCAACAGGATTAACTTGTTCGTTATCAGAGGCTGGCTTACTGTCAGCAGCAGTATTATCTTGCTTACTGTCAGCAGCTTGCGGTGCATCGTTAGATGGTTCATCATCAACTGTTTCAGCTGTAACATCGATTATCTCCGACTGTCCCACCTCATTTGTAACCGGCACCTCCTTCTTCTCTTCCGACTCAACATCATCGCCAGAACGCTCATCAACGCTTTCCTCCTCATCGACATCATCGAGAGAATCGGAATCCGCCTCACTGTCATTGTCCACGGCAGCGGTATTGCGTTCCTCCGACGCTGACGCTGCATCGACACTGTCGAAGTTAACACCATCATTGACAACGACGGTCGTAAACTGCGCAAAGGGCTTGTTGACCAAGTCCTTCATCGTCGCATCGGGAGTGAACGACACCTTGTCGTGACCCTCAATCACAACGCGGTTGCCGGTGTTCACATCGACGCTCTCACGTGCTTTGACGGTGGTCACCTTGAACGTGCCGAGACCACGGACCTTCACCTGGCGGTCATCGCGGAGTCCGTCGGTGATAGTGGCGAAGAACGCCGTGACCATGTCGTTGGCTTCCTTCTTCCCTATCTTCTGTTTGCGGGCCAATATTGCAGCCAAGTCGCCAATAGAATTCTTTGCCATCAGTCCTCACCTCCTTTCTTAAAGTGACCACGAACTGCCGACGACGGCTTGAAACCGAGCACGAGCTTTGGAGGAATGAGCATTCGCTTGCCAGTGGTGGGGTTAACCATCACGCGCTCCTTATGCTTCTTAACCTCAAAAACGCCGAAAGCGGGAATCTGAACGGTCTCGCCATCCTCAAACTGACGTCCCATAGCGTTTATTATTGTATCGGCAACATGCTGAGTATCAGTCATCGGGAGGTCCAAGGCTGCCGACAACTTAGTTATAAAGTCCTTGTTGTTCATTTTCGTGTAGTATTTGTCGTTGCAAACAAATCGTAGTCATCACTTCCGGTTATGAGCACATCGTAGAAGTTTCCTACGATCAGCCGGCGCTCATTAGCCGGAATCAGCACTTCGGGGTCGACTTCGGGCGAACAGAATTCGGTACGGGCAACATAGTAATCGCCCTCCCTGCGGTCGACAATCACCTTCATCGTGGTGCCCACTTTGGCTGCCTCCACATCGGCACTTATCTCCTCCTGCAAGGCCATCAGCCGGTCGAGACGCTCCTGCTTGACCTCTGCCGGAACGTCGTCGGCATAATGCTCGGCGCTGTAAGTGCCTTCCTCCTCGGAGTAAGCGAAGGCTCCCATACGCTCGAAGCGCTCCTCACGGACAAAGTCCATGAGCTCCTCGAAGTCCTCATCGGTCTCACCGGGGAATCCCACCATAAGCGTTGTGCGGATGTTGATGCCCGGCACACGCTCGCGGATTGTGTGGATGAGGGCTATGGTCTCCTCCTTCGTCACATGACGGTGCATGAGCTGTAGCATGTGGTCGCTGATGTGCTGGAGCGCAATGTCGAGATACTTACATACATTAGGCTTCTCGCGCATGACATCGAGCAACTCCAACGGGAACTGATTAGGATAGGCATAGTGCAGACGTATCCACTCAACGCCTTCAATATCAGCCATTTGCGATATAAGTTCGGCAATCTTTGTCTTACCGTAAATATCAACACCATAATAAGTCAGCTCCTGCTCTATGACCTGAAACTCCTTTACACCTTGCGCCACGAGGTCGCGCACCTCAGCCAAGACATCCTCCATCGGACGACTATGGTGCTTTCCGGTTATCAAAGGTATGGCACAATAAGCACAATGACGGTCGCAGCCCTCGGCAATCTTTATGTAGGCATAATGCTTAGGGGTCGTCTGCAAGCGGCTGGAACGCTGCGAGGCTATCGAGCTGTCGACGGCAATATTGCTTCTTATGGGGCCAAGATCGCTCAGCAGTTGGTTATAATCGAACTTTCCATAGAACTTGTCGACTTCGGGAATCTCCTTCTCCAACTCATCGCGATAGCGCTGCGACAGACAGCCCATGACGTACAGCTTCTGGAGGCGGCCCCGTTTCTTGCGCTCTACGAATTCCAATATAGTGTTGATGCTCTCCTCTTTAGCGCTCTCGATGAATCCGCAGGTATTGATAACCGCAATCTCGCCCTGAGGCCTTTTAGGGTCATGGACGCAGTCGTAGCCCTCATCGGCAAACTTGCGCATCAATTTCTCGGAGTCGACGAGATTCTTCGAGCATCCCATCGTAATAAAATCAATACGATTCTTCTTCATAAAAAATCATCTCCCACACTTTTCCGTCATAACGACTGCTGTGTGGTCCTTCATTATTGCTGTTTGAATAATGAGTCTACAAACTCGTTTCTATTAAAGAGCTGCAAATCCTCCATACCCTCGCCAAGGCCGATATACTTCACCGGAACCTTCAGCTGGTCGCTGATGCCTATCACCACACCACCCTTGGCTGTGCCGTCGAGCTTGGTGATGGCTAAGGATGAAATTTGAGTCACGGCAGCAAACTGCTTTGCCTGTTCAAAAGCGTTCTGTCCTGTGCTGCCATCGAGAACGAGCAGAACCTCGTCGGGCGCTGTGGGGACGACCTTCTTCATGACATCCTTAATCTTTTTCAGCTCGTTCATAAGCCCCACCTTGTTATGAAGACGTCCGGCGGTATCAATCAGAACAACGTCGGCGTCATTGGCTTTGGCACTCTGGAGGGTGTCGAAGGCCACGCTGGCAGGGTCGGAGCCCATCTGCTGCTTCACCACAGGAACCCCTACGCGGTCGCCCCATATCTGAATCTGCTCCACAGCAGCGGCACGGAAGGTGTCGGCAGCACCGAGATAGACTTTCTTCCCGGCTTTCTTAAACTGATAAGCAAGTTTTCCGATGGTCGTGGTCTTGCCGACGCCGTTGACTCCTACAACGAGGATGACGTATGGCTTATGGTCGGAAGGAAGATCCCAGTTGGATGTGTCGCCGCTGTTGTTCTCCGTCAGCAGGTCGGCAATGGTACTCCGGAGGATACCGTTGAGCTCGGATGTCGATACATACTTGTCGCGGGCTACACGCTCCTGGATGCGGTCGATAATCTTTATCGTTGTGTCGACACCGACATCAGAGGTTATGAGAACCTCCTCAAGATTGTCAAGGACATCGTCGTCGACCTTCGATTTGCCGGCGACGGCGCGGGCAAGCTTCGAAAAAACACTCTGCTTGGTTTTCTCAAGACCCTTATCGAGAGTCTCCTTCTTTTTTTTGTTGAATAGTCCAAATAATCCCATATACGTATATTTTGCTGCAAAGATACTAAATATAAGCGAGAAAAAACCATGAAGTAACAAAAAAAGGTTGCAGTCCACATGGATTGCAACCTTTTATGATATAGTCTGTTATGTCTATTCTTACTTAAAGAAGTCCTTTACAGCCTCGTTAGGAACCATCTGCTCATCGAAGATGTAGGCACCGGTCTTTGGGCTCTTGACCATCTTTATAACCTTTGAATATGCGCGACCATCCGTAGAACCTTCATGGAGGGTAGCGACCGCTTTCTTTGCCATATTACTTTAAGTTTATTGTTCTTGATTACTTAATCTCCTTGTGGAGAGTCATCTTCTTGAGGATAGGATTGTACTTCATGAGCTCAAGACGCTCAGGAGTATTCTTACGATTCTTAGTGGTTACGTAACGGCTTGTGCCAGGCAGACCACTGTTCTTCATCTCGGTGCACTCGAGAATGACCTGAACTCTGTTTCCCTTTGCTTTCTTTGCCATGATTATTAATCTCCTATAACTTTAATATCCTTCCAATCTATATAGCCCTTCTGAACAGCCTGCTTCAGAGCAGCGTCAAGGCCAATCTTGTTGATCAGACGCAGACCTGCTGCGCTAATCTTCAAGCTAATCCAGCAACCTTCCTCTACATAGTAGAATTTCTTGCTGAAGAGGTTAACGTCAAAGCTGCGCTTTGTGTGATGCTTTGAGTGAGACACATTGCAACCTAACTGTGCCTTCTTACCTGTGATTTGACAAATCTTAGACATTTCTATCTTTCGTTTTGTGATTCGTTAATTGATACCTATTCCAAACAGGGTGCAAAGTTACTAAAATTCAACGAATTGGCAAAGAACGACCAAAGCAAATATTGGATTTTAAGTTTTATTAAGAATCACAATCTTCTACTGCGAATCGGCTCCGGTGCTCCTGTAAACGATTACAGTAAAAATCCGATGAAAAATTTTTCCGTTGTAAAATATTGTATTAACTTTGCATTTGCAAACTACAGATAGCAAATCGTTACTGAATATATGAGCGAAAAGATAAAACATAGCGGTGTCGTCGAATCGGTCGACGGCGATTGTATGAAGGTGCGCATCGTGCAGGCATCGGCATGTGCCGACTGTAAGGCTGCATCGTTCTGCACCGCAGCCGAGAAAAAGGAGAAGATTGTCGACATTTTCGACAAGTCGTCCATCGGCAGTCATAAGCCCGGCGACATGGTGACAGTGGCGACGAGCGGTGCCACCGGCCGGAAGGCAGTGATGATAGGATTCGTTTTCCCCCTCGTCATCCTCGTTTTAGTATTGGCCGTAACTTATTCGCTGACTCACTCGGAGCCGAAAGCAGCACTCATCAGCATAGCCTCACTCATCCCCTATTACCTTATTATATATACGCTGAGAAAGCACCTGCGTGACAAGTTCACGTTCTACATTGAGAATTAACTCACAAGCACCTGATAACAAATCAACTTTCCCAAGAATCATTTACCGATATAAACTTAAAACCAAAATATTATGAATTTTATTCTTAGTGCAGTACTCGTTCTCGGAGCCATCGGTCTGATAGCCGCTGTCGTGCTCTACGCATGCTCCAAGAAGTTTGCTGTTTATGAAGATCCGCGCATTGGACAAGTTCAGGAGGTTCTTCCTGGTGCCAACTGTGGCGGATGCGGATTCGCCGGATGTGCCGACATGGCCGGTGCATTGGTCAAGGCCTGCGACGGCGGTTCGCTCGAAGGATTGCTCTGTCCCGTCGGAGGGCAGGCCGTTATGGACCAGGTGGCCGATCTCCTCGGCATGGCCGCGGCCAACAGCGAGCCCCTTGTGGCTGTCGTGAGGTGCTATGGCACATGCGAGCTGCGGCCCCGCGTGGCCGAGTACGACGGTCTCATGACTTGCTCGGCCGTAAACGCCACAGGACGTGGCGAGACCGGCTGCGGCTACGGATGTCTCGGTTGCGGCGACTGCGTAAGTGCCTGCAACTTCGATGCCATCAAGATGAACCCAGAGACTGGGCTGCCCGAGGTCGATGAGGACAAGTGCACATCGTGCGGTGCCTGCGTCAAAGCGTGCCCGCGCCACATCATCGAACTGCGCAAGAAAGGCCCGAAGAACCGCCGCGTATACGTGCGCTGCGTGAACAAGGACAAGGGTGCCGTGGCGCGCAAGAACTGTAAGGTGGCTTGCATAGGCTGCGGCAAGTGCGAAAAAGTCTGCAAGTTCGACGCCATCACCATCGAGAACAATCTTTCTTACATCGATCCTAACAAGTGCCGTCTGTGCACAAAGTGCGTCGACGAGTGCCCGACGGGAGCCATCGTAAAGGTCAACTTCCCCGTCCGCAAGCCGAAACCGGCTCCTGCTGCTGAGGAAGCAAAGCCTGCAACAGCCACAGCCACAGCGCAGACGACTGCCAAGGAAGAGCCAAAGACCGTCAATTCCAACGATAAAGAGGAGGCAAAAGCATGAAACTTCATACATTTAGAATAGGTGGCGTCCATCCCGACGACCACAAGCTGACAGCCGAGATACCGACAAAGAAGGCTGAACTGCCAAAGAAAGCGATATTCCCGCTGAGTCAGCACATCGGAGCGCCAGCGAAACCCGTCGTCAAACGTGGCGACAAGGTAAAGGTAGGAACACTCATTGCCGAGGCCGGCGGATTCGTCAGTGCCCCGATTTTCAGTTCCGTCAGCGGAACAGTAGAGAAAATCGACAATGTCATCGATGCCACGGGCTATCTAAAGCCTGCGATAATCGTTAACGTCGATGGCGACGAATGGGAGGAGAGCATCGACCGCTCCGACAAGCTCGAAACCGTCGAGAGCCACCCCGAGCTGACCCCCGAGGAAATTATCAGCCGCGTGAAGAATGCCGGTGTCACAGGTATGGGCGGTGCTGGATTCCCTACATTCATCAAGCTCACTCCCCCACCGACGACCAAAGCCGAGTGCGTTATCATCAACGGTGTGGAGTGTGAGCCGTATATCACAGCCGATTACCGCCTGATGCTCGAGCATACCGACGAGATTATCCAGGGCCTTTACCTCCTGATGAAAGCCGTAAAGGTGGAGAAAGGATACATCGGAATAGAGGACAACAAGCCGAAGGCAATAGAAATCTTCGAGCAGAAGACTGCCGGCGACCCTCGCATCGAGATTGTTCCCCTGAAGAAGAAATACCCGCAAGGCGGTGAGAAACAGCTCGTCGACGCTGTCATCAACCGTCAGGTGCCGGCACCACCGGCCATCCCGGTCAACGTCGGTGCCATTGTCCAGAACGTCGGAACAGCCTTCGCCGTCTATCAGGCCGTAATGAAGAACAAGCCTCTCTTTGAGCGCTACACCACCGTCACAGGTCTCCAGGTCAAGAACCCCGGCAACTTCCTTGTGCGCATGGGTACCACCTTCGGCCAGCTCATCGACTACTGCGGCGGTCTGCCCGAGGGCGACAACAAGGTGCTTGCGGGCGGTCCGATGATGGGAAAATCAGTGGCGAGCCTCGACGTTCCGGTATGCAAAGGCACAAACTCCATCACCGTCCTTACGGGAGCCGACGCTCACCGCAAGAAAGTGCAGAACTGCATACGCTGCGGCAAGTGCGTATCGGCATGTCCTATGGGACTGGAACCCTATCTGCTGGCTACCCTGTCAGCAGCCCAGGAGTGGGAACGCCTTGAGAGTGAGGACGTAACGAGCTGCATCTCGTGTGGCTCATGCCAGTTCACATGTCCTGCCCACCGTCCGCTGCTCGACAATATCACGTTCGGCAAGGGCCACGTCATGGGCATCATCAAAGCGCGTATAGCTAAAGCCAAGGCCGAGGCCGCCAAAGCTAAGGCATAAACAACAAAGTCAATAATTTATAATACAGAATATTCCAATGGGAAAACTTGTAGTTTCTCTTTCACCACACGCACACGGCACCGACACCGTCGAGCGCAATATGTTCGGTGTAGTCATAGCACTAATCCCCGCTCTTCTCGTGTCGTTCCTTTACTTCGGACTCGGCTCTGTGGTCGTTTGTCTGACAAGTGTGGCAGCCTGCATGTTCTTTGAGTGGGCTATATCAAAATACATGTTGAGTCAGGAGCCGTCGCTCACCGATGGTTCAGCCATCGTCACCGGTTTGCTTCTCGGCATGAACCTTCCGTCTAATCTTCCGCTGTGGATCATCATCATCGGTGCTCTGGTAGCTATCGGTGTGGGCAAGATGTCGTTCGGAGGCCTCGGCCACAACCCGTTCAACCCCGCTCTGGTAGGCCGCTGCTTCCTCTTGGTGTCGTTCCCGGCTCAGATGACCAGCTGGCCTCTCATCGGTCAGCTCGGCAAATACTCAGATGCCGTGACCGGTGCCACTCCGCTGTCGATCATGAAGACAGCCATCAAGACCAACGATCCATCGGTACTCAACAGCGTTCCTGACGCTCTCCATCTGCTCCTCGGCAATAACCCAACGGGTGGCGCCGGCACAATCGGTGAGGTCTGTGCCCTGGCTCTGATTCTCGGCCTCTGCTTCATGCTCTGGCGCAAGATCATCACCTGGCACATCCCCGTAGCCATCATCGCCACAGTGTTCGTATTCTCCGGGCTCCTCCACCTCGCCAATCCCGTCTATGCCAATCCGCTGACGGTCATTCTCTCGGGCGGACTGATGCTTGGAGCAATCTTCATGGCCACCGACTACGTCACCAGCCCGATGACCCACAAGGGACAGATAATCTATGGCGTATGCATAGGTTTCCTCACCGTCGTCATCCGTAACTGGGGCTCCTACCCCGAGGGAATGTCGTTTGCCATTCTCATTATGAACGGATTCACCCCTCTCATCAATTATTATGTCAAGCCAAAGCGCTTCGGTGAAGTACCGGCTAAAAAATAAAGGAGGAAGATAAAAATGGAGAAATTAAAACCAACACTAAAGAATATGACCCTCGTGCTCGTAGGTGTCGCTGTGGTGGTAGGCTTTATCCTGGCTTACGTCAACCACGTCACCGAGGGACCTATAGCCGAAAAGGCAAAAGCCACTCTGGCACAAGGCATCAAGGATGTCATGAAGGTTGACGGCATCCAGGTAACGAAAGAGGACACCGTCAAGACCAATGTCGACGGCAAGGACCTCACATACATTGTCCACGAAACCTCTGACAAGAGCGGCAAACCCGTAGGAGCAGCCGTGGAGAGCACTACCACCGGTTTCGGCGGCGACCTGAAGGTTCTCGTGGGTTTCGACCACGACGGCAAGATCACAGGCTACACAATTCTCGAGTCGTCGGAGACGCCGGGACTCGGTGCCAAAGCCGAGAAATGGTTCCAGAGCACTGCCGACGGCGGCAAGGGCGGCAAGAGCTGCGTCATCGGACTGAGCCCGAAAGACGGTGAGCTGAAAGTCAGCAAGGATGGCGGACAAGTCGATGCCATCACCGCATCAACCATTACAAGCCGCGCCTTCCTCAAAGCTATCAACGAGGCCTATGCCGCTTACTGCAAGCAGAATACCGACGGCACATCAGGAGCCTCAAAACAAGAAAACAAGAAAGGATAAGAACAATGAGCAACTATAAGATTTTCATCAACGGACTCATCAAGGAGAACCCGACGTTCGTTCTCTTCCTCGGTATGTGTCCTACACTGGCAACGACGACGAGTGCCATCAACGGTCTCTCAATGGGTCTTGCAACCATGGCGGTGCTCATATGCACCAACTTCGTTATCTCATGCATCCGCAAACTCGTTCCCGACATGGTGCATATCCCCGTTTACATCGTGGTTATCGCAGGATTCGTCACCGTGCTGCAGATGTTCATGTCGGCTTATGCCCCCGATTCCATCAACAAGGCCTTGGGAATCTACATTCCGCTTATCGTCGTGAACTGTATTATCCTCGGCAGAGCAGAGTCGTTCGCATGTAAGAACACACCCGTTGCCAGTGCCTTCGACGGACTCGGCATCGGACTCGGGTTCGCTCTCGCCCTGACGCTCCTCGGCTGCGTAAGGGAGTTCTTAGGAGCTGGATCGATCTTCGGTATCCACATCCTGCCCGAAGTCACCAACGTTCTGCTCTTCGTCCTGCCGCCGGGAGCATTCCTCACCTTAGGATATCTTGTGGCCATCTTCAACAAGGTGCGCGGCAACGACAAATAATCAAGGGCAAAAAGCCTTTCAATAACGAACATTTTTTAATTAAGACATCATGGAATATTTACTGATATTCATATCCGCGATATTCGTCAACAATATCGTCCTTTCCCAGTTCCTCGGCATCTGTCCGTTCCTGGGAGTGAGCAAGAAAATCAGCACATCGTTGGGTATGGGAGCTGCCGTCACTTTCGTGCTGACGCTGTCGACAATCGTCACCTACCTCGTACAGGTGTTCGTCCTCAATCCCTTCCACCTCGAATATCTGCAAACGTTGGCGTTCATCCTCGTCATCGCGGCCCTCGTTCAGATGGTTGAGATCATTCTCAAGAAAGTATCGCCGGCTCTCTATCAGGCCCTCGGAATCTTCCTTCCCCTCATCACAACCAACTGTGCCGTCCTCGGTGTGGCCATCCTCGTCATCCAGCGCGACTACAACCTCTTGGAGAGTGTCGTCTATGCGTTCTCAACGGCCCTCGGCTTTGCCGTGGCACTGGTCATCTTCGCAGGAATCCGCGAGCAGCTCGCCCTTGTCAACATCCCCAAGGGAATGCGCGGCATGCCGATAGTGCTCATCACCGCCTCGCTGCTCGCCCTCGCATTCATGGGCTTCAGCGGCCTGCAGACCGGTCTCGGAACTCTCTTCGGTGTCAACTGATAAGCTCTGACATCAGACAACCACCGAAAACATAATATTCAAAACACGCAGGGGCGATTCCTTTTTTGGGTCGCCCCTGCAATCGTTTATTGCAGCACCCTTATCGCTCCCTATGGTGCCCCAATGCTCCCCTATCAGCCCCTATCGCCACCTATTTCTTCCTATGAGCTCCCTATCGTGGTCTATCGCCCACTATCGACTCCTATAGCTGCCTACTTTTCCTATGCCCCTATCGTGGCCTATCCTTCCTATCGGCTCCTATGAGCTACCTATCGTAGCCTAACCTTCCTATCAGCACCTATGAACCCCCTTAACGCCGACTCCACAAAGTTAATACATGTTTTTCTCTCCACCATATTTCCACCTTTTATTGCCGTTAAAATCCGTTAACAGCAGCCCGAAATCATCATTTTCCTCTTTATTGCCCTTATAACAGCTGCCAGTCATGCGGTTATCCTATTGCTGCCTATAATTTCCTATGGTTTCCTATCGAGTCCTATGGTTCCCTATCGAGTTCTGTGGTTTCCTATAGCCAGCCTATCGAGTCCTATGGCTCCCTATAGTTTCCTATGGTTTACTATCGAGTCCTATGGCTCCCTATAGCCCGCCTATCGAGCCCTATGGCTCCCTATAGTTTCCTATGGTTTACTATCGAGTCCTATGGTTTCCTATGGCTCCCTATAGCCCGCCTATCGAGCCCTATGGCTCCCTATAGTTTCCTATGATTTCCTATAGGGCGGGGGTTATCCCCGTCCTACCAACAGCGGACAAGATACAAAGCAAATACCCCGCAGCAGCGAGGGTGGGGATAAACCCTACCACTACGGGGATGTATGCTGAAAGAGTCTTATTATCAGTGATTTACATGAGAAATCTGACTCGTTGATCAACGTCGTGTTATTCTTGTAGTTAGAACCACTACCCTGAATCAGGGTGATGGTTTTGTGTTCCGCCAAGTTGTCGCAATTTGCGACTTCCTTATCTTCTCCATCTACATGCTTGTTAAGCGCATCTCTGTAATTGGTATATCCTAATGCTACAGCCACAGTCTACGCGGATGAATGCTGCAAGCATCTAAGCATCAATAGATTACGTGCGATGCCAAACTCCGGATGCGCGATGTGATGTGCTTCATGGTGGCAGTCGTGGCGTAGGCACTGTGGCATCGGATGGTGGGCAACGCCTCGGCGGTTACCCAACGCTTGAACTGCTTTGCCTGCGGCAGCTTAGAGGAGAGGACGAGGGAGTAGAGGCCCGACTCGTTGATGATGGTCACATCCTGCACTCCTCCAAGGGGGTCACGTTTCGTTGCCCCCTTGTCTTCTTCATCTACATGGTCAGCGATAGCCTTTCTTGAATTTGCATATCCTAATGCCGTTGCCACGTCCTTTCCCACGAACCACGGCTCGCCGTCTCTTTCGATAGCCCGGATATCTCCGAACATCTCCCCCAAACGCCACACCGCCACACCGCCACATTTATAGCTATCGCATGTCTGCAAAAATCAGAAATATAAAATAAGAAGAAATAATAGATAATGATATAAACTATTGATTATTAATTATATATACTATATTATAATATATAATAATATAATAGTCTCATTTTGGCCGAATTTCCCGTCGCATGTCAGAATCGGCCTTATGCGACGGTGCGGCGGTGTGGCGGAAGCTGTGAATAATGAGCAGTGAGCAGTGAGCAATGAGCAGTGAGCAATGGGCAATGAGCAATGGGCAATGAGCAGTGAGCAATGAGCAGTGAGCAATGGACACATCCACCCTGCCCAGATAATATGCTAAAGTTTCCCACTTGGAGAACCCCTTTATAAAAAGGCTTTCCCAAAGGGTATGCGCATCTTTAACTTTTCAAAAAACTTTTTATGAGCAGTAGAATATTGCATTATCGGACTTCTCCTTTTAAGGTCATTTGCCCTTTCACATTTATTAAGCACTTGTTAAACTACTTTGTTTATGGGCATCCTGCTATTTGAACTTTTCAGAAACCCCTTGTTTATGGGCATTTTGAACAAGTGGGAAACTTTAGTAATATGTTTGCATCGAGCGAATAACTTTTTCGCCCCGCGCAAACAACAAAGATGGGAAAATGATGTTTATCGGCAGCTGTTAACAGATTTTAACGGCAATAAAGGGCGAAAATTTGGAATCGGAGTTTTTGTTTGCTACCTTTGCCGACAGAATAAGCCCCCTGCTAAAAACTCCCTTCCCCTCCGGGCGGTCCCCCCACCGCTACGACAATCATATACCCCCCGGCAGCAACGCTGACAACCAAGCCCAGCCGCGATGGCCATGGCAACAAGCTATCTATAGATTCTATAGCTCCTATAGCTCTCTATAGCTTTCATAGCTTCTATAGCTCCTATAGCCAATATAGCTCCTATAGCATCTATAGCTTTTAAAGCTCCTATAGCTCCTATAGCTTTATAGCTTCTATGGCACCCTATTGCCAGCCTCGCTCCACAAAAATCTTTGCCCGGCAGCGGTCGCATTTAACAAAGGTTTATAATTTGTGAAACGGACGTTAAAGTCGTAATGATTTTAAACAAAGCGTTTTGGAATTCGGATTTTAATACCTAACTTTGTAACCAAACAATAATTCTGACTAACATGAAACAGACTATTTTGGTAACGGGTGGCACAGGCTTTATCGGCAGCCACACATCAGTGGAACTTATCGAGGCAGGATACAAAGTCGTCATCGTCGACGATCTGAGCAACTCGAAGATTGAAGTGCTCGACGGCATAGAGAAGATTACGGGTGTCCGTCCGGCATTCGAGAAAATCGACCTGCGCGACAAGAACGCCACTGAGCAGCTGTTCAAGAAGTACCCCGATATCGACGGAATCATCCACTTCGCAGCATCAAAGGCCGTGGGCGAGAGCGTCCAGAAGCCTCTGCTCTACTACCGCAACAACATAGTCTCGCTCATCAATCTCCTTGAGCTCATGCCGAAATACGATGTCAAGGGCATCATCTTCTCGTCGTCGTGCACCGTCTACGGCCAGCCGAAACCCGAGAACCTCCCCGTCACCGAGGATGCCCCTCATCAGAAGGCCACATCGCCTTACGGCAACACAAAGGAAATCAACGAGCAGATAATATACGACTACATCCACAGCGGAGCGCCCATCAAGAGCATCATTCTCCGCTACTTCAACCCTATCGGCGCACACTCCTCAGCCCTCATCGGTGAGCTACCAAACGGAGTGCCAAACAACCTCATTCCTTACGTCACGCAGACGGCAATGGGAATCCGCAAGCAGCTGACAATATTCGGCAACGACTACAACACTCCCGACGGCACCTGCATCCGCGACTATATCTACGTCGTCGACCTGGCCAAAGCCCACGTGGCTGCCATGGCCCGCGTTCTCGACAAGGACACAGAGCCAATAGAATACTTCAACATCGGCACCGGCAAGGGCAACTCGACATTAGAGATTGTCGAGACGTTCGAAAAGGCCACCGGAGTGAAACTCAACTGGAAGTACGGCCCACGCCGTGAGGGTGACATCGAGAAGATTTGGGGCGACTGCACCAAGGCCAACAAGGTGCTCGGCTGGAAGGCTGAGACACCACTCGACGACGTGCTCCGCTCTGCATGGAAATGGCAACAGAAGCTCCGCGAAGACGGAGTAATGTAAAGAGAAAATATGACCCACTCACCATGGGTGGGCTTTTTTTGTGTTTGTGTTGTTGTTACCCTTCGATGTGAATCGGAGGGTAATTTTTTAACCAATAGGCATTCGTCATTTATCAACTGGTATTTACCATTTATCAAAAAGGCAAAATATGACTACATTATATATCAAGAACATGGTCTGCAACCGCTGTAAGGCTGCCGTCAGCGACACACTGCAGAAAGCCGGACTCCACGCCGTATCAGTGGAGCTCGGTGAGGTGAAGATAGAGGAGGACAACATCGACGGCACCAAGCGCGACGAGCTGCGGCAGACATTGGAGTCGTTGGGGTTCGAGCTGATTGACGACAAGCGCCACCAGACCATCGACAAGATTAAGAGTACGATTATAAACCTCGTCCACTACAACGACAACCAGTCGCCGCTGAACCTCAGCGAGATTCTCACCGAGGAGCTGCATCAGGACTACAGCGCCCTGAGCAAGCTCTTTCCCGAAGTGGAGGGGAAGACCATCGAGCGCTACTACATTGAGCAGAGGATAGAGCGGGTGAAGGAGCTTATACGCTACGACGAGCTGTCGCTGACGCAGATAGCCATGAAGATGAACTACTCGTCGACAGCTTATCTCTCCAGCCAGTTCAAGAGCGTCACCGGCATGACTCCCACCCAGTTTAAGAATCTGAAGGAGAACACCCGCCGGCCGCTCGACGAAATTTAGTCGCACGGCGCACTACTCCATGAGCCACACGAAGCCCTTGGCCGTGCGCACGCCATTGTCGGTGAAGTGATTGCCGGGATTCCAAACCATTGTCGAGACTACGCCCTGATTGTCGAGAATAGTCTTTTGAACGGCTATGGCATCGGCAACGGTGGCCATGAGCTTGTTCTTGCTGTGCGACTCCTTGTCGCCAAGACTGAGATAGACTTTCGGTGTGTGGCAAGAATGGCTGCGCGAGAAGTCGAGCCAGTCCTTATACCACACTGACGGTGAGGCTGCTACGATGCCATCGAGGTTCTCAGAGTTATAAGCTGCCCACAACGCGAAGAGTCCCGCAAGCGAATATCCGCCCAAGAAGACCGCCGCAGGGCTAAGGTCGGCTACGGGCAGTCCGCAGCTGCCGTTTCGGATGCCGTCAACAATTTTCTCGATGAAGTGCAGGGTTGTCTCCGCACCGCTGCCGAAGGGAATCTTTCCGAACACCGGTGGCGAAGGCCATGGTGTGAGCTCGTCGTTCCACCGCTTAATCTTCACGGCGACAAGAACAAAAGGCTTAGTGGCGTTAGTCTCAATATACTCTACTTCGGAGGGCATCTCCTCAAGGTCGTGCGAATCGACCGGCTGCACGAGCAGGACCTCAGCGCCCGGCTCCACGAAGAAAAGCACCTCGCGGCCGTCGATAGTTGAAGATAATGTTTTATGTCTCATAGAAAATAGTTCTTCTGTTTTATAGGAATCTGATACACAGCGACCATCAGATTCTATTCGTCCTAATAGTCCATCCTCCTTACTCTATCGGGAAGTTATTTGCAAAGTTACAACAAAAACTGCAACGTGCCAAAGACTTCTCAGCGTCTTTTTTTGACACCATCGATTTAGCCAGTCCATAAAGGAATTGGCGCACGAAAAAAGTTATAACTCACATCGAAAATTCCGTAACACAAGAATGAAGAAGAATGACTACCTTTGCAACCGAAAACAAGAACAAACAAAAAACATAAGACAATGGAAAAGACATTTACAGTTACAGGAATGAAATGTGAGCACTGCGAGGCTCGTGTTGAGAACGTTATCAAGGGTGTAGAGGGCGTCAGCAACGCCAAGGCCGACCACACATCTAACAGTGTGACAGTCGATTACGACGACAACAAGGTCAGCCCCTCACAACTCAAGGACGCTGTCGACACTCTCGGCCGCTATAATATGGACATTTAATTCAGCACCCGAAAGGGCATACATTTTCAAGGAGGAATTAACAATGAAGAAAACAATACCCGTCATAGGAATGGCCTGCGCCTCATGCTCAGCCAACGTTGAGCGCAAGCTGAACTCCCTCGACGGCATCAACAACGCAAGCGTCTCGCTGGCCGGCCGCACAGCCCTCGTCGACTACGACCCGCAGCAGATAACTCTCGACACGATGAAGAAAGAGATCAACGACATCGGTTACGACCTCATCATCGACGAGAATGTCTCGGCCAGCGAGGTGCAGAAACGCGAGTACACCCGTTTGAAACGCGCCACACTGCTGAGTTGGGCACTGTCAGTATTTGGCATGGCTGTCAACATGCACTGGATAAACGTCGGCGGCACATCGCTGACCAACCAGGTGGCGCTGCTCATAGCTCTGGCCAACATGTTCTTCTGCGGACAGTCGTTCTACGTCAGCGCCGTAAAGCAGATTACCCATAAAGCCGCCAACATGGACACTCTCGTGGCACTGTCGACGAGTATCGCGTTCATTTTCAGCACTTACAACACGTTCTGGGGCGATCCCACGCTGACGTATTTCGACTCTTGTGGAATGATTATCACCTTCGTTCTTACAGGCCGGCTGCTCGAGGACAAGGCCAAGGACGGAACGGCAACGAGCATAAGGCAACTCATGGGAATGGCCCCTAAGACTGCCCATCTCGTCGATGAGGACGGCAACGTGCAGGAGGTGCCCATCAAGACCATCGAGGTGGGCGACGTACTTGAGGTCCGCCCCGGTGAGAAGGTGCCCGTCGACGGTGAGGTTCTCACTGCCGAGAGCTTCATGACTCCCGATGCAGCCTATGTCGACGAGAGCATGATCACGGGAGAACCGACACCAGCCGAGAAGAAGAAGGGCTCGAAGGTCCTCGCGGGAACCATCCCCAGCCAGGGCAAATTCAGGATGCGTGCCCGTCAGATTGGTGAGAATACGGCACTGGCCCACATCATCAAGATGGTGCAGGAGGCCGAGGGCTCTAAAGCACCGGTGCAGCGCATCGTCGACAAGGCCGCTCTGGTCTTTGTTCCCGCTGTGGGCATCATCGCAGCCATGACGTTTGCGGCATGGATGATTGCCGGTGGACGCGAGATGCTACCTCAGGCCATAATCTCCGCTGTGACGGTATTGGTCATCGCATGTCCGTGCGCCATGGGACTGGCTACGCCAACGGCTCTGATGGTGGGCATCGGCAAGGCTGCCGAGAAGCATGTGCTGATAAAGGACGCCACAGCCCTGGAGCGGCTGAGAAAGGTCGACGTGCTCGTCACCGACAAGACCGGCACCCTCACCATTCCAAACAAGAATGTCGACTTCACGAAGGCTGACAACCTGCCATTGGAGGCCCGCGAGAGCCTCAAGCCCAACTGCCGCGAGGCTATGGACAGTCTGCAGGAGATGGGAATAGACGTATGGATGATGAGCGGCGACAAGGAGAAGGCCGCAAAATACTGGGCAGAGAAGGCCGGAATAAAGCATTACAAGGCAAAGTGCGTCCCTGCCGACAAGGAGGAGATTGTGCGGAAGCTGAAAGCCGAGGGAAAGACCGTAGCCATGATCGGCGACGGCATCAACGACACTCAGGCCCTGGCCCTGGCCGATGTGAGCATAGCCATCGGCACCGGCACCGACGTAGCCATGGACGTGGCTCAGGTGACGCTCATGACCGACAACCTCAACGCACTGCCACAGTCGGTGAGCCTCAGCAAGAAGACAGTGAGGATGATATGGGAGAACCTCTTCTGGGCTTTCATCTACAACATCGTCTGCATCCCGATAGCAGCCGGAGTGCTGTATCTCTTCTTCGAGAATCCGCCGATAGTCCTCACGCCGATGTGGGGCAGCGCCCTCATGGCAATGTCGTCGGTCAGCGTTGTGCTGAATTCTTTGCGTCTGAAACTGATAAAGTAACGCTGAATTCAGATTACGTAAAAAACTGATAATCAGATACTAAAGCGAATATAATCAAGATAACGCTTGAGTATATAGAAAGTAATTTATACGAAAAATCCCTGTCAGCTGATGGCAGGGATTTTTCTGTTTTATGATAAGCATCGAGACGAATCTATGGTTGTGGCACGGGATAGTCGTAGCGTGAGTAGTTGTAGCCCCGGTTGCGGTTGGGCATGTGGTCGTACTCAAACTGGATTGTGATGGAGTTCTGCCCGTGTTTGCCCCACTGATAATTGACTCCGCCACCAACACGATCCATAAAGCGGCTGTTCCACGGTGCCATGGCTGTGCCGGCATAGCCGAAGTCGTCCCATCCGCTGTAGTAGCCGTAGGGATTGTAGAATCCTCCGTAAGGACTATAGTAGCCGCTGTAGGCAGGTCCGAAGTTATTGCTGTTGAAAGCTTTCTGCACAAAGGCATAAGCGCTCCAGTGCTCATCAAACTGATAGCCGAAGAGGGCCGAGAATCCCGCCGTAGTGTAGTTGTCGCCACGGTACTGCATGTTGTTGAAGTATCCGCCGACAGCCAATGTTGCTTTCTTCGACAGATTCGTCACGTACATCAGGCTCACGTCCTGCGTCAGACCACCGTGTGTGCCGTAGCCGTGGCCTCCTGAGGTGACGAAAGCCGACGCGCTGAGATTCACATTCAGTCCCTTATGCAGTGCCCAGCGGTTCCACCCCCATCCTCCCCAGTAGGGATAGTAATAGCTTGTAGTGGGGGTTACGACCTGTCCATTCTCGTCGACAGCAGGAAGACTGTAGTCGATCTGCTGCTGTTGTTGCCGGTCCTCCTCCATCTGCCGCGCATACTCTTTTTCTTCCTCCGATGCCTCACGCGGTCCCTGGAGTCGGGATGGTTCTATAGGTTGTACGCCACGCGACAGTCCTGTGCTGTCCTGAGCATAGGATAAAGCCGGGAGAGCCAGCATCGCAATGGCAAAAATATATAGTTTTCTCATCGTTATCATTATTGTTGCAAAAGTAAAGAGTTGTCACGTTATGACCAAAAGAGAGACCAATGTTTTAGTGTTTTTTAGATTTTATGCTTTGATATTTATCTTTTGTGCGCATGATAAGCGGTGGATCGGTTGAGAAAGCGAACACCGTAGTGGAGCTGAACGTCTGACCGGGACGCAGCAGTGTGGACGGAAAAGATGGCTTATGTGGTGAGTCGGAGAAGTGGAGGGTCTCGAGGCACACTGCAGACCGTCGTTTGTAAACAATGCCATTCTTTCCCACTTGGTTCCCTTTGAGTCCGTTGCCGGTATATATCTGTATGGCTGGTTCGGTGGTATAAACGGTGAGTACCCGTCCGCTCTGGGCATCGTAGAGGATGGCTGCGGGACTGTCGAGGCTCCCCACGTGGCGCAAGGCGAAAGCATGGTCGTAGCCGCCGGTGACAGCCAACTGGGCATCATCGTCATTGATGCGCTCACCGATAGCGTGTGGGTGGCGGAAATCGAAGGGTGTGTGACTGACATCCATAAGCTCTCCGGTGACATTCTTATTCTTGTCGTAAGCAGCAATAGCCTTGCTGTCAACCCACAGCATCTGCTGCTCTATGCTGCGCTGAGGATTGCCGGAGATATTGAAGAATGAATGGTTGGCTAAGTTCAGCACCGTCGGCTTTGTTGTCGTAGCCTTGAAACTCACGCTCAGAGCACCGTCGTCGCGCAGGGCATAGGTGAGAGTGGTGGTGAGCTCACCGGGGAATCCGTTCTCACCGTCGGGTGAGACGTATCGCAGCACAAGACAATGGCGGTTGTAGCTGACGACATCCCATACGCGGTTGGCAAATCCGGGCTTTCCTCCGTGCGAGATAACGCCCTTACCGCTGTCCTGCAGTTTGTATTCCTTACCGTCGATAGTCACCGAGGGCCCCGTAATCCGACCAATATATCGGCCGACGGTGGCACCGAAGTTCTGACCCTTGGTGTGATAGTCCATGACATTGTCATATCCCAAGACGACATCCTCCATGCGCCCGTTCCAGTTGGGTTCCATCAGCGAAACAAGGCGCGCGCCGTAATTGGTTATGCAAGCCTCTACGCCCTTACCATTGGAGAGAACATAAAGAGCCGTCGGTTTCCCGTCAATGACAGCGTCGAACCTTGAAGGGTCAAGGCCCGACAGCGTGCGCTCCTGAGCCGTGGCTACAAGGCTCATCGTTGCCGCCACCATGAAGAAGGCAGCCCGAAGTAGATTGTAGATAAACTTCATCGTAAGTAGTTATTTTTCGCAAAGTTAGCACAATAGTACGAAATTGCAAAATAAAAACAGCATTTATTTTGATGTATCGTTTGTTTACACTATCTTTGCACTACAATCAATCAACGAACCGATGAACATCTTTAAAAAGCTCTTCAGTGGAGCCGCAAATGAAATAGAGGACAAGAAGAACGAACTCGAGGAGAAGAAGTCCGAGAGCAAAGAGAAGGATTTCGACATACTGAAATACGACGGGCTGCGTGCTCTCCGCACCGGCCAGTACGACTATGCCATAAAGTGCTTCCGCCACGCCCTGGACATCAAGGACGATCTTGAGGTTCACGATTATCTGTCGCAGGCGCTTATCCGCAACAACGAGCTTTTGGCAGCATACAAGGAGTTAGAGGTGCTCACTAAGGCCGAACCCGACAATCAGGACATTCTGATTAGAATGGCACAAGTGGCCTTCATGAATGAGGATTATGATGCCATGGGGGAGAACTGCAAGAAGGCACTCGAGATTAACAAGACTAACCCGCTGGTGTATGTCCTCTACGCCCGCGCCTACCGTGGCAGCGGCGACTATGTCAACGCCCTGGCAATGGTCAATGAGGCCATCAAACTCGACGCCGATTATATTGAGGCCCACGAGCTCAGAGGCAGCATCCTGCTCGATATGAACGATACCGACGGCGCTGACAACGATGCCCAGTGGCTCCTTGAGAATACTAACGACGACGAGGATGTTTATCTCTTCAAGGCCAGAGTGGAACGGGCAAAGGAAAACTACAAGGAGGCTATACACTATTATAATAAGGTGACGGAGGTGAATCCTTTCCGTATAGAAGCCTTCAGAGAACGTGGTGCCGTGAAACTCGCTACGGGCGACAAGGAAGGGGCTGACGAAGACGGGCGAAAGCTACTCGAACTCAACCCGAATGAGAAATAACATCGATTCTTTGAAAAAACATTGCGATTCGTTTGTCAGAAAGAAAAAAAAGTTATACTTTTGCAGTCGTAAACAAAGAAAATAATAAATGAATAAGTCTTACGCATCTTTTTACTACTTCTATTTTTACTTTACAAGAAATTGTGAAGCGGGAAGTTGCGTGTAGATTTCAACTTATGAATTAGTAAACAGAAAACATAACGAAACGGTCCCGCCCTAATGATAGAGCTGGACCGTTTTTCATTTCAAGATATGAAGAGAATAGCAATACAAGGAGAGTTGGGGAGTTTCCACGACATAGCCGCACATGAATATTTCAAGGGAGAGCAGTTGCAGATAATCTGCTGCGAGACTTTTGAGGACGTATTCCATAGTGTCGACAACGACCCGACGGTTATAGCCATGATGGCAATAGAAAACACTATTGCGGGCAGTCTGCTCCACAACTACGAGCTGCTGAGGATGTCGGGGACAACAGTCGTCGGTGAGCATAAACTCCACATCCAGCATTGCATCTGCTGTCTGCCCGACGATGACTGGGACACGGTCAATGAGGTCCACTCCCACCCTGTCGCTCTCATGCAGTGCAGAAATTTCCTTACGGCCCACTCTTCGCTGAAAGCTGTCGAAGCCGAAGATACAGCCGGAGCAGCACAGTATATTGCTGAGCATCAGCTGCACGGACAAGCAGCAATATGCAGTTCGGCAGCAGCGAAAATGTATGGGATGAAAATTCTCGAGGACAGTATCGAGGACAACAAGCACAACTTCACGAGGTTTCTCGTGGCCTGCAACCCGCAGAAAGCATCGTTCGTCAGGAGACTCGAGGAGTCGGACAAAGCCAGTCTCGTCTTTTCATTGCCGCATCAGGAGGGAAGTTTGAGCAAGATTCTTACGATTCTCTCGTTCTACGATATCAATCTGACGAAGATTCAGAGTCTGCCGATAATCGGTCACGAATGGGAATACCTCTTTTATGTTGACGTGACATACGACAACCTGACACGATACCGGCAGTCGATAGACGCGATAACCCCACTTGTAAAAGGCATAAAGATTCTTGGAGAATATAAAGAAGCAAAATAATATGAAACCAGCAGAAAGAATTAACGAGATACAGGAATACTACTTCTCACGGAAGTTGAAGGAAGTGGCCAAGTTGAATGCTGAGGGTCAGGACATTATCAGCCTTGCCATTGGAAGTCCTGACATGCCACCATCGGAGCAGACAGTGAACAAACTCTGCGAAGTGGCCCACGACCCTAATGCCCATGGTTATCAGCCCACTGCGGGACTCCCCGAGCTGCGACAGGCCATGGCGGCGTTCTATAAGCGCACTTACGGTGTCGACGTTGACTGGAAGACGGAGCTGCAGCCGATAATCGGTTCCAAGGAGGGAATAATGTACGTCACTCTCGCTTTCTGCAACCCCGGCGACGAAGTTCTCATCCCCGACCCCGGATATCCCACTTACACTGCGATAAACAAGATTTTCGGTACCAAGATTCGCTACTACGACCTCAAGGAGGACAACGGGTGGCAACCCGACTTCGAAACTCTCGAGAAGATGGACCTCAGTCGGGTGAAGGTTATGTGGACCAACTACCCCAATATGCCGACGGGAGGAAACGCGCGGATGGAGACTTTCGAGAGGCTCGTCGACTTCGCCAAACGGCACGACATCGTGGTGGTAAACGACAATCCTTACTCGCTGATTCTCAACGAGCATCCTATGAGCATTCTGCAAGTGCCGGGAGCGAAGGATCACTGCATAGAGTTCAACTCGATGTCGAAGAGCCACAATATGCCCGGATGGCGAGTGGCGATGATGATTAGCAACCCCACATACATCTCCTGGATGTTCAAGGTGCAGAGCAACATCGAGAACGGCACCTTCCGTGGAATACAGTTAGCAGCGGCAGAGGCTTACAACACTAACACTCCGGAATGGTACCACAAGAACAATATTGAGAACTACGGACGGCGGCGCGTCATAGCCGAGAAAATAATGGATGTGCTCGGCTGCCACTACGACCCAAAGCAAGTGGGAATGTTCCTTTGGGGAAGAATCCCCGACAGCTACGATGATGTAGAACAGCTGACAGAAAAAGTCCTGCACGAGGCACGAGTATTCATCACTCCGGGATTTATCTTCGGCAAAAACGGACGGCGCTACATCCGCATCTCACTCTGCGCCAAGGACGAAAAGATGAAGACGGCCCTTGAGCGCATCAAGAAAGTGTTTGGATAAAGGCGGCTGCAAACGTAACTTTTTGTATCAGACGACAACATTTAAAGACTATATAAAAGCTGATTTTAACTCAGACGACAACATTAGGAAGATCACGAAAAGCTGATTTTATCCCAGACAACAACATTAAATTAGACAATATAAAAACTGACAGATATGGAATTAGATCTTGAACCATTGAACCTCCCCAGCGACAACGAACGCCCTTCATGTGTCATAGCCGGACCATGCTCAGCAGAGACCGAAGAGCAAGTGCTCACCACAGCCAAGCAGCTTGCTGCAAAAGGCTGCCACATGTTCCGCGCAGGAATATGGAAGCCACGGACGAAACCAGGAGGCTTCGAGGGCAACGGCGAGAAAGCGCTGCCATGGATGAAGGAAGTTAAAGAGGAGACCGGAATGCTCACTGCAACGGAAGTGGCAACACCGGAGCATGTGGAGTTGGCTCTGAAGTATGGTATCGATATACTGTGGATTGGAGCCCGCACAACGGCAAACCCCTTTGCGATGCAAGCGTTAGCCGACAGTCTCAAGGGTGTCGACGTGCCGGTGCTGATAAAGAACCCCGTCAACCCCGACCTTGAGCTGTGGATTGGCGGTATGGAGAGAATCAACAGGGCCGGAGTGAAGCGATTAGGTGCCATTCACCGCGGATTCTCAAGTGTCGACAAGAAGATTTACCGCAACCTGCCTATGTGGCAGATTCCAATAGAGTTGCACCGGCGAATACCCAACCTGCCAATAATATGCGACCCAAGTCATATCGGCGGACGCCGCGATCTCATTGCGCCACTCTGTCAGCAGGCAATGGACCTTGGTTTCGACGGACTGATCGTCGAGAGCCATTGCGACCCCGACGAGGCCTGGAGCGATGCAAAGCAGCAGGTGACCCCCGACGTACTCGACTACATACTGTCGTTGCTCGTTATCCGCGATGAGCACACGACAACGGAAGGAATCAGGCAACTGAGGAGTCAGATTGATGATGTCGACAACGAGCTCATGAACCTTCTCGCAAAACGAATGAGAATCTGCCGGGAGATAGGAGTCTACAAGAAAGAGCACAATATGACCGTTCTCCAGGCCACACGATACAACGAGATTCTCGAGAAACGTGGAGCCCAGGGCAGTCTCATCGGCATAGCACCGGAATGTATTGCCCACATCTTTGAGCTCATACACGAGGAGTCAGTACGTCAACAGCTTGAAATCGTAAACCAGTAATATGAGAATATTGATTATGGGAGCAGGAAAGATGGGGTCATTCTTCATCGACCTGCTCAGTTTCGACCACGAAGTCGGAGTATACGAGAAAGACCCTAAGCGTCTTCGCTTCACATACAACTGCCAACGTTTCCAGACACTGGACGAGATAAGGGATTTCAAGCCGGAGTTGGTTATCAATGCTGTAACGGTAAAATACACTATCCCGGCTTTTGAGGAGATACTGCCCTGTCTGCCAAAGGATTGCATCATATCAGACATCAGCTCGGTGAAGACCGGACTGAAGTCGTGGTACGACAAGAGTGGATTCAGATATGTGTCGACCCACCCGATGTTCGGACCTACGTTTGCCAATCTGAATCAACTCAATGAGGAGAACGCTATCATCATCACCGAGGGCGATTATATGGGCAGAATCTTCTTCAAGGACCTGTATTCGAAACTCGGACTGAACATATACGAGTACACTTTTGAGGAGCACGACAAGACGGTTGCTTACTCTTTAAGTATTCCTTTCGTATCGACATTCGTCTTTGCAGCCGTGATGAAACATCAGGATGCTCCGGGAACGACTTTCAAGCGCCACATGCAGATAGCCAAGGGTGTGCTAAACGAGGATGATTATCTGCTGCAGGAGATTCTCTTCAACCCCTATACCCACGACCAAGTGGCTCAGATTCGCACCGAACTGAAGGAGCTCCTCGACATCATCGACAACAAGGATGCCGCACGGATGAAAGCTTATCTGACAAAGATAAGAAACAACGTCCGGCAAGATATCGAGATAAAACGGCAGTAGAAAGAATGCTGCCACTACTATAAGCGAATATTGAAATATATTTACACTTCTCCAATACGTCCTTTTTTGGCTTTCAAAACGGTCCGTTTCAGCTTGCGAAACGGACCGTTTTGCGTCCTAAAACGGACCGTTTTACAACGCAAAATGATATATATTAGTAAACGATTGATAATCAATATGGTACAAAGACAACACAAGACGTAAGACAGAATGAATTATTCTTACATCTTGTTGCCGGTATTCCCCTATAGTTCCTTAATTCTCACATAATAATGCTGGCTAATGAAAGAACCGTTGCCACATGCAACTGGGACCTGGAATCTTATGTTTGAACTGACGACTAAAAAGACAGTTGACTGACCGCAGCAGCTATTCTCTATGGAACTGACGACTGAAAACGGCAGTTGACAGACCGCAGACGCTATTTTCTGCGGAACAGACGGCCGAAGAAGGAGCGGTGCTTGACAGTATCCCCTTCTTTCTTTTTATCATCATTGCCATCGCCCATATCAACATGGTTGATGGTAGTGACACTGACCTTAGGAACATCATCACCCTCAATGATACCTATCTGCGCCCATTGGGCTGCAAGAGTCTCACAGTCGGAGATGGCAGTATCCAAATCAACATCATAGACACGAAGGATAAGCTCGGCCATATCCTCCACCGTAAAGCTGTCCATCTGCTGTAGTTTGGTCCACAGATAAGCCGACGACTCGTTCATGCTTATGATATAACTGAAGTCGATATTCTCCTCACCCTCAGCAACAATCAAGTCCTGACCACAAACATTGCGCAAGTTAAATCCTTGTTTAGTCTTCATATTTTATTTTCTCTTATTTCGTAAATCATAAACGCGGCGGTAGATAGCAAGCAGATACCTCCGGACAGGATAAAGCCGCATCCATATCCAGGAGTACACTTTCCACTTCATAGCATCGGTGCGGTCGAGCTTTGACCGTCCCTTACGATAGAAGCCTACCACAGCACCGTAAACGCACTTCATCTTGCAGTGCTCACAACCGAGATTGCCGTCGCCACGAAGAGTGACATTTTCGCCGTCGATAGCTATTATCCTGTGAAGGACAAAGACGCCGGGACCCACTTCGGCAAGAACCGGATCGCCCACCTTTGGGTTTACAGCCTTGGTCAGCAATGCCTTGTCACGTTCATTCTCGAGGAACGGACGCATGGAATATCCCTTGAGGTTTATAGTCACCGTATGGCCATCGTTGAGCATACGCACCACCTCGGGAAGAAACTCTGCATTGCTTAAGACAACTTGATTCTTCACTCTACCATTCATCGTACTATAGCTTTATAGCATGCCTCTGCCGACTCTTTGTCGGGCAGACAGTGCAAAATGTAGATACCTGTCGTTTCAATAATGCGCGTTACTGTATCGCAGATAGAACTGTAAATATCTGAATCCCACTTCATTGACGAGCAACTCGGCAGTACACTGGCAAAGGCCTCTATCGGCGACAGAGCCTCCACAAAGTTCTTATCGGCACGGTCGATGCGGGTAATAGCCCCTAACGGGGCCTCCACATTGCGGTAGCAGGGAGTCTTTCCACTCCATGGGCATCCGAAGATTATGGGCTTTCCGTCGATGATACGCACTATGGGGTTATCGTCGTTCATGATGTCACACCCCGGAATGTACCTCATCCAGTTACTCACCTGCGTGCTCTTTCCGGTCCCGCTCTTGGCAATGAAAGCGTAGCCCTTACCCTTGCATCTCACGAGAGAGGCATGCAGAAGGAGTGTCTGACGCCTCGCGCCGGCAAAAGCCAGGACGAGCATCAGCGCACTGTTAAGGCCGAAACGGCGCATCTCCGGTGTTCCGTTCAGCGCACACCGACAATTCACGAAGTCCTTATCGGTGATGAGCAGACAGCAGTCGGCACCCTCTATATCCTTGATAATATACTGATAGCCGCCATCCTCGAGTTTGTCGACAATGGTATCGCCGTTGCCGGTGTCGAAACGGCGTATGCGATGACGCTGATCCTTGGGTACGGGGCGCACCGCGTCGTCAACATCGAGACTGAACAGCTTGTCATCAGCGGGAACAGAAGTTCTGAACGGCTCGAAAGAACCAATCAGCCGGGAGTCGTTGATGGGAGAATCGGCAAAAGTAATGCTGACCCCGAACCGTGCGATGATATAGTTATTTGCCTGCATCAGTCATGGGTTTATCGGGGCGTCCGTTCATATCGCCATCGGGCTTTGGTCCCTTGGGTCCACGGTGTTTGCGGGGCTTCTTTGCCTCTTCCTCCGCCGTCTGACTGTCGACATATACTGTGCCCTCCTCGGGCGACACCGTCTCAAACTTGAAATCACTTTCTGCAAGTGTGACTACATCAAAGTCTTTCTTCGACTTCACCGTATATTTCTCCTTCAAGTTCTGGAATTTCTTCTCAATCTTTTTTCTGTCGACGTCATAGATGGTCACACAGGTGCGGTGCAACTGTCCGCGGTTTTCGAAATAATTCCGCAGCTGATAGGAATACTGCTCCCTGGCAACGAGGAAATGGGTTCTGTCGTTGGCGATATAAGCCTGCACCTCCTCTATCGGCGTGAAGTAGACGATGGAATCATTGAATGACGCCGAGAAACCGAACATATATACGGTCTGCTTCCTGCTGCCCTTAGCCGAGACCGAGAGTACAGCAAGAAACATTACTGACAATAGTATACCCCTTAAAAATCGCATAATCTTTCTTTTCGTATTGTAATATTGTTATTTATCCTAAAAAGGACTTGAGTAGTTCATTCTTCGTCTTGTGCCTCAGCCTGCGTATGGCCTTTTCCTTTATCTGGCGGACGCGCTCGCGCGTCAATCCGTACTTTTCGGCTATCTCCTCAAGGGTAAGCTCCGGCTGCCCCAGTCCGAAATAAGCCTCTATCACAGCGCGTTCCCTATCGCTTAAATGCATCAGCACCCTCGACACTTCCTCGCGCAGACTCTCCTGAATAAGCGGTCTGTCGGTGTCGGGAATATTACCGTTCGGCAAGACATCGAGCAGCGATCCGCCATCATCGTCGGCAAAGGGCGCGTCGACGGATACATGCCGCGAGTGGGATTTCATCGCCCTTTCGACTTTTTCCTCCGGTAGATTGACATCACTGGCAAGCTCTTCGGCACTGGGTCTGCGCTCATAGACCTGCTCAAACTTGTTAGCAGCACGGTTGACCTTATTAACCGACCCCACTTGGTTGAGCGGGAGCCTGACCAAACGGCTCTGCTCGGCAATGGCCTGAAGGATGCTCTGACGTATCCACCAGACGGCGTAGGATATGAACTTGAATCCCCGCGTCTCGTCGAAGCGCTGAGCAGCCTTTATCAGCCCGAGGTTGCCCTCATTGATAAGGTCGGGCAGACTCAGACCCTGATTCTGATATTGTTTGGCTACAGAGACCACAAAACGAAGATTGGCACGTGTAAGCTCCTCAAGAGCACTGCTGTCACCCTGCTTTATGCGCTGGGCCAAGGCCACTTCCTCGTCAGTGGAGATCATACGCTCATGACCAATCTCCTGTAAGTATTTTTCGAGAGAGGCACTCTCCCGATTCGTTATAGATTTAGTAATTTTAAGTTGTCTCATTGTCAGGTAGGCTTTATTACTGCAAATGTACAAACATTTTCCGATGTGAGCAAAAATATTTCATTAAAATGGCAAATTAAACGTGAAATACGGCTTTCCCCACATAATTATTGTTAAAAGATAAACCCCACGTTCACATTGATAAATAATAATTACTACTTTTGCATACGAAAACCGAAGAGTGTTATTTAGTTTTCACTATTAAGAGATTCTAAGGTAAGAGAATACATGTAACCATATTAGGTAAAGAAGAAAAAATAAACACATTAATAAAAGGTATGAAGAAAAACATTTTCCTAATTATCGCTGTTGCCATTGCAGTGGTTCTTACGAGCTGTGGTGGTGGCAAGCCACAGCTGCCTACGAGTAACGAATATCCTACGATTACAATCGGAGCTTCCAACGCGCAGCTCAACACCACCTACCCTGCCACAATCAAAGGTATTCAGGATGTGCAGGTTCGTCCGAAGGTTTCAGGATTCATCACGAAACTCAATGTTCACGAGGGCCAGTACGTCCGTGCCGGTCAGGTGCTCTTTGTCATCGATAACGAGACTTATCAGGCCGCTGTCCGTCAGGCTCAGGCCGGTGTCAACTCAGCCATGGCTCAGGTTCAGACTGCTGAGGCCGGTGTACGGTCGGCATCTGCTCAGTGCAGCACAGCCCGTCTGACTTACACCAACAGCAAGCAGCTGTATAATAATAAAGTCATCGGAAGCTATGAGCTTCAGACAGCCCGCAACTCCTATGAGACCGCCGAAGCCTCACTCAACTCAGCCCGCACTCAGGTGGAGGCTGCGCGTGCCGCAGTGAAACAGGCTCAGGCTGCCCTGGCAACAGCCAAGGAGAACCTCAGCTTCTGCTATGTCAAGAGTCCGGCCAGCGGTTACGTGGGCAGTCTGCCGTACAAGGTGGGTGCTCTCGTGAGCCCCTCATCGGCCGACCCCGTGACTACCATCTCCGACAACAACACCGTGGAGGTGTACTTCTCCATGACCGAGAGCGACATTCTAAAGCTCGCACGTACCGACGGCAATATCCAGAACGCTCTCCGCGACTTCCCATCAGTACAGCTGATGCTTGCCGACGGTTCCATCTACGATCATGAGGGTACCGTCGTAAAGGCCAGCGGACTCATCGACCCCACAACGGGAACAGTGAGCGTCATTGCACGCTTCTCCAATCCTAACCATCTGCTCAAGAGCGGTGGATCAGGGTCTATCGTCGTCGCACAGAACAACAATAATGCTATCGTCATACCTCAGAATGCAACTATTCAGGTTCAGGACAAGATTTTCGTCTACAAGGTTGACGGAAACAACAAAGTCCATTACACTGAGATTCAGGTCAATCCGCAGAACGACGGAAAGAACTATATCGTCACAGGCGGTCTGAAGATGGGCGACAAGATTGTCTCTCAGGGACTTTCCTCACTCACTGACGGTGCTGCTATCAAGGCCGTCACCGAGAGCCAGTACAATGAAGACATCAAGAAGGCAGAGAAACTTGGTGAGAAGCAGAGCACTGCCGGTGGATTCCTTGATGCCATGACCGGAAAGGACGACGATAAATAAATCAAACTTAAAGTAGAATTTTTATGTCATTTACTAATTTTATAAAGAGGCCGGTACTCTCCACGGTCGTTTCCATATTCTTCGTGCTCCTGGGTACGATTGGATTGGTGAGCCTGCCTATTGAGCAGTATCCGGACATTGCACCGCCAACCATCATGGTGTCGACGACATACACCGGAGCTGACGCTCAGACCGTTCTGAATTCTGTCATCACACCGCTTGAGGAAAGCATCAACGGTGTTGAGAACATGACTTATATGACCTCTACGGCCACAAACTCCGGTATGGCCATGATTACCGTGTACTTCAAGCAGGGCTCCAACCCTGATATGGCTGCCGTCAACGTCCAGAACCGTGTGTCGCAGGCCCAGGCTCTGCTCCCGGCCGAGGTAACACGAGTTGGTGTAACGGTGTCGAAGCGACAGACATCAAACGTCATCATGTACTCCCTGACCACTGATGACGGCCGATACGACGGTAAATTCCTTACCAACTACAACAACATCAACATCGTGCCGATGATCAAGCGTATCAGCGGTGTCGGTGACGTGCAGACGCCATCAACATCCGACTACTCCATGCGTATATGGCTCGACCCGGCAAAGATGAAGACTTACGGCCTTGTTCCTTCCGACATCTCACAGGCTCTTGCCGAGCAGAACATCGAGGCTGCCCCGGGTTCATTCGGTGAGAACTCAGATATGAGCTACGAGTACGTCATGCGCTACAAAGGCCGTCTGAAGACTCCGGAGGAATACGGTAATATTATTATCTCGAGCAACCTCAACGGTCAGACACTCCATCTGCGCGATGTGGCAAAGATTGAGCAGGGGCAGCTGATGTACAACGTGTTCCTGAAGAACAACGGCAAACCGGCAGTCATGGGTATGGTCCAGCAGATTGCAGGATCTAACGCCACAAACATCGCCACCGACGTGAAAGCAGCCCTCGCCGAGGCACAGAAGAGCATGCCTCCGGGGATGAAGTACACCATTGAGCAGGATGTCACGGAGTTCCTCTTCGCGTCTATTGCCGAGGTGGTCAGAACGCTTATCATCACCCTGCTGCTCGTATTCCTGGTAGTTTACATCTTCCTGCAGGACTTCCGTTCGACACTCATCCCTATGATTGCCGTACCGGTGGCACTCATCGGAACATTCTTCTTCCTTTGGGTCTTCGGATTCTCGGTGAACCTTCTGACGCTGTCGGCCCTGTTGTTGGCTATCGCCATCGTCGTCGATGATGCCATCGTCGTCGTCGAGGCTGTACACGCCAAACTCGACCAGGGCTACAAGAGTGCCCTCACAGCATCCATCGATGCCATGAACGAAATTTCCGGTGCCATCATCTCCATTACCCTTGTGATGTCGGCTGTGTTCGTGCCGGTGTCGTTCATGAGCGGAACATCAGGAACATTCTACCGCGAGTTCGGTATCACGATGGCCGTGTCAATCGTCATCTCGGCTGTCAACGCACTGACGCTTTCGCCGGCCCTCTGCGCCATCTTCCTTAAACCTCACAGCGAGGATGAAGTGGAGAAGAAGAAGAGTTTCATCGACCGCTTCCACGAAGGATTCAACGTTCAGTATAACAAAATTCAGAACAAGTACCGCAAGGGCGTTGAGAACGTCATCAACCGCCCAGCCATTCCTGCCATTGCAGTGGTCGTAGGTATCATTGCACTCGCAGTCCTCATGTCGACAACGAAGACAGGACTCGTCCCTGACGAGGATACCGGTACGCTGTTTACAACCGTCTCGCTGCCTCCTGGCACATCTCAGGAGGAGACGCAGAAGGTTACCGACAAGATTGATGCCATGTTGGCCTCCAACCCTTACATCGAGCGAAGGGAGCAGATTGTGGGTTACAACTTCATTGCCGGACAGGGCTCCGACCAAGCTACGTTCATCATCAAGCTGAAACCGTTTGCCGAGCGTGAGTACGGATTCTTCGACCGACTGAAGAGTGTATTCACGGGTGCAGGAATAGCCGGACTCTTCATCGACCCGACAACATCAACATCGGTCCTCGGAATGATTTACAAGCAGACATCAACCATCAAGGGTGCGCAGATCTTGGCGTTCGCTCCGCCAATGGTGCCGGGATTCTCGGCTACCAACGGACTGACATTCTCGCTCCAGGACAAGACCGGTGGCGACCTTAACAAGTTCTTCAGCATTACTCAGGACTACCTGAAAGCACTCAACGCACGTCCGGAGATTGCCACCGCCATGACGTCATACAACCCTAACTATCCGCAGTATATGGTCGACGTCGATGTAGCCAAGTCGAAACAGGCCGGCACATCACCAGCGGCAATCCTCTCGGCTCTGCAGGGATACTACGGTGGTCTCTATGCCAGCAACTACAATGCTTACGGCAAGCTCTTCCGTGTAATGATTCAGGGCACCGTGGCCAGCCGTATGAACGAAAACGGGCTGAACAACATCTATGTCAGAACTTCCAACGGCATGTCGCCGGTGAGCGAGTTCGTCACCCTGCGCCGTGTCTACGGACCGTCCAACATCGCACGCTTCAACCTCTTCACGTCAATAACCGTCAACGCCACACCGGCCGACGGATACTCATCGGGTGAGGCCATCAAGGCCGTTGAGGAGGTCGCAAAAGAGAAGCTGCCCACAGGATACGGCTACGACTTCTCGGGTCTGACGCGTTCGGAGCAGGAGTCGAGCAACTCCACAGCACTCATCTTCATACTCTGTATGGTATTCGTATACCTTATCCTCAGTGCACAGTATGAGAGCTATCTGCTGCCGTTCGCAGTAATCCTGTCACTGCCGTTCGGACTTTCGGGAGCATTCCTCTTTACCGATATCTTCGGCCACTCTAACGACATCTACATGCAGATATCGCTCATCATGCTCATCGGACTGCTGTCGAAGAACGCCATCCTTATCGTGCAGTACGCCCTTGAGCGCCGTAATATGGGTATGGCCATAAAGTATGCGGCAATCCTCGGTTCGGCTGCACGTCTGCGAGCCATCCTCATGACATCACTCGCAATGGTCATCGGACTGCTGCCGCTGATGTTCGCATCGGGCGTAGGACGCAACGGTAACCAGACCCTCGGTGCAGCTGCCGTAGGAGGTATGCTCATCGGTACTCTCTGCCAGATATTCGTGGTGCCGGCACTCTTTGCCTTCTTCCAGCACATTCAGGAGAAGATTCGCCCGATGAAGTTCGACGACGAGGAGAACGACATCCAGCGCGAGCTTGCCCAGTACCTTCCGAAGGCCAAGGCACTCTTTGACAAAACCTCTGAAAAGAAATAAAGGAGATTTAACAACATGAAGAAAAACTCAATCATCATAGCTCTCGCAGTGCTCACACTGAGCAGCTGCGGAAGCGTAAAGAAGTGGAGCGACTCGCTCTACGGCAAGTATGAGCGCCCCGACAGCATCGTCACCGAGGGTATCGTGCGCGATCCTGTCAACGACAATGCCACACTTGAAGGCAACGGCGACTTCGGCAATCTTCCATGGAAGGAGGTATTCACCGACCCGCAGCTGCAAGCACTCATCGAGAAGGCACTGAACAACAACAACAACCTTCTCAACGCCGTGCTCAATGTCGACATGGCCGAGGCACAGCTGAAATCGGCTAAGCTCTCCTTCCTGCCGACAGTAGCCATCTCACCGCAGGGAACGCTCACTCACTTCGGCACGCACTCGGAAACCAGCAAAGCCTACACCCTGCCGGTAGTGGCCAGCTGGAATGTCGACTTGTGGGGAAACATCAAGGCTCAGAAGCGGGCAGCGCAGGCTGCACTGCTCCAGAGCCAGGATTATCAGACAGCTGTCAAGACGCAGCTTATATGTAATGTGGCCAACCTCTACTACACTCTTCTGAGCCTCGACAGGCAAATGGAGATTGTAGAGAACATGCAGGACCTCACCAAGGACACCTGGAACATGATGAAACTCCAGATGGAATACGGTTCAGCACGGGCTACAAGCGTACAGAGCGCGGAGGCAGCCTACTACAGCGTGCTCACCCAGAGCAACACGCTCAAGCAGTCGATTCGCGAGACAGAGAACTCGCTGAGCCTGCTCATCGGTGAGCCAGCACAGGCCATAGCACGCGGGAAGCTCGACAACCAGACACTGCCGACGAATTTCTCCGGCGGGGTCGGTGCCAGCATCCTCAGCAACCGTCCTGACGTACATGCCAACGAGATGGCGCTCGCCTCCTGCTTCTATGGCATAGAGAGTGCCCGCTCACGGTTCTATCCATCGCTGACAATCACCGGTACCGGCGGATGGAGCAACAGCAACGGTCTCGTCAATCCAGGCAAACTGCTGCTCAGTGCCGTTGGAAGCCTCGTACAGCCCATATTCCAGCAGGGCAAACTGAAGGCCGGTCTCCGCGTAGCTAAGGACCAGTACCAGCAGGCACTGAATACATGGCAGCAGAGCGTACTCGCCGCAGGATCGGAAGTAAGCAATGCACTGGTGGCCTACAACACCGCCGATGCCAACGACAAACTTGAGCGCAAGCAGATAGAGGTGCTCAAGAAGAACGTCGAGCAGACGCAGATGTTGTACAAGCAAAGCTCAAGCACGTATCTTGAGGTCATCACCGCTGAGCAGAATCTCCTCAACGCCCAGATCTCACAAGTCCAGGACCAGTTCGCCAAAATGCAATCGGTGGTCAACCTCTACTATGCTCTTGGCGGAGGAAGAAATTAACAATATAAGGAAACAGTTATGGCAAATGATATAAGTCCAAAAGCATACGTCTCCCCTAACGCGAAGATAGGAGACGGCACAAAGGTTTTCCCGTTCGCCTATATCGAGGACGACGTGGTTATCGGCGACAACTGCCTGATATTCCCGTTCGTCAGTATCCTCGACGGCACACGGATGGGCAACGGCAACAAAATTCATCAGGGAACGGTCATCGGCGCCATTCCGCAGGACTTTGAGTTCTGCGGTGAGGCAAGTGAGTGCATCCTCGGCAACGACAATGTCATCCGCGAAAACGTGGTCATCAACCGAGCCACACACACCGGGGGACAGACCGTCGTCGGCAACGGCAACTTCCTCATGGAGGGTGTGCACATTTCCCACGACACGAAGGTGGCCGACAAGTGTGTCTTCGGATACGGAACGAAAATTGCCGGCGACTGCGAGATAGGCAACCACGCCATCTTCTCGTCGGGAGTCATTGAGAACGCCAACACGCGTGTCGGAGAGTGCGCACTGTTGCAGGCTGGAGCCACATTCTCAAAAGACATTCCTCCATACGTCATCATTGGAGGCAGTCCACTGAAGTATTGCGGTATAAACTCTATCCTCGGGAAGATTCTCGGTACCGACGATAAGGTTCTCAAGCACATCGCCAATGCCTACCGACTGGTGTTCCACGGACAGACATCCGTCTTCGACGCGAGCCTGCAGATAAAGCAGCAGGTACCCGACGGCCCGCAGATCCGGAATATCGTCGACTTCCTTACATCAACGAAGGCCGGCATCGTAACAAAGATATCCTAATAGAATATTGTATCGAAACGGACGACAGCACTGCCCGCCACTTTTCTCTCTCTTCAGCAGAGGGAACAGCGGGGACAGTGGTGTTGTCCGTTTTGTTTTTTCCTTATCCCAAGCAACGGATTAGTACTTCTTGATAATAGCGAAGAGCAACTGAACGATGCATAAAGGCATCCGGGCAGAGATTCTGCTAAAGCCCGGATAGAATCCTCTACAGCCAACTTTAACTGTAAAAATAATTCAAATTATAATCTTAGTCGCACCGCATCCGTTAGTCACTGAGTATCAACGGCTTACAAATAGGTATCGTTTTGCGTTGCGAAACGGTCCATTTCGCAGTCCAAAACGGACCGTTTCAGAGCCTAAAACGGACCATTTTAGAAGGCGAAACGGTATGTTTTGGAATGGTGTAAAAATATTTCCTCGATATTTCTTCTTCAACAACGGATTTCAATGCGCCCGTTATCTCGAATTATTCTCTTTCGTGTGAGGATTCCGACCAGTGTCTGTGCTCCGAGGATTGTCAACGCCCAGTTGTATGGATAGTGAAACCTTATTTCGATGGGGAAAAGACATGTGCCAACGGTACCTAAGAACATTACAAACAAGAGGATTGTTCCACCGACAAAATTCCACTGCTGAAACAGGCTGCCTGAACCACGTACGAGCGCATTTGGTTTATTCTTCAATATAGACTTTGCCATCTTCACCGTCCCGAAAATGAAAAGCAAGAAGATGAAATACCACACAGCACTATAGCATATCTCCTTGAGGCGCATCTTCAGCAGAGTCTTCTCAGCTCCAGGCTGATGAATGGCATATTGAAAGTAGACGTTGCTCGTTAGTCCTGGGAGGTAGTAAAAATCGGCACCCCAAAGTTTTACGCACCGACGTACATAGGCCCACAGAAACTGCGACGGGTGATTACGGAGCCACCTAAGGCTCATTTCTTTATACATGGAGTCGCGCTCCGCAAAGGTGTATTTATCCCACGACGGAATGTAAGCGTAGCCTCCAGGCTCATAAACGGGTGAATCACCAGTAGATACAGGATCAACAGAATCGGCAACTTTAACGAAATTGTGCCATCCGGTCATAGGTCCGTTGAGGTACACACCCGTCTGCGTCTTGTAGAAGAATCCAATCCCCATCAGCACAATGACATAAGGCAGCAGAACTGAGGCCACACGTGCCGTTGCCTTCTTCACGCTCAGCTTTCGTGCGGCTGTGGTATCATCGCCGAGAAACGCCGACCACACGAGCAGTGCCAATGCCGGGACAACAAAAGCAAGTTCGACAGCCCTCACCGTGTGGGCAACAGCAAAGATTACCCCAGAAAGAGCAAGCAACGCAAAGGACTTAACGGGATGCATTTTCCGCCCGGGTCGTCTCTTAGCCACGTAAACACAAACCGTGAAACCACTCAAAGCCAAGAAGAGGTATGGTATTTCGGTAACCAACTGTATGGGTGGAAAGATGTTCGTGGTGGTCAGACAAAACAATATCATAGCAACGGATGCAGTCATGGAACCGAAAAAACTTTTCGCCACATAGTACATCTCACATGCTATGGCAACATTCATTGCCATATTGATAAACTGTATCCACCCTATCTTACCGAGACAAAGATGAACCAGCTGGATGTAATTGGTATAGCCAACAGCCGTTATATAGTCCTGGTAGAGGTCTATACGAGATGGATATAGAGTCCTGTTATTCCAGTTGTTGAAGGCATTGCGTATAAAGCGCTGGGCATCAATGCACTGCGGTTCGTCGTGGAAGATTGCCCATACAACGAGCATTGCCATCACCCAAAGGCAGAAGACTACTCTGCTTGCTATCCTGAGATTCATGGTTATTCCGTGATATGTTTATCAATATGATGCCGTACACGGTATGCCAAGGGCAATGACGCGGTCGCGGATGGTGTCGAGTTCCTCGTGCGAGGCCTTACGAAGGTCGTGGTCGGGAGTCTCGCGGTCAATGGTATAGACCATCACCTCTTGCGGCGCAATATACTTCACGGCGTCGAGCCATGGTTTCACATACTTCTCGTCGACATTCGACACGTCGATAGTCGTCGGAGTGCCGTCACCGGAGCGGCGGACGAAGGTGCCCTTCATGAACATTGTCTGGATGATGGCGTGGCCGTTGAATGACCGGATGCCCTCGATGATTTTCCTTACGTCGTAAGCCGGTGACGTGGGGCGGTCGACATTCGAGATGTATTCGGCATCTACGGTATCGAGTTTCAGAATGTTATTGTCGACTTTCATCAGCGCATCGTGAACCGCCGGGCGGTCAATGAAGGTAGAATTGCTCAGCACCGACACCTTGGCATCGGGGCAGTATTTGTCGCGAAGGGAGACAGTGTCGTCGATGATTCCGGCAAAATCAGGATGTCCTGTGGGCTCTCCGTTGCCCGCAAAGGTCAGGACATCGGGATGAACGCCCTGCGTATGCATCTCCTTGAGCTTCGCCTCGAGACCGGCTGCAACCTCCTCACGTGTGGGACGCCGGTGCTTAGGGCGGAAATCCTCATTGAAACCGCACTCGCAGTAGATGCAGTTGAACGTGCAGACCTTGCCATCCGATGGCATGAGATTGATTCCAAGCGAGATGCCGAGTCGGCGGCTGTGGATGGGACCGAATATCGGTGACGGATAAATAACTGTGCTCATTTCGTTTCCTTTCTATACTTTCTGTTTGTGCCGCGAGCTGAAAGCTATCGCTTTCTTCGCCCTCAGCTCATGCAAAAGTATGAAAAAGTTATTATACAGCAGCCGTTATGATGCAGAATTTTCTATTAACTGCAAATAAAACCTAATTTATTTTGTTCTTCTTTTGAAATGACTTACCTTTGCATGAAATTTGGCTAATTATACCCGAATAATGAATAAGAAACGAAAGAAAGCCGGCAAAAGCAGGCACGGACTTCAGGTAGCAACACTGTGTATCAGCACCGCCATGGTGCTCATACTCCTTGGCATGGTCGTGCTTACGGTCTTCACCGGTGTCAACCTGTCATCCTACGTAAAGGAAAATCTTACCGTCACAATGGTTCTCAGTCCGGACATGTCGGACCAGGAGGCTCAACGGCTCTCACAACTCGTTGAGCAACAGCCTTATATAACCAAGACAAACTTCATAAGCAAGGAGGATGCCCTCAAGGAAGGAACCAAGGAATTGGGTGCCGACCCGTCGGAGTTTGCCGGTGAGAACCCTTTCACGGCCGAGATAGAGATACAGCTCAAGGCCAACTATGCCAACAACGACTCGATAAAGAATATCGCCGCTCAGCTGAAGACGTATGACGGGGTGACCGACATCGACTACAAGCAGGACCTCATAGCCACGGTCAACAACACGCTGGGGAAGATAGGACTCATACTGATAATCCTCGCCGCACTGCTGACGATAGTCTCTTTCTCGCTGATTAACAACTCCGTACGGCTCAGCGTCTATTCGCGCCGGTTCTCTATCCACACCATGAAACTCGTGGGTGCATCGTGGGGATTCATCCGCAGACCGTTCCTCAAGAGGTCGGTGGCCCTCGGACTGCTGTCGGCATTCATCGCCCTCGTCGTCCTCGGCATCGGCATGTACGCCCTGACAAAATACGAGCCCGACATCACGACGATTATCGACTGGAAGGTGATGGTCATTACGGGATGCATAGTAGTGGTATTCGGTGTGGTCATAACACTGATATGCACATTCCTCAGTGTCAACAAGTTCCTCAACATGAAGGCCGGTGACTTGTATAAGATATAGGAAAAGTAAAAATATTTCGACATCGTAATAGAAACAATTAATATACAATGGAAAATAATTCTAAAAAGAACCAAGAGCCGGTAGCTGTTACCGACAAGAAGAATCTCGCTTTCGGCAAGTTGAACTTTATCCTGTTGGCAGCAGGTGTTGTCGTGGTGTTGCTGGGTTTCTTCCTCATGGCCGGCGGAGAGTCGACGAACCGGGTCTTCGACCCCAGCATCTTCAGTGCCATGCACATCAAGGTTGCTCCGGTAGTTACCCTTATCGGATTTGTGTCAATAATCTTCGCAATCATCATCAAGCCAAAAGATAAATAATGGACTTAATCCAAACCATCATCATTGCTATCGTCGAGGGGCTGACGGAGTTTCTTCCGGTATCGTCGACGGGGCACATGATCATCACTCAGAATCTTCTCGGTGTTCAGCAGGGCGACCCGTTCGTCCATGCGTTCACCTTCATCATCCAGTTCGGAGCCATTCTCTCCGTTGTCTGCCTGTACTGGAAGCACTTCTTCCAGATGCGCAATGAGCAGGAATTTCAGGACAAGATGCAGTTCTACTGGCGCCTTATCATCGGTGTCCTGCCCGCCGTCGTCATCGGACTGGCTGCCAAAAAGAGCGGACTGCTCGACTGGCTGCTCGACAGTGTGCTCGTCGTGGCTATCATGCTCGTAGTAGGCGGCATCTTCATGCTCTTCTGCGACCGAATCTTCAACAAGGGTTCTGAATATAATAAGGTAACCGTTAAGCGGGCGTTCATCATCGGCTGCTGGCAGTGTCTGTCGGTAATCCCCGGCACAAGCCGCAGTATGGCGACAATCGTCGGTGGCATGCAGCAGAAGCTGACAAGAAAGAATGCCGCTGAATTCTCGTTCTTCCTCGCTGTGCCGACAATGGCCGGCGCTACCCTCCTCGACCTCCTCGACATGTTCAAGGAAGGAACAAGTTGGGCCACAAGCAATAACATAATGCTGCTCATCGTCGGATGCGTCATCGCGTTCGTCGTGGCTATGCTGGCTATGAAGTGGTTCGTTGGATTCCTTACGAAATACGGATTCAAGTTCTTCGGATGGTACCGTATTGTCATCGGAGCTATCATTCTGATTCTTCTGCTCACCGGCCATTCGCTGTCGATGGTAGATTAAATCACCGCATAATCAGAGCAGATGAACTTCAAGGAAGGAGTACTCATACCGATCGACAAGCCCTATGGACTGACGAGTTTCAAGGCACTGGCCCATATCCGTTATCTCTGCACCCAGGCCAACGGATCAAAGGTAAAAATGGGGCATGCGGGAACACTCGACCCATTAGCAACAGGAGTACTGATTTTGGTCACCGGGAAGATGACAAAGCAGATAGAAACGCTCCAGACGCATACAAAGGAGTACACGGCGACCCTGCAACTCGGTGCGACGACCGACAGCTACGATATGGAGCACGAAGTCAACGCCACCTATCCCACTGAGCACATCACAAGGGAAAGGCTTTTGGAGGCTATAAACCAGTTCATTGGCGACATCGACCAGGTACCGCCGACATACAGCGCGGTAAAGGTCAACGGCGAGAGGGCTTTCAACTACCGCCGCAATGGTGAGGATGTGAAACTGAAACCCAAGCACATCCATATCGACGATATTGAGCTGACGGATTTCGACCCCGAAAAGATGCAGGCTTCAATACGGGTGGTATGTGGAAAAGGAACCTACATCAGAGCACTCGCACGGGACATTGGAAGAGCCCTCGACAGTGGTGCCTATCTCACTGCCCTCAGACGGACAAGAGTGGGAGACATACGCGTTGAGGACTGCATAAACTACGACCACTTCGAAGAGTGGCTTAACAAACAAAAGTTCTTAGAATAATATATGAAGTTATCACAATTCAATTTTAATCTGCCGGATGATGCTATTGCACTCTATCCGCATGTATCCGAAAGAACTATCAAGCGCAGTGACGGAACCACACAGACGTTCCAGGTCACGAGGCGCGATGAGGCACGCATGATGGTCATTCACCGCAAGTCGCAAACTATCGACCTCTACAACAAGGATGTCAAGGGTGAGCCGACGGAGGACGACTACATCAAATTCAAGGATGTAAGCAAATACTTCGACGATGGCGATGTGATGGTCTTCAACGACACAAAGGTTTTCCCTGCCCGTCTGTACGGAACAAAGGAGAAAACAGATGCTAAAATCGAGGTCTTCCTCCTCAGAGAGCTTAATGCCGAGATGAGGCTGTGGGACGTTCTCGTTGAACCGGCACGAAAGATTCGAATTGGCAACAAGCTCTTCTTCGACGATACGGGCACGATGGTGGCTGAGGTCATCGACAATACCACCAGCCGCGGACGTACGCTGCGGTTCCTCTACGATTGTCCGCACGACGAATTCAAGCGCGAGCTCTACGCTCTTGGTCAGGCGCCGCTGCCACACTATATTATTGACCATACTCACGAGGAGACGGTTTCGGCACCGACGCCCAATGATCCTAACGCCACGAAGACGGTGGCCGTTCAAGACCGTCCATATCGTGAGGAGGATATGGACGATTTTCAGACCGTTTTCGCAAAGGAAGAGGGTGCTGTCACGGCACCGGCAACAGGCCTGCACTTCTCCCGCGAGATGATGAAGATGCTCGAAATTAAGGGTATCAACACCGCATTCATCACTCTGCACTGTGGTCTGGGCAACTTCAACCAGATTGAAGTCGAGGACCTCACAAAGCATAAGATGGAATCGGAGCAGATGTTCATCAACAAGGAGGCTTGCGACACCGTCAACAAGGCCAAATTGGCCGGTAAGCGCATCTGCGTCGTCGGTACGAGTGTGGCAAAAGCTACGGAAACCGCTGTCGGCACCGATAACCTTCTGAAGGAATATGAGGGATGGACAAATAAGTTCATCTTCCCTCCTTACGAGTTCGGACTTGCCAACGCTATGCTCGCAAACTTCTATCATCCCGAATCGACTCTGATGATGTCGGCATGCGCTTTCGGTGGATACGATATCACCATGAAAGCTTACGAGCTTGCACTGAAGAACGGCTATAAGTTCGGATGTTTCGGCGATGGTATGCTGATTCTTGACGATTAAAAGAAAACAATGCCCATCACTGGCACCACGTAGTGCCGGTGGTGGGATAATTATTTGTCTTAAATATCAGATAACAGGAAAAACATCGAACGTCTTGGTCGATGTTTTGACAACATTAGTAAGTCTTTCATGCCAGAAAAATTGCACAAAGTCTATCTTAGTCTCGGAACGAATCTCGGCGACAAAGAGGACAATCTCAACGAAGCAATAAAAAAAATAGGACAGATGGTGGGCGATGTCGTCCGCCAATCTTCATTTTTGGAGACAGAGCCCTGGGGCTTTGAGAGTGACAACAGGTTCCTCAATGCGTGCATCCTTGTACTGACCGACCTTTCGGCTCACGAGCTGTTGGAGATGACGCAAGCCATTGAACAAGAGATGGGTAGGAAGGAAAAGAGCCATAACGGCATCTATCATGACCGGCTGATAGATATAGACATTCTCCTCTACGACGATATAACATTGGACGAGCCGGACTTGAAGATTCCCCACCCCCACATGAAAGAACGCGACTTCGTGATGAAACCTCTAATGGAAATTCTCCCTACAAAGGACGGTCGTGAATCGAAAAAGGATAAAAAGTGAATCCTCCAGGAGAATGATGATGCCACTGCCAATGTGCGAATAGCCGTAATCCGACTCACGGCAAGCATCCAAAACTATAAAAGAAAAATCCCTATCATAATACAAGAATGTATATGACAGGGAATTTTTATTTAAGACTGCGTTTGTAGCCCATCACCAGGGCTCTCCCTTCTTTCGGCACAACGGCCTGAGGAAGAATTACTTACGCAGACCAAGAGCCTTAACGATAGCACGATAGCGCTCGATATCCTGATCGTAAAGGTAGTCGAGAAGACGACGACGCTTTGCAACGAGCTTTGTCAGCGAACGTGTTGTGACGAAATCCTTGTGGTTTGCCTTCACATGCTCGGTGAGGTGCTTGATACGATAAGTGAACAGTGCGATCTGGCTCTCAGCAGAACCAGTGTCGGCAGCATTCTTCTGAACGCCATACTGGCTGAAGATCTCTGCCTTCTTTTCTTTGCTTAAATACATTTTGTTGATTAATTTGAATTGTGCATTTACATCCTTCCACCGCTAAGCCGCCATTAATCACAACGGTTCACAATGTTGAATGCATCGGATTTTCCGAAATGCGGTGCAAAGGTAGTTACTTTCCTGTTAATAAACAAAGAAAAACATGATTTATTTTGTATTTGTGGTTAAATTGATGTACCTTTGCACCGAAAATTTTCTCGACAGCTATTTTTTAAGGTATAAAGATGCAAAATATTCGTAACGTAGCAGTTATTGCTCACGTCGACCACGGAAAAACAACACTGGTCGACAAGATGATGATGGCCAGCAACTCTTTCCGTGACGGAAAGGATGAAAGCGGCGAGGTTCTCGACTCCAACGACTTGGAGCGCGAGCGAGGAATAACCATTCTCTCGAAAAACGTTGCCATCAACTGGAAGGGGACGAAAATAAATATTCTGGACACCCCTGGACACTCGGACTTCGGTGGAGAGGTAGAGCGCGTGCTTAACATGGCCGACGGCTGTCTTCTCCTCGTGGATGCTTTCGAGGGTCCGATGCCTCAGACACGTTTCGTGCTTCAGAAAGCTTTACAGCTTGGTCTGAAGCCTATAGTCGTTGTAAACAAGGTTGACAAACCAAACTGTCGCCCTGAGGAAGTCTACGAGATGGTATTCGACCTGATGTGCGATCTCGATGCCACCGAGGAGCAGCTCGACTTCAAAGTCGTCTATGGCTCAGCAAAACAAGGATGGATGGGCCCCGACTGGCAGCATCCTACCGACAATATCGACTATCTTCTCGATCTGATATTAAGTGAGATTCCGGCGCCGAAGATGATTGAGGGCACACCCCAGATGCTCATCACATCGCTCGACTACTCGAGCTATACCGGTCGTATTGCAGTTGGACGCGTACACCGCGGAACCCTCAAGGACGCAATGAACATTACCATCTGCCACCGCGACGGCACCATGGAGAAGACAAAGATTAAGGAGCTTCACACTTTCCAGGGCATTACCCACGTGAGAGTTCCGGAGGTCAGCAGCGGCGACATCTGTGCCGTCATCGGTCTTGAGAACTTCGAGATCGGTGACACCATCGCCGACTTCGAGAATCCGGAGGCTCTTCCTCCTATCGCCGTCGACGAGCCGACAATGAGTATGTTGTTCACTATCAACGACTCACCGTTCTTCGGCCGTGAGGGTAAGTTCTGCACATCACGCCACATCTCGGAGCGTCTGCAGAAAGAATTGGAAAAGAACCTCGCCCTGCGCGTAAAGCCGGTTGAGGGCTCTATGGATAAATGGATTGTCAGTGGCCGTGGCGTTCTCCATCTGTCAGTGCTCATCGAGACCATGCGCCGTGAGGGTTACGAGCTGCAGGTTGGTCAGCCACAGGTAATTATCAAGGAGATTGACGGTCAGAAGTGCGAGCCTATCGAGGAGCTGACAATTAATGTTCCTGAGGAGTTCTCAAGCAAGATGATCGATATGGTTACCCGCCGCAAGGGTGAGATGACAGCTATGGACAACGAGGGCGACCGCGTGAACATCACTTTCGACATCCCGTCGCGTGGTATTATCGGTCTGCGCACCAATGTACTGACAGCATCTCAGGGTGAGGCTATTATGGCTCACCGCTTCAAGGAGTACCAGCCGTGGAAGGGCGACATCACCCGCCGCGTCAATGGTTCAATGATAGCATTGGAGAACGGTACCGCTTATGCTTATGCTCTCGATAAGCTTCAGGACAGAGGAAAGTTCTTCATCGATCCGGGAGAGGAAGTCTATGGCGGTGAAGTTGTTGGTGAGCACGTTCACGACAACGACCTCGTCATCAACGTTACTAAGGCCAAGCAGCTCACCAACGTCCGTGCCTCAGGTTCCGACGAGAAGGCTAAGGTGGCCCCGAAGGTTCAGATGAGCCTTGAGGAGTGCATGGAGTACATCAAAGCCGATGAGTATGTAGAGGTTACACCGAAGAGCATCCGCATGCGCAAGATTATCCTCGACCATCTCGAGCGAAAGAGAGCCAACAAGGAATAATCCGTTCGCTGCTTCTTGCAGAGAAGAATAGATATTAAAAATCCCACCAGACGAACCACGATTTGGGAAGTCTGATGGGATTTTTCCGTATATATAATAATGTAAAGGGCGGGGTTGACAGCTGATGGCCGGATCGTTACGATACCTCTACACTGTCAACATGACCACATTATTTCCTGACTTTATCACCTTTTAATAGAAATCAAATTTATATTCTGATCATCAGCATATTATGATTTATCTATGATGATTTTGGCTGAAACAATGGCAGTTTCAAGCCCTCCATAAACGAAGATTTCATTCTACGAATAATCAACGTTTTAATAAACAATCATAACTTGAGCCTAAAACCAAAAAACTTGCGATTTATAACTTGCAACCAAAACCAATAAAACCCTTTGTGTCAGTGCCAAGGGCTTTGTCCCTTTGCCCTCAGACCCCTAATGGCAGATCCTCCTACGTCGGATCTTGACGCTGACACAAAGAAAAACCTTGAAAACAGACTATCACGATGCATTTTGCGGCATCAGCGGTTTTGCCGGTTTTTCCTTGTGGTTGCAAGCCTGAGGTACGAAAGCTGTTTCTTCTTCGTCGCCGGCTTGCCGAAGCTTGCTTCGGAGCAAGTCGGCGACGAAGAAGAAACAATGGGCACAGCCCTTGCAAACGCAAGTGGTTTTATTTGGTTTTTGTCAGAAAAGAGTCCGTATCCCCGCCCTCCTACTTATGAATATCAATCGCATCAGACATGCACTATAATTTTGGGTGATGCATTGACGAACTCAGGAGCTAACATGCCCACATTATTTTACTTATAGCTCTACAGCAGCAAACCACGTATAATCGACTGACACATAAGCTATAACGGACGAAAGTACGGTCGACTAAAGACGCAGCAGCCGCTGTCGGGACAATCATCAAGCCGGATAGTTCAAGTTCTTCTCAGTGATGTTCTCCAGCACCTCGGTGAGGAATTTCTTTGCCTCCCACTTAGCCATCGGCAGATCGTGGAGTAGATAATTGCCGCAGTCGGCTGGCGCAGCACCTGGAATGTCGCCCTCGAAATCAGCGATGAACCGGAAGGTTCTCTTCATCAGTTCAACGATGTCGGCCGAATCATAATCTCCTCTGAGCAGCAGGTAATTACCTGTCAAACAACCCATTGGTCCCCAATACAAGATGCGGTCCTTCCACTCATCGTCGTTCCTAAGATAAGTGGCGGCTAAGTGCTCTATCGTGTGCAGGGCTCCCGGATGGAGCACAGGCTCACGGTTCGGTTCTTTCATACGGATGTCGAAAGTCGTAACTACCTCACCCCCGACTTCATCCTTACGGCTGACATAAATGCCACGTAGCAACTTCGTGTGATTAATTGTAAATGATGGTATTTTCTTCATTTCTTCAATGTAAAGATATTGTCTGTAAGATACTATGTCAATGATAATCAGAGTATTGCGTCGACGAGCCGCTGTGTTACCTCAAAGCTGTCGTTGGCAATACGGTCCCAGAAATCGAAATACTGACTGGCCTTTGTGTCCTTCAGCGGCACATCGCTGATAACACGGAACGAGACGAACGGCACATTATACTTATAGCAAGTCTGAGCTATCGAACAGCTCTCCATATCGACGGCCTTTGCATCAGGAAACTTCTCGAGAATTGAACGCATCTTATCCTTGCTGTCGACGAACCACTCTCCCGAGACCGTCAGACCGCTCACTATCCTATGTTTCGTACCGTCGTCGGCCGTCGTCGCGCCTAAATCGCTGATAGCGCAAGCCTTAGCGACGAGTTCCTCGGGTGCCTTATACCGCGCCGGCATACCCATGATCTGCCCATACTCGCAGTTGTCACCACAATAAGCATCATGATATGTGCACTCGCTTGCAACGACGACATCCATCACATTCAGACTGGTGTCGGCGCCACCGGCACATCCGCTCGAAATGATGAGGTCGGGACGCGAGTCACGAATCATCTCCACGGCACCGACAGCCGAGTTCACTTTTCCTATGCCACACTTCTGGAGGACAATGTCTTCGCGTCCGCGGAACAGCCGTTCGAGCTGCGCAAATTCCTTGTCCATTGCCACTATAATTCCTATTTTCATTACTCCGTACTTTTTTTCGTTCGCAAAGATAGTAAAAAATGGCGTAAAGAATACTTTTCTCAATACTTTTTATTACTTTTGCAAGCAATTATAGAGAAACTATAGATAAACAAACTAATGAATACATTGAAGAAATGTCTGCCCGACATTGCGGCAGTTATCTTTTTTATTTTAATCTCAGTGGCCTATTTCTTCGTGCCCATGACGCGCGGAGAAGTTCTCTACCAGGGTGACAACACCGCCGGCGCCGGCCTCAACAAGGATGTCGACGACCACTATGCCAAGACCGGCGACGTGTCGCACTGGACAAACACCGCATTCAGCGGTATGCCGACGTATCAGATGCGGTCGTCGTACAAGAGCACGAACATCCTCAACCAGTTTGTGCAGGCCTATCATCTGTGGCTGCCGCAGTACGTCTGGTATCTCTTCGCCTACCTCATCGGATTCTACATTCTCCTTCGCGCCTTCGACTTCCGTCAGATGTTGGCAGCGTTAGGCTCCGTGATATGGGCTTTCTCGTCCTATTTCTTAATAATCATCGCAGCCGGTCACTTCTGGAAAGTGATGGCTCTGGCCTATCTCCCGCCGATGATTGCGGGTATAGTGCTGGCCTACAAGGGTAAGTATCTGTGGGGACTGATTGTGACGACAATCTTTGCCGCCTTCGAAATCAACGCCAACCACGTGCAGATGACCTACTACTATCTGTTCGTAATCTTCTTTATGGTCCTCGCTTTCTTAGCTGTAGCCATAAAGAACAAGACCCTCCCGCAATTTGCCAAGGCCACTGTGGTTTGCCTCATAGCCGCCGCATTGGGAATAGCCATCAACAGTACGAACCTCTACCACACATGGCAGTACCAGAAAGAGTCGATGCGCGGAAAGAGTGAGCTGGCCAGCAAGACCGACCCCTCGAATCAGACAAGCTCCGGCCTCGACCGCGACTACATCACCCAATGGAGCTATGGCATCGGCGAGACATGGACTCTGCTCATTCCTAACGCCAAGGGCGGTGCCTCCGAGCCGATGATCAACAACAAGATTGTACAGGAGAAAGGCGATCCTCAGTATGAGCAGCTCTATCAGCAGATAGGCCAGTACTGGGGCGAGCAGCCGGGAACGAGCGGTCCCGTCTACGTAGGAGCATTCGTACTGTTCCTGTTCATCTTGGGACTGTTTATCGTCAAGGGACCGATGAAGTGGGCTCTGTTGGCAGCCACCATCCTGTCGATACTCCTCTCGTGGGGTAAGAACCTCATGGGACTGACCAATTTTTTCATCGACTACATGCCCATGTACGCCAAGTTCCGTACCGTGGCCAGTATCCTCGTCATCGCCGAGTTCACCATTCCGCTCCTCGCGATGATGACACTGAAGAAGATTGTCGACGAACCCGACTATCTCAAGACCCACATGAAGTTCTTCTGGATAAGTCTCGGCTGCACCGCCGGTATCGCATTGATATTCTGGCTCATGCCGGGTGTGTTCTTCGACTTCATCTCGTCGGCCGAGAACCAGGCTCTCGCAGCTATCCCCGCCGACCAGCTGGCTCCTATAAAGTCGAACCTTATCGGCCTTCGTGAGGACATCTTCCGTGCCGACTGCATCAGGACCATCATCATTATTCTCATCGGTGTAGTCCTCACTCTACTCTACAGGACTAAGAAAATCGACGCCAAGGTGTTTGTAGGAACGGTTATAGCCCTCTGTCTCTTCGACATGTGGCAGGTCGACAAACGCTATCTCAACGACGGAATGTTCGAGCCTAAGGATCAGGTCGACCAGCCGATAGCCAAGACTCCGGCCGACGACGAGATTCTCAAGGACAAGAGCCTCGACTACCGCGTGCTGAACATGACCACGAATACGTTCAACGAGAACAACACTTCGTACTATCATAACAGCATCGGTGGCTACCATCCGGCTAAGCTGCGCCGCTATCAGGAGCTCATCGACCACTACATCATGCCCGAGATGCAGAACATGAACAAGGTGCTCTCGCCCGAGAACCTCAGCCAGCGTGCCGACAACATGATGCAGGTGACCGACAAGAGCAATGCCATGCCGGCACTGAACATGCTCAACACCAAGTACCTCATCGTAGGACCGCAGAACCAGCAGCCCATAGCCATCGAGAACAAGAGTGCCATGGGTAGCGCTTGGTTTGTCAATAAGGTCGATTATGTCGACAACGCCAACGCCGAAATCGACGGCATCGGAAAGATAGACCTCCACCACGAGGCCGTTGCCGACAAGAAGTTTGAGGCTGCCCTGGGCCAGAGTGCCGTCAACGACTCCACAGCCAAGGTGACGCTCACAGCGTATTCGCCCGACAATCTGAAGTATGATTGCAGCTCGAAGAATGGAGGTGTCATCGTCTTCTCCGAGATTTACTACCCCGAGTGGACAGCCACCGTCGACGGACAGCCCGCCGAGATTGGCCGTGTGAACTATGTTCTGCGAGCCATCAACGTCAAGCCGGGCAACCACAAGATTGTCCTCGACTTCCATCCAAAGTCGATCACGACCACCGAAACCATCTCCTACATCGCTTCAGCACTGCTACTGATAGCCATCTTAGTGATACTCTTCATCGAGTTTAAGGAGAGAAAGAAGAAGGCTGTTGCCGAGGCATAAGCCATCAGTAACGGAAGAAGAACAAAAGAGTGAGGCCGCTGCCGCCATTATCAATACTTAATGGCGGTGGTTCTCCCCCACTCCATCACAGCAAACGCGGACTTCTGTAATAGCGAAATATCTTTACAGCAATCCAATACATATCATTTTAGCATCTAAAACGGCCCATTTCAGCTTGCGAAATGGACCGTTTCGCATCCTAAAACGGCCCGTTTCGCAATGCAAAACAGGCCGTTTTGTAATCGATTGATAAACAACCAGTTACAAGGACGAATTCTTTCATCGTCCACTATGAATAATATTAACCCAAGTTTGACGCTCTAATGTTTTTTTTCAGAATTTTTTCCAGTGTTTATAGGGGTTTGCGTGGTCAAACTGCTCAAAATCGCAATGTAGAACACAGCAATGTCGTAGGGATTGCTTATCTTTGCGGCATGAATTTTACGTCCCAAATACGTTACAACCCACAGACGTGTAAAGACGAGAAGTATTACCGTCTGAAGGAGTCCTATCGCGATGCCAGCGGTAGGGTATGTACTTTGATATTGCTCAATGTCGGGTTTATACATGACCTATCCCCAGAGCAGATAAGAGATGTTGCGCGTGGACTGACGTATCTGTACAATCACCAGAAGGATGTCCAACTTTGGGATGAGAAACTGCAAGGTTACTCGGAAGTGGTTCGTGACAGAGTGCATGCGTACTGGGCCAGACTTGTCGAGGAGGAAAAACTTGATATTGTGGGCAACGCCTACGAGAGAAGCAAGTCCAAGGCCAGGAAACGGATAGATGTTGACACTATGAGGCATACAGACGCAAGGGAAGTCGGCTGCGAATGGCTATGCCTGCAAACGATTCGTAAACTTGGTCTGGATACATTTCTCCGTTCTTTGGGATGGTCTGAGGACAAGGTGAAGGTCACTTTGGCCCATCTTATTACGAGGGCGGCCTATACTCCGTCCGAATTAAAGTCAATATCCATTATAAAAGAGAACTCTGCAGTGTGCGAACTCCTTGACCTTCCTATGGCCAAAATAACTCCAAGGAGGATATATCGAGTTGCCGATGACCTTTATTCCATAAAGGATAAGCTTGAGAAGTATCTTTGCCACAAGACCGACGACCTCTTCAAACCGACCAACCGCATTATGCTCTTCGATCTCACCAACTTTTATTTTGAGGGACGCAAGACCGGCAGCAAGAAGGCTGCCTTTGGCCGTTCAAAGGAGAAACGCAGCGACTGCAAGCTGCTTGTCCTCGCGCTATGCATCAATACTGACGGCTTCATACGTTACAGTGCGGTACTGGAAGGCAATACCGCCGATCCAAAGTCACTTCCCAACATGGTGGACGAGCTTATTGCTGAGAATCCGGCCAAATGTCCCGATAACGAGGGAGTGCTTGTAGTCATTGACGCAGGTATCTCAACTGAAGATAACCTCAAGACTATAAGGGACAAAGGATACAACTATCTTTGTGTATCCCGCAAAGCTCTTACCGAATACACCACCCCCGAGAATGCTCCCAAAGTCACAGTTTGCGATTGCTTGAAGCGCGAGATAACGCTTCAACGCGTAACAACGGCCAAGAATGACGACTGTTACCTCAAAATAGACTCTCCTGCAAAAGCGTTGAAGGAAGAATCCATGAACCGCAAATTCCGTGAGCGTTTTGAGGAAGGGTTGAAAAAAATCAGAAAGAGTACCCAATCAAAACACGGGATAAAAAACTACGGCAAGGTACAAAACAGGATCGGTGCCCTGCAAGGAAAATATCCCTCTATAAGCCGATATTACAATATAAAAGTTGAGGATGACGGACACGACAAAGTCGCTTCTATGACATGGGAGGTCAACATCCCGGACAAGGTGGAATACGGAACATACTTCCTCAGAACCAATGTGAAGAAATTAGATGAGGAAACGACCTGGAACTACTATAATCTTATACGTGAAATAGAATGCTCCAACCGGCAGCTCAAAACCGACCTCAGCCTCAGGCCCATATACCACCAGACTGACAATAGGGCAGACGCACACCTTTTCTTAGGGCTGCTGGCTTACTGGATAGTAAACACCGTGCGCCATCAGATGAAGGTTGCCCGGCGAAAGCAAGGCAAGGATGAGCATGGGCGGGAGCGTTCGACACCGTACTGGTCGGAGATCATGCGGATCATGAAGACTCAAAAAGCAGTTACTACCACAGCAGTAAATGCGCTTGGAGAGGCTGTCGAGACCAGACTGTGCAGTGTGCCTACAGATAGTGCAGCTGAAATCTACGAGTTGTTGAAAATCAGTAAAGTGCCATTTAAAAAAATAAAAATCTGTAGAACACAGTAGGACTTTTTAAAAACACTAAATTGCTGATACAGAACAACTAAGCAAAATACGATGTCAAAGTTGGGTTAACAAATTATATTCATAGCTTTCTTTCATCATCTTGTCAGACTGATTATACACTCCCGCGCTATTGGCCGCCCACACCAACCGACTCACCCCATAGATTTCAGTTGTCCCGTCGATGGATTTATAGCCATCCGGCACGCGTCGGCGAGGATTTTGTCGTGGTCGAAAGCTAATGGCGGGAGGCTGTCGAGCGGGAACCAGCGCGCGTCGTGGGCATCGTCGCCACCGCAGACATCACCGGCATCATCGACAATGGCCATATAAGCCACCGTGATTACCCTGCCACGAGGGTCGCGGTCGACCCGGTCGTAGGCACCGAGCTGACGGATAGCACCGACGTCGAGCCCAGTCTCCTCACGAAGTTCGCGGCGGGCGGCCTCAGCAGTGGTCTCGTCCATATTCATAAATCCTCCGGGGAAAGCCCAGCACCCTTTGTATGGTTCGTTGCCGCGCTCTACAAGCAATACCCGGATACCATCATCGGCGTGTGCAAAAACTATGCAGTCGGCCGTCAGAGCAGGCCGCGGATATTCGTAACTGTACATATCAGAGTCGTTTGATTATTCTGCACGGATTGCCGGCAGCAAGCACATTGTCGGGAATATCGTGGGTGACGACCGACCCGGCACCTATCGTCACATTGTTGCCGATGGTCACTCCGGGCACCACCGTCACGTTGCCGCCAATCCAGACGTTATTGCCCACATGGATAGGACGCGCATACTCCAGACCCTTGTTTCGATCTTCGACGTTCAGCGGGTGACCGGCGGTGTAGAAAGAGCAGCTTGGAGCAATGAAAACATTGTCGCCAAAGGTGACCTCAGCCTCGTCGAGGATGACGCAATAGGCATTGCAGAAGAAGTTGTTGCCTACCTTAATATTATATCCATAGTCGCAGAAGAACGGACTGACCACCGTGAACCCCTTCCCCGTCTTGCCGAAGAGATTGCGCAGTCGGCGGAAACGCTCCTCGCGGTTGTTGGGAGCTATCTGGTTAATCTCGAAACACTCCTGCTCACAACGGTGCAGGTCGGCGAGCACCTCAGGGTCGTGATTGGCATCGTAAAGCATGCCGGCCTGTTGTTTTTCTTTTTCTGTCATAATCAAATTTTGAAATTACTTTATTCGCTGACGGATGCAAAGATACAAATAAAAAATCAGCCGGAATGTCAAAAGACAATGATTTTCTTTTGCAGTGTCGGAGGTTTGAGCTACCTTTGTCGATGATATGGAATTCAGAACGATAGTAGACATACCACGGCCGGAGTTCGAGATACGTCCTATGGAGCCGATGCTCTTCGTAGGGTCGTGTTTCGCCGACAATATCGGCAAGCGTTTCAGCGACGAACATTTCGATACCGTCGTCAATCCTTTCGGCGTAATGTACAATCCCGCCAGCATCCTCCACACCGTCGACCGGTTGCTTGCAGGCGAGCGTCCGGAAGGTGACGACAAGGGCGAATTCGTCCCATCGACGGCCATTATCACCCTTGGCACCAACCACGTATATATCGAGAATGCCACGGGCGAGATTGTTGACAACTGCCGGAAGCGCCCGCAGAGGCTCTTCACCGAGCGGGTGCTGACCATCGACGAGTGCTACGGCTACCTGCGCAAGGCCGTCGAAGGACTACGGACAATAAACAGCGACATGAATATCGTGGTCACCGTCAGTCCGATACGCTACCGGAAATACGGCTACCACGGCAGCCAGCTGTCGAAGTCGGTACTGCTCATGGCCGCCGACCGCCTCGTCAGCGACTGCGGTGTGTACTATTTTCCGGCCTACGAGATTGTCAACGACGAGCTCCGCGACTACAGATTCTACAACGCCGACATGCTCCACCCGTCGGCGGTGGCCGTAGAATACATCTGGGAGAGATTCGTAGGTGTGGCTTTCTCGGACGAGGCAAAGCATTTTCTCGATGAATGGAAACCGATAAAAGAGGCCCTCGGACACCGTCCATTTAACCCAGAGTCGGCTGAATATAAAGCGTTTATGACACGGACACGGCAGCGCATCGAGGATATAAACAAGAAATACAGAAGGAAATAAACCGATGAATACAGAAGAGACACTACTCACCCTGCACGGCATCAAGCCTACGGCCAACCGCATAGTCATAGCCAAGGCCCTGAAAGCGGAGCGGCAACCGATGTCAATGGTGGAACTGGAACGGCAGATAAGGACCATCGACAAGTCGGGAATCTTCCGCACGCTGATGCTCTTCAAGGCCCACCACCTCGTCCACGCCATTGAGGACGGCGACGGAATGGTGAAATATGAACTCTGCACGAGCCATAATCCCGACAAGGACGAGGACATGCACGTCCACTTCTACTGCGAGGAGTGTCACCGTACGTTCTGTCTCTACGGCACGCCCATACCATCAGTCGACATTCCGAGCGGGTTCGAGATGGAAAGCATCAACTACATGATAAAAGGACTGTGCCCCGACTGTGCCCGGAAGAGAGCCCTACGGCAGTCGACAAAGGCATAGCCTGTGCACTTTTAAGGATACGAAGAGTCCTTGAAATGACTTGCTGCAGACTGCGGAATGCATTATAAGACGCTAAAAGAATTAAAATTCATTCTATTTTTTTGATTTCTCGCTCGTTTGAACTACCTTTGCATTCAAATAATAAATCATTGCAATGAACTATACTATCGAAAAAGTAACCACCCTTATCGGAGCCCGTCGGTTCGGCAATGCTGAGGCCAGCATCGGATTCCTGTTAACCGACTCTCGCTCACTGTGTTTCCCCGAGGAGACTCTTTTCTTCGCCCTGAAGTCAGAACGCAACGACGGTCATAAATACATCGACGACCTCTACCGCCGTGGAGTACGCAACTTCGTAGTGGAGCAGCTTCCCGAAAAATGGGAGGAAAGATATCCCAACTCAAACTTCCTGAAGGTTGTGGGAACGCTCGAGGCCCTGCAGCGCCTCGCCGAGCGCCACCGCGACGAGTTCGATATTCCAGTTGTCGGAATCACGGGCTCTAACGGCAAGACCATGGTTAAGGAGTGGCTATACCAGCTTCTCTCTCCGTCAATGGTCGTCACGCGGTCGCCGCGAAGCTACAACTCGCAGGTGGGAGTGCCGCTGAGCGTGTGGCTCATGAACGAGCAGACGCAGGTGGGTGTGTTCGAAGCCGGAATCTCACAGCCGGGAGAGATGCAGGCCCTGCGCGATATCATTCAACCGACTATCGGCATCCTGACAAATCTCGGGTCGGCACACCAGGAGAATTTCCCGTCGATGGCCGCAAAATGCAAGGAGAAACTGACTCTCTTCCACGACACTCAGGCCGTCGTCTACTGTCAGGACGATGAGCTCGTCAACCGCTGTATGTCGGAATTCGCTTATCACGGCGAGCAGTTGGCATGGTCGGTGAAGAACAACAAAGCCGCTTTCTTCGTAAAATTAATTGAGAAGAAAGACGTAACTACCACTGTAACATACGTTTACAACGGAAAGACCGAGGGTAGCTACTCTATTCCGTTCATTGATGAGGCAAGCGTCACAAATTCTATCGTCAGTGCCATTGCCGCTCTCTATCTCGGCATCACCACCGAACAGTTGGCCGAAAGGATGGCTAAACTTGAGCCGGTGGCCATGCGCCTCGAGGTGAAAGAGGGACAGCACGGGTGCACACTGATAAACGACTCGTACAATTCGGATATCAACTCGCTCGACATAGCCCTCGACTTCATGAGCCGACGCCCCGACCACAAGGGCCGTAAGCGCACGCTCATCCTCAGCGACATATACCAGAGCGGGCTCACCGACGAGAAACTATATCACGAAGTCGACGATTTGTGCGTACAGCGCGGAATAAAGAAGTTTATCGGAATCGGCGAACATCTACAGAATAACGCCGCGCAATTCGACAATATCGACGAAAAAAGCTTCTTCAAGAGCGTCGACGAGTTCATCCATAGTCCGGAATTCGGTGCCCTCAGCAATGAGGTAATCCTTCTGAAAGGCGCAAGGACATTCGGTTTCGACCGTCTAACGGAGCTTCTCGTACAGAAAGTCCACGAGACGGTTCTCGAAGTGAACTTAGGTGCCGTCGTCAAGAACCTCAACTGGTACCGCTCTTTCATGAAACCGACAACAAAGCTCGTGTGCATGATCAAGGCCGATGCCTACGGTGCCGGAGCCGTTGAGATAGCCAAGACGCTCCAGGACCATCGTGTCGACTACCTCGCTGTGGCTGTGGCCGATGAGGGCGTGACGCTCCGACGCAACGGCATAACGTCGAACATCATGATTATGAACCCTGAAATGTCGGCTTTCAAGACGATGTTCGACTACGATCTTGAACCGGAAGTCTACTCTTTCCGACTGCTCGATGCTCTCGTCGCTGCCGCACGGAAAGAGGGCATAACAGGATTCCCCGTACATATCAAGCTCGACACCGGCATGCACCGTCTGGGATTCGACCCCGAAAAGGATATCGACGAGCTCATCGACCGACTGAAACATCAGAATGCCATCATACCGCGCTCGGTATTCAGCCACTTCGTTGGCTCCGACAGCGACGATTTCGACGACTTCTCGGCCAAGCAGTTTGCACTATTCGACAACGCAAGCAAGAAATTGCAGAGTGCGTTCAAGCACAAGATTCTGCGTCATATCGACAATTCGGCGGGCATAGAGCATTTCCCTGAGAGACAATTGGATATGTGTCGGCTCGGACTCGGACTCTACGGCATTGACAGCCGGAACAACCACATTATTAATAATGTATCGACCCTGCGCACCACTATCCTCCAAATGCGCAACGTTCCTAAGGGCGATACAGTGGGATACAGCCGTAAAGGAAAGATTGATCACGACAGCGTAATCGCTGCAATACCAATAGGTTACGCCGACGGACTCAACCGTCACCTCGGCAACCGCCACTGCTACTGCCTCGTCAACGGACAGAAGGCTGAGTATGTGGGCAATATCTGCATGGACGTAGCAATGATCGACGTTACGGGAATCGACTGTAAGGAAGGTGATTCCGTCGAAATCTTCGGCGACGACCTCCCCGTGACAGTGCTCAGCGATGCTCTTGATACGATACCTTATGAGGTACTCACAACTATTTCCAACCGCGTAAAGAGGGTTTACTTCCAAGACTGACGCGCGCCGTTGACTGTTGGATGTCAGAGCAAGGAATAATTAAAGAACAGATGCATTATTTGTTTCTGTTCTTTAAAAAATCTTATTCTGACGTTCAACATTCAACTTTTTTTATTATCTTTGCAACCAGATTATCGAAATCAAACTAAACCTGCTTAAAACGAATCAAAAGGTAACATTTAATGGAACAAGTATTTAGTTACATCATCAGTTTCGGAGCCTCAGTGATGATGCCTATCATCTTCACAATCATAGGATTGTGCATTGGCATGAACTTTGGTAAGGCACTGAAGTCGGGACTCTTCGTGGGTGTCGGTTTCGTAGGACTCGGAATTGTGACAGCCCTCCTTACAGACAACTTCCAGACTCCTCTGAAATCTATTGAGGACATTTTCAACCTCAACCTCAGCGTCTTCGACATGGGATGGCCGGCAGCTGCCAGCGTGGCTTACAACACTGCTGTGGGCGCACTGATAATCCCCGTTTGTCTGGGCATCAACTTCCTGATGCTCATCACTAAGACAACGCGAACAGTCAATATCGACCTTTGGAACTACTGGCACTTCGCTTTCATCGGGGCCGTGGTTTACTTTCTGACCGGTGAGAACCTCGCTTGGGGCTATTTCGCTGCCATCATCTGCTACATCTTCACTCTGGTGATGGCCGATATGACCGCCGACAAGTTTCAGAATTTCTACAGCCTACCGGGAATATCCATTCCACAGCCATTCTGCCAGAGCTTTGTGCCGTTCACATTGTGCATAAACTGGGTTCTCGACAAGATTCCGGGATTCAACAAACTCGACATCGATGCCGACGGACTGAAAAAGAAATTCGGAGTGCTCGGTGAGCCTATAGTCCTCGGTGTAATCGTAGGAGCCATCATTGCGGCTGTTGCCCACGTCAGCGATTTCTCCAATTTCGACGCTTTCATGGCTAAATTGCATGAGACACAGCCCGCTGCAACAACCACCGACGGCGTAATGAAAATAGCAAAGGATATTCTCTTCCTCGGTGTCACAATGGGTGCAGTCATGGAACTTATCCCTCGAATCACAAAACTGTTCATCGACGGACTGATGCCTATATCAGATAAGACTAAGGAACTGGTAGACAAGAAGTTCCACGGCAAGAAAGTTCATATCGGTATGAGCCCGGCACTGGTCATCGGCCATTCCACATCGCTTGTTTGCACCCTGCTGCTGATACCTACATACATAGTGGTTTCTGTCGTACTGCCCGGCAACCAATTCCTGCCTTTGGCGTCGCTGGCCGGACTGTTCTATCTCTTCCCGATGATGCTGCCGTATACAAAAGGCAATGTCATCAAGACTTTCATCATCGGACTCGTGGCCCTTATCGTAGGATTGTGGTTCATCACCGATATGGCTCCCGACTTCACGAGTGCGGCAAACAGGGTCTATGAGCTCACAAAGGACAAGGCATCGCATGTGCCCGACGGATTCATGGCCGGAAGCATGGACTTTGCATCATCACTCATAGGATACTGCATATATGCGGCTGTGAAATACATTAAGTGGATTGGAGCTGGCATTCTTGTGGTCATTACCGCTGCAATGATGTACCTCAACCACCGCGAAATTGTTAAGGACGAACAAAAAACGAAATAATTATGAGAAAGAAAATATTTTTTATAGCAGCATTGTTCATGGCTACAATAGCCGGAAACGCTCAATGCAACTTCAAAGGTTACGAGGTAAAAGCTGAAAACGCTTACACATATTATAATGTACGGTGGGCCACGGGCCCCGAGGACGCAAAACATTATACTACCGACCGTCTGCGCAAGGAGTATCTCATCGAGAAGGTATTCGCTCCCGGTGAGGTCAACTGGACATACACCATGTACGACCGTTTCCTAATTGGTGGTGCCGAACCAACGGCAACACCCTTGAAACTGACATCGATAGCACCGCTGTATGTCGACGAAAGCAAGGGCACAAGCGGACGTAACCTCCTCGATAACAGGGAACTCGGAATCATCAATATCGGTGGTGAGGGAACGGTAACCGTAGACGGAAAGACATACTCTCTCGGTTTTCAGGATGCACTTTACATCGGTCGCGGAGCAAAAGAGATAACCGTAGCAAGTAAGAATGCGGCTGAACCAGCCAAATTCTACCTCAATTCTGCATGCGCGCAGACTACATATCCTACTAAAAAGGTAACCATGAAGGAGGCCAACAACATCAAGGCCGGAAAGATGGAAGAAAGCAACGACCGCGTTATCCATCAGATGATTATCGACGGTGTGGCCGGTGTGCGCACATGCCAGCTACAGATGGGAATCACAGAATTGAAGCCGGGATCGGTCTGGAACACTATGCCTGCCCACACACACCTGCGCCGTATGGAGGCATATATGTACTACAAGGTTCCGAAAGGCCAGAAAATTCTGCACGTCATGGGCGAGCCACAAGAGACACGGCCTATATGGATGAACAACGAACAGGCTGTCATCTCTCCGCAATGGTCAATCCACTGTGCAGCAGGAACAAGCAACTATACCTTCATCTGGGGTATGGCGGGCGAGAATCTCGTATACACCGACATGCAGGTGGTACCAATACCAGAACTGAAATAAACACTTAAAAAACTGATAAACTAACAAACAAAGAATGTCTACTATTAAAACTGCAAAAATGTCGAACTTCCGGTGGGTGATATGCGCTCTGCTGTTCATCGCAACAACAGTCAACTATCTCGACCGGCAGGTTCTTTCGCTAACATGGAAAGACTTTATCTCTCCTGAATTCCACTGGACTGATAACGATTATGGAACAATAACAGGATGGTTCTCCATCTTCTACGCCATCGCAAACCTCTTTGCGGGTAAGTTCATCGACTGGATGGGCACGAAGAAAGGCTACCTTATTGCCATCGGCGTGTGGTCGACAGGCGCTGTGCTGCACGCTTGCTGTGGCGAGGTGGCAATGTGGATTGAGGGCTATCCCAACATCGAGGCTCTCCGCCTCGTACAGGCCGGAAGCGACGCAGCCGTGGCAATATCGACCGTAAGCGTCTACCTGTTCCTCTCATGCCGACTCATCCTTGCCGTTGGTGAGGCCGGAAACTTCCCTGCTGCCATAAAGGTGACTGCAGAGTACTTCCCAAAGAAGGACCGCGCTTTCGCTACTTCTATCTTCAATAGCGGTGCATCGATAGGTGCATTGGCTGCTCCGGCAACAATCCCATTGATAGCACGTGCCTTAGGATGGGAAATGGCTTTCGTCATCATCGGTGTGCTTGGTTACATCTGGATGGGATTCTGGGTACTGCTCTACGACAAACCAGCAAAGAACAAGCACGTAAATGAGGCCGAGCTCGCATATATCGAGCAGGACGACAAAGAGGCCGATCCAAAGGAAGAAGCTGAGAAAGAGGATTCTGAACAGCCTACCATCGGATTCCTGAAGTGCTTCACATTCCGTCAGACGTGGTCGTTCATAACAGGAAAGTTCCTTACCGACGGCGTTTGGTGGTTCTTCCTCTTCTGGGCTCCGGCATATTTCTCCGACCAGTACGGTTACGCCTCCGACTCACCTCAGGCTATTGCGCTCATCTTTACACTTTATGCTATAGTGACGGTACTGAGCATCTTCGGTGGCTATCTGCCAACTTATTTCGTCGATAAACTCGGTATGAACCCTTATCTCGGACGCATGAGAGCTATGCTTATCTTCGCTTGCTTCCCACTCCTTGGTCTGCTCGCGCAGCCAATGGGACAGATAAGTCCTTGGTGGCCAGCAATTATCATCGGTCTGCTCGGTGCAGGTCATCAGGCTTGGTCGGCCAATCTGTACAGCACTATCGGTGATATGTTCCCAAAATCGACCATCGCTACAATCACTGGAATAGGAGCAATGGCAGGAGGTGTGGGTTCCTTCCTCATCAACAAGGGCTCAGGACTGCTCTTCACCTATGCCGAAAATAAGGGCGATGCCTTCTCTTTCATGGGTTTCGACGGCAAGCCTGCCGGATACATGATTGTCTTCTGTATCTGCGCTGTGGCCTATCTCATAGGCTGGTGCATAATGAAGATGCTCGTTCCGAAGTACAAACCTATCGTTGTTGAATAAGAAAAACCCGCCCGCGAGGGTCGGCCAACAAGAATATACAAAATATTTTGGAGTGGATTCTTTCGGAGTCCACTCTTTTTTTATATCTTTGCCGAATAATAAAATGCAATTATGGAGACACTACTTTTTCTTCTCATCGGCATTGCAATAGGTGCCTTGGTCGTTTTTCTGACAATGAATAACAAAATCAACAAAACAGGAAAAGACTATGAGGCCAATATCAGTAAGCAACAAGCTCAATTCCAGGCTGAAAAAGCAGCACTGCAACAGAAAATCACTGTGGCACAGACACTTTTGGAGTCGGAGCGTAAGGCCGCAACAGAGAAGTTGAACGCCGAGAGAGACCATGCCGAGTCGCTGCGACAAGAGCAGCAACGGCAATACGACGCATCTGCAAAAGCTGTGCGCCAGGAGGTACTGAACATAGCGACAAAAATGCTGAGCGAATCGAAGCAGCAACTGACTTCTGAGAACAAAGAGAAGATTGACGCTCTGCTCTCCCCTCTTAAAGATCAGATAGAATCGTTCAACAAGAACATCACTGCGTCAACGAAAGAGGGTACCGCCAACAAGACAGAGATAAAAACGGTCTTCGAGGATGCTATAAAAAAGATTCATGACGAGCAGGAACAGACAGTTAAGAACATGCGCGAGATGCAGGATATGGCTGTGCGCGAGCTGAAAGAGCAGACCGAAAAAATCGGCAACGACGCTCAAGCACTTAGCAAAGCGCTCAAAGGCGACTCGAAAACGCAGGGCGACTGGGGAGAAATGATTCTTGAAAAAACGCTCGATGACTGTGGTCTGGAAAAGAATAAACAGTATTTCTTGCAGCAAAATTTCAAGGGCAACGACGGCAACAACTACCGTCCGGATGCCATCGTGGAGTTTCCTAACGGTGAACGCGCGGTCATCGACTCAAAAGTTTCGCTTACAGCATATCACGAGGCATTGCAAGCCCAAGACGAGAGCGAAGGCGAAAAACTGATGAAAGAGCATGTAAAATCGGTGAAAAAGCACATCGACGAACTCTCTGCCGTCAATTATGACAAGATTGTTCCAGGATGCATCGGCTATGTTCTGATGTTCATACCTTACGAGAGCGGATACGCGGCAGCATTGAAGACGGAACCGGGCATACTGCAATATGCATACCGAAAGCACATCATCGTTCTGAGTCCGTCTAATCTGCTGATGGCTTTACAGTTGACTCACACCATGTGGCAGAACTACAGAATGAACAAAAACGTGGAAGAAATACTGCGGCAGTCAAATGAATTGTACGACAAATTCTGCACTTTCGCCAATGTTTACGCAAGCATCGGCACCGATATTGAGCGCCTTCACAATGATTACGAGAAAAGCCGGGGACAGCTGAACAGCGGCAAAGGAAACATTATCAGGCGGTTGGACAACCTGAAAACTCTCGGAATAAACCCTAAAAAGGAGATTCCCGACAGCCTTCAGGGGTGAGTAAATACTACCACACGGCTACGACTCAATCTTTAAAATTATGACTTACATAACATAATTGCTCTTTTTGCTACCTTGGAACATCGTTACATCCAACGTCCAACAGAGACAGTCACCAATCCCTAATGCTTACGACTATAGTTCTTACATTAGCCAGCATTATTATATAGAGGCATGGAGCAATAAGATAATATCGGTAACGTGTTGTAAAAATAATTCACATCAGGCCGTTCTTCACACCAACTTTGTACGATGTTGACTATCAACAGGTTACTAATACATATCATTTTGCGTTGCAAAACGGCCCGTTTTAGGATGCCAAACGGACCGTTTCGCAAGCTGAAATGGACCGTTTTGCAAGCAGAAATGATACATATTGGAATGGTGTAAATATATTTCAGCAATGGATTGTCGTAGTGCTGTTCATTTAGAACAGTAAGAACTGCTAAGAAGAAACATTTTCTACAGATGAATCTCAGCACCCATAGGAAACTTTAAACCTCATAGAGAAAGAGGATTTTACTGCTCTCCAGCGCGCTTCATCGACCAAATTTGTCCCACTACTCCCAATAACACGCAGCCCAGTGCTGACAGCAAAAGCAAATTACTATTGCACTTAAAGAAATAGTCGACGGCAAAAAGAACGACACCGACAACAATAAGAATGATACCAATATAATCGAGAATCTGTTTCATAACTTATAGTAAATCGGCGGCAAAGATAATGGAAACAACGCAAATAAAGACGAGTAAATCTATAAATTTTGTTAAAACAGAAAAGTCTATAAGCTATGACATACCGTTAACTCACAAAAAATGAGTACCTTTGCACCGCGTTTTTGAAAAGCGCAAGAAATAAATTATTAATTACAATCAAAAGTAGTATGAATCAATACGAAACCGTTTTCATTTTGACTCCCGTTTTGTCTGATGTTCAGGCAAAGGAAACGGTCGCTAAATTCAAGAAACTGCTCACCGACAATGGTGCTGAGATCTTGAACGAAGAGGCTTGGGGTCTGAAGAAGTTGGCTTACAACATCCAGAAGAAGTCTTCAGGCTTCTACAATCTGTTGGAGTTCAAGGCAGAACCATCAGTTGTTAACACTCTCGAGACAGGATTCCGTCGTGACGAGAGAGTAATTCGTTTCATCACCGTCAAGCTCGACAAGTACGCAGCTCAGTATGCTGAGAAGCGTCGTAACAAGCTTGCAAGCAAAAAGGAGGCATAATCATGGCTGAGCAGAAAAAGAGTGAAATCCGTTATCTTACCGCTCCTTCTATCGACACACGCAAGAAGAAGTACTGTCGTTTCAAGAAGAGTGGAATAAAGTACATCGACTACAAGGACCCTGAGTTCCTGAAGAAATTCCTCAACGAGCAGGGCAAGATTCTTCCTCGTCGCATCACCGGAACATCGCTGAAGTATCAGCGTCGTGTTGCACAGGCTGTAAAGCGCGCACGCCAGATTGCACTGCTTCCATACGTAACCGACATGATGAAGTAATTTAAAGAGGAGGCAAGAATTATGGAAATTATACTGAAAGAAGATATCATCGGTCTCGGATACAAGAACGAGATTGTCAATGTTAAGAACGGTTATGGCCGCAACTATCTGATTCCTACCGGCAAAGGCATCATCGCTTCTGCATCGGCAAAGAAGCAGTTAGCTGAGGACATGAAGCAGCAGGCCGCAAAGATAGCAGCAGCTAAGGCTGAGGCTGAGAAGAGAGCTGCCCAGCTTGAGGGTGTTGAGCTCGTCATCCCGGCAAAGGTTTCGGCTACTGGTGTCACCTACGGATCAGTCAACGCTAACATCGTTGCTGAGGAGCTGCAGAAGAAAGGCATTGAGATTGACCGCAAGATCATCACAATGCACGACATCAAGAAGGTTGGTACATTCGAGGCTACCGTTCACTTCTTCAAGGATGTTGAGGTTAAGCTCCCTGTAACAGTCGTTGCAGAGGACGAGCCAAAGCAGCCTGCTGAGGAAGAGGAGGCAACAGAAGAGGCAACAGCCGAGGCTGCTCCAGCAGAGGAGACAGCTGAAGAGGAGAACGCAACCGCAGAGGAAGAGGCTCCTGCAGAGGCATAATCATTCTTTGGCGCAATAGCAGCCAAATGAAAAGAGAATACAAATAATAATCCCGGTCGCTCTAAAATGAGTTTGACCGGGATTTTTTTTTGCAAAGTTAAACAGTAATACGAAAATCGTTTTGCAATGTGTTCAATTTGTTGTATCTTTGCAAAATAGAAACAAAGCAAATTTCAAAAAAGAATTAATATGAAAGCATTCGTTTTCCCAGGACAGGGATCACAGTTCGTAGGTATGGGTAAAGACCTGTACGACAATAATCCGTTAGCAAAAGAACTCTTCGACAAGGCTGATGAAGTTCTTGGCTTCAAGATTACCGACATCATGTTCGCAGGCACCGATGAGCAGCTCAAGGAAACCAAGGTAACCCAGCCGGCAGTCTTCCTTCACAGCGTAATCTCAGCACTTTGCCTCGGCGATGAGTTCAAACCCGATATGGCTGCAGGCCATTCGCTCGGCGAGTTCTCAGCACTGGTTGCTGCCGGAGCAATCAATTTCGAGGATGGCTTAAAACTTGTTGCTGCCCGTGCAAATGCCATGCAGCGCGCTTGCGAAAAGAATCCCGGAACAATGGCTGCAATCATCGGACTCCCTGATGAGACCATAGAGAAGATCTGCAAGGAGATTTCGGACAATGGCGAAGTCGTCGTTCCGGCCAACTACAACTGCCCGGGGCAGCTGGTAATCTCCGGTTCGAAGGAAGGCATCAAGACAGCCTGCGAAAAACTCACTGAGGCAGGTGCCAAGCGAGCTCTGCCTCTGGCCGTAGGAGGTGCATTCCACTCACCGTTCATGCAGTTGGCAAAGGACGAACTTCAGAAGGCTATCGAGGCTACCGACTTCCACGAGCCTAAGTGCCCTGTCTATCAGAACGTTGACGCTAAGCCACACACCGATCCAGCCGAAATCAAATCCAATCTCATCGCGCAGCTTACATCAAGCGTGCGCTGGACAAAGAGCGTACAGAACATGATTGCCGATGGTGCCGACGAATTCGTAGAGTGCGGTCCTGGCCACGCTCTTCAGGGAATGATTCGCCGCATAGACCGTTCTGTCAACGCTCACGGAATTCAATAAGAATTGATTTCTTTACGTGAAAACAAAGATTATCATATATCAGATCTTCACACGTCTGTTCGGCAACCGCAAGACCACCCGTAAGGAATGGGGCACACTTGCGGAGAACGGCGTGGGGAAGATGAACGACATCCAGAGTGCCCAACTGCGCCAAATGCGTCGGTTGGGCATCACCCACGTATGGTACACCGGAATAATCCGGCATGCCACTGACACCGACTACACCCAGTTCGGCATTCCAAGCCAGAATCCGCAGGTTGTCAAGGGAATAGCAGGCTCGCCCTATGCCATCGTCGACTATTATGATGTAGACCCCGACCTGGCCGTTTCAGTCCCCGACAGGATGTCGGAGTTTGAGGCGCTCGTTGCCAGAACACACGATGCCGGACTAAAGGTCATCATCGATTTCGTGCCGAATCACGTAGCACGTCAATACCACAGCATCTGTAAACCAGCTGATATTGAGGACCTTGGCGAGAGCGACGACACCGGGAAACACTTCGACCCACAGAACAACTTCTACTATTGCCCGGGCGAAACGCTTGACACAAGCGGATTCAATAGCCAACATCCGACTGTCGGAGCCCAGCAACAATATTTTGAGAGACCGGCAAAATGCACCGGCAACGACCGTTTCGACAGCCATCCACAGCAGAACGACTGGTACGAGACAGTGAAGCTGAACTACGGCATCGATTACACCGATGCGGGCGGACGCAGCTATCACTACGACCCAACTCCCAATACATGGAAGAAGATGACCGAAATTCTCCTCTTCTGGGCCGGCAAGGGCATTGACGGATTCAGATGCGATATGGCGGAGATGGTGCCGCATGAATTTTGGGAATATGCCACAAATATCGTCAAGCAGATATACCCCAACATCATCTTCATAGGCGAAGTTTACGACACCAACCAGTATAAGACCTACGTAGCCAGCGGTTTCGACTACCTATATGATAAGGTAGGAATGTACGACTGCCTGCGTGCCGTCACCTGCCATCAGCGTCCTGCATCATCAATAACGCACGAATGGCAGCTCACCGACGACATTGGGAGTCACATGCTCTACTTCCTTGAGAATCATGACGAACAGCGTCTTGCCTCCGACTTCTTTGCCGGCAACGGCATGAAAGGCATTCCTGCACTGATAGTGGCTACAATGCTCAAGAGCAATCCTATGATGGTATATGCCGGACAGGAATTCGGTGAGAGGGCCATGGACAAAGAAGGATTCTCCGGCCGCGACGGACGGACAACCATTTTCGACTATTGGACCGTCGAAAGTCTTTATCATGGCTATTGGAATCGAGGGGGAATGACGCCCACAGAGCACCGTCTCGAAGAGAAATATGCCAAAATTCTGAGTCTTGCAAATAAGGAAAAAGCCATTTCGGAGGGCCAGACATTCGACCTTATGTATGTCAACGGCTCCAGCGAGATATTCTCTCCCCAGACCGAATATGCTTTTATGCGCAAGTACCACAACGAAGTTCTCTTCATTGTGGTGAATTTCGCTGATTCTGAAGCCCATAGCGAAGTAAGGATTCCGGTTCACGCCTTCGACTTCCTCCATCTACCTGAAAAGCAGGTCGAGGCCATCGACCTTCTCAGCGGCGAGACCCAGCGATTCGATTTGAAGAAGGACGGTTCTCTGCCCGTCGATGTATCAGCTTACAGCGGACGAATTTATAAATTCAATATTATGAACGACAATCAGTATGTGCTCAACACCCACAACAAGGATGAATTCCCTCCGGCCCACACAGCGGAGCATCTTCTTAACCAACTGATGATAAGGATGTTCGGATGTCAGCGAAGTAACAACGCACATATCGAACGAAAGAAGAGTAAAATTTCCTACATCGTCGATCATAAGCCAAGCCGTAAGGAAGAGAAGATGATTGAGGACGAAATGAACAGGCTCATTCAGCTCGACATGCCAGTAACTTATGAGTTTGTCGACAGGAATCACATTCCTGAAGGAGTGTCGCTTAGTAAGCTCCCCGACGACGCAAGTGAGACTATAAGACTTGTGCGTATAGGCGATTACGATGTCTGTCCGTGTCTCGGAAAGCATGTGCGTTCGACATCACAGATAGGCCGTTTCGTTCTCCTCGGTACCAACTGGGATGAGCAGACCCACAATTTCAGAATCAGATTCAAGGTGATACAATAGCTGCTAAAGACGAAGAAAACCACAAAAAAGCTTTCTTTCCTCCAGCTGAAATATCATTCCGACAACAGCATTAAGAAGAAAAGCCTCCGCGAACACATAAATTTCGCGGAGGCTTTTTATTTATTTCTTTCCGTCGGTTTCTTCCTTCATATCAATGAAATTTCCGTCCTTATCGTAGAATTCATACTGCAACATAGCGAGTTTCTGCGACGGAACGATATGCAAGCCGAAACCATATTTAAGCTTCCACTTGTATTTCAGAGAGATAAGTCCCTGATTGATGAAAGCAGCCACATAAGGATGAACGTGCAAATAGAACTTCTTCACACCAATCTTATTAACCAGTCGGTCAATCTTCCTTTCGAGCTGATCAGTAAACAAGATACTTGCCTTTATCTTGCCCGTACCGAGGCATGTCGGACATTCCTCATCGACATTGACATCCATGACCGGCCGCACCCTCTGGCGCGTAATCTGCATTAATCCGAACTTACTCAGCGGCAGAATATTATGACGAGCACGGTCCTTCTGCATATCCTTGCACATACGCTCATAGAGCAGTTGGCGGTTTTCGGCGAGTCCCATATCAATAAAGTCGACGACAATAATTCCTCCCATATCACGCAGCCTCAACTGTCTTGCAAGTTCGTCGGCAGCACCAAGATTAGTGTCAAGAGCGTTCTGCTCCTGTTCTTTCTCTTTGGTCCTGTTGCCGCTGTTGACATCGACGACGTGCATAGCCTCGGTATGCTCAATGATGAGATAGCATCCGTGACCATAGTTGACAGTAGTTCCGAAACCGGATTTTATCTGCTTTGTGACATCAAAATTGTCGAAAATTGGGACCTTCCCGTTATACTTTTTCACTATCTCCGCCTTATCAGGAGCGATAAGCGAGACATAGTGTTTCACCGCAGCGTAGACCTCATCGTCGTTAACAAAAATGTTCTTATACGATGGATTGAAGAGGTCGCGAATCATCGCGACGGCCCTTCCCGTTTCCTCAAATACGAGCTGTGGTCTGTTTTGCGTTTTCTGTACCTTCGTGATGGCATCATTCCATCTGTTGAGAAGGACTTTCATTTCGGCGTCGAGCTCAGCAACTCGCTTTCCCTCGGCCACCGTTCTGACGATAACGCCGAAGTTTTTCGGCTTTATGCTCCTCACGAGCTGCTTCAGCCTTGCTCTCTCCTCCCCGCTTTTAATCTTTGAAGAAACGTTTACTTTGTCGCTGAAAGGGATTAAAACCAAATACCTTCCTGCAAACGATATTTCGCCCGTCAGTCTTGGTCCTTTAGTGGAGATAGGCTCCTTGACAATCTGGACCAACACCTCCTGACCTACCTGGAGCGTATTCTGAATGCTGCCGTCCTTCTTCAGGTCCGGCAACCGTGTAGCTTTACTGAACGGGTAAAGACGCTTTCTGTCGCTCTGTACTTGCTTGAGGTATTTCGAATAGGAATCGAATTGACTTCCCAGATCAAGATAATGAAGAAAGGCGTCGCGCTCATAACCCACATCTACAAAGCAAGCATTAAGGCCCGGCATAAGCTTTTTGACCTTCGCTATGTAGATGTTGCCAACAGAGAAACTCGCATCGCGCGGCTCGTTCTGGTATTCTACCAGCCGTTTATCCTCGAGCAGAGCGATGGAAATGTTCTTCGGTTGTGCATCTATAATTATTTCACTTGTCATCTTTCTTGTCTTAAATAAAAAAAATGGAGCTTGTCACCGCACTCCCAGGGATAAAGGAGCTTCAAGCGAAGACACGCCCCATTGGCCTGAACAAACTTGGCTCTTGGCCTCTCGCGGGGCCTTACTTGCTCTTATGTCTGTTCTTTCTTAATCTCTTTTTACGCTTGTGCGTAGCCATCTTGTGTCCCTTTTTCTTTCTTCCGTTTGGCATTGCTTTAATGTTTTTTAAATTATTGTTATACTGTTTGAATTAATTGCTACTGGATTTCCATCCCCGTCAGACCCTTGGGTCTTACTTCTTCATCTCCTCAATGAAGACCTTTGCCGGCTTGAAAGCTGGGAAGTCGTGTGCCGGAATGGTAATCGTAGTGTTCTTCGAGATATTGCGAGCCGTCTTGGCAGCGCGATGCTTGATGATGAAACTACCGAATCCACGCAGGTAAACATTTTCCTTACCATCGAGAAGAGCGTTCTTGATACTATCCATGAAGCCTTCAACAACGGCTGTGACATCCTTCTTTGAAATACCAGTACTTGAGGAAATCTCGTTTATGATATCTGCTTTTGTCATTTTCTTGTATTACGTTTAATTATCCTTATTGTTTAACGGACTGCAAAATTACTAATAATCAACGAAATACGAAAATATATTTTGTTTTTTTTGCCATTTATTTTGTCTAATCCCGCTTTTACACTAACTTTGCGGGCGATTACAACCATGCTGACAGTATGAAAATTGTTATAGGAATAGACGTAGGAATATCTACAACGAAGATTGTCGGAATACGCGACGGCAAAGTCATCAAGCCCCTGCGCATCAAGGCTACCGACCCGGTGACATCGCTCTATGGAGCCTTTGGTAAGTATCTGTACGACAACAAGATTGCCCTCGGCGACGTTGAGCACGTGATGATTACGGGTGTCGGTGCGGCATATATCGACAAGCCCGTCTATGGTCTGCCGACATCGAGAGCCGAGGAATTCATTGCCGACGGTCTCGGAGCACAATACGAGAGCCGCCTTAACGACATGATTGTCGTATCGATGGGCACCGGCACCTCGCTCGTCCGCTGCAAGGGTAAGGACATCCACCACATCGGAGGCATAGGCATCGGCGGCGGCACGCTGAGCGGTCTGGCCCGTCTGCTACTGAAGACTGACGACGTAAAACAGATTACATCATTGGCTCTCCAGGGCCACATCTCTCATATAAACCTCCTCATCGGGGACATCTCCGCCAAGCCGCTGCCCGGCCTTCCCATGGATGCCACAGCCTCACTCTTTGCCAACGCACAAGCCAATGCGCCCCGCGAGGACATCGCCATAGGCCTTATATATATGGTATTACAGGCCGTAGGCTCAGCAGCCATACTCAGTGCCAACGGCAGCGACATACGCGACTTCGTCCTCATCGGCAATCTGACGTTACTGCCACAGTGCAAATATGTGTTCCCGATGATGGAAAAAGTGTACGACGTACATTTTATAATACCAAAGTACAGTGAGTTCTGCACTGCCATCGGTGCCGCCTTAAGTTACAAAAAAGAATAAAAAGAAAAGTGGTACAGTTTTTGTAAGTAGGAAAGGCAGAAATAATAGGTTATCAACATGAGGCAGTTAAAGATTTCAAAAAGTATAACAAGCCGTAACAGTGAGTCGCTCGACAAATATCTCGTAGAGATTGGACGCATACCGATGGTCTCGCTCGACGAAGAGATAGAGCTTGCCCAGAAAATCCGCAAGGGCGGACCCGAAGGTGAGCGTGCCAAGGACCGTCTTGTGGCCGCCAATCTCCGTTTTGTCGTCTCTGTGGCAAAGCAATACCAGCATCAGGGACTCTCGCTGACGGATCTTATCGACGAGGGGAACATCGGACTGGTGAAGGCAGCCGAGAAATTTGATGAGACAAGAGGATTCAAATTCATCTCCTACGCCGTTTGGTGGATACGCCAGAGCATTCTCCAGGCCATAGCCGAGCAGAGCCGCATGGTGCGTCTGCCGCTGAATCAGGTTAGTGCCCTGGCAAAGATAAACACCGAAATCTCGAAGTTCGAGCAGACAAACCAGCGCAAGCCGTCGGCCGACGAGATAGCAGCCATGACGAACCTCGACCAGGAGAAAATCCAGCAGACGATACGCGCCGACCATCACCACATGAGCATCGATGCACCATTCTCCGAGGACGACGACAACTCCATGGCCGACCTTCTGTCGTCGGGCGATGACTCACGAACCGACAAGACCGTCGACCATGAGTCGATGGCTACCGACCTCGACGCCGTAATGGAGAAGGTACTGAAACCGCGCGAGATGCAGATTGTGAAGGAGTGTTTCGGCATCGAGACGCAGGAGAAAGGCCTCGAAGAGATTGGTGCCGAGATGGGTCTCACCCGCGAAAGAGTAAGACAGATACGCGAGAAAAGCATCGAAAAACTACGCGAAAGCGGTTATGCCAAGATTCTGATGAAATATCTTGGATAACCAGAACAACTCATTAAAACATCAGAATTATCGTGGAATACAAGATTACCTGTCCCAACTGTGGATATAAATACCGTTTCACGGCGACCGGCGGTCAGTCGCTCATTGCGACATGCCCTAACTGCGGACAGCGCATGAAGGTCAACCTGCCGACAGCCAACGGTCAGGAGCAGACCGCGACACCGCAGGACAACGGCGCTGGCAACGCCAACGGCTATGCCAACAGCGTTCCATGCAACGGTCAGGACAACCCTAAAAACGAGAAGAAAGGAAAGAGCCGGCAGACAAAGATAATTCTGTTAGCCCTGATTCTCGGCATCGTTGTCGGCATCGTGGGATGGTTCGCATGGCAGCAGCACGAGAAAAACAGTGCCGAGGCCCAGCTCGAAGAGAAAGAGGCCCGCAAGGCTCACATGGACTCGCTCATGGCGTTGAGAAACCAGCAGGAAGCCGAGGAGCAGCAGTATGAGCAGGAGCAGGACAAGAAAAAGCAGGTCACCGACTTCCTCAACAACTTCTATACGGTGTGGTTCACCGGCGGCGACATGTCAGAATTCTCCAACAACCTCTCAGAGCAGTGCTACGAGAAGTTGCAGACATCACTCGACGAGGAGAGCGACAGTACCGGATCGGACATCGACTGGACTCCCATCTGCCCTACATTGGGCAACGCGAAGGAAGGATCGAGAGCCTCAGGAGCCGTGAAGATAAGCGTCGTGAGATACGAGGACAACTGGTACCGCGTGACCTTCACTAACGATGAGGCAACGGAATCGAGGCAGATTGAGGCCTTCCCGCAGAACGGAAAAGTAATAATTAACGACTACCGGTAACGGCTGCACAGCCCTGGCGGCCATAAACACGTCAGACGTTTAATGGTCGGTCAGCCAAAATACACATTACATTATTATATTATGCAATACAAGACAACGTGTAACAACTGCAAGCAAGAATATATCGTCGACGGTGAACCCGGACAGACCATCCGCGCCAAATGTCCCTACTGCGGCGCATTAGCCAATGTCGTCACTCCCGCCGACGACTACACATCGGTACAGAGCGGCTACAACTATTCGCCTGTGGACAGCCAGAAAGTCAACGGCAGCTACACTAACAACGCCGTTTACAGAAACAGAAAGAGGAAAAGCGAGCGTCCGCTTTTCCTCCGTGTAACCATTTGGTTTCTTATAACAGTTACTATTCTGTTCATCCTCATGACGATACTATATATCGTCTTCACCGGGATGAGCAAGTAACGCTCTAAAAGTTCTCGGCCTTCAGCTCGAAGAAGCTCTGCGGGTGGTTGCAAACCGGGCACATCTTCGGAGCCTTCGGACCTACAACAACGTGTCCGCAGTTGCGGCATACCCAGATGCTGTCGCCGTCGCGGCTGAAGACGATAGCGTCCTCAATGTTCTTCAGGAGCTTGCGGTAGCGCTCCTCATGAAGCTTCTCGATAGCACGTACGCCACGGAACTTTGCGGCGATCTCCTTGAAGCCTTCCTCCTCAGCCTCCTTGGCCATGCGGTCGTACATGTCGGTCCACTCGTAGTTCTCGCCCTCGGCAGCTTCCTTGAGGTTCGACATGGTGTCCTTGATCTCGCCGCCCTCAAGATACTTGAACCACAGCTTAGCGTGTTCCTTCTCGTTGTTGGCCGTCTCCTCGAAGATAGCAGCTATCTGCTCGTAGCCGTCCTTGCGAGCCTTGCTTGCGAAGTAGGTGTACTTGTTACGTGCCTGGCTCTCACCTGCGAAAGCCTCCATGAGGTTCTTCTCTGTCTTTGTTCCTTTTAATTCCTTCATAATGTGTGTTGATCTTTAATTAGTTTGACTTTTTTGTTTCTGATGCAAAGATACAACAAAGGATTTTAATGACCAAATTTTTATTTGTAAAAATTACAATTATTGCATTGTTTAGACTTATTCTAAAGCATTCCAGTGTTTTCCTGTTCGCCTAAATACATTATACCATATTATATATAAAGTCTCTGGGCATTCCCAAATCAAACTTATGTGAAATTCGTGCCGACCAATACTCTACTCTACATAGATGCCGCTAAAAAGAAACGGAGGCTAAGATTCGATATCGGAAGATAAATAACGCCCTACTCCACCGGCGCGAAAACAATGTTGGCAGTGTTGAATTATTTGTAAATTTAATTCAAAACACAACATCATTCTTCTCATTCTTGTATATGATTGATATTCAAACAATTACCAATACATACCAAACAGCATTGCAAAACGGTCCATTTCGCAACGCAAAACGGCCCGTTTCGCAAGCCGAAATGGACCGTTTTGCATGCTCAAATGGCATGTATTGGAATGCTGTAAATATATTTCAAACCAAATAAAGGGCTGGAGACAGCAATCAGTTGCTACACCGTCACCTCCCCGGCAATATCCCTCGACATGTAGTTTCGTATCATGTGGGGATCGGAATAGAGCGACTGCAGGAGCATGAGCTTAGTCACTGCAGCCTCAACGGTGATGTCGTGACCACTGAGCACACCAGCTTCCTTGAGCTGATAGCCGGTGTCGTAGCGGCTCATCTCTACATTGCCCGTCACACACTGGCTGACGTTGACAACGGTAATGCCACGGTAGGTGGCCTCCTTAACGAGCCGCAGGAGCCACGGCAGCTGCGGAGCGTTACCGCTGCCGTAGGTTCTGATGACAATGCTGCGGAGCTCACGGGCCTCAATTACATGCCGGAAGATATTCTCCTGGATACCGGGGAAGAGCGAGAAGACAAAGACATTCGGGTCCAAACCGTAATGAGGCACCACCGTCCGCCGGTAGTCGGGCTCCATGATGTGGTGGTCGTGGAAGACGAAGTTGACACCCGCGTCGCACAGATGCGGATAGTTGAACGTCTCGAAGGCATCAAAGCCGTCGGCATTCTGCTTGGTTGAGCGGTTGCCGCGAAGGAGTTTTCCGTTGAAGAAGATACATACCTCCGGAACCATCGGGCGTCCGTCGTCCTTGTGAGCAATGGCGAGCTCGAGACTCGACATAAGGTTTTCCTTACCGTCGGTACGCAGCTGACCGATAGGAAGTTGCGATCCTGTGAGGATAACCGGTTTAGTGAGGTTCTCCAGCATGAATGACAGAGCGGAGGCTGTGTATGCCATTGTGTCAGTGCCGTGCAGAACTACGAACCCATCATAATTGTCATAGTCGCTGACAATGATGCGCACGAGCTGCGCCCACAGCCGAGGGTTCATGTCGGAAGAGTCGATAATAGGATTAAACTGGTAGGTGTCGACCGAGGCCGGCAGGAGACTTACCTCGGGAATACGCTCCAAAAGGAGCTTGAAATCGAAAGGCTCAAGGGCCCCAGTACGCGGGTTCCGGCCCATGCCTATTGTGCCACCTGTATATATCAGCAACACCTTGCCCGTTCGCTTAAATGTGTAATCGTTCATAACATCCGTCAACGTTTGCGTTAATTCAAGTGCAAATATAGTTAAAAAGGCGGAGCTATCAAAAATAAATGAGTAAATTTGCAGAAAATTAAGAACAAGCTATAAAACAAATTAACATCCAATACTAAGCTATTATGAAAAAATTCATGGATGAGAACTTCCTGCTCGACACCGAGACAGCCCAGTATCTCTATCACAATCACGCGGCTAAGATGCCAATCATCGACTATCACTGTCACCTCATTCCACAGATGGTTGCTGAGGACCACAAGTTCAAGAGCATCACCGAGCTATGGCTTGGCGGCGACCACTACAAGTGGCGCGCGATGAGAACGAACGGTGTGGAGGAGAAATACTGCACCGGCACTGACACTACCGACTGGGAGAAGTTCGAGAAGTGGGCCGAGACAGTGCCCTACACATTCCGTAACCCACTTTACCACTGGACACACCTTGAGCTCAAAACAGCCTTCGGCATAACAAAGCTCTTAGGCCCTGACACGGCAAAGGAAATCTACGATGAGTGCAACGAGAAGCTGAAACTTCCTGAGTTCAGTGCACGCGGACTGATGCGCCACTACAATGTGGAGTGCGTCTGCACTACCGACGACCCTATCGACGACCTCCACTGGCACAAGGTTTACCGCGAGACAAAGAGCGACAGCGACCCACTGATGATTCCGGCTTGGCGTCCTGACAAGGCCATGAACATCGAGAAGCCCGACTACGCTGAGTACATCAAGAGGCTCGGAGAGGTTGCCGGTGTGACAATCAACAAGTTCGACGATATGATCGACGCTATCCAGAAGCGCCACGACTTCTTCTCCGAGAACGGAGGCCGTCTGGCCGACCACGGAATCGAGGAGTTCTACGACGACCCATACACCGACTCTCAGATTGAGACCATCTTCGAGAAGGCTATGCGCGGACAGCAGCTGTCAGTAGCTGAAGTACGCCAGTACAAGCACGCATTCCTCAAGATATGCGCCGAAATGGACTATGAGGCCGACTGGACACAGCAGTACCACTATGGTGCAATACGCGACAACAACAGCATTATGTACAAACAGCTTGGTCCCGACACAGGTTTCGACTCTATCGGTGAGTTCAATACGGCCAAGGCCATGAGCCACTTCCTCGACGAACTCAATTCGGAGCACAAACTCACACGTACAATCCTGTACTGCCTCAACCCCTGCGCCAACGAGGTAATCGCCACAATGCTCGGTAACTTCCAGGACGGCTCAGAGCCAGGAAAGATTCAGTTCGGTTCAGGATGGTGGTTCAACGACCAGCTCGACGGCATGACAAAGCAGATGAACGCACTCTCAACGCTCGGACTGCTCTCACGCTTCGTCGGCATGCTCACCGACAGCCGCTCGTTCCTGAGCTACCCGCGCCACGAGTACTTCCGTCGTCTGCTCTGCAATCTGCTTGGCAACGACGTCGAGGCCGGTAAGCTCCCCAACGACCGCAAGGCTCTCGGACGTATGGTCGAGGACATCTCGTACAACAACGCACGCCGATACTTCAAGTTCTATTAAGTCGATAGCATGGCATCGGCCGGCACCGCAATGGCCTGCTATAGAGCAGTATTAACGGCCGAAGCCATTTCATGTTCCATTATTAAATAGGTATAATTCCCATCAATGCCGCATTGTTCGGCCGTTGATGGGAATTATTTTTCACGTTTTCTCTTGTCTTTCTCAAAAATAACTTGTACCTTTGTGCCAAATAACCACATTGCGCAAAAATAACAATGAAAAAACTCCTATTTAGTTTTATCGCTTGCGCCGTAATACTTATGATGACAGGTTGCGGCTCGAGTAAGAATGTACCTTATTTCAAGAACATCGACTCCATTAGCCTTGCCGCTTCACGTGGTCTCTACGATGCCCACATCATGCCGAAGGACGAGCTGACAATCACTGTGCTAACCGTCGATCCAAAGGCCAGTCTGCCGTTCAACCTCGCAGTGCAGCCGGCAATCGGAGGCAGCGGTCAGATTTCGACCGGAGGAGGTTCTCTTCAGGGCTATCTCGTCGACAACGACGGATTCATCAACTTCCCAATCATCGGCAAGATTCACGTTGCCGGACTGACAAAGACCGAATGTGAGGATCTCATCAAGAGCAAGGTACAGCCCTACTTGGCAAAGAGCGAGAATCCTATCGTCACCGTAACGATGGCCAGCTACCGCATCACCGTCCTCGGTGAGGTCAACAGCCCGAGGGTCGTTCCGGTGTCGGGCGAGAAAATGAGCATTCTTGAGGCACTGGCACAAGCCGGCGACCTGTCGATATACGGACGACGCGACAATGTGCTCCTGCTCCGTGAGGATGCTACCGGCCAGAAGCACCAGTACCGCATCAACCTCAACGACGCCAATCTCATCAACTCACCATATTACTATCTGCAGCAGAATGATGTAATCTACGTCCAGCCTAACAACGTCAAGGCAGGAAACTCCGGCATCGGCAGCTCGACGACCATCTGGTTCTCGTTCATCAGCATTGCCACATCAATTGCATCACTGCTCGTCAACGTTCTTAGAAAGTAATACTGTATCTGCCGCCGTTTGGCGGCAGACTATTCAGATAAAGGATAATACACATATAGGGGAATATAATCATAATGGACAAAAACATTCATGAAGATTGTGGAGTAGCCCTCATCCGCCTGCTCAAGCCGCTGGAATACTATCAGCAGAAGTATGGCACCTGGATGTGGGCTCTCAACAAGCTCTACCTCATGATGGAGAAAGAGCATAACCGTGGTCAGGAAGGTGCCGGCATAGCAGCTGTAAAGCTCGAGTCGGAACCTGGTCACGAGTATATGTTCCGTGAGCGCGCGGAAGGAAAGGATGCCATCACTGAGATTTTCGGCAACGTACGCCGCGAATTTACCGAATATACTAAGGATCAGGTAAGAGACGTTACATTCGCAAAGCAGAACCTGCCGTTTGCCGGCGAGTTATATATGGGCCACCTTCGGTACTCCACTACCGGAAAGCGTGGCCTTTCTTATGTGCACCCGTTCCTGCGGCGCAACAACTGGAGGGCAAAAAATCTGTGTCTCTGCGGCAACTTCAATATGACAAACGTCGAGGAGGTATTCGAGAAACTGACCCAGCAAGGTATGCACCCGCGCATTTACAGCGATACGTACATCCTTCTCGAGCTCATGGGGCACCGCCTCGACCGTGAGGTGGAGCGCAACTTCGTTACCGCACAGAAAAAAGGACTCACCAAGACGGACATAACCAAGTACATCGAGGATAACGTGAAAATGAGCAACGTCCTCAAGACGACAATGACTAACTTCGATGGTGGATACGTTATCTGTGGTCTGACAGGCAGCGGAGAAATGTTCTCGGTGCGCGATCCATGGGGAATACGACCGGCTTACTATTACAAGAACGACGAAATTATGGTCTTGGCAAGTGAGCGACCAGTGCTGCAGACGACCTTCGACCTTGAGTGCGACGATATTGTAGAACTGAATCCTGGTGAGGCAATTATCGTCAACAAGAGCGGAGAGGTTACAGTAAAGCAGATTATTGAGCCGAGAAATCAGGCTGCATGCTCATTCGAGAGAATCTATTTCTCACGAGGCTCCGACAGAGATATATACCAGGAACGGAAAAAACTGGGTGAGCAACTGACCCAACCCATCCTCAAAACTATCGACAACGATCTGGAGCACACCGTTTTCTCCTACATCCCGAATACGGCTGAGGTGGCTTACTATGGTATGCTCGACGGATTCAAAATCTATTTGAACGAGGAGAAAATCCGCCAGATTCAGAATCTCGACCATAAACCGACAGCCGATGAGCTGAGAGAGATTCTACATCAGTTCGTCAGGTCGGAGAAAGTGGCGTGGAAAGACATAAAACTGCGCACTTTCATCACCGAGGGCGATGCCAGAAACGACCTTGCAAGCCACGTATACGATGTCACTTACGAGTGTCTGGAGCCGTATAAGGACAACCTGGTAATCATCGACGACTCCATAGTCCGCGGAACAACACTCAAAGAAAGTATCCTGAGAATCCTCGACAGATTACACCCAAAGAAGATTGTGGTCGTATCGAGCGCACCGCAGATAAGATATCCCGACTACTACGGTATCGACATGCCAAGGCTCGAGGAGTTCTGCGTCTTCCGGGCTACCATCGAACTCATCAAGGAAAGGGGCATGCTCAACCTCATCAACGAGACATATCATAAATGTAAGCAGGAGGTTGAAAAGCCAAGAGGTGAGGTAATTACGAACCAGGTGCAGGAAATTTACAGACCGTTCAGCGTCGAAGAGATCAACAACAAGATTGTCGAGATGCTTAGACCAGAAGGTATGAAAACACCAGTAGACATTGTGTATCAGAGCATTGAGGGATTGCACAAGGCTATTCCCGAGCACCGGGGCGACTGGTATTTCACCGGCGACTATCCCACACAAGGCGGTATGCGACTCGTCAACCAGGCTTTCGTCAACTATGTTGAGAGGGTCTTCCAGAAGGAGGCAAAGTTCTGATAATGCCGCAGACTGAATAATAAAAAAAAAGAAAATAGAATTGGAGATGAGCTTTGGGACGTGAAACGCTATGGCGACACTCCTATGGCTCATTATCCATACATTAACAATAAATTCATGAGGAACGTAACATTAGTTTTAAGCGACGGAACAAAATTCCACGGCAAGAGCTTTGGCTACGAAAAGCCAGTTGCCGGAGAGGTCGTGTTCAACACTGCAATGATGGGATATCCGGAAAGTCTCACTGACCCTTCTTACGCAGGACAATTGCTCACAATGACTTTCCCGCTCGTAGGCAACTATGGAGTACCGCCATTCACCATCGAAAAGAACGGCCTTCCCACATTCATGGAGAGTGACAAGATATATGCTTCGGCAATAATCGTCTCCGACTACAGCGAGAAATACAGCCATTGGAATGCTGTGGAGAGCCTTGCCGACTGGCTCAAGCGCGAGCACGTCCCCGGAATAACTGGCATCGACACACGTGAACTGACCAAGGTGCTCAGGGAACACGGTGTAATGATGGGAAAAATCCTCTTCGACGACGAACCCGACAATATCCCGGAAGCCGACTACGAGGGCGTGAACTTTGTCGACCAGGTATCCTGCAAGGAGATAATAAGATACAACGAGGGTGCCGGAAAGAAAGTCGTTCTGGTCGACTGCGGTGTAAAAGCCAATATAATACGTTGCCTCATAAACCGTGGCGTGGAGGTAATACGCGTGCCATGGAATTACGATTATACGTCGATGGACGTCGACGGACTCTTCCTTGCCAATGGTCCAGGCGATCCTGACACTTGCTCCGACGCTGTGGAAATAATCAGAAAGTACATGAGTCAGTCCACAAAACCAATCTGTGGAATATGCATGGGCAACCAGCTCCTTGGCAAAGCAGCCGGTGCCACAATATATAAGCTGAAGTACGGACACCGTTCTCACAACCAGCCGGTGCGTCTCGTGGGAACCGAAAAATGCTATATCACATCGCAGAACCACGGATACGCCGTCGACAGCAAGACTCTTGGTAACGACTGGCAGGAGCTTTTCGTAAATATGAACGACGGATCGAACGAGGGCATACGCCACAAAACGAATCCTTGGTTCTCATCGCAATTCCACCCGGAGGCCTGCTCAGGACCAGTCGATACAGAATTCATGTTCGACAAGTTTGTTGAAACACTTAAATAAACCATTCCCTTCAATATTTCAAAAATAGACAGATGAAAGACGAAAAAATAAAGAAAGTCCTGCTCTTAGGTTCAGGAGCACTGAAGATTGGTGAAGCCGGTGAGTTCGACTACTCTGGCTCACAGGCCTTGAAAGCATTGAAAGAGGAAGGTGTCGAGACTGTTCTCATAAATCCGAATATTGCCACCGTGCAGACATCGGAGGGCGTTGCCGATCAGATTTATTTCCTTCCCGTACAGCCGTTCTTTGTTGAGAAGGTCATTGCCAAGGAGCATCCCGACGGCATTTTGCTCAGTTTCGGCGGACAGACAGCACTAAACTGCGGTGTCGAACTGGAGCGCAAGGGAATCCTTGAAAAGTACAACGTACGCGTTTTGGGAACACCGGTGTCTGCAATCATGAACACCGAGGACCGCGAGCTCTTCGTTGAGCGACTCGACGAAATCGATGTAAAGACCATAAAGAGCGAGGCTTGCGAGAATATCGAGCAGGCTCGGAAGGCCGCAAAGGACGTTGGCTACCCTGTTATCGTCCGCGCAGCATACGCTTTGGGCGGTCTGGGATCGGGATTTGCCGACAACGAGGAAGAACTTAACAAGATTTGCGAGAAAGCTTTCTCCTTCTCGCCACAGGTTTTGGTTGAGAAGAGCCTTAAAGGTTGGAAGGAAATCGAGTACGAGGTGGTTCGCGACAAATACGACAACTGCATTACCGTATGTAATATGGAGAACTTTGACCCTCTCGGCATACACACCGGAGAGAGCATTGTCATCGCTCCGTCGCAGACATTGTCAAACTCTGAATATCACAAACTGCGCGCACTGTCGATAAAAATTGTCCGTCATATAGGAATTATCGGTGAATGTAACGTTCAATATGCGTTCGACCCGCAGAGCGAGGACTACCGCGTTATCGAAGTCAACGCACGTTTGAGCCGCTCGTCAGCCCTTGCAAGTAAGGCCACTGGTTATCCTCTTGCTTTCGTCGCAGCCAAATTAGGTATGGGTTATGGCCTTTTCGAGCTGAAAAACTCCGTAACGAAGACCACATCAGCATTCTTCGAGCCGGCTCTCGACTACGTTGTTTGTAAGATTCCGCGCTGGGATTTGTCTAAATTCCGCGGTGTCGACAAGGAACTCGGTTCGTCCATGAAGTCGGTTGGAGAGGTAATGGCCATCGGCCGTAACTTCGAGGAAGCCATTCAGAAGGGTCTGAGAATGATAGGCCAGGGAATGCATGGTTTCGTTGAGAACAAGGAACTTGAAATCGAAAACATCGACGAGGCGCTGCGCGAGCCTACCGACAAGCGTGTTTTTGTCATCTCGAAGGCCATGCACAAGGACTATACCGTCGATCAGATTCATGATTTGACAAAGATTGACCGTTGGTTCCTCTACAAGCTCAAGCACATTATCGACATCGACGAGCGTCTGAAAAAGTGCAATATCAACACTCTTGACAAGGAATTGCTCCGTGAGGCAAAAGTATATGGTTTCACCGACTTCCAGATTGCGCGCGCCGTCGGTCTTGAGGACGAGTACCACAATATGCATAAGGCCCTTCTCGTAGTCCGCAACCTACGCAAGAGCTATGGCATTCTGCCTGTTGTGAAGCAGATTGATACCCTTGCTGCTGAGTATCCGGCCCAGACCAACTATCTGTACGTCACTTACTCGGGTGTGAAGAGCGACATCAGCTTCTCCAACGACAAGCGAAACGTCATCGTATTGGGCTCAGGAGCATACCGAATCGGTAGTTCCGTTGAGTTCGACTGGTGCGGAGTACAGGCCCTTAACACCATCCGGAAACAGGGATACAGAAGTATCATGATAAACTATAACCCCGAAACGGTGTCGACGGACTACGATATGTGCGACCGACTCTATTTCGATGAACTGACATTTGAGCGTGTCATGGATATCATCGACATGGAAAATCCGTACGGAGTTATTGTTTCGACGGGCGGACAGATACCTAACAACCTCGCTATGTACCTCGATGCCGAGAACGTTCCTATCCTCGGCACAGCAGCCAAGGACATCGATAATGCCGAGGACCGTGCTAAATTCTCTGCCATGCTTACCCGCAACCACATCAATCAGCCTGAGTGGAGTGCCCTGACGAGTATGGCCGACATCGACAAATTTATCGAGCGGGTCGGATTCCCGGTTCTTGTCCGTCCGAGCTACGTACTCTCCGGAGCAGCCATGAACGTCTGCTCGAACGAAGATGAGCTCCGCCGCTTCCTCCAGCTTGCAGCCAATGTCAGTGAGGATCACCCTGTTGTGGTCAGCAAATTCATCGAGCATGCCAAGGAAATCGAGTTCGACGCTGTTGCCAACAAGGGCGAAGTGTTAGCTTATGCCATTTCGGAGCATATCGAGTTTGCCGGTGTTCACTCCGGCGATGCCACGATTCAGTTCCCGCCGCAGAAGCTTTACGTCGAGACAGTACGCCGTATCAAGCGCGTATCCCGTCAGATAGCCAAGGACTTAAACATCTCTGGACCGTTCAACATCCAGTATATGGCGCGCGATAACGACATCCTCGTCATCGAGTGCAACCTCCGTGCCAGCCGCTCGTTCCCATTCGTGAGCAAGGTTCTCAAGCTCAACCTCATTGATTTGGCCACGAAGGTGATGCTTGGCGTTCCCGTGGAGAAACCGAGTAAGAACCTCTTCGACCTCGACTACGTCGGTATCAAGGCCAGCCAGTTCTCGTTCAACCGTCTGCAGAAGGCCGATCCGGTGCTTGGTGTCGACATGAGTTCAACGGGAGAGGTAGGCTGCCTGGGCGAGGATACCAACGACGCACTGCTGAAAGCCATGCTCTCCGTTGGTCAGCGTATACCTAAGAAGAATATCCTCCTGTCCACCGGCGGTGCCAAGGAGAAAGCCGAAACCCTCGACGCAGCCAAGATGTTGCTCAAGCACGGCTACAAACTCTATGCCACAGTCGGCACGAGCAAGTATCTCACCGAGAACGGTGTCGAGAACACTCTCGTCTACTGGCCAAGCGATGAAGGCAAAGAACCTCAGGCACTTACGATGCTTCACAACAAGCAAATCGACCTGGTGGTGAACATCCCGAAGGATCTTACGGCCCATGAGCTGTCGAACGGATACAAGATTCGACGTGCAGCCATCGACCTGAACATCCCGCTGATTACGAACAGCCGTCTGGCTACAGCGTTCATCAATGCGTTCTGCAGCGTTTCTCCCGACGAGATTGAGATAAAAGCTTGGGGAGAATACTAATTTTCGATAACGTAAAAGAGAGATGCCGGGTATCCATACATATTAATACAGTGTGTGCGCCACCCGGCATTTTTCATCTTCCATTAAATTAATTGAATAGGAATGTTTTCAGGAATAGTAGAAGAAATGGCTACAGTAGTGGCCATCAAGCACGACAGAGAGAATATCGATCTCACGCTAAAGTGCTCATTTACAAGCGAATTGAAGATTGACCAGAGCATCTCTCACAATGGAGTTTGCCTCACTGTTGTCAACATCGACGGCGACACCTACACCGTTACGGCGATGAAGGAGACCCTCGACCGCAGTAACCTCGGTCTGCTCCACGTTGGCGACCACGTCAATATCGAGAGGTCGATGCTGATGAACGGCCGCCTCGACGGCCACATCGTCCAGGGCCATGTCGACGAAACGGCCAAATGCATCCGCAAGGAGGATGCTGACGGAAGTACATACTTCACGTTCGAATACAAGCTTGACAGGGACATGGCGCGCCGCGGCTATTTCACCGTAGACAAGGGCTCGGTGACCGTCAACGGCGTTTCGCTAACTGTCATTGCACCAACCGATAACACGTTTACCGTAGCCATAATCCCCTATACGCACGATAATACGAACTTCGGCGATATAGAAATTGGCACAACAGTAAACATCGAGTTCGACATTCTCGGCAAATACATTGCCCGTCTGCGCCATTTTGAGGGAGAATAAGATTTTTACTCAAGTAACAGACGAAGGGCAGAAACACAATTACGCCACTATTGTGAACCTCGGCAAAACTGCTGGACACAATAGTGGCGTTATTTTTTCGTAATCTTATAAGGTTCATGATGTGCTACGGTCTGCCCTATGCAAAGTCGAGCAACTGCTCCGGCCGCTCTATCAGCGTGGTCGCTCCGTGAGCAAGGAGGAAGTCACGGTCGCGGAATCCCCATAAAACACTGATACAAGGCACTCCCACGTTATGCGCAGTATCGATGTCGACATCGCTGTCACCGATATATACCGTTCCCTCTTTGCCGACACCCAATTGGCGCATAGCCTCCAGAACGGTATCGGGAGCCGGTTTCTTCCGGATATTCTCCCGCTCACCGATAGCCACCTCAATAGTATCGGGGAAGAAATGCCGTGCAAGTTCCTGCGTGGCAGCATAGAACTTATTGCTGACGATAGCTAACTTCTTGCCACGCCGCTTCAGCTCAGCAAGTACCTCGGGAATACCATCATAAGGTTTCGTCGTGTCCAGACTATGCTCCAGATAGTGCTTGCGGAACGTAGCATAAGTCTCGTCGAAATCGGGATTATTGAGTCCATCGGGGATGGCCCGTTCCATAAGTTTCTTTACACCATTCCCCACGAACCGCCGCACATCGTCGACCGAGTGCTCTGGCATGCCCGCTGAGCGCAGTGCATAATTGGTACTTGCTGCCAAATCGTTGATAGTGTTGAGCAGGGTACCATCCAAATCGAAAATAAAGTTATCCATAATACAATCAAGCCCTGAAACTTCGGGTTATCATCGTTTTTATTTTATTGTTGAATTGATCAGCGTTAATAAGCTCATCAACAGTTGGTTTCATCCTATATTTCCACTTGTTGAACGCATCGTAGGGCGCGTTAATACGTAGGGAGAACACATCTTCATTACTAAAATTATAGTCCATGGCCATCCAGTCCTGTATGCTCATCATGCAAAGCATTGAAGGACAGTACAGATGGCGGGCCACAATCTCCTCGGCAATCATCGGCGGCAGATGGCGCGGAGCCCGTCCATCCTTCTGCAACAAAGTGTTCCAGAATCGTTGTGTCCGCTCCATATTCTCCTCCCACCATAGTCGCAACGGGGCCATATCGTGAGTTGTGGGCACAGCGACGCTGCAGTAAGGGTACGACTCAAGATGGGCAAACTCGTCACCACGCTGTTTCGGCATCGACTGGACCTCCAACGACAGCATGCGCATCTGCTCAAGAACACCCTGAACACAAGCCGGCATCAGCCCCAAATCCTCAGCACAGACAAGCATTTTCGTATCGCCGAAGACCGCATTCAGTTTCTTGCGGGCCATTGACTCCCAATAGCTGTTGTGCCGTTCAAAATAAAAGTCGTTGTACAGCCTCACGAACGCCTCCTTGTCGTCATGGCTAAGAACCTTATACACAGGTTCATCGAACACTCCGAACCGCGGATAGTACATCCCCTTTCTGTAAGGATCCTTGACGAAAAGGACGTTGGCACACAGATGCATAAGCCCGTCACGAATCCACTGACTGTTCTCGTCGTTGCGTCCGTCGAAGTGCTGTTTTATCTTCTTCTGGGTGTCGTATTCCGGCTTTAGTGTATAGAGATGATAAGCCTCCGCATTGAGGAAATTCCCCCTAACGTAGTCGGCATGGATACCAAAGAACTGACTGACGACGGCATCATTGATGAACGGCAACGTACAGATGTCCTTATGGAAATCAAATCCGTAGCCTCTGATGTCTTTCTCGGTAAAGGGCAGCGACGGTGAGAAATGCCCCAATACCGTCCACACATTCTGTTCGGGAATCTCCCATGTCCGGAAGAACGACACCACATGGTCAACGCGCACTGCATCGAAGTATAAATTCATATGTCCGAGCACATCTTTGAGATACTCAGCCACCTGCCGCCCGTCGTCAGGATACCAGTCGAAAGGCGGCATTCCCCAGTCCTGACCGTGCGGCTCACTCGCCGACGGCGGATTGCCAAGCCGCATATTGAGGTGGAAAAGTTCGGGATGCTGCCATGTCACGGCACTGTCGCGATACAGTCCTACGGGCAGGTCACCGCAAAGGGCTATTCCCTTACTATGTGCATAATCGGCAACGGCAACAAACTGGACGTGAAGATGATACTGGACGTAGCAGGTGAAGTCGAAAACATCACGAAACTGCTTGTCAGCGCGGTAGGCCTCAGTCAGTTTTTGCTCGTCGTATATCGAAAATTCGCACCAGTCGGAGGTTCTCGCCGTATTAAAACGTTCACGAAGGGCGCAGAAACAGGCATACGGAAAGAGCCAGAACCTGTTATCGTTCATGAACTTTTTAAGCTCATCCGTAGCCATTTCGTCCCTACCCTTCTGCCTGAAAGCAGCATATATATACCGCAGTTTCAACCTGTCAACAGCCTCATAATCAGAGTATTCGAGGGCATTGAGTTCTCGCCGCTGCCGGTTGAATGCCGTCATCCCGGCCTCATCAGTTTCCAGCCCCAACTGCCCAATGTCGAGATAGTGAGGATGGAGCGCGTGAAGCGAAATGCAATTATAGGGATGGGAGTCCGACCACGTGTGCGTTGTGGTGGTATCGAACAAAGGCAGAAGTTGGATTACGCGCATGCCGGTAACCGCGGCATAATCGACGAAGCGGTGCAAATCGCCGAAATCGCCTACGCCAAACGACTTCTCGGTACGCAAGGAGAACAGCGGAACGACTACACCGGCGGCCTTCCACGTGCGTTCTCTCACTCGCAGATTCTCGCCGCTGAGCACCAATACCTGCCCGTCGCGAAGTTGAGTACTGTCGGCATGGCGGTTATCACCCTCCTCCCATTTTATTATTCTGTTCTCACTCTCGTCGACAACAACATACTTATATTCAACAGCTTCCCTGACATTGTCGACATTAAGTGAGAAAGTCCACTCGTCCTCACCCGACGGATACATCTTCAGAAACATCATTGGATTCCATGACCCCAATGAGGGATGACTGCCAATAACGGCGAGAGCCTGTCCCTTCGCCAATTGGGGGGCCAGGACGCGGAAGATTATGGTACGGCGGAACAGCGGCATACTGCCACTGACGTCGCCCTCATGGGCCTCACGCCTGTCGCACACCCGGCACAAGTCGGACATCAGATGGCTCTGAAGGGGAATGTCGCGCCACTGGTCGGGGAAGATAAAGTCCATAGCCGAATGGAATCTGAACCGACGCGGCACACGGTTCCACTCCCTGCGCAAAACCCTACCATCGGAGTCCTCAAGCTGATAGACATACTCAAAGGACACTATCACGTGCTTGCGGCTGTCGAGAGCTGAAGTCTCGAAGGTCCACAACTGCCCGTCGGCCGTCGACATACAGAAGTCGTAGTCGCGACGCCGGCCATCATTATAGTGATAGGTAATGGCGACATGCATGCTCTGCCCCCACTCAGTAGAGTAATGAACACTGAACTTTAATAACATACATGCAAAGTTAGTATAAAAAGGAGACAACCCAAAATAAAAGATGTGAAAAATCGTAATGAGAAAAACAAAATCCATAATCTTTATTGTACCTTTGCAAACGAAATTTCAAAAAAGAATAAAAATAAACATTACAAGGAGAGAAATGACTAAAAGACATTCGAAGAACGGGCACCGGAAAAGCCTGCTCACTTCATTGTGCGTTGTAGTTCTGATTCTCATGGCTGTCGTCTGGGCACTGTTTTTCCATGCCATGTCGAAAGGCGGCGACCGCTACATCTACATCTCACCCACCGACAATATCGACTCGGTATACGCAAAGCTCCGTCCTATATCCAACGCCACCTCGTTCGCTGGATTCCGTATCCTTGCCAGCGTCACCGGTTATGCCGGCCACATCCGCTCAGGACGATACGCCGTCGACAATACCGGAGCCCTGTTCACGTTCCGCAACTTCAAGAACGGCCATCAGGCCAGCGTCCACCTCACCGTCCCCTCGATGCATCTCGTGAGCGACCTCGGTGATGTTTTCGCCAAGAAGATGAAGTTCACGAAGAAGGAATTCATGGCTGCCGCCACCGACTCGCTCTTCCTCGACTCGCTCGGTTACAAGCCGTCGAACATCATTGCGGTATTCGTGCCGAACACGTACGACTTCTACTGGGACATCTCACCACGCGAATTCATCCGCAAGATGGCCAAGAATTACGACCAGTTCTGGACTCCTGCCCGCCGACAGAAGGCCGAGGCCGACAGCCTCAAGCCCATGCAGGTGATGATTATAGCCAGCATGATAAGCGAGGAGACGAACAACAAGAAGGAGAAACCAATCATTGCAGGCATCTACATCAACCGTCTGCGCATAAATATGCCGCTACAGTCGTGTCCTACAGTGAAGTATGCTCTCAAGCGGTTCGACCTTGAGCGCATCTACACATGGATGACGCAGATCGACAATCCGTACAACACGTACAACCGCTACGGTCTGCCTCCAGGGCCAATACGCAACCCGAATCCCGAGGATATCGACGCCGTACTCAACTTCGTGCACCACGACTACCTCTATATGTGCGCAAGTGCAAAATTCGACGGTACTCACCACTTCTCAAAGACTTATGAGGAGCAGAAGGCATACTCGAAGGAATACGACAGCGAGTTGAACAAAAGAAATATTAAATAATCCGGAATCGCCGATTCCGACGCCCATTACGGCGCGACCGCAATGAGCAAACCATAAAAGAGGCCGTGCCGTTATATCAATGCAATCCATACATTTGAGAGGATTGATGATATAACGGCACGGCCTCTTCGACTTTATACCATGACGCAAAGGCGTAAAGATGAACAGAAATATGAGGCAAAACTACGTCATGAAATAAGCAAGATTAAACCTATAAGACATCAGAAATAACAATTTCTACTGCTCGTTTTACGGTTCATCATTATATAATTATCCAATTTCTTGGAACCAAAACCGAAGGCCAAACAACATGTTCAGCGATCCGGAGAGGTCATTATAAACAGTAAAAATATTTCATAATAACCAACGAAGGAATCCATCCGTGTAACTATCTTATATTCAAGTACATAGCAATATAGCCCGTTTTGCGTTCCAAAACGGCCCGTTTTGCAAGCCGAAACGGCCCGTTTCAGGACGCGAAACGGTCCATTTCAGAGTGCCAAACGGTATATACTGAAATGGTGTTAAGATTTTTCAGAAACAAAAGACCGTCTTGATGGCAGTATTCTAACGATTCTACATCATTTGCAATCAACCTCAGCAGGCGGAAAATACGGATGAATCTGCGGCCGAAAACAATCCAAAACAGATTATATCGGCAGCGGAAATCCATCCTAATCCCTGCACCCGGACACAAAAAAACTTTTGCCGCGGGGTAACACCGTTACCTGCGCAGCAAAAGTTTTCCGCATATTGGGGACTACCCCAAAGGGCTTGTTACGGTTCCGTGGGCTCGCGAGCGGAACTAATTCCATCCGGCTACCAGTAGTACCGAAACGTTATTCAGCCTCCGGCACAATGAGCTTATAGCCCTTGCCGTGGATATTGATGATTTCTATCTGGTCATCAGCTTTAAGATGCTTACGGAGCTTAGTGATGTACACATCCATCGAACGGGCATTGAAGTAGTTGTCGTCTATCCAGATAGTCTTCAGGGCATAGTCGCGCTGGAGAATCTCGTTGGCATGACTGCAGAGGAGACCCAAGAGCTCATTCTCTTTCGTCGTGAGCTTCGTTGTCTTTGTCGGATCGCCGTCGAGGGTGAGCAACTGCTTCTGAGTGTCGAACGTGAAGCGGCCGATATGATAGAGTGTGCTCTCCTTGTTCTTCTTTCCGCGTACGCGACGCAGTATAGCCTCAATGCGGAGAACGAGTTCCTCCATCGAGAACGGCTTCGTGATGTAGTCGTCGGCGCCAATCTTGAAACCTTCGAGGATATCGTCCTTCAGGGTCTTGGCTGTCAGGAAGATAATTGGAATCTCCGAGTTAGCCTGACGAATCTCCTGAGCGAGAGTGAAACCATCCTTCTTTGGCATCATCACGTCGAGTACACATATATCGAACTTACTTCTGAGGAAAGCCTTGTATCCAGCCTCACCGTCAGGACAGAGCTCAGCCTGATAGCCCTTAGCCTGGAGATACTCGCGAAGGAGCATTCCGAGGTTCTCATCGTCCTCACACAACAGAATCTTGATTGTTTCTTCCATAATCGTTGTATTTTAATCGTTAATATTTATTCTTTTACTGTTGTTGTTCTTTTTTCGTCTCTGCTTATGCCATACCGTCCTGGGTGAACGGCAGGCGGATGGTGAACGTAGTGCCCTCGCCGTAGGTACTCTCCACCTTGATGTCGCCCTCGTGCAAGTCGACCATCTTCTTGACGTAGGCCAGGCCAAGTCCGAAACCCTTGACATCGTGGCGGTTACCGGTGTGAACGCGATAGAACTTCTCGAAGATTTTCTTCTGGTCGTCCTTCTTTATGCCTATACCCGTGTCGCGAATACTAAGGCATACGTTGCTACCCTCGTTCCACGTCTTGAGGTAAATGTCAAGCGGCTTGTCGGGTTTAGCATACTTCACAGCATTGTCCATGAGGTTGAAGATGACGTTCTGGAAGTGCATCTCGTCGACATATATGGTAGAATCGACGGCCCCAATGTCGGTATAGACCTTTCCGCCTTTGTGCCCCACACGGAGGGTGAAACTGTTGGCTATCGTCTCAACCATCTCGTTGAGGTCGACATGTTTCTTCTTCAGAACGGCAGTCTTCTGGTCGTACATGCTCATCTGGAGCACTTTCTCGACGAGGAACCTCAGTCGCTTGCTCTCGTCGAGGACTATTCCGCACAGATGGTCGAGCATCGAAGGCGTCTTCTGTATGCTCTTGTCGTTCATCATCTGGGCCGCCAACGAGATGCTCGCTATCGGGGTTTTCAGCTCGTGGGTCATATTATTGACGAAGTCGTTCTTTATTTCGGAGTACTTTTTCTGCCTGAACACCACGACAATGGTAAAGACGAAGGTAACAAGAAGGACGAGGGTAAAGATGACCGACGGTATCATGAACCTCACACTGGAGAAGATGTAGCTGTTCATGTCGGGGAAGTACACCTTTATCACACCCATCTTCGACTGCGGGTCGTTTCTGAAGAGCACCTGAGTGTACGACTTCTCGTCGACATCCTCCTCGTCGGCATTCGCGGGCCAGTCGGAACAGCGGTACACTTCGCGGCCGTCTTGGGTGGTAACAACGAAGTGGTAGTTGATGCTCTGGCCGACATTGATACCATTGTTCAGCAGCTCGGCACGCAGGTCCTGGTCGAGGAGCTTGAAGTTGATACGCTCTTTCAGCGGCTTGTTGGAGGCTGAGTAGAGGATGTTGTAGACCACCTCGTTGACCATTCCTTTCTGATAGACAAACCGATTGCGAATCATCTGCTGCATATTCTTCTTAGCCGACGAAATCGTCGAACTGTCGTTGCGCAGAATCATCGCCTTGGGAATCTGCGAAGGCTTAACGAGAGAGGTCTTCTGCTCGAACGTTGACGTGGCCGGGTTGCTCTTGCCACTCTTGCGGTCGGTAGAATCCTTGCCAACGTAATTCTCCAAATATCGAAGAGTCTCGTTGAGTTCAAGGTTGCGAGAGGCCTGGTAGAGAGCACGATTGACCGACTCGTCGAACTGCTCCTTCTTCATGTCTGCCATCTCTTCTATATAGTTGAGCTGCAGAAAGAGAAGGGCAAGGAACGAGAGCCCCATGATGACTGCCACTGTCCAAATCGTTTTCTTCTTCATTGTTATTTACTATTATGTTGCAAATTTACTTTAAATATTAATTAGTTAACAAGCAAAGGTTAATTATTTTGGCTGTATTAGATGTTTTTAACACTGTTCGTAGAGTTAATTAATTATTATCAATCAGTGATGATTAAATTAATCAAACATCGTATAGATATGAACAAAACAAGAGCCGAAGACGATAACATTATTGTCTGCCAGCCATTTATTGAAGCTAATGTTATGGTTTTGTTTCGTAAAATAGCGGGTATAATCTTACTGTTTCTTCTTCAACTAATTCAAGAACTTGGCCTTTCAATCCCTATATACCTATATATAATAGCCCAGCTAACACGATTCCGCACCGCGAGGGGCATAAAGGAATGAAAAAAGCGACCCCTTTCGATGTTTTGAAAGAGATCGCTTTATAATATAAAACGTAAGTTCTATGAAGTTAATTTCGGTCGTAGATAAATCCAATTGGCAGACTAAAAGCTCTGCAATTCGATTCGACTCACGACAAAAGCTGTCGGAAATAGCCTCTAAAGCCTTCGGGGTTATCGCATTGTCGCCGTCAAATGACAGTGCAAAACACTAACAATAAGACTATTACAGTTCCTCTTCCTTATCCTTGACTGTCTCGTTAAGGAAGTCGAGGAAGAGGCGCATGGCCTTGTTTGTGGCAATGGCAAGATTGATGTCGCGGCCAAAGTCCTCGGTCAGCTTGAAGGTGCGGATGTCGTCCTTGCTGCCATATCCAATCCAGATTGTTCCCACAGGAATCTCCTTGGAGCCGCCGCCGGGTCCTGCTATGCCAGTAGCCGAAATGGCAAAGTCGACATCCAACGCATTTAGAGCGCCAACAACCATCTCGCGGGCAACCTCCTCGCATACCGCCGTCTGCTCTTCGAGCACGTCGTGATTAACGCCAAGGAGTTTCTCCTTAATCTCGTTGGTGTAAGAAACTATTCCGCCCTTGAAGTAATTGCTTGCTCCTGGAATGGAGATTATAGACTCGGCAATTCTGCCACCGGTGCAACTCTCTGCTGTTCCGACGGTTAGCCCCGAGGCATAGAGTATATCTCCAATCTGTCTTGATATTATTTTGCTTTCGAATTCCATTATTACTGTTATTGAAAATTATTTGAAGGTAACCTTCGAGAAGGCCGGCAAGTCGATGGAAGCAAAGTCGTGGTCACGGTACTTGAAGGTTCCCACGCATGCAATCATTGCGGCATTGTCGGTTGTAAAACTGAATTTCGGAATGTAAATCGTCCACCCGAACCGCTTGGCATGGTCGCGGAAGGCATCACGCAGAACTGAGTTGGCACTCACTCCGCCAGCCACCGCAACATGTTTAATACCAGTCTGTTTGACGGCCATACGCAGTTTCTTCATCAGAATGTCGACGATGGTATATTCGAGCGACGCGGCCAGGTCCTCCTTATGATGCTCAACGAAATCGGGTTCTTCCTTTACCCACTTCTGCAAGCTATAGAGGAACGATGTCTTCAGTCCCGAAAACGAGTAGTCGAGACCCGGTATGTGGGGTTCGGAGAATTTGAATGCCTTTGGATTGCCATTCTTTCCGAGTCGGTCGATGATTGGTCCGCCGGGATAGCCGAGTCCCATTACCTTTGAGCATTTGTCGATAGCCTCTCCTGCTGCATCGTCGATGGTCTGACCAAGCACCTGCATATCGTTGTAGGCATTGACCTTGACAATCTGGCTGTTGCCACCGGAGACGAGGAGACAGATAAAGGGGAATGGCGGCATGTGGTTGTCGTCGTCGCTCTCCTTGATGAAATGCGCCATGACATGTCCCTGCAGATGATTGACATCGATGAGTGGAATATCGAGCGAACGGGCAAATCCCTTTGCGAAACTTGTACCTACGAGGAGCGAGCCCATAAGTCCCGGACCGCGCGTAAAGGCCACAGCCGATATCTGTTCCTTAGTTATTCCGGCCCGCTTAATGGCCTGATCGACAACCGGAACGACATTCTGCTGATGAGCACGCGACGCAAGTTCGGGCACCACACCACCGTAAGCCTTGTGCACTTCCTGCGAGGCTGTGACATTGCTCAGAATCACCTGATTCTTTAATACGGCAGCCGACGTATCATCGCATGACGACTCAATACCTAATATATATATGTCTTCCATAGCTTATTCAGATAGAATCTCAACGCCGTTCTCGGTCATAAGGAACGTATGTTCCCACTGCGCCGACGGCTTTTCGTCGCCAGAGATAACCTCCCAACCATAAGGGTCGTCGGCATCAATGAACACTTTCCATGTTCCCATGTTTATCATTGGCTCTATAGTGAACACCATTCCCGGTACGAGAACCATACCCTGGCCCTTGTGTCCGTAGTGAAGAATATCGGGTTCCTCATGCATTGCCAGTCCCACACCGTGGCCGCAGAGGTCGCGAACGACACCGTAGCCGTATTTCTCGGCGTGTTTCTGTATTGCATGACCGATGTCGCCGATAGTGCAATAGGGCACTGCGGCAGCGGCACCGAGGTCGAGACATTCCTTTGTCACCCTGACGAGCTGCTCTTTTTCGGGCGTCGAGTGGCCACCGATTATAAACATTCGGCTGGCATCACCATAATAGCCGTTGACGTCCAAGGTCATGTCAACATTGACGATATCGCCTTCCTTGAGCACGTCCTCGGTCTTTGGAATACCGTGGCACACCACCTCGTTGATGCTGGTGCATACGCTCTTGGGGAATCCCTCGTAGTTAAGACATGACGGATGAGCGTTATGATCCTTGCAGTACTGCATGCAGATATCGTCAATCTCCTGGGTATTCATCCCGGGATGGATGGCTTCAGCCACCGCATCGAGACATCCCGTATTGACCTTTCCTGCAATACGTATGCCCTCAATCTGCTCAGGGGTTTTCACCATCTCGCGTGTTGGCACGAGTTTTCCCCTGCTTTCAAGATCCATTATCTTTAAGTCCATTTCTGTTGGTGCCTGACCTCTGAGGCAGTGCCAACGTCTTTTCTTTTTGAACATATCCTTTTGTTTTTACAATGTGCAAAAGTACATATTTTTTTTCAACTTATACATATTGTCGGAGCGATATTTACTGCCGACGGGGCATATAATCATTAAACGGCGGTTTTTCTTATTTGCCGTCAAAGAAATTAGGCTTATGCTTCCGCGCCTCGTCAATCGACATTATCTTTTCCTGCTTTTCCTGATACTCACTGCGCATCTTGGCATACTGACTGTCGAGTTCCGACTTCAGATTTTTATCCTTACGCATTATTCGTCCGGCTATCAATGGCTCCTGAGCCGCATCCTTAACCCAGAAGACGGGGCCGTCATAGACCGGTGCAATCTTCAGAGCCACGTGCAGATTCGATGTTGTCGCGCCTCCCACCATAAGCGGAATGTCGAGTCCGGCCTTCCTTAGTTCCTTGGCAACGTTAACCATTTCGTCGAGCGAAGGGGTAATAAGGCCGCTAAGTCCAATCATATCAACATGTTCTTCTTTAGCCTTTCTGACAATCTGGTCGGCAGGAACCATCACTCCCATGTCCATAACCTCATAGTTATTGCAGGCCATCACCACGCCGACAATATTCTTACCGATGTCGTGGACGTCGCCCTTGACAGTGGCTAACAGAATCTTTCCCGCGCTCACAGAGCCCGTTTTCTTCTCTGCTTCCATATATGGCTTGAGTATTTCCACCGCCATTTTCATCGTTCTGGCAGTCTTAACGACCTGTGGCAGGAACATTTTTCCGGCTCCGAACAGCTCACCGACCTCATTCATACCATCCATAAGGGGCCCCTGAATGATGTCGACGGCATGCGGATATTTCTCTAAAGCCTCATGGATATCGGCATCGAGATAGTCGGTCAGACCCCTTCTCAACTCATATTTAAGCCTTGTCTCAACTCCCTCACGTCGCCATGCATCGTCGGAGCCTCCGCTTTTCGAGTTTTTCTGCCCCACCCCGGCAGCCTTTTCAGCAGCTTTCTGCTCCGCAATTTTAGAGGCAAGCTCTATCAATCTCTCCTGAGGGCTCTCCGATTCTCCGGGAGTATGGCGGTTGAGAACGACATCCTCAATTATTTTAAGGTGCTCGGCGGGAATATCATCGTAGGTTATTTTCGTTGCCGGATTGACGATTCCGAAGTCCATTCCGTTCTGAATGGCATGATAGAGGAACACCGCGTGCATGGCCTCACGGATGTAGTTGTTACCCCGGAAGGAGAACGAGAGGTTTGAAACGCCTCCACTGACGTGGGCTCCTTTAAGGTTTTGGCGAATCCACCGGGTAGCACGGATGAAATCGACAGCATAGTTGTCGTGCTCAGGAATACCCGTCGCTATTGACAGGATATTAGGGTCGAAGATGATATCGTAAGGTTTCATGCCCACTTTCTCGGTAAGAATGCGATACGCTCTCTCCGCAATCTCAATCTTCCGCTCGTAAGTTGTGGCCTGACCATGTTCGTCAAAGCACATCACAACGACCGCCGCACCATATCGCATGATGTCGCGTGCATGGCTAATGAACTCATCCTCACCGTTTTTCAGCGATATCGAGTTGACAATACCCTTTCCCTGGATACATTTCAGGCCCGCCGTTATCACATCCCACTTTGAGGAATCGATCATTATCGGGACCCTCGCAATATCAGGTTCGCCCGACACCATGCGCAAGAACCGCACCATTTCAGCCTTGGCATCGAGCAGTCCGTCATCCATATTGACATCAATGACGAGTGCTCCATCGTCGACTTGCTTTCTTGCTATGGACAAAGCCTCATCGTATTTCTTCTCGTTGATAAGCCGAAGGAACTTCCGGCTGCCTGCCACATTGCACCTTTCGCCCACATTATTGAACGTAGCCACCTGCTCCGAGGCTGAATCGACAACCTCATGGAGTTCCAATCCCGACAGGAGCATGTGGTCATAAGGTTTCGCAACGGCATGCGGTTTCTTCCCTTCTGCAAGTTCTGCGAAGCGCGCTATGAACTCATCAGTCGTTCCGCAGCATCCTCCTACGATATTGACGAGTCCTTCGTCGATGAATTCAGCTATCTCCGGAGCCATCGAATCAGCCGTCTCATCATAAAGGCCGAGTTCGTTCGGCAGTCCAGCATTGGGGTAAACGCTGATATAATAAGGTGCTTTCTCACCTAATTCTTTAACATACGGCTTCAGCTGCAAGGCCCCGAAAGAGCAGTTCAGCCCCACGGAAAAAATGGGATATGACGATATTGATGCCAAGAAGGCCTCCAAAGTCTGTCCCGACAGCGTCCGTCCTGCGAGGTCATTGACTGATACAGAGACCATTATCGGCAAGTCGGTGCCATGCCGACGGTTCTCGCTCATGGCCGCATCGATGGCCGCCTTGGCGTTGAGAGTATCGAAAATGGTTTCTATAAGGATAGCATCGGCACCCCCCACAATCAGTCCGTCGATCTGCTCGCAGTAGTCGTTGAAAAGCTCATCGTAAGTCAAATCCCTCTTTGCGGGGTCGCTGACATCAGGACTTATCGACAGTGTCCGGTTCGTAGGTCCCACCGATCCGGCCACGAAGCGGGGCTTTTCGGGTGTGGAAAACTCGTCGGCACACTGCCGCGCGAGCCTTGCCCCTTCGAGAGCCATCTCGTGTGCATAGTCCTGAAGATGATAGTCGGACTGCGAAATCCGCTGCGACGAGAACGTGTTCGTCTCTATAATGTCGGCCCCGGCCTTCAGATAGCGGCGGTGAATGTCGGCAATGGTCTGAGGATGAGTGATATTGAGCATGTCGTTATTGCCCTTATATGTCACCATCTTCAGCAGAGGCAGACTGCCACGGAAGTCGTCCTCTGACAGTCCATACGACTGTATCATCGTTCCGAGTGCCCCGTCGAGAATCAGGATCCGGCTGCGTATAGCTTCTCTTATGTTCATATTGATTCTTCTTTTATTGCGTTACAAAGATAGTGGTTTTTTCTTAAACGAACGAAGAAAACACTGTTATGATGTGCCAAAACGTAGAAAAGACACATCCTTTTGACGTTTATTTTCATTCATCGGGCCTCATTAGGTCGGCCATTATCATATCGCTGACGAAAATTCCCTCCCTTGTCAGAGCCAACCGGTGGCCGTCTGTCCACATCTCGCCGGCCCCAATATATTTCTCCGCGCTCCCGACAATGTATTTGCGGAACTCCTCCGGCATCTCATCGAGATTGATTCCCTCACGAGTCCTAAGGGCCGTCATCACCATATCGTCGTAATGAGTGCGCTCATCGATAGTTTCCGATTCTGAAGGCCGTACTCCGCTCATTATCAGACGGATATACTCCGTCATACTGCTGACGTTCCACGACCTCTGCTTCCCCGAATAGGAGTGGGCTGAGGCACCGAGTCCGATGTAAGGAACGTCATGCCAATAGGAAGAATTGTGGCGCGAGCGACGGTCGGGCAGAGCAAAATTGGATATCTCGTAATGGTCATAGCCCGCCGCTTCCATCCTGTCGCAGAGCACATTATACATCATCCGGTATGTCTCATCGTCAATCTCGCTTACCTCCCCTTTCGCGAGCATACGGTAAAGCAGCGTACCTTCCTCATACTGAAGGCTATAGGCCGACAGATGCTCGGGTCGCAAAGCAAGAGCACAGCTAATGTCATCCGTCCATTCGGCGACCGTCTCACCGGGAAATCCGAACATAAGATCGATCGAGATATTGTCGATTCCTACAGCCCTGAGCCGTCTCACGGCCCTGGCCACCTGCGCGGAATCATGACGGCGGCGGAGAAAACGCAGTCGTACGTCGGAGAAAGTCTGCGCTCCCATCGACACTCTGTTCACTGGGGTCTGACTCAATGCCCTGCAGAAATCGTCGGTAATATCCTCCGGATTACACTCCATGGTAATCTCCATTTTACCCCAATCAGGAGAGAAAACATCATCGATACCGTCGAAGATGCTGCGTATATTCGATGCCGACAGCTGACTTGGCGTACCACCACCAATATAAACCGTCGCCAGACCGTCCGCGCCCTCGTCTTTCCGCATCGCCATCTCACGGCAGAGAGCCCGCACGTAATCGTCCTGTAGCTCCCGCCGCGTCGTCGAGTAGAACCCGCAGTAGATGCAGCGGCTCTCGCAGAAGGGAATGTGTATATAAAGTCCGGTCACTTTCTTGATGTGTTCGTTTATTTATAATGTGTAATGCCCACAAGTTTATAATCGCAAAGGCAAAAGTACTAATAAGAATTAAATTATCAGCTATTTTGTAGAAATAAATTTGGCAGTATTGATTTTTTATAGTAATTTTATCGGCGAAATACGGATTTCGGTCCGTATAACGATCTATGAATTGAATTAACTAACAACTTAAGTCCACATCGCGTATGAGAGTATATCAGACTAACGAGATTAAGAACATTGCGCTGGTTGGCAGTGCGGGTAGCGGCAAGACCACGCTTGCCGAGAGTATGCTTTTTGAAGCCGGTGTTATTAAGCGCCGTGGCTCAGTAGAAGCTAAGAACACCGTGAGCGACTACTTCCCCGTAGAGCAGGAATACGGCTACTCCGTCTTTCCGACCGTCTTCCATGCTGAATGGAACAATAAGAAGCTAAACGTCATCGACTGTCCGGGTTCCGACGATTTCGTCGGCGGAACGATAACGGCCCTCAACGTCACCGACACCGCCGTGGTCGTCATCAACGGCCAGTACGGCCCTGAGGTGGGCACACAGAACGCTTTCCGCTATACCGAGAAACTCGGCAAACCGGTCATCTTCCTTGTCAACCAACTGGATTCCGACAAGTGCGACTTCGACAACATCATCAACTCGATGAAGGAAATCTACGGTCCTAAATGTGTCCAGATACAGTATCCTGTGACCACCGGTCCCGACTTCCACGAGATTATTGATGTGCTGATAATGAAGAAGTTGTCGTGGAGCAGTGAGGGCGGAGCACCTAAACGTGAGGAGATTCCGGCCGAAGAGATGGACAAAGCCATGGAGCTCCATGCCGCGCTTGTAGAGGCCGCTGCCGAGAACGACGAAGGCCTGATGGAGAAATTCTTCGAGGAGGAGACCCTCACTGAGGACGAGCTCCGCCAGGGCATCCGTCAGGGTCTTGTCACCCGCTCCATCCTTCCCGTCTTCTGTGTCGACGCCCTCAAGGATATGGGTGTACAGCGCCTTATGGAATTCCTCGGCAACGTGGTGCCTTTCGTCAGCGATATGCCGAAAGTGCACAACACACGTGGTGAGGAAGTCGAGCCCGACAGCAATGGTCCGGAGAGCCTCTACTTCTTCAAGACCGGTATGGAGCCGCACATCGGCGAGGTGAGCTACTTCAAGGTGATGTCGGGAACGGTAAAATCGGGCGACGACCTCACCAATGCCGACCGCGGCTCGAAGGAGCGCATAGGCCAGATTTACGCTTGCGCAGGAGCCAGCCGCATACCCGTCGACCAGCTCAACGCCGGCGATATAGGCTGCACAGTGAAGCTGAAGGATGTCAAGACCGGCAACACCCTTAACGGCAAGGGTACCGACCAGCGTTTCGACTTCATAAAATATCCTAACTCAAAATACTCGCGTGCCATCAAAGCGAAGAACTCCGCCGACACCGAGAAGCTCATGGCTGCCCTGCTGAAGATGCGCCAGGAAGACCCCACATGGGTTGTGGAGCAGAGCAAGGAGCTGAAGCAGACCATCGTCCACGGTCAGGGAGAGTTCCATCTGCGTACGCTGAAGTGGCGTTTGGAGAACAACGAGAAGATTGCCGTGGAGTTTGAGGAGCCGAAGATTCCGTACCGCGAGACTATCACTAAGCAGTCGCGCGCTACATACCGCCACAAGAAGCAGTCGGGAGGTGCCGGACAGTTTGGTGAGGTGGCACTCATCGTGGAGCCTTATGCCGAGGGAATGCCCGACCCGACAGTTTACAAGTTCGGTGGACAGGAGTTCAAGATGAACATCAAAGGCAAGGAGGAGCGCGACCTGCCATGGGGCGGTAAGCTCGTATTTATCAACTCCGTAGTCGGTGGAGCCATCGACCTAAGATTCATGCCGGCAATACTCAAGGGAGTCATGGACTGCATGGAGAGCGGTCCGCTGACGGGCAGCTATGCCCGCGACGTGAGAGTTGTCGTCTACGATGGTAAGATGCACCCCGTCGACTCCAACGAGTTGTCGTTCACGTTGGCTGCACGCCATGCTTTCTCGGAGGCATTCAAGAACGCAGGCCCGAAGATCCTGGAGCCTATCTACGACCTCGAAGTCTTCGTTCCCGCCGACTTCATGGGCGACGTCATGAGCGATCTGCAGAGCCGCAGGGCCATGATTATGGGCATGGACACTGAGGCCGGCTATCAGAAGCTACAGGCTAAGATTCCTCTCAAGGAGCTGTCGAACTACTCGGTGGCACTGAGCAGTCTGACCGGCGGACGCGCATCGTTCACCGCTAAGTTCGCTTCTTACGAGCTCGTGCCTAACGACCTGCAGCAGAAACTTATCGCTGAGCACGAGAAAGAGACTGCTGAGGACGAATAAGACACGACGTAGTAAAGCTGAAATTATAGTCTCATAACATATTAATGCCAATCCCCGGCAAGCTGTGAAGCCGACCGGGGATTTTTTTTGCTCCTAATAATATCGCATCAATGCCAAATCGAGCCGCACAATGGTGCCGTTGCCAATGTATTCTGTGGCATAGCGGGCCACCATCTACGGCTAAATGGAGAGAAGAACGGATGCAGGCACCGGAGGAAAGAGACGGGAGGATGGAATTGAAAAATCCTTACAGCATTATCAGACCTACCGTTTGGCATTGCGAAACGGCCTGTTTCATCGTCTAAAACGGACCGTTTGGCGTTGCGAAACGGACCGTTTTGGAACGCCAAACGGCATGTATTTGTAAGCAGTTAAGAATCAGCAAGTTACAGAAGCGATAATAATGCCATTATATTTTGAATTATTTTTACTAATTCTGCGTTCTGTCCGACTATCTAAAAAGGACTCTTCGACTATAAACGAACTGTTTACCGATATATCTGTTGGCATGTCATTGCACTATCAGTCGGCAACATTGTGAGTCGAATATTTGGTATTAAGCAGTCTGATTCGCTTATCTCCTTGCAACAATTCAGCGGTCACAGCTGTCGACAGGGCTCCTGAGAACCCGTCCAAGGGTGTAGCCCGTAGTCTCAGCAGCGGCCTTGAGTTCCGGCCGAAAGTACCATGCCACGCTCCCTACGAAGTTCAGCGGCAGGTCCTTGCGCCCGTAAGCATCGATATTCCGGTGGATAAAGGCTACGAAACTCTCCTCGACCATCGCACTGAGTTCGGGATATTCGGCCTTGTGCCGACCTAAGAACTTCGCTATTCGCGCAAGATAGCGGTTGGCCAACGGCTGCCGGTAGACATTATTTATAACGTCGGCATAGGTCTGATTCGTCTCCTGAAGGTAGAGGTCGCGCACGGCCGGACTTATCCATCCCTTGAAGATGCCGTTGAGAAACGTGCGGCCGAGCACTGCCCCCGACCCCTCATCACCAAGAATATAACCGAGCGGCGGTGTGTTGGCCGTGATGCGGTGGCCATCGTAGAGGCAGCTGTTGGCCCCGGTGCCAAGGATGCACGCTATGCCCTCGCCGTCGCCACACAGGGCATGGGCGGCACCAAGGAGGTCGCTGCCCACAAAGACGTTGGTGCAGCCGAGGACATCGGCGAGCAACGACTTCATGGCTGGTATCTTATCGGTCGTGCAGCCGGTGCCATAGAACCGCACGCTGTCGACTGAACAGCCGGCAAGAGCAGGAAGAAGTTCCTCCCGCAGAACGCGCGCGATACCCGCTCCATCCATGTGAAAGGGGTTAAGTCCCTGGGTCTGAATGTGTTTCGCGGTCTCACCGTCGTCGTTTATCAAGGCCCAATCGGTCTTTGTGCTACCGCTGTCGGCTACTAAAATCATCTTTTCTCGTTCGTTTTAAGTTTCGTTTTCAGCTGAATAATCGGCATTTGGATGCAAAAGTAATAAAAAAGAACGGCCAAGAGAACTGTTTACCTCTATTTTTTAGTACCTTTGTATCGTCAAAAGAATATAATATGAATAAAAGGATTCTCTTCATACTCCTGCTCATCGCAGCTTTCGTCCTCCCTGCCAATGCCGTTCTGAAGGAGGACAGCCTTGCCAATTCGTTAGCTGTGCTGCGCCATGAGCTCATCTCCTATCACGTGCAACAGAACAAGCTGCTGTCGAACTCGAAGGCCATGAGTCAGGAAGTCTTTGAGACCATGCGCAACATCATGGAGCGAAGCAGCCAGAATGCCATCATGCTGTATTCGCAGCAGACCGACAATATCTTCGAGCTGACTTACGCCTGTCATGAGGCAAAGGCGCAGTATGAGGAATTCCGCAAGAAGACGCTGCCCTTCAAAGAGTACATCGCCAACAGCAACTTGGAGATTTCGCGCTACGACTCGCTCGTCAACGCGTTGTCGACGATGCCGGTTTTCATCCTCAACGACCGCGCAAAAGTCGACCGCAACGTCTGTCTGACGCTCGCGGTGAATATCCGCCGCATGCTCATCGACAACAACGAGGACATGAAGGAGTACGTCATGTACTATCAGTTTACGGAGAAACGACTGAGCACTCTGAACAGCTATGCCGACAGCCAGTATGAGTTTATCCAGCAGAGCATATTCAGTGGGGGTAGCCCTAACTACTATTCCATTCTCCGGAACCTCAAAGCCTATCTCACAAGGATGAGCATATCGCTGTCGCAGCAGTACAACCCCGACAACAAGGTTATGTCGCAATGGGACGTAAGATGGATTATCTGGCTGTTCGTGGCCATAGCCATGTACGCGCTCTTGGCCGTAGCTGTCAACCTGTTCAGCATCCGGTTCGTCGTCACACGGCTTATGAGGCGCGACAGGTTCAAGGACTCCAACAAATGGTTCCTTGAGAAACGGTCATATATTATCCTCGCCGGTTCGATTATCACATTCGGAGTGATAATGGCAATATTCAAGACCGGCATGTTGACAAGCTCCAACTTTGTCAAGATGTCGGCCAGCATGCTCCTCGAACTGTCGTGGCTCGGAGCGGCGATCGTCATCTCCATTCTCCTCAGGGTGTCCGGAATAGCCATCAAATACACCTACCGCGTCTACTCACCGATTATCGCCGTGGCGTTCGTAGTGTTCGCTTTCCGCATCGTTCTCATTCCAACCGTCATCCTCAACCTATTCTTCCCACCAATACTGATTCTCACAACCGCATGGCAGTTCCATGTGGGACGGAAATACCACACGCATCTGTTGCGTTCCGACATGATTCTCAGTACGGCCACACTGACTGTACTCATAGCATCATTCATTGCCTCCGTAACGGGCTATACGCTCTTAGCCGTACAGCTGATAATATGGTGGCTGATGATGCTGACGTGCATTCTGACCATTGCCTGCATAAAGAAATGGCTGTCGGTATACCGCGTAAAGCACGATATCATGAACCAGCCCGTGACCAAGGCATGGTGGTTCCGGCTTATATATTTCGTGCTTATACCGTCGCTGTCGGTATACTCTTTCATCATAGCCATATACTGGGCCGCGTCAGTTTTCAACCTCAACGACACCATCTGGAAGATATTCTCGACCTACTTCATAGACACTAAGAATTTCCGTCTGAGCATTTTCGCCATCGTTCAAGTAATAATTCTGACGTTTGCCTTTAACTATCTGAACTACACGCTGAAAGACCTCATCCGTCTGTACCTGCAACAGAAGGACGCATCGACGGCCATAAGCCGAAGCGTAATGATTATCAAGGTGCAGCAAGTCATAGTCTGGGGCGCATGGCTGCTCATAGCCTTAGCCATCTTCCACGTCAGCAACACGTGGCTCGTCGTTGTTTCGGGTGGTCTGTCGACAGGTATCGGATTCGCTATGAAGGACATCCTGGAGAATATCTACTACGGAATATCGCTGATGGCAGGACGAATAAAGGTCGGCGACTACATCATCTGCGATGGCATCAGGGGTAAGGTGTCGTCGATAAGCTATACGTCGACGATGCTCGAAGGCATTGACGGATCGGTCATTGCCTTCACTAACTCACAACTTTTCACAAAAAACTATAAGAATCTTACAAAGAATCACGGCCTCGAGCTCGACGTTCTTGAGGTGGGTGTAGCCTACGGTACGAACATACAGCAGTGTCAAAAGCTCCTCATCGACGCTATAACGAAACTCGACTGCATTGACCACAGACGTGGGGTAAAGGTCGTTTTGAAGAGTTTCGACGACAACTGTGTCACACTGAAAATTCTCGTCTGGGTGAACGTGCTGACACAGTACGGCGACGACGGAAAGATAATGGAATGCATTTACAAAACCCTCAATGACAATAACATTGAGATTCCATTCCCGCAGCGCGATGTTCACATCATCAATTCCAACGAAAATAATACAACGATAAATAAGTAAAATAGCGATGAAAAATTTTTGTTTCTCAAACTTTTTTCGTACTTTCGCATCATAGAACAATTTATAACTAAGAATAATTCATAAGATAATGGACATTCAAGGAAGGATTATCGCCGTTGTACCGGCACGTAGTGGTGTTTCTCAGCGCACAGGAAATCCATGGACATCTCAGGACTTCGTCATCGAAACCCATGATCAATATCCCCGCAAATGCTGTTTCTCAGTATTTGGCGAGGACCGTATCAAACAATTCAACATTAATGTCGGCGACGAGCTTATGGTAAGTTTCGACATCGATGCGCATGAGTATCAGGGCCGTTGGTACAACAGCATACGCGCTTACGCCGTTCAGCGTGTTGACCCGGCAGCAGCCCAGGCTGGCACTCCGGCTCCGGCAGCAGCACCGCAACCAGCTCCGGCAGCAGCGCCTCAGGCACAGCCGACGCAGCAGACTCAGGCTCCGTTCCCACCAGCCGACAACGCCGGCGACAGCACTGACGACCTGCCATTCTAAACGGAAGAACAAAAAAGGCTATAAAAAAAGCACACGGGCTGTACGCTTGTGTGCTTTTTTTATAGCCATTAACTTAGTCTTCAAGTTCTCATGCCGCAACCGTGGAGTGCATTATCTGCGGAAATAAGGCGCATTCATGTCCAATGTGTCGCACGAAAACTGCCAGCAACGGACACAACGGCATGGTCATTGGACCAGAATCTCACTTAATGTGGGATGGATATGTATGATATCGTGCAACTGCCGGAGGGTTATTTCCTTGTTCATCAGGGCCGAAACCTCCTGAATAAGGTCAGCGGCATGAGCGCCATAGCCATGGCATGAGATGACACGATCGGCGGTATCGGTGATAATCTTCATCATTCCTTCGGTCTCACCAATGGCAAGAGCCTTTCCGTTAGCACGGTAGAAACTCTTGTGAACGGCATATTCCACGCCCTTCTCCTTTAACTCACTCTCCGCCGGACCGACGCAAGCAGCCTCAGGATAGGTGAAGATTGCGGAAGGCATGATGTCGAAACGGATATCGTCATGCTCGCCGATGATGTGGTTAACGGCTCTCCTACCCTGCCATTCGGCGGCATGAGCGAGCATGGAACGGCCGTTGACATCGCCGACAGCATATACTCCGGCAACGTTGGTAAGCATATTGTCGTCGACCGTTATGCCCTTTCTGTCATACGAGATGCCGGCTTTCTCCAGTGCCAGACCATCGGTATTGGCAGCGCGTCCGGTGGCTATGAGCACGACGTCGGCACCAAGGTCATCGACATTGCCGACGCTGTACTTCATGTGAAACTTCACCCCGCGTTTCTCCAACGATTTCCTCAGCCGGCGCGCAATGTCCTTGTCTATGGCTGGGAGACACTCGGGAAGGAATTCATACACATCAACTTTACTGCCGAAAGTGTTGAAAGCAGAGGCAAATTCCATTCCTATGACTCCGGCACCGACAATGGCAAGCGTCGGCGGAACGCTCTCTATATCAAGCAGTTCGGTCGATGTTACGACTTTAGTCTTAGCCGATTGCATGCCTTCGACGGCAAACGGTGGCAACTTTGTGTGCGAACCAGTGGCAATAATGATATTATCAGCGGTGAAAAGCTCATCTCCGACTTTTATCGTATGAGCATCGACAAACTCGGCGGAGCCCTCAACGAGTGTGATATTCGGCTGAGAGAGAAGGGTTCGGATGCCGCCCCGCAACTGCTCAATAACCTCATTCTTACGCTGTTGGATACGTGAGAAGTCGACAAGACGCCTGCAGTCGCTGTCCAAAAGTGGGTTGCGGAGCATGTCGGCATCATGGGCAAGGCATTTCGTTGGAATACAACCATGATTAAGACAGACACCTCCAACAACGTTCTTCTCTACCACCACCGTCCTTAGACCCTTCGAAGCGGCATAGCCTGCGGCCACGTAGCCGCCCGGACCCGCACCTATTATAATAAGATCACTGTTCATAGCAATATGGAAAGTAAATCACTAATAATTAAGAATTTAGGACTATCAGGAGCTCAGTCACTCCGCAGCGAGCTGCCGGAAAGTGAGCACCGGATGCTTGGCAGCCTCTACATCGTCGACACGCGAGATTGGAGTGGTATGAGGAGCGCCCTTTACGATTTCGGGATTTTCGCGGGCCTCTTTCGCAATATTATGCATGACCTCGATAAATCCGTCAAGGGTCTCCTTGCTCTCATTCTCGGTAGGCTCTATCATCATGGCTTCATGGAAAAGCAACGGAAAGTAAATAGTTGGAGCATGATAGCCATAATCGAGCAGACGCTTGGCCACATCCATGGTAGTAACGCCGGTCGACTTGTCCTTGAGGCCATTGAAAACGAATTCGTGCTTGCATAGTCCGTGTATCGGAAGCTCGTAATCGTCCTTCAACGACTCCTTTATGTAATTGGCATTGAGGACCGACAAAGGGCCGACCATCTTAATATTCTCTTTTCCTAAGGAGAGGATATAGCTCAGGGCACGCACAATAACGAGGAAATTTCCTAAGAAAGGTCCTACATGATTGTTCTCAACGGTGTAACTGTCTGTACGTTCGGGCTGTTCGATATCGAACTTATCACCGTTCTTTACCACATGAGGCTTAGGCAGGAATGGCTCGAGGCCCTCTCTGACGCCCACCGGACCGGAGCCGGGACCGCCACCGCCATGGGGCGTAGAGAATGTCTTGTGAAGATTTAGGTGCATGACATCAAATCCCATATCAGCTGGACGGGCCACGCCAAGCATCGGATTGAGATTGGCACCATCATAATACATCAGTCCGCCGGCATCGTGAACAAGTTTCGTGATGGCCGGAATGTCACGCTCGAAAAGTCCGAGGGTGTTGGGATTGGTCATCATCATTGCCGCAATATCGTCAGGATGGTCAGCAATAATCTGCTTCAGGTCGTCGAAATCGACAAGACCGTCGGCCGTACTCTTCACTTCCAAGACCTCACAACCGCAGACTGCCGCCGACGCAGGGTTGGTTCCATGGGCCGAATCGGGTATGATAACCTTATTGCGACGGCTGTCGCCACGGGTCTCATGGTAGCTACGGATAATCATCAGACCCGTAAGCTCACCGTGAGCACCGGCACACGGATTCAGCGTGAAGTCGGCCATGCCCGTCAGTGCGCTCAGGGCACGCTGCAGATCGTATTCCACCTGCAATGCTCCCTGGACCGTTGACAACGGTTGCAGGGGGTGGATATTGTTGAAAGCCGACAGGGCGGCCATCTCCTCATTAATAGGAGGGTTGTACTTCATAGTGCAGGACCCGAGGGGATAGAATCCGTTGTCGACGCCAAAGTTATTCTCACTCAGATTAGTATAGTGGCGAACGACCGTCATCTCATCGCATTCCGGGAGCGCAGCATCCTCGGCACGCCTCATGGCTGAGGGGAGTTCATGACTGCCAAACTCATCTTTGGGCAGCGAATAGGCACGGCGACCAGGATGAGAAAGCTCAAATATCAGTTTGCCGTATAGTTTGTTATTCATAAATAATCCGCTTTTTCTCTTGAATAATTACCTTATACTTACGATAAAAAATTAGAGTAAAGCCGCCAGTTCGTCGGCCTCATCCTTGGTCCGTTGCTCCGTAACGGCAATGAGCAGACCACTCCGCCCCACTTTCACTCCGGGCACAAAGCCTTTCTCGACGGCACGGTCGTAGAATTCGTCCCTTCCGTCTATATCGACAAGGAACTCGTTAAAGAACGGTTTGTCGTACACAAGCCGAGCTTTTCCGGTGGCTATAAACTTATCACAAAGGTAATGGGCACCGTCGTAAGATATCGTTGCGGCTTCCTTAAGACCCTCCTTGCCCATAAGCGACATGTAAATCGTTACGTACAAAGCCATTAGCGACTCATTGGAACAGATATTCGACGTAGCCTTCTGACGCCGGATATGCTGTTCGCGGGCTTGAAGGGTGAGCACAAAGACACGTTGTCCATTGCCATCATGAGTCTTTCCGACAATGCGGCCGGGGAGTTTTCTCATCAGTTTCTCGGTCGAGCACATATATCCTGCCGTAGGTCCACCAAACGACATCGGTACTCCAAGACTCTGGACATCGCCAACAGCGAGGTCGGCGCCCCACTCTCCAGGGGTCTTCAGCAATGCCAAATCAGCGGCAATACTGTTGACAACAAACAATGCTTTCTTAGAATGGCACGCATCAGCATAACCGGTAAAATCCTCGATAATACCATAGTAATCAGGCTGTTGCACTATAACTCCGGCAATATCGCCTTTGTCCACTCTCACCTTGAGGTCCTCAGCCGATGTTGTCATGGAGTTGAACTCTTCGAGTCTGACTCCATGGAAATGGGCATAAGTGCGCATAACATCGACCGTCTTGGGGTCCAGTGATGAACTGTAGAGCACTGTATCGGCCTTCCGCGAATTGTTGAAAGCCAACAGCATGGCCTCGGCGGTTGCCGTGGCACCATCGTACATCGATGCATTGGAGATGTCCATACCCGTCAACTCAGCCATCATCGACTGATACTCAAATATATAGTGCAACGTCCCTTGCGATATTTCGGCCTGATAGGGGGTGTAGGAAGTGAGGAATTCCGACCGTTCTATGAGCTGAGGAATAGCCGAAGGAGCATAATGGTCGTAGATACCGGCTCCTGCGAAGCACACAAGTTGCCGGTTCTTCCGTCCGAGACGACCGAAGAAACGGCGCACTTCCACCTCGCTCATCGCCGACGGCAAGTCGTAATCGCCCTTGTACAGGACTTCGCGGGGCAGTTCAGCATAGAGGTCTTCAAGGGATTCGGCTCCAACCTTTGCCAACATGCCGGCAATGTCCTCAGGGGTATGAGGAAAATATTTGTACATAATGTTGAAAAGGAATGAATGGTTATTTACTGTTGGTTGTTGCAGAACTCCTCGTAAGCCTTGGCATCCATGAGGTCGTCGAGCTGCGAAGGATCCGACAATTCAACCTTGATGATCCAGTTGGCGAAGGCATCCTGATTGACGAGCTCTGGCTTATCTTCCAGGGCTTCATTCACCTCTACGACCTTGCCGCTGACCGGACTGTTGAGGTCACTGGCAGCTTTGACGCTCTCGACAGCACCAAACTCCTCACCGGCTTCAACCTCATCATCGACATCCGGCATATCAACATAAACCACATTACCGAGTGCGTTCTGAGCGTAATCGGTTATTCCGATAGTTCCTACATTACCATCGACTTTCACATACTCATGGCTCTCTGTATAGTAGAGGCCCTCAATAACTTTAGCCATAATACATTATTTTTTGTCCGGCCATTATTCAGACGCGCCAAAAGCTTACTGGGGAATGGCCCGGACTGTTGTTTTATATTCTGTTGTTAACTTATATCTTCCTTTAACTGAGACAGTTACCAATTGTCAGTCTTTCTTATACTGATTATCCGTCTGTCTTAATCGATTATCAGTCTTTCTTGTAATGTGTGTCCACGAAACGCTTTTTGACTATCGTTCCTGGGAAAGTCTTTTTCCGAATCTGTATTTCTACACGGTCACCGAGCTTCAGCGAGCTGTCGACGAGAGCCACAGCGCAACTCTTGTCGGCCGAAATAAGCCGGTATCCGGTCGTTACCTCACCAACCTCCTTACCGTCGCGGAGGACTTTATAGCCGTGCCGGGGCACAGCATGGTCGTCGAGCTGAATTCCCCGCAGCCGTTTTGCCACACCCTCCGTTTTCTGTTTCAGCAGAGCTTCACGGCCAATGAACTCCGGTTTGTCGAAATCGACGAAATGGCCCAGTCCGGCCATTATTGGAGATATATCCTTCGACAGCTCATCGCCATAGAGAGGCAATCCCACTTCGAACCGGAGGGTATCGCGGCAGCCGAGGCCACAAGGCTTCACCCCAGCTCTCATCAGGCGGTCCCAGGCATCGCGGATGTACTCCTTATCACCATACACCTCGAAACCGTCCTCCCCAGTGTAACCGGTACGGGACACAATGACGCTGTCGTCGAAACGCAATACTTCTTTGCACTGGTAGAATTTCAAGTCGGAAACTGGCAGATGGAGCACCTCCGTAACCGTTTTCTCAGCCTCAGGGCCTTGAATTGCAAGCTGATTCCACCAGTCACTCTTGTAGCAAACGACAACATCGAACTTCTCGGCCTGTTTGTGTACCCATTCACTGTCCTTGTCGACATTGGCCGCATTGACGGTCATGAAATAGCGGTTCGGCTCAAGCATGTCGACACATGTATCGTCGACGGTGCCTCCATCCTCATAGCACATCATGCCATACATGACGTCTCCAGGCTTCATTTTCGTCACGTCATTGGTGAAAATATGGTTTACAAACCTTGGAGCATCATGTCCGCTGATGATTATCTCACCCATGTGGCTGACATCGAATACACCGACGTGCTCGCGCACTGCCTTGTGCTCATCAATAATATTTGTGTACTGGATAGGCATGTCGAAACCGCCAAAAGGCTGAATCAGAGCTCCGAGAGCGACATGCTTGTCATATAAGCAAGTTCGTTTATTCATATTCTATGAAAATTAAGTATTTTGGTTTTCGGTTAAATACAAGTCAAATCGGTTCAGTGGTTTGGGTTTTTGCCAAAGATCCATTCAGGTTTTAGGTATTCTTTCTCCAATTCCTCAATCTCATTTATCTGCTCTGGCGTAAGCGTCACCGCCTTGTCAGTGAGATTATTACGGAAGAAAGCGCGCACTTCAGGAAAGGTCATCGTGGTGAAGTCCTTGAAGAGGCATATCCGTTGCCTTACGCTTTGCACCCCATGCTTTATAAGCTTTTCATCGGAGGGGGTTATCGAGGCAACCATATTCTCCATATTCGTATCGTAGAGGAAGGTGCCGTGGACGATACTCCGGCCGACGGTTCTGCCGCCTAAGGTCGTGGTTAGATGATAGAAGGCATTTCCGCTGACTTTTCTGTCGCCAATCATAATATCGTTATGCTCGGTCCAGGAGGCCCCAATGCCCATCTTTTTTATCACGCCGACTATCATTTTCATATAATGCTCGAACGTTGTCTGAGCCTCATCAGCAGTAGTGATGTAAGCAAGCATAACGTTCGACATATCGGCATATACACATCCCCCACCACTCTTCCGTCGGTAGAACTGTATTCCGTGTTGCCGGCAATAGTCGAGGTTCACCTCAGAATAGATGTCCTGGTTACGGCCGAAGATGACGCTCGGCTCCACCTGCCACATGAAGAAGCACTCAGGTTCGTCCATGTGGCGGGCAACCCATTCCTCCATAGCGAGATAGAAACTAAGTCGCCGGACTCTATTTTCATTAAGGTCTATATATATCATAAGAAAAATGTCAAATAAGCAAGATAGTCTTAGTAATTGCAAAGATAAGGAATAATTATTTAGATTCAAAATTTTTTGCCAATTACTTTTGTTCCTTTTTTCCTTTACCTTCAATTTATTGGCTATCAACCACTGCTATAGAGCTACTTTTTAAATTGAGAAAAGGTATTCTCTGCTATATGCAAAGAATACCTTTCTGCTATACAAATGTATTACTTATCTTGACATTAAGAAACTCTTGAACTCAGCAAAGTCCTTACTCATTGGAATCGACTGCTTTGTTCCGCGCATGAAAGCCGCCAAGCGTTCCGGTATTTCGATGTCGGCGCCGATTATAGCGTCAACCTTCTCCTTGAATTTAGCGGGGTGCGCCGTCTCGCAGAATACTCCCACCTCACCCGGCTGGAGCTGCCCGCGCAGAGCGCGATAGCCGCAAGCACCATGAGGATCAAGCACATAGCCGGTTCGGTTATAGCATTCCCTCATCGTATCACGGATATCATCATCAGTATATGTGGCACCGGAGATATCCGCCTTTATGTCCTCCCAAGATCCGTTGTAAAGGTCAAGGATGCGCGCGAAATTCGATGGATCACCCACATCCATAGCGTTTGCGAGTGTCTGCTTCGAGGGCTTAGGCTCATATTTGCCCGTCTGGAGATACTTATAGAATATATCGTTGGCATTATTTGCTGCGATGAAACGCTTTATTGGCAGTCCCATGCGCATACCGAAGAGTCCGGCCGTAATATTTCCGAAGTTTCCCGACGGCGTACACATAACCATATTCGACTTTCCATCAGCGATTTTCAATACCCCACACTGCTTGAGTCGGGCGTAAGCATTGAAGTAATAGAAGGCCTGAGGGAGAAATCTGGCCACATTGATACTGTTCGCCGATGTCAGCCGCATGTGGGCATTGAGTTCCTCATCCATGAAAGCATTCTTCACAAGTGCTTGACAATCATCGAAAACGCCGTCGACCTCAATAGCTGTAATATTCTTTCCGAGGGTTGTGAACTGGCTCTCCTGAATCTTCGACACCTTTCCCTTAGGATAGAGAACGTAGACATTGATGCCGTCGACACCAAGGAATCCGTTGGCCACTGCCGACCCCGTATCGCCCGATGTGGCTACAAGCACATTGATGGGAGCCGCCTTTCCGTCCTCAGCTGAAGCCGGAACAACGAAATACTGCAACAGCCGGGCCATGAAACGGGCACCTACATCCTTGAAAGCCAAGGTCGGACCATGGAACAGCTCAAGCGAATAGATATTCTCGTCAATCTTATGTACGGGAACATCGAAGGCCAACGTGTCGTAGACAATCTTCCGCAGAGCCTCGCCCTCCACATCGTCGCCGAAGAAAGCATCGGCAACGTTGCGTGCTATCTCGCGAAACGACAGACCGTCGATATGGTCAAAAAACGCCTGCGGCAACTTGTTTATCTTCTCGGGCATGTAAAGACCGCGGTCCTCAGCGAGACCTTTCACTACGGCTTTCTCTAACGTTGCCATCGGTGCCCGTTTATTAGTCGAATAGTATAGCATATTATATTATTTCCACCGAGCCACGAAAGCGGAAAGCATTACCCCCGCCATCGCCGTACGGAATGTTATTTTTTGATGTTAATGACTACTGCCGACAGCCGCCTTTACGGCTGTCGACAACGAATGATACTGTCAGAGCGACATAAACTTATCCATGAACTCGTTGAGTCGGAGCATACCATAACTACCTGATACACAACTCTCCTCGTCATAAAGAGTAACAGAGTCGGGCTCTATACCGGGGTACCAGAACAAGAACGGCACCGGTTCCTTGACGTGAGTACGTATCTCCACGGGCGTTGGATGATCGGGGAGAACGGCTATGGCCACCGGTTCGTCCCATGTTTTCACCTCATTATATATAGGTTCCACCACCCGATGGTCGAGATATTCGATAGCCCGAATCTTCAAGTCGAGGTCGCCGTCATGTCCGGCCTCATCGGTAGCCTCAAAATGCAGAAACACAAAATCCTGATTATACAGCTGCGTCAGCGCCGCCTGTACCTTTCCCTCATAGTTTGTGTTGGCAAGACCCGTGGCCCGTGGCACCTTTATCACGTCGAGACCGGCATAGTGGCCGATACCCCGGATGAGGTCGACAGCCGAAATGACACTACCGGAGTGCACATCGGGATACAACTCCTTGAGAGTCTGCATCGACGGACGGTAGCCCCCACTCCACGGCCAGATGGAGTTGGCAGGGTCCTGGCCCTCCTTCACACGGCGCACATTGAACGGATGTGTAGCCAAAAGTTCCTGACTTTTCCGTATGAGGTCATTCAGCAGATCGGCTGTCTGCTCGGCAGTGAGCTCGGCTTTATGTGAGTCCTTCGACTCATCATAACCGGTTTCCGGCTTCACGAGCAGCGGTTCCCACGGCTCATTGGGATGGTCGTGAGGCCCTACGCAGACGATATGTTTGTTTCCACCCTTGATGATAAGCAGGTGGCGGTACTGTATTCCGGGTATGAAATGCACACGGTCGTTGCCGAGTTGCTCATCGAGAAACTCGATAAGCTCAGTTCCCTCTGCCGTCGACAGATGGCCGCCGTGGTGATTTTTAATCTTTCCGTCGGCGATAGTGATGATATTGCAGCGTATGGCAAGGTCGTCGGGACGCATCTCATAGCCTATCGAGGCGGCCTCGAGAGGACCGCGGCCCTCATAGACCTTATTGAGGTCGTAGCCGAGGATGGCCGTATTGGCAACCTCCGAACCCGGCGCAAAGCCGTCAGGGACCGTTACGAGACGTCCTGTCCGTCCGCGCCGCGCAAGCATATCCATATATGGAACGTCGGCAAACTGCAACGGAGTCTTTCCTCCGAGGCGTTCAATGGCATGGTCAGCCATGCCGTCACCTAATATAATAATGTGTTTCATAATCTTAGAAATCAAATATTAGCAATACTCATGATGTTAGCAAAAACTCCTGCGGCCGTCACCGACGCACCGGCTCCGTAGCCTTGGATGAGCATCGGATATTCCTTATAGCGCTCGGTGGTGAGCATGACGATATTATTGGAGCCCTCAAGATTATAGAAAGGATGGCTCGGGCCGACCGTTTTCAAGGCTACACTCGTTCTTCCTGCGTCCATTGTAGCGACGAAACGCCATTTCTTATTCTCCCGGGCTATTTCCTGCCGGCGCCGCTCAAAGTCGGCATCGAGGTCGGGAAGTTTCTTCCAGAAGTCGTCGACGGAGCCCTCGAAATATTCATCCGGCACGAAGAGATGTTTCTCTACATCAGCCTGTTCCACACGATATCCGGCCTCACGGGTGAGGATGACGAGTTTGCGGATGACGTCGACACCGCTGAGGTCGATACGTGGGTCGGGCTCGGAATAACCTTCCTTCTTTGCCCTGCGCACGGTCTCGGAGAACGGCACGTCGGCGCTGATTTCGTTGAAGATGAAGTTCAGCGTTCCCGAAAGGACGGCCTCGATATGCAGAATCTTGTCACCGGAGTTGCGAAGGTCGTTGATTGTTCCGATGATTGGCAGTCCGGCTCCGACATTTGTCTCGAAAAGGAATTTCACGCCTCGGGCTATGGCAGTGCGTTTCAGCCTCAGATAGCTCTCATAGTCGCTGGAAGCTGCAATCTTATTGGCCGCCACGACCGAAATATTATGCTCGAGGAAAACCTGATACAGGGCTGCGATGTCCTTCGATGCCGTACAGTCGACAAACACACTGTTGAAGATGTTCATGCCGATGACGCTGTCGCGTAGCTTCGACGGGTCGCTGGGCTCACTGTTTTTCAGTTCCTCGCGGTATTTCGAGAGGTCGATGCCGTCGCGGTTGAAGATGGCGTTGTGCGACGAGGCAATGCCTACGACTTTCAGCTTGAGATGTGAGCGTTGCGCGAGGTCGGCATACTGGCTGCGAATCTGGTCGAGGAGTTTCCCGCCAACCGTTCCCACACCGCATACGAAGAGGTTAAGAACCTTATACTCAGAGAGGAAGAACGAGTCGTGGAGAACGTTGAGGGCTTTCCGCAACGACTTCCCGTCGACGACAAACGATATATTTGTCTCACTGGCACCCTGCGCACAGGCAATGACACTGATACCGCTGCGGCCCAGGGTTCCGAAGAGTTTTCCGGCTATTCCGGCCGCATGCTTCATATTCTCGCCCACGATAGCGATGGTGGCCAGTCCGCTCTCGGCATGCATGGGGAACATCCGGCCATCTTCAATCTCGGCTTTGAATTCCTCGTTGAGCACGGCGACGGCAGCCTTGGCATCGGCATCGCGGACACCGATGGAGGTAGAATTCTCCGATGAGGCCTGCGAGACGAGGAAGACGCTGATGCCATTATCGGCGAGCGAGGTGAAGATGCGGCGGTTGACACCCACGACACCGACCATCGACAGACCGGTAACAGTGATGAGCGTTGTGCCGCTGATCGACGATATGCCCTTGATGGGCTTGCGGTCGTCGTCAATTTTCTGCTTGATAATGGTTCCGCGCCCGTTGGGATTGAAGGTGTTCTTCACCTTAATAGGGATATTCCTTACGCAGACGGGATAGATGGTTGGAGGATAGATGACCTTTGCACCGAAATTGCAGAGCTCCATAGCCTCGGTATAGCTGAGCTCGTTGATGGTGTATGCCGTCGAGATGACATGCGGATCGGCGGTCATGAATCCGTCGACATCAGTCCAAATCTCCAATACTTCGGCATTAAGGGCCGCGGCAATGATTGACGCTGTGTAGTCGCTGCCGCCACGACCGAGGTTCGTAATCTCGTCGGTGGCACTGTCGCGGGCAATAAATCCGCCCATAACACTGATGCGCGGCATCTCGGCAAAGGCACTACGCACGAGCCGCATGGTGAGGTCGGAGTCGAGACTGCGGCGTCCGTGGATGTCGTGAGTCTTGATAAAATCACGCGAATCGAACCACTTCGCGCCACGGATGAGTGTAGCAACGATATTCGAACTGAGGCGCTCGCCATAGGATACAATGGCATCCTGAGTCTTATGGCTGAGGTCATGGACGAGAAAAACGCCACGGTAAAGCGACTGGAGCTGCTCGAAGAGGGCGTCGACCTTGGCGAAAAGGGCCTCACGGTCGGCAGTGTCGGTGATGATGGTGTCAATCATCTGGTGATGGCGGTCGACCATTTCCTTGAACTGGTCTTTCCATCTCTCGTCGCCGCTCTCTGCCAACCGCGATGTGGCAAGCAGCTTGTCGGTGATGCCGCCAAGGGCGCTGACGACGACTACAATCTCCTGATGTTTGGCTTCCCGCTCGACAATGCTCTTCAAGCTGAGAATGGACTTTACGGAACCAACGGATGTTCCGCCGAATTTCAATACTTTCATTATGTTCTTATATAAATGTTACTATTCGGCACCCCTCTTACAAGGAGGGAAATGCTAAACTTGAGAGCAAAAGTACGAAGATTTATAACAACAGCCAACTATTTCACAAGAAAATTGATTAATTTTGCAGAGAAATACTAATGACAGGTTATGACCAACGAATATCAACTAAGGGTTCTGCCCGAAAATGCATACTGCGAGGAGGCCATAAAGGCATACCTCGCCAAGGAGGAAGGTCTCGACATACGGACGATTAATGCCGTGCGTGTGCTGAAGAAGAGTATCGATGCCCGTCAGCGCACGATATACGTCAACCTCAAGGTGCGCGCCTACGTCAACGAATATCCACAGGACGAGCAGTACGAGCACACGGAATATCAGAATGTGGAAGGACGCCCGCAGGTAGTGGTCGTCGGCGAGGGTCCTGCCGGCCTCTTTGCCGCCCTGAAGCTTATAGAGCTCGGACTGCGGCCGGTGATAATAGAAAGAGGTAAGAACGTCCACGACCGCAAGCGCGACATGGCGCTGATAACAAAGAACCAGAAGGTCGACCCTGAGTCGAACTACTGTTTCGGTGAGGGCGGTGCCGGTGCGTTCTCCGACGGCAAGCTCTACACGCGGAGCAAGAAGCGGGGCAACGTCAACAAGATTCTCAATGTGTTCTGTCAGCATGGGGCCCAGACCTCCATTCTCTACGAGGCTCATCCGCACATCGGCACCGACAAACTGCCACGGGTTATCGAGAACATGCGCGACACGGTGATAAAATGTGGCGGTGAGGTACACTTCGAGACTAAAATGACATCACTATTAATAAAAGGTGACACCGTCGAGGGCGTCGAGGCCGTCCGCTCCACAGGCGAGCAGCTGACAATCAAGGGACCGGTAATCTTAGCCACGGGCCACTCGGCGCGCGATGTCTACCGCTATCTTGCCAATGCCAAGGTGGAGATAAAGCCCAAGGGCATTGCCGTTGGCGTACGGCTGGAGCATCCCGCCGCCCTCATCGACCAGATACAATACCACAACCGCAACGGCAAAGGGAAGTATCTGCCGACGGCCGAATACTCGATGGTGACGCAGGTCGACGGCCGTGGTGTCTACTCTTTCTGCATGTGTCCGGGAGGATTCGTCATTCCGGCGGCCACGGGACCCGAGCAGATTGTGACCAACGGAATGAGTCCTGCCAACCGCGGGACGAAATGGAGCAACTCAGGAATGGTTGTCGAGATTCGTCCCGAGGACGTCAGCGGTGAGGGCGAGTGCAAGGTCGACGGCGTAAACGATACGACGGCAACTGCCGAGACTGCGAACAGCGACCTGGCCGTGATGCGATTCCAGGAGGCTCTCGAGCGTATGACATGGATACAGGGCAACCGCCGGCAGACGGCTCCGGCCCAGCGCATGACCGACTTCGTCAACAACCGGCTCAGTTACGACCTCCCGAAGTCGAGCTATGCCCCGGGACTGATATCGAGTCCGCTCCACTTCTGGATGCCGCAGTTCATATCGAAACGGCTACAGGAGGCTTTCAAGGTCTTCGGCAAGCACCACCACGGGTTCCTCACCAACGAGGCTGTGCTCATAGCCAGTGAGACGCGCACGAGCTCACCGGTAAGAGTGCTGCGCAACAGCGACAACCTGATGCACGTCCGCGTCCGGGGGCTCTTCCCTTGCGGTGAGGGTGCCGGATACGCAGGAGGCATCGTGTCGGCAGGAATCGACGGCGAACGATGCGCTGAGATGTGCGCCGAGTACTTGGAGAGCTTGTAACGACGATTAGTGAGAAAATTTGTGTGGACCCAAAATACGGGTTACGACGAATCACACCATTGGAAATCAGCGTGTTAGGCAGACGTATCCCGCAACATGGACGATTCATATATGATTGCCGCGGAAATCACTTACCCGTTTCCTCCAGATTGTATGCTGATTGCGAAAAATATTAACAGCAATGCAATATGTACCGTTTGGCGTTCCGAAACGGCCCGTTTCGCACGCTGAAACGGTCCGTTTTAGACGCTGAAATGGACCGTTTTAGAACGCGAAATGGCATGTATCTCCATCTGATTGATTATTAGATAGTTACAGATGCGGTTTATTTTTCGTCGTAGTGTGAAATATTCTTACAACTATTCCCAGTCAAACATCATCCTCGTGAGCTCGCAATAATTGCGATGGACGATTCCCGACGCAGTACATCCTCGTCTTCGTCCGATTGCGAAATAGCCCCACAGCAGGAACGGAAATAAAAAAATGTGGACCGCATGGCCCACATTTTTTTATTTGTTTATCCTAAGATGTGCATCTTTCCAACCATGTAAAGGACTACATATCCTAATACCATGGTAATCATTCCAACGATTATTCCCATCTTCAGCATACTTTTCTGGTCGACGAGACCGGTCGAGTAAGCGATGGCATTAGGCGGTGTCGAGATAGGAAGACACATGGCTGCCGATGCCGAGAGGGCGATACCGAGGAGGATTGTCGACGTTCCGCCGACAGGGTCGAGGCTGGCTCCCATACCATTGCAGACGACGGCGAGGATTGGAACCAGCAGTGCTGCTGTGGCGGTGTTCGATATGAAGTTGCTGAGGAAGTAGCATATCAGTCCCGATACAATCATGATCACTATCGGACTCCAACTGCCAAACGGTATGCTGGCAATGGCGGCATTGGCAAGGCCGGAGCCGTTCATGCCCAGACCGAGGGCGAATCCGCCGGCAACCATCCAGATGACGCTCCAGTTTATCTGCTGAAGGTCCTTGGCAGTGATTACTCCTGTGACAGCGAAGATGGCAATAGGGATAAGGGCAACGGTATTGGCGTCGACACCGGTGACCTTGTCGAGGAGCCACATGATGATCGTGACGGCAAAGGTTATGCACACCACCCACATGCGCCAGCCACGATGCACGTCGCCCTCAATGGTCAGTTCGATGGTCTTCTGCGAGAAAGGATAGAACTTCTTCAGCAGGAACCAGCTTATCAGGAGGAGGACGATGACGAGCGGGAACATGAACGACATCCACTGTCCGAAACCTATTCCCATGTGGAGCTCAGGACCGTTAAGGGCCTGGAGAGCGATGGCGTTAGGCGGAGTGCCTATAGGTGTGGCCATACCACCGATATTGGCGGCCACCGGAATGCTCAGGGTGAGGGCCACACGGCCTTTTCCGCTGGCCGGAAGGGCTGCAAAGACAGGGGTGAGGAAGGTCAGCATCATTGCGGCAGTGGCCGTATTGCTGACGAACATCGAGAAGGCTCCGGTGATAAGCAGGAAACCGAGAAGGACGTTTTCGCTCTTCTTACCGAATGGTTTTATGAGGTTCTTGGCCAAGAGGACATCGAGTCCCGACTTCGTAGCGGCAATGGCGAGGATGAATCCGCCGAGGAAGAGGATGATGATTGGATTGGCGAAAGTGGCCATAATATCCGATGACTTCAGCTCTGCACCGAAATCGGCACCCTTGAGGGTGGCTCTGTTGGTGTAGACACCGCTCTTGTCGCTGGCCGCACTCCATATTGCGGCATCCTTTTGCAAACTGTTGAGGTCGCGGTCGGAAACCTTCGTGAAGTCCCACTGGCGCACGACCTTGTCGCCGTCCTTAATCTGTATCTTCTTCAGATTGATAAGACCGCCCTTGTTGAGGAACGTCACCTCGGCATCCTTAGTGACGACAGCGTTGATAACGGCAAGGGAGTCGGAACGCGAACCCTCCTTGACGTTGGCGTTAGTGAGCGTAAGGAAGGCTTTGTCCTCATTATCAGGCACATAGGTGGTAGCTATCACCTCTCCCTTATGGAGCGAATCAATACGGAAGGCCACGTCGTTACCACGGAGAGTTAGCTGCTGGCCCTTCTCGTCGATGATTATCTTGTTCTCGCCAATGATTCCCGACGTAAACTTCAAGCCCTTGGTGAACTCCAGTTCCGTGCCGTTGGCCGAGATGGCAGCACCACCGCCCTTAAACATCGAGAGGCTGTTGTTGCTGATAGTCAGACACATAATGGTGATGATGGCTATCGAGGTAGCCCATGAGGGAATGGCCTCCGTGAGCCACGAGAGCGTGGCAAAGACAAAGATAGCGATGACTCGTTGCTGAATGACCGTGAGGCCAGCAATACCGAATGAATCCTGGGGCAGATTCCAAATGATGGCAGTTATCACGATGATAACCGCAAACTCGATAAACTTCTTCAGCGAGAATCTATCGCTCAATTTAGTTTGGTTCTCTTCCATATCAAGTTTTTAGTTAAATTATTAATAGTATAAGGCGTTGCGCCATACTGCTTTCGGCTTCAAAAGTAACAAAATTAATGATAACGGGCAAAGGAAACAACAGTTTTTTGTAACTTTGCACTCAAATTTTCGATATATGGACAGAATTTCATATCTTTTATTAGCCATAACGGTATTATTCCTGTCGGCATGCCGCAACGCAGGAGGCAATTCTCCGGCCGGCGATTCCGACTCTACATTCCGTTATGCCAAGCACATAAGGATGGAGCACCACGACCATTATACCGTCGTGACGTTGGCCGATCCGTGGAAATCAGGACGGACGCTGCATACCTATATTCTTGTCAGCCACACCGATTCGGCACGCACGGCGGGCCGACTGCCAAAGGGCACAACGGTCTATATTCCGCTGCGGCGGGCCGCGGTCTTCACGGCTGCCCACGCCAATCTCATTGAGATGCTGCATTCAGGAGGAGCCATAGCCGCCGTCGCCGATGCCGAGTATATGCATATCCCTGACATTCAGCGGCGGCTCAGCCACGGCAGCGGCAGCCTGAAGGACGACGGCATCGTTGATGTGGGCAATTCGATGCGTCCGGATGTGGAGAAGATTATCGGTTTACGGGCCGACGCGGTGTTCCTGTCGCCATTCGAGAACAGCGGCGGCTACGGCAAGTTAGAGAACATTAACATCCCCATCATCGAGTGTGCCGACTACATGGAGGACGGTGCCCTGGGGCGGGCCGAATGGATGAAGTTCTACGGGATGCTCTTCGGACGGGAGAGTGAGGCCGACAGCCTGTTCCATGTTGTCGAGGAGAACTATCTAAAACTGAAGGAAGAGGCTTCCCACGCCAAACGGTCGCTGTCGCTGCTCCCCGACCGCAAGACGGGCTCGGTGTGGTATGTGCCTGGCGGACAGAGCAGTGTTGGACTGCTCTACAAGGATGCCGGAGGCCGTTATGCGCTCAGCAGCGACAACCATACGGGGAGTCTGCCACTGTCTTTCGAGACGGTGCTGAGCAAGATGGGCAACGCCGATATATGGATTATGAGCTACAACGGCACTATGGACCGCAAGAATCTGATGGCCGAATATTCCGGCTATGCGGTTCTGAAGCCTTTCAAGACGGGGAATATCTATGGTTGTCCTGTCGATAAAGTACCTTATTTTGAGGAGGTTAGCTGGCGGCCTGACTGGCTGCTCGGTGACCTCATACAGTTGTTGCATCCCGACTTGAACAAAGGCAAGCTGAGATACTACCGGAAAATATAGTCATCGACAAAGGGAAAAGGAGATTTCTACTAAGGAATAGCCCTCGAACAGAATTAAAAGATGGGACGGAAAACAACATTATATAATAATAAGGTGGAGGCAGCGCCGGGCGAAGTGCGACCTCGGGGCATTGCCGTCGTGCTGTGGATTCTGCTCGGTCTGCTGTCGGTTGTCCTTTTTGCGCTCAATATCTACGTCGGTTCAGTCGATATTCCGCTGCGAAATATTATTGAAATCGTCCTCGGGCCGGATGGTGACAGCGGCAACAGCACATGGCGGTATATCATCGTAGAAGGGCGGTTGCCACAGGCTTTGACAGCCGCGCTGTGTGGGGCGGCATTAGCTGTGACCGGTCTTATGCTCCAAACGGTGTTCCGCAATCCACTCGCCGGACCCGATGTGTTCGGCATAAACAGCGGTGCCGCACTCGGGGTGGCCATAGTCATGTTGGCTATGGGGGGCAGTCTGTCGGCATGGACTTACTCTTTCTCGGGCTTCATTGCCATCCTTTTAGCCGCATTCATAGGGGCGATGGCTGTCACGGGACTCATTTTTCTGTTCTCAACAATAGTGAGGAGCAACACCATACTGCTTATAATTGGTATTATGGTGGGCTATGTGGCATCGTCGGCGATAGAACTTCTTAATTTTTTCTCTACCGAGGAGGGCGTAAAGAGCTACACCGTCTGGGGCATGGGCGATTTTGGCGGTGTCACGAACGATGCCATGCCGGCATTCGCTGTGGTCGTCGTGGTGGGACTGTTTTTGTCAATTCTGCTCATAAAACCCCTCAATGCACTGTTGCTTGGCGAGGAATATGCCGAGAGCATGGGCATAAATACGAGGCTGACACGCAATTGCCTGCTGCTCATAACCGGACTGCTGACGGCCATGACAACGGCCTTTTGCGGACCGATATCGTTCATCGGACTGGCCACGCCACACATAGCACGGCTCATTTTAGGCTCCGACAACCACCGGCGACTGCTGCCCGCAACGATATTCTGTGGGGCGATAATAGCCCTTCTGTGCAATATTCTGTGCCATCTGCCGGCCAATGGAGGGTTGATACCCATCAATGCGGTGACACCTCTCGTAGGAGCACCGGTGATAATATATGTTCTCTTGGGTCACAGACGGTAAAAGGAAAAACATAAAACAGAGCCCGCCGAATGACAATCCGGTTGTAGTAAAATTCACTTGGAACACACTTAATCAGCTGAGGCGAGCCGTCGATTTTCTAAGGAGATCAGAATGGGATTATCATTCGCATTTCACGCTATAGCCGACAATCCACGGAAGAAAAATGAGAAAGTCCCAAAAAACAAATGATTTTCTTTTGTCTTTCCACTCATTTGCACTACCTTTGCCCCCGATTTAAATAAAGTACTAAGTTGTTATGGTAAAAATCACATTTCCGGATGGCTCAGTTCGTGAATACGAGCAGGGCGTAACCGGGTTACAAATCGCCGAGAGCATCTCGCCGGCTCTCGCTCGCAACGTTGTATGTTGCGGTGTCAATGGTGAGACTGTAGAGCTTAACCGCCCAATAAATGAAGACTCTTCCATTGAACTTTACAAGTTTGAGGATGAGGAAGGAAAGCATACCTTCTGGCACACATCGGCCCATCTGTTGGCTGAAGCTCTTCAGGAACTTTACCCTGGCATCCAGTTCGGCTTCGGACCGGCTGTGGAAAACGGATTCTTCTATGACGTTATGCCGCCAAAGGGTACCGTAATCAGCGAGAATGACTTCCCGAAGATTGAGGCAAAGATGAAGGAACTTGCCAAGAAAAACGAGCCCGTCGTACGCCGCGAGGTATCTAAAGCCGACGCTATCAAGGAGTTCGAGGCCATGGGACAGGGCTACAAAGTGGAGCACATCTCACAGGATTTGAAAGACGGAACGATCACTACATACACTCAGGGCAACTTCACCGACCTCTGCGCCGGTCCTCACCTGTTGTCGACAGGTGACATCAAGGCCATCAAGATAACAAGTGTCGCAGGTGCTTTCTGGCGTGGCGATGCCAAGCGTGAGCAGATGACACGTATCTACGGAATCACGTTCCCGAAGAAGAAGATGCTCGACGAGTATCTTGTCATGCTCGAGGAGGCCAAGAAGCGCGACCACAGAAAGATCGGAAAGGAAATGGAACTCTTCATGTTCTCCGAGCGTGTGGGTAAGGGTCTGCCTATCTGGCTGCCGAAAGGCACTCAGCTTCGCCTGCGCCTTCAGGAACTTCTCCGCCGTGTTCTGAAACCTTATAACTATCAGGAGGTTATCACACCGGGTATCGGATCGAAGAACCTGTATGTCACCTCTGGTCACTACGCTCACTACGGTAAGGACTCTTTCCAGCCCATCCACACGCCGGAGGAGGACGAGGAGTATATGCTCAAACCGATGAACTGCCCTCACCACTGCGAGGTTTATGCCCGCAAGCCACGGTCATACAAGGATCTCCCACTGCGTATCTCTGAGTTCGGAACAGTGTTCCGCTACGAGAAGAGCGGTGAGCTTCACGGACTTACACGTGTGCGCACATTCACTCAGGACGATGCTCATATCTTCGTACGCCCAGACCAGGTGAAGGCTGAATTCGAGAATGTTATCGATATTATTCAGAAAGTCTTCAAGATATTCGGTTTCAGCAACTACGAGGCACAGATATCTCTCCGCGATCCTAAGGACACCGAGAAGTATATCGGTTCTGACGAGATCTGGGATGAGAGCGAGAACGCCATCCGTGAGGCCTGCCGCGAGAAGGGTCTGAAGACTCACGAGGTTGAGGGCGAGGCTGCTTTCTACGGTCCTAAGCTCGACTTCATGGTCAAGGACGCTATCGGACGCCGCTGGCAGCTCGGTACTATCCAGGTCGACTACAATCTGCCAGAGCGCTTCCACCTCGAATATACTGCTGAGGACAACTCGAAGAAGACTCCGGTGATGATTCACCGTGCACCGTTCGGCTCTCTCGAACGCTTCACAGCAGTGCTCATCGAGCACACTGCCGGTCACTTCCCATTGTGGCTCACTCCCGACCAGGTGGCTATCCTGCCTATCTCGGAGAAGTACAACAACTACGCAGAGCAGGTTAAAAAGTTCTTCGATAAGAACGACGTCCGCAGCTATATCGACGACCGCAACGAGAAGATTGGCCGTAAGATTCGCGACAATGAGCTGAAGCGCGTGCCATACATGGTCATCGTCGGTGAGAAAGAAGCTGCCGAAGGCCTCGTCAGCATGCGTGAGCAGGGCGGCGGCGAGCAGAGCACCATGTCAATGGCCGACTTCTGCAAGAAAGTCAACGACAAGGTAGAGGAGCAGCTGAAGGTCGTCGATGAGTAATCGACCAGCCATAGCCGTCTGACTGAAAGTCAGCAATATATATAACGTTCAGGCAATATTTTTCCCCCAAATCATGACATCGGAGGGGAGTATTGCCTGAATTTGTATTCAATAAGGCTCTCCATCAAAATTTAATTAACAATGGCCCAAAAATAGAAAGGAAAAAATTTGTTCAATTACTTGAAAATTAGTAACTTTGCACCCGATTCTAAAAAAGAGGCTGAAGAGCCTTGACCAAAATTGAACTTAAATTAATTGAATGAGAGGTAATAAAGACGATTTAAAGTACAAGTACCGCGTTAACGAGCACATCCGTGCCAAAGAGGTACGTGTGGTAAGCGATAATGGCTCAGAAGTCATGCCAACGCGCAAAGCACTGGATATGGCACGCCGCGAGGAAGTGGACCTTGTGGAGATTTCACCTAATGCCCAGCCACCTGTTTGCCGTCTCATCGACTATTCAAAGTTCCTTTATCAGCAGAAGCGTCGCCAGAAGGAGATGAAGCAGAAGCAGGTCAAGCAGGAGGTCAAGGAGATTCGGTTCGGACCGCAGACCGACGAGCACGACTATCAGTTCAAGCTCAAGCATGCCGAGGAATTCCTCAAAGAGGGTAACAAGGTGCGCGCTTACGTATTCTTCCGCGGCCGTAGCATCCTGTTCAAGGAGCAAGGAGAGGTTCTCCTTCTTCGTTTTGCCAACGACCTCGAGGAGCTCGGAAAGGTTGAGCAGATGCCTAAGCTCGAAGGAAAGAAGATGTTCCTCTACCTCGCTCCAAAGAAAGCCGGGGTGCAGAAAAAGAGCCAGCAGAAGCGCGACCGTGAGATTCAGGAGGCTGAAGCTAAGGAAGCCGAGAAGAAAGCAAAAGAAGAGCAGGCCGAGAAATCCGGTCTCTTTGCCAACGCTAAAGGCGGTGCCGACGCTCTGAAGAAGCTGAGTCAGGAATAACTCAAGGGGCTGTAAAGCTGCACTTACGAGTCTATAAAGCTCTGACGAAGAGTCCGCAGCAATCAGCCAAAGAGCAAATAACACTCAGATAACGAGCAATTAACGCTCAGAGCAAGAGCCAATAACGCTCATATAACGACCCCAAACGCTCCGCTGCTGAAGAAAAAAGAAACTGTGTGGTACCGTCCTGGTATATACGTTGCCACCTTTTATTATAATAAAATTTTAAAACAAAGTAAAAATGCCAAAGTTGAAGACAAACTCCGGTGCAAAGAAGAGATTCACATTCACCGGTACTGGTAAGATCAAGCGTCATCACGCTTACCACAGTCACATTCTGACTAAGAAGACAAAGAAGCAGAAGAGAAATCTCGATCATCAGACAATCGTTGATCGTTGCAACCTGAAGCAGGTGCGCGACTTGCTGAATCTGCGCTAATTCACTTATCAGTAGAACAATTAAAAGAAGGAAAAAACTATGCCAAGATCAGTAAATCATGTTGCTTCAAAAGCAAAGAGAACAAGAATTCTGAAGAAGACGAAGGGTTACTATGGTGCCCGCAAGAACGTCTGGACAGTAGCAAAGAACACCTACGAGAAGGGTCTCACCTATGCATACCGTGACCGCCGCAACAAGAAGCGCAACTTCCGCGCTCTTTGGATTCAGCGTATCAACGCAGCAGCACGCCTCTACGATATGAGCTACAGCCAGCTCATGGGTGCTCTCCACAAGAATGGCATCGAGATTAACCGCAAGGTTCTTGCTGACCTCGCAGTCAACAATGCAGATGCTTTCAAGGCTATCGTCGAGAAGGTAAAGTAAAAACATTGGATAGAGGAAATGATTCTCCTCTCTTCCGTTAGTCATAAATCCCCTGCCAGAAGCAATTTCGGCAGGGGATTTTCTTTTGTCTAACCCACTAAAATGAACTTCTTGTGGCCAGTCAGCTGCAATCTTATCTGCCCAAAGAGACAACCTTATATCTCTATAAAGTCATCTTATCCTCTTGAATTGTCACAATGGATAATAAAGTCCACCCATCAGAGGCTCAGCAGCAGACCATCAGCATCGCAGTCCGATGCCGACCGTCTGCAGGAGCATATCTTTTATAGAACTTCTTTCAACGGAGTGTAAGGCAGGTTCCACACCCTTGCCACGGCCTCGAAGGTTACTTTGCCTCCTACCATGTTCACGCCCTTGGCCAGAGCCGGGTCATCGGTCACAGCCTTTTTCCATCCCTTATCGGCCAACGCGACAGCATAAGACAGCGTTGCATTAGTCAGGGCAGTCGTAGACGTATTAGGCACGGCTCCCGGAATATTGGCAACGGCATAGTGTACGATACCATCGATGGTATAAACCGGGTCGGAATGGGTTGTAGGATGCGATGTCTCGAAGCATCCTCCCTGGTCGATAGCAACGTCGACGAGTACCGTTCCGGGTTCCATGAGGCTTAACATATCCTTCGTTATCAACTTTGGGGTCTTGTCGCCGGGAACGAGCACGGAGCCTATAACGACATCAACCGTAGACAGTTCGTTCTTGATGCTGTGCACCGACGAATACAGCGTGTGCACATTGGCAGGGAGCTCGATAGCCAACTGACGCAGACGCGGGATGGAAATATCAGTAATCGTGACATCAGCACCCATGCCGGCAGCTATGCGAGCGGCTGCCTCACCGACGGTACCTCCACCAAGCACGAGCACCTTTGCAGGCTTCACTCCCGGTACACCGGCCATAAGTTTACCCTTACCGCCCTTGGTTTTCTGCAGATAATAAGCTCCATTCTGAGCCGCCATGCGTCCGGCAACCTCACTCATTGGAGCGAGTAGCGGTAGACTGCGGTCAGCTTTCTGCACCGTTTCGTAGGCAATGCATATAGCACCACTCTTCAACATGGCATCCGTCAGCGGGCGATCGCAGGCAAAATGAAAGTAGGTGAACACCACTTGTCCCTCGCGTATGAGCGCATATTCGGGCTCAATGGGCTCCTTAACCTTCACTATCATGTCGCTCTTGGCATAAACATCCTCGATTGCAGGCAGGATTTCGGCACCGGCCTTGACATAGAGCTCATCAGCGAAACCACTGCCCTCGCCTGCCGTATGCTGAACATAGACGGTGTGACCGTGGCTAACCAGTTCGTGAACTCCTGCCGGAGTCATTCCAACGCGGTTCTCATTGTTCTTGATTTCTTTTGGAATTCCTATTTTCATAGCTTCAAGTCTTTAAGGATTTAGTTATTCGCCTCAAAGTTACGGAAATCTTGGAACAAAACAAAAAAAATTGATTCTTTTTTACGGCGCAACTGAAAAAAGTCCGCACAGGGTAAATCCATAGGCAACATACGACCACAAGAGTCACGTCCTGCAAATGACTTTCTTTCCGCGCTGTGTACGTTTATAACGCCAACGCTCTAAAGATCCATGTTTAAGTCGATTGTTATTTCGGGTGCAAAGGTACAAAATATTTTTCCCGAATCCAAATTTCAGCAGGGTAGAAAGGGGGATAGAAAGGTGGGTAGAAAACTGACTTACGGCTGATTCCGTACGAAAACTATCCATTTTAACCCGAAATACGGACTAAAATCCGACACCCGACCACTGCATTCAACCATTGAGATAATCGCTGTTCCCAATGGTTGTCAGCGGTCAGGTGCCGGATTTTACTTGCTTAGAATGACGGGATTACGTCATTCACATTAACACATTTTATCTCGCGCGAGGCTCCATTCGACCTTCATCAGAACTCTGATGTGAAGTGGAACTTGATATGCTCAAAATCCTGTTGAGCCATTTGCAGCATATATCCCGAATCGGCGAGGAAAACATCACGCCCCTCAGTATCCTTTGCCATATACTGATACTTACGCTTCTTGAAGTCATCGAGTTCGGCGGCATCGTCAGCCTCAATCCAGCAAGCCTTATAAAGATGTACGGGTTCCCAGCGGCATTTAGCGTTATACTCGTGCTCAAGGCGATACTGGATGACCTCAAACTGCAGCTGCCCGACTGTTCCTACTATCTTGCGGTTGTTGAACTGGTTGACGAAGAGCTGCGCAACACCCTCATTCATAAGCTGTTCGAGGCCCTTCTGGAACTGCTTCGACTTCATCGGGTCATCATTTTCGATATACTTGAACAACTCCGGCGAGAACGAAGGCAGACCGCGGAAGTGCAGGTCCTCGCCCTCCGTAAGCGTATCACCAATCTTGAAGATGCCATTATCGGGCAGTCCGACGATGTCACCGGGATAAGCCTCATCGACAGTACTCTTACGTTGAGCCATAAACTGCGTCGGCGACGAGAACCGTACCGTTTTCCCGAGTCTCACATGCAGGTAAGGAGTATTGCGGACGAACTTTCCCGAGCAGACCTTACAGAATGCTATACAGGACCGGTGGTTCGGGTCGATATTGGCTGTAATCTTGAAGATGAATCCCGTGAATTTCGGTTCTGTGGGCACCACCTCACGTTCCTCAGCCTTCGTAGGTCGTGGACTGGGTGCGATCTCAACGAAACAGTTGAGCAGTTCCTGCACGCCGAAGTTATTCAATGCCGAACCGAAGAACACCGGAGCGACCTCAGCACTGCGGTATTCGTCGACATTGAACTCCGGATAGACGCCATCGACGAGCTCAAGGTCGTCGCGGAGCTTCTGCGCATCGTCCTCACCGATATGCTTGTCGAGGTCGGACGAGTCGACATCCACCTCAACTTTCTCCGTAACCCTCTGCTTATCAGGGGTGAAGAGGTTGAGCTGATGCTCATAGATATTGTACACGCCCTTGAAGTGGAAACCCTGGTTTATAGGCCACGACAGCGGCCGCACGTGGATTTTCAGTTCCTTCTCAAGTTCATCGAGGAGGTCGAAGGGGTCACGTCCCTCACGGTCCATCTTGTTGATGAATATTATCACCGGTGTATTCCGCATGCGGCACACCTCCATGAGTTTCCGTGTCTGGGCCTCAACACCCTTTGCCGAGTCGACGACGATAATCGCCGAGTCGACGGCTGTCAGCGTTCTATAGGTATCCTCCGCAAAGTCCTGGTGACCAGGAGTATCGAGGATATTTACCTTATACGGCTCACCACTCTGACCGTCGGGCAGATAGTCGAACTCCATGACCGATGTCGAAACCGAGATACCACGCTGTTTCTCGATGTCCATCCAGTCGGACGTCGCTGTCTTTCTAATCTTATTGTTCTTCACGGCTCCCGCCACCTGAATCTGTCCGCCGAAGAGCAGGAACTTCTCCGTGAGGGTAGTCTTACCTGCGTCAGGGTGAGAGATGATGGCAAAGGTGCGCCGTCTTGAAATTTCTTTCTCGTTCATAGTCCTCTTTCTGTCAAGTCCGACCACTCGAGGGCCGGACTGCCATGTTGGATGGGGATTCTTTTCCTTATATAATAATGTATAGTCTGTTGTTAAAAATCGGTAGGCCTATTGACTGCAAAAGCCAAGAGCTTATTTTGCCTCCTGCTCTTTCAGCGTAGCCACGACCTTCCTCACGGAGTCTTCCCAGTAAGGAATCTTTACGCCAAAGGTCTCCTTAATCTTTGTTTTGTCGAGCACGCTGTATGCCGGACGCTTCACCGGTGACGGGAACTCGTCGCTGTGGCACGGCTCAATGTCGCAAGCCGTATTGCCGGCGAGCTCTGCAATCTTCTTTGTGAAGTCATACCACGAGCACACGCCCTCGTTGGAGAAGTGGTAGATACCGTCGTTGCCCTCGAATTTTCTATTCTCCACAATGTCGAAAATGACATCAGCGAGGTCACCGGCGTACGTCGGTGTGCCCGTCTGGTCGAAGACAACCTTCAGCTGCGCCTTAGTGGCTGTCAGCGAGAGCATTGTCTTTACGAAGTTATGGCCGAATTCAGAGTATAGCCATGCGGTGCGGATGATGATATAATGGCAGCCCACAGCCTGAATCTTCTGTTCGCCGTGGAGCTTTGTCAGACCGTAAACGCCTGTGGGAGTGCCCTTTTGGTCCTCGCGGCAAGGAGTATTATAGGGGTCGCCGCCGAACACATAGTCGGTGGAGATGTGTATGAGCAGTCCGCCAACCTCTTTCATCACTTTAGCGAGATTCTCCGGAGCAGTGGCGTTGAGGGTCTCCACGATGTCGCCGGCAGTCTCAGCCTTGTCGACATTTGTCCATGCGGCACAGTTGATGATGCACCGTATGTCGTTGTCTTTCACCTCTTTACGAATAGCATCGATATCGGTGATATCAAGCTTTTGGTATCCGTCACACACATCAGTAAAGATGTATTCGTCCTTACTGTTCTTCGAAACAATCTGCATTTCGTTGCCAAGCTGTCCGTTGGCACCAGTTACTAATATCTTCATAATCAATCGTCAAATTGCAATTTTCCTTCTTTATCCTGTTGATAATAGTCCGACAGCATTCCCACGAACGTTGTCATCTCCTTCACGGCATGCTCTGTTTCGGGCGAGATAGGCTTCTTCTGAAGTCGCAGAATCATTATTCCGTAGAGAACGTCGAAACACGTTTCTATCTCGCTCTCGTTGGCATCAGCCTCCACGAGGGGAGTCTCCGTCGACCCCTCCTCCTTGAATTTTTCCTCGGCACGCTTGTTCTTGCTCCTCACCTCGACGATGAACGGCAGCACCTTATAGTATTCGGCACTGTAGAACGGGAACCGGTTGGAGGCCAACAGCCTCTTATGCAGGTCGATGAGGTCGTCCATAATGACCTCGTTAATCTGCAGATGGCCCTGCTCGCGCTTGCCCTCGGCGTTCATCATCCTGATGAGATTGCCATACCAGTCGGTTTCGTCGGCCTTCTGTTCAGCGGTATAATCGAAACGGCTGATGTAGTTCTTCTCTATCGCCGGCAACGAACATCCGAAAGCGCGGATAATGTCCTCCACCTGCCACATATAGAGCAGGTACTCGGCGATGCTTTTTTCTCTTATTTTCTTTGCTACAAACATTTTTTCTCCTTAATTGTCCCGACCTAAGCGTCAGCGCCTTTAGTGGCCGCTGCTTATCGGAAATAAATAGATGTTGAAAATGGTTCCTATCAGCGTTATCAGGCTGAAGAGAATGACGAGCGACCCAATTATGCGGTTGATAATGACCACACCCTGGAGGTCCCACTTCGCCCTAATCTTATCGACGAGCCACGTCAGCCCGTACCACCAGAGCACAGCACCGCCAATGATGCTCGCAAAGCCCACGCACATGGCCAACGGATGATTGGGCACCACAAAGTTGAACATGCTAAACAGGGCCATGAAGAGGAGCACGATGAGCGGATTGCTGAAGGTGATGAGGAATCCCGTCCAGCAGTTGTACCACAGCGAGCCGGTGCTCTTCTGCCCTCCCTTATGCGCGTTGCGGAGCGGATTGTTGAGAAAGCTGTAGAGTCCGAAGACCAGCAGCATCACTCCTCCGGCCAGCTGGAAGTAGAATTTATACACGGGATTATTGATGAAGTCGAGCACAAAGCTCAGGCCGATACCCGTTATCAGAGCGTATATAAAATCGCTGACAGCAGCCCCAACCCCCGTGACGAACCCATACCAGCGCCCTTTCTTCTGCGTGCGCTGCACACAGAGGATGCCCACAGGTCCCATAGGAGCCGATGCTGCCATACCAATAATCATTCCCTTGATAATCAGTTCAAGGATATCAACAGGGAAATATGACTGAAACAACGTATTCATTATCAGGTGCAAAATTGCAAAAAATATGCGAATTAAGCAAATTTACCGTGTAAAAGTTTGTTAGGTCAATTAAAATTAATATCTTTGCCCAAACATTTACCAACTAAACAAATTTCATCAGATGGAAGAACAGCAGCCAAAGCCGTTTGTAGTCGGCTTAGATTTAGGAGGAACCAACTCCGTATTTGGAATCGTCAATCAACGTGGTGAGATTCTTGCCACAAGTTCCATAAAAACACAAGCTTACAAGAATGTCGACGACTTCGTCAAGGCAGGAGTGGAGTGTCTGCTCCCGATTATCGAGGAAGCGGGCGGCATCAAGCAGATTAAGGCCATGGGTATTGGCGCCCCTAACGCCAATTACTACAAGGGCACCGTCGAGTACGCACCAAACCTGTCGTGGGCTCACGAGACCGTCGTCCCACTGGCACAGATGTTCAGCGACAAGCTCGGCATACCCGTCGGCATCACCAACGACGCCAACGCAGCTGCCATCGGCGAGATGCAGTATGGTGCCGCGCGCGGAATGAAGAACTTCGTCATGCTCACCTTGGGCACCGGCGTAGGCTCCGGCATCGTCATCAACGGACAGCTCGTCTACGGTTGTGACGGATTTGCAGGCGAACTCGGCCACGTGACAATGGTACGCGAGAACGGACGCACATGCGGCTGCGGTCGCACAGGATGCCTCGAGGCTTACTGCTCGGCTACCGGTGTGGCACGTACGGCAAGGGAATATCTCACCGTCAGCACAGAGGATAGCCTGCTGCGCAAGCTCGACCCAGAGAAGATAACATCGCTCGACGTGAGCATTGCAGCCTCGAAGGGTGACGCACTTGCTAAGCGCGTATACGAATTCACCGGAAAGATGCTCGGCGATGCCTGCGCCGACTTCGCCGCTTTCTGCTCACCGGAGGCTTTCATCTTCTTCGGCGGACTGACAAAGGCCGGCGACCTCATCATGAAACCTATCGAGGAGGAGTACAACAAGCACGTGCTGAACATCTTCCGCGGCAAGGCAAAGTTCCTCGTCAGCACCCTCGACGATGCCGGAGCTGCCGTTCTCGGAGCATCAGCAATAGGATGGGACTTGTAAAATTATTTCAAATTAACGACAGAGTTAGACCACTGCTGTAACTCATTGCTGCTCAGCAGCTTACTAAAAGGGTACCTTTCGCATTGCAAAACGGTACCTTTTACGTTGCCAAACGGGCCGTTTCGCGATGCAAAACAGTCCGTTTGGCAACGTCATTTGATATGTATGGGAATGCTGTAAATATTTATCGCAATAATCGGTACGGCATCAGGCTCGCAGCCAGAGTCTGTCCCCCATCCTCACATCATTACCCCCGCGATGTACAACAAAGGCCATAGCAAGGCCAACAACCGCCAACGGCTAATAGCCGGGGTTCCGTTGACGGTATAAAAAAATAAAACACGATTTTCTTTGTAATTCCACTTATTTGCTGTAACTTTGTTGGCTAAGATATGAAACAAAGTGAAGATATACAGAAAGCTGTAGAATGCATGCGAAAGGGCGGAGTCATTCTCTACCCTACCGATACCGTATGGGGAATAGGCTGCGACGCCACTAACGCCGAGGCCGTAGCCCGCGTTTACAAGATTAAGCACCGCGACGACTCAAAGGCTCTCATCTGCCTCGTCGACTCCGACGCGCGACTGCAACGCTACGTAAGGAACATCCCCAATGTGGCATGGGACCTCATCGACGCCGTCGACAAACCGACAACCATTATCCTCGACAACGCCGTGAACCTGGCCCATAACCTCATTGCCGACGACGGGAGCATAGGCATGCGAATAACCAACGAGCCGTTCTCGCACGAGCTGTGTTTCAGATTCCAGAAGCCCGTGGTGTCGACAAGTGCCAATATCAGCGGCAATCCGGCAGCACAAAACTTCTGTGACATAGACCCGGAATTGCTCTCGGCCGTCGACTATGTCTGTGAGAGCCGTCGCAACGAGCATAAGCCACACAAGCCGTCGAGCATCATCAAGCTCAGCGAGAAAGGAGAAGTAACCGTCATCAGGAAATGATTGCAGCAGCAACAAGCAGCAGGACAGACGCTACCGATGAAGAGCGCTCGACGCTCGACAGGATTATCGAATGGCGCACGAAGCACATCAGCGACAACCAGTTTGTGTTGTTGCTTTCGTTCGTCGTGGGCATTTTGGCGGCTTTCGCGGCCTACATCCTCCACTGGCTCATCAGTCAGATTCAAACCCTTCTCGTGTCGGGATTCTCAGTCACCAGCTCCAACTGGCTCTTCCTCGTCTTCCCGGTCATAGGCATCTGGCTGACAACGCTATTTATAAAATATGTAGTCAAGGACAATATCTCGCACGGTATCACACGTGTGCTCTACGCCATCTCGACAAACCGAAGCCGACTGAAGCCCCACAACTGCTGGTCGTCGGTCATAGCGTCTGCCATAACCATAGGTTTCGGTGGATCGGTGGGTGCCGAGGCTCCAATAGTACTCACTGGGTCAGCCATCGGCTCACGCTTAGGACAGATCTTCAACCTCGACAACAAGACGCTCATGCTGCTCGTGGGATGTGGTGCCACGGCGGCCATAGCCGGAATATTCAAGGCGCCGATAGCCGGACTCGTATTCACCCTTGAGGTGCTGATGCTCGATATGACGATGGCATCGCTGCTACCGATAATGATTTCGTCGGTCACGGCAGCATGTTTCTCCTACCTCTTCACGGGGGCGTCGCCAATGTTCAATTTCCACATGGCCGACGTATGGGAACTCGACCGCATACCGGCGGTCATCCTGCTCGGCATCTTCTGCGGATTCCTCTCGCTCTACTTCATGAGGGTAATGACGTGGTGCGAGAGCGGATACGGAAAACTCGCCCGTCACCCTTATGCCAAATTGGCCGTGGGCGGCGTCGCCCTGTCGTCGCTGATATTCTTCTTCCCGTCGCTCTACGGAGAGGGATACAATGCCCTGAGGGTGTTCATCGAGGGTACAACGACAGCCGACTGGGATACGGTGATGAACGGATCAATGTTCGCCGGCAACGATAATCTGCTACTGCTCTACGTGGGAATGGTGATGCTCACGAAGGTATTCGCAACGAGTTCGACAAACGGGGCCGGCGGTTGCGGCGGAACATTCGCACCGTCACTGTTCATCGGCGGTTTCGGAGGATTCTTCTTCGCACGCTTTTGGAACATGTACCACCTCGGGGTCTACATTCCCGAACGCAACTTCACCCTCTACGGCATGGCGGCGGTGATGGCAGCCGTGATGCATGCACCGCTGACAGGCATCTTCCTCATTGCTGAGCTCACGGGAGGCTACTCGCTGTTCATACCGCTGATCATTGTGGCCATCTCGGCTTATCTCACGATATCCATCTTCGAACAGCACAGCATATACGCTATCCGACTGGCAAGGGAGGGAAAACTCATTACCCACCACACCGACCGTTCGGTGCTCACGCTGATGAACCTCGACGACCTCATCGACAAGGACTATACCGCCGTACAGCCCGATATGGAGATGGGCGACCTCGTTCATGCCATCAGCCGCAGCCGCACATCGTATATTCCGGTGCTCGACGATGCCGGACATCTGCTCGGCGAGATTGACATCACGAAAATACGCCACGTCATCTTCAGGACGGAGCTTTACCACCGGTTCCGCGTGTCGCAGCTAATGACGAAGCCGGCGGCCGTACTCCACGAGAGCGACGATGCCAACAGTGTGATGAAGAGGTTCGATGCCACCGGAGCGCAGATGCTCCCGGTGCTCGATGCCGACGACTGTCTGAAAGGATATATCACCAGGACGCATGTCTATGGCACTTACCGTCAGATAGTTGCCGATATGAGTGAGGAATAACATTATAACTTCAAGACCGTTCCGCCGCACCATAAGGGAATAAAAAATGGCCGGCGGCGACAAACAATTATGGACAAGAAAGATTTAAGAATAATTTTCATGGGCACTCCCGAGTTTGCAGTGGAGTCGCTGAGAACTCTCGTTGAGACCGGATATAACGTTGTGGCTGTCGTGACACAACCCGACAAACCCGTAGGGCGCCATCAAGACCGGTTGCAGCCGTCAGCAGTAAAGGAGTATGCGCTGTCGAAAGGTCTGCCGGTGCTGCAACCGGTGAAGATGAAGGACCCGGCATTCGTCGAGACGCTGAGGTCGTACAATGCTGATTTGCAGGTCGTTGTAGCTTTCCGCATGCTGCCCGAGGTAGTGTGGGCCATGCCCCGCTATGGCACTTTCAACGTTCATGCAGCACTGCTGCCGCAGTATCGTGGTGCAGCACCTATCAACTGGGCTGTTATCAACGGTGAGACGATGACAGGAGTGACGACATTCTTCCTCGACAAGGACATCGATACAGGACGGATTATCCTTCAGAAGGAATTCCCGATTCCCGACGATGCCGATGTGGAATACGTCTACGACGGACTGATGAAGCTCGGCGCAGAGGCCGCCAAGGAGACCATCGATAAGCTGATAGCCGGCGACGGACACATCGACAGCAAGGCTCAAGTGGTAGACGCTGATACTGAACTGCATACAGCCCCAAAGATTTTCAAGGACACTTGCAGGATTGACTGGAGCAGGAATGGCAAGAGCATCTACGACTTCGTGCGCGGACTGAGCCCCTATCCAGGTGCCTGGACCGAGATGAAGGCCACCGACGGCGGTAAGGACTATACAGTAAAAATTTTCAAAACGGTAAAAACCGACAAACCGTCAAACGGAGAGCCGGGAACGATAGTCGTCGTGAAAAATCATCTTCTTGTCAACACCGCCAACAATCTGTTAGAGATAACGCTGTTGCAGCTGTCTGGGAAAAAACGTATGGAGACCTCTGCCTTCCTCAATGGTTTCCACGCCATCGAAAACTATCGTTTCGAATAGATAGCCGAAGCAACGATTATTCATTGTCAGCAGGAAATAATGGCTTCCACACCAACGAAAACTATCACATCGAATAGATAACCGAAGCAACGATTATTCATTATTAGCAGTAAAAAATAGAATCGTGGTACTGGCGTAATAGAAACCATCCGAGATTAACGTGCAATTAATCTTATGTATAATGTGGTCAAAGATGGTCTCTTACCCTACCCAACCGTACCCTGCAAACAAATCATTAACGCATACCAGTGGATTGATGACAGCCTACCCTACCTAATATTCTATCCAAGCCACTGATTCTAAGACGTTTGCAGCACTCCGCCGCCGCTTCCTAGGTTTCTGACCAAAGGAAATCTCGATTATTTTTCGTTTTTAACTAAATTTATTGTAATGTTGATTTTTTATTTACATTTATAGTGCTGCCTCAAGTGAAGGTTCCGTCTTCAATACAGGCTCCACCGTTTTGAGTTTTCTCAGTAATTCATGATTGTATTCATAGTCGCAGTCGTTTTTTACAAGTGAGTATGTTATGTGCAGGAGTTTGTTTATTACGTTGTTGAGGACAATGCTGTACGGCTTGCCTTTCTTTTCCAGTCTGTCGGCGTAGGCCTTTATCTCTCGGTTGTAGATAATCGCACTTCTGGCAGCCATTCTGAGGTTGTTCTTTATCATCTTACAGCATACGTTCTTGCTTGGATCCTTCTTGTGGACAGAGGTGCCGGATTCGTCATAGAACGTATGAGCGCCTGCGTAACAGGACATCTTGTTGGGTGTGGTTATCTTCTTGAAATTCGACGAGTATGCGATAATGCAAGCTGCATTGACCAGGCCGAGTCCATTTATGGAAGTCATGTGCAGGTAGTTTCTCTTCAAGTCCTCGTCAGAGTTGATAATGCGCTCGATTTCCTGGTTACACTTTTCGATTATCTCGTCGAGTGTCTTTATCTCGGATTCAGACATTTTGTTTATTACGCGTTCTGTCTGCGATTTGCCAAGTACTGTGGTGAACTTCTTTTCCGACAGCCTTGTCTTTGCCTCTTTTCGGCGTTCTACCATTGTGGCGCGGTAATTCACTATTTCCTTCAGTTCCATGATAACCGTTGGATCGGGCGAAAAAAGGACAAGCTTGTCCTGATGTTTGGCCGCATACTCTGATATGTTCCTCGAGTCGGCCTTGTCGTTCTTCCCGCGTCTGAACCCGGAGGAACGGTGTATCTGCAAAGCACTCTCGCGCCATACGTTCTGGCCTTTGTCGTGAAGATACATACAGATCTGCCTGTCGTATCCACCGGTAGTCTCCATGCAGAACAGTCCGTCTTCCGACAGCTTGCCGTTGCATTGCTTGCACAACTTCTTTGCCCATGAGACAAGAGCTCTGAAGCCTGACGGGCAGTTTTCGAACTGTCTGTAACCAACCTCGTTCAACGAATCTATCGATTCGACGAAAATTGCAGTCGCATCAAAAGTTTTTTTGGCAATGTCTATGCCAATACAGAATTTCTTCATAACTTTGTCTTTTAATGAAGTAAGTAACGAGTTGACCGAGAAGTTGTCCCGACTAATACTTTATTTAGGCTTCGAGCCTAACTTCCTACTTGGTCTCTGCAGCTTCAATCCGGAGGGTCTATAACGGCGATTAGGCTCGAAGTCTAGTAGGGGGTATAGATTATCCCTCCGGTGGTCAACTTTTCCTTACAACAACAAAGGTAAAAATTAACCATGAAACTAAAGGCATAAACCTTTAAAATATTCACACTGCAAAGATAAAGTAGGGGCGGGGTTAATCCCCGTCCTACCAGCAGCGGACAAGACACAAAACAAATATTCTGTGCCTCGAAGACGCACAATAGCACGGAGTGCGCAAAAGCAAATATGTTTCTGCGCGTTCCGCTATTCAACCTCTTCGAGGCTGGTCGTGAATTCTCGCGTCCACGGTCTACCCCAGACTGGGTCGCTGCACTCCCTTAGTCTGGGGCTTTTGAGAATTAAGCCCCGTCGGGGCTTTGCGTTGGCTGAGTAAAATCGCGGTATACAGGGATGATAACACCTCAACAAATTCAAGTTGCCGGGGCTTTGCGTTGGCTAAGTAAAAATCACGGCATCAGCTGTTTTTCCGGTTTTCCTTGCCGTGATGCAAGTCTGAGGAACGAAGGCTGTTTCTTCCCGGTGCCGACTTGCCGAAGCTTGCTTCGAAGCAAGTCGGCACCGGGAAGAAACATAGGGCGCAGCCCTTGCATCACGGCAAGGGTAAAACACCCTGTGAATAATTCACACAGATTTCACAGATTGCCACAGATAAATTTTAAAATAAATCCGTGTAATCTGTGAAATCCGTGCGAATAAAATCTGTAGAACACAGTAGGACTTTATTAAAACACTAAATTGCTGATACAGAACAACTAAGCAAAACACGATGTCAAAGTTGGGTTAAATGAAAAATCCGTACACTGCTGAAGAACAATATCTCTGTTGTCAGCGAATATATCTTCAATGGCTCACGAATATATCTTCAGCGGAATAAGGACATAATATCGGGTCATAAGTAAGTACGAGGGCAGGGAAAAGCCCATTCTCTTCGGGGGAAAAAATCAAACCCTTGCGCTTGCAATCGCAAGTAAAACCGGCAAAACCGCTGATGACTATTCCCGCGGTGTATTAACTTCCGATGCATCAGCCTTTTTTCAAGGTTTTTCAACTTCACTGGCTCCATGAACCATTATAGTCACAGTCCCACCCTCTTTTCTATACCCCTTTCTACCCTGCTAAAATTTGGATTTGGCAAAGATATTTTGTATCTTTGCACCGAAAGAACAATAAGCTAAAACCGGACTCCATCTCTTTGTCTGGTAATCCTGATTGTCAGCGTATATCAATTATTACAGTAAACAAGGATGTAAGATGATACTCCAAAACGCTGATTACCCCACCACTGGCATCGGATGGAATCTATAGCACATAAATCGGTGGATACCCACTTCAAACAGACTATAGCGCCACTGGAAGTTGCATCACGTTCTGATGTATTAAAGTAGGAAAGACATGACATATCCGACGTTATTTCTTGCATGTAGATGCAGAAATAGACCTATGAATTTAATTACAACCGATATATAGCTGGTTATCAACCAATTAAAAGAAGTAAACAAACTGAAGAAATAGACCTTATATATTTGCTGCATTGACAACAAATGCGTAACTTTGCCAAAATTTACGATGCAATGAACAACAAAATTATTATAATCTTATCTGTGCTGACCGCATTTCTCGTTACAGGCTGCAAGGAAACACACAACAGAGCTATTGACTTGGCCTATCATCTAACGGCAACAGCACCGGATAGTGCCTTGTCGGTACTTAATGGAGTTGACCAAGCAAAACTTGGTAAAGCCGAAATGGCGCGGTATGCCCTTGTCTACACAATCGCACAGGACAAGAGCGGACAGGATGTTGACAACGACTCTTTGTTAAGAACTGCCTACACCTATTATAATAATAGAGAGCAAGATTCGCTCTATTCCAAGTGTGAGTACTATATGGGTAAATACTACATGCTAAATGACAGCACAGAGCAGGCGAATGACTGCTTGCAGAAAGCTGCTGATGTTGCTGAAAAGCAGGGCGACAAGTACACCCAATGCCTTGCCTTGGAGAAATTATCAAAAGTCTTAGGTAATTCAAATCCGCGAGCAGCAGTATTAGTGGCACGGAAAGCTGATAGAATATATTCCGGTTTGCCTAATGCTACTAATATAAACAAAGCGTATTTCAGGTTACAAGTAACCGATGCATTGTTACTCGCCGACAGTTTGGATTTGACGGAAGAGGAGTGTGTTGCAGCAATAAAGCTGACAAAACTGACAGGGGATTCTATCTGCATTTCTGACGCTTATCAAGACATGGCTTCTATTTTGAGTCAAAAAAAAGATTATAAAGGATCTTTGTGGTGCTCACGTCAGTCGTGTGAATTAAGCAATAATAATGATGTATCTAAATTATTAAATTTAGCATGGGCTTATTTAGATGCAGATTCGTTAGAAAGATGCAAAGTCTTTATGAACAAGATTAAAGTTGATAAGCCTAACGACCTATACATTTATTATTATATACGACATTTGGCTGCAACAAAGGAGCACGATTATTCCAATGCTGTTTCATTTGCGGACTCAGCATATCACTATATAGAAGAGATGTATGGTAATGAGCTTAACGATAAGGAAAAGTACTATACTTCCTTGGTTACTGCTCAATACGAAAAAGGCATCAGCGAAGAAAAAGCAAATCTGCTAATATGGGTTATAGGTTTGATATTTCTTTCAGCAATAGTCGTTGTAATTTTTATTGTTTATGCCTTTCGGCAGTATAAACTTAAAGCTAAAAGAAAAATTAAATACGAGAAAGAGAGGCATGAAATGGAGGAGAAAACGCACGAGGAGGAATTGCGCCATAAAGAAATTCAGCTTTCAACCATGCGCAGCTACCTGCTTAAAAAAATCAATATAGCAAAAAGGATAGAGGAAATACGTGGAAACAAAAAGGACGTTGTTGTGCTGACAGAGGAGGACTGGGAGGAAATCAGAATGTTTGTTGATAATGTCGAAGGCAATTTCATCTCAAGATTAAGGGAACGATTCCCTAACTTAAGTGATGACGATGTGAAGTTCATGATTCTTCTTCGCCTCAAAATGTCATCCAAGGCTATGGGATTGATTTACAATATCAGCGAAAAGTCAATCCGTCAGAAGCTTTTCGTGTATAAGTCAAAAGTTGGTTTGGAAGGAGGAAACAGCCCATCACTTAGGTCTTTTATTGAAGCTTTTTGATGCCCAAAAATGAAGAAATAGACATCGAGAATAGAGGTATTTTTGATAATATTCTGAATATAAACACTTTATGCAAACATCTATAACGGAAGAAATAGACATGAACAATTTTGATGCATCGAAAAAACTTCCTAATTTTGCAATCGGAAACTTTAAAAGACTTACATTATGAAGCAAATTATTTCATTATTGTTGATGTTGCTTATTTCCCCCTAGTCAAGCCTCTACTATTAACGTCAAAAGGGCTGGAACAATGCATCAAGGTGGTGCACGCATACCATCAGCCACTCAAGTAGTAGCTGACTATGATAATGGCGTTATCACAATTGACGTCTCACGTTACACTGGAACCGTTCAATTGTACGTTTACGACGCGAACAATACAGTCGTGGACTGTGCAGTCGCCACAATCTCAGGGAGTGGTACCGTCACCATGAATATAGGCGACATACCACAAGGCACGTACAGGCTCTGCATAGTGTTAGACAATGCCACATATAGTGGAGATCTGGTAATTTGACATGAGTCAAAGCACAAGTGTTAGATAGAACAAGAACAAGCAACTCATAAAGTAGCTGATATGGATTTATACAAATACAAATTCACAAATTGTTCTGAGATTTGCTGGCAGATTGTAAAAACATACAAGCTTTCTATCAGTAAAGAGACCATCTGCAAACAATTTGTAAAGCATCCTTATCCAGATTCCATTTTAGCCATTACAGACATACTAGGGAAATTCAATGTAATAGTCAATTCTTATTCAATCCAAAAAATAGAAGATTTGCATACCTACACAAAGCCATTCATTGTTCTGGTTTATGTAGATTCAAATTACTATTTTAGCATTGTCTGGTCGTTCTCACAATATACGGTTGCTTGGTTCAACCCTATTAATCACAAGAAAGAAAGAATTTCATTTGACCACTTCGCTAAAATATTTGGGGGTATTGCGACCTCTATTGATACAGACAACTATGTAGGAGAAAACAGTTCGAAAGCCAAAAGATGCAAGTTCCTCGTCAAGAGGTTTGTAGAGCTCATACCTTTCTCTGTATTAGCTATAACTATCGGCTTATCACTATTCGATGTACTAACACCGAATGCATCAATTTATGAAACTCTGTATATTTTAGGATTAGGAGCAGGATGCGTGATTTGTGCAATGCTCGTAGATTTTGAGGCAAATGACCACAAGTCATCTCTTGTTGAGAGATTGTGCCCCGTTGGAAAACATTTGAATTGTACTTCTGTTCTAAAATCGCATGGTAGTACGCTCTACGGTGTCAGTTGGGCTTCTATTGGATTTGCATACTTTGCAAGCTCCTTTATTATCTTGACATGTCTGGGCAGTGATTCGCTAAGTTACATCCATACTGCATCATTTTTAAACCTAATATCCTTGCCCTTTATAATATACTCACTTTATTATCAAATCAAAATTGCCAAGCAATTGTGTATTATGTGCTTGTCAATTATGTCAATTTTAGTGTACATATTTGTGGTGTCCGTTTATGGAGGCTTTCTATCTTCGTATCCACATATCACAACAAAGAGCTTAGTTCTATTTGTTACTATAGGCTTAATCATGTTATGGGCAAGTAATATGTATATAGCTTTGTGTGGTAGAAGTATGGAACTTAATTCGTTATATCCTTACTTTAATAGGCTAAGATATGATAGCAGTGTATTTCAAGCTTTATTAAATAATCAGCCGTTAATAGAAAGGATTCCTGAAGAAATGAGCATCAATATTGGAAATCCTTGTGGAAAAGTAAAGATTTTAAAAGTCTGCGATCCATTTTGTAGCGCATGCTCGAAGTCTCATCTTAGGATGGAGAAATTATTTGAAAATCCCGAAGTATTCATGCAAGTGATTTTCTGTGTAAACCGCAACGATAGTGATGCTAAGAAAAACATCATTAAGTTATTTTTTGCACTTAAAGAGCATTATGGTAATACATTTTTGAAACAAGTTCTACATGAATGGTATAGTCTTAAAAAGAAAGACTATGAAATTTTCAAAAGAAAGTATGACATAGATGATGCTTCAATAAGTAAACAAGGCGACAAAATAACATGGATGGAGAAAAAGACAAAGGAATTAAAAATCCTATACACACCGACTTTCTATATTGGCAGACATCATTTGCCAGATGATTTCTATTCTGAAGAAGACTTTAGTGTGTTAATGAAGAGCCTTATAAAAATGTAGATTGCTAGCAAATCATATGTTATTAATTAAAATTCAGTTTTATGAAAAAAAACATTTCGTTTAAATGGGAAGGCGGAAGCTCGCTGACCCGAGAGCAACTGAAGCATGTCGTTGGCGGCTCAGGATCTGGTTGCTCGTATGAAGGCCAATACTGTACTTGGCATGGAAAGAGTGGAAGATGTCAATATCTTCCATTTTCAGGCGGTTTAGTCTGTTGGTGCGGTTAATGTTCAAGAAAAACTTTAAAGACTAACAATAGTGTCTCTTATAGCTTATTACTATATAGAGACACTTTTACAATAAAATATATGAATCGTATCGCATTATTTATCATTCTGGTTTTTATTTGCAGCGTAAACGCTTACGCTGACAATATAAATCATAACGTGCATGGTCGCGTTGCAGACAACATAACCGGTGAGCCTGTACCCGCAAAAGTATTCTTGATGAATACTGACAGCACTGTAATTGCCTGTATCGATGCTACTGTCGAGGACGTTCCTTACCAGGGTCAGATAGCTACGTATGAATTCAAAGACATTAACCTGAGAAAAGGAAAATACATTGTCAAGGCATCCATGTTAGGCTATAAAGACGCTTATGAAAATATCACCTTACAAAGTCAGCGTCAGTCCGTTCTCATGGTAAAGCCTCTTCTGATGGAGCATGATTTCCATGAGCTGCAAGAAGTTACCGTAAAGGCGACGAAGATAAAAATGGTGATGCGCGGTGATACCATTGTTTATAACGCCGATGCCTTCAACCTGGCAGAAGGCAGCATGCTCGATGCACTCGTTGCTCGTCTGCCGGGAGCACAGTTGACACGTGACGGTCAGATATTTGTCAACGGCCGACTCGTTAAGAGCTTGCTTGTCAACGGCCGGGATTTCTTCAGCGGTAATCCGAAGATGGCACTGGAGAACCTGCCGTCCTATACTGTCAGCAGGATAAAGGTCTATGACCGTGAGGGGCAAAACTCTCGCCTCATGCAAAGGGATATGGGCGACAAGAGTCTGGTGATGGACGTTAAACTGAAAAAGGAATACTACTCCACATTCTTTGGCAACGTTGAGGCAGGAATGGGTACCAATGGGCGTTTCGCGTTGAAAGGCTTTGGTATGAAGTCGTCGCGCAAAGAGATGTTGTTTGCTTTTACTAATATCAACAACCTTAGTGACAATCAGAAAGCCGACATGACAGGCCGATGGACACCACAGGATACTCCTAATGGCTTGGTGACGAACCGCTCGGCCAATTTCAGCTATGCGAGATTCTTCGACAGCAATATGGACAAGTGGCTAACCACACAAAACACCATATCGCATGACGACGGCGACCTTCAAACACGCAAAAACATTGAGACCTTCTTACCCGGAAGCAATTTCATAAGGCAATCGCAGAGTGGAACAGAGTCTAAGACAACGATCTTTGACAGCCAAAACGCCCTGCGGTACGGTGAGAGCGGCAAATATTCTACAATGACCAATGTTGACTTCCACTATAAGCGTGATAATAAATACGCGAACGCATTCTCGGCCAGCTACGACTCAACAGCCTTATTGAACGAGCTCATTGAGCTAGGTATGGACAAAAGCGAGAACTATCATCTGAAACTGGCCAACAACAGTTCATTAAAGTACATTACCGACATGCTGCATTCCGATTTCAACATGGAGTATGACAAGCTGCATGGCAGCAGTTTCTCGCTCTACGACCTTAAATACGTGGATGCAAGCCAGACCCGCGACTTCCGCAATAGATATCTGGCAAATGACAGCAGACACTGGGATGTAAAGGAGGGTGTTGCTTACGACTGGAACTGGCCGGGATGGAGCCTGCGGCCGCAGTATCAGTACGAATATAAATACAACAAAACCAACAACGCCCTATACAGACTTGACAAGCTCGAGAATTTCGACAGTACGCGCTACGACCTTCTTCCGTCGTCGCGGGCGGCCTTGATGAAAGTGTTAGATGCCAATAACAGCTATTACTACACGGAATACCAGAACCATCATCGGCTGATGCTGGAATGGGAAATCAATGGTGCCACTGGCCACAATAAGATGAACATAGAATACGGCTACATCCGATTTCCCCTCCGATTGGTCAGCAAGAACCTCTATTACACACGCATGTGGCGGCACGATGTGTCGGAACGTGAGGTGTTCTTTGAACCGGAGGCCTTCTTCACCGGCGGGAATTCGGTAAGGTGGGAGCTGAGTGCCGGCATAAAATCGGAGATTCCCGATTTGGTCAAGAAGGTTGACTACCTTGACGACTCCGACCCTTTGTATCTCATATCCGGCAACCCCGAATTGAAAAACATTCATCGCTATCAGGCTTCGTTCCTATTGCGCCATGAGGGAAACGGACAGCGAATGTGGAATGCCTCTGTAAAATACGGCAAGACCGACAACGATATTGCTTATGCTACTCTATACGACATGCGTACGGGTGTCTCTACCATAAAGCCTGTCAGCGTCAACGGCAACTGGCGAATGGAAGGACAGACGGGATTTACTCTGCCGTTGGACAGCGCGCGCCGTTGGACTCTGGACAACAGCCTGTCCGTTCGATATAATCATAATGTCGATATGACTAATACAGAAGAAAACGCAAGTAGTCTGCGCAGCATAGTTAATAACTGGCAAATGGGAGACGAAGTAAAACTGAACTTCCGCCCTAACGACCGCATTGAATTTGCACTCCATGCCAGCGGAACATATTACTACATCAACAGCCAACGGAGTGACTTCAAAAATATCCATGCCGGCGATTATCAGGTTGGACTTACAACGGATCTTCAGCTCCCTTGGAAGATCGCCTTTGGGTCAGATATCACATTATATGCCCGGCGGGGCTACTACGACAGCATGATGAATACCACGGATTGGGTGTGGAATGCCCATTTGAGCCGCAGTTTCATGAAGGGCGCACTCGTCGCAAAGCTTACAGGTTTCGACCTGTTGCATCAATTGAGCAGCACCCGTTATGAGATGAACGCCCAAGGCCGCACAGAGGTTTGGTACAATAGCCTGCCCCGATATATCATGCTTTCACTTGCCTGGAAGTTCAATGTCAGCCCAAAACGGAAATAACATACGAGTCTGCTTTAAAAAGCCTTCAATGTAATAATCAATACTTGATTTTGCAAAAACTTTTTAAAGTAGACTCACATATTAAACAAAAAAGATGAAAATAATACAGACATTTTGGAGTAAGCCTCTTTTCCATTCCAATCAAAATGTATGTCAGAATCGGTATCAAGGAGGCTGGCTTAACTATCGCTACTTTTTACTCTCTATGGCGTATAGCTGTCTGACCATATCCCGATATTATCCTCATTTGGAATTATACACTGATACATTCGGTAAATCTCTTTTTAAAGACATTCTTCAGCTCCCTTACTATAGATACCATACAATTCTCGATGACTTGTCAGAGGTTGATGAAGCATTTTGGGCATTCGCTAAAGTCAAAACATATTCTGTTCAGAATGAGCCATTTTTGCATGTTGACAATGATGTTTTTATTTGGCACCCGTTCCCCCAGAATATAATTAGTGCCGATGTGGCCTGTCAAAGTATAGAGAATATAGACGAGTTTTCTTTGACAGACTACCATCTTGCATTGGATTACATAAGAAAGAATGTAAATTCAGTGCCTGATATCATTCGTGACAGCAGATGTAATATTGCTTATAATATGGGTGTGTTTGGAGGCAACGACATAAATTTTATTCAGCAATACAGCAAGCAAGCAGTAACCTGCTTTAATAGTATGTATGATGCCATTTTGCATTCTGGAAATTTGAAAGGCAAATTTAATGTCGTATTCGAACAACTCTTATTGAAGGAATTTGCCCAGAATTATCAAGAGAAGGTTTCTTTTCTGGTGCCCAATAGTGAAATTGATGAAATTCTGAAATTCAGCACTATTGAAACAGCGCAATATGAGAGCAAGTATACACATTGTATTGGCCAATTAAAAAAAGTTACATATATTTGTGAACAAATTGAGTTTAGAATGAAGTATGATTTTCCTTCATACTACAAACGCATTATGTCGTATCTGGACTCTGAGCAGAATGTGTTTGAGGAAAACACAAAATCCATGGCGGATTATCTCAATTTCTGTAAAATATATTCAAAAATTAATCATGCTGTGGATATTAACGATATAATGACCAATTATGAGTTTATACTTAATAATGATTGTTGGATAGAGGAAAAAGATGGTGGGCATTATCTAAATACACCTAAAGAGAAAAGCAAATTGACGGACTGGCGTTTGTTGCTTACATATTTTGAGCGGAAGACTACAGGAATGAATGTATGCAAAATAATATCCAATGAAAAAGATACTATCAATTTATCATTTTATGAGATTGTTACTGACGTTTTCTACCTCATCATGGAAAGTCTTTATATTACGAAATGTTTAACCGTTGCATAAAGATTTTTTATTGCCGTCTACAGATATCAATCTAAAAATGTTGAAAAAGAGATTCCGTGTTATACGACAATTTGACTCAATGGACTGCGGTGCTGCATGTCTTGCAATGATATGTGATTATTATGGGAAACAATATAAGTTAGATTACATACGTGACTTATGCTCTGTTTCGAACGAGGGCGTGTCCATGTATGGGATTAGTATGGCAGCTGGCAAAATTGGGTTTTGGTCGAAAGGCGTTCAACTAACGATGACTGAGCTTTGCCAGAATGATTTGTTGCCTTGTATAGTTTATTGGAATCAAAATCACTTTGTTGTATTATATAAAGTAAAGAAAACATCAATAGGATTTGTCTATTACATTGCTAATCCTGCAACTGGATTAAGAGTAAAGTACAAAGAAAGCGAGTTCGGTAGATCTTTTCTCAATTCTGTTAACAAATTTGGTGATGAGACAGGAATCGTCTTGTTCTTATCCCCTACAAAGGACTTTTATAGTGAGAGTGAAGAAGAAAAAAAAGATATTAGAGCAAACAACAATCAAAAGAAAGCCCTTTATCTCTATTCATACTTGAATCCATACAAGCGTCATTTTTTGGCGCAGGGGGATTTTTCCGTGGATGCCCCCTGCACTCGCCTAACCAAATATCGTGAAACAGCGGAACATGAAGAAGGGAAGGTCACTGACCCCATGCACCTGAGCACGCAGTCCCTTAATCTTTGAGTTGAGCGACTCGGCTGGCGCATTCGTTGACCTGTTGTTGAAGAAGTTTAGCACATACTCCTCTTTGGCCTTGATGGTGTCACGTACTGATATGATTTCCCGAATGCGGGTTCTTCCGACATTCTTGTACCACTTATGGAGCGCTTTCTTTGCACTCTTCCTGTCCTTTTTCTTGCTGAAGATGTTGCGCAGGGCGCAGAGCAGACCGTATGCAGCCTTCATCTTTGGCTCAATCTCAAAGAGCAGGCGCATTTCCTCCTTCTGGAAGTCAGTCCAGTCATTGTGGTTTTTCGTCAGCGGGTATCTTACGTGCGTCAGCAAGTCGGCTTTGGTCTCTCCATTGCTGAGTTTCTTCGGCTCAAACTTTTCATTCTTCCGCTTGCGCGGCCTGCCGAGGCGTTTGCCGTTCTTGCTCTTCTTGACCTCATGGGTCTCGGCGTACCTGTCCCTTGCCTTGGCCCGCTTCTCTTGCTGCTTTCTGAACTCCCGCTCCTCTCTCTTGACCTCGGTCGTGTTGGTGCGCTTGAGCTTCATGCGCATCGCATCAAGTCCCCTGGTCGTATAAAGCTGGATGACATGGAAATGGTCTATAACTATCTCTGCCTGTGGGAAGGACTTCTTGACAATGCCCATCATGCTGTCGGAGAAGTCCATCGACACCTCCTTGACTTTATTTCGGCTCTCTTCTTGTATCTCGTCAAAATGCTTCGTCACGTCAGCAACGGTCGTGCCCTTGACTGCAGCTATGAGTGTTCCCTTCTTGCAGTGTCCGTCCCTGTTGGAGAGGAACGTGATCAGGTCATGGTGAAGCATCGTCTCGTCTATGCACAGTCGCTCGCCCATGTTCTTCTCTTGAAGCACCCACTCACCGGCATGCTCCTTCTGGTCCCAGTCCGTAAAGCCACTCAGATGCTCCTTGTAGGCACGCCCGAGGTACTTCCCGTCAGTCCGGAAGAAGCGCCCCACGCATTGGGCCGTCACTGGGAAGGCATCCAACCATTTTTTTTAAGAAATCCGCAAACTCTACAGAGTAGCAGGTTCCCTCTGCCACAAGAGGCAGGGTTTCAAGGACGACGTTGTGACCGTCTCCGTCCAACCAACGACGGCGACGGACATGCAGCAGAACTTTATGCTCGCGTTGTGGGAAGTCATTGAACAAGCGAGGCTCCGTGAAACCGTTGGGCTGAAGGTCATGCCAGACCTTGTCACGCAGGTCGCGCTCGTCAAGGTAGATGTGAAGAATACGGATGACGGTGCCTGTTTCGTCCTTCTCGTTAGTAACTTCTTCGTCGATCTTAGTGATCTCGAAGTAATCAAGGATGCCATCGGGCAGCATGTAACGGACTAATGTTGAGTAGTCGAATGTCGATAGTTTCTTTGCCATGCTGCAAAGGTAACATAGTTTCCCGACATCAGCAACGCTGTTTCACTATATTTTAGTTAGGCGAGTGCAGGGACATCCACGGAAAAATCCCCCTGCGCCACTATAATTTGAATTTTGGAAAGTCAAATCTTAAGATGGATGCCGACTTTATGCATACAGGGTATGACACCAACAATGATGTTAACGAACAGGCGAAAGCAAACGACGACAGGCATCTCTCTACCATCAATTCGGTCCGGAATACACTTTTCGCTTTTAAAATGTCCTTGTCTGCACCTCTGTTGGGTGGAAAATATTATATAGGCACAGAGGACACGTACACTAAGAGAAAAGACATTTATGAGGAGGCTCTCGGATACGTACCTACTGCCAATGGAAGATTTCAACAGACATCATTGGCATTCTTCACGGGCTATACATACGACTTTGACTTCCTCAGTTTATCGGCAAGTATGAGATATGAGAATGTGAACTATACCTACAAGGATGCTACGAAAACCCACAAGGTGTTCAACAACTTCTTCCCTTCTTTCAGTGTCGATGCCTCCATCGGCCAGGTTGGACTGAACCTCTCATACACTTCCAAGATAGCACGTCCATCCTACAGACAGCTGAGCAATGATATACAGTATGCAAGTATGTATTCACTAAATACAGGCAACCCCTTATTGGAGAATACTACAATCAATGATTTGTCGTTAATTATGTACTGGAACTTCATACAATTCGTGCTCGATTACTCTACAAGACATCATGACATCATATATTATTCATATCCAATGTCTGGCAATCCGTATGTATTGATGACAACATACAAGAACATTCCTCATGTGAGTGTCCTTGCTCCTACATTGGTGGTCAGTCCGCAAATAGGTATATGGAATCCAGAAATCACTATAGGACTCATAAAACAATGGATAAAACGAACAGAATATTTCACGGGCAATTTCGAAAAACCAATATGGGCCTTTGAAATATCAAACAATTTCAAGACAGCCAATGGATGGCTTGCTGTTATTGATTTCAACTGCCAGACAAAGGGAAACAGCCAGAATACTTATTTCTACAAGAACGTCTATGACTTGAGTCTAAATGTCTCAAAGTCTTTATGCAAAGACAAAGTGAATATAAAATTCTCTGTTGATGATATATTGAATCACAACAACGACGCATCGACGTTGTATTGTCCCAATGTTAAGTTGTCAGAATCCAATCGATATTACGGGCGTTGCGCCACTGTCACTATCCGATACACGTTAAATCGACAAGAATCCAAGTATAAAGGCACTGGAGCCGGAAGTGGAGAGATGAACAGACTATAGATATTGGACAAAAACTCCCTGCTAATAATTCACACAGATTTCACAGATTGCCACAGATAAATTTTGTCCAACAAATCCGTGAAATCCGTGAAATCCGTGTGAATAAATTATCACTTGCTGACGACGGGCAGTCCCTGCTGCTCCATCTCCAGACTGGCCCAGATGAACGGGCCCACACCCTTACCGTCATTATCGCGGACTGGCTCACTCATATAGTAGTCGAAACTACCGTCGCGGCGCTTATTAACCTTATTCTCAGGCACATAAGGAGGGTTATAGCCCGGACCGAGACCGCTGACCTCACAGCAATGGGTGAGCGAAATGGTCTTATCGGGATTTACCTTTATGAAGTTACGGATAATTCCGTTATAGCCTTTCACACCCGCATCGCGGAAACTCTCGTCGAGATAGCCAAGGCGATAGCCCTTGAGCAAGCAATAGGTGAACATGCTGCTGGCCGAAGCCTCGAGATAGTTGCGCGGACTATTGACATCGAGAACGTCGTACCATAGTCCCGTAGCCTTGTCCTGGTGCTTCACGACAGCCGCCATAGCCTTACGGAACACATCGATGACCTCGCTGCGACGGGCATAGTTGGACGGCAGGGCATCGAGAACCTCGATCATCGCCATCGTGTACCATCCCATAGCGCGTGCCCATGTGTGCTGACTGCGACCCGTAGCGGGGTCAGCCCAAAACTGCTTGTGGGTCTCGTCCCAAGCATGTTTCCACAAGCCCGTGGCAGGATCGTAAGTGCGTTTGTCGGTCTTGACAATCTGGTCGACGGCATCGTCCCAGTATTTCTTGGCCTTCTTGTAGCCCTTGAATTCGGGAGCGGCCTTGACATAGAACGGAAGTCCCATGAAGATTCCGTCGAGCCACACCTGATTAGCATAGATAGCCTTATGCCAGAATACGCCTTCCTTGGTTCGTGGCTGCTTCTCCAACTGCTTGAAGAGGGTTTTCATGCCCTTGAGAATGCCGGGTTGCTTATAAAGATCGTACAGATTGATGAGGAAATGACCGGTACGGCAGTTGTCGAGGTTGAACTCATCGTACTTGTAGCCGGTCATATTACCGTCAGCCGAAATCATCTTGTCGGGATAGTCCTTGCAGTACTGAAGCAGGGCCTGGTCGTTATAGGCACGGTAGGTGTCGAGAATAGGCTCCAGCTCAGTGCCGACGGTGTAGCTCCACCGTGGCTTTTTGGCAAAGTCGAGGAGATAAGAATTCGGTGTGCGGGTCATCTCGGAATGAGCCATCCACTGCGAATAATGTTTGTAAGGCGGATCGAGGAGAACCGTGGAGCCGTTGACGACGAGATTACTGAAGTAGAGATTGTGGCTCTTTCCCGTGCGCTTGACAGCTTGTTTCTCCACACCGTCAAACTTACAGTTATCAACATGAATGTCGTAAATCTCATCTGCATCGTCAAGACCGTTGACAAGCACCCCATACTGGCTCTTCTTGCAGGTGACATTGCTCATATAAACATTTCTCACCGTGGGGATGTGGCCGCGCTCTGCCTGCTCGTTAGGCTCATACGCGAGGTTGATGCGCATCACAGCCTCACGGCACTGGCCGACGGTAATATTGCGGACATAGATATTCTCGGTGACACCTCCGCGGCAGGTATTGGTCTTGATGCGGAGCACGCGGTCGAGATTCGGCGAGTCCATCTCACAGTTCTCAGCAAAGACATTCTTCACTCCACCGGAGATTTCGGAACCTATGACGACGCCGCCGTGGCCGTCCTCCATCTTACAGTTGCGGATAATGATGTTCTCGCTTGGTATATTCCACTTCAAGCCGTCCTTGTTGCGGCCGCTCTTGATGGCTATACAGTCGTCGCCGGTGTGGAAAGTACAGTCCTCGATGATAACGTCGTGACAGCTCTCAGGGTCGCAGCCGTCGCCGTTAGGGCCCTCATTCCATATTTTTACGCCCTTGACGAGGATATTCTTACTAAGGAGCGGATGGATAACCCAGAACGGCGAGTTGAGCAGGGTGACATTTTTGATGGCAATATTCTCACACTCATAGAGATTGATAAGCTGCGGGCGCATGCCCTTGTCCTTCATATTGCGCTTCTCGATGTCGAGACCGGCCTCCGAATACTTAAAGAGCAGCGGACGGCCAATCTTCTGGCTCTCCTCCAAAGATGGTGTCCAGCCGAAACGTTCCTTTCCACACCATTTCCACCATGTTTCATTCGAGCCGCCGCCGTCGATGGTACCCTCACCCGTTATGGCAATATCCTTCTGCTGGTAAGCGTAGATGCAGGGGCTGAGATTCATGCAGTCCATACCCTCCCAGCGCGTTTTCACGACGGGATAGAGCTGCTTATCGAAGACGAAGAGGAGCTTGGCATCCTTCTGAACCTCAAGGTTTACATGGCTCTTGAGGAGGATGGCACCGGTATTATATGTTCCGGCGGGAACAACGACCTTGCCACCGCCCCGCTTGGAGCACTCGGCGATGGCTTTATTGATGGCTTTCTGGTTCGTAGCGGCGGTAGCCTTGGGCGATGCTCCGTACTTCGTAATGTCGTAGGTCTTGTCGACGAACGTAGGTTCCTTTACATTCTGCTCTATCTGCTTATAGAGTGCATCGTTCCATCCGTTATCGGCAAAAGCGAACAATGGCATGGCAAGCAACAAGAGCAAAATCTGCTTGAAGTTTACAATCATAGTTTATTTGTTTGTTTCAGATAATTAGTATTGATGACAAAGTTACAACTTTATTTTTTATAATGTTCTATTTTTAGTTTTTTTTATTGATTTTCCTAAAATAATAATGTGTGCGCCAACAATGTTAAACAATGAAAATTATCGCCGAGAAATTTGTTTATTACGTCTGAAAGCAATATATTTGCGATGTTTTTTAGTCGATTTAGAGATTTTTTCTAAATCATCCCTCGAGGTTGGCAGCTTCCTGCGCCAACCTCTTTTTTGTCTCTATCCCTCAGTTCAGCGTTCGGCAGAGTCATACGATGAAAGAAATTTCAGGGTGCAAACAACAAAAATTATTGACCGCAAGGCTTTGCCGTTCAAAATAAAATATGTAACTTTGGGGCTGACAGAGACCAGTTGTGAATATCACACATAAGCTGTCAGCCCACGCACCGGACGAAAAACGAATGCAATCTGACGGTGACAGACTCAGAATACAGACCCGATGAGGCCGCACCGAGGCTGAAAGGCCGAAACACAACTACAGAAGACATGGCAATGCGACATAGAGCTGTAAAGATATTTTTGGCCATCATGCTCCACATTATCTATTGCGACATGGCAGTGGCTGGTGGGTGTGAACGTGACACGGCAATCGTCCATCAACACAACGGGGACGACAGAACCGTATTATGCTGCGGTGAAATGAATGACCTAAGCCGTTGCGACACCATCATTCGGTCCGTTGGAAGCCAAGGATACTGCGGAGCGGCAGAAAATGAGGACTACTCCAAGAGCGTTCTTATCATCTTCTACGAGGACGCTACCGCCAAGAAACGGCTGAGGAGGGCCTTAAGGAAGATGCACTGCGAGACAATCTACGAATACCATAATTTCAACGCCATGGCAGTGAGGATTCCGGATGGCTCCGAAATCATGGCTGTTGCCGACAGAATAAGGAAGATTCGTGGTGTGCTCACGGTGGAACGCGACAGGATTATGCACCTCGACTGAGAGAAAAAACAACAACAAAAATTAAAAATATGAGAACAAAAATCTTGACATTGGCATTCGCTGCACTGATGACTACATCGTGCGCGGCCCAGAGCGTCAAGCTGCCGGCACCATCAAAGGCATGCAAGACGACGCTGATGGAGGCACTGACGAACCGCCACTCCACAAGGGAGTTTGCCGACAGAGATATTCCCGACGATGTGCTGTCTACCGTTCTATGGTCGGCATGCGGCATAAACCGTCCCAGCGAGGGAAAGATTACGGCTCCATCGGCCCTCAACGCACAGGACATCATCGTCTTCGTGATTCGCAAGGACGGTGCCTACCGCTACGACCCTAAGGACAACACGCTCACGAAAGTCAGCAGCAAGGACTTGCGCAAAGATGTTGCCGGACCGCAGAAGTTTGCTGCCACAGCACCGGTATCGCTTGTCTTAGTCAGCGACAACAGCAAGTTCCCGGAGCGCATGCCGGCTCAAGCAAAGACGCGCATGGGTGTCGTCGATGCCGGATACGTGTCGGAGAATATCTGTCTCGCTTGCAGTGCACTCGGACTGAGCACCGTTCCGCGGATGACGATGAAGTCGGACGTGCTGAAAACGGAGCTCGGTCTCGACGACAACTACGACTTTATTATCAACAACCAAATAGGATATCCAAAGAAATAAGTATGAAAAAGATACTGATGATGGTTGCCGCCATGATGCTGACGGCAGCAAGCTATGGACAGAACGGCAATACCTTCTGGCTCGGAGCCGATATCAGCGGAACGACGGAGCTGGAGGCCCAAGGTGCTAAACTCTATAACGCCAAGGGAGAGATTCGCGAAAATACGGCTCTGATGCATGAGCTGGGGCTCAACGCCGTCCGGCTGCGTGTGTGGTTGAATCCACGTGGCGGATGGTCGGGAGCTCAGGACGTGCTTGAGATGGCCAAAAGGGCCAGATACTACGGTATGGCTGTGATGGTCGATTTCCACTACAGCGACTGGTGGGCGGACCCCGGCAAGCAGACAATTCCGGGGCAATGGCAGTATCTTGCTTTCGGTGAGATGAAACAGAAGCTGTGGGAACATACCCACGACGTGCTTAAACTACTGAAGGACAACTGCATTGACGTCAAGTGGGTGCAGGTGGGCAACGAGACTACTCACGGCTTTCTGTGGCCCACAGCGCGCGCCGAGGAGAACATGGAGAACTACGCCACGCTGACGGAGACCGGCTATCAGGCTGTGAAGAGCGTCTACCCCGACGCGAAAGTGATTGTACATCTCGACGGAGGGTGCGACCAGAAACGCTACGACTTCATCTTCGACGGACTGAAAAAGTACGGAGCCCACTGGGATATGATTGGACTGAGTGTCTATCCCTACTGGGACGTAGATGCCAAACTGGAGAAGAACTGGCAGGGAACGGTCCGCGACTTCGCCGCTAACATACGGCACCTGTACGAGAAATACGGCAGCGAGTGCATGGTTGTGGAGACCGGTGCTGAAGTAAAGAAGCCCGACGAGGGCAAGAAAATCATGTCGGCGGTCATCAACGCAGCCATGAACGACTGCGGCGGTCACTGCCACGGCGTATTCTACTGGGCTCCGGAACTCGAGGGGCAGTATCCTTTAGGAGCGTTCCAGAACCACAGGCCGACGGCAATAATGGATGCCTTCACCGAGGCTGCGGCCAAGATGAAACAATAGAATGCGGCAAATATGATTACCCTATGGTCACGTCGGCCGTTTTGATGGGACCGTAGGGTAATCACGGCCTGCCGTTATTTGTATCCAATTTACTCCCGGTCACAATCCAAGACTATAAACGCAATAATCTATAAACGCATTTCCATGAATATGACAAAGACATTTGGCAGCTTAATGGCATTGCTCATGATGGTCATTCTCACAACGATTCCGGCAGGTTGTGAGAAAGGTGATGCTTTCGACCCAGGCAATAGCGATGACAAGGAGAACACCACCAAGCCCGGAAATGACGAAGGAAACGGAAACAAGTCGACGGACGATGACGGCGAAAACAATGGCAACCAGGAGCCTGACAGTTACTTCCTCAGCGTCGAGGAGTTTATTAACTGCGGTGTGGGCGAATACAAGAAGGTAGAGGGATACATCGTCGGCGACTGCACAAAGTCGTTCAAGTATGCTGAGTTCAAGCCCCCATTCACGCATGAGCAGGCTCTGCTCATTGCCGACAGTATCGACGAGACCGACAAGAGCCACATTGTAGCAATACAACTTCCAAGCGGCAACAAACGGGAGTCCCTCAATCTCGTCAGTCATCCCAACTTCTTGCACCGGAAGATAATCTTCATCGGACGCCGCGACAAGTATCTCGGCATGGCCGGAATGAAGGATTTGCAAGCCTACGTGATGGAATAACATGTGTAAAAGTATTTCATAGCACGCACATTTTTATAGCGACCCTACTACCTTCTGATTATCAACGACTTACAATTTATGCCTTTTTGCGTTGCGAAACGGACCGTTTCAGACTGCAAAACGGACCGTTTCAGACGATGAAACAGTCCGTTTCGCAAGCCAAAACGACAGGTATTGAAATGCTGTAAACATATTTCGCAAATTTGGAACAGATGTATGGATGATGGGGAAAAGCTATTACAGTATCTGCAATAGGAAGGGAAGAGTGCTAAGAATGGAGGAATACAACCGCGACAAACATGACATTGCATGCTCAGTTACCATCAATGACGGTTCCGGACAGTAAGGGTCTGTGTCTGATTATCTTGGATTTAAGGAGTGAGACTATGGGGGAAGCAGAAGATAATGTATGACGACGAAGGGCCCGAAGTTTCCCTTCGTGATATATCGGGGTAAAGGAAACAAAAAAGAGCAATGGTTTCTGATGGTGGAATAGCCATCGAGAAAGCACTGCTCATATAGCATTATCAATAAGAATTGACAAGACGGATAACCTCGCCGACCTCTTCATCGGTCATGGTTTGGTTGCAAGGCAGCGACAACTCTCTCGCGTGGATATACTCCGTGATGGGATATGTACGGTTGTTCCATTCGCTGTAGGCCCCTTGCTTGTGGGGAGGAATAGGATAATGAACCATTGTGCCGATACCATTACGGCGAAGATATTGCTGAAGGTCATCCCTGCTGTCGCACAGAACGGGGAAGATGTGCCACACATCATCGCCTAAGGCATAAATATCCTGAGCCTTGTGGAGTCCATCGGCACCCGGAATTGTCACCTTAGGATTGTCGAGTTCATCGATATATCGCTCGGCTATCTGCTTGCGGCGGGCGTTGCCGGTATCGAGATACTTCAACTTCACATCGAGAACGGCAGCCTGAATCTCGTCAATACGGCTGTTCACACCTTTCATCGGGAAGACATATTTCTTGTTGGAGCCATAGTTTCCGAGGGCTCGGACGGTGGACGCAAGTGCCTCATCATCAGTGGTGACAGCTCCGGCATCGCCAAGGGCACCGAGATTCTTGCCGGGATAAAAGCTGTGGGCGGCGGCATGACCCAACGATCCTGTGTGCTGGGCACCGAAGAGTGAGGGTTGGAGGGTGTACTGACAGCCATGGGCCTGGGCGTTATCCTCTATCAGCTTCAGGTGATACTTCGTGCACAGACTCTGAATCTTCTCCGAATACGCACAGCGGCCATAAAGATGGACAATGAGGATGGCGCGGGTGCGGTCGGTGATCGACTCCTCGATGCGTGCGTCGTCAATCTCCAGAGTGTCAAGACGTGGCTCCACGAGAACGGGTTTGAGACCGTTGGCCGAGATTGAGAGTATTGAGGCTATATATGTGTTGGCCGGAACAATGACCTCATCGCCGTCGCTCATGCATCCGAGTTCCTTATAAGCGCGGAATATCAGCGACAAAGCATCGAGACCGTTGCCGCAGCCGATGCAATAGTCGGTGCCGATGTACTGGGCATAGTCATGCTCAAAGCGTTTCGTGGCCTCCCCTTGCAGGTACCACCCGCCATTGACTACGCCAAGAACAGCATCATCAATCTCCTGCTGATGCTGCTCCGTAACCTTCTTTAAAGATAAATATTCCATAGTGATCCTTACGTTCTTAAACGAAAAAACAACCCACCTGACGCCGTCAGACGTCCCAAGAATACCAGTCGTAACACACGCCGCGGCCTCCGAAGCCTTCCTTCTGGAAGATCAACTTGCTGTTGAGCTGATGACCGTCGCCATCAGAGCTCTTGCCAAAATCGAAATATTTTGCATGCGGGTAACGGATCTTATCGCTGTAATAATCATTGATAAGATAATCGAAGAGCATATCGAGGGCACCCGAGGCTTTCCCTTCGGGCGATGCAGAAATATACTGTGTGTGTATGACTTGTGGGGTTTCAAAAATCAAGGTGCCACCGACAGGCTTTCCATCGCTGTCGGAAGCCATGAAAAGACGGATATTGTCGGGGAACCGCGACTTCAGCAGTTCGAGTTCAGAGAGTGAATGAACCGGTCGGGCCTGATACTTATTCTCAAGGTTGTTGTCCAAGATAGTCCAGAAATCGGAGAGGTCGGAGCTTTCAGCCACTTGCAGCCCCAAGCGCTTAGCCTTGCGGATTCCGCTCTTTCGCGACTCAATGAACCTTATCCTATCGTCCATAACGATTGTGGAGGAGATATGCCGCACCATAAGACTGGCACCACAGACGTTCGTCAACGCATACAGATCTTCCTCGGCGGGAAGGCGATGGTAAATCCAGGGCATGGCCTTGTAGACAACATGACGGATGGAACAGGAACGCAGAAACTCATTGATAGTCTGGAAGATAGCACATACATCATCGGTCGTTGCTTTCTTGTCGGTTATCAGTCCGCCATAGGTAAGGCCCTGATGCGACCAGAGCGTATCACCGTTCACATTGGCCGGCAGCACCGCACAGATGTGGCCCTTGTGCAGGACGACAAGGGAGAAGTCGGAAAAACGGTCGTGATGATAGTCCATATAATTGCGGTCGAAGAGAAAAGTGCCCTGCTTCGAACCTGCCACAAACCGGTTCCACTCCTCAGCCATATCACTGGAGTATCGCTTTACTTCGAACATGCAATATATTTAAGATAGTCCTGATAATCACGGATATAGTCATCCTCATCGAAAGGGTCCTCGGCCAAGACAAGACAAACGGCTCCCGAGGAGAAATCATCAAGGGTACGCCACACGTCTGTGTTCACGAGCAGACCCTGGTAAGGATGGTTGAGCATAAAGGTCCGTTGCGCCTGACCATTGGTAAGGGTAACGGTGAAACTACCACTCACGGCCACAATGAACTCACGGCAGTGCTTATGGGCATGTCCGCCACGGCATTCTCCACTCGGCACATCGTAGACCCAGTAAGCCCGCGACATGCTGAACGGAACGTCCTTCAACTGCTCGGCCACCGTAAGATTGCCACGGGGGTCGACCATTTTCGGAAGATTGATAATACGTCCTAAATTATCTTGCATCAAAGTTTATACTTATCTAATATAGTATTCGCGCCGAAATGCAACGGATGCGCCACGACTCCTATGTTGCTTTCCGGCACCACAATAACGAAATGATTGTCCGTCGGCAATGCGATTACATTGTCTCATCTATGACATTCCAGCCATAACCGACGAGAAATCAATGGGTTGCGGACATCATTCCTACTAACAGAAGATTCCCACGACGGAGACATACAATGCCAATGGAGACGAATTTCACCTGAAAATCCGGCTCCATCAGCATGAAAATTAGTCCCCGTCGGAGCACTCATCTGAGCCTCTCGAAGAAGCGATTACTTCTTCATGTAAGGGTCGGTGCCAAGGACCGTCTTGGCAAGCCGTTTCGTCTTATCGCGCAGAGCGTTGATGTCGGAGCCTATTTCGTCGTAACAAACGACAACACCCATACGGCGGCCCACATGAGCAACGGGCTTTCCGAAGATGCGAACCCGGGCATGGTCCTCCGAGCAAACATCCTTGAGGTTGTAATCGAGCGGCTCATTGCTCTCGACGGGCGACAGGACGACAGCCGAAGCACCGTAATGCTCAAGATGGATGGCAGGAATCGGCAGTCCCATAACGGCACGGAAATGGAGCTCAAACTCGCTGAGATTAGTGCAGTGCGAGAGCGTCACCATTCCGGTGTCGTGTGGACGCGGACTCAGTTCGGAGAAGATAACCTCACCCTTCTTGGTCAGGAAGAACTCAACACCCCAGATGCCATATCCCGTGAGGGCCTTAGTAACCTTCTCGGCCATATCCTCAGCGGTTCTCAACTGCTCGTCACCGATGGCATAAGGCATCCAGCTCTCGCGATAGTCGCCGCCTTTCTGCACGTGACCGATAGGCGGACAGAAGATTGTCGGGGCATCCTTCTGAGTGACAGTGAGAAGAGTGAACTCCGAATCGAAGTCGATAAACTCCTCAATGATAACCTCTTTGACGTCGCCGCGGCCATTCTCCATAGCGTCCTTATAGGCAGCCTGCAGCTCATCATCGTTATGAACGTAGCTCTGTCCGTGACCGCTCGAGCTCATCAGGGGCTTCACCACGCAAGGGAATCCAATCTCGTCGGCAGCCTTCTTAAACTCGTCGAAGGTCTTGGCATAGAAGTATTTAGCTGTCCGCAGACCAAGTTCCTTAGCGGCCAAATCACGTATTGCGCGCCGGTTCATGGTGTAGTTGACGGCGCGGGCCGATGGAACGACCTGTATGCCGCGCTTCTCGAAGTCGATAAGGCGCTCCGTGCGGATAGCCTCTATCTCCGGGATGATGATGTCAGGTTTATGTCTGTTCACGGCCTGCTCGAGGGCATTACCGTCGAGCATGTCGATAACCTCACGCTCGTCAGCCACCTGCATTGCCGGCGCATCATCGTAGTGATCGCAGGCAATGACGTACTGGCCTGCGCGTTTGGCTGCAATGGTAAACTCCTTACCGAGTTCACCTGAACCCAATAATAATATCTTCTTCATTATTGACTTATCAAAGACCTTCCCAAAGAGGGAAATAGTTTGTTAATTATTTTATTCGGATAGCTTTCAACTTCGTCAATGGCTTTATCTGTTGCCATTCGGGCGATACAGCAATTTTCCTCAGACAGGCTTCTATGCCCTGCTGCATTATCTCCGGCGACACCTTGTAGCGGTGAGCAAGGTCGTCGAGCCGGTGGGGCTCCTGACCGAAGAGGCCGTAATATTCCTCAAGAATCTGTGCATCAGTAGAGTAGAGCATATTAATGATTTGGCGAGTATAGCCCGTGAGGCGCTCGCCAAACCGTTTCTCATCCTTCCCCATACTGATAAGGAAATCCTGCAACTCTTTAGACAAATCGTCCATCGTATTGCTAAATCAGTTCACGTTATGCGTTGGGAATCTCACGTCCGTGACGGTCCTTACCATACATTATGTCATAATATTTCTGATAGTCTCCCGACGTGACCTCCTCAATCCACTTCTGGTTTTCAAGGTTCCACTTGATGGTCTTTACTATTCCATCAGCGAATTTGGTCTCAGGATACCATCCGAGCTCGTTCTTAATCTTGGTAGGATCGATAGCATAGCGCTGGTCATGGCCGAGGCGGTCGGCAACATGAGTGATGAGGTCGTCGTTGATCCAGGAGATGTCGATATCGCCATTGGCATCGCGGACCTGCTTCTTCAGCACCTTGCGGAGGTCCTTGTCCTTCTCCATCATGTCGTGGATAGTCTTGATGGTGAGTTTTACGATGTCGATATTACGCATCTCGTTGTGGCCTCCGACGTTATAGACCTCTCCGGCGCGACCGTTGCGGACAACCATGTCAATGGCCTTGCAGTGGTCCTCGACGTACAGCCAGTCGCGGACATTGGTTCCCTCGCCGTAGACTGGGAGTTTCTTTCCCTCAAGGATATTGTTGATAATCAACGGGATAAGCTTCTCGGGGAAGTGGTATGGGCCGTAGTTATTGGAGCAGCGGGTGATGCTCACCGGCATGTGATAGGTGTCGCGGTAAGCCTGAACGAAGAGGTCGGCACTCGTCTTGCTGGCCGAATACGGGCTGTGGGGGCATACAGGAGTTGTCTCCGTGAAGTAGCCTTCGGCACCGAGCGATCCATAGACCTCGTCGGTCGACACCTGATGATACCGCTTTCCCTCTTTCCATGTAGGATAGCCGTTGGCATCCTTACCTGTAACCCAAGCGCGGCGGGCAGCGTCAAGAAGGTTCTGAGTGCCAAGGATATTGACGCTGAGGAAGAGCTGCGGGTCCTCAATAGAGCGGTCGACATGGCTCTCGGCAGCGAAGTTGACAACATAGTCGATGTCGTTTTCGGCGAAGAGCTTGTCAGCCAACTGACGGTCGCGGATATCTCCCTTGACGAAGAAGCAGCGCTTGTTGTCGATATCGTCCTTGATGGTACCAAGGTTTCCGGCGTATGTGAGTGCGTCGAGAACGATAATCTTGATGTCCTCATCCTTGTACTTCTTATACAACAGATACTTGATGAAATTCGAGCCAATGAATCCGGCGGCTCCAGTAACTAAATACGTCTTCATATTATATGTTTTATATTAATATTTACAAAACTGATTTGTTCTCACCTAATGTAACAACGTCACAATCAGTGAATTTATTGCCCTCAATTGTAAGTCTTACTAAAGTTCTTTCCTTTTGCCATCCCATAAGTCCAGCGGCTCCGGGGTTGATGTGAAGGAGGTTCAGCGTCTTGTCGTACTTCACTTTCAGGATATGCGAGTGGCCGGCAATGAAGAGTTGTGGCGGGTTGGCGTAAATCATTTTCACCACCGACCGGTCGTAATTTCCGGGATACCCGCCGATATGCTTTATCATTACGTCGACATCCTCACACTTGAATCTGAGGACTTCGGGATAACGGGCCCGCAGGTCGTAGCCGTCGCAGTTGCCGTAGACAGCACGGAACAGCGGTGCCATGGCCTCAAATTTGTCAGCCACCTCCACCGAACCGATGTCGCCGGCATGCCAAATCTCGTCACACTCAGCGAAATACTTCTCATATTTCGGGTCCCAGTAGCCGTGAGTGTCGCTGACTATTCCTATTCTTTTCATTCCATCCTAAACCATTTGCGCACGAAGAGCGCGATGAACTTCTCGGTCTCCTCAATGCCGAGATGGCTGCTGTCGATGCAGAGGTCATAGCTTGAGGAGTCGCCCCACTTCTTTCCCGTATAGTAGTTGTAGTAGTTGGAGCGTTCGCTCTCGCCCTTGCTGATGAGCTTACGGGCCTCAGCACGGGTACAACCATGCCGCTGGCAGACCTGCTTGATGCGGTAATCCATTGACGCAGTGACAAATATGTTCACCACATTCTTGCGGTCGCGGAGAACATAGTCGGCCGTCCGACCAACGAAAACGCAGCTACCCTCGTCGGCAGCCTTCAGTATGGCATCGCTCTGGAACTTGTAGAGGCTCTCGTCGGAGAAGCTGCTCTTGTAGAAATTCGTCTCGCCGAAGAGTGGCACATGCATGTGGAACCGCGTGCGGAAGAACCCCTTATGCTCGTCGTTCTGCTCGAAGAACTTCTCCGAGAATCCACTTTCCTTTGCGGCCAAGTTCAGGAGCTCCTTGTCGTAGAACTTGCAGTTGAACTCTTCGGCCAGCATCTTGGCTATGATATGCCCGCCACTGCCTATCTGCCGGCCTATGTTAATAATTATCTTGTCCATTGGTTTCTTGAGTTACCGTGTTATTAAGTTCTTTCTTGAACCTTCTCATATATAATGTCATGACAAAGAATGCGATAACGGCCGCAGAAGCATCCGAAGCCGGGAGCGCATACCAGATGCCATCCAGTCCGAAGAAACAAGGCAGGATGCCGAGCAGCGGAACGAGAATCAGCAGTTGTCGGCTCAGACTGAGGAAGATACTCACCTTCACCTTGCCGATGCACTGGAAGAAGTTCGTCACCACCATCTGGAATCCGATTAACGGGAAAGCAACCATATTGAACTTTGTTGCCACCACCGCCATTCTTGTCAGCTCGCTGTCGGTAGTGAATATCCGGGCCACGAGGTGCGGGAGAAATTCTGCTACAACCCATCCCGTAGTCATGATGCATGTAGCCACGATAATCGACAGGTTCAGTACCCTCATCAGCCGATCCAACTGTCGGCTGCCGTAGTTATAACCGGCTATCGGCTGCATGCCCTGGTTGACACCCATGACGAACATCACAAAAATCGTTGCCACCGAGTTTGCTATTCCATAGCCGCCAACAGCCATGTCGCCGCCATATCTGACCAACTGATTATTGACGAAAATCACCACGAGACATTGGCAGAGATTCATCAGGAACGGCGATATGCCCACACCGATAATCATCTTCACCAACTGGCTCTTCAGCTTGTAGATGCCACGTTTCAAATGCAGCAGTTGCTTTTTGTCGCTGAGCAACGACATTTGATAGCACAGTGCCATCATCTGAGATGCTATCGTGGCGAAAGCCGCACCTCTGATGCCCCAATGCCACCAAAGGATAAACACCGTGTCGAGGATGATATTCATCACGACGGTGAAGATGGTGGCCATCATTGCCTGCCGCGGTTTTGAGGCAGCACGCAGCACAGCATTCATACCGAAATACATGTGCGAGAACACGTTTCCGGCAAGAATAATCTGCATAAAGTCGCGGGCGTAGGGCAGCGTGGTGTCGCTGGCACCGAAGAACCGGAGGATTGGGTCAAGGAAGATGAGGCATACGACCGAGAAAGCCACTCCTATTATCAGATTCAAGGTTACAGTATTGCCGAGTACATTCTCTGCTGTGGCATAGTCCTTCTGTCCGAGTTTTACGCTGATAGCCGTCGACGCGCCCACGCCAACGGCAGCTCCGAAGGCACCGGCAAGATTCATGAACGGGAAAGTGATGGTCAGACCGGCAATAGCCTCAGCACCAACCTTTTGACCGATGAACATCCGGTCGATGATATTATACAGCGACGCCGCCGTCATAGCTATAATGGCAGGAAGAGCATATTGCCAGAGCAGTTTGCCCACAGGCTTTGTACCTAATTCCAGAGTCGCTTTCTTATTGTCCATTCCGATAAGTTATTATCCGATATATAATACACATATATAATATGTGGCGCAAAGTTACTAATTTTTTTCGTGTTTTCAAAGCATATACACTTCTATTAACCCAAATTTATGGCGATACGGTTATCCATTCATATAAGCTGTAAGATAAATTCAACCTCAACCGCATGCCATCCGGCATTCTATCCGCAATAACAGATACAAGCTGACAACCAAAATGACTAATCTGACAAAGACCACGTCCGGTCATTATCATGTCGGTTTCAGCTGATTGCAATTGCACTGCAAAGTTACAAAATATTTTTCCCAATTCCAAATCTTAGGGGTATAGTTTGTGGTATAGTTTGTGGTATAGATTGCGGTATAGACCTGTGTTTTCTATCTCTCTCCGACTCCATCCGCATTGACACAGACTCTTTTGCTGCCGTTCTATACTGCAACCCTGATGAGCCAGACGTTCAAAACAAGATCTATGTACAATGTGCGGATATGCATGCCGAAACCGCAACGGACATCCCAAGAATTATTTCCTCACGTCATTTTTGCTGTTAAAAAGCAAGGAATTCATTTTAAAGTATTACCTTTGCACGCAAAACCACAATTTATAAAAATGAGAAAACTATTTCTTCTGCTTCTGTTCTCGGTAGTAGGGCTCGCAGCCATAGCCTTCGACAGGCGCTATTCTGTAGAGATTATTCCCAATCCCTACGGCAAGAGCTACATATATCGCGTTGTCCTCAAGGACAAAGCCGGTACCCCCTACTCCATTACATCGCCGGAGAAATTTCTCTCGCTGAAGTCGGTCGAACGCCGTCGCCGTCAGGGCATCGCCATCGATTCAACCGACCTTCCCGTCTCGCCCGACTACATCCATGCCATCGACAAGCGCGGGCTGAGCGTAGTGGGCAAGAGCAAATGGAACAACACTCTGCTCGTCAAAGGCCCTAACCGTCAGGAGCTTGAGCGACTGAGGCTGTTGCCATTTGTCAAATCAGTTCTAAAAGTATGGGAATCGAAAGACTCCATATCCAAGCCCGAGGGCCGTGACGAGGTAGTGTCAAAATTCGGGAGCTGGGGCACGGTGAGCAATATGCCCTACGGCGAAGGCCAGAAACAGATAGAGGCCATCAACGGCATACCGCTTCATGATGCCGGATTCCGCGGAAAGGGCATGACGATAGCCGTTCTCGATGCGGGCTACATGAATGTCGACAAGATAAAGGCGTTCAGCAACGCCAACATCATCGGAACGCAGAATTTTGTAGCCGTCTCGCCCACAACGGTTTACAAGCAGATGGACCATGGTACGAAGGTGCTCTCGACAATGGCCATGAACCAGCCGAACATCTTTGTAGGCACAGCCCCCGAGGCCAGCTACCTCCTGCTCCGCTCAGAGGACTACTCGTCGGAGAATATCGTTGAGGAAGACTACTGGGCCGAGGCAGCCGAATATGCCGACAGCATCGGTGCCGACATCATCAGCTCGTCGCTCGGCTACCACCATTTCGACGACTCGCTCGTCAACCATCATTATTGGGAGCAGGACGGCCACACGGCCCTCATCTCGCGCACAGCATCGATGTTAGCCGACAAGGGCATCGTATGCGTCAACAGCGCCGGCAACGACGGTATGGGTTCCTGGAAGCGCATCAACTTCCCCGCCGACGCCGACAATATCCTCACCGTGGGGGCAATGACATACCAGGGGCTGAACTCGCCCTTCTCGTCGGTAGGCCCCACCGCCGACGGAAGAGTAAAGCCCGACGTCATGGCCATTGGCAGTTCGACATCGGTTGTCAGCGGCAACGGCACCATACAGCATAACAACGGCACATCGTTCTCATGCCCCTGCATTGCCGGGATGGTGGCATGCTTGTGGCAGGCTCTGCCCGACAAGACCGCAAAGGAGATTATCGACATCGTGCGAAAGGCCGGAAACAACGTCGACCACCCCGACAATATATATGGATATGGCATTCCCGACTTCTGGAAAGCATATCAGATTGGCCTTAAAGCGATACCCTCCGGAAACAGCAGAACTACTTGTACCACAGAGGATAAGGAGCATCAGTGCAACGTTCACCGTCAAAATCAGTAGCCCATGCCACAAGCCCTGTCACTATACGAGCTGAACTCTCTCGTCCGTGAGACCATCGAGACCACCCTCAGGGGCGAATATTGGGTTGAGGCCGAGCTCTCGGAATACCGCGAGAACCGCGGTCACTGCTACATGGAGCTCATCCAGAAGGACGACAATTCGGCCATGCTCCTGGCACGGGCGGCAGCAAAATGCTGGCGGAGCACATGGCAGACCATCAAGCCTTACTTTATCCGCGTCACCGGTCAGGAGCTCCACGCCGGCATGAAGGTCATGCTGAAAGTCTACCCTCAGTTTCACGAGCAGTATGGTTTCTCATGGATTGTGACCGACATCAATCCGGAATTCACCCTCGGCGACATGGCACGCAAACGGCAGGAGATTATCCGGCAGTTGAAGGAGGAAGGAGTCTTCGACCTCCAGAAGGACCTCCGCATACCGATGTTCGCCCAGCGCATAGCCGTCATCTCGTCGGCCACCGCAGCCGGTTACGGCGACTTCTGCAACCAGCTGGCCGACAACAGTTTGCACCTTATTTTCCACACCGAGCTCTTCGCCTCCACCATGCAGGGCGAGCACGTCGAAGAGAGCGTCATCGCGGCCCTGAACAAGATCAACGACCGTGCCGACGATTTCGACGTCGTGGTCATCATCCGGGGCGGAGGAGGCACCTCCGACTTCAGCGGTTTCGACACCCTTGCCCTCGCCGAGAACGTTGCCAACTTTCCGTTGCCCATCATCACCGGTATCGGCCACGACCGCGACGAGTGCATTCTCGACATGGTATCGAACACGAGGGTGAAAACGCCAACGGCAGCGGCAGCCTTTCTCGTCGACAACCTGGCCGCCACCTACGATGCCGTAGCCGATGCCGAGAAGCGCATAGCGAGGTGCGTCAGCCACAGCCTCGACGTCGAGCACATGCGTCTCGACCGCCTCGTAAAGCAGATTCCACTACTCTTCTCCACCGTCAGGGCCAAGGAGGAGATGCGGCTCCAGCGCGCCAACATCTCGATATGCTCGGCCGCCACCTCTACCATCAAGGCCCGTGGCATGGAACTCGCCACATTAGACCGCAATCTGAGCAACATTACGGCCCACACGATGGAGACCCGCCACAACCGCCTCAAGCAATTAGAGCTGCAGCTGCGTGCCCTCGACCCGGCGCGGATGCTGAAATACGGCTACAGCATAACGCGCATCAACGGCAAAGCAGTCTACGACGCAGCCACCCTGAAGGCCGGCGACACGATAGAAACAACCTTGAGAACAGGAACTATAAAATCAACAGTAAAATGAAACAGACCGAAAACTTCAAATACGAGAAAGCAATCGCTGAGCTCGAGGAGATAACCGAGAGGATGGAAAGCGGAAAAATGGACATCGACTCAATGGCGTCGGAGCTGAAAAGAGCCCAGACACTGATAAAACTGTGCAAGGACAAGCTAACGAAAACCGACGAGGAAATACAGAAGATTCTCAATTCCGACAAATAATTATTGAACATTCGTAGATTTTATAGCCATAATGTTGCAGAATACATGAAAGTTTTGTACTTTTGCAACTAACTATAAAGGAAGCATAGATTCAAAACATTATAATTATGAAAGATTTAGATTGGGCTAACTTGTCTTTCGGTTACATGAAGACCGATTACAACGTGCGTTGTTACTATCGTGACGGAAAATGGGGCGAGATTGAGGTCTGCTCCGACGAGTACATCAACCTGCACATGGCAGCCACATGCCTGCACTATGGTCAGGAGGCCTTCGAGGGTCTGAAGGCCTACCGCTGTCCCGACGGCAAGGTCCGTATTTTCCGCGTCAAGGACAATGCCGCTCGCCTGCAGAGCACCTGCGACGGTATCGTAATGCCTAAGGTTCCTACAGAGATGTTTGAGGAGATGGTGAAGAAGGTCGTGCGCCTCAACCAGGATTATATCCCTACCTACGAGAGCGGTGCCACACTTTACATCCGTCCGCTGCTGATAGGTATCTCGGCACAGGTAGGCGTACACCCGTCGAAGGACTATCTCTTCATGATCTTCGTAACTCCTGTCGGCCCATACTTCAAGGGCGGTTTCCAGAGCAACAAGTATGCCATCATCCGCGACTACGACCGCGCAGCACCTCTCGGCACCGGCATATACAAGGTCGGCGGCAACTATGCGGCATCCCTCAAGGCTCACACCATCGCCGCCTCTAAGGGCTATGGCTCAGAGTTCTATCTCGACTCCAAGGAGAAGAAATATGTCGACGAGTGTGGCGCAGCCAACTTCTTCGGCATCAAGAACAACACTTATATAACCCCGAAGTCGACAAGTATCCTGCCGTCAATCACCAACAAGAGTCTTATGCAGATTGCTGAGGACCTCGGACTGACCGTTGAGCGCCGTCCCGTTCCCGTCGACGAGCTGCCTACATTCGAGGAGGCCGGAGCCTGCGGCACTGCTGCCGTCATCTCACCAATTTCAGAACTCGACGACCTCGACACCGGTGTTAAGTACAAGTTTGGCGACAAGCCCGGACCATGGTCGACAAAGCTGTACAACACTCTCCGCGGTATCCAGTACGGTACCATAGAGGATAAGCACGGATGGACAACGGTCGTCATCGACTAAAGCCGGTCATGAGACTACATAAACCATAACAGAAAAAGGCCTCAGCACCCCCAAAACGACACATCAGTGCATTCGGGCGCAAGGCCTTTTTCGTTGGTTAACTATCTGATAGAAACCTACTTAGAACAAAATACCAACAACTTAATACAACGACAAAAATGAGAACCATTTCGGAGTACAAGGACATGGCCTTGGAATCGCTTAACAACAACTGGGGACAGGGTGCCCTCGTAACTTTCGTCTACATCCTTACTTATTGTGGAATAATCTTTGCAATTGGGTTTTTCGTCGGTGTTTTTCCTTCCGGCAGCGAAGCATCCAGGGAAGCGCTGTCAAACACCATAGTGAATGTTGCAGGCCTTAGCCTGTTGCCGCTCGAATTCGGATTAGCGGCCAACTTCCTCAATCTGTCGCGCGGAAAGGGTCTGAGCATCAGCCAGCTCTTCGATGGATTCAACGATTACAAGCGAATTTTCACTACATTGCTTCTCGTACAAATCTACACGGTGCTGTGGGCCTTGCTGCTCTTTATCCCCGGCGTAGTCAAGAGCTATTCTTACTGCATGACACCATTCGTCCTCAAGGACAATCCTACGATGAAGAACAACGAGGCTATAGAGCTGAGTATGAAGCTGATGAAGGGTCATAAGATGCAGCTCTTCCTCCTCGATCTCAGCATGATAGGATGGGCACTGCTCTGCATGCTAACCCTTGGACTGGGCGTTCTGCTCCTCCAGCCCTATAATACCACGGCTCACGCAGCCTTCTACCGCGACCTGATTAACGACTATGACGATGCCGACGGCAATGAGAGCTTTGGAGCCGGACCCGACTTTGAGGAGGTGCAATAGTCAGTTCCGGAAGAGTTAATCAATACTAAAATATCAAGCGGAGGTTGCACAACTTCCGCTTTTTCGTTTACTTTGCACCACAATTTAACAATAGCATGACATATAAGGAGATGAGAACAAGCAGATTTGGACTCGCCGCAGGTGCCATGCCAACATACGAAAACAACAAGAAAGCTACACCAAAAGCATAATATGAGCAAGGGAAAACTACAGAAATTCGCCGAGATGGAGACATTTAAGAATGTCTTCCAGTATCCATTTTCAGTCATCAGCGAGGTGCCGTTCGACATGAAAGGCCACTGGCGCGAGGAATATTTCCACAACTCCAACCCCATAATTCTCGAGTTGGGCTGCGGAAAAGGCGAATACACCGTCGGCCTTGCGCGCATCTATCCCAATATCAACTTCATTGGCGTCGACATCAAGGGGGCCCGCATCTATACTGGAGCAAAGCAGGCCTTAGAGGAGAACCTCACCAATGTAGCGTTCCTGCGAACAAGTATCGAAATCATCGACCGCTTCTTCGGACCAGACGAGGTGGAGGAAATATGGCTCACTTTCTCCGATCCGCAGATGAAGAATGTCCACAAGCGGCTCACCTCCACATTCTTCATGAACCGCTACCGCCACTTCCTCATCGACAACGGACTCGTGCATCTGAAGACCGACTCCAACTTCCTCTTCACCTATACTAAGTATATGGTCGAGAAGAACCACCTGCCAGTGCTGCTATGTACCGAGGACCTCTATCACACCAATGGTCTCGACGACCGCACACGTGAGATTCTCGGTATCCACACCTACTACGAGAATCAATGGATAGAGCGGGGTCTGAACATAAAATACATGAAGTTTGAACTCCCCCACACAGGCGAACTCGTGGAGCCGGATGTTGAGATAGAGCTCGACAACTACCGCAGCTATAAGCGCGTAAAGCGCAGCAGCCTCGACAAAGCCAAGTGATTTTCCTGCCGTCAGCAAGAACAGAAACATGCTCATTGGTAACATTGGCGTTAGTGGGATATCAGAAGTCATTTTATTGGGTATCGGAAGCAGAAAACAACTCTGTCAGGACTACCAGCACAACAAGGTCAAAAGAGAGCATAAGAAAAAAAGACAAAAAAGTAAGCGAAAAATTTGGTCATTCCAAACAAAAAGAGTACCTTTGCATCCGCAAATAAACCGATGAACATCGGGCACGGTGCGTTGTCCGAACGGTTAGGTAACGGTCTGCAAAACCGTTCAAGGCGGTTCGACTCCGCCACGCACCTCTAAGAAGGTTGGTAAACGATTGTTTATCAACCTTTTTTCATTTCCCTTGACTACATTGATTTGAAGTTCACTGAATACAACCAGCGGGTTCTTATTGCTACAGAAAGCCCCGACAGGGCTGTCAGTCGAAGGGTATGAGAGCAACGGCAATCTGTGACCATAAGATAAGGATAAGCCATTAACTTATGCAGAGGCCGATTGCTACCGCTAAAGTGGCGGACATGTAAGGTTAGGTACCGTGAGCATCAAGCGAGCGGTAGCGGCTATCTGCAACCGACTAACAATATCTATTACCAAAATTCTTAGGCTACAGCGCACCCTATGGCTTTACCAAATAGGAGAAACGAAGTGTAAGAATAATTCAGACTAATAGTAATTTTGAATCGTTTCTCTATCGCACTAACATTCAGCAACTTACAAATACATGCCGTTTTGCGTTGCGAAACGGTCCGTTTCAGGACGCAAAACGGTCCATTTCGCAGGCTGAAATGGACCGTTTCGCAAGCCGAAATGGCATGTATTGGAATGCTGTAAAGAAATTTCGGATTTATTATTCTCCTCCAGTAGCATTTTTGGAGTACTGCGTCCGGAGTGGAGCCCGCACCGTGACGACAACAGAACGCAGCCTCATCGGGAGGCCACGGACTGAGGTACACGCAAGAGTGCGAACGGCTTTTCTGTGCGAAACAGAGGGAAGTCGTGATGACGATCAGACCGGGGCATCTTTAGGATTATCCTCGAAGATATCCTCTGCCGATGCCTGTTCGTCCTCATCGAACCACTTGGCAAGCTTCGAGTGAGCCTTCTGCTTGACATCGTCGCTGACATCGCCCCACACTTTGTGGACGACATACATCAGCACAGCGAGGTCGTCGCCGAGTCCGGCAATGGGAATAGCATCGGGAACAACATCGAGCGGACTGATGAGATAGCCCAAGGCACCAATAATCAGAGCCTTATCCTTCACCGGCACCTTGTCGCTCTGAAGCGTATAGTAGAGAATCATGGCCACATAGACCAACTTGGCGCCGGAGCGCTTTGCTATTCGGGAAATCTTGTCGACGAATCCCTCGCTCGAATATTTATCCCCGTACTTTAAGAAATCAGGTAGTTCCATACATCTTTTATAATAGAAACAAAAAAGGATATCTGCTCCCGCAAGCCGTCACTCGTCGAAGGCTAACACCTTCTCGACATAGTCGCGCGCGCCGGGATTGCTTGAGTTCAGACGGTTGAGCCGCATGTTTATGATGGCTTTCTGTATTCCGAGGTAGAGCAGAAAGAGGCCCACACCGATGGCCACGGCCACGATGATGCTCCATCCGCCCCATGGCAGATCCTCCTCGGGGAATGCCGACATGACGATGACCGGCAGCGCAATGAGGAAACCGGCAATGGTGTAACGGCTGCGCTCCGTGCCCTTGCTGTCGAGGATGGCCTGACGGTCGAAGAGATAGTCGTCGATGTCGTCCTTTACCAACTGAAACTCCTCAAGCAGAGGAAAACCAGCCTCACCCTCATGGTCGCGGATGAGCCTCTCGACCTTATGCTGGAAGTCGTTAGTGTTCTCCGCAATCATATCCTGATTCTGGAGTTTGAACATGTAATCACTCATAAGTTATAAACCCTTCCATTAAAAAGCTGATAATAAAAAAAACGAAAGCAGAGCCCCTATAAGCCGGGTTCCGTTCCGCAAGAGCCTCTCGGCAAGTGCGGTGCCTGCCATTTATCTACTCCGTAGGTCGCCCCACGGCTCCAGCATTCTACCCTCCATCGTGAGCCCTAAGCTCTCGGACGGGCAGCCCTCGACCGATGGTATACATGAACTTGCAGCCCCCAGATTGCACAGCCAGACGATCGCCCGTCTGCTGGTGGTCTCTTACACCACCTTCTCACCCTTACCTCGCCGAAGCAAGGCGGTTGTTTTCTTCTGCGTTTCCTACCGTCGCCGGCAGCTTCTATTTTCGGAAGTGGAGTGCCCTGTGCTGCCCGGACTTTCCTCTCGCATCAACGTGTGACGCCAGCGGCAGAGCCGGGACACTGCTTTCAAACTACAAAGTTAATACAAAGGTGACGAAAAAACAAAAAAGTATTGAAAGTTTTTGAGTTTTTAAGGATTGGGGCTACTTCGCGCCCGCATGCTGATAATTGATAAAAAGGAATTATTGGCAGACTGAAGGATTGGCTGACGGACTGTCGGAAGGAACATTCAGAGCTCGCAAACGGATGCCGTAACCTCAAGGTTCGGGTGGATAGCCGGGAGGAAAGAAAACAAGAAAATAAACCGAAAAGCGAGTACGTGACCGGGAACGGCTGGTATCAGAATGTTGAAAGAAGTCAGTTTGAACGAATGTAAAAAAATATCGGCAAGCAATTAAGAGCGTTTAAAATGTTAAATCGGATTGTTAAAAGGGAATAAATAGAACAGACAAATTGTCAGATTTACATTTTTTGCGCTTATATTTGCACCACGTTTTAAGTTGAAGGGCGCTGAGGCGCATCACATTAAACAAAAAGTGGAATAATAAATAATAAGATAAAAGATATTAATCATGAGCAATTTATCAAAGTATGTTATGGGAGGTGCTTGCGCCATAGCGCTGACTCTCTCTTCGGCTACGGCAATTAAAGTGTTTGCGGCCCAGCCACAGGTGGCCGAAGCCGGTCAGCCTGTCGATCTCACTTATGCCGCCGAGAAGGCTATTCCGGCTGTTGTACATATTAAATATGTGCAGAACTCAAAGACAAAGACCATCGACGTGCAGGACGATCCCTTCGGCGACTTCTTCGATCCGTTCGGATTCTTCGGCAGTCCTGAACAGGGCCAGGGCGGAACACGCAAGCAGCGCGTCCAGACTCCTAAGCGTGAGGCTACGGGCTCGGGCGTGATAATATCGAGCGACGGATATATCGTCACCAACAACCACGTGGTGGAGGGTGCCGACGAGCTCACCGTCACGCTCAACGACAACCGCGAATTCTCGGCACGCATCATTGGAACTGACAAGCAGACCGACCTGGCGCTGATAAAAGTCGACGCCAAGAACCTGCCGACACTGCCAATAGGAAACTCCGACAACCTGAAGGTCGGCGAGTGGGTCATCGCTGTGGGCAACCCATACAACCTCAACTCCACCGTCACTGCTGGTATCGTCAGCGCTAAGGCACGCGGTCTCGGAGCCACACCTAACGGTATCGAGAGCTTCATCCAGACCGATGCCGCCATCAACCCGGGAAACTCGGGTGGTGCACTGGTCAATACGAAAGGTGAACTCGTGGGTATCAACGCCATGCTCTACTCGCAGACGGGCTCATACAGCGGCTATGGATTCGCCATTCCTACCAGTATCATGACGAAGGTGGTCGATGATATAAAGAAGTATGGCAGCGTTCAGCGTGTAATGCTCGGTGTTTCGGGTAATGATGTTATCAACTACATCAACTCGCAAAAGGACAACGGCAAGGATGTAGACCTCGGAACTAACGAGGGAGTCTACATCGCTTCTGTCGATCCCGACGGCAACGGTGCTGAGGCCGGACTGCAGAAGGGTGATGTCATCACTCAGCTCGACGGAAAGAAGATTGAGAAGATGTCGGAGCTCCAGGCTGCCATCAACGCGAAACGTCCGGGCGACAAGGCTACAATCACTTATCTGCGCAACAAGAAGCCGATAACAAAGACTATTGTGCTGAAGAACGCTCAGGGAACGACAAAGGTTATAGAGCAAGCCGACATCGATGTGCTCGGCGGTCAGTTCCGTCCTATCACCGAGGCTCAGAAGAAACAGCTCAACATCAGCTATGGTCTTGAGGTTCTGAAGGTTAACAACGGTGCGCTGAAGGATGCCGGCATCAACCGCGGATTCATCATCCAGAAGGTCAACGACGAGAATGTCAACAGCATCGACGAACTCCAGAAACTCGTCAAGAGTGCCTCGACAAGTAAGGAACCGGTGCTCTACATCTCGGGCATCTATCCTTCAGGAAAGAAAGCTTACTTCGCTGTGCCTCTGTCGGAGTAGGATGAGATAAACGAAACAATATAATCGAGAAAAGGCTCTGTGCGGAATGGAATCCGCGCAGAGCCTTTTTCGTTTTTGAATATTAATGTAACTATCTGATAATCAGGAGTAATTTATTCCGTTATTAAGTTCTTCCGAAACGATTATCCGGACATTTGAAATCCCCTGTTAGGGCAGTTGAAATTCTCATTTTCTAGCATCTGTAATCGTCAGTAAGGGCACCGAAACCGGCAAAAGGCTAAACGAGGCCGCACTCCTTAGCCTTAGCCATGAGCAGATTCATGAGGGGCTCGCGCTCGTTGGGGACCTTGTTGTCGAGTACTGCGTCCTTGAGAGTCTGCTTGAGCTGACCCACAACGGGTGAGGGTTTGAGGTGAAACATCTCCATAATCTCATTGCCGTCGATGCAGGGCTGAAGGAGCCGCTTGTAGTCTTTCTCCTTGAGGTCGGTGAGTTTCTCGCGGACAACACGGAAATTCTCGAGGAAACGTTTCTTCCTCACCTCGTTCTTGCTCGTAATATCGGCCTCGCAGAGGGTCATGAGGTCATCAATGTCATCGCCGGCATCATTCATAAGCCTGCGCACGGCTGAGTCGGTGACCTCGTCGTCGGCAATGGCTATGGGCCGCATGTGGAGATTCACAAGTTTCTGAACGTATTTCATCTTGGCGTCCATCGGCAGTTTCATCCGTCGGAAGATACCTGGAATCATTTTCGCGCCGATGATATTGTGGTTGTGGAAGGTCCAGCCGATGGCCGGGTCCCAACGCTTGCTCTTGGTCTTGCCGATGTCGTGGAAGAGTGCTGCCCACCGCAGCCACACGTTAGGCCCGCTGTCGTGACCGTTCCCGTCGGAGGCTATGGATTTTTCCTGAGCCTTGCAGACGTTGTCGAGGACTTCAAGTGTGTGGTAGAAATTGTTCTTATGGGCCCGTCCGTTGCGGGTCTCAACGATGTCGAGAGCCGTCAGCTCGGGGATGATACGTTGCAGAAGGCCAGAGCGCTGTAGGTCGACAAAGCCCTTGCTGGGGCGTCGGCAGAGCATAATCTTGTTCAGCTCGTCGACGATGCGCTCACCGCTGACGATGCCGATGCGGTCGGCATTGCGCTCAATAGCGTCGAAGGTCTCGTCCTCAATGAAGAAGTTCAGCTGAGTGGCGAAACGGATGCAGCGCATCATACGCAGAGGGTCGTCGTCGAAGGTAATGTCTGGATCGAGAGGGGTACGGATGATTCCGTCCCACAAATCGCCGACACCGTCGAAGGGATCGACAAGTTCGCCGAAGCGGTCCTTATTCAGGCACACGGCTAATGCGTTGATAGTGAAGTCGCGACGGTTCTGGTCGTCCTCCAAGGTGCCATCCTCGACAACGGGTTTGCGGCTGTCGTGGCTGTAGCTCTCCTTTCGGGCACCGACAAACTCCACTTCGTGGTTATGGTATTTCACCTGAGCTGTGCCGAAATTGCGGAATACCGACAGGTGGGCTTTCTTTCCTAAAGCTTTCTTTAGCTCTGATGCCACCTGAATGCCACTGCCCACAACGACAACGTCGATGTCGTTGGATGGACGTTCAAGGAACAGGTCGCGGACGTAACCGCCTACTACATAGCACTCAAGACCGAGCTTGTCGGCCGATGCTGAAATAAGATGGAAAATATCTTTATCGAGGAGTTGCGCCAGCTGGGCGTCGGATAGGTCTCTCATATTCGTTTTTTGTTTTGGAGTGCAAAGGTAATGCTAAATTCAAAGATAACAAAGAAAAAAGTCCTTTATTAAGCAAACCATTGGCGGATATGACAGCAAGAAGGTATAAGAAAGGAGTCTTGATTCGGCTATTCCGGACAATTTCTCGGTTTTCCACGTCCGAAATACATCTGTTGAGGACCACTATTTCGGCTTTTTTCTTTGTCAATCCAACTAATTTCTGTATTTTTGCAACTGATTGAGATATTCTCTTCAAAAGCGTGGAACAACCACCTCATAGGGAGATGATTACGTGCTTCAAAGGAAGAGCGGATTTGCGCAAAGAGAAATACAGAACTTAAAGAAATGTCACTAAATACAGAAAAGACCGAGAAAGAATTCAAACGGGCTATGACGGAATGTCGGACAGTTTTCGCAGGGAAGCTGAAAGACTATGGGGCTTCGTGGAGAATAATGCGCCCCACGACGCTCACCGACCAGCTTTTCATCAAAGCCAAGAACATACGCAGCTACGAGATAACCCGGAAAAGCCTCGTCGGCGACACGATGAAGTCCGATTTCATGGCTCTGGTCAACTATGGCATCGTCGGGCTAATACAGCTCGACCGCGGATTTGCCGACCATGTCGATATGGAACCGGACGAGGCCATGAAGCTCTACGACGGCTATGCGACAGAGACTTACGACCTTATGCTGCGCAAAAACCACGACTACGGAGAGGCGTGGCGCGATATGAGGGTAAGCAGCTACACCGACTTGATTCTCACAAAGATAGAACGGATAAAGGAAATAGAGGACAATGATGGCAAAACGACGGTCAGCGAGGGTATAGCATCCAACTACATGGATATTATCAACTACTCCGTCTTCGGGGTCATCAGGCTCAGCGACGACAGCACCGCTGCAATTTCAGATGCAAAGAAATAATATGTCGATGACGAAAAAGACATCTGGAATACTTTCAGCGTTGGGAGTCTTGGGAGTTGGCGTGTGCCGGCTGCTCTTGGGGGCGACGTTCGTGTTCTCAGGTTACGTCAAGGCCATCGACCCATTAGGCACACAATATAAGATTGACGACTATCTCGGAGCCGTCGGACTGGAAGGAGTGCTGCCCGGCTACGTCACTCTCGCTGCATCAGTGCTGTTGGCTGCCCTGGAGTTCTCGCTCGGAATATTCATGCTGCTGGCCATTAGGCGGCGGCAAGTGTCGCGGATCATCCTCATATTCATGAGCTTAATGACGCTCATCACGGTGTGGCTGGCTGTCGGCAACCCCATTCCGGACTGCGGTTGCTTCGGCGACGCGATACATCTGACCAACTGGCAGACACTGGGAAAGAACATCGTCTTGCTCGCTGCCGCTGCGGTGGTGGCACGGTGGCCACTGAAAATGGTGAGGTTCATATCACGGCCGAACCAGTGGATAGCCATCAACTACACCATACTGTTCATAATAATCAGCTCATTATGGAGTCTGTACCATCTGCCGCAGTTCGATTTTCGTCCCTATCACGTCGGCGTGAACATAAAGAAAGACATGGAGATTCCGCCCGGAGCTAAGCAGCCTAAGTTCAAGACGACATATATTCTTGAGAAGAATGGGGTAAGAAAGGAATTCGACGAGAACAACTATCCGTTCAACGATACCGCGTGGGTGCTTAAAGATCCCGACAAGGACGTGAAAACTGTGGAGATAGAGAAAGGCTACGAGCCCCCCATCCACGACTTCTCGATAACGGATGCCGCAACAGGAGAGGACATCACGCAGAATGTTATTACCGCCAAGGGATACACATTCCTGCTCATCGCCCCCTACCTCGAGAAGGCCGACGACTCCAATTTCGGCGATATAGACCAGATTTACGAGTATGCGGAAGAGAATGGTTACCACTTTTATGGGATCACGGCCAGCGACGGGGAGGGCATAAACCACTGGCGCGATATTACCGGGGCTGAGTATCCGTTCTATATCACCGACGGAACGACGCTCCAGACCATCATCAGAAGTAACCCGGGAATGCTCCTTCTGAAGGACGGAACGATAATAAGAAAATGGAGCCATAACGACTTACCATCAGCCGACCAGATCAACGGACGTCTCGAAAAGCTCGAAATTGGGCATCCCGACAACGACACAACACCCAAGAAGGCTGCACGAATCGTCGTCTGGTTTATCCTTCCGTTGGCATTGCTGATTATTGCCGACAGGTTGTGGGCTTGGACAAAATGGGTAAAGGAAAAGGAAACATCTAACAAATTATATCAACTAATTAACAAAAAGAAAATGAGAAAGAAAATTGTAGCAGGCAACTGGAAAATGAACATGAACCTGCAGGACGGAGTGGCTTTGGCCAAAGAGATTAACGAGACACTGAAAGCAGACAAGCCAAACTGCGGTGTTATCATCTGCACACCATTCATCCACCTCGCAAGTGTTGCACAGGTGCTCGACCAGAATGTCGTAGCCCTCGGAGCAGAAAACTGCGCCGACAAGGAGAAAGGTGCTTACACTGGTGAGGTCAGTGCTGAGATGGTAAAGTCGACAGGTGCACAGTATGTCATCCTCGGCCACTCTGAGCGTCGTCAGTACTACCACGAGACTGCCGAAATCCTTAAGGACAAGGTGCAGCTCGCTCTGAAGAACGGTCTGAAAGTAATCTTCTGCTGCGGCGAAACTCTCGAGGAGCGCGAGGCCAACAAGCAGAACGAGGTCGTAAAGGCTGAGCTCGACGGAAGCGTCTTCAACCTCAGTGCTGAGGAATGGAAGAACATCGTTCTCGCCTACGAGCCCATCTGGGCCATCGGAACCGGCAAGACCGCTACTGCTGACCAGGCCGAGGAGATGCTCGCTTACATCCGTTCTATCGTTGCCGACAAGTACGGCAAGGAGGCTGCCGACGACACCACAATCCTCTATGGTGGCAGCTGCAAGCCCGGAAATGCACCGGAGCTCTTCGCAAAACCCGACATCGACGGTGGTCTGATTGGTGGAGCTTCACTGAAAGCTGCCGACTTCAAGGGCATCATCGACGCATGGAAGAAGTAAGATTACTTTAGTCTTTCAAAAAAAATCACACGTGGGGTGTGCCGGAAGCGAACATCACTTCATCACGGGCGCACCCCCCGTTTATTCCATTATATGAGATTATTCCTTATAACATTAGCTTTCATGCTGCTGGCTCTGGCACCCTGCAATGCGCAATCGGTAGGACATGGTGCCGATATCGACGCACAGATAAACAACAAGCCGGCTGCAAAGCAGACACCAAAGAAGACCAAAAAGCCTGCGACTGAGTCCAGACCGACAGTGCCGGAGCCACCGGAAGCACCGGCGAATCCTACCGGAGGCAGACGCATGAAGATGGTTCTCAGGAAGATAAAGGTAAGGAAGAAAACTCCCGAAGAACTTGCTGAGACCAAGACAAAGGTCACTACCGGCATACACCACGAGAAAGGATTCCGCATCCAGGTCTATTCCGGAGGAAACACACGCGTGGCAAGACAAGAAGCCGAAAGGGCCGGACAGCGCGTAAAGTCGGTGCTGCCGTCACAACCCGTTTACGTACACTTCTACAGTCCACGGTGGAGTTGCAGGGTAGGAAACTTCCGGACGTATAACTCCGCCCTCGGGGCTCTGCGACAGATAAGAAAGGTAGGCTACAAGGGTGCCATCATTATACGTTCCACTATAACCGTGAGGGATGTGGAATACGTTGACGACGAAGATATATTCTAAAAAAACAACAATGAATCCAGAAACAGAATTCCGCGAGGGACTTGACGAACTTGCGAAACACTACAAAAGCATTCTCTCGCTGTTGGGTGAGAATCCAGACCGAGAAGGACTACAGAAAACCCCCATGCGGGTGGCGAAAGCCATGCAGATACTTACCCGTGGCTATACTCAGGACCCGAGAAAGGTGCTTACCGATGCCCTCTTTGAGGAGAAATACAACCAGATGGTCATTGTCAAGGACATCGACTTCTTCTCTATGTGCGAACACCACATGCTGCCATTCTACGGAAAAGTGCATGTGGCTTACATTCCGAACGGTTTCATAACCGGACTGAGCAAGATAGCACGTGTCGTCGACATCTTCTCGCACCGGCTGCAAGTGCAGGAGCGTCTCACCGAGCAGATAATGGAATGCATCAACGACACGCTGAAGCCTCAGGGCGTCATGGTAGTCATTGAGGCCAAACACATGTGCATGCAGATGCGCGGTGTGGAAAAGCAAAACTCCATCACGACGACAAGTGCATACAGCGGCGTATTCGAGTCGCTGAAAACCAGAAACGAATTCATGAACCTTCTCAGAGGCGAGAGCAAACGCATCTGAGGGGTAGTAACATGAAGGCAAAACACCCCGACTATAATATCATTCCGAAAAAAGACATAGATCATGAAGTTTATATCTTGGAACGTCAACGGACTCAGGGCCGTAGTGAAAAAAGGATTCGAGGACACCTTCACCAGCCTCGATGCCGACTTCTTCTGTCTTCAGGAGACGAAGATGCAGGAGGGCCAACTCGACCTCAGTTTCCCCGGCTACGAGTCATACTGGAACTATGCCGACCGCAAAGGCTACTCCGGCACGGCCATATTCACCAAACATCACCCACTGTCGGTAACCAACGGCATAGGCATCGACGAGCACGACCACGAAGGCCGCGTTATCACCCTCGAGATGGAAGATTTTTATCTCGTTTGCGTATATACGCCAAACTCACAGAACGCTGAAGAGAAAGGCGGTCTGCCCCGCCGTCTTGACTACCGCATGCAGTGGGAAACCGATTTCCAGTCCTACCTCCACTCCCTCGACAAGAAGAAACCTGTCATTGTATGTGGCGACATGAACGTTGCCCACGAGGAGATAGACATCAAGAATCCGTCAAGCAACCACAAGAACGCCGGATTCACCGATGCCGAGCGTGAGAAGATGACCCAGTTGCTTGACAACGGGTTCACCGACACGTTCCGGAAGCTCTATCCTGAGCAGGTGACCTACAGCTGGTGGTCGTACCGTTTCCATGCCCGCGAGAAGAATGCAGGCTGGCGCATCGACTACTTCCTCATCAGCGACCGACTCGCCGACCGCCTCACCGATGCCAAGATTCTCACCGATGTCATGGGCAGCGACCACTGTCCTGTCGAACTCGATTTGAGATAGCAGCTGATGCAGGAGCGGCTGAAGATATGGGCGATTTTAGTGCTGACGCTGGTAGCGGCAATTATCTATGCCGTCAGCGGCAGCAATGAGCTCACGGTCAATGGATTCAAGTTTAAGAAGCTGGACCTCAGTCAGCTGATGCACGACACTACGGCGGTTGCCGACACCCCCGACCGCGACAACGGAGCATCCCGTGTCGACACCACCCGACAGACCGTTCTCTTCTTCGGCGACTCCATGACGAGCGGACTCTTCTACCGTCTTGACGAATACTGTCAGGCCAACGGCCATAAGTTGTACAGCATAACATGGTTCAGCGCCACGACACAGTCGTTCGCCGAGAGTAATCTGCTCGACACATACATCCAACGATACCATCCCACATTCTTCATAATATGCCTTGGCAGCAACGAGCTCTTCGTCCGCGACCTCGCCGACCGAAAGCAGTACATCTCGGCCATTCTCCGCAAAATAGGACAAAAGCCCTACGTATGGATAAGTCCACCAAACTGGAAGAAGGACACCGGCATGGACTCTACAATCCTTGCCGCCGTAGGCCGTAAGCGGTTCTTCGACTCGTCAGCTCTCACCCTTGAGCGGAGCAACGACCACATCCACCCCACCGTCAGCGCGTCGTACTCATGGATGGACCGCGTGGCCCAGTGGATGGGAACAGCCGGAGAAACATCACACCCCATCGTCATGCGCCGCCCGCAGAAGAAATACCGCCATACGTTCACCGATTATTACCAGACCACCTTCAGCGCATTCACCGGCACCGACAATCCCGAACGCCACCGCCGGTATTTTAAGTGAATACACGCTCACGGCTGACATGAAGCCGGATTCTAATCCGGTCACATCATTACATCCACGTTCTGACGTTTCTGCCATCACATTTGGAACTAAAAATATAGAGAAGATTGTTGCCCGACTACGAAAAAATATTGCGATTGCTGATACAGCCCGAGAAGGACTGGTCATTCGTCTCGCTGTCTTTTTTCGCAGCCTTCGTCATCTTCTACATTATATATATAGCTCTCGGCAGAACACACCGGCGACTAATCCTCACCTATGTCACCATCTTCAGCCTGTTCTTTGCATGGAAAGCCAACGGCCCGCTGATGGTTCTTCTCCCGGCCACGGCCATTTTCTCCTGGTGGTCGACACGGCAGATGATGCATTCCGACCGCTTCCGCCGTCTGTGGCTGACGGTAATCATCATCGTCGACCTTGCTCCGCTCCTCTACTTCAAATATACCAATTTTTTCATCTCCACGATCAACAGCATCGTACATTCCAACTTTGCCCCACTCGACCTGCTGCTTCCCGTCGGAATATCATTCTACACTTTCCAGGCTATCAGCTATAGCATCGACGTATACAAGTGGAAATTCACAAGTGAGACTCCCCTACCCGAATATCTCTTCTATCTCACCTTCTTCCCGCTGCTTATGGCCGGTCCCATCACAAGGGCCGAAGTGCTCATACCACAGTTGCGCCACCGCCTGCCGACAGCCACAACCGGGAAAGCCAACCCTTCGATAGGACTCTGCCTGATTATCGTCGGACTGATAAAGAAAGCCGTTATCGCCGACTACATAGCACAGTTCAACACATGGGTTTTCGACGACCCGACGGCCTACACCGGCATCGAGAACCTCATGGCCGCCATCGGATTCACTCTTCAGATCTTCTGCGATTTCTCCGGTTATAGCGACATGGCCATCGGTCTGGCGGCACTGATGGGTATAGAGTTGCGCGACAACTTCAACTTCCCGTATCAGAGCCTCAACCCCACTGAGTTCTGGCGCCGCTGGCACATAGCCCTGTCGACATGGTTCCGCGATTACTTCTACATACCCCTTGGCGGCAACCGCAAAGGCCTTGCACGTACGTGCCTCAACGGTTTCCTCACGATGCTCCTTGCAGGTCTGTGGCACGGAGCATCATGGATGTTCGTTGTCTGGGGAGCAATACACGGAACGGCCCTCGCAGCCCACAAAGTCGGCAAACGGCTGTTCCTCGACAGAATCCCGAACACGCTTTTCGTAAGAATAATATGCTGGACGCTGATGTTCACATTCATCTGCATATCGTGGATATTCTTCCGCGCCGACAGTCTCCCTACTGCTATAACAATGATTTCAAGGATGTTTACCGATCTCAACATCCACGATCTCATAGCTTTCGCCATAGCCCGACCACTATGGCTGCTCATCGTTGCCCTCGGCCTGGAGCTACACAGCATCCGCCACGACGACTACAACTGGCTGAAGAACCGCTTTGCGGCCCTGCCATGGTACGTAAAGTTTGTGATATTCGCTGCTACAGTACAGTTAGTCATCAACTTCAGCAGCCTCAATGTGCAGCCATTCATCTACACTCAATTTTAAGATACGGCCCTTAGCCCATCTAAAGGAACTTCAATGTTTAGGTTATTGCCAGTGTCTTGCAGTCGAGGTTTAGCCAGACAGTAAGGGCTCTTTCATTTAAGCCGACATAGAAGACAATATGTCACAATGTAATCCGTTTAAATGAATGTGACGATAGGCACAAACGCCCGAAGGCGGTTTCTCAACCGCCAGGCTCTTAATACCTTTTGTCATATATTTTTATTTTTGAAGAGGGGGTTTATGGTATTTGTGCGATTAGTGCACTTTGTGCCCCCTCTTCTTTTTACACTGCAAAGATACAAAATAATTAGCTAATAACCAAACAATTACGCACTTTTATCATCTCGGATGCAACTTTTTCTTCCCTATAAGGGATTAAGAGTTTGGCGGTTGAAAAACCGCATTTGCTGAGCCGAGATTTGTTAAATTTTATCCACTCAGTACCAGATTATCGTAGGATGAACAAAGGCAACTGTAAACACAAGTTGTCCGACATGCTTCTGCTGGTTATTTTGGCCAGGGCATGCGGCTGCGAGACTCGCAAGGACATTGTGGCCTTTGGAACGATCCATTTGAGCTACTTGCAAGACCACCTCGGCATTCTTGCTAAGGGATGTCCGTCCGAGCCCACACTTTGCAGGATGGAAGGTGGAATCGACGACATTACTTTGGCCTCTTTGGTTTCGACATTATCACGAAAATACGTGTCGGAGCATGATGGAGCAAACAGACGGCACATTGCAATTGACGGCAAGTTCATGCTGGGTACGAAAATTGGCGACGGACGCTCTCCTGATGTTGTGACTGCTTTCAGCGTGACCGACCGGTTGCCGCTTGACACTGAAATGTGTGAGGTGAAAAGCAATGAGATAAAGGCTGTGCCCAAAATCATAGAGCGGGCTGACTACATGAATGGATGCGTTATAACTGCGGATGCCATGTCGTGCCAAAGTTCTATCATCAAAGGCATCGTCGGGAAGGGAGCTGACTATCTTATTGCGCTGAAAGCCAACCAGAAAGCAGCAAGATGGTCGGTAGAGGACGCTGTGCCTACGCTGCATCCTAACGACGAATGGAAGACGGAGTGGGAACTTGCCCACGGGAGGCTGTACCAACGCCGATGCCGTGTATATTCAGACATATCCGGTATCAAGGCGCTTGAAAAATTCCTCAATGTCAAGGCTGTGATTGCCATAGACACGCATACGATTGAAAAGAAAAGCGGAACGGAACAAAAACAGACGAGGTACTATATAACCAGTTTGGAAGAAAGGGCACAGACTTTGGATCGAATCAGCCGCATGCACTGGGGAATCGAGAACAATCTCCATTGGACGCTGGATGCAAGAATGCGCCAGGACCGCACAAAGAGAAAAGAAACAAAGTCGGCCAGAAACTTGGACTCGATCCAGAAGCTTGTTTATATCATCTACACCATAGCCTCCAAAAAGCACCTGCCAGAGACCATCAGAAAGAGGAAAGAACTCTTTAAAGTCAAGTTCTCAGCCATTGCATCTTACGCCAAGAACAGCTTGGCCTATGCTATTTCTCTTCTCAGTCTGTAGAGGTCGTTAATTTTGAGGGATATATAATAAGCCCTAAGCTACATCCAGCTTGGGTAGGGGATACTTTATCCATTGGTCATCAGACCTTTACTACAAATAGCATTTCTGCGGTAAAGCGGAGACTGAGCAACAATCATGCCATGTCAGTCTAAATTTAAATGAAAGAACCGTAGCCAGACAGTTACAAAGTTGAGGTTTATTGATTAATTCTATGGGTGCAAAGATTAATCAATAGCATGCTGCTTTATCAATCATCCATATAGCTCTGGAAAGGTCAACGCAACAACAAACCGATATTGAATTATTTTTACACCTTTTCCAAACATACCATTTCGGCTTGCGAAACGGCCCATTTCAGCCTGCGAAACGGACCGTTTTGCATCCTAAAACGGACAGTTTTAGAACGCAAAATGGCATGTATTGGTAAGCCATTGATAATCAACGCCGTACAAAGGCGGAACAAAACACAGAGCAATATGATTTATTTTTACATTCTGTTGCCAGTATTCAATTATCTATCCCGACTTATCAGTAATAATGTTGACTACCGTAAGAACTATAAATTCTTCTCTTTTCCCTTGCCACCGACAAGACATAAAAAAATCCCCAGGAGTGACTCCGCCGAGTGTCCTGGGGAAGAAAGATTTACTTGAGGTTTATAATCATTACTGCATTATTGAAATTCGAAAGTGTGTACTGGCATTAGTAAGGTACAAAGGTTGAACTTTTACATCAGCAGATGAGCATACTCTTTCACAGAGACCTTCTCCATCTGTCCGTTCGAATGGGTGACCATGAGGTAGTTGTGAACGAGATCACCATTATCATACTGAGCCACCACCACGCTACCGTCGCGGAGCAACAGTGTGAGATACCCCTGGCGCTTGCCATTCTTATAGTTGCACTGCCACTTCTGCTTTCCGTTAGGATAGTAAGTGACAACGAGTCCGTCAAGGACCGTATTCTTATCATTGCACAAGTCAACGAAGTTGTAGCCACCCTCCATACGGAGATTACCATTGAGGTAATAGTCCTGGAACACGCTACGTTCCTTGCCGTTGAAGCTCTCCTTAGCGAAGAGACGATAGTACTCGGCATTCTCACGACTTGCGACCTTCGCGAGCTGACCGTTATAGTAGACTGTGTCCTGCGACACAACGGTTGTAGTTACATTCTTACGTGCGAAGCCACAAACTGAAATCATTGACATAACAGCGATTAAAAGTAACTTCTTCATATCATTTAAGTTTTAAATTGTTAGTTAAGTCCTTGTTTCTTGTTTTCTGAGTGCAAATTTAGCGCATAAATATCGAACCGCCAAAGGTTTTAACACTATTTTATAATAAAATTTTGCCCACTTTTGGTTACTAATCTATTGCACTGCTTACAGTTTGAAACTATAACTTTTTGGGGCTTAAAGTTACATTTTGACACTTCACTTTACAAATAATCCCTATATAACGGCTATAATATGTCATTATGTCAGATAATTCCCGAAAACACATATCTAATTGTACCATTAAGCCACAGCAAACTCAAACTTAGTGAAAAACTATAAGATTAATTTTGTAAACAAAACAGAATCTGCTTACGAATTGTTACTTAAGCGGAAATAAATGGGCAAAGTCATGCGTGTGCGCACATTGACTCCATTGCGCTCCCCGGGCCTCAGTTTCGGCATAAGTCTTACCACTCTGACGGCCTCACGGTCGAGTCCGGGCGACAGCGGTTCAACGACGGTGACGTCGCTGAGCGAGCCGTCGGCCTCAACGACAAACGACAGAGTGACACGTCCCTGGTGTTTCAGGGCCATATCGACGGCAGGGTAAGTGATATTCGATTTGATAAACGCTATGAGCGAGTCCTGACCGCCAGGAAACAACGGGGCGGCATTAATATTATAAACTATGGAATCGCCAGCCAATGATGCGTCGAAATTGGCCGGTGCTAACACACTCTCTTTCTTTTTCGGTTTCGATTTTGTCTTACCCTCGAGCCACTTGACAAAGCCATGCTTCAACAACCCGAGCTGATAGAGATTGTTCAGCGACACCGTAGCGAAATCGTCGTGGTCGTAAGGGCCGCCAAGGTTTATCAGCGCGACATTGCCCATGACGGCAAAGTCGGCGGGAAGAGTCGTGAGGTCAATCATCTGACGGTCCTCGGCATCACAGTACGCCCCCTGATCGAGAAGGGCCTCAAAAGCCACACGAGTATTCTCATCGACGTACTCGTTGAAGACATCATCGAGATTCAAGACCTTATCGTTGGCAATATCGTAAGTGATGAATTTCTTCAGCTCCGCTTTCTGCACGCCGTCCTGCCCCACTTCCTGCCGTTTCAGATAGAATGAGGCATAGCGGCCGTTCTCCTGCCACAGCCGCTCAAGCTTGACGTAGACGTAGTGACGGACAACAGAGTCAGGCATGTGGTTGATTCTCATGCCCAAGGAGGCATGGAACTCGCGCCATCCGTTCTCCATCGTCGTGGCCGACACGCCGAGCAGCTCCTTGCACAGCACCTTCTGCAGTGCGGGCATGCCATTGCCGTCGAGAGATGCGGGCCATTCAACATCGATATTCGTAACCGTCACATCATTGCCGCTGCGATAGAGGTTGTTTTCCGTAACATATTTCACTATGCTGTTGCGGCCCTGGGCCATAGCGGCAAAACAACTGCATGCCATCAGAACGATAACGGCGAGGAGCCTGTTTCTCATCACTTTCATCGGTTTTTAGTTTTTTCCTGACTGTAAGAATCTACTGCACGCGTTTGAGGGCGATACCCCTCAGGTCGACATAGCCATTATAGCTGATCATATCGCGGTAGCGCGTGTTGACACTGATGTATGCCCGTCCGTTGTCGAAAACCTGAATCTGGAAGTCATAGCCCTCCTGCACGGTGTGGCAGCGGATTTTAACAATCCACATATTATCTTTCGGATGCTCAACGGAGTAGCTGTCCATACGTGTTATGAAATGCATGCCCATGGCCGAACCGTAAGGAACGTTATACCCGCGTCCGAAGTATGGCAGCACCGAGCCGATGGAGTCGCGGTGCACCTCCAATGCCCAGTCGTTATCCCTGAGATGCAGTGTCGGACCGCTAATGGGGTTCATCTCGTCGACGAGGATGCGGAAATCACGGTTTTCCACCTTGCTCCGGACTGTATTGCGTATGACCTTAGCACTCTCCTCCTTCGACAGGGGTCTGCCATCGGTACCGATAACGGCATCATAAGATGTTGTACATCCGGCAAGCGTAATTGCTGCCACGATCAACAAAAATAATTTTCTCATTATCTTTCCTCCTAAACCTTATTTATATAATAACGCCACGGCCGTCATTCTATCTCCTCGACGGTAGGCTTATCCATCTTTTCAACCTTTGGAGCGTCCGTTTTCTTCTCCGCAGCCGGGCCGGTAGGCGATGTTGTCTCGGTCTTGGCATCCTCGTCACCGATAGCGTTCTTGATGTCTTCATCCGATGCCGCCTCAGCCACAGGCTTTTTCTTCTCGTGCTCAATGGGTTTGGCACCACCATCATCATCGTTGGCATCATCGGCGGGTTTGGCCGTTTTGTCGGCAGGCCACAGATAATCGCCTACGATATCGAAGGTGTCGAGAGTGGCCTTGCGTGCGGCTTCCTCCTCGCTCTCGTCATCGGTGAGGTCCTTGGTAGAGCTGCGCCGGATAAACACATTATATATTACACCCAGGATGACGAGCAGGGCAAGCCCTATAAGCATCTTGTACAACAGTGTGTGGCGAAAGCCCTTATGTTCAGGGTCTATCTTATCGCGAATCAGATCAGAAATCTTAGTCATAATTTTAAAATTATTATTGCAAAGATAGTTCAAAGCACAGAAAGCGCAAAATAAAGAACCTTATTTTTGTTTAAATAAATGCTAATCCGCCCCTTTATCCTTAATTCTGATTAAACCGTTGGCTATTATGGCCGTTACGCCGCCGGTGGTAATGCCCGATGAGAAGATATTGTGGATTATCGGAGGCATCTTGGCGAGAATTCCGGGCACGAGCTCAACGCTCATTCCCATGGCAAAGCTGATAGCTAATACAAGAACTGCCTTCCGGTCGATATTTGTCGCTGCGATAATGCGTATTCCCGATGCGGCAACAGTACCGAACATCAGCAGTGTAGCACCACCGAGCACACAGTCGGGGATGAGCGAGAAGAGCTGTCCCACCACCGGGAAGAGTCCGAGCAGGAAAAGGGCTCCGGCAATGAAGTATCCCACATAGCGGCTTGCCACCCCTGTGAGCTGTATCATTCCATTGTTCTGCGCGAAGATGGAGTTCGGGAAACTGTTGAAGACGGCCGCCAAGAACGAGTTGAATCCGTCGGCGAGGATACCGCCCTGAGCCCGTTTCATGAATACCGGTCCCTCGACAGGCTGTCCGGAGATAAGCGAATTGGCGGTAATATCGCCGTAAGCCTCAACAGCAGTGACAAGATAGATGAGTCCGAGACTGATGATGCTGCCGGCATCGAAGCGCAATCCATACTTGAACGGTACAGGGACATTGATGGCTCCGGCACCTTTCAGTTCCGAGAAATCAATCATTCCCAAGAGCCATGCAGCGAAACATCCCACTACAAGGCCGATGACTATACTCCCCATCCGCAGATAGCGGTTTGACGAACGGTTGAAAAAGATGATGCATACAAGAACGAGGAGCGCCAGTCCCAAATACTCTAACGACCCGAAAGTGCCGTTGTCGATGGCTGTCTGGCCCCCGCCACAGCTGTTTATGCCTGCCTTGATAAGGCACAGACCAATAAGTGTCACGACGATACCCGAAACCAGAGGTGTGATAATCTTCCTGGCGTAAGGCAGCAGACGGCTGACGGCCATCTCGACGACGGATGCCACCATGCAGGCGCCGAAGATATAACTAAGACCTAAGGAGGTGTTCATCTTTCCTCCTGCCACCCCCAACATTCCGGCTGCGATGATAGGACTGATGAACGAGAACGACGTTCCCTGGATGCAGAGCAGCCCCGCTCCCACGGGCCCTATGCGCCGGCACTGCACGAAAGTAGCCAGACCGGAAACGAAGAGCGACATCGAGACAAGAAATCCCGTCGTAGTCAAATCGAATTTCAGGGCCGAGCTGATGATAAGAGGTGGTGTTATGATAGCCACAAAGATAGCTAACAGATGCTGGAGAGCGGCAAAAACGGTCTCGCGCAGCGGTGGCCGGTCGTAAAGACCATAGATAAGGTCAGACCGTTGCTGCTCCTGTGCTTTAACTTCCGATACTGCCATCACTCGCGAATCTTTATCTGACAGTTGTCGAGACTGTCGATGATAGCCAAGCTCTCACAGCGGATGCCCTCTTTCTCGATGACCTCACGACCGTGCTGGAAAGCCTTCTCAATAATGAATCCCATGCCCACGAGCTCGGCTCCGGCCTGCCGGCACAAGTCGATGATGCCCTTGGCAGCGTTGCCGTAAGCCAGAAAGTCGTCGACGAAGAGCACCTTGTCGTTGGGGGTGAGGTAGTCCTTCGATATTACCACATGATACTCCCTCTGCTTTGTGAACGAAAAAAATACGGGTCGACAGCATATTGTCCATCGTCGAGGGTTTCTTCTTCTTGGCGAAAACCACCGGAAGGTCGAGCAGAAAGCCCATCATGATAGCCGGAGCAATACCGCTGGCCTCAATGGTGATAATCTTGTTGATTTCGGTAGAAGCATACCGACGGATAAACTCTACGGCTATGGCTTTCATCAGATTAGGATCCATCTGATGGTTGATAAACTTGTCAACTTTCAGGATGCCACCCTCGTAGCACTTGCCGTCCTTTAAGATTCGGTCTCGGAGAATTTTCATTTTCGTAAGATTTTGATATGCAAAGGTACTGCTATTTTGGCTAATTACAAAATTAATGGGCGTTTTTCGGTTATCGGGCAACGGCTTTACAATCAACAGCATTGGTACGGTTGAAAAAATATACTAATGATGTTAAGTACATTATAGTATCTTCTAAAGATTATGAGGTGAGCATCATACGAGCAGAAAAATAAGGTAATCTACAGAAGAAATGCTTTGGACGAAATGAATTAATCAACACTTTTTGAGTAAATTCCAACAAAAAGCATTACCTTTGCGGTCGTTTGCCGTAAAACCGGCAATAAATTTTATGTACAAACCACAATTCAACACGTGCAGTGTTCTGAAGTTCAAGCATTTCGCCAACAAGCCCTATGCTTTGTTCTCAGTCATCGGCAAGGTTGTCATCATTGGTGTTCTGAATGTTGCTACGCTCCAGACAGCGACAGCAGCCGACCCGATGACCACCAACCGCGAACCCGCCGACACGACTGACACAAAGATGGTTAGCCTCCAGGGCGTGAATGTAGTAGGAACGCGAGCACCGCTGACGCAGAGTCAGCAAGCAAGAATGGTAACTGTACTGAGCCGCGAGGAGATACAGGCGGCTCCTGTACAAAGTGTTAACGATTTACTAAAGTATGTCGCTGGTATCGACGTCAGACAGAAAGGGCCTCTCGGCGCCCTCACCGATGTCAGCATCCGTGGCGGCAACTCCGAGCAGATTACCGTTCTGCTCAACGGCATCAACATCTGCGACCCACAGACCGGCCACAACACCTTCGACATACCCGTCGACATGAACGACATCGAGCGGGTGGAGGTCATCGAGGGACCGGCAGCAAGGGTCTACGGCACATCGTCGTTGCTCGGAGCCATCAACATCGTGACGAAAGCCCCTAAGCAGACCAGTCTCACGGCACACGCCGAGGGCGGCAGCTACGGATATCTCTCGGCCGGCATCAGGGGGAACATCGCCAGCGGACGATGGAACAACCAGCTGTCAGCAACGACAACACGCAGCGACGGATACCTGCGCAACAGCAAGGGCGGACTCAATGCCGACTACAACACCGTAAAGAGCTTCTACCAAGGATCTTACAGTGACCCGACGGTCGACGTGCGGTGGCATGCCGGACTGAGCGCGAAGAATTTCGGGTCGAACACTTTCTACAGTGCCAAATACGACAATCAGTTTGAGCACACCTTCAAGAGCTATACTGCCATTCAGGCCGAGAGCAAGCAGGGCGCGTTCCATCTGAAACCGGCAATATACTGGAATCACATCTACGACCGCTTCGAGCTCTTCCGCGGCGAGCCGGGCAAGTATCCTTTCAACTATCACCGCACCGACGTATGGGGGCTGAACCTCAACGCCTACTTCGACTGGACGCTCGGAAGGACAGCCTTCGGAGCTGAGGTGCGCAACGAGGACCTCGTAAGCGGAAACCTCGGTGAACCGCTCGACAATCCCAAGCACATCCACGGCACTGGGCGGATGTACAACCACGGACTGAACCGGACGAATATCCAGCTTTTCCTCGAGCATAACATCATTCTGAAACGGCTGACGGTATCGCCGGGCATCACGGCCGTGAAGAATACCCAGGCCAACATGAACATGGAGGTCTATCCGAGCATCGACGCCAGCTACCGCATCGGCGACAACTGGAAGATCTTTGCGTCGTACAACACCTCCCTGCGCATGCCGTCGTTCACCGAGCTCTACTACTCGGTGGGAGGCCATAAGGCCGACAGCCATCTGCTGCCGGAGAAACTCTATGCCGTGGAGGGCGGCGTCCACTATCTCAGCAACGGCGTGAAGGCAAAAGCCAGTGTCTTCTACAACCACCATAAGAATCTCATCGACTGGATAAACGACGGTACCCTCGACGATAATGGTGCCGCACTGTGGAAGAGCGTGAACTTCGGCGAGATTAATGCCGTGGGAGCCGACGCTCAGGTAGAGTTCGACTTCCGCAGTCTCCTCCCCGCACAGCGGTTTCTGAAGAGTCTGAGTCTGTCGTACAGCTATCTCAATCAGGATGAAAAGGAGCACGAAGGAATCATCAGCCAGTACTCGCTCGAATATCTGAAAAACAAGTTCGTAGCCAAGACTCAGTTCAATGTCTTCCGTAATCTCAACCTCGGCATCAACTTCCGCATGCAGCACCGCATGGGCAGCTATCTCGACACAGCCAACAACCGGCACACCTACGGCACTTATTGCCTAGTCGACTCACGGCTGTCGTGGGACGAGACGAGATGGAACGCTTTCGTCGAGGCCAACAACCTCCTGTCGCGACAGTATGTCGACTACGGCAATGTCAGGCAGCCGGGATTCTGGCTCATAGCCGGAGTGGCCATAAACATCCGCTAATTTAACCCTAAAATTTCCAAACAACGACCAAATCCAAGCCAGCGGCAGTCTCTGTCGCTGGCTTTTTCGTCCGCTACAGCCCTGTCTCTTAGTGCTGACGGAATGCGGCGGCTGAGCTTCCATCTTACTTTCTCCTGAATTTAATCATGTAAAAAATAATTCAAACCCGCATCCATTTCGCACCATCCTCATGGCCGTCTGATTATCAACAACTTACAATCCATATCATTTTGCATTGCGAAACTGCCCCGTTTCAGAACGCGAAATGATCGGTTTATTTTGCAGACATGCGATAGCTATAAATGTAGCGGTGTAGCGGTGTAGCGGATGAGCAAAGCAATGAGCAATGAGCAATGAGCAGTGAGCAATGAGTAATGAGCAAAGCAATGAGCAATTAGCAGTGAGCAGTGAGCAGTGAGCATAGAGCAGCCCCGTCCGCTGTTGGTAGGACTACTTTATACACACAAATTTTTAACTCTTTATTTATCTATCATTGCCTCAGACCGTTAGAAACAAGCCGAAAAAAATAATCGGCGAAAAACTTGCATTTGGCTTAAAAATTTTGTATCTTTGGATGTGCAATTCATGAAGAACACAAGATATCAATTATAAATTCGCGTAGAAGTAGTGGGCTGTTCATGAAGATATATTCGAACAATGAATTGCCGTGAATTGATTATGCATTATTTGCGGCATGGGCCAAAAAAGCTTGCAAAAAAGCTTACAAAAAAAACTAACGAAAAAACGGCAACCGGACGATACCGATTACCGTTTTCAGTCGGGATGACTGGACTCGAACCAGCGACCACTGGTCCCCCAGACCAGCATTCTAAACCTACTGAACTACATCCCGTTTTGGTTTTGCGAGTGCAAAGGTAATAAAACGTGGTGAAATCACCAAATTTTAATTGCCTTTTTTACTTTTTTTGGACTATTAAACGATATCAACTTGGGAAATAGCAACAAAATCACTACTTTTGCAAAAAGAAAATGCAATGCCACGATGAGATATCTCTACATAATTTGTCTGGTTCTCGCGGCAGTATCTTTTTCCGGCTGCGGAAAGGAAGATATTGTCGTCACGGAGACGAAGGACATTACCAACCAGGACGATGACGATACGAAAGAATCGGTCGACAGCAACTACACCTACAAGTTGCCGGTAGTATTCCATGTGCTCTACACTACCTACAACGACTCGGTGAGGGCGCTGGCAGCCTACCTGCCCGTCGTACTCGGATACGTCAACGAGCTCTATCGTGGCAATATCTACGGGTGGCACGGTACCTACAGCGAGAACATAAACATCGACCTGCAGCCGGCAACGACCGACGAGGAAGGCCACAGGCTCGACACACCGGGGGTGGTCTTTGAGAAGTGGTACGGCAAATTCCCCATTGAGGCCAGCTCGTTCATGTCGTCGAAAAACAAGCAATACATCTGGGAGCCAAACGAATACGTCAACGTCGTGGTCTTTCCGTTCGAGCAGAAAACGTCCGGAAGCATCATCCTCGGTATCAGTCACATGCCATATACGCTCAACGACAGCACGGAACTCGAAGGACTCGAGCCCACAAACAAACGGTACCTAACGAAGAAGAACATACGGTTCCCGTATTGTCTTGCCATCAACAGCGACTACGCACACAGCATGTCGACGCGTTATACCGACACCGACTCGACGGGAAGGCGCACCTATGGGCGGAAAGGATACTTATATACGACCTCCGACATCGTCGCTACCCTCGCCCATGAGCTCGGTCACTACCTCGGACTACACCATGTCTTCACCGAGGAGAAGAAGTCGGGAAAGGACAGCAGCGGATGGACGGAGGTGGACGACTGCTACGACTCCGACTTCTGCGACGACACACCATCATATAACAAGGTGGCCTACGACGACTCGCTGCACACGGCAAAAAAGGACGCGAACATACAGAAGTACATGAAACGGCAGTCGTGCGACGGCAGAGAGTATGACTCCTACAACATTATGGACTACTCGCTGGGCTATGCTTTCCAGCTCACCGCCGACCAGAAGATGCGTATAAGACATGTGCTCTATTATAGTCCGCTCATCCCCGGTCCGAAACTGAACCACGTAAACACCATAACTACAAGGTCGGCAGAGTCCGACAGTATTATCAACCTACCAATAGTAACATCAGAATAAAAATGAGATACAAGATTACGGCCCCGAGCCACATCGACACGACAATAAACCTCCCGGCATCGAAGAGCATCAGCAACCGGGCACTCATCCTCCACGCTCTCGGCAAGGGCAGCGTGGTTCCCGACAATCTGTCGGACTGCGACGACACAAAGGTCATCATCAACGCACTGAAGACCATGCCGCCCGTTATCGACATCAAGGCGGCGGGAACAGCCATGAGGTTCATGACAGCTTACCTCAGCGTGACGCCCGGCGAGCACGTCATTACCGGCACCAACCGCATGAAGCACCGCCCCATACGGGTGCTCGTCGATGCCCTGCGTAAGCTCGGTGCGCAGATAGAATATACAGAGGAAGAGGGTTTCCCGCCGCTGCGAATCACCGGCGACACCCTCGATGGTGGCATGTTAGAGATTCCCGGCGACGTGAGCAGCCAGTACATATCGGCCTTGCTGATGATTGGACCGGCAATGAAAAACGGACTGAAGCTGCGGCTGACGGGAAATATCGTCAGCAGACCGTACATCGACCTGACACTCCACGTCATGCACGAGTTCGGCATCAGCGTAGAATGGACCGATGTCGACATGATTAGCGTCAGCCATCAGGAGATCGGCGAGCGCAGATACACTATCGAGAACGACTGGAGCGCTTCGTCGTACTGGTATGAGATTCTCGCCATGATAAACGACGACGAGTCGAGGGTGACGCTGCCAGGGCTGAAGGACGCCTCGCGGCAGGGCGACTCGGCGGTACGCTATCTCTTCAGCATGCTCGGAGTGAAGACGGCTTTCAGGACCAGCAACGAGGTGGTGCTGACGCGCCACATGCGCTCCCTGCCCCGTCTCGACTACGATTTCATCAACCAGCCCGACCTCGCGCAGACGCTTGTAGTGACATGTGCCACACTCGGCATACCGTTCCACTTTACCGGACTCGGCAACCTGCGGATAAAGGAGACCGACCGCATAGAGGCCATGAAGACGGAAATGCGAAAACTCGGGTATGTTCTCGACGACTCAGTGGAAACCGAACTGTCGTGGAACGGCGAACGATGTGAGGCCGAGAAGAATCCCGTCATCGACACCTACGAGGACCACCGCATGGCCATGGCCTTCGCACCGACAGCCATCCTTTTAGGAGAGATAAGAATAAACAACCCGGAAGTGGTGACAAAGTCATATCCGGGCTATTGGGACGACCTGCGGAAGGCAGGATTCACCATCGAGGAGATATAGTATGAACATAATAGTTATCAGCATTTTAGCCATCGTTGCCCTCGGCGTTGTCGTTATGATAGGAACGAGAATCTTCGACAGCAAGGGCACCGATGAGCCTATCGTCGTCCCGGCATCCGACTGTTCATCGTGCGACGGCACCAACGCTAAGTGCGAGCAGGTGTGCCAGATGGAGGCTGCAACGAAACCGGCCGAATACTACGACGACGAGGAACTGGATGCTTTCCGTGGCCGACAGTCGGATGAATACAATGACGAGGAGGCGGCGATGTTCGCCGAGGTGCTTGAGACACTGCGCCCCGACGAGGTCAGACCGTGGAGCCGGAGCCTCTTAGTCCGCGGTATCAACATGCCCGACCAGATAAAAGACGAGTTCATAGCCCTGGCTGAAGGGTAGATGCGAGGCAGCCGGAGACGGCGAACAAAACCGAAAGAACACAATAAAACCAAGGAAAAAGAGTTGATAATAGTGTGACGCCACAAAAACACTTACATATCATTCTGCTCTTTGCCGCCATAACGCTCATGGCGGTAACGGGATGCTCGACCCAGAAAAACACATCGGGGTCGCGATTCTGGCATGCCTTCAATGCAAGGTACAACACATATTTTAATGGCGCACAGGCATATATCGACGGATCGTTAGAGAAGGAACGCGGCAACAAGGATAACTTCACCGAGATTCTGCCGCTGTACACCGTCGGCAACAAGAGCAGCCGGGAACTTGGCAAGGCCAACTACGACCGTGCCATCGAGAAAGCCGAGAAGGCAATAGCACGCCACAGCATAAAGAAACGGCCGGAATGGACCAAGAACCGGAAAAAGACGGCACGCGACATCGAATGGCTGAACAGGCGCGAATACAATCCTTTTCTGTGGAAAGCATGGATGCTCATGGGAAGGTCGCAGTTTCATGAGGGTTCGTTTGACGAGGCAGCGGCTACTTTCGCATACATGAGCCGACTCTATCAGACGCAGCCTGCAATATATGGCAAGGCAAGGGCGTGGCTCGCAAAGTGCTATATCGAGCAGGATTGGGTTTACGATGCAGAAGATGTCATAAGGAACATGCAGCGCGACTCCATCGACTGGCACGCAAGAAAGGAGTGGGACTATACCCTCGCCGACTACTATCTGCACACGAAAGACTACTCCAAGGCCATTCCTTACCTGCGGAAGGTCATCAAGCACGAGATGCGACGTAAGCAGCGTGCCCGCGAGTGGTATCTCATGGGGCAGATTCAGGCTGCCGTAGGAAACAGGAACGAGGCTTACAAGGCTTTCAAGAAGGTTATTAGTCAGAACCCGCCCTATGAGCTGGAGTTCAACGCCCGTATATCCATGACGGAGGTGATGGCTAAAGGCCACTCCAAGCAGATGATCGGCCGGCTGAAACGCATGGCAAGGTCGGACAACAACAAGGAATATCTCGACCAAGTGTACTACGCCATGGGTAACATCTATCTCGCCGACAAGGACACGACAATGGCCATCGACGCCTATGAACAGGGCAACAAGAAGGCCACGCGCAGCGGCATAGAGAAAGGTGTGCTGTTGCTGCATCTCGGTGATCTGTACTGGGCAAAAGAGAAATTCGGCGACGCAAGGCGCTGTTACGGTGAGGCCATAGGACTACTCGACAAGGACCGCGACGACTATGATCAGCTGTCGAAACGGTCGAAAATCCTTGACGAACTCGCACCGTATACTGATGCCGTGCAGTTGCAGGACTCGTTGCAGCATTTAGCCAAGTGTCCGGAGGCTGAGCGCAATGCAGCCATCGACCGAGTCATAACGGCATTGAAGAAGAAAGAGAAAGAGGAAAAATTAGCGCAGGCTGAGCAGGAAGCGGCTCAGGCTCAGACTGGTGACAACGGTATAGGAACAAACAGGACACAGAAAAATAATAAAACAAACACCACGACACAGCAGAACGCTACGTGGTACTTCTATAACCCCATGGCGGTGAATCAGGGTAAGACGACATTCCAGAGACTGTGGGGTAAACGCGAGAACGTCGACAACTGGCAACGGGCAAACAAGACCGTCGTAGGCAATATCGGCGACATCAACAACCAGCAGGACGAGGAGCTCACCAGCGAGCAGCGCGACTCCATAGCAAAAGCCGAGGCCCTGCAAGACTCGCTCGACCAGCGTATGGACAGTGCACAGAACGATCCGCACAAGAGGGAGTATTACCTCGCTCAGATACCGTTCACAGAGGAGCAGATAAATGCCAGCAACAAGATACTTGAGGACGGTCTGCACCACACCGGCGTCATTTTCAAGGACAAACTCGACAATCTCAGACTGGCCGAGAAAGCCCTCCGCCGACTGGCTGACAACTACCACGACTATGAGCATATGGATGATGTGTTCTATCATCTATACCTATTATATATGCGTAAGGGCGAACCGGACATTGCCAACAACTACATCGACAGTCTGAAGAACAGATTCCCCGAGAGTCAGTGGACAACATTGCTCACCGACCCGAACTTCCAGGAGAACTCAAAGTTCGGCGTGCATCTCGAAGATTCTATATATGCAGCCACATACGAGGCCTTCAAGGCCGACAGATACAACGAGGTGGCCGGCAACGTGCAGATATCGACAACGCGATTCCCGCTCGGAGCAAACCGCGACAAGTTCCTCTTCATAGGTGGACTGAGTAAGCTCAACAGCGGTAATGCCGAGGAATGCGTCAAGGACATGAAAGAAATAGTGGAGAAATTCCCACAGAGCCGCATCAGTGAGATGGCAGGAATGATTGTCAACGGCGTTAAGGCCGGACGACGGCTTCGAGGGGGTAAATTCGACCTTGGCGACGTATGGAACAGACGGACTGACGTACTCAACGACAGCGACTCCATACGCAATGTGCAGTTCTCGAATGAACGGAATGTCGACTTCCATGTGATGCTCGTCTATAACCCCGACTCGCTGAACGAGAACAAGTTACTCTTCGAGATGGCGAAGTTCAACTTCACACATTTCGTTGTAAGGAATTTCGATATTGAGATTGTCGACGATGCGGGTCTGCATCGCATGCAGCTCAGCGGATTCCGCAGTTTCGACGAGGCCATACAGTATGCCCGTGAGCTCGGAAGGACAAAGAGCGTGCTGCAACAGATGAACAAAAACACGCGTATAATAGTTATCAGCGACAAGAATCTGCAAATTCTTGGTGTACAGTTGAGCTATAACGACTATGAGAAATTCTACGAAAAGAACTTCTCGCCAATACAGGTGACAAAACGCTATCTGCTCTCCGAACCTGCCGAGATAGCCACCCCGAGGGAGCGCGACCTGAAAGAGGAGATAGAAAGTAAGGCTCCGACGATGGAGGATATCAACGACGAGCAGCAGAAGGAGGAGCAGGCAGAGGACGGTTTCACCGTACCGATAGAGGAGCCGACACCGGCTGTCGACAGCACGAAGACAAAACAGACGGTTACGGGCGATGCGTTCACACTGCCCGACAACATAAATTCTCCGTCCGATTCGACGAAGGTTGCACCCGCTGAGAACGGTGCTGCCGACAACGAGTTCACAATTCCGGACGAGAAAGTGACGCAACAAGGTCAGAACGACAACAGTTTCACCCTCCCAGCCGACAATGACAACAGCACGAATCAGCCGGAGAAGGATGTGAAAACCATAGAGCCGAAGAAAGAAGAAGATAAAGTCACAACAGAAAACAATGCCTCAACAGCCATAAAGACAGATGCCGAGAAGCCGACGGAGAACAAGAAACAGACTGCTACAACGGAACTGGAGAAAGCAGCTGAGAACAAGCAGACTGTGAAAGCAGAGGCCGGAAAGACGGTCGAGAACAAGAAACAGGCTCAGACGACGGAGCCGGAGAAACCGGTCAACGACGAGCCGACGATAATCTTCGATGATGACGATTCGATACCACCGACAAACAACAATAAAAAGCCGACGGACGACAGCATAGAAGATGAATACTACGATCTCGACGGCTTTTAAGCACGGTTTTTAACGACAAAGAAAAGGAAAGGAAACAATAATGAGCAACGGATTATTACTTTGGGTCGATGATGAGATAGAACTGCTGAATGCACACATCATCTTCCTTGAGAAGAAAGGATATGAGGTCGTCACCGTCAGCAACGGCCCCGACGCCATCGACCAATGTCGGCAACAGACTTTCGATCTCGTGTTGCTCGACGAACAGATGCCGGGACTGTCGGGACTGGAAACACTGCAACAGATAAAAGAGATTCAGCCCGCCACACCAGTGGTGATGGTCACCAAGAGTGAGGAGGAGAACATCATGGACCAGGCAATAGGCTCGAAAATTGCCGACTATCTGATAAAACCGGTCAATCCAAACCAGATTCTGCTTACGCTAAAGAAGAATATCCACCGGCGGGAGATAGTTACTGAGGTGACGCAGACAAGCTATCAGCAGCAATATCAGCAACTGGCGATGGAGATTGGCGACTGCCGCACGTTCGACGACTGGAAAGATGTGTACAAGAAACTCGTAAGGTGGGAGCTCGAGCTCTCAAGCGCCGACAGCAACATGACAGAGATGCTGAACATGCAGAAGGAGGAGGCCAACAACGGTTTCGGGAAATTCATTGCTAAGAACTACCTCGGATGGATAAAGAACAACGAAGGCAGGCCGCTGATATCACCGGAGATATTCAAAAGAAAGGTATTCCCGGAGATAGACAAGGGAAATAAGGTGTTCCTCATCGTCGTCGATAACTTCAGATATGACCAGTGGCGGATACTGTCGCAGGAAATTGGCGATATGTTCGACATCGATGAGGATCTGTATTTGTCTATTCTTCCCACTGCAACTCAATATGCCAGAAACGCCATCTTCAGCGGTCTCATGCCACTGCAGATATCAAAAATGTACCCCGACCTCTGGGTTGATGAGGATGAGGAGGAAGGAAAGAATCTTAACGAAGGACCGCTTATCGGCACTCAAATAGAGAGATACAGGCGCCACGACAAGTATTCATACCATAAAATCAATGAGTCGTCGGCTGGCGAAAAACTGCTGAAGGAATTTAACAACCTCCATCAGAATGACTTGAACGTGGTTGTTATCAACTTCATCGACATGCTGTCACATGCCAGAACGGAAATGAAAATGGTAAGGGAACTGGCCAACAACGAGAGCGCCTATAGAAGCATAACGCTCAGTTGGTTCCGCCATTCGGTATTGTCCGACCTCTTCCGACTGCTCGCACAGAGCGACTATGAGGTTATAATCACTACCGACCACGGTTCGATACGGGCCACACAACCTCTGAAGATTATCGGTGACAGAAACACAAACACTAACCTCAGGTACAAGTTGGGAAAGAATCTCAGCTACAACGCCAAGGATGTGTTCGCCATTCACAATCCGGCTGAGGCTCAACTGCCGTCGCCAAACATCTCGACAAGTTATGTATTCGCGATGGGAGATTCGTTCTTCGCATACCCGAACAACTATAACTACTATGTCAGCTACTACAAAGACACTTTCCAGCATGGCGGAATCTCAATGGAGGAAATGATTATTCCACTGATAACGATGAAGGGAAGAAAGCGGTAATTCCACTGAGGCAACAGCATAATTATCAATAGTTTAGGAGTCAACATCGTTCACAATGCTTCCTAATTTTGATAACTGAACACTTCATAATGGAGCAAAATAGAAACTAATTTTGAAGTCAACAATATAGCAAAACGGACTATGAAAATTGAAATAAAGGACCTCGACCACATTCACGAGGCAGCAAAGGAATTCATTAAGAACATGGGCAAAGGAAACGTCTTTGCCTTCTATGGAGAGATGGGAGCCGGAAAGACAACATTCATCAAGGCTCTCTGTGAGGAACTTGGCGTTGAGGACGTGATAACATCACCTACTTTCGCCATTGTCAACGAATACACCGACCGCAACGGTGAGCCGATATATCACTTCGACTTCTACAGGATAAAGAAGCTCGACGAGGTGTACGACATGGGGTATGAGGACTATATCGACAGCGGGAACCTCTGCCTCATGGAGTGGCCGGAACTAATTGAGGACATTCTGCCGGAAGATGCGACGAAAGTAACGATTAAAGTAAACGACGATAAGACGCGGACAATAGAGTTTTAAATGCTTCGCCGACCGTGTGGATGCTTACGACAACGTAGTTTCATTATCGGAAAGTCAGCATAATAGCCTCATTGCATAAACTCCATCAGAAGAAATTTAACTCCCGGACGATACAGAAAAGGGCATGGCAAACGCTTTCGTTCACCATGCCCTTTACTATTCCAAGTTATTACAGGAGAGCCTTGAACTTCTCGTCGAGAACGTCCTTTGGCGCTGCGCCAACGAACTTATCCACGAGCTCGCCGTTCTTGAAGAACAGGATTGTCGGGATGCTGCGGATTCCGAACTGGACAGGGATGTCATCGTTCTCGTCCACGTTGCACTTACCTACCACAATCTTGCCATCATAGTCGTTGGCCAGTTCCGAAATGATAGGACTTACCATGCGGCAAGGACCACACCATGTAGCCCAGAAGTCAACTACCAATGGCTGATCGCCATTCTTATAACTCTCGAAGTTCTCGTTTGTGATTACAACTTCCATTTTAATTCTTTCTTTAAGGGTTATACAATTATATTATTGCTATTCTTTTCGTACAAATACCGTGCCATTCACTTTTCCGCTCCTACAGATGTCACTCGCCAATTACGGATGGACAGTATGACGATATCCTATGAACCACCATCTGAATTCAGCGATTGGAGGATTCTGTAAGGACAAGGCCATCAGCCAAAACCGACTGCCGTAGCGTCAGGACAAGGCCGAACCGTCGGCAGCATTGACTGTCAGAGCACGTCGGAGGCGGCGTCAATTTATCTTATACTCCATAGCATCGTTGCTCTGCAAGTACGTGATGAGTTTATTATCGACATTCACTGACTTTTTGGCACAATGCAGGAGCACGTCGCCATCGTCACTTCGCAGTCTGAAATACAGCTGCGTAGAGCCCGGACTGTCGCTCAGGATCTCCTCCAAATCGTTTACCATTGTCGGCTCAAACTTCTTCGTGTCGATAGAGATTGTCAGTTTCTCCAACCGCTTCGACTTGACATCGTAGAGCTGTTCGACATTCTGGATGTTAATATTATAAACCTTAGCATCACGGAATCTGGGCACGCACTTGGCGGTAATGAACACAGAGTAGTCCTTCTTCAGCATTCCGTTCCACCGCGACCAGTCGTTGCCGAAGATTCCAATCTCACCTGACGAGTCGAAATCCTCAATAGTAACGAAGCCGAACGGCTTGCCCGTCTTCTGCGAGAAGCGCTCCGTAACATTTGTTACTATTCCGCCGAATGTCAGTTCTTCCCGTTTGGCAAGTTCCTCCTTGTCGGAGTCACGTCCTATCTCCCTGCACCGTGTGTTGCACATGTTCTCAAGGATAATACGGTATTCATCGAGTGGATGGGCCGAAAGGTATATTCCGACGAGGTTGCGCTCCTTATTGAGCTTCTCTATGACCGGCCATTTCTCAGCCTTAGGAGGTATCGGATGCTTTATTTCCACATCCTCACCACCGAAGAGCGAGTTCATCTGTTCCTGTTTCTCATGCTGGAACTCCTGTCCATAATGCACAAGAGTGTCAAGGAAATTCCCGCCTTTGCCATTATCGCCGAAGTACTGTTCGCGCTGAAGACCCAGACTGTCGAAACCTCCGCTGTAAGCAAGACTCTCAAAGGCCTTACGGTTGACGCGTGTGAAATCGATTCGTTGTGCGAAATCGTAGATATCCTTGAACGGACCGTTCTTCTCGCGTTCCTCAACGATAGCATCGGCAGCGGCACCGCCCATTCCCGAGATGGCAGCCATACCGAAGCGAATCTCGCCTTTCTTATTCACTGCAAAAGAGCTGCGGCTCTCGTTGACATCTGGTCCTAACGTTGCAATGCCCATAGCCTTACACTCTTCCATCAGCTTCGATATTTCCGTTTTCTGGTCGAAACGCCTTGTCATCAGTGCAGCCATATATTCAGCCGGGTAGTGAGCCTTCAGATATGCCGTCTGGTATGCCACCCACGAATAGCATGTGGCGTGCGACTTATTGAAGGCGTAACTGGCGAATTTCTCCCAGTCGCTCCATATCTTCTCAAGGATATTTGGGTCGTAGCCGTTTGCCGTTCCCTGCTTGATGAATTTAGGCTTCATCGCGTCGACAATGGCCTTTTTCTTCTTACCCATAGCCTTACGAAGAGCATCGCTCTCACCACGGGTGAAGCTTGCAAGCTGACGGCTCAGGAGCATCACCTGCTCCTGATAGACAGTGATTCCGTAGGTATCCTTGAGGTATTTCTCCATGCAAGGAATATCATATTTTATCGGTTCCAGACCATTCTTTCGGCGGATAAACGACGGGATATAATCCATAGGTCCCGGCCGGTAGAGGGCGTTCATAGCTATAAGATCCTCAAAGACAGTCGGTTTCAGTTCCCTAAGATTCTTCTGCATTCCCGCCGACTCAAACTGGAACGTACCAATCGTTCTTCCTTCCTGATACAGTTTGTATGTCAGATCATCGTCAATAGGAATATTGTCGAGGTCAACTTCGTCGCCCGTAGTCTCCTTGATAACCTTCACGGCCTCCTTCAACTCCGACAGAGTTTTCAGTCCGAGGAAGTCCATCTTGATAAGTCCTGTCGACTCAATAACGTGTCCGTCATACTGAGTGACATTACACTTCATCCCGGGGAAGTCAGGGTCGTCGGCAGTACTCACTGGCACCCAGTCACTTATCGGGTCACGGCAGATGATGAATCCACAGGCATGAATACCCGTACCGCGGATTGTTCCCTCGAGCATCTTGGCATATTTGATAGTATTGCTCTCCCTGGAATCCATGCTCACCTCAGCGTCCTGCAATGCCGGTGTACACTTTATGGCGTTGGCAAGGTTCATCTTCATACCATCGGGCAGTCTGTCGGGAATGGCCTTACAGAGACTGTTGGAAATATCGAGCGGCAGACCCTCCACTCTCGCCACGTCCTTTATGGAGTTCTTTGTGGCCATTGTCGAATAGGTAATGATATGGGCACAGTTGTCCCATCCATACTTATCCATCACCCATCGCAGCACTTTTCCACGTCCGTCGTCATCAAAGTCGGTATCAATATCCGGCAGGTTGACACGGTCAGGGTTGAGGAAACGCTCAAACAGCAGGTCATATTTCAGTGGGTCGATCTTCGTTATTCCCAAGCAATAAGCCACTACGGAACCGGCAGCAGAACCACGTCCAGGTCCCACCATCACGCCGAGCTCGTTGCGGGCAGCATTGATAAAGTCCTGAACGATAAGGAAGTAGCCTGGGAAACCCATCGTCTTCATCACGTGAAGCTCAAAGTTGATGTGCTCTTTCACGTTGTCCGACAGCGGATCGCCATACCGCTTCTTTGCTCCCTCATACGCAAGATGACTCAGATATTCGGCCTCAAACTTAATGCGGTAGACCTTATCCCATCCTCCGAGCGACTCTATTTTCTTCATTCCCTCCTCTTCGGGAAGGGTATTCTCACCATTCTCGTCGGACGAGAATTCCTTCAGCAGTTCCTCCTTTGTATATTTTTTCCTTATATCTTCCTCAGTACCAAACGATTCCGGAATCGGGAAGAACGGCATAATAGGTCCATGATCGATGCTGTAGAACTCCACTTTGTCGAGCACCTCCAGCGTATTCGTTAAGGCCTCAGGGATATCCGCGAACACCTCGTTCATCTCTTCCCTCGTCTTAAACCACTCCTGCTTCGTGTATCGCATGCGGTTCGGATCGTTAAGGTCCTTTCCTGTGGCCAGACAGAGCAGGTGGTCATGGGCCTCGGCAGTCTCCTTATCCTCAAAATGGCAGTCGTTGGTGCAGACGAGTTTTATGCCATATTCCTTGGCGAAACGGATAAGCACCTCATTTGCTTTCTGTTGCAGGGGGAACGTCTCCCTGTTGGCAATGAGATTCGGGTCCTTCACCTCATGGCGCTGGAGCTCAAGATAATAATCATCGCCAAACAAGTTATGATACCACTGGCAGGCCTCACGAGCACCGTCGATGTCGCCTTTCAGGACTTTCGACGGCACCTCACCGGCAATACACGCCGAGAGCACAATCAGTCCCTCGTGGTACTTCTCCAGTTCGGAACGGTCGGTACGGGGCTTATAATAGTAGCCCTTCACCCATGCATGGCTGACGAGTTTGATAAGATTTTTGTAACCCTTATAGTTCTTTGCCAATACAATAAGGTGGTAGCCGCCGTTGTCGCCGTGTTCCTTAACCTTATCGAGCATGCTGTGATGGGCAACGTACATCTCGCAGCCATAGATGGGCTTGAAAGGCTCAAGTCCCTCTTTCTTTCTGTCCTTATTTATCTTAGCGCAATAATCGGCAAACTCCTTTATGCCGAACATCACTCCGTGGTCGGTGATAGCCATACCCCTCATGCCATTCTTGACAGCCTTGTCGACAAGATGGGTAACCTTCGACTGTCCGTCAAGAATAGAATAATGAGTATGACAATGCAGATGTACGAAATCTTCCATAATTCAATTCAATTGGAGTGCTAAGGTACTGCAAAATACCGACACTGCCAAAAGAATAAATCAAAAATTTGTCATCCCGAAAAAATTTTGTACCTTTGCATCGCTGAATTGGCAGAGAGCCAAAATATCGATTAACCAAAAGAAAATCCACCATCATGGTAAAAAGAATAAAGAAACTCAAAAAGATAAGATTCCATAGCGAAGGCCGCGACCAGCTCTTCTATGGTGCCATACTCATCGTGCTCATCGCGTTGCTTCTCTGGTTTGGTTTCTCCACCAAGATTCCGTTCATCATTTTCCTCATTGTCTTCGGATCAGTTTACGGAGTTGTAGTCAATTTCTACCGCTGTCCGATACGCTATTTCCCCTCCGAGGACACCGACAAGCTCGTCGTGGCTCCCGCCGACGGTAAGATTGTCGTCATTGAGGAGGTCGACGAGAACGAGTATTTCCACGACAAACGCCTGATGATCTCTATCTTCATGAGCATCACCAATGTCCATGCCAACTGGTTTCCCGTTGACGGCAAGGTGAAATTTGTGCGTCATTTCGACGGCAACTACCACCGCGCATGGCTTCCCAAGGCCAGTGAGGAGAACGAGCACGCCGACGTGATGCTCACTACCGACGGCGGTGTCGACATCCTCTGTCGGCAGATTGCAGGAGCCGTAGCACGCCGTATCGTCACCTACGCCAAGGAAGGCGAGGAGTGCTTCATTGACGAGCATTTAGGATTTATCAAACTTGGAAGCCGTGTCGACGTATTCCTCCCTGTCGGCTCAGAGGTCTGCGTAAAAATGGGACAGCCCACGACCGGTGACCAAACGGTAATAGCCAAGTTGAAATGATAAAAAAGAATATACCAAACTCGATAACGTGCTGCAACCTCATCTCCGGTTGCATAGCCACATATTTTGCATTCTGCAACGATCTCACCATGGCTCTGACATGGATAATAATCGGTGCGGTCTTCGACTTCTTCGATGGAATGAGTGCCCGCGCCCTCCACGTCAGTTCACCGATAGGCAAGGAGCTCGATTCTCTGGCTGACGACGTCACCTTTGGCGTGGCTCCATCGACGATGATTTTCTCCGAGTTGGGCGTTATGAACTATCCGTCAGCTGTCGAGGGACTGCGCACGATACTGCCTTTCGTGGCCTACATCATGGCGGCATTCTCGGCATTGCGCCTGGCGAAGTTCAATCTCGACACACGTCAGGCAATGGGATTCATCGGACTGCCAACGCCTGCCAACGCACTCTTCTGGGGTGGACTGCTCATCGGCATGCAGCCGGTAATCGAAACACGGGAGTGGGCTATGCCCATTGTCGTCATCGGTGTATTCTTCAGCAGTTGGCTGCTTATCAGCGAGTTACCGATGTTCGCCTTGAAGTTCAAGCATTGGGGATGGCAGGGCAACCAGCTGCGCTACTCCTTTGTAGCCACGGCAGCGGCAATATTCATCATTGCCATCATCGCCCACGGATGGAAAGGATTCCTTGAGGCCTGGGCACCGGTCATTGCGCTATACCTCATAATCTGCGTCATAGCCCAGCTGAACGGCAAAAAGGCCCAAAAAGAAGGATAACGGCTTAAAATTACGAAACGAGATAAGAAAAGGCTTAAACGCTTGTGTACTACAGACAGCCCACAAACGTTTAAGCCTTTTCCCGTTTATCGGTATTAATTGTGTACCAGCGTTCCTATCTCCTCACCGTCGATAACCTTCTTTAGGTTGCCTACAACATCCATATTGAAGACATAGATGGGCAGGTTATTGTCCTGACACATGCATATAGCCGTGAGATCCATAACCTTCAGACCGCGCTCCAAGACTTCATTATAAGTTATCTCAGTGAACTTCTTGGCCGTCGGATCCTTCTCAGGGTCAGCGGTATAGACACCATCGACGCGCGTGCCCTTGAGCATAACGTCGGCCTCAATCTCTATTCCGCGCAGACTTGAGCCGGTATCAGTAGTGAAATAAGGATTTCCCGTGCCTGCTGAGAAGATACAGATATATCCGTTCTGCATTGCCTCCACAGCCTTCCACTTATTGTAGAACTCACCGATAGGCTCCATTCTTATGGCCGTCATGACCTTTGTCTTTACGCCAATGGCACCAAGGGCCGAACTGAGTGCGAGCGAGTTGATGACCGTTGCGCACATACCCATCTGGTCGCCTTTGACGCGATCGAAGCCTTTCTGACTGCCACTGAGACCACGGAAGATGTTTCCGCCGCCAATAACGATACCAATCTCCACGCCCATGTCGTGGATTTCCTTAATCTGACGGGCATAGTCGCCCAACCGTTCCGGATCGATACCGAAACTCTGTTTTCCCATCAAGCTCTCGCCGGAGAGTTTCAGGAGGATTCTTTTGAATCTTGCCATAATTCTAAATTCAAAAACGATTCACAGCCTAAGGGACACTGACTATCAGTATATTACATGCCCGCGGCGGTGCCGTCAGCACCTCAGGCATGCCCGTTGGCAGCTGAATCTATATACATTATTACTGTTATTATAATCCAATCCGACACTTCGTTCCGCCACACGCTATATATATAATATGTGTAAGCGTCACTCCGCAGCAGCGTCACCGTCGTCAGACAAGAAGCTGACCTCCTTGAACTTGTACGACCGCATGACACCTTCCTTGTCACGCAGAATCAGTGTGCCGTCATCCTCGACCTCCACGACGGCGGCCACCAGCTCGCCATCCTTGTCACGGTAGCGGTGGAAACCGTGCGAACGGTACAGACCGGAGTGGTAAATCTCTGATATAGCAGCATATTCGCCATTCTCTATGGCCGAATAATACTTTCTGAAGGCAGCCAAAATCTTGTCGAGAACCTCCCCGACCTTAACCTCATGACCGAGAATCTGCTTCATCGAAACGGGATTAGGGGCATCGCTGACGAACCGCTCCTGATTGACGTTGATACCCGTTCCGAAGACACAGTCCTTCACATGGCCGCCGCCGAGCCTCGTCTCTATCAGCGTTCCGCTAATCTTTTTGTCCTTCCAGTAGATGTCGTTGGGCCACTTCATCGTCACATCGTCCTTTCCGAGATATTCGCCGAGGACCTCCCACACGGCGAGAGCCCCGGCCTCCGACAGCAGAAACTGACGCATGACGGGGACCATCACAGGATGGACGAGGATGGAGAACGTAAGATTCTTGCCCGCCTCACTCTCCCAGTGGTTCGTGCCCTGACCGCGTCCGGCCGTCTGGTCATCAGCCATGACAACTGTCATAGCCTCACCGGCAGCCGGCTTGTAAGCCATGAGATAATTGTTCGTACTGTCGACAGTCGGCAGATGGATAATCTTCTCAGTTTCATCCTTCGACGAGAAGATTCCTGACAATTTGTTGATAATAGGTTTTATATTCATTGTCTATTAGCTTATGAATCAATAACATACCAGCATCCACGCATCACCAACTCACTACGAAATCACACGAAAGGCAGGAAAGCATTCTCCACATGTCTCACCTCGTAGTGCTCCGGAGTGCCCACGACGGTCACGATGTCGAATCTCACCTCCACATCAATATGATAGGTCTTCACAAAGGCGTTGGCGGCTATCGACAGCGACCTTATTTTCTGTGGCGATACGGCCTTGTCGGCATCGTTATATTTCTCGTCACGGCGCGTCTTGACCTCTGCTATGACGCAGAGCCCATCGTCGTCGGTGGCCACGATGTCGAGATCACGGTGGCCGTAGTGCCAGTCACGGGCCAGCACCCGCAGTCCTTTCTGCTCAAGGTATGCGGCAGCGGCATCCTCACCCCATCGTCCTAAGTCGTTATGTAAAGCCATAATTTAGAGTCGTATAGAAGGTTACGAAGGTCAGCATGGTGAATCAGGCGATTCACTGCCCCCGCTATTCATCCCACAAAGTTACTAAAACGCTACAGCTTTTCCAAATAATTTCTGTACTTTTGCAATAAAAAGAAAGAAAAAAATATGAGTACAGAAGAGCAGGAGAAGAAGGATGAGTTCTTCATGAGCCGCGCTTTGCAGGAGGCTGAGGCGGCATACGAGGAGGGCGAGATACCGATTGGGGCCGTTGTGGTATGCCGTGGCAGGATTATAGCCCGTGCGCACAACATGACTGAGACCCTCCACGATGTCACGGCCCACGCTGAGATGCAGGCCATAACGATGGCTGCCAACAGTCTCGGCGGCAAATACCTTACCGACTGCACCCTCTACGTCACCGTCGAGCCGTGCCCGATGTGCGCCGGAGCCTTAGGCTGGTCGCAGATGGCCCGCGTTGTCTACGGAGCGCCCGACATCAAGCGTGGTTACCGCACCTTCGCGCCGTTGGTGCTCCATCCAAAGACAAAGGTCACGGCAGGCGTCCTTGCTGACGATTGCCGTGACCTTATGTTGCGGTTTTTCAAGGAGCGGCGGTAGGGTTTTTCTGCCCCACTCCGCCTCCGAATATCATTATTTCACTACTACCTTTCGGCCGTTCTGAATATATACACCTTTCGGTAAACCGTTTAGCGATGTCCCGAGATACTGGCCTCCGAGAGTGAAGATACGGTTGTCAGCATTTCTCTCACTGTTGGTAGCCACTGTAGTGATGCCATTAGTAGCTTTTATCATCCGGTAAACTTGCATGTCGCCCTGGTCAGAAGTATATGTTGTAAAATATGTCTCAGGATTGGCATATCCGAGGTAGCGTTTGTATGTCCCGACAAATTTCACCGATGCTTTACCGTCAGAGAATGTCAGTGCAGAGAGAGCGTTTGTCGTATTCTTCGACAATGCCAGTCCTAAACTTGTCGCACTAAGGTAGCCTTTATCGCAATGGAATCCGAGATTGCCGCTCTTTGACGATTTCAACACACCAAACACAAGAACGTCGGCATTCCCATAGGCTTTCGAGCCATCGACATCAATGTTAGCTACTGACATAAAATTGCCCTGCTGCGACAGTCCGATAGCTGCGTTGTTTGCCTCATTAACAAAGATTACGCTGTCGCCTGATGAAATCTGCGACAGGTCAGTCACTTTTTCAAATGTCCGGCCATCGCTTGCAATCGTCGAAGGGTTCAGTGTTCCATCCTTGAAGCTGAAGGTTATCGTCCCATCGTTATGCTTTACAACTTTGTAGAATGGGAAATTGGAATACTTTGTCCCGTTATAAAGATTCACCGATTCCAAATAGTTCACGCCATTTCCGAAGAGGTGAGCAGAATTACCGTATGAAGACTCCGTAGATACACTTCCGATCTTGCTTCCGTCGGCAGTTACTACCATCGACCGTTTTCTCAATTGGTTATTGTTGACGGTATTTCCCCACCATGCCGACGAACCATATGTTATATGTGTCAGCAACAGTCCGGAGCCGAGTTGCGACGAGTACCAAGTGTCAGGCTGGCGATTCTCTAAAATGAAATACTCATTATTGTTCAGAGGATTGCGAAACATCACAGCGTATGCAGCATCGTTGTTCTTTGGATTCTCAAGGGTCACTGACTGTGCATCCTGCAGTTCTTTAATGTCCAACCATCCCATGAAACTTCTCTCGTATGCTGTATAGCCTACCGGCGCATAACTTTCACCGTTGTACTCCCCACCGTCCATAACGGACCAGTAGCCGTAGGGTGAGTCGTTCGAATAGCTGTAGTCGGTGACATACCAGTCGGGAAGTCCTAAGGCGTGACTGAACTCGTGGCAGAAAACGCCGATTCCCATAATATTGTTTTCGTTATACATTTCGTTGCCTACGAAATATGAACCGAATGTATGGCCGCCGATATTACCATAATAAGAGCCTAAGTCCAATTCGTGAGGCCAGATGGTATTCTCGTCACCGCCCGTAGCCTCACCTAATCCGGCATACATGATAGTCACGTTAGGAATAGTCCCGTCAACCTCATACGCGCTGAAATCTACACCTTGCTCTGTTGCCGCAGCTATAGCATCCTTCACCATCTGGAATGCACGCACGTCACCGGCACCACGGTTACTGCCCGACGAGCTGTTGGCACCATAATAGGCATAGGGATGGCCGAGGGTGACCTTAGCCACAACATCGAATGTCGGTACGAAATGTCCCATGCTCGAGGCCTTGAAATAGTCTTTCACTGAACCGACCTCGTAAGCATTGTCCTCATGATAACCTTCTTCGTTGAAATAACGTGAGATTTTCTCCACTGTATGGTCGGCCTTAAAAGCCTGATCCTGAAAGGCGACCATGATTACAGGAATGGTAATGTTACCGTTGCTCGGCACGGCACCACCCGAATTAGTACCGAACTTGCCGAGACCGTCGCTCGTCGAGGCGTTGCCGGCGCGTTTCACAAGACGGCGCACGAGGGTGGCATCGGCCGACAGCAACGGCTGCAGGGCATCGTCGGTGGGACGCAAGGTAATAGTTGATACGAAAGCGGTCTCCTCTGCCGTGCGATCGGCGAGGTTATGAACGGCCATCGACGAGGCCGTCAGCTCACCGTTGGCGTTGAGCTGGGCATAGCACAAACGGCCGTTGGCATCACGCACAACAACCTTATCATCCTCAGTAGTGTAGAAAGCAAGGTGACCGTCGCCATTCTTATATAGCATTACCACCGATCCGTCGTTCTGCTTGACAGGAAAGAGCTTATGCATCGGACGGACAGCACCTGCCGTCAGGGCTGAAGCTAACAGCAAGGCCGATAAAAATAATTTCTTCATTGATAATTCATGAATTTGTGATTAACTTCGCAAAGTTAGTACAATTAATACACATATCAAAATAATGGATGCTAAAACTTCAAAGCAGTAATATTAAAGAAAATGAAACAATGGGCAGGGATATAAGAGAAAGCACATCGCAGTACGACGATGAGCATTGCAACGGCATCGGACTTCAACGTCAATCCGACATAGGAGCGGGTCTACGTGCCTGCCATAAGGCTCACAAGGGCCACGAGTGTGATGAATTGTGGCACCGCCCCGACGCAGGGGCGAGGTTAATCCCCGCCAGAAGACCACGAGATATAACAAAGTGCTGCACTTATCCGACGTAGGGGCGAGGTTTATCCCCGCCCTAAGACCACAAACACAAAATTATACTTGCAGCTGCGAGGGCGGGGATAAACCCCGCCACTACAGTGGATGTGTGCCGCAACATGTAACTATAATGCCACACATCATTATATATCACTAATTTGTCCGCTGCTGACAAGGAGGGATTTATCTGTACTCCCCATATCGACATACAGGACACGGATGACCGCAACGAATAATACAATATGCCACACAAATATGGAATTTGTTACATTCTGAAATGTTAAATTAATTCAGAAAGCACGCGATTCAGTCACACGTCTGTTATAATCTGATTTTCAGCACATTACAATTCATACCTTTTCGCGTTGCGAAACGGCCTGTTTTAGACTGTGAAACGGACCGTTTCAGAGTGCGAAATGGACCGTTTCAGAAGCCAAAATGATAGGTATTGAAATGCTGTAAAGATATTTCACAATGCAGAACAGCATTTCAAAGGTTGGGAAAATTGGTTATTTGAGATTGCTGCCCTCAAACTTCTTTATAGCCTCTACCCATTCCGGCCATATCTCTACCGACTGGTTCTTCACAAGATCGAAGGTGACAATGATTGATCGGCCGATGCACTTCACCTCACCGGTCTTTGAGTCGACGAGGCGCTGAACGAACACAAAGCTCTTCTTGCCTAAGTGGGTGACAGCCGACTGCACCTCGATATTGTTGTCGGAGGTGTACACCTGAGCCAAGAAATCGGCATCAATATGCGCCGTTACCGTCACGTGACGCTGGTCGCAAGGAACGCCAAGGCGAGTGAAATAGTCCATCTTGGCTGTATCATAATACTGGAAATAAATCGAATTGTTGATATGTCCGAACTGGTCAGCATCGAAAAACCTCAACTGAAGTGGAAACTTATGATGAAAATCGACGTCGGAATACAACTCAACGCCTTTGCTGCTATTCTTATCCATTGGTAAAATTATCCTATACAATTTATCGTTGCAAAATTACAAAAAATCTTGCACACAGAGAAGAAAAAACAGATTCTTTACCCTTACACGAAAATAGATAAGATATATCAAGGTAGCAGAAAACCGAATTACCATTTGCAGAGTATGATTAAACAGTGTATAGAGCCATGCAATACCAACGAACAAGCAGCACAATGCGGTTACAGGGGTGGCCCTTGTGACCACCCGGTTGGTCGTCAGACCGTATCGTTGCATTATATACGGAAGAACCATAACCCAACCTAACAACCCGCGTAAACAGCTTATGCTAAGAAGCTTGCAGCAATCTAACATCGCTTATGCTAAGAAGCTTGCAGCAATCTAAAGTAGGGGTGGGGTTTATCCCCACCCTCGATGCTGCGGAGTATCTACCTTAATTCTCGTCCGTTGCTGGTAGGGCTGGGATAAACCCAGCCCCAACGGTGGATGCGTGCAGCACATTAATAATCAGCGTGTTGCCAACGTAATCATTTCATCACAAAAACATTACCAATGTGATCTCTTTGCAGGGCATTGATAGGCAGGGTTAGGGGCTATCCACGGGCAAAAGTTATTAAGTCAGGAAATACTAAAGTCAATTGCAAACGGTACCTATATAACCGAACGAAGGCCGCGACCCTCAACGGGTGGCGGCCTTCTAAGTTTTAAATAAATAAAACTTGAGTGTATCTAAAGTAATTTAATCTTCTTACTTCTGAATGAACTTCTTGCCGTTAGAGATAACGACACCCTTATAAGCCTTGCTTACCTGCTGGCCGGCGAGGTTATATGTACGGAAGTCAGCCTTGTTACCAACATTCTCAACAGAAGCAGAGCTGATACCGTCAGCGACGGTAGCGTCGCCCTGGAGCAGATAGATAGGATCAGAGACAGCGCCCTTGTCGGAAACGACATAAACGGTAGCTGCACGTTTTGTTGTGCCCTCCGGCAATGCCTGGGCGTTGAAAGTCAACACGTAAAGTTTTGCTTCATCATCGAGGACAGTTACGTTGACATTTGAAACCCAGTCTGGAAGATCCTTGATATCATAGTTCGCAGACTCATCAGCATTGAAGAATGGGAGGACAGTCTCGACGAGCGCACCTGGCAGACCGTTGGCATTTTTATCATCGAAAACTGATGCCGTAGCGCCGTCGGTAAGATTGGTCTTACCGTCATTAGAGATTCTAACAACGTTATATTTCAGATTTGCATCCTCAAATTTGAACAGACCACCTGGATTTTCAGGAGCCTTTGCACCATCATACATTGCGTTGAGAGCAATCTTGGCTGCAAGACGGGAAGAGAAAGTGAAGGCGTTGTGATAATGAGTGCCATCAGATGTCTTAACACTGATATAACCATTCTGAACGTTAGCATCAGCATCATCATTCAAGCGAAGACCATCGATACCATAGCTGACACCGTCTTTGTCAAGACCATCAACAACGATAGCGAACTGTGTGTTTGCAGGAATGATGAACGGCTCTGTCGTCTCAGTACCGAATTCATCAACTGTCTTCTTTGAGAAAACGAGATGACCTGTATAAGTAACAATATCACCTCCATTATCAGCTGTCTGGAAATCGAGAGCATCAGAAGCAGTGGCAGTCAGAGTGTCTAACACATTATCAAGGTCTGCATCAAAAGATGTAGGATCTTTTGCGTTCGGAGTCACACCACATACATAAGCAGTAAGAGTAGCACCCTTTGTAAGAGGACCAGCTGCGACTGAGGTACGACCCTCAGTAACAATGTTCTCTACATACAGAGGAGCCGTTGTCTTGCCCATGTACTGCTCAATAGCGTAAGAAGTATATGTCTTACCCTTTTCTTCAACTGAGCCGGAACCGAACAGATAATGTGAGTCCAGGAATCCGAAAGCAGCACCATTTGTATATGTTGTACCATTGTAAATAAACGAACCATGGTCATCACAAGCATACAGAAGAGCTGTTGAATCAGGACCCATAACACCCCAATGCAAAGGAGAGCTAATCTCAGTCAATTGAGCTTTTAGAGCATCAGAGAGACGAGAATCGTTATTATCCAGCAACTTAGTATAGATATTGTTGGAACCGAGACAGAAAGAGTCAGTGCCCTGAATCAAGGTTGGGCCATAAAACATTCCCTCACCATAAGGAGCCTGGAAGTTGTAATTATCTGAGGCTGAGACTGGTGTGCCTTGACGAGACCAAGAACCAGTACCAGCTTTAGCGAAAGTAGTTGGAGTGTTGAAAGGCACAACGAGTTTTGAGAGATAATAGCCCGAGCCTTCGAGACTATAGCCCTCATAGAAGCCGCCCTCCGGTGTAGTGAAGTACAGACCGGTAGATGCAGAGTGATTAACCTTCGGTGCCTTGTTAGAGACACGGACAACCTGGAATCTTTCATTCAGACGTGGGAGTGAAGCTTGCTTAGCCTGCGAGCTCAAAACACTTGTCTGAGAAAATCCTGTAGCTGCAACAAAAAGTGCAGACATTGCAAGTAATGTTCTTTTCATTTCCTCAATGTTTTATTAATGAATAATTGAATTTTTATCTTATGTCCGCCGGAGATTTTTTCCATCTCCGACGGACAGATTATTATTATTTCATGCCAAAGATAATCCAGTTATTGGCATCCGCCTTAGAAGTAAGACGAATATTCGTAAGATTGAAATTGGTATCTCCTCCCTTGATGGAATAATCGGAAGAACAAAGCAAATCAATCATCTGCTGGATTGACGGAACACGGTTCAGAATCTTCTGAGCTGCATCATCACAACCGGTATATTCAAACTTCACCGAACCGTCGGAATTCTCGGTCTTTGTAAGATTATAATCAACATAACGTGCCGGAACACGACCGGAATAGTCGATACTCAGTTTTATCGCGCCATTATCATTTCTCAACGATAATGAACGAATATAGTAATTCTTGTTTACAGCCTTGAACTCATTGGATATCTGATTAAAGATAGTTAAATAGCTGTCAGACATTAACGTGCTCAAATCTTCATTAGCCGATACTGTAACCGCCCAACGGTGGGCAGACGTGCCAAGATAAGAGTTGAAGAATGATATAGCGTCGTTACCAGAGATGTAAACATCCTTGTTGTCGACACTCACGAACTCATCAGAGTCACGACTGTAACGAAACTCCTGCACTGACAATCCATTATATGTAGCCTTGTCACGGAATCGCAGATAATAGTCCTGGCCGCGCTTAGTAATAAGGAACGGGTTAAACTTTCCTGTTGTAATAGCGTCAGCACCATCAAGGTAGATGCTTGGCAGACCGTCGTCAGCACCATCAAAACGATACAGAGAGTCGGCAGCATGGAGGAGGTTATATGTCGGATAGTTGGCTGGGAACATCTTCGACATAAAACCCTTTACATCAGTTAGATATGACTCATAGTCGACACCCTCCTCAACAGGGGTGAGAAGGTTATACGTTCCGCGCTTCTTACCCTTCAGCATCATGTAAGATGCATCCTCGGGAGCATCGACGATGATGAACTCAAAGTCGCCGCCAATACCTGTACCGGTCTCATCGTTAGGGTTGTCGCTTGTACCGGTCTGAGGCACATCGTCAGGATCGGAGAACTTATGGAGAGCCTCGTTGTGGGTATCGAACGAGAGAACAGGGCCGTCGTCGGTAATAACGTCCCATGATGAGCTGTCGCTGAGATAGACATTATTCGTAAGTACGTTATTCATCGATACATCCACCTGATGATTCTTATGGAAACGCATCAGCACAAGATAGCCGTTGCCATAAGGAGCCTCGTCCTTGGTTGTCGGATAGAGCTGCATGGCCCATCCGTTGGGCTGAGCCGTCAGACGGGATGAATAGAGATCGGAAGCCTCATTGAGTCGCTCGGCAGCACTCTGGGAGAAGAGGTCGTCCTCATCACCAGCACAGGAAGCGAAAGCAAAGGCTGCAAGCGCTACGGCAAATATAGAAAATATCTTTTTCATTATACTTCGTGTTTATTTATGAGGTTTTACTTCTGAATCAAGCTGTTAAAGCGGTAAACCTGCTGGCGCAGTTCGTCGATAAGCGTGGTGCCGTCGGACTGAGCATAAGTGAGCTTGTTGACGACATTTCCAAACCTGTCGTAGACGAAAGAGCCGTCGGCATTGGTGACGTAGGTGCGGGTCTGAACTTCCTTACGCAGCCCATCGAGCGACAGATTATAGTGCTCTTTAAGGTAACTGCGTACGAACTCAACCTTCTGAAGGATAACGTCCTTACCGTTGATACCACTATTGTGGGTGTAATTCAGCTTCCAATCAGCTGTAGGAATAGGCAGTCCGTTAGCATCACGTGCAATCTGCTTACGGTAGATATTGTACTTTCCGCTTGTGGTAGTCTTCAGATATCCCATAACCTCCTGTGCGCTAACGCCGTGAACGCGAAGATTATAGTAGATAGAATCACGCTCCTTATTCTTACCGGAGAAGTAATAGATAGTATCCTTCTTGCCGTTGCCGTTGTCGACGTACTTCACATTAGGCTGGGCATTATTATAGTTTCTAAGACTATCGTTATAATCGGAAGACTTACCGAGCTCATACGACTCCCAATCGTAAGAGGCGGTGTTCAGGAGATTATGCCAAGAAACAGTGTCACGGGTGATGTAGTTGGCCATTGTCTCAGCCCAGTCCTCAGTTGTAGACGATGAAGCGTAACTCGATGTGAAACCGGAACCTGCCGAGAGAGAGTCGGGACGGTCGCTCCAACCGGCTGCATCGTAGTGGCCCTGCGAGAGGGTGTTGAAAGCTGTCGGGTGGATATAGGTCTGGTCGAGAATGTGAGCAAACTCATGATGCATGGTCTTGAAGAAGTACTCATTCATCATTGCTATATCGTTTAAATCGAGGTTGTTAACATTATAGAAGTTGATCTTCACACCGCTGCTGGCATCACCGAGCACCTCTGTACCCTGAGAGGGGTTGTAGTTTTTCGAACCTGTGAGCTGAATGATACGCGGAGAGTATGACTTCAGGAACTCCTGACCGCCGGAAACCTTATTGTAGACATCGTACCAGAGATACTTTGTCAGCACAGCCAAGTCGACACTCTTGTCATAGCGTGCCGGAGTAAGGTTTTTTGTCATGTCGGTACCCTTATCATCGTAGCGGTAGACGAACTTTACGTTGTAAGGCTCAAGATATTCCGCCTTGATGAACGAGTCGAGAGGGAATGTCGACTGAGTCCTGTCGAGGTTGTCCTGCGACGGGTCGGTATTGAATATGCTTGCGCCAAGGTCGTCGTCAGAGCAGGAAACAGTGAATCCTGCCGTGAAGACAACAATGAAAGCTGCAAGCAGTATGTTTAAATGATTCTTCATATCTATAGTGATCAATTAAATCCTTAAACTTATAAAACTTACTTCTTCGAAACGAACTTTGTACGGTCGAAGGTGAGATGGGAAGGGCTCTTTCATTTAAGCCGACATAGAAGACAATATGTCACAATGTAATCCGTTTAAATGAATGTGACGATAGGCACAAACGCCCGAAGGCGGTTTCTCAACCGCCAGGCTCTTAATACCTTTTGTCATATATTTTTATTTTTGAAGAGGGGGTTTATGGTATTTGTGCGATTAGTGCACTTTGTGCCCCCTCTTCTTTTTACACTGCAAAGATACAAAATAATTAGCTAATAACCAAACAATTACGCACTTTTATCATCTCGGATGCAACTTTTTCTTCCCTATAAGGGATTAAGAGTTTGGCGGTTGAAAAACCGCATTTGCTGAGCCGAGATTTGTTAAATTTTATCCACTCAGTACCAGATTATCGTAGGATGAACAAAGGCAACTGTAAACACAAGTTGTCCGACATGCTTCTGCTGGTTATTTTGGCCAGGGCATGCGGCTGCGAGACTCGCAAGGACATTGTGGCCTTTGGAACGATCCATTTGAGCTACTTGCAAGACCACCTCGGCATTCTTGCTAAGGGATGTCCGTCCGAGCCCACACTTTGCAGGATGGAAGGTGGAATCGACGACATTACTTTGGCCTCTTTGGTTTCGACATTATCACGAAAATACGTGTCGGAGCATGATGGAGCAAACAGACGGCACATTGCAATTGACGGCAAGTTCATGCTGGGTACGAAAATTGGCGACGGACGCTCTCCTGATGTTGTGACTGCTTTCAGCGTGACCGACCGGTTGCCGCTTGACACTGAAATGTGTGAGGTGAAAAGCAATGAGATAAAGGCTGTGCCCAAAATCATAGAGCGGGCTGACTACATGAATGGATGCGTTATAACTGCGGATGCCATGTCGTGCCAAAGTTCTATCATCAAAGGCATCGTCGGGAAGGGAGCTGACTATCTTATTGCGCTGAAAGCCAACCAGAAAGCAGCAAGATGGTCGGTAGAGGACGCTGTGCCTACGCTGCATCCTAACGACGAATGGAAGACGGAGTGGGAACTTGCCCACGGGAGGCTGTACCAACGCCGATGCCGTGTATATTCAGACATATCCGGTATCAAGGCGCTTGAAAAATTCCTCAATGTCAAGGCTGTGATTGCCATAGACACGCATACGATTGAAAAGAAAAGCGGAACGGAACAAAAACAGACGAGGTACTATATAACCAGTTTGGAAGAAAGGGCACAGACTTTGGATCGAATCAGCCGCATGCACTGGGGAATCGAGAACAATCTCCATTGGACGCTGGATGCAAGAATGCGCCAGGACCGCACAAAGAGAAAAGAAACAAAGTCGGCCAGAAACTTGGACTCGATCCAGAAGCTTGTTTATATCATCTACACCATAGCCTCCAAAAAGCACCTGCCAGAGACCATCAGAAAGAGGAAAGAACTCTTTAAAGTCAAGTTCTCAGCCATTGCATCTTACGCCAAGAACAGCTTGGCCTATGCTATTTCTCTTCTCAGTCTGTAGAGGTCGTTAATTTTGAGGGATATATAATAAGCCCTAAGCTACATCCAGCTTGGGTAGGGGATACTTTATCCATTGGTCATCAGACCTTTACTACAAATAGCATTTCTGCGGTAAAGCGGAGACTGAGCAACAATCATGCCATGTCAGTCTAAATTTAAATGAAAGAACCGTATGAGATGGGTGGTTATAGGAGCCATCTTCTGACGCTCCTCGCCCACAGCCCCGTTGACGACGACACCGTTGGAATCGCGGTTCGACTGCATTCCAGACTGCAGGCTCTCCCATGGCACCTCGATATTGAGTTTCGGTGACAGAGCATCAACCTTGATTACATCAGCGTTGACGCCAACCTTATGGGTTACAGAGAGTCCCCAGCGCTTGATGTCGAGAAGGCGCATACCCTCGAACATATTCTCGAAACGACGAAAATCGTTAAGACAGTTCATATAAGGCACAGCTGCTGCGGGGATGTTAATACCCATAGCCTGAGCGCAAGACCAGTCCTTGAGGATAGCTGTATTGTCAGTACTCTTTCCACCATAATAGCTGAGAATAATAGCCTTAGTGAGGTAACGGCCGTGGCCGGTAGCGATATAAGCGGCCTTATCGGCTGCTGTGAAGCTGTTCAGACCGTCATTCCAATAAGCCATGAGGTCGTTGGCAGCGGCATCGTAGCGGCCAAGCATGATCTCAGCCTCGGCACGCTCGAGAAGGAGCTCAGAACCGGTGAAGGCGCGATAAATGACTTTCGGATAGCCAATGCCGGCAATTTTATTAGTGTACTGGAATTTCTCGTAAATCTTTGAAGAGAAGAAACCGTAGTCACTGCTACTTCTTGAGAATACCATACCACCTACAATGGCCTGAACAGGAGCAATATAGCCGCTCTTAAGAGGCAGGTCGGAGTGCATCATGTAAACCTGACGCGCAGCCTCACCGGCACAAGAGTAACGATAACCGAAGGCGCGACGTGTGAGCAGCGAACCAGTAGGAATAAGCATGAGATTGTTGTTCAGCGATGGGTTTTGCCATTGTGTGCAGTAGTCATCAGCTGAAGAACAGTTGGCAAAGACAGAATAATCCATCGTCATGCGCTGAACAGAAGCGCTGTCGGTACCGAGAACAGCATTGGCATGCTCGATAACTTTCTCATAGTCATGCTTGAAGAGATAGAAACGGGCTGCAAAAGCATGCGCGGCATTGACGTTGAAGTGATACTTAGGAGCTACAGTGTAGTTCAGATCCGAGATGTCAGCGAGTCCTGCAACGAGGTCCTTCTCAATCTTTGCGTAAGTATCGTAGACGTTACTGCGGTCGTACTGCTTGTTGACAACATTCTCAGTCTCAGTAACATAAGGCACACCGATATCGTTCTTCGAAGCCTCGCCACGATATGCTGTAGAGAAATAGTTCACAAGCATGAAGTGGTCGTAAGCACGAAGAAGCTCAGCCTCACCACGGGCAGCACGCAACTGCTCCGAGGTAGAATGCTTAGCTGTCAACTTTTGGATAGCGTCGAGGGCGAAGTTACAGTAGGCGATGGAGTTATAATAGCTGCCCCAGAGCATACCCGGAGAGTCGTAGCTCGAAAAAGTAGCCTGCGTAGCGGGCTCAAACTTCCACGACTGGTTGTCCTCAAGAGAATACTGAGCGTAGTTATAATGAGCTAAAATCTGCTTATCGTTAGGATTTGACGGCAGATGCGGTGCCTGGTTGTCGATGAGATTATCGCTGTAAATCTCACCGAGCCATGACGGGTTGCAGTCGGGATAAGCCGAATTGAGGAGCTGGACAACCTTTGTAGGGTTGTCAATCTCGACACGCTCATCGGGATTGTGGTCGAGGAAGCTGTCGGAACATGACGACAGTCCCAGCATTGCGACCGCAGAAAGACATATATAATGTGTTATTTTCATTATTGTCAAACTTTATAATATTACTTAAATTCTGATTAGAGACCGAGACGGAGAGTGAACGTGAACTGCTTAGACAGCGGTGACGACACACCACCGGCGTTTACGAACTCCGGATCCTGGCCATTGAGCTTGTCATCAGCGTAGATAAGGAACAAGTTGGTGGCATCGAGCTTCAGCGAGAGGTTCGAGAGGCGCAGCTTGTTGACAAACGACTTATTGAAGTCGTAGGTCAGCGAAATATCCTTCATACGGATGAATCCACCGTCGGCGATACGTGCTGAAGAGTAGTTGTAAGCGCTGTATGCATAGCCGAGCGTACGGTCGTTGTAGTACTGGCGTACAGAAGCGATGGCCGGAATGGTAGTGATATTCTCATCACCCGGCATCACCCAACGGTTCTTGAACTCCTTAGGCATTGCGGTCATATCGGAGTAGCTTGCCGAGAACACAGGGTCGAGGCGGAGCTTGTTGCCGAAGCTGTAGGTGATGAACACGTTCAAACGCCAGTTCTTCCAACGCAGAGTATTGTTCAGACCACCGGTGTAGACTGGCTCGGCACTGCCCTCATACTTGAGGAAGCCAAGTTTCTCATACTCCTGGAAGTTGATATCAGTTGTTGTCAGCTCACCTTTCTCGTTGATAAACTGCGGAATGCCCTCGTCGTTAAGGCCTACAAAAGGAATTGAGAACAAAGAGCGGTGAGGATAACCCACGCGGATGTTCGATCCAGAGTTGTACACGAGGTTGATGACGTTAGCCTGCGAGAGGAGGCTTGTGATCTTTGTGTGAGCGTAAGAGAATGTCAGGTCGGTGTTCCAATCCCAGTCCTTGGCCATGATATTGTGCGTAGAAAGGGTGAACTCAACACCGTTAGACTTCATCTTTGCGTCGTTAGCGTACTTGCGAATCTCACCTCCGGCACCAGTGGTATTGATGTAACCCATCAGGTCGTAGTTGTTACGCCAGTAGATATCGGTAACGAGATTGATGCGGTTTGAGAGGAATCCGAGGTCGAAACCGAGGTTGAACTCCTTCTTTTTCTCGTAAGTAAGCTCCGAGTTACCGAGCTTAGAGAGACCGATACCCGTCTCCTGCTGTGCTCCCTGCGGGCGCCAGATAAGAGTAGAGCTGAAGATTGGGCTTGCGTTAGAGGCAGCCACCTGGTCACCGGTGAGCGAGTAGCTCATACGGAGTGTAGCGTGCGACAGCCAGTTATGGTGCTCAGCCGACCACTTCTTGAACCATTCCTCCTCGTGTGCGTTCCACGATGCAGATACGTTACCTGTTGGCAGCCAACGAGATGAGCGGTTGTGGCCCATGTTGTTGTTACCATCGTAACGGCCGGTGAGGTTAACGGTGTAACGGCCTTTGTAAGAATAAGATGCCGTAGCGAAGTAAGCCAGACGGCGGGTCCAGCTGTAAGAGAAGCTGTTCAGAGTTGTTCCTTCCTCCTGAGCCTGCTTATAGAACTTAGGAGTGATGGTCTGAAGACGTCCGTTGTTATAGTCGACACCGTACACAGAGTTCATACGTGCATCGTAGTCGGCACGGTTAGCCTCCATACCTACCATGGCATTGAAGATGTGAGTATCGTTCCAAATATGGTTGTACGAAACAGTTCCACGGAAGTCGAGCTGCTTAACCGAGTTTTCGTTCATCACGTTGATACCGCCAACCGGCATCACCGATATTGGCAGAGAGTTAGGCACATCAGGATCGGTGTAGAGGAACGAGTTGTTGTACATCACGCTTGGGTTGTCGACACCGGCGCGATAAGCCTCAGCCTGGTTAGAGTTGTTCAGCACAACGTGCTCACGTGTAGCCTTATAAGTACGGTATGAACCGAGGAGGTAAACCTCCACGCCTTCGATAGGTTTCCACGACAGGTCGCCCTGGAACTTCATATCGTTGGTCTGAACCTTGATATAGTTGTTGTTGAGCTCGTCGAAGATGTTGAACGGAGCGTAGTTACGAGTGTACATTGCGTTCGGATCGAGCGTACGCGATGTATTCAGAGAGTAGCTGAACGGGTTGATATCGAAGTCACGGCTTACCGTTCCCGATACCGGGTCGACATTCTGGTTCAGAGTACCCGGAGCGTTCTGGTCACGGTGGCTGGCGTTAGCGCGCAAGGTGATATTCAGCCACTTACTGAGTTTGTAACCAGCGGTGATGTTAGCAGTGTAGCGCTCGACCTTAGAGTCCTTATACCATCCCGGGTCGTTGAGAGCAGACAGCGATGCGTACATATTGGCCTTGTCGGTACCGGTAGAAACGCTCACCGAGTGGTTCTGCATAACATTATTATTAAAGAGGAGGTCGAACCAGTCGGTATTACGGAACTCAGCCTGCTGGAGGTATGAGTTCATAGCCGACTGCGTATAAGGCAGTCCGAACTGTCCATTCGACTTGTTGTATGTATCAATGAGTTTGTACATCTGACCATAAAGACCTGATGTAGAGCTATTTACCAAGCTTGCCATCTCAAGCCATCCCTTAGCGGCCATCTCTTTGTAGATACCCATCTGCTCCTGCGAGTTGGAGATGTTGTAGTTGTTATAGCTTGGCTTCATACGGTAAGTGAACTCACCGGTATAGTTGATTGAGCTGTGTCCGGCACGACCGCGCTTTGTTGTGACGACGACGACACCGGCCATGGCGCGTGCACCATATATAGATGTAGCAGAACCATCTTTCAGGACCTGGAAGCTCTCGATATCATCGGCGTTAAGTCCGGCGATAGCATTGGAAATCAGCGTAGTAGCATCACCCGATGAGAGGTCATCGGCACTGACGTTGACGGCATCCTCAAGGATGACACCGTCGACGACCCACAGCGGGCTTGAAGATCCATAAATAGAAGTAGCACCGCGGACGCGGATTTTTGGAGCTGTACCGAATGTCGACGAGACATTCTCGACGCTCACACCAGCCACACGTCCTTCGAGCGAACGTGACACATCGGCGACACCATCGAGACGGGCCTTGTTGGCATCGATCTTCGTGGTTGCTCCTGTGAAGAGTCGCTTATCCATCTTCTGGATACCCGTAACGACAACCTCACCGAGCTGATGCGACTGGTCATCAGGCGAGAGGGTGATCTTCATATTCGCGCCACCCTTTAATTTCTGCGATTTCATGCCGATGTAACTTACTGTTATCGACGGACTGGGTTTTGGAGATGTGAATTCAAAATGACCGTCAATGTCAGTTACAGAACCCGTGCTGGTTCCGTCGATGATAACAGAAGCACCGATAATAGGCTGGTTATCCTCTGACGAAATTACGGTTCCGGAGATGGTGGTCTGAGCCATAGCGAGCCCCATAAACAAGAACAGGCAGGTCAAGACCATGCTTAGTCGTTTTACCATAGACCTCAAATGTTATTATATTTATTAAATTACTTTCGATAAGAATCTCAATACAGACTGCAAAATTACAACTTTTTTATTCAATCGACAACAATTTAACTAAAAATTTATTGCGATTGAATAAAAAAGTTATTTTTATGTGGACGAAAAAGACATTTTCCATACGATGTGTGCAATCATGGCATGAAAGGAACAGAAAACGGCGTGATTTTATCCCGGGATAAAATCACGCCGCCACTTTTGGTGCTATATATAATAATGTATAGGCGAAGGATTATTTCACCTGTACGACGAGGTACTTGCTTGTGCTCCAGAAGCTGTCAGGATCGCTGATGCGCAGGACATACTGTCCGTTGGTATCCTTGCTGAGGGTGTAGCTTCCCGACGGATGCGCTGTAAGAATTTTTGCGCTCTTCGAGTAGAGCTTAATCTCCTTGTCGACGCGAATGTCAATCTTTGTGAAGTAGTTGCGGTTGAATCCCTCGCGGAGCACCTTTCCGCCATTGAGGATATTGTTCTGCTTGAGCTCCTTCTTAGTACCGAAGACATACCATGCCGTGTTAAGTTGCTTGTCCTGCTGGCTGATGGTCTGGGCCTTCTGAGTGTTGTCGGTCTGCAGCTGCTGTTTCTCGTTAGTGAGCTTTTCCTTATCGGTGCTGAGGTTCTTGACGCTTGTATTCAGACTTGCCACATCGCTGTTAAGCCCGTTGATGGTCTCGTCGAGCTCAGCAATATGGATGTTCTTAGCCTGAAGTTCAGCACGGAGCTTCTTAAGGTCGTTGTCCTTCTGGATGAGCTGAGCCTGAAGGTTCTCGATGGTCTTGCGCATCTGGTCACCCTTAAAGCCCGTCTCGCGGAGCTGCTCCTGAAGTTTGGCTATGAGCTCGCGGTTCTCCTTCATGCGCTGGGCAATGAACTGCACCTGCTGCTTGATGACGGTGGCCTTATCGGTACCCTCACTGTTCTTGGCGATGGAGACACGGTTCTCGGCGGCGTTAATCTCATCGAAACCCTGCTGGATATCGTTGAGCGTACCCATCATATCGTTAATCTCATTATCACGCGCCTCGATGACAGAACGGAGCGAGTCGTTCTGTATGTCAGCGGGATTCATCTTCTTCTGTCCTGAGTTACAGCCGGCGAGTGTCATCACGGCGCAGACTGCTAAAAGAACTACTTTTTTCATATTTATCAGTTTTTTATTTGTTTTCCAATCCGGCAACGACCACAACGAACTCTCCCCGTGGCGGTGTGGCCTGAAAGTGGGTAATAACTTCACTAATGGTACCACGGACGCTCTCCTCGTGCACTTTCGAGATCTCCCGGCAGCAGCTTACGCGCCGGTCGGGACCGAAGACGTCCTTCATCTGTTCAAGGAGTTTCACGACTCTGTAGGGCGACTCGTAGAAAATCATCGTGCGCTGCTCGTCCTTCAAGGCCTCGAGCCTCGACATCCGGCCTTTCTTCTGCGGGAGGAAGCCCTCGAAGCAGAACCTGTCGCAAGGCAGTCCGCTCGACACCAATGCCGGCACGAAAGCGGTGGCACCGGGAAGAGTCTGCACCGTCACACCGGCAGCGATAGCCTCACGGGCCAGAAAGAACCCCGGATCGCTGATGCCGGGAGTGCCTGCGTCGCTGATAAGGGCAACATTCTCGCCACCCTTTAACCTCTCGACGATACCCGCCGACGTGCCATGTTCGTTGAACTTGTGGTGCGACATCAGATGGTTGTGAATGTCGAAATGCTTCAGAAGGATACCCGACGTGCGGGTATCCTCGCAGAGCACGAGGTCGGCTTCGCGAAGAATCCGGATGGCACGCAGAGTCATATCCTCCATGTTGCCCACCGGGGTCGGAACAAGATATAATATACCCATATCAGTGCACAAAGATAGTCGAAAGATATGTAACTACAAAACTTATTAGGTTTTTTTGACGTTTTTGCTACGGAAAGACCGTAAACAAAGGGAAATAATATGAAATCTTTCATACGGAAAGGACAAAAATGCATACACCGGCGCACTCGATATTTCCCGTGGACCGATATGTTCATAATTGGTTAGATAGGTCCATAACTCAAGGAAAATAGTCATGGTCAGCTTCTCTTTTCCGTTTGAAAATGCAAAAGCGATAATGGCAGCATAAAGATTTATATTTCCTCTCACTATGATTCCACGGAAAATATCCCCACCCCAAACAGCCTTGGCAATTGCCTCCCTTTGATGCAGCGGTATATGTAAAGACCTTTTATTTCCGCAACGTAGGCAATTGGCCTTTTGTCGCTGCAAGGGGTGTGGCAATTGCCCACCCGCGGTATGCGCCGGGCGGATGAGCATCATCGGTTCAGCGTCGTACATATAAACTTTTATATAAAACAGTTGTCCAAATACTTGCACATATAAAATTAATTATGTACCTTTGTAGTGTGATTAAGGAACAACATTATTAACATTAAAATCAAAGCAATGGACAAAGAAGAAATTGAGCGACTCATTGCTCGCAAGAAAAAAGAGATTAAGCAGCTGTTAGAGCTCAAAGAACTGCTAAAGTCAGAGCACATCGAGAGACAGATAGACATGAGACTTGACGACCTCTCTAAGCTCTACAAAGAAGTAAAGAAACGCAAGTAACAACCGAACCCTCCGACACATAGGAGGAGGGGCTTCAAAAAAGGATAAAACTATGGAAGAGTATCAGACAAAACTTAAAGAGTTCGAGGCACTGTTAGGCAAGGACGACGAGGCAAGCACCAAACAGCGCGCTGAGATAGTTGAATGGCTCAAGGACAATGGTGGTGAGGACGCAAGGAAAGCAGCTGAAGAACTTGTCATGCGTCACCTGCATGAGACCGATAAGATGGTTAATACTATCCGCCAGCAGTTAGGCGAGAAGTACGAGCTGCTGCCCATCTCCTACATTGCCCGCCACTACTTTGGCAAGAGTGCTGCATGGCTGCATCAGCGTATCAACGGCTATCGTGTACGCGGTAAGGTTTACACTCTGAACGAGGAACAGAAGAAGATTTTCAACGATGCCTGCCAAGACATCGCTAAACAGATTGGCTCATTCCATTATGCTTGATCGATAATGGTTTCTTAATCACACCAAGCCTCGGCACTGAGCCGTGCCGGGGCTTTTCCATTCAATAATCGAGTAGGAGGTAAACACTAATCATAGGTGCTTATCTCCTACTTTCGTGTTTACCGCCTCTCACACCACCGTACGTGCGGTTCCTCTTTTGGGTAACCATTTGGCATATTCGTCAGGAAGACAGATATATCCCGCTTTTCGCAGGCCATATTTGACGCTGTTGTGTGCATTATCGGTGAGGGGCAGATGTTTGCCGCTGACTTCTTTCAGATTCCATCTCGCGATGGACACCCTTGTCTCTCTGGCTGGACAGTTCCCACTACTAAGGTCTGCTCGGGACTTGCACCCGTTAGCCGATATACATGCCAGTCAAACCCAAAAAAAGATTCGGTCTGACGACCGACTCGTTGTTTTCAGACGGCCACAAGGGCCGCACCCTGCAACCGAACTGTGCCGCTATAATGCCACAATAACACATGCCTAAACCTCGGAATCTGCGAGAGACCATTATGCCTCGAAAAGACCGGCGCAACGATGATACAATATTGAAATATATTTACACCATTCCAAAACATACCATTTGGGCTTGCCAAACGGTCCATTTCAGTTTGCCAAATGGTCCGTTTCGCGTCCTAAAACGGACCGTTTCGCAACGCCAAATGATATATATTGGTAATCTATTGAAAATCAATGCTTTACAAAGCCAAGACAAAACGCGATACATTATGAATTACTTTTACATTCTGTTGTAAGTATTCTGTATCGCTTTACGCCATCCATATTGTGCCCATAACCACATTCGCTGCTTGCAATAGATTCATCGTTTGGTGTCGCTACGCAGGCCGACAGCCTCGCCACGAACTGAATAATTAGGCCGTGAAGAAGAAATTTTACCGGAATAATGGGAGATTCTTAATAAAAAGCTATATTTTTGCAATTAAATAAGAATGTAACAAGAAAGGACATCAATAATTAATGTAATAATAACGGCTACGACGGACGATGAGATTGCACGCCAATAGGAGTATAATATAATAATGTGTATTCCTACAGGCACCACCGTAAGAATCAAGAGGGAACCATACAGCCGAGGCTGTTGCCCTGGCCCACAACATTATGAGTTAATCCATCGCTCTGAAAGAAAGCAGTTTCCGTATGAAAAAAGAAGAAAGCATACATGGTGAGCGCCGCGGACGCGGACGTATAGAGGTTATTTGTGGAAGTATGTTCTCCGGCAAGACGGAGGAACTCATCCGCCGTATGAAGCGTGCCGAGTTTGCGCGGCAGCGGGTGGAGATTTACAAGCCTTTGGTCGACACGCGCTACAGCAAGGACGATGTTGTCAGCCACGACCATAATGTGATACCGTCGACACCTGTCGATTCCTCGGCCGAGATACTCCTTCTCAGCGGCGATATCGACGTTGTGGGCATCGACGAGGCACAGTTTTTCGACAATGGCCTTGCCGACGTATGCAACGAGCTCGCCAACCGCGGTGTGCGCGTCATCGTCGCCGGTCTCGACATGGACTATCTCGGCAAGCCCTTCGGACCCATACCCTATCTGCTCGCCATCGCCGACGAGGTGACGAAGGTCCACGCCATCTGCGTGCGCTGCGGATCCCTGGCATATATCAGCCACCGACTCGTCCACAACGACAAGCGGGTGCTCCTCGGTGAGAAACAGGAGTATGAGCCGCTGTGCCGGGAATGCTACAACAAGGCCGTTGCCGCCGAGAAGGCCAACGATACCTCTGCTGCGGTCACCGCCGCACCTTCAGCCGCCAAATAATCATCAAGGAAAGGATAAGAATATGGAAGACAACAACAAGAAAACTACCATCGCCCCCCGCGCAGCGAGCGGTTCCAACAGTGGGCCGACGCCCATAACCTTCGACCGTTTCATCCGCTGGGCACTGACGGCATTAGGCATCGCCGCCGTTTTCCTTGTCATCAACTACCTCAGCAGTGTTCTGCTGCCGTTTTTCATTGCGTGGCTCTTCGCCTATCTTCTCTATCCCGTAGTGAAATTCGTGCAGTACCGCCTCCATGTGCCGTCGCGGCCGCTGTCGATAATCGTCACGCTCATCTTCGTTTTAGCCATCATCAGCGGCATAGTCTACCTTATCATTCCACCGATGATTGAGCAGTTCGACCGTTTCACCGTTGTCCTCACGCGCTATCTTCACGAGACCACCCATACAAACAATATCACCCGGATGATAAAGGACTGGGCTCTGGCCAACCAATGGCAGATAGAGCACTTCCTGAAGAGCCCCGACTTCACCAACGCGCTGAAGACCGCGATGCCGAAGGTGTTCTCCGTTCTCGGCCAGACAGCGAGCATCGTCCTCTCCATCATAGCCTCCTGCATCACATTATTATACATGTTCTTCATCCTTATGGACTACGAGTATCTCACCGACAACTGGATTCGCATCTTCCCGAAGAAGAACCGTCCGTTCTGGCATGAGCTCGCAGGGGATGTCGAAAAGGCACTGAACAGCTACATACGCGGTCAGGGCACAGTGGCCTTCATCATGGCAGTGCTCTTCTGCATAGGGTTCACGATAATCGGATTCCCCATGGCTATCGGCCTCGGCATCCTCATCGGCATCCTCGACATGGTGCCATATCTCCACACCTTCGCCCTCATCCCGACGGCATTCCTCGCCGCTCTGAAGGCCGCTGATACCGGACAGAACTTCTGGATAATCCTCGGTTCGGCAGTATTGGTGTTTATCGTCGTGCAGATAATCATCGACATGGTAGTCACACCGAAGGTCATGGGAAAGGCCATGGGACTTAACCCCGCCATTCTCCTCCTGTCGCTGTCGGTATGGGGAGCCTTGCTCGGATTCATCGGACTCATCATCGCCCTCCCGCTGACAACAATCATCATTGCCTACTGGAAACGTTACGTGACGAAAGAGGAAAAGGAGGAACCCGCAACAGTGGCGGGAAAGGGTAAATCCTGACAACACTGGCTATCAAGGGGGGGCCGCAACCGAAGGACAAGCAACAAAGCCATCATGAATTTAGACCAAAACCAACGTAACCGAGCCCACGAATAAATGATGGTCGTTCGCAGGAGCGGGTAGCATGACTTGCTGCCATCTAAGAAATCAAGGATTCGGTCTTACGACCGATCGTACGGTCATAAAGGCCGCCCCTGCAAAGAAATCATTAACACAAACCCGTGGATTGATGACAGCCCCTACCCTACGTGATATTCTATTCAAGCTACTGATTCTAAGACGTTTGCAGCACTCTACCACCGTAGCGGTGGGGTTTATCCCCATCCTACCAGCTGCGGGGTAGCTACCTTAATTCTTATCCGATGCTGCGAGGACGGGGATAAACCCCGCCCCTTCTATGTTGCAAACCAAATAATTGACTTTTATTTATTTTTCTTTAACTCTGATTATCAGCATTTTAGCATTTGTTGTACTTTCGTATAGGGACACGAAGCCTTGGATAGTGACTTCTGTCCTATCAAGAGAACGCCCAAAGAACGGTTGTCATCAGGCGTAAGATTCATTAAAAAATCCCATCAAACCAACTTCTATCAGTGATACCCATTCGGGTTCACGGTTTACTGCTCAATTAATGACAGGAAAAGCGCCACAAACTACGAGAAAAGTGCAGTCATTAGCTCACCAAGGGGCGGGTAGCAGTCGCTTATATCGAAAGTGTTTTCTAGGATTTCCTTTATGATGTAACCTATTGGCATTCCTTGTAATCTTCGCCGTACTTGAACACGTGCCATAACCTGGTGGCAAGTTTTCTGGCTACGCGTATTACGGCCTGGTTCTTCTTCATGCGCTGACAGTACTTGCCGAAAGCTGAGGCCATTTCCCGGTCATAGCGTATGGTGGTCCATGTACTTTCAACGATCATTCTTCTTATCTTTTGGTTTCCACGGGGCGTTATCTCGCCAGCATTCTCGTTCTCGCCAGAATCATCCATGGTAGGAACGAGTCCGAGATAGCTTATGAATCTCCTCAATCCCGTAAAACGGTCTGGCGTAACGGCTTCCGTAAGGATAGTCATCGCCGTTATCATCCCTATGCCGGGAATAGCTATAAGGCGGTTGTAGGCCTCGGCGTAGGCCTCGCTCTTCGTCAGGATCCTTATCTCCCTGTTGGCCCGGAGAAGCAGCTTTCTATAGTACTCAAGCTCTTCAATCATCATATCAAGGGCAATCCTTTTGCCTGATAGAAGAGTGACTTCCTCCCTAAGCCATTTGATGAAGGCCCGTGTCCAGTGGGAGCGATAAGCGGCGAACGGTTCCGGGTATGAGACGCCGTTGGTATACAGCAGGTGTTTTATGCGGCACTTGACACGGCAGATGTCCTTCATTATCGTCTGTCTGGTCCGCATCAGTTCCCTGTCTCCGAGCTTATCCTTAGGCGGAAGGTAAACGGCTTTCAATTCGCCATTGCTTAACGAACGTGCGAGCTTGGCAGAATCCACCGCGTCCGTCTTCGACAGCCGTTCCTTCTGCGATGTCGGCACATCGGCGGCGTGAGTTATGATGCAGTCAACGCCAAGATCACGAAGCTCGTAGCAGCTTGAGTAACCGCTGAATCCTGACTCGTAGACAGCGTGGTAAATACCTCCTGGGTAATTTTTCTTCAAGTGCTCGAAGAGTGCCTTCGGACTCGCCGGCTGCGTGAAAGTCTTCTTGTAATTGCTGTCTTTCAGCAAAATGGTTACCGACCAAGTCTTTAAATGTACGTCAATTCCTACGTAAATGTTTTGTCCTTTGAAGGAAATTTTGTTACTTTGCAATTTCATAGGGTGATACCGTTTTAATTATTGTTATTTTTTATTTATCTCTGCAAAGATACGATAATTATTCGGTTAGCCCTACTTTTTTTGCAGAATTAACGTCTCAGAATGTGAAGTCTCAAGGAAAAGGAGTAATCTCAAAACCATGAAAAACACAGAAGCCGAAGCAGCATGTTCTGATGCACGTGAGGGCGTTAGCCGATGCAAACATAGTAACTACGGCGGATGCGTGCAACGCATTAATTATCAATGCGTTGTCAACGTGATCATTTCATCACAAACACATTATCAACGTAATCCCTTTGCAGGGTGTAGAAAGGCAGGGTTAGGGCCGTCCACCGTCAACGGGCATCTTATTCATCAAGAGACAAAAAGGGCGTGAGATTCGTGTTGCCCGTGCAAGAAGAAGAAGAAGAAGAAGTCTTTTCCTCACACGAGAAACACGAAACCACGATATTCGGATGGGCAGAATACACAATACACGACTCTGTGTCAAGCATTTGGATAAGAAACGACCGTGCCTCCCGCAGGGCTCGCGAAGAGTATGAGGGAGGCTATCCGGCAGGGCAAAGGCTGGAAATGGATTATTTAGCCATCACCTCATTGACGAGTTCCTTACCGTCGAGGAAGTCCTTGCAGTTCTGCAGCGTCGTCGTGGCGATATTCTGCAGGGCCTCACGAGTGAAGAAGGCCTGATGGGAGGTAACGATGACGTTTGGCATCATCAGCAGGAGAGCCAGATGGTCGTCGTTGATCATGCGGTCGGAATGGTCCTCATAGAAGAATTTCGCTTCCTCCTCGTATACGTCGAGGCCCGCCGAGCCCACCTTGTGTGAGCGCAGTCCTTGGATAAGGTCCTCAGTACGAATGAGTTTTCCGCGGCCGGTGTTGATGATCATCACTCCCGGTTTCATCATGTCGATGGCATCCTTGTCGATCATGTGGAGCGTTTCGTGGGTGAGCGGACAGTGCAGTGAGATGACATCGCTGTTGGCATAGAGTTCCGGCAGGTCGACCATCTTGACGCCATTCTCCTTAGCCCATTTCATGTCGGGGAACTTATCGTAGGCCAGGATGTTCATGCCGAAGCCTTTCAGGATGTTTACGAGCACCTTGGCAATACGGCCCATACCCACGATACCGGCAGTCTTGCCATACATGTCGAAGCCGAGGAGACCCGAGAGGCGGAAGTTTCCCTCACGTGTGCGCTGCGTTGAGCGGTACACCTTGCGGTTGAGCGAGAGCATGAGGGTGACGGCATACTCGGCGACGGCATGGGGCGAATAGGCCGGCACACGGACAACGCGCAGCTTGCCCTTGGCCTCCGGAAGGTCGACATTGTTGAATCCGGCGCAGCGCAGGGCCACAAGCTTGACACCATTCTTCACCAGGGCATCGATGACCTGGGCACTGATCTCATCGTTGACGAACACACAGACAATTTCCTTGCCCTTCGTCAGTTCGATGGAGTTCATCGACAGACGCTCCTTATAATAATGTATGTCGAAACCAAAGTCCTTGTTCCACATCTCAAACGAGTCACGATCGTAGCTGTGAGCATCGAAGAAAGCTATTTTTGTCATAGTCATAAGTATTTATGGTATTTTCTTTGCAAAGATAGGACAATTAATGCCAACTACAAAACAATTACGGCATTTTATTTGGCCGAAAAGGCTCATTGTACTATCTTTGCGGTAGAAAAATAAAATAACCAAGATATGAGAAATCTACTGTCAATCCTCTTTTTAATGTTTTCACTATCATTATCAGCCCAGAAGTTCGTCGGCATCAAGGACGGACATTTTGTCCGCGACGGCAAACCATACTATTATGTAGGCACCAACCTGTGGTACGGAGCCATCCTCGGCAGTGAGGGACAGGGCGGCAACCGTGAGCGGCTGTGCCGTGAGCTCGACACGCTGAAGGCCATCGGCATCGACAACCTCCGCATCCTCGTAGGCTCCGACGGTCAGCGGGGCGTAAAGACGAAGGTAGAGCCCACACTGCATGTGAAGCCGGGGGTATACAACGACACCATCCTCGCCGGCCTCGACTATCTCCTGGCCGAGATGGGTAAGCGCCACATGGTGGCCGTGCTCTACCTGAACAACTCTTGGGAGTGGTCGGGAGGCTACGGACAGTATCTCGAATGGGCCGGTGCCGGCAAGGCTCCACGCCCCAACGAGGACGGCTATCCGGCATTCATGAACTTTGTGGCGCAGTATGCCGACAATGCCAAGGCCCACAAACTCTTCTACCACTACGTGCGCGACATCATCAGCCGCACCAACCGCTACACCGGTGTGAAGTATGTCGACGACCCGGCAATAATGTCGTGGCAGATAGGCAACGAGCCGCGGGCCTTCGACAAGGCCAAACTTCCGGCCTTCGAGAAATGGCTCGGCGAGGCCAGCGCCCTCATCCGGTCGCTCGACAAGAACCATCTCATCAGCATAGGATCCGAAGGAGCATGGGGCTGCGAGGGCGATTACGACTGCTACGAGCATATCTGCGCCGACAAGAACATCGACTACTGCAACGTCCACTTATGGCCTTACAACTGGGGATGGGCAAAGAAGGACTCGCTCATCGAGAATCTGCCGCGAAGCTGTGCCAACACCAAAGACTATATAGACCGTCACCTCGCCATCTGCGAGAAGATCGGCAAGCCCCTCGTCATGGAGGAGTTCGGCTATCCGCGCGACGGTTTCTCCTTCTCGCCGGCATCAACAACGACGGGCCGCGACGGCTATTATAAATATGTATTCTCGCTCGTTGCCGACAACGCCGCCAAAGGCGGGAAGTTCGCAGGCTGCAACTTCTGGGGCTGGGGCGGACTGGCCAAGCCGCGGCATGAGCAGTGGCAGGTGGGCGACGACTACACAGGCGATCCGGCACAGGAGCAGCAGGGACTCAACAGCGTGTTCGCATCCGACAGCTCCACCCTTGCCGTCGTCAAGCAGCAAGTTAAACGTATGGCCAAACTCACAAAATAAGGCTGAAACGTGAATAATTTGTTGCAGGAAAGTGTACAAAATGTTAACATAAAAACAAAGTACCGAAAATAGTCAAGAAAGTATTATGCAATAATAAAATTAAGTGTTAACTTTGTCAACGTAAATACAAAAGCCTGATAACAAGACGAAATCAATAAACATTAATTTAAAACCAACTATCTATGAAGAAAATCTTTACTTTAGCTATTGCTGCGCTTGCAGCACTCGGCGTCAACGCACAGACGGTAGAAACAATGGATCTCGGCTTTGATACCTATCCATGGAACTATTCTGTAGTACCAGGAACTGATTTACTCCTAACTTTCACTAGTCAATGGGGTGAGATAGGACTCATCGGTTCGTCAAACGCAATCAATCCGGCAGATTACAAAGGATATAAAATTGAATACGAAGCTTTCCCTGAGACAGCAAGTGCAACGGACGGTTTATCCACGCCAACATAGCAGACAAACAGTATAACGACTTTGCCACAGACGCCACTGTCATGGAGCAGGACTTCAATGATGACGTAAAGGCACTCGCAAGTATTACGAAGTTCAACATCCAGAGCAAGACCGCAAATACTAAAATCCACATCAAGAGTTTCACTCTGGTCAAGACCGACGGTACAGAAGAGGCCGTAACAAAGGCAGCAGCAGGCGGATGGGGATATGCATCTCCGGTGCCGACAGCCTACGCCGACGTAACTTACACAGGACAGTATGGTGGCATCCAGATAGTAAATGCTGACGGAACAGCCCCTGTTTACAGTCATGAAACCGACAAGGACAAGACCTACAACTACACCATCGAGCTTAACGAGCCCCTCGCTGCTCCTATCACCGTGGAGTTGGATGATGCAACAGCCGGATTCGCATACTTCAATTTTGAGGCCGGAGCCAAGAAATTAGAGTTCACCGTCAGTGATGCCACCGCCGTTCAAACCGCAGAGGATGGAACTACCACACCTAAGGATGTTGCAAAGATCTTCCTTAAATCAATGTCTGAGAGCGGCTATCCTTTCACTGTCAGCGTTAAGGGCATTACACGTACTTTAAGCGGCACTGCAGGCATAGAAAACATCAACTCAAATGCTAAGGTCGACGCTAATGCTCCTATGTACAACCTCGCAGGACAGCGCGTAAACAAGAGTTACAAGGGCGTTGTCATCCAGAACGGACGGAAGTTCATGAATAATAAATAACGTAGGTAATTCATAATTGGTAAGCAGAAAGGGATGGCAGAACACGGGTTTGTCGTCCCTTCTTTTAATATTCAATAAGAGAGGGAATCCTGAATCCGAGCAAGTAAAGAATGAGAATCGGTACTAAAATGTCCGGAAAAAGACTTTAAGTTGTTGATGACAAGAAGAATTCTGACAAAATCTGATATTGGCACCCATCATACAACCATTCCTACGAAACAGCATTGTGAAACGATACGTTTAAACGCTAAAACAGACATCTTTGATAATAAGAAACATACCGTTTCATAACGCAAGATGGCATGCTACTCAACGCATTGTCGTTCAACACATAACAACAGTGAGATAGGAATTTGGCTCGATTATGAAAGATATTGATGTTTTTCGTCTACTTATGATTCCATCAACAGATTCAACGAAGACTGCCGACAAGATTGAGCAAAAAAGAATCAGTGCTACATCAAAATAGTATCTAAATTAGACATATAAATACTACTTATTTAACCAAAAAAACATTAACTTTGCACCGGAAATCAATCCTATACGCTGTAGATGATGAGGCAGCGGACGACAGAACCAATGGAAATACCCTATTAAGTAATAATTCATAAATTTAGACCTAATATCACCGAATGAAAAAAGTATTGCTTATCCTTCTGGCTGTCATGACGGCAGCACAGATGTATGCTCAAAAGACCCTGACGGGAACCATCACCGATGGCGACACTCAGGAGCCTATCATTGGAGCATCAGTACAAGTCACAGGAACGAGCAGCGGCGGAGTGTCCGATTTGGACGGACATTTCTCCATTGTCATCCCTGAGGGCAGGAAGACCGTAACCATTTCTTACGTTGGTTACAAGTCACAAACCATCAACATCGTGGGCAAGTCCAGCATCAACATCATGCTGCAGCCGTCGGCCAGCGACCTCGACGAGGTGGTCGTTGTAGGTTACGGAACGATGAAGCGTTCCGACCTCACCGGTTCTGTTGCCTCCATCGACGAGAAAGCTATTAAAGAAGGTGTGAACACCTCGCTGGAGCAGTCGATGCAGGGACGTATCGCCGGTGTGCAGGTGATGCAGAACTCAGGAGCTCCGGGCGGCGGTATCTCGGTGCAGATCCGTGGTATCAGCTCGCTCAACGGATCGGAGCCGCTCTACGTCATCGACGGTATTGCACAGAGCGGAAGCTCAAACGGCAACAGCAGTGCATTGGCAAGCATCAACCCTTCCGACATTACGAGCATTGAGGTCCTCAAGGACGCATCGGCAACGGCTATCTACGGCTCGCGTGCATCTAACGGTGTGGTGCTCATCACCACCAAGCACGGTGCCAAAGGCAAGCCGAAAATCCAGTATGAGGGTTACCTCGGATGGCAGCAGATGCCTAAGTATCTTGATGTCATGAACCTCCACCAGTATGCCGACTTCTACAACGAGCGCGCGGCTATCCAGGGATGGGGTCAGCGAGAGGACTACGCACATCCCGAGCTACTTACTAACGGTACCGATTGGCAGCGCGAACTCTTCAGCACGGCCTTCATGCACAACCACAGCGTGAACATCAGCGGCGGTACCGACGACATGAATTACAGCATCAGCGCCGGATACCTCAACCAGGACGGTGTGGCTCTCGGTTCGGGATTCGACCGTATGAGCATCCGTTCAAACTTCGATACAAAGGTAACAAAATGGCTGCAGGTAGGCACCAATCTCTACTATGCCAACACAAAGCAGCTCAATACATTCTCAACAGGTAGCGTTATCGCTACGGCCCTCGACCAGTTCCCCGATGTAGCACCAAGGAATCCCGACGGCACTTACGCCATGCCGCAGACAAACAGCATGTCGACCTACTATACCAACCCTATCTTCGAGGCCAACATGCGTGAGAATAAGGACAATAACTACAGCGTCGACTACAATGTATTCGCAAATCTGACGCCCCTCAAGGGCCTCAGCATCCGCATCGAATACGGTGGTAACCGGGGCTGGCTGAACAACTACTTCTTCCAGCCGGGCTACACCTATGGCACCACTGTCGTCACATCGCAGTCGACGAGAACGAAGAATATGAGTAAGTACACCTCATTCAAGCAGTACGCCACATACGACTTCGACCCCTGCAAGAACAACCACATGCAGGTAATGTTCGGTCATGAGGCACAGTGGGGTAACTGGGAATCGCTCGCAGGAACACGCTATAACTACATCAGCGACGCTATTCACTCGCTGAACCCCGGTGACCCAAAGACAGCCACAAACAGTGGCGACGACGGTACGCAATGGTCGATTGAGTCGTACTTCGGCCGTCTGAACTACAATCTCCTCGACCGATACCTCCTCACCACAACGCTGCGTGCCGACGGTTCGTCGAGTTTCGGTAAGAACAACCGCTGGGGATGGTTCCCGTCAGTGGCCCTCGCTTGGCGCATCAGCCAGGAGAAATTCCTCAAGAACGTGAAGTGGATCAACAACATGAAACTGCGTTTAGGATGGGGTCTCGTCGGTAACCAGAGCGTAGGCTCCTATGCTTACGGTTCGACCATGGCCAACACAGCAACAGCATGGGGCCCAGGTTACTATCCAGCACAGTTCCCTAACGCCAACCTCAAGTGGGAGAGCACAAGAGCTTGGAACGTAGGTCTCGACCTGGCTATACTCAAGAACCGTCTCGAGTTCATCGTCGACTGGTACTATAAGGACACCCGCGACCTCCTCATGCAGGCTATGCTCCCGTCGTATGTCATCAACAACGACTACATGGGAATGACCGCTCCGTGGGTGAACCGTGGAGCCATCCGCAACACCGGTATCGAGTTCACTGCCAACTCAGTGAATATTGCCAACAAGGACTGGGAGTGGCGCACAAATGCCACTCTGTCGTTCAACCGCAACAAGCTCACGAAGCTCAACAGCGACGGTGCTACAATAACCGGAACGATTGGCACCGACACATATACAATGTCGGAGGTAGGCGGTCCTGTAGGCCGATTCTACGGCTACAACGTCATCGGAATGTTCACCAATGAAGCCGACTTCTATCAGAAGAACAAGCAGGGTGAGTTCCTCCTCGATGCCAACGGCAACCGAGTGCCTGTGGCCCGTCCTGCCGACGAGACAACAGGAAAGATGTACGACATAGCTGCCAACGGCATCTGGGTCGGCGACTATATCTTCGAGGATGTCAACAAGGACGGAAAAATCACATCGGCCGACCGTAAATATATCGGCGACCCGAACCCGGACTTCACCTTCGGACTCAACAACACACTCAGATGGAAGAACTTCGAACTGACATTATTCTTCAACGGTTCCGTCGGTGGCGACATCTACAACCTCGTACGTCAGCAACACACTAACACTCAGCGTTATAGCAACCTGATGGCATACGTATCCGACTATGCGCGTGTGGCACTCATCGACCCCAATGGATCACCTACCGACATATCAAATGTCTACGTCACTAACCCGACAACAGCAAGGGTACAGCGCATCAGCTCAGCAGGCTCGTCGATGAACGATAACAACCGTGTCAGCAACCGCTTCGTCGAGGACGGCTCTTATCTGCGGCTGAAGACAATCTCGCTGGCCTGGAATCTGCCTAAGAGCTGGCTCGCACCGCTGAAACTCGACTGGGTACAGGTGTACGGAAACATCCAGAACCTCTTCACTATCTGCGGCTACGACGGCTACGACCCCGAAATCGGAGCACAGGGACAGAACATTCTGCTGCAGGGCATCGATAACTACCGCTACCCGTCGCAGCGCATCTATACTTTTGGACTGAAGGTAAAGTTTTAGCCACAATACAACACTAAAGGACATAACAAAATGAAAAAATATAATATTTATCTCCTCTCGGCACTCGCTGGCCTCACTCTGCTGACGACAAGCTGCAGTGACGACTTCCTCGACAAGAAGCCGACGGGACAGTATACGACCGAGACATACTATTCGTCCGACGATGCCGTAAGGAAAAGTACGGAGCCACTGTACAACCGTGCGTGGTTCAACTTCAACCGCCGTGCCCTCATCGGAATGGGTTCTTACCGCGCCAACGACGCCTGGAACCCGTATGTAAGCTCCGAGTTCGCACTATTCCAAGTTACAGGACTTACCTCCGACCTCAGTCTGGCGTGGTCGGCACTCTACAATGTAGTGACGATGAGTAATGCTACACTGAAGAATATCCAGGACTACTGCTCCAGCGATGTCAGCGAGAGCGTGAAGAACGCCGGTATGGGCGAGTGCTATCTCATGCGCGGATGGGCTTATTTCTATCTGCTCAGAGGATGGGGCCCGAACATTCTTTTTGAGAATAACCAGAAGATGATCGACAATCCTGTACAGCCGCTGAATACCGAAGCCGACGTACTGAAATTCATCGTACGCGATTTCGAAAAGGCTGAAGAGCTGCTGCCGGAGAATGGCACCGACCATCATCCGTCGAAATATGCTGCCAAGGCAGCCCTGGCAAAGGCCCTTCTGGCCCAGAGCGGATGGGATGCCAGCGCACGCGGCGACCATAACCGCGACCAGGCTACGCTGAACCGAGTCGTTAAGCTCTGCGATGAGGTCATAAACTGCGGACAGTACCATCTGCTGCCCGACTATGCCGACCTCTTCAAGGCTAAGAATAACGATAACGACGAGACAATTCTCGCCATGAGATGGGCCGACCCAAGCACACACGAGTGGGGCGCTATGAACGCTACATACTCCGACCTCGCTTTCCCGGAGGTGACATCCGACGTGAACGTATGGGGAGGCAACCTCTGCGCAACGCCCGACATGATTGACATCTACAATCAGGATCCGGCCGACACGATTCGCCGTAACGCTACTTTCTTCACTCCGAACAGCTACTACGACTATCTGCACAAGTCGGAGGGCGGTTATACCTACAAGCACAACTGGATGCAGGTCAAGAAAGGAGTGCTCGGAAACAAAGCTGACGTGGCTCCGGCAGGACTCGAGCAGATGGCTTCACCATTGAATACTTACATCCAGCGCCTTGCCGACGTTTACCTCATGAAGGCCGAGGCTCTCTTAGGCAACGACGAGAAGACAACGAACCCTGAGGCTCTCGCAGCCATCAACGCTGTCAGGGAGCGCGCAGGTGTAAAACCTTACACTGAGCTTGACTTCCCGAAACTTGTCCGTGAGCGTCAGATAGAATTCTGCATGGAATACTCCAACTGGTGGGATATGGTGACATGGTACAGATGGAAGCCGCAGACAATGCTCGACTTCTTCAACAACAAGCAGCACAGAGGGGCTCAGCTACGCGAAGGCGATGTCATCAAGAATGCCGACGGAACCCTCAGCTACCGCGCCATTCCTTACGGACAGAACGTATGGTATATCACCAACCCACAAACGCAGAACGTCTACTGGAATGACTTCCTCGCAAAATCCGAAACCGACAACACTCCTGTGGCAGGACGTGGTACTAAGGTTCCGTACACTTACGACTTCAATACGCTCTGCACGGAGTATGAGACCGGATACCAGACAATACAGCTCAACGACGGCAATATCTTCATGCCGTACCCCGAGAGCGATGTCATCCAGAACCCATATCTGAATAAAGATCCACAGCCGTACGACTTTGGAGATAAATAACCGACAACCAAACATTGACAAAAGATGAAAAATTATAAATCAAACATAATGAGTCTGATGGCTATGCTGCTCATCGCGGTATTGTCATTCTCGTTCGCTGCCTGCAGCGATGACGACTCCGACGGAGGAGGCACACCGGAAATCACCGGCGTGAAGATTCTTTCCTCCGACACCGTCAACTACAGCTACGACAAGACCTACACCAAGGCCGGAGCAGGAACGATGATTGCCATCATGGGTAAGAATCTCGGCACCGCACTCCATGTCTATATCAACGACCAGGAGGTGACCATCAACCCGACGATGAATACCGACCACAGCATCATCGTCACCATACCTACTGAGGCTAAGGGCTTTAAGCTTTCAGCCTTCGACAGCAACATCCCTGACGAGATAAAGGTAGAGACAACTCACGGAACGGCTACTTACGCTTTCAAGGTAACGGCTCCGGGACCGCAGTTGCAACGCATCGAGGCCAAATACCCACGCTCGGCTGGTGACACGCTGAAACTGCACGGACTGAATCTCGTCGATGTAGAGAAGATATTCATCACTGACGTACAGGCTGCCGCACTCGATACCACAACTTTCGACCCGGATAATGTGCCGGGCAACCATACTGATGTGACCGATTTCTTCAGCATCTCGCAGGACCATCGCTATAATGCTGCTACTCAGAGCTATACGACATACTCTTTAGAGGGCGCTATCATGCCGGCAAACGCTCCCGACAGCGGTGCGCTCGTTATCCAGTGCGCTGCCGGAACAACCTACATGCCATACTACCGCGTACCGGGCAAGCCGGTGGTTCTCAGCGTATCGAACGATATGCCGCAGATTGGCGAGACGCTCGTTATCACAGGACGTGAGTTCATACAGGTATCTTCGATAAGCTACGGCGACGTAACGCTCACACCGGACGAGTTCACCGTATCGGCATCACAGGACAGCATCTTCGTTCCGTTCACCAAGCAGCCGTCGGGCAATGTCTCGACGCTTACCGTGACAACACCTGGAGGACAGGCTAATGTGGAGAGATTCTACGACCGTTCGACTATCCTCACAACATTCGACAACGACGATGCCACCGACGAAGGCTGGTCGCCAAATGCCAAGTATGTCGATGTCGGCAACGCCGACGGAAAATATGCTAATATATTCGTCGACAAAGAATACCAGCAGTGGTGGGGTACGATGATCTTCTTCAAGAAGGACTGGAACGGCAATAACTTCACGCTCTCCGACAATATCCCGGCCAACGCAAGTGCCGACGACATCTACTTCGCATTCAATGTCTACGACTCAAGCGACTATAACAATGGTACATTCTGGGGATTCCTGCGCTACACGCTCTGGCCGAACAGCGCAGCAGGACAGGAAGGCTCACCTGCCGACTACCAGTATGACAACTTCGGATGGGCCGACTATAACGCTGGAGTAGGCGAATTCCCCGACGGACCGATGCTTCAGGATTTCAACGGACAGTATCATAAGAACCAGTGGTACAGAGCTATCGTGCCTATAAAGAAGTTCCCGGCATACGCTAAGCTCGCTACTTACGGTGATGTAAAGAACGCAGGAGTAAGCATCTTCCGCATTCAGGACATCAACCAGGCTACGGCTGCCGGACATATCGATGCGCGCATTGATAACGTGAGAATAGTCTACATTCCGAAATAAAGAAAATAAGGAAGTAAACAGATTAAAAGATTGTCAACAATGAAAACAAGAAAAATATTCGGACTGATGTTCATTGCCCTTGCAGCCATCTTCACGAGCTGCTCGGACAACGACTCAGTGGTGGCAGCCACAGGACTGGATGTCACCAAAGACAACGAGTCCGTCACACAACTCGACTTCAACCAGGCAGAGACTCAGGTCATGCTCGGAGTGAACACTAACGGGGAATGGACGGCAACAGTGCCCGAGGCCGACACGGCATGGCTGAAAATCACGCCACACGCCGGCCCGGGATGGGAATACGCTGACTCTACAGCCACCAATACAAACAACTACATAAAGGTGACGGTAACGGGAAACGACAGTGAGCAGCGCTCATCGGCTATCACCGTGACAGCAGGAAAATACTCTAAGGTGATAACCGTGAACCAAAAAGGCATTGCACGCGATCCGGGCGACAGCTTCATGTCGGCTTGGCAGCTGCGCGACAGCCTCCACATGGGATACAATCTCGGTAATACACTCGAGAGTAACCCATCAGGAAGCTGGTGGGATCCGTCGACAAAGACCGTCAGCGACTGGGAGACAGCATGGGGACAGCCCGTCACCACGCAGGCAATGATTGACTCTATCGTCGCCAAAGGGTTCAATATCATACGTGTACCGGTAACATGGGGACCACACCTCGATGCCAACAACAATATCGACGAGGCATGGATGAACCGTGTTGAGGAAGTCGTAAACTACGTTCTCAAGGACAATGCCTACTGTATCATCAACGTCATGCACGATACCGGTGCCAGTGGAGCATGGCTCTATGCCGACATGGACAAATATCCGGAGCAGACAGTTAAGTACCAGGCTATTTGGCGGCAGATTGCCAATAGGTTCAAGGACTACGGCGACCACCTTATCTTCGAGAGTTTCAACGAGATTCTTGACAAGAACTACAGCTGGTCGGCTCCGGCTCCGGGCAGCGATGCCTACACAGCTATCAACAAGCTGCAGCAGGACTTCGTCAACACAGTGCGCGCTACGGGCGGAAACAACGAGTACCGCAACCTCGCCATAACCACTTATGCGGCTACAGGCAACAAGAACAACTCTAACAACGGTGACCCATTGGCTGAGCTACAGTTGCCGACAGATGTGCATCCAAGTCATATCTACTTGACAATACACAGCTACGACCCGTATAACTTCTGTAACTACAACGCAGGAAAGAACGCCGACGGCAAGGAATATGACTACAACATCTACGTCTGGGACAGCCAGTGCGAGGAGGATGTCTCGACAGTCATAAACAGAGTCGATGCAAGGGCAACACAGCTCGGAATTCCATATATCTTCGGCGAGTTCGGAGCTATCGACGACAAGAAGAGCATGGATGAGCGCGTGAAGTACGCTAATTACGTGGCTTCGCAGTTCAAGGCTCACCACACCACCGGACTGTGGTGGATGGGACTCTTCGACCGCAACACCATGACATGGACAGAGCCGCGTATCGTCAACGCGCTGAAGACATCGTTCGGATTCTGAACAGCAGAATGAGCACCACTCGAAAGTACTCAAAATTCACTTTCGATGACTAATATTAACGGAAGGACTCCACAAAAGGAGTCCTTCTTTCATATTTGCCAAATTAGACAAACTATTGGTCAATAAAGTATTATGGATAAAAATAAATTTATAGTAACTTTGCAAAGTAGAAAAATAGCTTAAACCAATAAATAAACCGAAGAAAAAACATGAGACGTTTAGTTATACTTCTGATGGCCCTGACGATGCTGTTGCCGCTGTCCGCACAGATCATGGGCAACAACATCGTCGTCACCATCACTCCTGACCACAAGGACTGGAACTACAAAGCCGGCGAAACAGCCAACTTCGAGATCAACGTGCTGAAATCGGGAACCCTTCTCGACAACGCGAAAGTCGACATTGAGGCTGGCCCCGTGATGTATCCTGACGCTAAGAAAAGTGTCACGCTGAAAGAAGGCTCTATAAAATGGAGCGGAAAGATGACTACGCCTGGTTTTTACCGTATTACAGCCACGGCACACGTTGGCGGAAAAGACTATCGAGGGCTGTGTACGGCAGCATTCTCTCCAGAGAAGTTGCAGCCGTATTGCAAGGAGCCTAAGGACTTCGACGAGTTTTGGAGCAAAGCCCTCAACGAGGCACGAAAAAACGACCTCAACCCCACCCGACGTCTGTTGCCTGAGCGCTGTACAAAGGACGAGAACGTTTACGAAGTGAGCTACATCAACGACAATGCCAACTCAAGAATGTACGGAATCCTGTCCGTACCCGTAAAGCCAGGCAAATACCCGGCTCTGCTGCGGGTACCGGGAGCCGGCGTGCGTCCATACAGCGGCGACACATACACTGCTCCGGGCAAGTGCATAGTGTTGGAGATTGGCATCCATGGTATTCCTGTGACCATGCAGCAGAGCATTTACGACGATCTTCGCAACGCTGCATTGAATAATTACTGGGATGTAAACCTCGCCGAGCCCAACAAGAACTACTATAAGAGAGTAGTCACAGGGGCCGTACGTGGTGTCGATTTCATTGCATCGCTGCCCGAATGGGACGGAAAGGCCATTGGAGTGACAGGGTCGAGTCAGGGAGGATTCCTTTCATTGGCTACTGCTGCCCTCGATAAGCGTATCACATTCCTTGGAGTCGTCCATGACGCCATGTGCGATTTCGAGGCCGAAATGCACAACGTAGGAGGAGGATGGCCACACTACTTCTACTGGGATGTGAAGAATGGAACTAACAAAGAACTCTTGAACATGAAAGTTGAGGGAGCAAGATACTACGACGGTGTGAACTTCGCACGCCGCGTAACGCAGCCCGGCTGGTACAGTTTCGGCTACAACGATGAGGTGGTGCCGCCAACATCGTCTTATTCTACATATAATATTATAAAGGCACCAAAGACTCTCTCTGTTTATCAGATGACCGGACACTACTGGTATCAGGAGCAGTGGGACGAATGGCAGAACTTCATCCGCAAGCAGATGGGTATAGAATAGACTCTGATCACGGCTGAAAGAATCTGGTCAAAATACGCCACTTAAAACAAAGATTTACAGAGAACAATATATAACCGCTACAGTACAATAAAACAGAACAGATGAAAAATGTATTGAAGATATTACTGTTTGCAGCCGGCATTCTATGTTCCGGCACTGCAACGGCTGCGCAAACTCCGGCCCAGAAGCTGATGAAGCGCATGATGAAACTGCAGAAGAGAGGCATCATGGTTGGCCACCAGGACGACCCAATGTACGGTTCCACATGGAGCTGGGACGAAAACAGGAGTGACGTCCTTGAAGTAACCGGTGATTATCCTGCTGTAATGGGATTCGACCTCGGCGAACTTGAGCTCGGCAACGACAAAAATCTCGACAAGGTACCTTTCGACCGTCTGCGCAGGGAGGCTATCGCTCAGTACCAGCGTGGAGGAATAGTGACCATCAGCTGGCACCCACACAATCCCGTTACAAGCCAGAATGCATGGGACCCATCGGGAGAACCAGTGAAGAAAATCCTCGAAGGAGGAGATGTGCGCGACAAATTCATGGGATGGCTGAAGACAGTAGCGACATTCCTTAAGACCCTCAAGACACCCGACGGCAAGCAGATTCCAATAGTTTTCCGCCCCTGGCACGAGATGAACGGAGGCTGGTTCTGGTGGGGAAAGAACAGCTGCACACCCGAGGAATACAAGCAATTCTTCAAGCTTACCCACGAAACATTCGACCGCGAAGGGCTGAAAGACTATCTCGTATGGGCATGGTCGCCAAACCTTGACGGAACAAGCGACACTAAAGAAAAGTTCATGGAGTGCTATCCCGGCGACGACTTGGTAGATTTGGTAGGTATCGACATCTACGAGTTTGACAACAGCGACAGTAACTATATAGCCAACACTAAGGCCGAATTGAAGATAATGACGGAATGTGCAAGGCAGCAAAAAAAGCTTGCAGCCTTCACCGAGACAGGCTGCAGGGGTATAAACCACAAAAGCGACTGGTTCATGCAGACACTGTATCCCGTTCTACAGCAGTTCAGCGGACAACTCAGTTACGTCCTCTTCTGGCGCAACGACTTCGTCAACCCCGACCAGGAGGCTTACTTGCCGAATAAGGGATCAAATGCCGCACCTGACTTCAAGAAATTCGAAGAGCAGAAAGACATACTGTTCCTCAAAGACATTAAGAAAACAAAATAAAAAAATAAAACAGACAAAAATAGAACCTATGACAAACTTTCAAGACAAAGTGAAGGCTTTGAGAGCACACCACGAGGAGCTTCTCAGCCGCAAGAATGTTGCCGAGGAATGGGGCAACGGTATCTACACCCGTTATAAGAACCCTATTCTGACAGCCGAGCACACACCATTGGAATGGCGTTACGACTTCAACGAGAACGACAACCCATATCTCGAGCAGCGTATAATGATGAATGCCACACTCAACAGCGGTGCCATCAAGTTCAACGGCAAATACGTTCTCGTCGTCCGTGTGGAGGGTGCCGACCGCAAGAGCTTCTTCGCTGTGGCCGAGAGTCCTAACGGCATCGACAACTTTCGTTTCTGGCCGGAGCCTATCACAATGCCCGAGGATACCATTCCAGCAACAAATATCTACGACATGCGCCTGACACAGCATGAGGACGGATGGATTTACGGCGTTTTCTGCGCTGAGCGTCACGACGACAGCCAGCCCGGTGACCTGTCGGCGGCTACTGCAACAGCCGCTATCGCCCGCACGCACGACCTCATCCACTGGGACCGTCTGCCCGACCTGAAGACAAAGAGCCAACAGCGCAACGTCGTTCTCCACCCAGAGTTCGTCGACGGCAAGTATGCTTTCTACACACGTCCGCAGGACGGATTCATCGACGCAGGCTCAGGCGGTGGCATCGGCTGGGCTCTTGTCGACGATATCACTCACGCCGAGATTAAGGAAGAGAAAATTATCAACTCCCGTCACTACCACACCATCATGGAGGTTAAGAACGGCGAGGGTCCACACCCGATAAAAACTCCTAAGGGATGGCTCCATCTGGCCCACGGTGTCCGTGGCTGCGCCAGCGGTCTGCGCTATGTTCTCTACATGTACATGACAGCTCTCGACGACCCAACGAAGGTTATCGCACAGCCGGGAGGCTACTTCCTTGTGCCACAGGGCGGTGAGTACATCGGCGACGTGATGAACGTTGTCTTCGCCAACGGATGGATTGCCGACCCCGACGGAAAGGTATTCATCTATTATGCATCGTCCGACACCCGCATGCACGTAGCTACTTCCACCATCGACAAGCTCGTCGACTACTGCATGAATACTCCTCAGGACGGTTTCGCTACCGGAAAGAGCGTCGAGACCATCAAAAAGCTCATCGAGAAAAACAAACATCTATAAACGACCATGGCTACAATAACAGAGAAAATAGGCTATGCCCTTGGCGATGCAGCAGCGGGCGGAATAACGTGGAAGATAATGTCGATAGCCTTCCCGTTGTTCTTCACTAACATCTTCGGACTGAGTTTCGCCGATGCCGCCACGCTGATGCTGATAGCCAGGCTCTTCGATGTCGTCACCGACCCGATAATGGGATCGCTCGCCGACCGCATGCAATCGAGATGGGGAACATATCGCCCGTTCCTGATTTTCGGAGCTCTGCCGTTCGGATTGGTCTTTGCCCTGCTCCTGCAGACGCCCGACTTCGACGCGACCGGTAAGCGCATATACGCTTACACCATGTATCTGCTGATGATGGCTATATACACCCTGGTCAACGTTCCATACGGTTCGCTGTTGGGAGTGATGACCGACGACGACAATGAGAAAAACCAGTTCTCGTCTTTCCGAATGGTAGGAGCCTACGCAATGGGCTTTATCACCCTGATGATATTCCCTTACCTCCAGAAACTCGTCGGCGGCTCAAGTCAGCATCAGTACTCCATGCTCGGCATAATCTTCGGAGTGGTAGCCGCCGTGCTCACCCTTGCCTGCGGACTTATGACGAAAGAGCGTCTGAAACCAAAGAGAGCAGAGAAATACTCGGGAAAACAGTTCGTGGACCTTGTGAAAAATGTGCCATGGCTGTACCTTACCGGAACAAGCATCTGCACCAACTTCTTCAACGGATTCAGATATGCGGCAGCCGGATACATGTTCACCTACTGCCTTAACGGCGACATCACCATTGGCAAACTGATCATAAACTACACTGTTTTCATGACTTTCGGTGAGCTTACATGCATGGTTTTCGGCGGACTGTCGCCTTGGTTCACAAAGATGATTGGCAGTAAGAAAAAGACATTCATGTTTGCAGCCGTCATCTGCCTTCTGTTCTCTGTCCTGTTCTTCTTCATACCTATGAAGGCATCATGGATATGGGTGATGATAGCAGTGGTCGTGCTGACGTCCATGGGTATCGGCATTTACTCGCCGTTGCTATGGTCGATGTATTCCGACGTGGCCGATTACGCTACCGAAAAGAACGGAACATCATCAACGGGACTGATTTTCTCTTCCGGAACAATGGCCCAGAAACTTGGCACAGCCATATCGGGAGCCCTCGTAGCACTATTCCTCGGACTCGCCGGCGCGAGCATGACCACCGACAAGATGGGCAACTCGATTGTCGATCCCAGTTCCATCACCCCCTCGGTGTTGAAAATGATATGGTCGCTTTTCTCTATCATACCGGCAGTAATCTGTGTGATTATGCTGCTTTTGCTTTACAAATATCCAATAAAGAAATAGTCAATACTTACGATAATGGAAGAATTGAAAAAGCAATTCCGCAAATGTCTGGAGACCAATATCCTGAATTATTGGATTGACAAGGTCACCGACAACGAGCATGGCGGCTACTACGGCCGTGTCGACGGGCACGACACAGTGCATCCGGAAGCCGAGAAAGGTGCCATTCTCAACGCCCGCATCCTTTGGGCATTCTCAGCCGCCTACCGCGTGCTGAGGAAGCCGGAATATCTAAAAGCTGCCGAGCGCGCCCGAGATTACATCTTCGACCACTTCATCGACAAGGAATACGGTGGCGTTTTCTGGAGTGTCGACTACAAGGGACAGCCCTTGGATACAAAGAAGCAGACTTACGCCATCGGCTTCACCATCTACGGCATGAGCGAATTTGCCCGTGCCACCGGCGACCGCCGTGCTTTCGACTGTGCCGTAAAACTGTTTCACGACATTGAGCGCAACGCTTTCGACAAGAAGAACAACGGTTACATTGAGGCCCTGACACGCGACTGGCAGCCCATCGGCGACATGCGCCTTAGCGATAAGGACGAGAACGGGTCGCGCACGATGAACACCCATCTGCACATCATCGAACCTTACACCAACCTCCTGCGCGTTCTGAAGGGCGACCACGGCGAGCAGCTTGTCCTGACCGACGAGGAGAATACCACCCTCCGCGCCGAGGTAGAGCACGCTACACGCAATCTCCTCGACATCTTCACGGATAAAATTCTCAATAAGGAGACCTGTCACCTCGACCTCTTCTTCAACGACGAATGGCAGGGCAAACGCAATATCCAGTCGTTCGGCCACGACATCGAGGCCAGTTGGCTGCTCCACGAGACGGCCTTAGTGCTCGGCGACAAAGCCACACTGAGCAGGATAGAGCCCATCGTGAGGTATATTGCCGCCGCTGCCGACGAAGGACTGCAGAAAGACGGCAGCACCATATACGAGAAATGGCTCGACGACGGCCGCGAAGACCGACAGAGGCAATGGTGGGTGATGTGCGAAAGCGTCATCGGACATGCCAACCTCTATGAGCACTTCGGAAGCGCGCAAGCCCTCGGAAAGTGCATCCGTGCATGGGAATACATAAAGAAGTATCTCATTGACGAGGAGAACGGCGAGTGGCACTGGGCCCGTCTCGACGACGGAACACTCAATCTCGACGACGACAAAGCGGGATTCTGGAAGTGCCCTTATCACAATAGCCGAATGTGCCTCGAGATTATGGAACGGAACATATAGTTTCGTTTTTGTAATCACTAAAACAAAAAAAAATCTGCCATAATTTCTTTTTTTTCTCAGAATATAGTACTTTTGCAAAATAAAATAACTATATACTGAGGAAAAAAGAGATTATGGCAGATCGCATTTTACATGAGATAACGCCCCTGATGGGTAAGGATGCCCTCTATATTGCTGACCGTAGAAAGAAGGAATTCGTCTATCCCATACACAACCATGAGGTTTACGAACTAAACTTCGTGGAGAATGCAGCCGGAGTGAGGAGGATTGTTGGCGATTCGTCAGAGATCATCGGCAACTACGACCTTGTGCTCATCACGTCGCCCGAATTAGAACACGTGTGGGAACAGAACACCTGCACATCCACAGACATCCGGGAGATAACGATACAATTCCAGTTCGGCCTCGACGAATGCGACAGTCTGTTCCGCAAAACGCCGTTCCTAAGTATATACAACCTTCTGAAGGAGGCTCAGAACGGCATTGCTTTCCCGTTGCCGACCATCATGAAAGTGTATAATCTCATAACGACCATCAGCCAGATTGAGGACCGTTTCGAGACCATTATGCAGTTTCTGCGCATCCTGCACATCCTCTCCGTTGAGGAAGGAGCCCATGCCCTGGCCACCAGCGCCTACGCCAAGGTGGAGATTCAGGACGACAGCCGCCGCGTGCTGAAGGTGAAAAATTACATCAACGAGAACTATATGTACGAGATAAAGCTTGAAACTCTCGCTGACATCGCCAACATGAGCCAGAGTGCTTTCAGCCGTTTCTTCAAGTTGCATACGGGAAGAACCCTGTCGGAATATATCATTGAGACACGGTTGGGCTATGCCACCCGAATGCTGCTCGACACTCAGGAAAGCATCGCCAACATCTCGTTCAACTGCGGATATAACAATCTGAGCAACTTCAACCGCATCTTCAAGCGGAAGAAAGGGTGCTCGCCATCAGAATTCAGAGACAAATACAGAAAGAAAAAAATAGTAATTTGAGTCATGATTAAGTTTCAGCCACTGCTAAAGCAGACTATTTGGGGCGGTGATAAGATCATCCCCTTCAAACATTTAGACAGCCATCTCGAGCAAGTCGGCGAGAGTTGGGAAATCTCCGGAGTGAAGGATAACGAGACCGTCATCAGCAACGGTGAGTACGCCGGAATGAAACTCAACGACTTAGTAGCCGAGTTGAAGGAGAAGCTCGTGGGAAAAGAGAACTACAAACGCTTCGGCAACGTATTCCCTCTGCTCATCAAGTTCATCGACGCACGCAAACAGCTCTCCATACAGGTACACCCCGACGACGACACCGCACACCGCTTAGGCTACCCCATGGGTAAGACCGAGATGTGGTATATCATGCCTTCCGACCCCGACGCGAAGCTTCGCAGCGGTCTGAAGAAGAAGATTACGCCCGAAGAATACAAGGAGATGGTTGCCAACGACACCATCACCGATGCCATTGCCGAGTATCCCGTGAAAGAGGGCGACTGCTTCTTCCTCCCTGCAGGACGCATCCACAGCATCGGCGCAGGCTGTTTCCTGGCCGAAATCCAGCAGACCAGCGACGTCACCTTCCGCATCTACGACTTCAAGAGAAAGGACAAGAACGGCAACTACCGTCAGCTGCACGTCAAGGAGGCCGCCGAGAGCATCGACTACACAGTCCACGACGACTACCGCCAGCACTACGACAAGAAGGCCAACGCACCGATGGTGCTCGTCGAGAGCAAGTTCTTCACCACCACCCTCTACGACCTCACCGAGCCGATGGACCTCGACTACAGCGACCTCGACTCGTTCGTCATACTCATCGGCGTAGGAGGTGAAGGCGTCGTGACCGACTCCGAGGGCAACAAGACAACTCTCAACGCCGGTGAGACTATCCTCGTATCGGCTACAGAGAAGGGATTGCGCGTAGAAGGAACAGTAAAGTTCCTCGAGTCGTACGTCTAAATAATGCAACAAACGATTATGCCCGCAAAGGCATAAAGCAATTGCAGAACAATGAACTTAAAGAAAATACTATTCATTACAATTGTCTGTCTCACAGCTATATCCGCTATGGGACAGACAAAATTCGACGCCAAGGAGATAAACGCAACAGCAGAGGCTTTCAATGGTGCAAAGGCGAACACAAAGCGATGGGCCGAGAACATCGTCAAGCAGGGGCATCTCGATAAAGATAGCAACATCTGCTACACGTTTAACATTCCCGCCAGCGACTCGTTGTATATCGCGTCGATATACGACTGCATAAGGATGTTCGCCGACCAACGGCGCACTGAGCGGCAGATTGACTACTCAGCATCGTCGGCAGAGCACGTAGTGATAAAAACGGTAGCACCGAAAATCCTCTACAGCGACGGCAATATGGCTTTCGCAATGTCGATAGACGCCTACGGAAGCATGACTATCGACATCATGCCGTGTAAGCTTGTGGTGACTATGAAGGTAAACAAGTATGTCAACACAGCACCCTTCGGACAGAAAGTAGAGCCATCGTATGGAGCTATATGGCTGCCTGTGAAAGGTGTAGCACCACTGACCGACAACGGCAACAACAAGGTTTGGAGCAAGGCGTTCATCAATGCCAACGCCGACTGCATCAACCTCGCGAACACGTTCGTCAGCATACTGAACACCAACTATATCCGACCTGAATATTATTAGACAAAGACATAAAGTCGGAATCGACTACAAAGCCACACTGCTGACGACATTCAACTTTGCAACAGCAACATAGAAGAAGAACGATCATCGCCATCCCAATCAATGGAGTGGCAATGATCGTTTTTTTGTTATTGTCAAAACGCTCAATGTACCGGACGTTTTGCCTTTTTTATTACCTCACAGTACATCAACCCACAACCTCATTCTAATCCCAGGATCCGTGTGGACTTCACGGCATCAGCGGTTTAGCAGGTTTTACTTGCGATTGCAAGCCTGAGGAACGAAGGCACAATGGGCACAGCCCATTGCAAGCGCAAGAGGTTTTATACGGTTTTTGTCAGAAAAGAATAAGTGCCAAACCATCGTACGTATGGATATCAATCGCATCAGCCATGTACTATAATTTGGAGTGACGCATTGACGAAGTCAGGTGCGAAAAATCTTAACAGCATTCCAATACAGGCCGTTTCGCGTTCCCAAACGGCCCGTTTCGCATCCTGAAACGAACCGTTTTAGAGTCCGAAACGGACCGTTTTAGAACGCAAAATGGCATGTATGAGTACCCGCTTGAATATCAAGGAGTTACAAAGCTGGTTCATTTTACTCTTTATTGCGAAATATTCTTACGCCTACTGCCAATCCACTCACTCTGCAAAAGGCATCATCGCCCATCGTCACCGGGACGCAAATGTACTGTACTCCGATGGGATGGACGACTTGAGGACAACGGTATGATATTAAAACGAAGGCGATGTGACATGCCTTTCCGATTCAAGACGGAACAAGCACTATGCCGACGACTAATTCCAAATCGTCAGTTCTGCATGCGCCATACTTACGCCCAATTCCTCCGAACGGCGCGAGGGTGCAGCCCCACCCACACTTACGACATACTTGCCGGCAAGGAGCACCGAAGAACCATCGTCCTGAACAGTCATAAAACGGTCTATGGGTACGTCAATCCAGACCCTCTTGCTCTCACCAGACTGAACCGCCTCACGCTCGAAAGCCACCAACTGGGATAGCGGAGCAGTGGATCCGGCACCGGGAACTGAGACATACACCTGTACCGTCTCGTTAACTGTCGCCTCACCTTCGTTCTTCAGTTCGACCTCAACCACTACATCGTCGCCCTTGCGCACGGCCGTGGCACCTCTATAAACCACCCGGCCATAGCTGAGACCATAGCCGAAAGGATAGAAGATATTGTCGGTCATGTACTTATAAGTCCTGCCCATCATCGAGTAATCATCGAACGACGGCAGTTTGTCGACATCAGTAGGGAACGTCACCGGCAGCCGTCCGGAGAAGTCGGCATCGCCGAAGAGCAGGTCGGCAAGGGCCTGTCCGCCCTCCTGACCGGGATACCACGCCATGACGACGGCATCTGCCAGCTCACTGATCTCCCGCATATCGATGGGTCCTCCGCCGGTGAGTACGACGATAACCTTTCCTCGCTTACGGCCACAGATATCGCGCAGATAATCCATCTGGCTGTCGGGCAGTGTGAGCGTGAGCCTGTCACCACTCGATACGGAGTCGATGGCCTCGCCCTCTTCGCCTTCGAGATTTCCGCAGTTGCCCATAACGACGATTACGGCATCGGCCATCGCGGCCTCATCGAGGGCATAGTTGATAGTGTTTGTCGTCGGTGCCGACTCCATGACGCCGGGTCGGAAGTTGAGAGCAGTGCCCGCGCTGACCTTAGAGGCAATGCCTTGGAGATACGTCGTGTAGTGACGGCCAATGCCATAGTAGTTGCCCATCATCCAGAAGGCGTCGCTCGCCCCAGGACCTGTGACGTAGAGTGTGTGGATATTCTTGTCGAGCGGGAGCGCACCGTCGTTCTTCAGCAGCACCATACTCTCGCGGGCTGTCTCGACGGCGAGCCGCTGGTGGTCGTCGCTGCATATCTCGCTCTGGGGAATATTGTTATATGGGCAGTCGTCGTCGGGCAGAAGGATTCCGAGTTTCAAGCGCGTCAGGAGAGGATAGAAGAGGGCTTCGTCGATGTCCGACTCCTTGACGTATCCTTTCGCTATGGCCTCGCCAAGGTGCCGGTAGGCATTTCCGCATTCAAGATTGGCCCCGGCGTGCAGGGCTATGGCGTCGCCCTCGGCCTCGCTGTCGGCAAGGTGATGGCCGGAAGTGATGTCGGCGATGGCCCCGTCGTCGGAGGTGATATGGCCTTTGAACCCCCACTCTTTCCTCAGGATATCTGTCAGGAGAAGTCGGCTCGCCGAGCAGCTCTCACCATACAGGCGGTTATAGGCGCTCATGACGGCCTCGACATGGCCGTCGCGGACAAGCATACGGAACGCCGGGAGGTAAGTCTCCCACAGATCGTGGCGCGAGGGGTGCACGTCGGCCTCATGGCGTGTGGCCTCCGGACCGGAGTGGACAGCGAAGTGCTTGGCGGTGGCAGCGGCTTTAAGATATGTAGGGTCGTCGCCCTGGAGACCGCGGACGAACGCTGTGCCCATCACACCGGAGAGGAACGGGTCCTCGCCGTAGGTTTCCATTCCCCTGCCCCACCGCGGATCGCGGAAGATATTAACGTTCGGCGACCAGTAGGTGAGGCCGGTGAAGCGTGCGTAGTTGCCGTTACGCCGTGCTATGGCATACTTGGCACGTCCCTCCGTGGCAATGGCGTCGGCCATCTTCTCTATTAGTGAGGGGTTGAAGCAAGCCGCAAGGCCTATCGGCTCGGGAAAGACCGTAGCCACACCGGAGCGCGCCACGCCGTGGAGGGCCTCGTTCCAGTAGTCGTAGGGAGGAATGCCGAGACGTGGAATACCGGGAGTGGCGTTCATCAGCTGCGACACTTTCTCCTCACGTGTCATCATGGCTATAAGCTCACGGGCCTTACGGGCGAAGTCTTTAGAACCGCCGACCGTATTTTTCGATTTCGTTGTATTTTCCATAAACTAAGGATTTTAGCATCAAAGAAAAGGGCTGCACCCCTGCTGATTTCTCAACATTGGTACAGCCGAAGATATCTAATTGTCCGAATGATGATTACTTATTTCTGTAAGCCGGATTCTGGAAAGCCATCTTCTGGTCCTCCGGCATGCTCATAGCGTCGAGCTGCGACTGTGGTATCGGGCGCAGATAGTCGTTCTTTGTTATCGTACGCGTAATTACCTGAGGAGTGTGGTCGCCTGCACCGTAACCGGCAATGGTATAGGTGTGTGCTCTCTCGGCCCACTTCTGTGTGCGCACGAGGTCGGTCCAGCGGTAGCCTTCGCCGAAGAACTCGCGCTCACGCTCATCGAGGATGTAGTCGATTGTGATGGTCTGCGGTGTGGCAGCAACCATCTCAGCACTGTGGTCGACGTTCTTCACCCTGTCGCGGTTGTTGTCGTAGGTCCACACACCGGCACGGGCCCTGATGACATTGATGAGGTTGCGGGCCTCAGTGTTCATATTCAGTTTCACGGCAGCCTCAGCAGCAATGAAGTAGAGTTCCGAGAATTTCAGCACCGGGTAAGGACGCGGGCTGTCGCCGTTAGGACGGCCGAGACCATTGCCGTTGTCGGTGCGGTAGATACCGTTCTTCCAGAGGTTCAGATACTTATAGCGGCTGATAGCCGATGGTCCTACCACCCAGTCGGCACGTCCCGGCAGCCATCCGGCACCGACATTACTCTGTCCGGCACCGCCGTTGTCGCTGCTCGAAGGATAGGTGATGCCCTCATCGCTGTCGACAAACGTCAGGATAGAGTCGCCGGCATGGACAGGCAGCATATTGGCGTTGTAGGCCACAAGCGGCTGACCGTTCTCGCTGTTGGCTCCCGACTTGTCCCAGTTGCCGCGGAACTGATAAGCGAATGTGCCATCAAAACGCGAGTCGACGGTCTTGTTCGTGAAGGCCACCTTCATAACTTCCTGAGGTGTAGCCATTTCTTTCCAAGGACGGTCCTTGCCCTGGACGGCCTCACGCTGTACGGAGCGGAACTTTGTCCATGTCGTTGGCGACGAGGAAGACTCAAGGAACGTGTAGTCCCAACGGCACATCCAACGTGCGAAGTTGCCCGGAGCATTACCGTTGGCCCAGTCGAAGTTGGTGCCGCCGTCGTAGTAGTTGCTGCTCTCGGTATGGTCGGCATAAAGCACAATCTCGGAGTTTCGGTCGTTGCTGCCTACGTTTACGAGGTAGAACGACTTCTGGAGCTTGAACGGACCAGGATTGTTAATGGCCTCTGTAGCAATGTTGTAGGCCTGCTGATAGTACCATGTGGCATCATGACCGTCAGGATCTGTGCGTGCACATTCGGGGTAGGTAGGGATGTCGTTGGGGTTCTCAAGCCACCATCCGTAGGTGAGATAGGCCTTCGACAGGAGCAGACGGGCAGCCGTCTTGGTCAGTCCACCGGTGATGCGGGGGTTGTCGGGCAGGTTGTTGAGAGCCTCGAGGAGGTCGGGGAAGATAGCCTTGGTATATACTTCCGGGACCGTATTACGTGTCGAAATGCGTGTGGCATTGGTGTTGAACTTTAGCTCGCCCGAGCCAAGATCGAGAGGAACGCCGCCGAAAGTCTGGACAAGCCAGAAGTAATCGTGGGCTCTGAAGAAGTGGGCCTCGGCCAAGAGCGACTCGCTGACGCCGGCTTCGGAACCGTTCTCTATAACTCCGTTGGCTGTGTTGATGTCGGAGAAAGCATTGTTCCACAGCACATCAGCACGGCAGTTGGTGGCATCGAGGACTCCGTTGCCCGACATGTCGATAGGCTTATCGTTACCGTTGCCGCCATGGCCGAAGGTATATTCGTCAGTACCTGTTTCGTTGGCAATGAGCCAGTAGCCATTGCCCCAGAGGTTACGAAGGTTGGCGTACAGGGAGGTTACTCCGCCCTCAACACCCTTCTCGGTCTTAAAGTAGCCTGGGGTGAAGGTCTCGCGGTTGACCTCATCGAGAACATTGTTGCAACTGCTGAACATAAGTCCGGCAGCCAATGCTCCAAGAATTATTTTGTTTGTATGTATCTTTTTCATTGTTAGTGCAAGTTAGAAGGTGAGATTTAATCCGAACAGCCAGTTGCGAGTAGACGGAGTGTTGTATCCGACGACAAGCAGACGGGACTTGTAGAACGAGTTAACAGCCTGGTTTTCATTACCGTAGGAGTTTGTTTCAGGGTCCATCTTCGACTCATCGTGATACGGCGAGAAGAGTACGAATGGGTTCTGGACGGTGAAGTAGACACGAGCCTTGGTCATACCGAGCTTCTTGATGAACTTCTCATCGAAGTTGTAGCCCAGTGTGATGGTGCGTACTTTGAGATATGAAGCACTGAAATATCCGAGCGAGTTACCATATTTAGGGTTGTTGCTGCTCTCGACGCCACCTGGTTTTGGATAGTCGTTGGTAGGATTGTCCTCTGTCCAGTAGTTCACTTTGATGTTGTTGCGGCGTCCGGTGAGCATGTTCAGGTATCCCTGTGAGCCGTAGATGGTGGATATGAGGGTGCCACCGTGCTTGAACGAACCCACGACGCTAAGGTCGATATTCTTCCAAGCCACACGGGTGTTGAATCCGCCTTCCCAGTCAGGATCGACCTTCATTATCTGACGGTCGGCAGCACTGTACTGACGGGTAGGTGTCACTCCGTCGGCCTCATAAGTTCCGTTATACTTAATCTTTATCATTCCGGCATTGCCACCCGGTTCGGCCACCTGGCGGATAGCTTCTTCGTCGCTCTGCCAGATACCAATCTTCTGGTAGTCGTATATGACATTGATAGGATGGCCCTTGAACCACCAGTTGGCCTCATCGGTACCGTCGGCCGTTGCCAGCTCGGTAATCTCGTTATGGTTAGTGTAGAAGTTCAGACCGGCTTCCCATGACCATCCATTAAGGTTCTCGATGATTTTTCCGTTGAGCGAGAGCTCGAATCCGTAGTTCTTTGTCTTACCGATGTTTGCCATATAACTCGACACACCGCCTGTTGCAGGCAAGTTGACGCTCATCAGCAGGTCGTTGGTATTCGTGATGTAGTATTCGGCTGTTCCTGAGAGGCGTCCGTTCCAGAGGCTGAAGTCAAGACCGAAGTTCCAAGTCTTGGAATATTCCCATCCGAGTTCGGAGTTCGGGAGAGTCGAAACGTAATAGCCTGTAGCATAGGTTGTTCCGAAGTTATAAGGACGGGTAGACAGAGTACCAAGGGTCTGGTATGGGTTCACACTCTGGTTAGAGGTTTCACCGTATCCGACTCTGAGTTTCAGGTTGTCAATCCACTTCACCGACTGCATGAATTTCTCTCTGGAGATGTTCCAACCCAAAGAGACAGCAGGATATGTGTGCCAGCGATGACCCTCGGCAAGGCGTGAGGAACCGTCGGAACGGAAAGCCACACTTGCCATGTAACGGTCGTCGTAGTTGTACATTACACGTCCCATGTAGGAGACGAGTCCTGCCTTATAGTATGCCTGAGCACCCGGATCGACGGTGATGTTGGCGGCCTGTCCCATATTATAGAACTGGAAAGCATCGTTAGGGATGTCCAGACCGGAGATATACCGCTGCCGGAAGGTCGTCTGCTCAGCCGAGTAGAGGGCTACAGCGTTGATGGTGTGCTTGCCCCACGTGTGGTCGTAGGTAAGCATATGCTCTATGGCCCAGTTAGTTGTGTTCTGAGTACGGTCGGTAGCATGCGACTTTGAGTTATCCGTATTTGAGAATACGCCCTGACCGACATAGTTGCCGTAGTCGCTGTTGCGGTAGTTAAGGCCGAGGTTCATACGGTATTTGAGGCCGTCGACCCATGGGAACTTGAATTCGCCGTAGAAGTTATTATAGGTACCGAAAGCCTTGGTCTGGTCCTTGAAGCTGCTGCCGAGGTCCTCGAGCGACTTCTTTGTGTAAACCCACTGGTCGTCGTTGGCCATGCTGACGCGCGCCTTCATCGTTCCGTCAGCGTTGTACGGGTTGGCTATTGGCGTCATACTCAGCGTGTTATATATGCTGATGTCGGCTCCGTTGGTCACACTGTAGTTGGTGTTCGTGCTGACACCGACCTTGAACCACTTGCCGAGCTCCTGGTCGATAGCGGCATGCATTGAGTAGCGGTTGAAGTTCTGCAATGGGATTACGGACTCATCGCGATAGTAAGCCAGGCCGAAGTTATAGCTGCCCGTCTTGCTGCCACCGCTGACACCGACGTCCTGGTTCGTCGTCATGCCCGTACGGAAGAGCTTGTCCTGCCAGTCGATATCCACAGCGCCTTCCTCACCATAAGGTTTCTCGTCGGCACCATACTGGAATTTGTTGGCATAGTTGCGAAGTTTGGTAAACTCCTCGGCGTTCATCATCGGGTAACGGTGGAAAAGGGTTTTGAAGCCGACGTAGCCGTTATATGTTACTGTAGGACGCTGTTCGGTATAACCTTTATACGTTGTAATAATGATGACACCATTGGCACCACGGCTACCATAGATGGCTGTGGCTGAAGCATCCTTGAGGATGTCCATCGACTTGATATTGTTCGGGTCGATATCATTCAGAGAGCCGGCAAAAGGAATACCGTCGAGGACGATAAGCGGGTCGTTACTGGCTGTAAGAGAGCGTGTTCCACGAATACGGATCTGCATCGACGCACCCGGTTTTGACGACGACTGGGCCATCTCCACACCGGCGATACGGCCTTGAAGGGCCTGGCTGACATCGGAACCAGGGACCTCACGCAGCAGATCGCCTTTGACGTTAGCCACAGAACCCGTGACGGCCTCACGCCGCTGGGTACCGTAACCGATGACGACAACGTCGTTAAGGTTTGTGCCTTCCTCAGCGAGACTGACATTAATCTCATTCTTTTGGCCGACAACAACTTCTTTAGTGACGTGACCGACATACGAGATTACAAGCGTCGCACCTGGTTTAACGTTTAATTCGAAGTTTCCATCAAGGTCCGTAACGGTACCGTTCTGGGTACCTTTTTCGATGACTGTGGCTCCAATCAGGGTTCCTGTGGGGTCGCTGACTGTTCCCTTTACTTTCTTCGTGGTCTGCTGTTGAACGGATTCCATGTTCTCCACTGATGAGGCAAAGATGCCTGGCGAGTAGAGCACTCCTCCTGATACCAACAGTCCGGCCATCAAGGTCGTTTTACTTAATCGTAGGTTCATAGTCTTGGTAATTAAGTTGGATAAGTGGTTTATTAATTATTATAGTATTTTATTTATCATTGAATACGCGGCGCGACAAGCTTTACTATCTGTTCGAAATGTTTCACCAGTCAGGCTTAGTATTGGTATGATTCGTTTGTTGATATGTTAGTTATTATTGAGTCTGTCGTTAGGCAGACAACAACCTTGCGGTTTAGTTACAATTGCAAAGTTACATCAACTCATTGAAACAACGCAACAAACAGTGTTTCATATTCGTTTGATTTTGTCTCATTAATTTAACTTACTTAATAACAGCGTATTACGGATGTCATGAAACAAACAAAAACTGCATTCAAACCTTTTTCCAATGGCATTCAAAAGAGCCGCTGCTGGTTTTTCCAACAACGGCTCAATGAAAATCAACCTATTTAAACCCAAAAACAGGGACCTAAATCCAGGAGATTTTGATGATTTTTACTAATCTTTCGCTATATATTCCAGGAATTCCGGCAACCGATTTCCGAGTGCCCAGCACACAGTTTTCAGGGTTTCGCTGCCCCCATTCTGGAATATCACGATTTCGTTCTGTTCATTATCGATTTACTGTCCTACCGTCGGCGACACATTCTGGCGCTCGTAATAGGCTTTATAATCGTCGCCGCCATATTTCAGTCCGAGGTCCTCGCCGGCTATTCCGTCGCAAACACCCTTGTAAGCCCACTTGCGCAGATAGTTGGAATCAAAGATGTTTGGAGCATCATCAGGAATCCAGTATACATGCTCATCGGCATTGTCAGAGAGTCCCCAGATGGTTATACCACTCTGCTGAGCCTGAGGCACATTCTCCTTATAGGACTCAAAAATCATCTTATAGCAGTCGCTCTGACACTTATACTGCGCTGCCGACGGACTGCTTGTTCCTAATGCCACGTCAAGTTCGGTGACTCGCACCAGTTTTCCGGTGGCAGCAAGTGTCTGGAACATCTTGTCGACACGGCCCTTCAGTACCTTAATTATTGAATCATTGGTCGTTACATCGTCGGTGGCAGCATGAAGATCGAAGTGCACCTGACTTCCAATGCCGTCAACAATAGGTGAACCGTTGTCGGAATCAATTTTCTTCACGAAATTGATAAGAGCATCGAGTTTACCCGGACTGACCTCAAGATTATAGTCGTTGACAAAGAGTTTGGTCTCTGCTGGCAGATATTTACGTGCATACTGGAATGCTTTGACGGCATAATCCTTGACGTAATAGCCCCAGTAGAACCGATTTCCGCCCCAGTTGAGGTTCAGACCGTCGGTTGTCGACTCCACAGGTGCACTGTCGTAAGTTCTGTTTCCATCATCATCGGTATCGCTACCACCGAACGTTCCGGCATCAACGCCTCTGACCTTGTTGCTTCCGTCGGCAATAGGCTCATTGATAACATCATAGCCATAGGGCACGATGCCTTTCTCCTTCAGATGGTCGGCGCATCCCTTTATCCATGCATCCATGGCACCGAGCAGTGCTGTCCGCTTTTCCTCCGGCGACTTCAGGGTATACGTTATCGTAGTAGCCCTGCGCGGAGAGTGGCTGCTCCGCCTGACGAATCGGAACTGCTTGGCATTGGCATCGAGGCTCTGGTCCTTGGCAACGCCAAACTTTATATCATCGATATAGTAAGTTCCGGCCACCTTGCCGAAGTTGAACATGATACGGTTCACGTCGTCGTAGCCGGGTTTGAACTTCTTTTCGCACAGATACCAGTCCGTTCCCGGAGTGAATGAGGCATAACCGCCCTGCGATCCATAGGTCGAACCGTTCTGATATTGGAACTGAATCTCGCCGGCGGAGGAGCTGCTCTTCACGTAGAACTGAATCATATAGACCTTCGACGGGTCGAGATAAGAGTCAAAAGTGTATGCGCACTGGGCGTTCCACATATTTGCATCCTTGTTGTTTGTAAGCACAAGGCCGTAAGAGCCATTACGTCCGACACCCTCTTTCACCTCTGCTGTAGGAGCATTTGCCTTGTCGCCCCATGAGCTCCAGCCGCCTTTCGTACCGCCCTCAAAATCAGAGGCATCGCCGGAAAGGATGTTCTCCATCGGATCTTCTTTCTTCACACCGAGCTCAACGTCATCAATCCAATATTCGGCATTGACCGAGCCGAAGTTGAAGCACAGCCGGTTCATATCGTCGCTTGTCGGAGTTATCTCATATTCGTACGTTGCCCAATCGGTGCCAATATTGAAATCATGGTATCCCTGACCGGAGTAAGTCTTGCTGTTCTGAAGGCAATTCTGAATAAGACCAGAGGCCGTGGAGCACTTTGCCTTAAACCTCAGGGTGTACTTAACTCCCTCAGTAAGAGCAGGATCGAGGTCCTGACAGAACTGCGAGTCCCATTTGTTTCCTTCCTTAGTATTGGTCAGATGAGCCACACCGGTGTGGCCGTCCTTCTCTTCCTGCCACTCTCTCGACGAGCCAGCTCCCCATCCGCTCCATCCGGAGAGGTCGGAATCGAACGTTCCGTTCTTCAGTACCGAAGCGATGTCACCATCCGTCTTCACAACCATTGTCGGAGCGATAAGCGATTTCAGGTATGTCTGGGCCTGCTGCTGATACCAGATGAAGTTATGGCCGTAGAGTCTGACATCCTGAGGCATATTGGCAAGCATGGCATCGACCGTTGTCCAGTTCATGTTTCCGCTGTTGCCGACAATAGCATCCATCTTCAGCGCATTTCCGGGAGTAAACATCTGGAAATTCTCATCAGCGAGAGTCTTATACGCAGTGGCCTTCTGTGCCGACTCGTTATACATCGACGCGCTAAGTCCCAGTCCCACAAGCATATTCGGTGTGTACTGAGCCGCGTAAGTTTTCACCGGCTCATAGTTGGCAAGCACCTCCTTTATGGCCAATGGGATGTCGGCAGTAGTAACCTCACCCTGTCCGGCAGGTCGTCCCCACTCCATTATCTGGTCGTCGCAACTGGCTAAGAGCATTGCTGAAGCCACGACTGGCAATATTATTTTATCTATTTTCATAGCTTTGAGTCTTTTACTTTTGATTTCAAGGTTTTATTACCTTTTCATTATTTTCCCTTAATAGTCCGACACCGTAACGCTTGTACACGGAACAACGCGGAAGTTATCGAGGTATATTCGCGAGGTGAAATTAGCGGCAGGATAAGAAATACTCTCATCATATTCAATGTCGGAATTGACAAGCAGGAAGATGAAATTACGGTAACTTCCACTGTTTCTGTCGTCAATAACATTCTTAAATGTATACTCATTATCCTTGTCGGTGTAGCGTCCGAACTTCGAAAGTGGCACAGTGACTGTTGTCCAGCGGCCTCCAGTAGTGAAACTATTGGCTGCCCCAGTCTCGGTGTCCATCCACGGAACCCACACATAAGCCTGGGTCATGTAATCCTTATTATATTTCGTTCCGCCCGAACCATAACCATAGTTCGACAGATTATTCTGCAACGAAATCTCCAATTGGCCCGTTGCCATCCACGGATCCGGCACATAAACGTCGAACTGCAACGCTACAGAGTCGACCGGTGTCGAGCCGGGTATAAACTGAGTCATTCTGTTCCAATCATCGTTGGCATAGTCGTTACCCGTTGAAGCCCAAAGACTTGAGTTAGCCCCAGCCTTTATACCGCCACCGTCCAAGACGCTTTGCGGCACGAGCTCGACGACCTTTCCGCGTCCAGAACCCAACGGATCGTCGACGAGATCGTCATACTTGTACGTAGCGCTCCAACTGCCAAGGTCGGCAGAATTCTCAAAATCAAGCACCATACAATTGCGGTTATTGAAGTAAGCCGGGGTCACGGCAGTACCATTTGCGCCCTCACTTGTTATCGAACCGCTCTGAGTAACACCTGCCGGCATCGTGAACGAATACCACTCTCCGTCAGGATCACTGGTTATTCCGTCGGTCACCTCAACCCCTCCAGGCAGCATAAGATGCGTCGTTTCCTGAAGGTTAGCACCACGGACGATGACAGTTTCACCTGCTGACGGCAGCGTATTATCGACGCCCGACACTGTTGGTGCCGATGCTCTGATAACGAATTTATATGTGTACGACCCGTTATCCTTTACGAGCGTGATAGTATTTCGCACTGAAGCGTCGGCCTTGTCGACGGGCGTTTTCGTGTTCAGAGTCACCCAAACATCGTTGTCAGTCATCAAAGCATTGTTAAAATATGTATCATATCCGTTGATATATATCTTCTTCAGACCCGTAAATCCCGAGCCCTCAATACGTATGAGCTGACCGAGACGTGCGAACGTCACTTCACGATCGGTTACGGAGTCCTTAGCCTGTGCATCCTCAAGGAACACCTTGTTGACGACTATCGACGCCGAACCATTGTCGTCATCGTCGCTGCACGACGTTACTAACGGCAGCGTCGCCAGCAGAGCCAGCGGAATCAATCCGCCGATCCATACCCTTACCTTATATAATAATGTAGCCATAAATATTTCATTTTTATTCTCCTGCCTGTACATACCAGCCGGAATGTTTATAACTATTTAAAAAGATTCTGCTCGTCAACCTCCCTTTCGCCGAACTCATAAGGCACTGTGGCGATATTTCCGTTGGCATCCGGTTTGAGGTTTGGATTCTTTGTCTGGTCCGCATCAGCCATCGGCAGAACGAGATCGGCAGCCGTTGCAAGGTCGACATCGGGTCCGGGAGCCGTATAACTGTCACTGAGCTTATAGCTATGCGTACTTGCCTCGTAGTAGGAAGCATTGCGGTTCTGGTTGTTAAGATAGTTTACTACCTCCTGCTGATGGCTGTATGCCCGTCTTATGAGCTGATACCAGTAGAGCCCCTCGAATGCAAATTCCATTCTGAACTCATGCCGCAGGTCCTCATACGTGACCACATTTTTCACCGGCATGTGCGCTCTTTTTCTGACAGCATTGAAATATTCAAGTGCAGTAGGGTCGGTAGTCTGGTCGTCGCTGCCCATAGCAGCATCGACATAGTTGAGATATACCTCCGCCAAACGCAGCATATAAGTATTTATACCCGAGTTGTTTGGTTCAGAGAATCCATTGACTTTCTTCGTTCCAATCACATATTTCTTCACGTTAGCACCCTGATTTCCAGCACTTTCCGTTACTCCATAGACGTAAGGATCAGACGGATCTGTACTCAGTTCAGGATACGACTCGCCATAGGAAGCCACGCTGTTGTGCCTCCGCACCTTATCGTCGACTTTTTCGCCAAGAGTCTTGTCGTCGTAATTCGAGAACTCCTCAAAAAGGTCATAAGAGCAATAAGTGGCACCGCCCCATGCGTTCTGGTCAGCAACCATCGTCGACCAGGCCAGGAATCGCGTCATGCTCTGCCCTGCTCCACCCACGCCGGAGCCCGGCATAAACTGCAACTGGAACAGAGCCTCGTCGTTATTGTCGATTGTCGAGGCCCCAAAGAGGTCGGCATAGTTATTCAGTAGCGATTTTCCGCTTTCCTTTATAACCTTCTCAGCAGCCTTCTTTGCGAGGTCGAGATAGTAAGGATTGCGTTGCCCGCTGTTGAAATTGGTCTGGATATTCGAGCCATTGTACTGTCCTTCAGTGGTTATCCCCGCCATCGACAGATACATTCTCGACAGCATTCCGTAGGCCGAGTACTTCGTCACCCTTCCGGCACCCTTCTGTGATGCAGGCAGATGCGCCGCAGCATATTCCAGGTCGCGGATGGCATATTCCATTACATCCGTCCTCGGATTGGCTTTCACCACGTAGTTATTAACCAAATCAGCGGTATTCTCATAGATAATGCCACATCCCCACAGTGATGCTATATACCAGTAAGCCGTGCCCCGCATGAAACGGGCCTCGGCCACAGCCTCCACCTTAGCCTCATCGCTGACATTGTCCGACGAATAGTTAGAGATGTTGTTTATCGTATTGTTGCTCTGAGCCACCACACTGTAGAGGGCTCCCCAAGCCTCGGTAAGTCCCTGAGAGAGTGGAGTCTCCGTGAAATTGGTATAAGGATAAATATAGTTTGAATACTGTGCCGTGATATTATTGGCGCGTCCGTCGCCCATACCATAGTAGAACTTATCATTGAAGTCGTACCACACATAGCTGTACAGGGGCCAAACCGCTTTCTGTACGGCCTCATCGCTGTCGAAGAACGTCGTCTGCGAAAGCTGATGCGAGTTGTTCTGGTCGAGGAAGTCGTCGGCACACGAGCAGAGGGTGAGCCCGGCAACAGCCATGGCACCCAGTGTATATAATAATCTTGATTTCATAGCGCTGTTGTTTTAGAAGGACACATTGATGCCGAAAGTATAAATTCGCGGTGAAGGATAGCGGTTGTAGTCGATGCCGTTCTTCAGAGCGTCGCCCCAGAGAGAGCCCACCTCAGGATCATATCCGTCGTATTTGGTTATGGTGAAGAGGTTTTGGATATTCATATACAGCTTGACATTCGACAGGAAGATATGCTCTATCCACTTCTTTGGGAAGGTATAGCTGAGCGATACGTTCTGCAAGCGCAGATAAGAGCCGTCCTCCACGAAAGCGTCGCTGACCCTGTTGTTGCCGTTGGAATAGCTCTCGGTGTACAGTCGGGGCATGGTTGTCGACGATGCGTTGGAAACATAGTAGTTGCGGTAGTCGTCGGGACCGTTCGGGTCGATTTTCTCCACCTTCGCATAGTTGAGCACCGACGTGAGCAGATTGCTTGTTGCTCCCGTCACCTCGAGGCGTCTGCGGTTGTAGTTGAGAACCTTATTGCCCACCGAACCGGTGAACTGCAGGCTCAGATCCCATCCTTTCCACGAGAATGTGTTTCCGAATCCGAACGTAAATTTCGGTTCCGGGTTTCCTATGAATGTCTGGTCGTTATTGTCGATAACGCCATCGCCGTTGAGGTCGGCAAAGCGATAGTCGCCGAGCCACGTTCCGCTCTTTCCGATGTAGCATCCCGTAGGCAGTGCCACTGGTTTCACGTTGCCGTTGGCATCCTTATAATAGAAGTCCTCCGGCTTGTCGAAACGTCCTATTACCTTGTATCCCCAGAACTGTCCAATGGGCTGTCCTACAACTGTATTGGTGACGGTAGCCGTTTCCGACCCCACCTGGAATGTCCGCGGTAGCGTTCCCGTCTCGGTGTCGAGCGACAATACCTTGTTGCGGTTCAGTGAGAAAACGATGTTACTTGTCCACTGGAACTGCTTCGACTGAATGTTTATAGTGTTGATAGTGAACTCGATACCCGTGTTGCGCAGGCTTCCTACATTACCCCAAGGGTTGGCAGCCACACCATATCCTGAGCCCGAGCCCGAGCCGAGGAATGCCGGAAGGTCGAGGCGCATGAGCAGGTCGTTGGTTTTCTTATAGTACCAATCGAATACCACATCAACACGGCTGTTGAACATACTGAGGTCAAAACCGATGTTCCACGACTTCGTTGTCTCCCATTTAAGGTCGGGATTGGCATTATTTCCGTTGAGCACACCCACGCCCCAAGGAGTGTTGTATGTTGTCAGCAGAGCCATATATGCCCAGTTTTCGACGTTCTGGTTACCGGTCTCACCCCATCCCAAACGCAGTTTGAGGTTGTTGATCCATTTCACGTTGTCCATGAATTTCTCACTGCTCACGCGCCAAGCCAAGGCTGCTGATGGGAACCAGCCCCATCGGTTGCCGTCGGCGAAATTGCTTGAACCGTCGCGGCGTAGGGTGAATGTGGCCAGATAGCGGTCGTCATAGCAGTAGTATGCGCGTCCGAAATACGAGAACAGCGAGTTGTTGTCCTGATATCCCACCGGAGTAGAGTTGTCGTTGCTGCCCGCCGATGGGTCCGTGGCACTGTTGGATGGGAATCCCGTGGCACTAACTACCTGAGTCTCATAGTGGTTATGGCTCATTTCCTGACCCACCATAGCATTGATGGCGTGCCGTCCGAAGGTGTTGGCATAAGTAAAGATGTTCCGCCACGACCAATATTTGGTATTCGTTGCCGTCCATCGGCTGGTTCGTGTATCACTTGTCTTGATACCGAACCTGTAATCAGGCATATAATAATAGTACTTATTATTATTGTAGTCGGCCGACAGTTCGGTACGGAATGTCAGTCCCTTGATTATTGTAGCCTCAAGATAGGTATTGGCTCTGAAGTTAAACTTCTTGTTGTAATTTTGCGTTATCTCGGCCAGTGCCACGGGGTTATCGGGCATCCACTGGTCGTCGGGGCCGTCGAAAGATCCGTCGGCGGAGCGTACAGCCACTGAAGGCTGCGAGAGCAGAGCCGTAAGGATGATATTTCCGGCATTGGAGTGGGTCTCCTGCCGGCTGTCGGCAAGTGAGAAATTGAATCCGCCCTTAAGCCATTTCTTTATCTGCGCGTCGGTATTGCCACGGAGAGTCTGACGCTTGAAGCCAGAGCCGAGGGCTATACCGTCCTGGTTGAGGTATCCGCCGCTGAGGGCATAGGTAATCTTGTCGCTGCCACCGGTGACCGATACGTTGTGGCTGGTCATCAGCGCATGACTGAAAAGTTCATCCTGCCAGTCGGTACCTTTGGCCAGAAGATCGGGGCGCACATAGCTGCTGTTAGCCGATTTTATCTGCGCGTCGGCAATATCGTTGTAGTGACGGGCATACTGCTGGAGGTCCATCACGTCGAGTTTCTTAGGCATTGTCTGCCATCCCACGTAGCCGTCGTAGGTCACGGTGGTCTCTCCAGCCTTACCGCGCTTAGTGGTAATCATGATGACACCATTGGAGGCACGCGAGCCGTAGATGGCTGTCGCCGATGCATCCTTTAGGATATCCATGCTGACGATATCGCTTGGGTTGATTTCCGACAGCGGATTGGAATTACCGTCGTCGCCCGCTGACGAGTCGATGATGACACCGTCGATGACGAAGATAGGCTGCGAGGTGGCGTTGAGCGAGTTAGTTCCGCGGATACGGATTGTCGAGGAGCCTCCAGGAGTACCCGTATTGGCCTGCACCTGCACACCGGCGGCGCGTCCGGCCAGCACCTGGTCGATGCTCGTCGAGACCGATTTCTCTATGGCCTGGTCGCCGACAGAGGTGACCGCACCGGTGAGATCGGAGCGCTTCATCGTTCCGTAACCCACAACGACGACCTCCTGGAGCGATTTAGGATCCTCCTTCATGACGACATCGAGCTTAGTCTTGCTACCCGCCGAGACCTTCTGGTCGAGGTAGCCGACATACGAGAAAGCGATTACGGACGATGATTTCACATTGCTTACTGTAAAGTTTCCGTCAAGGTCGGAGACCGTGACGGGCTTTCCGTCGAGCGACACCGTGACGCCGACCATAGGCTCGCCACCAATGTCCCTCACCGTGCCGGAGACTGTCTTCTGGGCAAATGAGACCATACAGAAGAGGCCCAGCAACAGAGCTAAGGTTGCTCTCTTGACTTGTTGAATCATAAGTTGTTCTTTTTAGTTATTTTATTGTTCTGTTTCCCGCCGGAAGAAATTGTTGAGTTTTACTCGTTTGCAAATATACAAAATGTCTTAAAAACATCTATATAAATTTGTATCATTTGCGTTCAAATATGTCTCTACATGATACAAGATAACAAATCATACTCAATAAGGATACAATTTAACATGCAGAATCTTATAGTCGCCGACGGCAATGCGTGCATGACGTCCCTGATGGTCCTGGTCGCCATTCTCCCGTCTGATGTATTCTATATGTCCATTGTCGTCAATTTTTACCTCATCGACATAACCAATTCCGAGGCGACGACCCTTAAACTTCTGAGCAGCTGATGATTTCGGTCCCGTCTGTCCGGCGAGAGCGAATCCGTCCTCACCCGTCTTGACACTCTCGGCCTGCTGCCGTTCCTCCTTAGTCTGGAAGACAACGACAACCCCGCGGCCCGCAATGAGATACTCATCGGGTGCTACGCGCAACACGTAAGCACCGCCTTCGGGCCACGTCGAGCCGTCGGTGGCACGCGGATCCCACGGAAGGGTGAAATAATGACGGCAGGTGAGCACATTGTCGCCGTCGACAATAACCCGTTCCTTGTCGTCCTGGGCGAAGAGCAAGCCCCACGACGTAAGGTTCTTCGATGCATTGGCTTGGATGTAACGGAAGAGACTGCCCATGAGTCCGTAAGCTTTTGTGACATTTTCCGCCAGAGATGCCTGTGCCTCATCGATGGCAAAGGGGCCGAAGCCGATGGCATTGTGCTCACCGAAGGTATAGAGACCGCGCACACCGGAGTTCTCACACATACGCGACTCAGGGATGAAGAGGGTGTTGTTGGCCGTAGCGTATTGCGCTGTCCAGCCCTTATAGCCAGTGTCATAGATGTCCGGAGCACAAAGGTCGATATGCGGGGCCACCGCTTTCCATATAGGGAAGAGATGAGCCAATGGACCTGCCGACGGATACTCGCCAGGCTTGCGGCCTCTGCTGTTCATAGCCGCGTTGACATAGAACGGTATGTCAAGGATTTTCTTTCCCGCTACGGCCATCTGCTCCACGTACCGGGCATAGTAGTAAGCTTGGAAAGCCTCATCGACAAACCGCTGGTCAGCCTTGTCGACGTTGAGTTTGTCGAGCCACTTGCGCCATTCACCCTGCGCAAAGGCTTTCTCGGCCAACGGCGAATGGTCGCGGGCACTTTCGAGCATTCCTATCTCGTTCTCTACCTGCATCATGACGACGGTATGTTCCCTACCGTCAACATCGGCAATATGACGGAGCAAGGTGGTGAAAGCCTTCCTGTCGGCATCGAGGACATTAGCCGAGAAGGCCGAAGCTATCTCCAACGGCTTGCCGGCCGCGGTCATAGCACGTGGGAATCGCCTCGTATCCTTCTTCAGCCACAGCGGCGCATAGCAGCTCATGGAGTTCTTCCACGCACCGAACCACAGGAAGACGACTTTCAGATTGTTCCGCCGTGCCACATTGATAGTCTCGTCGATAAGCGAGAAATCGAACTGACCCTCAGCGGGTTCCGTAAGGTCCCACTGTGCCGGCACGAGCACTGTATTGAGTCCTTCGCGGCTCATGCGTGGCAGAACGCTATCGATATCGGCCTTGCACGTTGCCGCCGAATTACTCAGTTCGCCCGCAAGCATAATCATCGGACGGCCATTGACAGCGATACAGCGGCTTGGGCCGTGGCCCGTAATGCGCACCTGAGCGGCCGAAGGCAGCACAACGAAGGCCGTCAGGACCATAAAGGCAAGTAAGGAAAATAGTTTTTTCATAAGTCAGGATAAATGGTTTCAGGTTGGAATTGTCGGTATTTTTTCTTGTTCATTCTCTCGTGGCCACTGGTGCCACTGTACCTTCTCCTTCGGCCGGCAGGGGCATGCGGCTGAACTGATGGAAGTAGTCGAGACAGACGTCCTTCCACTCCTGAGCGTTGCCGAGTTGTATCGTCAGCAGACTGTCGACCTCATTCCACCGGTCTTCGTCGCAGTCGTCGACGAATATCGAGCGCATGAGTTTCCACGTCATCAGTGTTGTCTCTACAGCTTTCACTCCCCGTGTATAGCGGGCGCAGAGATTGTCCCACAGGGTCTTACCATTCTTCATCCTATAGTTCCATGCCACGTGGTGGAACCATAGCAGATACTGCTCCGGACAAGTCGAGAGGTTGTCGTAGAGCGATCGGTAGGGCTCACGATACTGCCCCACGGCACCAGTGCCCTTGGAACTGCGGTCGAAGCCAACACCGAGCGAGTCGGCCTTGTGATAGTAGACGGGGCACCACTCGATGGGATATTCGGCCTTGAAACCGTCGGGTTCCGGACCATAATGATGGTCGAACTTAAAGATGTGATGAAGGCCCAAAGGCATCATATAGTCGACGCACATCTCGCGCGAACGCTCCATTACGGATGTCATAGAATCGTAGAAGTAGCGGTTGGAGCTCTCCTCGAAGGTCATCTTCAGCCACTCATGGGCAATGGCCTTCGACGTCAGCGAGGGGTCCCAGGCCAGTCGTCCGAAGGCATACCAGTTGGCCTGCGAGAACGGATGACCACACCAGTTGGCATCGTTGCCCACATTGCTCACACCGGCCACGCCCCTGAGGCTGTCGGCACTGACGAAGGAGAAGAATTCTTTCCACATCGGGGCGAGATAGACAAGATGCTTCGACTGTCCGGTATACTCCTGCGTAACCTGGAATTCAACCCACTGCGCGGTCTTCTTCATATTGTCGAAGATTGGAGCGTAGGGCTCTCGCGGCTGAAAGTCGAGCGGACCATTCTTGCTCTGGAGGATGACATTATCGCGAAATTTGCCGTCGAGGTCCTTAAACTCGGAAACGGCCTGCATGACACGGTCCTCACCCTTGTGGCGGGAGCCGTAAACGAAGCTGCGCCACATCACTATTCCACCGTAAGGGTGCAGGGCATCGGCAAGCATGTTGGCACCATCGGCATGGGTGCGGCCGTAGTCGAAGGGACCGGGCTGTCCCTCGGAATTGGCCTTGACGAGGAAACCGCCAAAGTCGGGAATCAATGCGTAAATCTCCTTAGCCTTGGCTTTCCACCACGCTTTGACACCACTGTCGAGGGGATCGGCCGTCGACGTGGCACCAAGGGCCATCGGCGAGGCGAAATTGATGGCCAGATAGACCCTCACACCGTATGGGCGCATGATGTCGGCTATGGCCTTCACCGTGTCGAGATATTCGGTTGTGAGGACCTTCGGACTGGCGTTGACATTGTCGAGCACAGCTCCGTTGATGCCTACCGAGGCGTTGAGACGGGCATACTCCTCAATGCGGGTTCTCCACTGCTGCCGTTTGAGTCCTGTGTGCCAGAAAATGCTCTTCCCGGCATATCCGCGTTCGATGCTGCCGTCGAGGTTATCCCAGTGGTTGAGGATACGATACTTGAACTTCGGCGACGCTGCGGCATCGTGCATCTTGCCGCAGCATTTCTGCCGCATAAGCTCGTAGGAGGCATAGAGCAGGGCTATGTCGCTGCCGCCACGGACGGAGGTGCCTTTGACTGTATAGCCTTCGGACGGCAATGAGCTGTCGACGGCAAAATCGTAGCCATTAGCGCGCCAGTAGCCCTGCACCTGACTGGCTGTCATGTCGAGGAAATCGCCCATCCAGGCGCTGTGGCCGTTGTCGGCCGACGACGTGACAACGACGAGAGCTGTCACAAGGAGAAAGAGGATTCTTTTCATATCAGTAAGAAAGATTTTTCGTCTGTAATGGTTTAATCTATATTATGGTCACGAGGACCAGTGTAAGTTTTTTTCGCACTTTTATTCAACTCAAACAGTGCCAAAACCGAGCTTGTAACTCGCTGATTATCAGCAGCTCCGCAAAACGGCCTTTTTGGCGTTGCGAAACAGACCGTTTCATCGTGCGAAATGGACCGTTTTGCAACGCGAAACGGCCTTTATTGCAAGCCCGTTTGGTCGGTCCCATCAGCGGTGTCAGTATTTTTCGCAGTCGCGCCCGTATGTTTCTCGCTGTATTCCGTAGGCGTTACACCGTAGTGTTTCTTAAACACGGTGGAGAAGTGGGCCTGGTTGTTGAACCCGACAGCGAAGGCCACCTGCGTGATATTGATGTTGCCCTCGGCAATGAGCCGCGCAGCCTGCTCGAGACGGAGGTTGCGGATGAACTCGCCGGCGGAGATTCCGGTCATCTCTTTCATCTTACGGTGGAGCTGGGCACGGCTGATACCCACGTCACGGGTGAGGACCTCGACGTTGAAGTCGGGCTCGGAGATGTGCTTGTTGACGACATTCATGATGCGTTCCATGAGCACGTCGTCGTTGCCGCGGACGGCCACATTCTCCACTTTGTCCTTCTGTTCCTGCGCACCAGAGTACTTTCCGCGGAGGCGGCGAACGTTGCCGACGAGGTTGTCGATAAGCACGTGGAGCTCGTCCATGTCGAAAGGCTTGGACAGATAGGCGTCGGCACCGCGCTTCAGGCCCTCGAGTTTATCGGCGGCATCAGCTTTTGAGGTCAGGAGGATGACGGGAATGTCGCTGATATTGCTGTTGTTCTTGATCTTCTTCAGCAACGTGATACCGTCCATCTCGGGCATCTTAACGTCGGAGATGACCACATCGTAGGTGTCGGTGAGGAGTTTCTTCAGTGCGTCCTTGCCGTTCGGACTGTAGTCGAAGCGGTACCAGTGCGACAGTTCGTTATTGATGTATAGGGCAATCTCACGGTCGTCGTCGACAACAAGGATGCGGTAGTTCTTGCTTGCCGAGGCGGTGCTGCGCACGGCGGGCACGAGGTCGTCGGCGGTGACAATCTCCTCTGGCTTGAGATGGGCGTTGCCGAGGGGAATGGCGACGGTGAACACCGCTCCGTGCGCCACGTCGTGGCGGTTGGCGGCGGTAATGGTGCCACCATGCATGCGCACGATATTGCGGCAGAGGTTGAGGCCGATGCCGGTGCCCTCGATGTGGAGACCGGGAGTTTCGGCACCACGGAAGAAGCGGTCGAAGACCTTTCCGACAATCTCGTCCTTCAGTCCGATGCCGGTATCCATAACATCGAGGTGGAAATTGGTGCCGTCGCTGTCGACAACAACGTCGATAGTGCCGCCGTCGAAGGTGTACTTCACGGCATTGGACAGTAGGTTAGACACCACCTTATCGAAGTTTATCCGGTCGACCCAGGCATGAATCTCATTGGTGTTGGCCACAAAGCGCAACTGGATATTGCGCTCCTCGACGACGGTGCGGAAGAGATTGCAGATATTAGCCACGAAGGCCACCATCTCAGTATCCTGACACTGGAGGCGCATCTGGTTCTTGTCGATTTTCCGTTCGTCGAGAATCTGGTTGACAAGGATGAGCAGCCGGTTGGCGTTATGGTCGATGGTGCTGATGTATTTCTGACTCTCCTCGTCGTCGGCAAGACGGGCCTTGAGGCGGTTGAGGGGTCCGACGATGAGCGTCAGCGGCGATTTGATGTCGTGGGTGGCATCAATGAGGAACCGCATTTTCGACTCCTCGAGCTCAGTTCTCTTGCGACGTGAATAGGAGTAGAATACGAACACGACAATTCCGGCAGCTATAAGGATGTAGATAATGATGGCTAAGGGCGACAGATACCATGGAGGACTGACGCTGATAGTGATGGTGCGCACCTTGTCGGAGCACACTCCGCTCTCATAGGCCCGTACGTCGATGACATACTTTCCGGGCTGGAGCTTGACGAACGGAATGGAGTTATTGCCCTCGTCGTTGAGCTGCCACTCGCCACCATTGATGCGATACTGGAAGCTTACGTCGCCGGGGTTCTTGTAGTTCAGGAGGGAGAACTGAAGGGTGAAGGTATTCTCGGAGTAAGGAATGGTGAAATTGTCTGACAGACAGTCTATCGGCTTGCCGTCGACGATGAATGCCGTGAGGTAAACTTTGCCGAGGTGCATGCGGCGGTGGCGCACGTTGTCGGGGTAGAAAGTGGTTATTCCGTCGCCGGTACCGAAGGCTATGCGGTCGTCGGCATCGTGGAGCACGGCGCCCTGGGCATACTCGCTCGACATCAGTCCGTTGCCGATGATATGACCGAGGAACTGACGGTGACGGCGGTCATACTGCCAAATGCCCATCGTCGTGCTTATCCACAGGTCGCCGGAGCGGTCGATGGCGATACCGCAAATCTGCTTGCCACGAAGAACATCGGCTCCCGGGAAGGCCACAACGCGACGCTCAGAGCGCTGAAAAACGTAGAGGCCGTTATCCGTTCCGATAAGTATGTCGCCGTTATTGTCCTCGCAGAGGTAGTTGGTCTGTACGTCGTGGAGGAAATACTGCTTTCCGAAGGTGTCGAAAGCCATAGTCTTTGGGTTCATGCAGGCGACGCCGTTCGATGTTCCTATCCACAGCAGTCCGGTGTGATCGACGGTCATCGACCTCACCCAGTCGTTGCACAGGTAGCCGTGGGGGCCACGCTGGGTCATATTGAAGATGCGGGTCTGACCCGTATTAGTGTCGTAGACGTAGAGTCCCTTGCTGTAGACGGAGACGAAAAGGGTGCCACGGCCGTCGTCGGCCATGCAGTATGTGCCGTCGCTCGAGTAGCTCAGCCTCCTCTGTGCGGCACCGGTGGCAATGTCGTAGCTGTAAAGGCCGTTGCCGCTGCCGACCCAGTAGTGGCCCTGTCCGTCGCGGTAGATGATGCCGGTACCATTGGGCGAAGGCAGATGAGCGGTGATTTTCCCGTCGGCATTAAACTGGAAGACACCGCTGTTCTGCACGGTGCACCACATGGTGCCGTTGTCGCCGCGGGCCAGCGACGATACGCTGCTGCCTATGGAATAGTTCTGTCGGGAGAAACTCCAGCTCGAAAACGACGACGATTCGTCGTTGGCGAGATAGAGGCCCTTGCGGTAGCAGCCTACCCACAGGTTGTCGTCCTTGTCGAACATGAGGTCCTTGGCATACGATGTGGTGAGGTCGAAACCGTCGGCAGTGGGCTGCGAGTAGGGAACGAAGGTGTCACGACCAGCCGGGGCCACGAGAACGCCGTTCTCTGAGGTACCGATAAATAGGTTGCCACGCTTGTCGAAGGTGGCTGCATTGATGGTCACATGACCTTTATAGCCGCCAAGGTCGTAGTCGGCAGGACTAATCTTGTCGGTGGAATAGTCGTAGACGACAAAGCCTTCCATACAGACAAGGAGCAGACGGCCGTCGCGACGGGGAAGGAAAGCCACCGGAGCACCGACGGGTGAGTTATAGTCGTGGGCCACCATGCGGTGTCCGCTGCGCGCAAAACGGGTGAACAGACTGACATGGCTGCTCTGCCAGAGGTTGCCGCGGCCATCATCATAGATATGTGTGAAGAAGTCGTCGGAGTCGCGACGGGAATATTCCTGCTCATGAACGACCCTGTCCGTACCGTGCTTCACGGCATAGAGACCGTAGCCTGCCGACCCGATGAGGATATCGCCCTGCCGGTTCTCGAAGAGGGAATAGACGCGGGGGTGGCGGCCGTCGGGGAAAGGATAACGCACAAAGTCGTTGCCGTGATAGTCGTAGCGCATCAATCCCTTCGCACTGCCTATCCACAGCCGGCCGCTGTGGTCGACAAGGAAGTCGGTGATGGTGTTGTCGGTGATGCTGCGCTCGTCGGAGCTATTATATAAATAGGTGGAAAAATTGTATCCGTCGAACTTGTTCAGACCATATTCGGTACCTACCCAGATGTAGCCGTAACGGTCCTGGGCAACACAATTGATGAGTGAGCTCGACAATTTGCCGGACGTGAAGATATGACCGCTACCTGCAAAAGCAAGCAACGCTGACACTACCAGGAGCGGTAGCAGATTGATCGGTTTCAAATAGGTTTTCAACATTACAGCGACAAAATTAGCGTATTTCTTCAAATTGCCAAAATTAAATCAAAGAAAAACAAATTGAAACGACCCTCTTTTGGCCCTATGAGACAAATAGAAACGACTCTGGCACGAATACTACGCTGAGTATAACGCTATTTTACTAACTTTGCAAGCAACTAAAGACTAAATTTGAAATGAGAAAAATTATCCTTTCAATACTCATCATGGTATCGGCAATGGCCGGTGCGCAGACGACATGCAACATGGGTTGGACTACAACATGGGGCACTTCGCCGGAATTTACCGGACAGGGCGACATGCCGAAGAGCACGTTGGCGGGAAAGACAATCCGCGAGGTTATCCGCCCGTCGATTGGCGGAGACACAATCCGACTGCGGTTGTCAAATTTCCACAGCACTGAACCGGTCGAAATAAAGCAGATTTACATAGCCTGGTCGGTCGACACGGTAGTGAAAGACGCAAAGATGGGGAAGATAATTACCGACAACGGCAGTACACCTTATATATATAAGGACCATGCGGCTTTCCTGACTTTCGCCGGTCAACGCCACGTAACGATAGCCGCGGGAGCCAACGTCACGTCGGATGCCATTCCTTTCCGTGTCAGACCGATGAGGAATCTGGCCATAACAATAACCTACGGAGGGATGGTTCCGGAGCACGCCACGTCGCACCGGGGGTCGCGGACGACAACGTATATCGCTGCGGAAGAGGCCGGACCAGCCGATTCTTTAGTCGTCGTCGAGAAGACGGACCATTGGTACAACATCCTTTCGCTGGACGTCAGAAGCTGTCGGCAGGCCGTGGCCGTACTCGGAAACAGCATCACCGACGGACGCGGAACGACGACAAACGCACAGAACAGGTGGACCGACATGATGGCAACAGCACTGGCCGGAAAGCAGGGAAATTGCTGCGGGAATCATAACGTCTGCGAGAACAGGCCAAGACATTGCGCTAACGAAACGGCAAAATGCACCTCAGACAAACCGGCTGAATGCGGAAAAGGACCAAAAAATGGCGGCATCGGACCGACAGATGGCGTCATCGAACCGGAATATGGCGTAATCAACCTCGGCATTGGGGGCAACTGCGTGTTGGAAGGGGGCATCAGCGACCCGCTGCTGAAACGTTATCGCGATGAGATGGCGTTCCACTCGGGAATAAAGAAGCTGATTATATTCGAAGGAACGAACGATATAGGAACGAGCAAGCTATCGCCCGACAGTCTCGCTGAGCGGTTGGCCGAAGCTTACCGGCAGATAACCGACTATGCAAGGGCAAAGGGCATAGAGGTGTACGTGGCTACCATCACTCCTACAAAGGGCAACGCATGGTTCTCCAAGAACCACGAGAAGGCACGCCAACGCATAAACAGTTGGATAAGAAAGACTTACCGCAATACCCTTATCGACTTCGACAAACTCGTCAGAGACCCCAAGGACCCGGAAAAGTTAAAGGATGAATACTCCGAAGACTGGCTTCACCTCAACGCCGAAGGCTATCGGGTCATGGGAGAATATGCTGCCGGAATCATCCGACGATAGACACCGGAGACCGAAACTCGCTCTACTGAGTAACCGTCGCATACTACAGAATAAAATAAAGAATGACTTAACTATACTTGAACAATGGCTCAAACTAACGAACAACATGGTTTCTACCATCTCAACTGGCTACAGCGCATAGGTTTCGGGGCTGGCGATCTGGCTCAGAATCTGATTTATCAAACCATAGCGATGTACCTGCTCCTTTTCTACACCAATGTCTTCGGCATCGACCCGAAGGCAGCTGCATTCATGTTCCTCATCGTCCGCCTCGTCGACGTGCTCTGGGATCCTGTCGTGGGGACATTTGTCGACAAGCACGAACCGAGGTGGGGAAAGTACCGGTCGTACCTCATCCTCGGCGGCATTCCACTGTCGGGATTTGCCATCTTGTGTTTCTGGAACGGCTTTTCGGGGTCGCTGCTCTACGCTTATCTGACGTACGTGGGCATGTCGATGTGCTACACGCTCGTCAATGTGCCCTACGGAGCACTGAACTCCAGTCTGACCCGCGACACCAACGAGATTACCGTGCTCACCTCAGTGCGCATGTTCATGGCCAACTGCGGTGGTTTAGCGGTCTCATTAGGTATCCCAATCCTCGTCGCGGCACTCTCGCCCGACGGGAAAATGAATACCAAGGAGGATGCCAACGCATGGTTTATAACGATGGCAATATACGCTGTGGTGGGACTGGCCCTGCTGTTGTTCTGTTTCTCTCAGACTGAGGAGCGCGTCGTGATGGACAAGAGTCAGACAGCGAACGTGAAGGTCAGCGACCTTTGGGAGGAGTTCGTAAGGAACAAACCGCTCAGAATCTTAGCGTTCTTCTTTATCACTGCCTTCGCGATGATGGCCGTCGGCAACTCGGCAGGAAGCTATTACATGATCTACAACGTCCACGGCTCTACCAACGACATGGCCATTTTCATGGGTCTCGGCTCCGTACCGGCATTCATTTTCATGCCGCTCGTACCAGCGATAAAGCGTAAAATAGGCAAGCAACAGATGTTCTACGTATTCCTGTCCGTGGCTATCGTGGGTATGGCTATACTCTATATCGTCTCCATAGTGCCCGCTCTGAGGTCGCAGCTCTGGCTCGTCTACGCTGCACAATTCATCAAGTCGACGGGTGTCATCGTGGCTACAGGATATATGTGGGCTCTCGTTCCGGAGGTTATCTCCTACGCCGAATACACCACGAATCGCCGTATTTCGGGTATCGTTAATGCCCTCACAGGCATCTTCTACAAGGCCGGGATGGCACTCGGAGGCGTAGTTCCCGGACTGGTCCTGAGCTTCGTCCACTTCGATAAGGACAACGCCGTGGAGCAGTCGCCATTAGCACAGCAGGGAATATTGTGGCTCGTATGCGTCATTCCGGCTCTGCTGCTTATCCTGGCAATGTTCATCATATCGAAATATGAACTGACCGACGAGGTTATCGACAACATAAATAAGGAGATAGAACAAAGAAACAAGAAAAAATAAACGATGAAAAAGTTATCATTATTAGTTATTATAGGCTTCGTGCTGTTGTCAATACCGGCAACAGCACAGAAGCCGACATTGAAATCGGAGTTAGGAAAATACTTCCTCGTGGGATGTGCCATGAATACCAGTCAGATTGACGGACAGGAGCCTAAGGCCGTGGAGGTGGTGAAGGGAAACTTCAACTGCATCGTGGCCGAGAACTGCATGAAACCCGAGAATATCGAACCGGAAGAGGGAAAGTTCAACTGGGAGGATGCCGACAAGCTCGTGAAATTCGCTGAAGACAACGGGCTGAAGGTCACAGGTCACGTCCTTGTATGGCACAGTCAGACAGCCCCGTGGATGTTTAAGAACAAATATGGCGAGCTGCCGAACCGTGAGGAGATGATAAAACGTATGCGCGACTACATCCACACCGTCGTTGGGCGATACAAGGGAAGAGTCTTAGGATGGGACGTAGCCAACGAATGCATCCTCGACGACGGCTCATGGAGACAGTCACCGTGGTACCGGGCCATCGGACCCGACTATATCAAGCTCGCATTCCAGTTTGCTCATGAGGCCGATCCCGGCGCTGAGCTCTACTACAACGACTATTCGATGAGTCAGCCGAGGAAAGTTCAGGCCGTCGTCCGACTCGTGAAGGAGCTGAAGGAGGCCGGATGCCGCATCGACGCCGTCGGCATGCAGAGTCACAATGGTGTCGACTATCCCAATCTCACGGACTATGAGAACTCCATGAAGGCCCTCATCGCCGCCGGAGTGAAGATAAACATATCGGAACTCGACCTGAACATGCTGCCGAATCCAAAGTCGTTCGGAGGTGCTGACATCAATCAGAAGTATGCCAACGACCCGAAAATGAACCCATATCCTAAGAAACTGACAAAAGAGGCCGCCACGACGTTCACCCGGCGGTACCTCGATTTCTTCAAATTATACTACAAATACCGCCACAATATCGAGCGTGTCTGCACATGGGGTGTCGGCGACGGCGACAGCTGGCTGAACGACTGGCCGATAAAAGGACGCACAAACTACGGACTGCTCTTCGACCGCAAGTTCCAGCCGAAACCCGTAGTGAAGGACATTATCAAGCTCTTCGCAGATGAAGAAAAATAATATTGACATCAAAAACGATACAAAAATCACAGCTATGAAGGCAAGATATTTATTCGATAAGGATTATATGGCCGACCCGTCGGCACACGTTTTCAACGGGAAAGTGTATGTCTACCCCTCCCACGACTGGGATTCCGGCGCGGCGTTCGACGACGACGGCGGTCATTTCGAGATGAAAGACTATCACGTTCTGTCCATCGACGGCGACCCGATGACCGGCACCGTCACCGACCACGGGGTTATTCTCGACCTCAAGGAGATACCATGGGCCGGAAGACAGATGTGGGACAACGACGTGGTTGAGAAGGACGGGAAGTACTATCTCATCTTCTCATGCAAGGACAAGAATGATGTTTTCCACCTCGGTGTGGCCGTCGCCGACCGTCCCGAGGGCCCTTTCCGTCCGCAGCCCGACCCCATCCGCGGTTCCTACTCCATCGACCCGGCGGTATTCAAGGACGACGACGGAAAGGTGTATGTCTACTTCGGCGGCATCTGGGGCGGTCAACTGCAATGGTACAAGGACAATAAGGCCCTGAAAAACGAGTACCTGCCAAGCGGAAAAGAGAACCCGCTGCCGAGCAGAGTGGCAAGGCTCACCGACGACTGCCTGCAGTTCGACGAGGAGCCAAAGGCCGTGATTATCGTCGACGAGGATGGCAACATTCTTCCCGCCGACAGTCCCTACCGCTTCTTCGAGGCCAGCTGGATGCACAAATACAACGGGAAATACTACTTCAGCTATTCCACCGGCGACTCACATCTGCTCTGCTATGCCGTCGGCGACAACCCTTACGGCCCGTTTGTGTATAAGGGCGTTATCCTCGAACCGGTCGTAGGCTGGACCACCCACCACTCCATCGTCGAGTATAACGGCCGGTGGTATCTCTTCCATCACGACTGCGTGCCGTCGGAGGGGGTCACATGGCTGAGGAGTCTGAAGGTGATGCCACTGGAATATGACGCCAAGGGAAACATCATCACAATGAAAAGCGAGAACGACTAAAACCGTTCAGAATGAAGGAAATGAAAGCCGTACTGATTATTCAGCGCGGCTTTTATGTTAATAAAATATTAATCTCTTCGCTTACATAAAAAAAATAATTATCTTTGCATCATACTTCCCGATTAGCGCCAAGTTGCTGTTGCCGTCGATTACGATTGCAGTGAGCATGGCAAAAAGGGAAAGGAAAAGAGTAAAAAACTAATAAACATAACGCACTCAACTATTTACAGAATATAATTATGGATAAAAACACATTGCTCCAATTAGAGTCACTTAGAGAGTCTCTGCACACATCACTTGAGAAACTCCGCAATCTGCGTTTCGAGAATGGCGACCTCACCGAGATTTCGGCCGACACGATAATAAACGAAATCAACATCCTGCGCAAGCGCTTCGACGAGATTGAGACTGAGTTAAAGAAGTAAGCTATGGACGCTATTGACATGTTGCTCCACAGAAGGAGCTGCCGTCAGTTCACCGATAAGCAGATTTCTGATGCCGACCTGACGACTGTGGTCGACTGCGGGCTTGCAGCGCCGACGGGCATGAACCGGCAATCGACAAAGATTGTGATCGTTCAGGAGCCAGAGAAGATTAAGCTGTTGTCGAAACTGAACGCGACGATAATGAATACCGACAGCGATCCGTTCTACGGAGCGCCGACGGTGTGCCTCATTCTCACTCCCAAGGTGGCCGACTACAATGCCGATTCGATGAGTCTGAACCCGATGAAAGACGGTTCGCTCGTCATCGGAGCCATGCAGAACGCCGCCTATGCACTCGGTCTTGGTTCCTGCTGGATAAACCGCTGCAAGGAGATGCTCCTGCTTCCCGAAGGCCAGAAGATTCTCAAAGAGTTAGGATTGGAGGATTACGAAGGAGTAGGATGCGTCGCTCTCGGCAAACCCAAGCATCAGGCAAGCGGCAAGAAGATTAAGCCCGGAAGGGTTATCAGATGGTAATAGCACCGAGAAGGACAAGCTAATAATACCGTCGGCCGTGGCAAGCGCGGTTGCTAATATGGCTTTTTGTGCTTAAAATGAGGCACAAACGTGGCACAACAGTACTGCCGAGGGATGCGCTTTTCTATTGGAAAGGTGCGCCACGGCAATTGCGCGGCAGCTTTATCGGTAGATAATCGGACGGTAATTTCAGAAACAAGAGGGCCGTGAAACAAGGCGAATGCGCTATGACATTCATCCTGTTTCACGGCCTTAATAGTATATTCCGACCGTTGAGTCAGCATCTTCAGGCAAGAATAATATATTGCAAATGCCTGAATAGTAAAGCCGAATGGTCCTTTCTGCAGCATAGGACTTAGCTTCTTTCTTGCCCATACAGATACGTCAAATCGAAGATTAGCATATAACTGCTCTCGAGGAATATCGTCGCAGCATAGGTGATAAAGCTATAAAGTCAGGCGATGAAACACTTATCGGAATGTAAAAGTATTTCAAACTGCATACATTTCGATAGCGCCTTTGCTACTATCTGATATTCAACGACTTACAACACATGCCATTTTACGTTGCGAAATAGGCCGTTTTAGACTGCGAAACGGACCGTTTTAGACGCTGAAACAGGCCGTTTCGCAAGCCAAAACGATAGGTTTTGAAATGGTGTAAAGATAATTCAAAATTCACAAACAGATACCGTGGAAAAAAGAAAAGACCGTGAGACAAGGTGAACGCACTGTTACATTCATCTTGTTTCACGGCCTCAATGACATATTCCAACCGTTACATCAATATTTCCCGGCGATAATCAGATTCCGATACCGACAGAACGCAGTGCCGGGAACTGGTTTTCGGAGTCATTGTCTTATCAAGTTCCTACCCGCATCGATACGGAGGAAGATGAAGAGGAGAATCGTAAAGCCCCACAGCGACGAGCCTCCGTAACTGAAGAACGGCAGAGGTATTCCGATGACAGGAGTCAAGCCCAATACCATTCCAACATTTATGAATACGTGGAACAGGAAGACTCCCGCCACACAATAGCCGTACACTCGTCCGAACTTGAAAGGTTGTCGTTCCGACATATACATCAATCGCAGTATCAGGGCAAGGAAGAGCAGCAATACTGCCGCCGAGCCGAGGAATCCTTCCTCCTCACCGACGGTGCAGAAAATGAAGTCGGTGTCCTGCTCAGGGACGAATTTCAACTTTGTCTGAGTGCCATTGAGGAAGCCCTTTCCACGCAGACCGCCGGAGCCAATGGCTATCTCGCTCTGGTGAACGTTATACCCCGCACCGGCAGGATCGTCGTCGAGACCGAGCAGGACGTTGATACGCACGCGCTGGTGGGGCTCCAAGACGTCGTTAAGAACGAAGTCGGCGGAATAGAAGAACATGATGCTTCCGACGGCAAACAGACCGATGTATAGGTAGTTTATGAACCGCGTGCTCAGTCCCTGGTATATGAGGAAACCGATAAGACCGGCACACATTATCAGCTGTACCCACACAATATCGAACGGAATGACAAACTCGGAGAAGAGAAGGAATCCAAGGGTTATGCCAAACGAATAGGTAAGGATAATCCGCGTCATGCGCTTGTCCTTCACATACGACCATATCATTCCCGAGGTGAATATCTGAACGAGCAGCAGGACGACAAATTTTCCGACGGAGGTGGGGGTGTCCCACAGCATGACATTCTCGTACTTGATACCCACAACGAAGTATATGACCATCGCGACAGCCGTAAACAGGACGCTGCCAGGCATTCCCTCGCGGTAGAACATCAGTGCGAATGAAAGGTATACAAGGGCCGAACCGGTTTCGCGCTGACCGACAATGCATATCATCGGCAGGAGAACGATGAGAGCGGCTGAACCGAAATCCTTCCAGCGATGGATGTCAAAGCCGTAAGTCGACATCAGTTTGGCCTCGGCCAACGCAGTAGCAAACTTCGCGAACTCGGCCGGCTGAAGGCGCAAAGGACCTAAGACCAGCCACGACCGCGAGCCTTTGATCTCGTGGGGATTGAATATAGTGAGGAACAACAACAGCAGGAGAGCCCCGTAAATGACATAAGAGAAGGTGTCGAAGAAACGGTCATCCATCATCAGAATAATGAATCCCAACACAATCGACGTACCAATCCATATTATCTGCATGCCGGAGCGCGTCGACAAACTGAATATCTCGGTGTCGCCATAGGTATAGCTGGCACCGCAAACACTCATCCATCCTAATACCAACAGGGCAATATAAATGCCTATCGTCCACCAGTCGAGCGACTGGAGGATTCCCTGCTGGTCATCTTTTCGTGTACTTGGCGACATCTTTATTCTCGATCTTTTTCAGAATCCCGTTTGGGCTTATGCTCACGCTCCGTCTCCACCTTCGGTTCATTATCCTCGATGACAGCCGGATCGTTGAGCGGTTTGCCCTGTTTTTCTTCCTTTTTCTTTTGTTCTTCTTTAGCTTTCTGCTCGTCGGCGGCGGCACGTTCCTTAGCCAATTTATCCTCCTCGGCCTTGCGTATTGAGTCCTTCACGGCCATCACACGCTTGATGGAATCAACACGAAGGGAGTCGGCATGGGTCATAGGACGGTCGAAACCGTAGTCGATATGGCGGTGCTGCATGGTAACGGCCATGATGGAGTCGTTGCGAGTGAGCTTTCCGTTGACGTACTGCTCTATCATCAGTGAACCGATAGGGACACCGTAGACAGCTCCGAAGCCACCGTTCTCAACATAGACGCAGATGGCAATCTTCGGAGTATCGACAGGGGCGAAACCCATGAATACCGAATGGTCGCGGCCGCGGTTCTGCGCTGTTCCCGTCTTTCCGGCAAGCTGATAGCCGGGATGGACGGCACCATGGCTCGTTCCGCCGGCAACAGAAGCTTTCATTCCCTCGATGACCCACTGGTAAGCGGCACGCGAGCCCTTGGTGTAGTGCCGCTGGTGAAACTTTGCAGGCAGCGGTTTGCCGCCGACGGTACTGACGACGTGAGGCGTGATATAGTAACCGCGGTTGGCTATCGTCGCTCCGAGATTGGCTATCTGGAGCGGTGTGAGGTTCACCTCGCCCTGTCCGATTGAAATACTAATGACTGAGAGTGCGTTCCACTTGCCGAAAGCATTGTCGTAGAAAGCGGAGTTTGGTATCATTCCACGTTTCTCGCCCGGTATGTCGATGCCAAGCTTATAGCCGAAGCCCATGCTCACCATGTAGTCGCGCCACACATCGAGCGCCTTTTCCACATTCCCGTACTTAGGATTTGTAAGCATATAGTACAATCCCCAGCAGAAGAAACCGTTACACGAGGTTCCCAAAGCAGGGACAACGCTAAGCGGCGACGGATGGAAATGGCATCCTACGTGCAGACCTTTGAAGTAGAATCCGCCATGACACGGATAGAGCGAGTGGATAGGATCGGTGGTGTGCTCGGTGAGATAGGTCACGGCCTGACCCGTCTTGAACGTTGAGCCGGGCGGGTATTGTCCCATTATGGCCCTGTTCAGCAACGGTTTAGCCGGGTCGATGGCCATCATGTGCTGGTTCTTTCCACGCATACGGCCAATCATCGAGCGGGGGTCATAGGTCGGCGACGACACCATGCACAGCACTTCGCCCGTCTTTGGCTCAATTGCGACGATGGCACCGAGCTTGCCTTCCATCAGTTTCTCGCCCAAGGCCTGGAGCTTTGCGTCGAGGCCGAGCTTCAAATCCTTACCCGGGACAGGCTTCTGGTCGTATTCACCGTTCTGGTAGTGGCCTTTGATACGTCCGTGGGCATCACGAAGCATTATCTGTACGCCTTTGACACCACGCAGGTCCTTCTCGTAGGCTTTCTCTATTCCCTGCTTTCCTATATAGTCGCCGGGCTGATAATAGTTATCATCCTCGATATCGCTTTGCGACACCTCGGCAAGGTCGCCGAGCACATGCGCTGCAATAGGCATATTATACTGCCGGACGCTACGGCGCTGAATATAGAATCCGGGAAAACGGAACATCTTCTCCTGAAAGGCGCTGAACTGTGTATCGCTTATCTGCCGGAGAAACAGCTGCTGCGTAAAACGGCTGTAACCGGGATTCTTGTTCCGGTCCTTGATGTCGTTCATACGCTGGACGAAATACTGCTTCGTGATGTTCAGAGCACGGCAGAAATCAGTCGTGTCTATCCTGTTCTCAGCCTCGTTCATCACAACCATAATGTCGTAAGCCGGCTGGTTATACACCAACAGCTTGCCGTTGCGGTCAGTAATGTTTCCACGCGACGGGAATTCAATCTTCTTCAGAAAAGCATTTGAGTCGGCGCTCTTCCTATAGTCGTCGCTCATAATCTGCAAGGTGAAGAGCCTGACAAGATAAATGACAATGATGCCGACAGCTATACCGCTAAGAACAAGGCGCCGTTTTTCGAGATGGAAATCTTTCATGCCGACCTCCTTACATTCTCTATAACCAAGATGAGAAGATAAGTCAACAGCGTACTGCCACCAACACATTCAAGCCAGTACACGATGTTGAAAAAACTGAACATCTCCAGCGTATAGAACACCACGCAGAAGATAAGCACACACAGGAATGAATAATAGCAGAAAGGAACTGCATGAAGCGTCTTTATCCCAGGTTGCATATCCTCGGCGGAGTCGCGAGAGATGAACGGACGTAACAGATATGGCTGTATGAAAGCCATAACTGTCAGCGAACCGCACGTAACTCCCGGCGTATTAGAGAATATGTCTATCAGCAAGCCGAGAGCAAATCCCCACAGCAGCAACGCCCAACGGGGGTAGTTGCGCTGGAAGATGATTATGAAGTAGATGTACAGCAACGGTGTCGCCACCCCGAACAGATGCACGTGATTAAGCACAAGAACCTGTACGAGAGTGAGCACAAGAAGCCATAGAATTTTCTTTAGTGTATCTACGTTCATTAACAGATAATCCTTATCATTTAATAAGGGAAGTGCTAAGTCTTCCCTTTAGTTTCCCGAACCGTCAACCTTTTCCTTTATCGAGTCCTGGGCTGTCTTGAGCAAGTTGAGCCGCTCCTTGACTGAGGAGTCATCTATGACGCAAACGTCACGCAGATTACCAAAATCAGTCGACAGCTTTATCATCAGCCGATAGCTGAGCCCGTCGTCAGAGTTGAACACATGGAGAATTTCGCCTACCATCACGCCCGGAGGGAACACCGATGAGTATCCGCTCGTCACGATTTTCCCATGAAGGCGGAAGTGGGCATGCCTCGGAACGTCGTCGAGATAGGCAATATCCGACGGGCCGCCCTTCCAGTGCAGATAGCCGAAATAGCCTGTACCGTCAATAGCACAGCTGATGTTCGACTCAGTATTCAGCACCGGTATGACAACCGAATAGTGCTTCGACACGAGATAGACGATACCCACGACACCATTGCCGCAGGCCACTCCCATGTCCTGCCGTATCCCGTCAGCAGACCCTTTGTCTATAGTGACGAAATTCTGAGGCTTGTTCACGGAGTTGTCGACGACCTTGGCCGGGATTAGCCGGAACCCCTCAAGCATGGCAAGCTGGCCTTTATGAATAAAGTCCTTGCCCACCGTCTTGTCGTAGACGCGTGCTTGCAGCTGGCTGACCTGATGCTCAAGATAGAGGTTGCGCTGCGTCAGCTCTTTGTTTATCTTCGTCAAACTGAAGAAAGCGCCTACGTCCGACTTCATCTCAAAAACCCATCCGGCAACGTCGTTGGCTGACGAGAACCACACGCTGCCCTGATAGTTATTGTACTTGAAGAGCAGGACAAAGCTCAATATCTCTAACAGGACGAAGACAAACCAATGCTTGAATCGTGCTAAAAACTCTGCTAAGTTGCGCATTTAAGTTCTCTTCCCTCTTCGATTTTATCTCATCAAGAATGAGAACTTGTCGATATTCTTCAGAGCTATGCCTGCACCCTTTGCCACACTGTGGAGCGGATCCTCAGCGATATGGAACGGGATATTGATCTTGTCGGACAGACGCTTGTCGAGACCACGCAGCAAAGCACCGCCACCAGTGAGGTAAATGCCGTTCTTGACGATGTCGGCATAAAGCTCAGGAGGTGTATTCTCGAGTGCTGAAAGCACAGCATTCTCAATCTTTGCAACCGTCTTGTCGAGACAATGGGCAATCTCCTGATAGCATACCGGCACTTCCATTGGCAGGGCAGTGATGCGGTTAGGGCCGTGGACGATATAGTCGTCAGGGGCTTCGTTGCCAAGGTCAGTGAGAGCAGAACCCACATGGAGCTTGATTCGCTCGGCCATACGCTCCGAAACCTTAACATTATGCTGACGGCTCATATACTCCTGAATGTCAGCAGTAAGGTCGTCACCGGCCACACGTATAGAGTTGTTGCTTACGATACCGCCTAATGAGATGACAGCAATCTCGGTAGAGCCACCACCTATGTCGACAATCATGTTTCCTTCCGGGGCCTCCACGTCGATGCCTATACCCAAAGCAGCGGCCATCGGCTCAAAGATAAGATAAACGTCACGTCCGTCGGCGTGCTCGGCAGAGTCGCGGACGGCACGCAGTTCCACCTCCGTACTTCCCGAAGGTACGCCAATCACCATTCGCAGCGAGGGCGAGAAGAAGTGACGTCCGGTGTGAACCATCTTGATGAGTCCACGCATCATCTGCTCACAAGCTGTGAAATCGGCGATGACTCCATCGCGCAGCGGACGGATGGTACGGATATTCTCGTGGGTCTTCTCGTACATCATCTTTGCCTCGGCGCCCACTGCTATCATCTTGTCGGTACGGCGGTCGAGCGCCACTACCGAAGGCTCGTCAACAACAATCTGGTCATCACTGATAATGATTGTGTTGGCTGTTCCCAGGTCCATTGCAATTTCCTGGATGAATGAAAAAAAAGACATATGTCGTTATAGTTTATATATGAATGCTATGGAGTTAAGACTACTTTGCGAACCATTCGTGGATGGCAGTATCGTAATGGCTGCTGACACCGAAAGCGCGCTCTGCGAAGAGTTTACGGTCCTCGATATCGGTCTGAGCACCGTTCTTCTTCAACAGTTCCAACAGCACAGGATATTCAGCCTTACTCGGGATAATGACCACATCCTTGAAGTTCTTCGCTCCGGCGCGGATAAGTGATATTCCGCCTATATCTATCTTCTCGATTATCTCTTGTTCTGAAGCCCCGCTGGCAACAGTCTGCTCGAAGGGGTAAAGGTCGACTATGACAAGGTCGATAGCCGGGATATCATACTGCTCCATCTGCTTCTGGTCGTCAGCATTGTCACGGCGTGCAAGAATGCCACCGAATATTTTAGGATGGAGAGTCTTCACGCGGCCACCGAGAATACTCGGGTATGTGGTCACGTCCTCAACCTTTTCGCAGTCGTAGCCCAGCGATTCGATAAACTTCTGTGTACCCCCAGTGCTAAGGAGTTTAACACCTTCCTTGCTCAGACGTGCGAGGATATCCTCCAGTCCATCCTTATGATAGACAGATATGAGCGCAGTCTTGATTTTCTTTGTACAAGCCATTTGTTATATATGTAAGTTGTCCTTTTACCTTTAAGACTGCAAAAATACAAAGTTTTATCTGATTTTACAAGATAAAACCTCGAAATTTCTAAAATCTAATTTCTTTTTAACTTGAATCAACGTTCCCGACAAGTCAGCATCCGCAATTGTATTACGACATCGGAACCTGTATCCGACTGTCGCAGAGACACTTTTCTGCTATTATCGGTCTATCTCACGAGTCCGTTCTTGCCTATTGTCAGGACGCTTGCCTTGAGTTTATGGTTGACGTGATCGAATATGATATTCGGATTAAGAGTCCGCCCGTTGAACCTCACCTCAAAGTGCAGATGTTCCGTCGTCGCCCTTCCCGTGCGGCCCGTAAGGCCAATCACCTGTCCGGCCTTGACTTTCTGCCCCACTCTGACGTAGTTTCGCGACTGATGACTGTAGCATGTCGAGAATCCATAGGCATGCTTTATGACAATGTAATTGCCGTAGCCGAAGTATGGCCCTGACTGGACGACAACCCCGTCGAAGGCCGCCAGGACCTTATCGTTGGGCCGAGTCTTGATGTCGACACCCGAATGTGGCCGCTTTCCCCGACCGCCGTAAGGACTGATAACATGGGCTCCGGCGAGTGGATACGACCAATGTTCACTCTCAATACCCTTTAAATCAAGCTGAAAGGTCTTGTTGTCGGCTAACAGACCAGTCACAGCATCGTCAGGGTCGAGCGACCTGATTTTCTTCTTGCTGTCAACCACCGCCACATTAACATAGTTTTTCTCCTTTCTGAACTCTACCGTCTGTGGCCGCAGTCGATGACTTGCGATATCGATGATAGTCGTAGGATTTATCCATCTGCCGTCGACAAGCAATGCAAAAAGGCAATACGTCCTTCCGCCGTCGCGCCCGACGATGGCCACTTTCTGCCCTGCGGCTACTCGCTGTCCCACTTTCACGAGGTTCTGATCGTTGTGAGCGTAAACCGTCTCGAGGCCGTTGTCGTGGCGAACGACCACTACATTACCATACTGTGCCAGACGCCGCGACATGCGGACGGTGCCCGGGAACATCGACAGGACGATATCACCGGGTTGCGTGGAAATTTCAAGGGCCTGGTTGGCCATCAGTTTTGCCTTTCCGACAGGCAAAGGAAAGGAGTAGGCCGTCGAAGGCAAAGCCTTGAAGTCAATCTCGAATTTGTCCGATTTATCGAAAAGACCCGGTGTCTTCACACTGATTTGTTGTTGTTCAACGGCCGAGAATGCCGTCTGTGCGGCCATATCGAATGTAGCCAAGAAGAGAGCCGAGACAAGTAAGATGTAATGTGGAATTAATTTCATAACTCATTTAGTTTCACAACTTTCGCTTGCAAAGATACAAAATTTAATTATTAATTTCTTGTATATACCGACTTTTTATTAACTTTGTACCGAATAATTGTCACTGGACCGACATCTTGAACAATAATTCATTCCGTCAGAATCACGTCCGGACCCTATTGTTTACGGTCATCGGCATGTTTCTCTGGCTGCTCACCGGTCCTTTTGTCAGTTCATGACTACAGAAAAGATAATAAAGCTACACGATGGCAGAAAAGACTATAAAGAAAATCGTCCTCACCGGTGGTCCCTGTGCCGGTAAGACAACAGCGCTCGTGAAGATCATTGAGCACTTTACGAGCCGCGGTTACAAGGTGTTCACCATTCCGGAGGTCCCCACCCTCTTCATCCAGGCGGGCATGGACTATCTCACGCCGAACAAGAATCTCTTCTACGAGGGCGAGAAAGCCACTCTCGAGATACAGCTTGCCCTTGAGGACAAGTTCATGAAGATGGCCCAGCAATGCGACGAGCCGGCAGTAATCATCTGTGACCGCGGGGCCATGGACATCTCAGCCTACATGGATCCGGCCACATGGGAGCAGATAACGCGGTCCGTAGGCACATCGACCGACGAGCTCCGCGAGCACCGCTACGACGCTGTTCTCCACCTCGTTTCTGCCGCCGACGGAGCCGAGAAGTACTATACCACAACGAACACTCCCAAGCGCTACGAGGGCATAGAGCAGGCCCGCATCCTCGACAAGCGCGTCATCGACGCCTGGACCGGTCATCCCCACCTGCGGGTAATCAACAACCACGAGAACTTCGACAATAAACTCAAGCGCGTAATAAAGGAAATTTCGAATGTCTTAGGACTCCCCCAGCCCATCGAGCACGAGAAAAAATACATTGTCGAGGTCGTCGGCGAAATCCGCAACCCCATCGACAGCGACATTGTCCAGACCTACCTCGTGGCCGACCCCGGCGTGGAGGCGCGTCTGCGCCAGCGTTGTTGGAAGGGGCAGAACGTATATGTGCTCACAACACGCAAGCGCAACACCAATAACGAGCAGATAGAGATAGAGCGGCAAATAACGGAAAACGTCTACGACTCGCTCCTCCAGCAGGCCGACCCCTACCGCCAGACGGTTCACAAGCACCGCCGCAGCTTCATCTGGAAAGGACAATATTTCGAGCTTGACGAGTTTCTGTCGCCCCAGCCGGGGCTGATGATATTGGAGACAAAAGGCGTCGAAGACACCGAAACCGTCAACTTCCCGCCATTTATTAAGGTCGTTGAGGACATCACTGGCAAGACGGAGTTCTACAACTACAACATCGCACTGAAGAAATAGCGTCCCCACCTATTTATATATAAGACCGTGCCGCAGTTAGGATTATCCCTACTGCGGCACTTCTCGTTTATTGTCTGTTCATCAGTTGCAGGCCCACTTGCATCAGCCCCGGCATAACCTCCTGGTTCATACCGTGCGTCACCGACACTACGACGGAATCGTTCTCGCCCACCTTCAGGCGTCCAAAACGATAGCTGAAGTCGTCGCAGCTGACACCGCTACGCCCTACCATGCGCCCGGCATCGTCGTAGACGGGACATTTCTCCCTCTTGTGAATCTCACGGAACGACAGACTGTCCTTGCCGGCAGCCGTCTTATGCTTAGTGTAAACAGTGCAGTCGACATCGAAACCGAGCTCTTTGTAAGGATAGTCGGACGTGGCCCGGAACCCCACACAAAGGTCATACTCACCGGCCGGCAACCGTCCGACGTTGAAGTCGAGGGTATCGGCGCGGTTCCATCCCTTTACGTCGACCGACCGGTAACGGTCATAGACGTACCCGATGTTACAGCCGACGAGCATGAAACCCGCGAGCATCAGTGCCATGAAAGAAAAAATCGCTTTCCTTCTCATCATTCTTCAGGGCCGTTCCCCGTCTTAGCCGCCGGTTTGGGGGCGTTCTTTTTCGTATCAGCCTTGTCGGCCTGACGACCTCTTCCGGCCGCCTTACCGTTCTGTTTGCCGTTGGGCTTACCGCCGTTGTCAGCCGGTTTTGCGTTCTGGCCTTTCTCGGCCGTCTTGCGCTGCTTCTTTTTCTTCCGCTTCTTCGTCTTGTCGAAACGGGCGATATCGTCGTTGGCAAGAATGTCAACAGGCTTCTCCGGCTTTTTCACATTGCCGTCGCTTTGCAGCGACAACGGCTTTTCGCCACGCTTGTTCATCTCGATAATCTCACGGGCACGGGCCGCGCTGATCATCTCGAGGTTGGCGGCGAGCTTCTTATCGGTAGAATATGTACACAGGCCACTGAGGATATCAACCTTAAAGAGGTGATACTCACCGTCTTGCGTCTCAAGAACGATCTCCTTGCTCGGCAGTTCTTTGCGTGCCTCGATATATTCGTCGACCTCGTAGTTCAGACAGCATTTAAGCTTAGCGCACATGCCTGCTAATTTTGTCGGGTTCAGCGAGAGGTCCTGGATGCGCGCCGATGTCGTCGAAACGGTAGAGAAATTCTTCATCCATGTGGCGCAGCACAACTCGCGGCCGCAAGGTCCCGTTCCGCCGATGCGTCCGGCCTCCTGCCGCGCACCTATCTGCTTCATCTCTATCCTCACGTGGAAAGCAGCGGCAAGATCCTTGATGAGCTGCCGGAAGTCGACACGCTCGTCAGCGATATAGTAGAATATTGCCTTGTTGCCGTCGCCCTGGAATTCCACATCACCAATCTTCATGTCGAGGCCGAGTCCCTTGGCTATCTTCCGGCTCTCAATCATCGTGGCGTGCTCACGGGCCTTAGCCTCACGGTATTTGTCCATGTCCACAGGCTTGGCCTTACGGTATATGCGCTTGATGTCGTCAGCACTCTTGAGATTGGCCTTTCTAATCTGCAACAAGACAAGCCGTCCCGTGAGCGTCACCACACCGATGTCATGACCGGGATTGGCCTCCACAGCCACATAATCACCTTTCGCCAGAGGCAAATGATTGACGTTATGATAGTATCCTTTGCGCGTATTCTTGAACTGAACCTCCACAAGGTCAGTGCTTTCCGCGTTGCCCGGCACGTCGGCGAGCCAGTCGTAAGTGTTGAGCTGATGGTCCTGACGGCCACAAGCGCAGCTGCACAACCCACGGTCGCATCCGTGCCAGAGTTTATAATTCATATTATTGTAGTCCATAAAGCTTTATCGTAATAACGTGCAAAAATACAAAAAATTCGGCAGAATCTCAAATCTACGACGAGAAAAAACCAAATTACCGACAATTAACCACGCTACATATCACCCTCCAGCCCCCTTTCCAACTCATCACCTACCTCATCTTCCCCCGTCATTGCGCACCCTCCTCCCCCTCCGCTGGAACCGTAATAACGGCAGGTATCATCCCAATGTCCTTATACCATGATGCCATCCGATTACCACCCGTCACCAAATTTATCCCTTAATCATCCCATTATTCCTTATTGAAACAACAGCGAAATCGTGCAATAAAATCAGAATCCAAATGTAAAAGTATTTCAGTCCGAACGTATTCTGATATCGCCTTTGTTACCATCTGATTATCAACAACTTACAAATCATGCCATTTTGCGTTGCGAAACAGGCCGTTTTAGACTGCGAAACGGACCGTTTCAGACGCTGAAACAGGCCGTTTCGCAAGCCCGAACGATACATATTGAAACGCTGTAAATATATTTCGCACCTTCAGATCAATTTCCAGCCAGTTTTCTGAGCACCACCATCCCTCACCCGCCTTATATCTTCCCCACCCCTCCTTTGCACAAAAAATCCCCTTCGCGCCACCGCACAACGACGTGTCCGGTGCCACGAAGGGGACTGACCATTATCATCACGAGGCCCGCAGGCCTGACATTACATTTCTCTAAGCCGCTTCTTCACCTCGCCGACGGCCTTGACCCAGTTGGTGTCGAGGGAGAACTGGGTGAGGAAGTCCTCACGGTTGTAGTAGGCTAAGACGAGTTGACGGTCGGGATCGTTATAGAGAGGATTGTTGATGCTCACCTCACGGAAGAGCCTCAGCACGCGTGCTTTATCCTTCTGGCCCTTAGCCCTCGAATACTCCTTGTTGAAAATATTGACATAGTCGTACATGAAGTAAGCCATAGAGTCGAGCTGACTGTTGAGAGCAGCAATTTCCTCTGGTTTAAGAGCTTTCGTCGTATCGGCAATCTCCGACAGAGTGCGGTTGCTGAGGTAGTTGACAGCATCGGCACGGAAGCTCGCCGCCTTTCTCTCGGGCATGGGAGCGCCGGGGTCGTTGGCCGTTTTCATGGCACTGTTGTAAATCTGCTGGAACACTCTCGGCTGCGTTTCCTGGGCCATTCCGGTGGCAGCAATGGCGAGCATGAGCAGGATGACGATTGTATGTTTCATCTGTAAATCTGTTGTTAGCTATGTAAATATTGTGCCGGACGGAGCAAATAAGCCTCCGACGGCAGTAGAATTCATTCCTTTTCGGTTTAATCGTGGCGTACGAGACGAATCTCGTGGTCGATGCACGATGGATATTCCTCCCGGTAGTGCGACACCATTATGAGGGTCTTGTTGCGCCGCCGGCAGAACGTATCAATAACATCCTTGACGAGCCGCCGGTTGAAGTTGTCGAGGCCATGGAGCGGTTCGTCGAGGACTATCAGCTCAGGGTCCTTCACGAAAGCCCTCGCCAACAGTGTCAGGCGCTGCTCACCACTCGAGAGTTCGAGGAAAGAGCTCGTCTCTTTGCCCTCAAGTCCGAACACATCCATCCAGAACTTACACCTGTCGATGTCGTCGCCGGTGGGTTTGACGTATAGTCCGACGGAATCTTTCAGTCCGCTTGCCACCACGTTAATTGCCGGCATATTGCGGTTGTAGGCCCTGTGCATCTCAGGCGAGACGTAGCCTATGTGCTTCTTTATGTCCCAGATGCTCTCCCCCGACCCGCGTTTCCGTCCGAAGAGGGTTATATCGCAGGCGTAGGATTGCGGGTTGTCGGCACAGACGAGGCTCAGGAGCGTCGATTTTCCGGCACCGTTCTGACCGCTCAGGGCCCAGTGCTCACCGTTGTGCACCGTCCAGTCGAGGGCCTTCAAGATTGTACGTTTGCCGTAGACGATGCTCACCCGATTCAGGCGCACCACCTCGTCGACGTTGTAATCACCTGTGGTATAGGGCATTGCCACTATCGCCCGAGCCTTGGCATCATCGAGAATATGTGGCGGAACGGGAGTCCGCGTGTCGCGGTATTCCTGTAATGTCATCTTCTTTCCAACCCTCATATCCTTTACTTCCACCACATGAGTGATGAAATCGGGAATATCGTCGGTCTTCGAGAGTATGAGAATTATTTGCAGACTGCGCTCGTGGGCCAGCGCGGTGAGCAGAGTCTTGAGCTGATCACGCGTTCCGGCGTCGAGACCGATGAACGGATTGTCCATTATCAGCACCCTCGGGTCGCTGAAGAGTGCCGTTGCCACCTTCACCTTCCGCAGTTCACCGCTCGAGAGGAGGATGACATATTTGTCGAGCAACTTCTGCATTCCGAAGAGATTATAGATGTGCTGTTGCAGTTTTCTGCGCTCGGGAGTGTCGTCGCCGGCAAGTTTGAAAGCCTCTTCGAGCTTGTCGCCGGCTGTCGGCGTGGTGCCGTCGATTTCCATCTGGTTCCACCTCTGCTGCAGATAGTAAGTCTTGTCGTTGTCGCCGCCGTAGGTATCGCGGAACGTTATGTACCGTATATTCTCGCTGACCATGGTCTTCGTGCTTGGCGAAAAGTCATATTCGGGGTCGCGCATGAGCAGCGGATGCCTGCCGACGATGATATCCGCGAGCATCGACTTGCCACCGCCGTTGGGTCCCACGATGGCTATGTGCTCGCCGTCGAGACTCTCAAAATTGACAGGCTCTGCCATGCGCCATTTCGGCATACGGCATACGCCATCGCGAATTCTTATTATGAACCTTTTGCTTTCAGTCTCATTATCAGACTCTTGCAGCGGTTTTTTTGCCGTTGTCCCGTTGTTTACCGTTGTGTTGTCCATATAGCGTTATTGTTATTTTTACCACTATGCCACGGCCGCAGTCCACAATCCATGTGTTGAGGTGGCGGCTACGAGTGAACCTTATCCTTATTTTTCAGAGCGAAATCCTTCCAGCTGCCGTAGTGTCTGCCCGTGGCCACGGGCTGTCCCGACTGCAGGAAGTGGCAGTAGGCGGCCGCGAGGGCATCGGTGGAGTCGAGGAAGTGAGGCCGTTGGTCGTCGCGCAGGTGCAGCAGCCGTTGCAACATTGCCGCCACCTGCTCCTTCGAAGCCTGTCCGTTGCCCGTGATGGCCATCTTTATCTTTAGCGGCGCATATTCATGAATGGGCACTCCGTGGTGTATGGCCGCCGCTATGGCCACCCCCTGAGCCCTTCCGAGCTTGAGCATCGACTGGACATTCTTGCCGAAGAACGGTGCCTCAATGGCCATTTCGTCGGGGAGATACTCGTCGATAATGCCCGTCACGCGGTCGAAAATCTTCCCCAACCGGAGGTAGACATCACGTTCCTTGCGCATGTCGATGACCCCCATGACAACCAACTCAGCCTTGTTGCCGTTCACCTTCAGCACGCCGTATCCCATCACATTGGTGCCCGGATCGATGCCCAATATTATTTTCTCGTTATTCTTGTAATCCATTCTGTTACAGACCACTACTCACTTTCGAGACCCTACAATCCATTCTGTTACAGGCCATTACCCTATTTCCTTTGTGTCCGCAAGCATCAGCGGTCCATGTATGGATTGTTAGCCAATTCTGCTCCGATAGTAGTGGCATCGCCATGGCCAGGGAGCACTGTCGTATCGTCGGGAAGCTGAGCCAGTTCCCGCAGGCTGTTTATCATCATGAACATCGAGCCACCGTCGAAATCGGTTCGACCGATACTGTTGCGGAAAAGGGTGTCGCCGGTGAAAGCTACCTTCTCCTCAGCACAGTAGAATGTAGTGCCGCCGGGCGAATGACCCGGTGTGGCTATCGTGGCAAACTTATGGTCGCCGAAGGTGATAACTTCCTCATTAGTAAAGAAATGGCCTATTGGCGGAAAATCGTAGTCGACGACAACATTGAACATTTTTTCGGCCTGACCTTTGAGGTCGTTCATGAACCCCTCGTCGCCACTGCCGCATTCCACTTTCAGCCCGAACTCGTCGGCGATGGTATTATTGCCGAAGTTATGATCGACATGACCGTGAGTAGCAAGCAAGTGCTTGGGTGTGAGATGGTTACTGCGGATATAGTCGACGACGGCCCGACGCTCCTCCTCATAGTATGCACCACAGTCGATGATGACACACTCGCCGGTGGAATCGCTGACCACATAGCAGTTCTCACGAATCATATTGCAAACGAATCTCTGTATTTTCAGCATCTCGGTATATATATAATGTATTTCTCGTTGAACCAGTCCTCACTGAACCACTGGCTTATCTCTTCAGTCTCAGCGATATGGCTGAAAGGCTTAATCTCGTCTTTTATGTCACCGCCCTTGAGCACAATAACCCCGTTTTCTATGGCGTTGACACTCTTCGCGCCAATGTTTTTCCTGACAATCTTCATCAAATCGGGCAGAGGCATGACGGCTCTCGAAACTATGAAGTCATATTTTCCTTTCTCCTCCTCACCGCGCAGATGGACAGCCTCAACGTTCTTCAATCCCAAAGCCGTAGCGACCTCCGTGGCGACACGAATTTTCTTGCCCGTACCATCGATGAGACGGAACGACACCTCGGGGAACATGATGGCGAGGGGAATGCCCGGAAAACCGCCGCCGGTGCCAAAATCGAGTACCCGTGTGCCGGGTTTGAAGCTGATGAACTTTGCTATTGCCAATGAGTGCAGCACGTGATGAACGTACAGATTGTCGATATCCTTGCGCGAGATGACGTTAATCTTCGAGTTCCAGTCGCGGTAGAGGGCATCGAGCATGGCTATCTGACGGCGTTGCTCAGCAGTAAGCAGAGGAAAATATTTCAGTATTTCTTCCATGTATTTCTTGTTCTTGGCCCGTGGGCCTACTGTTAATAAAACAACTCTGAGCGCAAAGTTACGAAGAAAATTCGTAACTTTGCAGCGCAAATAGTAATAAATTAAGGTAAAAAGATGAAAGCTGCTTTATTCGACCTCGATGGGGTCGTCTTCGATACTGAGCCTCAGTACACTATCTTCTGGGGCGGAATATTCCGTGAGTACAACCCCGGCAACGACGGATTAGAGGAGAAAATCAAGGGTTCGACACTCGTTGAAATCTATGAAAAGTATTTCGCCGACCGTCCCGATGTTCAGGAGTCTATCACGCAGAGGCTCAACGACTTCGAGACTCACATGCAGTTCAACTACGTCCCATGTTTCGTCGACTATGTTCTTCAGCTGCGGGCTGCGGGCGTAAAGACTGCCATCGTGACGAGTTCCAATCGCGACAAGATGAACGCTCTGTACCGGCAGCGTCCTGAAGTGAAGGATTATTTCGACGCAATCCTCACCAGCGAGGACTTCCGCGAGAGCAAGCCGTCGCCCGACTGCTACCTCACTGCCGCCGCCCGCTTTGGGTTTGCCGCCACCGAATGTACCGTCTTTGAGGACAGTTTCAACGGTCTGAAAGCCGGACGCGCCAGCGGAGCCTATGTCATAGGGCTCGCCACGACGAACAGTGCCGACGCTATCGCACCCTACTGCGATCGCGTCATTGCCGACTACAAACCGCTCCTGAAGAAGGGCTGAAACGCTTTTGTGCACGAACTTTACTCAATGTGTAAATAAATGTGTACCTTTGCACCCGAAAAAACAACATAAAATGGCTTATTTAAGTACTGATAAAAAGAAGATTACAGTAAACACCCTATTGCAGATGAAGGCCAACGGCGAGAAGATTGCCCAGCTCACGGCCTACGACTACACTACCGCCAAACTCTTCGACGAGGCCGGAATCGACTCCATTCACGTGGGCGATTCGGGCTCAAATGTTGTTGCCGGCAATGCCGACACACTCCCGATTACCGTCGACGAGATGATTTTTATGGCCCGTGGCGTGGCTCGTGCCTGCAATCATGCGTTCGTCGTGTGCGACATGCCGTTCGGTTCCTATCAGGTAAGCCGTGAGGAAGGTGTGCGCAACGCCGTCAAAATAATGAAGGAGACAGGCGTAGACGCCCTGAAACTCGAGGGTGGTATTGAAATTCTCGATACCGTCAAAGCCATTATCGCGGCCGGTATTCCCGTCGAAGGCCACCTCGGACTGACCCCGCAGAGCATACATAAGTTGGGCGGCTACGGGCTGCGCGCCAAGGAAGAAGCCGAGGCCGAGAAGCTCCTTGCCGACGCCAAGGCCCTCGACGAGGCAGGATGTTTCGGTATCACGCTGGAAAAAGTACCGGCACAATTGGCCAAAACGGTCACCGAGAGCATACACGGCATCACGATTGGAATAGGTGCCGGACCCTACACCGACGGTCAGGTGCTCGTCTACACCGATGCTTTCGGAATGACCGAAGGCTTCAAGCCGAAATTCCAACGCCACTTTGCCGAATTGGGGCAGGGCTTCAAGGATGCCGTCAGTGCCTACTGCAAGGCCGTGAAGACTGTCGACTTCCCAAATGAAAGCGAGAGTTACTAATTCTCAATAAATACTCATTCGTTATGGACACACAGAACACACCAATACATATCCGCTTGTGGCATCGCGACTTCTGGTTCCTCGTCTTTGCCAATTTTCTGCTGTCGACGATTGTCTACATGCAGTTGGCAACACTTGAGCGCCTGCTCGTCACATCAACAGGTATTGGCCTCTCTTCTCTTGCCCAAGGAACGATATTGGGGGTCTACGGTCTCGGAATATTCCTCTTAGGCCCTTACTGCCATTATCTCGTCCAGCGCTACCGCCGGAAACGGGTGTGCCAGACAGCCGTTGCCGGCATGGCGCTCATCAGTTTGCTGCTCCATTTCGTCACTGCCGGCATGAAGGGCTATGCACTCTACGTCACCGGACTTGTCGGAATGTTCTGGTTCGGAGCTTTCTTCGGCCTGGCCCAGATGATACTCTCCAGCACACTGATTATCGACATCACCGAATCGGCCCAGCGCACCGAGGCCAACTACGTGTCGGCATGGTTCCGCCGTTTCGCCATCGCCGCCGGCCCGTTGGCGGCCATCGTCTTCCCTACCGGCACGATAGCCGCTGAACTCAGCATGTATGCCTACGTTGCCGTATTGATACTCATCGGTCTGGCGAAAATTCCGTTCAAAACCCCTGACGAGGACAACCGCGTATTCTGTCTCGACCGATTCATCATGTCGCAGGGCTTCGTCCTCACCATCACCCTTCTGCCCGTCACCATCATCCTTGGAATGTCGGCCGCGTTAGCTATCCACAACCCGATATTCTTCTCGCAGCTCGCCCTCGGACTCCTCCTCGCGCTTATTGCCGAGAAATTTGTCTTCGTCAACGCCGACCTCCAGAGCGAGTTTATAAGCGGATCGCTGCTCATCATCGCGGCCCTTCTGCTCTATCTGACACGCAGCGGAATGCCCGTGGTGGAGCATCTCGCACCCTGTCTCATCGGCATGGGCACAGGACTCGTAGGCAGTCGCATCCTGCTGTTCTTCATCAAGCTTGCTCATCACTGTCAGCGGGGAACGGCACAGAGTTCCTTCTTCCTCTCGTGGGAATTGGGAATAGCCATCGGGCTGTGCCTCGGACTGTGGCTTTCCGACTACAAGACCATTGATACCGTGGGACTAATCCTGGCCATAGCGACTATGATCGTGTACCATTTCTTCACCCATCCATGGTATATGGCCCACAAAAGCCGTTGATTCCGAACTCTTTAAAGAGAAGTATCCCGAATGTCGAAAGACGAAAAAAATATTCCTCGGTGAACGATAACAACTACTAAAACTATAAACTAATTAAATCGATGAACAAGAAAATTCTCAGTCTGCTCTTCCTTCTGCTCCCCCTGACGGCAGCAGCACAACAGTTCACTGCCGTCTACCCACGTTCAGAAGTGAAAGCAGCCACTAAATGGGCCCGCCACAACGCCCCTTGGTCGAAAGGCTTCACGAAGGGCAGTCCGGGCGTTGTCAACATGGCGGAGTTCCGCAACCAGTATGCCAAAGACAGCACCCAGTGGAACGCTCTCTTCCGCTGGCTGCAAACCACTGACCTCCAAGCGCTTCCAAAGGGCAAGCACCCCATTCCCGGTACGTCGCTGACAGCCTCCGTTCAGGACGATGTCAACCGTCCGCTCGCCGAACGCGGGTCAGAGAGTCACCGCAAGAAAGTCGACTTCCAGTTTGTCGTCAGCGGCACAGAGGGCTTTGCACTCCTCGACCACGACGCCTCCACCAAGCCCAACTGCGCCTACGACGAGAAGAAGGATGTCATCCACTACGATTACGATGCCTCGAAAGCATGGGTATTCGCAACGAAAGCCCCACACTTCAACATCTTCTTCCCCGGCGACTGGCATGTGGCTAAAGTGCTGACTAAGAAGAAGGACCAGCACTTCAGGGTGATTGTAGTGAAGATGAAGTATATGGATTAAAAGTGCTACAGGCTGCCGCCGGAAACCGACGCGCCGACACCGCAGACTTACAAACCGTAAACAGCAACACAACGGGCGACTCCTCACTGGAGCCGCCCGTCTGTTTTTGGGAGGAACCGGGACACGACCCGACAATTCAGTTGCAAATGCTGTCATGGAGGATTAACCTCCCGACAAACAATTCAAAGCTATCCAAAACAATCTCTACTTACCTCACAAAAAAGTGTACCTATCTACGTTCTGAACTTGAGTGCCCGTAGTCCCGATTCCTTTAGGGTGCAAAATTATGAATTATTATTCAATCCGTATTGACATCTATTGCCCAATATTTTACCATTTCTCTCATTTTTTCACTTCTTCATGCGCTCTTTCCACAGTGCCGTCATATCCTCGAGAGTCTTGCCCTTGGTCTCCGGCACCAGCTTACCGACAAAGACAGCGGCCACAAAGCAGATAATGCCATAGAGCCCATAGGTGAACCAATGGCCGAAGTCGTCGCCCTTTGTCAGGTGCATGTTAAACATCGGAACGAACGACGACGAAACGATGAAATTGAAAATCCACTGGAAGGCAACGGCAATGGCCGTGGCAGTGCCGCGGATGGTGTTGGGGAAGAGTTCAGCCATATACACCCAGCAGATTGGTCCCCACGAGAACATGAAGCTTGCCGAGTAGACCATCAGTGCAACCATCGTCACAATGTTCAGCGAGCTGTTGCCGAAGGTGAGGGCGACGACAAAGGCTCCTATACCCATACCGATGGAGCCGCTGATCAGCAGTGGCTTACGGCCAATCTTCTCGACGGTGAACACGGCCACGAGGGTGAATGTAATATTGATGACTCCCATTATAACGGTCTGCATCATCGGGTTGCCCATGCCCATATCGGCAAAGATTCGCGGAGCATAGTAGAGCACGGCGTTGATGCCGACAGCCTGCTGGAAGACGGAGAGCATGATGCCGACGAAGACACACATGAATCCGTAGGTGAAGAGTTTCTCGGTCTTTGTGGTCAGCGTGGCCTTGATATCGGCGATAATCTCCTGAGCCTTAGAGAATCCGTTGATGCGCGAGAGCACCGACATGGCCTTCGTATCGCGTCCCGTCATGACGAGATAGCGCGGCGACTCAGGCACAAAGCAGATGAGCAGCGTGAAGAGTCCTGCCGGCACACACTCCGACCCGAACATGTATCTCCACCCCGTGCTGATGCTCCAAGGGTCGCTGCCGGGCATGACCTGTGAGAATCCCTGTCCCACCGACTCGATGATAGGATTGGTATGGTCGCCGAGAATCATGAAATTGACAAAGTAAACGACGAGCTGACCGAAGATGATGGCAAACTGGTTGAACGACACCAGCATACCGCGGATATTGCTTGGCGATATCTCACCGATGTACATTGGGCAGAGCGCCGATGCCATGCCCACACCTATTCCACCGAGAACACGGTAGAGATTGAAGACGATGAGCAGGTTCCACGACGGTTTGCCGTAGGGAAGAAGGCCGAACGTCTCAGGTTCCATGCTGCCCCATGCCGAGATAAAGAAGCAAACACCGGCAAAAATCAGCGACTTCTTACGGCCAAGCCTGCCGGCGAAAAATCCCGACAGGGCTGATCCGATGATGCAGCCGATGAGAGCCGACGACGACGTGAAGCCGTGCATGAAATCGGAATACTTGAAGTCGGGAGCTCCGAGGAAGAAAGCCTGAAGGCCTTTCTCAGCACCCGAGATGACGGCGGTGTCGTAACCGAAGAGCAGACCGCCGAGAACGGCAACCATGACGATGCTCGCAAGATAGCCGCGGCTGCCGTTCTCACTGTGATTGATTTTGTCCATTATTATGTTTAGTTTTTAGTTGAATATTTCTTTGATTTCGTATTTCTAACACTATATAACGTCAGAATAATCAGTTTATTGCCATATTTTATGGATAAAGCAATATTTTTTCATAAGTTTTTTGTACTTTTGTGCCATAATCAACCAAGGTTTATATGAACATAAAGCAGATACTGCAGGACAACACCGGCCGCCATTTCTCCTTTGAGGTGCTGCCGCCGCTGAAGGGCAACGGCACCGGCGCGCTGTTCCGCTCCATAGATAAGTTGAAGGACTTCTCTCCGCTCTTCATCAATATCACCACCCACCACAGCGAGTTCGTCTACCACGAGCGTGAGGACGGACTCTTGGAGAGGCAGAACGTAAGGCGCCGCCCGGGCACCATAGGCGTGGCCGCCGCCATCCAGCAGCGTTATGGCATTCCCGTCTGCCCACATGTCATCTGTTCCGGGGCCACCGCCGACCGCATAGAGTATGAGCTCATCGACTTGCAGATACTCGGCATCGAGAATATCATGCTCCTCCGTGGCGATAAAGCGCGCGAGGACCGACAGTTCACGCCTACTCCAGGAGGCTACGCCCACACCACAGACCTCATCCGTCAGGTCAACAAGTTCAACGAGGGATATTTCGTCGACGGCACACCCATCAAGCACCCGGGCACACCGTTCCACTATGGTGTAGCGGCTTATCCCGAAAAACACGACGAGGCTCCGAACATAGAGCAGGACATCAAGTACCTGAAAATGAAGCAGGACCTCGGAGCCGAATATGCTGTCACGCAGCTTTTCTACGACAATACGAAGTATTTCGACTTCATAAGCAAAGCCCGCGAGATGGGTGTCACCATACCCATAATCCCCGGTATAAAGCCTTTTGCAAAGCTGTCGCAACTCACCGTCGTTCCAAAGACATTCCATTGCGACATTCCCGAGGAGCTCGCCGGGCTGGCCCGCCACTGCACCACCGATGAGGAAGCGAAGGCGTTAGGTGTGGAATGGGCCGTCAGACAGGTGCGCGACCTGTACAGCCATGGTGTCAACAATGTTCATTTCTATACTGTCTCGGCCGTCGACAGCGTGCGCGAGATTGTCAGCCGACTATTAAACGAATGACTTTCGATAACGTTATAGGACAACAGGAGGCCAAGGAGCGCCTCCGGAAACTCGTCGAGGAGAACCGCGTGCCCCACGCCATGCTCTTCACCGGACCGCGTGGAGCAGGAAAGTTGGCGCTCGCCATAGCCTTTGCAAGCTACCTGCTCAACCCCAAGGACAACCCCAACTATGCCAACGCCAAGGCGATGCTCGACAACTACGAGCATCCCGACCTGCACTTCACCTATCCGACGATAAAGCTGCCGTCGATGTCGACCGACTATAAGCCCGTCAGCGACGACTTCGCCCACGAGTGGCACAGCCTGATAACGAAGTCGCCGTATATCACTGCGGCACAATGGATTGCCGAGATTGGCGACGACAAGAAGCGTGCCATCATCACCGCCGGCGAGAGTGAGGCTCTCATCCACAAGCTGTCGATAAAATCGAGTCAGGGACGATACAAGGTATCGATAATCTGGCTGCCGGAGCTGATGAACCTCGAATGTGCCAACAAAATCCTAAAGCTCCTCGAAGAACCGCCTCAGGGAACGGTGTTCCTCATGGTCAGCGAGGAGCCGGAAAAGCTCCTCGAGACTATCCGCAGCCGCACCCAGCGTTTCGATGTCAAGCGCATTGCCGACGAAGATATATGCAAGGCACTCATCGAGCAGCGCGGACTGTCGGACGACGATGCCCACCGCATAAGCCGCATAGCGCACGGAAGCTGGAACGAGGCTCTACAGACAATCGATGCCGGCAACGAGGAGCGGCAGTTCCTCGACCTCTTCGAGACGCTCATGCGACTCTGTTACATGCGCAAGGTTAAGGACCTGAAACGGTGGGCGGAGGCTTGCAGCGCTCTCGGACGCGACAAACAGCGCCGTATGATAGCCTACTTCCAAAGGCAGATAAGGGAGAACTTCATATACAACTTCCACAATCCTGAGCTCAATTATCAGACTCAGCAGGAGGCGGGATTCTCCCGGAACTTCGCCCGCTTCATCAATGAGGCCAATGTCATAGGCATCAACGACCTGTTCCAGCGTGCCTACCGCGACATAGGACAGAACGCCAACGCGAAGATAGTCTTCTACGATATCGCTCTGAAGATGATTGTACTGCTGCTGTCGAAGTAGGTTTCATATTGTCAAATCTTTTCGTAGTACAGTCCAATTTTATTCGTCTCTGTAACAACTTGATACTCAACGACTCTCCAATACATGCCGTTTTGCGTTCCAAAACCGCCTGTTTTAGGACGCAAAAGGGACCGTTTCAGCTTGCGAAACGGTCCCTTTTGCATTGTCATTTGATAGGTATTATATTCGTGTAAAAGTTTTTCTGAATTTTAAACGCCAGTGTGGCGAAAAGTCGTTTGAGGTCGATGGGGATGAGAAACAGACAATAAAATTGTCCATTTGAAATATTATTACTGCCTTGCCGGGCTGTCGCAAGAAATCTGATAGGACGACTGAATTCAGCATTAATAATGCTATATGCGTTGGGAATCAACGATATATTCAGTTGAGGCCGCATACTCAGTCGGATTGCGCAAGAGAGACTGAAGAGACATGAGGACGACCCGATAGCAATAAATTCACATAAAATTACACATTTCGAACATGAATCACTGAGTTACTTTCCCGATTCAATTTTGCGGTATCATCAAAAATTTGATAAAAAAGCCTACAAAAAGTTTGTCAAGAACAAATTTTTATGTATCTTTGCATTAGTTATCCTGAAAGCAATCTTTTTACCTTAAAAATCGGACTAATACCTATTGAATATAAAAGCGGCAACCGTGAAGGTTCCCGCTTTTTGTGTTTCTATATCCCAAGTCGATTGAAAGCACCGTCATCCCCCTCCTGAAACAGAAAATAAAAACGACAAAGGCACGGCAGCAATGGCTGTTATTGCCATACTGTCGTGCCTTTGTCATATCCGGAAATGGGCCCTAAGCGAATGACAGATTGTCAGAGTCGGGCTGTTTATCCACCTTTATCGTGTCGCCGGCGGTAATCTCACCGGAGAGAATCCGCTCGCAGACACCATCCTCGATGTACGTCTGGATGGCCCGTTTCAGCGGGCGGGCACCAAACTGGACATCGTATCCTTTCGTAGCGACAAACTCCTTGGCAGCGTCCGAAACCTCAAGCTTATAGCCAAGGTCACCGATACGCTTGTAGAGTCCGCTGAGCTCGATATTCACAATCTTCTTGATAGCCTCAAGGTCGAGCTGGTCGAAGGTGATAATCTCGTCGAGGCGGTTGAGGAACTCCGGCGCAAACTGGCGGCTAAGACTCTTCTGGATGATGCTGCGCGCATACTCCTTGTCCTTCATCGAGGTCGAGATGCCATTGGCGTTGCCGGCGGTGAAACCTACACCACGGCCGAACTCCTTGAGCTGACGCGTTCCCGCATTCGAGGTCATTATTATCACCGTGTTGCGGAAGTCGACCAGACGGCCGTTGCCATCGGTAAGGCGGCCCTCGTCGAGAACCTGCAGGAGCAGGTTGAAAACGTTGCCATGAGCCTTTTCAATCTCGTCGAGGAGAACGATGGAGTAAGGATGACGGCGCACCTGCTCGGTGAGCTGACCGCCCTCCTCGTAGCCTACGTATCCTGGAGGTGCTCCGATGAGCCGTGAGGTGTTGAAACTCTCGGTGTACTCGCTCATGTCTATGCGGATGAGAGCATCGGCAGAACCGAACATATACTCGGCCAATTTCTTGGCCAAATAGGTCTTTCCGACACCGGTAGGCCCAAGGAACATGAACGCGCCAATGGGATGGTTGGGGTCGCGCAGGCCTACACGGTTGCGCTGGATGGCCTTAACCATCTTGTCGATGGCACCGTCCTGAGCCACAACATCCTTCTTGAGGTTCGCCGCCATGTCGCGCAGACGGATACCTTCCGACTCCTGCATGCGCTGAACGGGTACGCCGGTCATCATCGAGACGACGTCGGCGACGTTGTCGGCGGTAATGGCCGTGCGTTCGGAACTCTCGCCACGCTCCCACTTCAGCTGCATGGAAGCAAGCTGATTCTCGAGTTCAACCTGACGGTCGCGGTAGCTTGCGGCAAGCTCGAAGTTCTGATGCGACACCGCAGCTACCTTCTTCGCCTTGACGCTCTCAAGTTCCTTCTCGGCATCGACAACCTCCTGTGGCACCTCGTCGTGCTGCAGATGAACACGGGAGCCTACCTCGTCGAGGGCATCGATGGCCTTGTCGGGGAAGAAACGATCGGTGATGTAGCGGTCGGTGAGCTTCACACAGGCCTCGAGAGCCTCATCGGTGTAGCTCACGTGGTGGTGATCCTCGTAGCGTCCCTTGATATTCTGAAGTATCTGAAGGGTCTCGTCGGCTGTCGTAGGCTCCACAAGGACCTTCTGGAAACGGCGTTCCAAGGCTCCGTCCTTCTCTATCGAGTTTCGGTATTCGTCAAGGGTGGTTGCTCCGATGCACTGTATAGTGCCACGGGCCAGGGCCGGTTTCAGGATGTTTGCGGCATCCATGGAGCCCGGTGTGCTTCCGGCACCGATGATGGTGTGTATCTCGTCGATGAAGATAATGACGTCGGGATTCTTCTCCAACTCCTGAATCAGACCGCGGATGCGCTCCTCAAACTGACCGCGATATTTCGTTCCAGCCACGATACCGGTCATGTCGAGACTGACGACACGCTTGTTGAACAGTGCCGGACTGGTGCTGTGCTTGACGATAAGCTGTGCGAGGCCTTCAACGATGGCACTCTTTCCCACTCCCGGCTCACCTATTAATATAGGGTTGTTCTTCTTCCGGCGACCGAGAATCTCACAGACGCGCTGAATCTCGTTATGCCGTCCGACAACCGGGTCGAGCTTATTCTCGGCTGCGGCCTGCGTGAGGTCGGTGCTGAAATTATCGAGTATTGGTGTCTTCGACTTCCCGCCGCTCTGACGGCGCGCCGTTGTCGTAGTGCCGTCCTGACGGCTCTGCTGGCCCTGCGACGACTGCGACGACATCAGCGGGTCGTCGTCTTCCTCCTCATCGGGCATTTCCAGACCATCAACGGGATTGTTGGCCTTCTTCTGCAGGGCTGCCGAAGCCAACTCGTAAGTGACATCGTTGTCCTCAAGCACTACTTTTGCCCCATTGTCGATATTGTCGTGAAGGATGGCAAGGAACAGATGCGGCACGTCGACCGTCTGCGAACGCTGCAGACGGGCCTCAAGAACAGCCAAGCGAAGGATGTTGTTGGCCTGGTCGTTGAGCACCATATCGGTGGTGACAAGCATGCGACCCTTGTTAGCCTCGCGTACCCGCTCCTCCAACTCGTGCTTGATATTATCAAGATTAAGGTGAAGTCGGGCGAAAAGGTCCATTACCGGGCCGCTTTTCTCCCGTAGTATACCTAAGAGAAGATGCTCCGGTCCGACGTACGGACTTGACAGCCTTTCAGCTTCCTCTTTGCTGAAAGAGAGTACTTCAGAGACCTTAGGTGAAAACTGATTAATCATAAATAATCCTCCTAATAAATCATTGTTACTAATTAAAGCGCATTGCGCCGTGGTTTCAAAGTATTAGCAAATGGTGTGCCAAAGTACCGAAATGAGAGGCAAAATCACAATGCCTCGTCATCAGGTTTACGTATTGAGGGGTGTCGAGAGGCATGCGGGGCATGGCGTTTTTTCTTCAGCCATGCCTGCTTGCGTAGTTCATAATCAGCGCGTTGGCGCTCAAGATAGTTGTCTGCCATAAGCGGTAGCGGCTCATCGTGCCGCCCATTATTACATATTCTAATGTTTAAAGCTGCTGTAAACGACTGTAATCTTCAGAGCATCAGGGTTGTCGGTGCCACCGAGCAGCCGTGTTGACGACAGCGACATATCGCTCGAGAGATTCACTAACGTCGTGGCATTGCTCGAAGTCTTTGTGGTCTCGAGGGTTACCGGAACGAGAACGACCTTATTCCACTTCTCCGATGTGTTTCCGGCCATACGGTTACGGTACATGGCGTTGACCATTCCGGAGATATTTCCGAAGAGATAGCTGTTCGTTTTCGTCGAATATGTAGCTATGTATGACGTCTTGTAATCGGGCAACTGATGATTTGCGAAGAAGCTGTAGAGGCTGTCGGCGGGTATCATCAGCACTGTCGACGGCAGACTCAGCGAGTAAGCCGACGAATTCTGGTTGACAATGCGTGGGATATTGAGCCGCGCAGTGTTCACGGTGTCATTTTCGTGACCACTCATAATCTCGGCTACAGGAAGCGAAACCTCCGTATAGAGGCCTTCCGGGGTCTTGAGGTAAGTGCAGGAGTTGTCAGCTGCCAACTCCTTCAGCTTGTCGCGGTCGGTCGAGAAGGTCGTAGTCTGGAGCACTTCCTCCGTTCCGGCGAACGAGGAGCTTGCCACTATCGTAGAGTCGGTGGTGACATTGTAGCGGAAATAGTAAAATATGAGGGGCGTGTTTATATACGCCATGCTCCCTATTCCGCCGGTATTCTCGAAGTAGAAGCCGGGAATGACGTCGTGGATGAACTTATAGTTGGAGCTGAACAGCTCGGGATGGGCGTAGAATGTGCGCATAATGTATGTGCCATAGTTATTGTATGTCACGCCATCCTTGGTGTAAGGCTTATTGAGTTTTATCCTGATATTCTTGACATAGTTCTTCACCGACCGCGCCGAATCGCTCACCGTCATATCAGCTAAGGTGTAGGTGCGGTCCTGGCGGAGTCCGTTGGCACTAATCTTCCCGGCCTTCAGAGGGTCGTAGTTGGTAGAGTAGTTGACGCCTTCCTCCATCGGTGAGTCCATGAGATAGGCCCGCATCTTCATCTGCGCGAGCGAATCGCCATAATAATTGTCGAAAGTGAGTTCCAGTTCGCACGAGTCGGCAATGACATTCCCATTGGCGTCGCGACTGACAATCTGACTCTCGTCGGGCAGCTTGTACCCCTCTAAGGTGTGGAACTGCGTCATAAATCCAGCCTTGACGACATCGCCGGTCTCCGGATCCTTGATACGGCCGAGGTAACCGGTGGTGTTTCGGGCCATGATGGAGTCGGCAAGGATGGTGCGCGAGGTGACACTGAACGTGTCGGCCACAACGTTTATCCTGTCGCTCAAGGGCGTCAGTGACGAACCTATATTATCGGTAGTATCGTCGCAGGCGGTGAACAGCAGTGCCAGAGCCGCAACGAAGAGTATTAGCTGCTTTGATTTCATTATGTACTATTTGTCTGAGTTTAAAAGCATCTCATAGAAGTCCTTGTAAGCCGGAGCGTAGTTGTCGGAGTCGGGATGAACGAGCACCGGCTTGTTCTCGGCGTTGGCGTAGTCGATGAGCTGCTGCTTGACGTTTGGACCGGTCTTCACAATACCGTCGGAATAGTCGATGGCGAGCTTGCCGAGTTCATAGAAGTCGAATTTATCACCGTATTTCTCAAGCATTGAGGCGTTGGCATCGCGGAACTCCAGGCATTTCTTGAACTTACTGCCGAAGTCGCCACGGGGCTGGTCGCTGAACATTGAGGTGACGATGCGTGAGTTTGCAAACTGCGGCTCGTCCTTATAGGCTGTGCGGACGTAGAACGGCACGACAGCACTCATCCAGCCCTGACAGTGGATAATATCAGGAGCCCAACGCAGTTTTTTCACCGTCTCGAGCACACCGCGTGCAAAGAAGATGGCACGCTCACCATTGTCGGGATAGTCATTGCCCATCTCGTCCTGCGTCATCTTACGCTTCTGGAAATAGTCCTCATTATCAATGAAATACACCTGGATGCGAGTCTGCTGGATGGAAGCCACCTTGATAATCAGCGGATGGTCGGTATCGTCGATGATAACGTTGATACCTGAAAGACGGATAACCTCATGGAGCTGACCACGTCTCTCGTTGATGTTTCCCCATTTTGGCATGAACGACCTGATTTCATATCCCGCACCCTGCATGGCTGTTGGCAGATCATAGCCAAAGGTCGACATCTCCGACTCTGGTACGTATGGTTTAATTTCCTGATTGATAAACAATACTTTCTTTCCCATTTCTGTATCCGTATAAATACTTCTTCATTATGGCCAAAATATCTAACAAAGACGCGGCCAATAGTCTTTAACTTATTATTCAACGTGCAAAGTTACGAAAAATTTCCCATATTATTTGTCTTTCTCATAAAAATATTGTTACTTTGCACCGGAAATTACAAATTGGCAATGAAAGTATTCGAAAAGATTGTTGATCTTCAGAACGAACTCTTTCTTGTTCGCAAAGAAGGCAAGTCAGTCGGTTTGGTTCCTACGATGGGTGCCCTGCATGAGGGTCACGCCTCGCTCATCCGCCGCAGTGTAAAGGAAAACGACGTAACAGTAGTATCAGTATTCTTGAATCCAACCCAGTTCAACGACAAGGGCGACCTGGAGCGCTATCCGCGCAACCTCAAGGCCGACTGCAAGCTCGTTGAGGGCTGCGGGGCACAGTATGTGTTTGCTCCGTCGGTGCAGGAGATGTATCCGGAACCTGACACCCGTCAGTTCGAGTTTCCTCCTCAGTCGACGGTGATGGAGGGAGCTAAGCGGCCGGGCCACTTCAACGGCGTGTGCCAGGTTGTCAGCCGGCTGTTCTACATCGTACGGCCGAACAGAGCCTACTTCGGGGAGAAGGACTGGCAACAGATAGCTGTAGTGAAGCGCCTCGTCGACTATATCGGCATGGGCAAGACTCTCGAGATTGTTGAGTGCCCTATCGTCCGTGAGAACGACGGACTGGCTATGAGCTCGCGCAACAGCCTGCTGACAAAGGAGGAGCGTGCCATAGCTCCAAACATATACCGCGTACTGAAGGAGAGCGTGGAATACGCCAAGAGCCACACCGTGGAGGAGACTCACGACAAGGTGGTCGCCGACATCAATGCCGTAGACGGACTGGAAGTGGAATATTTCGAGATTGTCGACGGCAACACCCTCCTCGACGTGAAGAGCTGGGACGACAGCGACTATGTAGTAGGGTGCATCACCGTTTACTGCGGCAAGACTCCTATAAGACTCATTGACCATATTAAATATAAGGCCTGATATGCAAATAGAAGTACTGAAATCGAAGCTCCACTGTGTGACAGTGACCGAGGCGAACCTCAACTACATGGGCAGCATAACCATCGACGAGGATCTCATGGATGCCGCAGGGCTCATCGCCGGCGAGAAAGTACAGATCGTCGACAACAACAACGGCGAGCGCCTCGAGACGTATATTATAAAAGGTGAACGCGGTTCAGGCTGTATCTGCCTCAACGGAGCCGCGGCCAGAAAGGTTCAGGTGGGTGATACGGTCATCATCATAGCCTACGCCATCATGGACTTTGAGGAAGCAAAGAACTACAAGCCCATAGTGGTGTTCCCAAAAGCCGGAAACAAATTATAACCCGGCAGCCAAACGAATTGCAATAATACCCTCCTGCGATTATGGATGCTATCACACCATATTCCGGGAGGGTAAAAAGATTCTCATACCTTTTTAATAATATGACTTACAGCAAACCGAAATGTGTCGGCAGAATCGCAGCTTTCTTAGCGATATGCCTTGCGGGCTCACTCTTGGTATCAGCACCATTCTTAGTCCTTCTTTTCAATGGCAACAGTAATACATTCCTTGCCAAATCGGCACCCGACCTCATGGCTTTAGCCTGCTCCGCATTCCTGTTAGTAGCTTTAGCCGTAGAGAACAGGATAGAGAAACTCGATTTGTGGACCTTCAGACAGTCCGGGATTCAGACGAAAACGATTCTCATTTCCATTCTCTTAGGCCTGCTTTGGCAACTATCCATTTATCTTATTTGTCAGCTGAGCGACGCTGCATATCCACATCCCAATACCGTAAGTATCTCCTCGTTGCTCATTTCCATCCTCTCAACAGGATTGTTAGTCCCATTCACCGAAGAAATGCTCTTCAGGAAATGGCTCGTCAGCATGATGGAGAGGGGAAGTTTCAAACCTGCTGCCATCATTATATTAAGTTCGGTGCTGTTCTTCTGTATGCATCTCGGAGACTCGTTTTTTAGAGTCGACACCCTTATCTTCGCGGTACCATTATGCTATATCTACATCAAGTACCACGATATAAGATATTGCGTCATCGCTCATGCCGTCTGCAATTTAGCCGGAATAGCCTTCCCTCTCCTCGCCCATTGATCATTCTATCAACGTCGGAACCACGATAACATGAGCCACACCGATACCGCTTACTCGAGCAGAGTAATAAACTCTCAACATATTGGAGACTTCTTGGCATTCCACAGCAAGTGTCTCTTCGGTTAAGGAGAGGCACTTTTTGCGTTGCAACGGATATGTTTCATGGGATTTGTTATTTCGTTGCAAAGTTATAAAATATTTTTCCCGATTCCACATTTCAGAGGGGCAGAAAGGAGTATAGAATGAGGTATAGAAATGGGAGCAGGACTCTGATTATGAATTCTGCCAGGCTAACCATGTATAAACTAATGTCCCCTGACTTCGTCACTTCTTTGGTTGGATGAATTGTCAATATTGATTATCAATTAGTTATGGGCCAATTTTAGCAATTGATGGTGACGCATTGTTGAATCCAGGAGTATAAGTTGATACCAAAACCAATAAAACCCTTTGTGTCAGTGCCAAGGACTTTGACCCTTTGGCACTGACACAAAGAAAAACCTTCAAAACAGGCTGGCGGTGAGTTAGAAATTAGAAATTTGTAGTTAAGAAATCAATAGTTAGGAAAATCACCGCGCCAGCATGTTTTGTGTGTTTTACTTGCGATTGCAAGCCTGAGGCACGAAGGCTGTTTCTTCTCCGCCGCCGGCTTGCCGAAGCTTGCTTCGGAGCAAGCCGGCGGCGGAGAAGAAACAAAGGGCACAGCCCTTGCATCGCAGCAAGAGGTTTTATTTGGTTTTTGTCAGGAGAGAATGTGCATCCCCCTCGTACTTACTTATGAACATCAATCGTATCTGCCCTGCGCAATAGGGTGACGCATTGACGAAGTCAAGAAATATTTTTCCCGATTCCAAATTTCAGAGGGGTAGAAAGGGGTATAGAATGAGGTATAGAAAGAGGAGCAGGACTCTGATTATGCATTCTGCCAGGTTCACCATGTATAAACTAATGTCCCCATAATGACAGACCGATGGAATGGACATTAAGAATTCACAAACTAAAGCTATCTATTGCGCAATTTTTTACCTGCGAACTGACGAAATAGACTCACAAAAATAATAATAATCTATATATAATTGATTATCAACGAGATAACAATAATGCACAAACTGAAGAAATAGACCTTATATATTTGCTGCATTGGCAATTAATGCGTAACTTTGCCAAAATTTACAATGCAATGAACAACAAAATTATCATAATCTTATCTGTGCTGACCGCATTTCTCGTTACAGGCTGCAAGGAAACGCACAACAAAGCTATTGACATAGCATACCAACTAACGGCAACAGCACCGGATAGTGCCTTGTCGGTACTTAATGGAGTTGACCAGGCAAAACTTGGTAAAGCCGAAATGGCGCGGTATGCCCTTGTCTACACAATCGCACAGGACAAGAGCGGACAGGATGTTGACAACGACTCTTTGTTAAGAACTGCCTACACCTATTATAATAATAGAGAGCAAGATTCGCTCTATTCCAAGTGTGAGTACTATATGGGTAAATACTACATGCTAAATGACAGCACAGAGCAGGCGAATGACTGCTTGCAGAAAGCGGCGCAGTTTAATTCTTCCGTGTTTGGAGCATGGCTCCGTTAGCCGAATATGGTGCATAGACGGTACATGAAGAACGGGATGTCAGCCACTCCGTGCAGTTGAGCCTTAAAGCCTTTAATCTTGGAGTTGAATGATTCAGCCGAAGCGTTTGTATGCCGGTTTATAAAATAGTTGAGGACTTCTTCCTCCTTTGCCTTGATGCAGTCTCTGGCAGATTTGATTTCACGGATGGTACAATCGGCAACTTCCTTATACCAACTGTGCAGTTCCCCCTTAGCCTGCCCCTTTGTGATATTCTTCTGGAAGATGCTTCTTATCTTACATATTAGAGAGTAGCCCTCCCTGAGCTTCTCATAGTTGTCGAACAATATCTTTGCCCTTGTCTTCTGATTCTTGCCCCATTTCTCTCCAGACTTGTATAGTATGGTTCTTGCCCTTGTCAACAGCTCGACCCTCGTGTCGCCGTTGGAGAATGTCTGCGGTTTGAACTTCCGTTTGCGGATGCGCTTCCTTCCGCGCTTCTTGCCCTTGACGTTCTTGCTTGCCTTGTGGCTGGCATACCACTCCCTGTTGTACTTACGCTTCCTTGCCTTCTCGTCCTCACGCTGGTTGTGCTCTGCGGCCTCCTTCTTGGTCTTGGTTACGGCAAGGCGCTTGAACCTGAGCCGCATCTCGTCGAGTGCCTCACAAAGGCGTTGTACGATATGGAAACAGTCAATGACTATTGTGGCATTGGGGAAGCAGGTCTTTACGATACTGTACATTGAATCGCTGAAGTCCATCGTAACCTCCCTGACCTTCTCACGCTCCTCCTTGGGGATTTTTAGCAGGATTGCGCTGACCGTCTCAGCCTTCGTACCCTTTACCGAGGCTATAAGCGTCTTCTTCATGCCGTGGCCAGCCTTGCTGGTCAGGAACACATAGACCTCGCCGCAAATCTGAGTCTCGTCAATACTGCAATACTCGCTCAGATTCCCCGCCAGCAGCATCCAGTCAACGGCATGGTCTTTCTGCTCCCAGTCATTAAAACCGCTCAGGCTTTCCTTGTAGTACCTCCCAAGCGTACTTGGCTTTAGGTGGTAGTACTTCCCTACGGAACTGAACGTAACGGGATTGTTATCGAGGATCGTCTTTTAAAAAAACACCGAACTCTACAGAGAGTTCCGTGCCGTCCGACTTCAACGGATAATGGTTAAGGATTATACTCCTACCGTCAGCATCCTTGTAACGCCTGCGGCGGACATGGAGTATCACCTTGCGGTCGCGAATCGGATAATCCTTGATTGTCGTAGGCTCGGTAAAGCCGTTTGGAACAAGGCCAAGTGTCTCTCCCTCACGGTTGTCACGCTCATCTAGATATATGTGAAGTATGGTGCTGAAGAATCCGTCAAACTTCTTAGTACCGTCATTGGCTTCTTCTTCTATTCTCACTATATCAAACCAGTCCAACATACCATTGGGAAGGAAAAAACTGGCAAAAAACTCATACTTATTTGGAACTTCTTTATGCTTCATGATGCAAAGGTACAAAACTAATAGAGAAAATGTACCGTCTATGCACCATATTCTGGCTGGCGGAGCCATGCTCCAAACACGGAAGAATTAAACTGCGCCCAGAAAGCTGCTGATGTTGCTGAAAAGCAGGGCGACAAGTACACCCAATGCCTTGCCTTGGAGAAATTATCAAAAGTCTTAGGTAATTCAAATCCGCGAGCAGTAGTATTAGTGGCACGGAAAGCTGATAGAATATATTCCGGTTTGCCTAATGCTACTAATATAAACAAAGCGTATTTCAGGTTACAAGTAACCGATGCATTGTTACTCGCCGACAGTTTGGATTTGGCGGAAGAGGAGTGTGTTGCAGCAATAAAGCTGACAAAACTGACAGGGGATTCTATCTGCATTTCTGACGCTTATCAAGACATGGCTTCTATTTTGAGTCAAAAAAAAGATTATAAAGGATCTTTGTGGTGCTCACGTCAGTCGTGTGAATTAAGCAATAATAATGATGTATCTAAATTATTAAATTTAGCATGGGCTTATTTAGATGCAGATTCGTTAGAAAGATGCAAAGTCTTTATGAACAAGATTAAAGTTGATAAGCCTAACGACCTATACATTTATTATTATATACGACATTTGGCTGCAACAAAGGAGCACGATTATTCCAATGCTGTTTCATTTGCGGACTCAGCATATCACTATATAGAAGAGATGTATGGTAATGAGCTTAACGATAAGGAAAAGTACTATACTTCCTTGGTTACTGCTCAATACGAAAAGGGCATCAGCGAAGAAAAAGCAAATCTGCTAATATGGGTTATTGGTTTGATAGTTCTTTCAGCAATAGTCGTTGTAATTTTTATTGTTTATGCCTTTCGGCAGTATAAACTTAAAGCTAAAAGAAAAATTAAATACGAGAAAGAGAGGCATGAAATGGAGGAGAAAACGCACGAGGAGGAATTGCGCCATAAAGAAATTCAGCTTTCAACCATGCGCAGCTACCTGCTTAAAAAAATCAATATAGCAAAAAGGATAGAGGAAATACGTGGAAACAAAAAGGACGTTGTTGTGCTGACAGAGGAGGACTGGGAGGAAATCAGAATGTTTGTTGATAATGTCGAAGGCAATTTCATCTCAAGATTAAGGGAACGATTCCCTAACTTAAGTGATGACGATGTGAAGTTCATGATTCTTCTTCGCCTCAAAATGTCATCCAAGGCTATGGGATTGATTTACAATATCAGCGAAAAGTCAATCCGTCAGAAGCTTTTCGTGTATAAGTCAAAAGTTGGTTTGGAAGGAGGAAACAGCCCATCACTGAGGTCTTTTATTGAAGCTTTTTGATGCCCAAAAATGAAGAAATAGACATCGAGAATAGAGGTATTTTTGATAATATTCTGAATATAAACACTTTATGCAAACATCTATAACGGAAGAAATAGACATAAACATTTTTGATGCATCGAAAAAACTTCCTAATTTTGCAATCGGAAACTTTAAAAGACTTACATTATGAAGCAAATTATTTCATTATTGTTGATGTTGCTTATTTTATCCCCTAGTCAAGCCTCTACTATTAACGTCAAAAGGGCTGGAACAATGCATCAAGGTGGTGCACGCATACCATCAGCCACTCAGGTAGTAGCTGACTATGATAATGGCGTTATCACAATTGACGTCTCACGTTACACTGGAACCGTTCAATTGTACGTTTACGACGCTAACAATACTATCGTGAACTATGCAATCGCCACAATCTCAGGAAGTGGTACCGTCACCATGAATATAGGCGACACGCCACAAGGCACGTACAGACTCTGCATAGTGTTAGACAATGCCACATATAGTGGAGATTTAATAATCTGACAAGAGCCAAAGGGCAAATGTTAAATTAGGCGATTACTTACAACATAGGAAACAATTGATAAGTATCGCTACAGATAACTAATTATGGAAATATAAGGATAATACAAAACGGTATCGACACCCGTAACCGAACTATAACTAAAAATTATTAACAGATGAAAGAAAAGTACAGAATCGAAACGATTAAAAAAGCCGAGATGCTGGACGGCTATGTGATGTCGCTGCCACTGAAGTACAACACGAAGATAGGACGTGACGGCATGGGACTGAGCCAAGGGCAGCTTCAGCGCATCCTCATCGCCCGTGCTGTGTACAAGAATCCCGGCTACATTTTCCTCGACGAGGCTACAAACTCACTTGATGCCAACAACGAACGGGCCATCGTGGAGAACCTCGACACGTTCTATCGTGGCAAGACCGTCGTCATCGTCGCCCACCACCTGAGCACGGTCAGGAATGCCGACCAGATTGTCGTCATCGACCACGGTATGGTCGTCGAGACGGGCAACCACGAGACGCTGACAGCAAAACGTGGTGCATACTACAATCTTGTCAAGAATCAGTTAGAGTTGATGGTGTCGCATTTCTCATGGAGGAATGCCAGAGATTCCAGCATCCCGTCAAAGGTTAATGTTCTCATGGTAGTGTCTTCGCCTTCATTGTTGTCCCGGCGAAATGAGTCCATGTCGCCAGGCAATGGACGCTGAACATCTCACGAAGGACAGATGGTTGCACTACCGGACAATATTCAATGCCAGTTACGGATAAGCCAAACGTTTTGGAGGGACTGTCGTTTGTAATCCCCAATGGGGGTAAGGGGGCATTATGCTCGCATATCAGCCAACACATGGTAAAAAGCCTGTCCGAACAAGAGAAATCGCATTCTTGGCGGTTTTAACCACAACGCTCTGAGACTTTTAGTAGGGTTGCGGATTTGAGGTTTATGTAACACAATTTTAATATTTCTGCAAATACGCTGTAATTTTATACAGTACCTTTGCAACGTCATATTCCTTATATACTGTGAGGATTGATAAGAACATAATAGATGAAACAATAAAAAATAATTATACAATGAATAATAAGGTGATTCTAACGATGGCCTTGTGCCTATCTGTAATCACCCCGACGATGGCACAGAGTATCACTGGGAAAGTAGTGGATGACAAGGGCGAGCCTCTGGCTTTTGCCAATGTCGTACTTTTGAGCAGACTAGACTCCGCTTTCGTCAAGGGAACGGTGAGTGCAGAGGATGGACGCTTCTTCATCGACTCTTCCTGCAATGGTGGAATAATCAAGGTGACATCCGTGGGTTATAAGCCCACCTGCAAGGATTGCATTGGCGAGAATGTGGGTGTCATCACAATGGAAGAGGACAGCAAGATGCTCGGCGAAGTGGTGGTGAAATCATCACGCCCTGTTACCGCCATCAAGGGCAATGCCCTGGTGACAACCGTCGCTAATACCCAACTTTCTCATGCTGGCACTGCAAATGATGTGCTGAGACAAGTGCCAATGGTTACAGGAAGAGACGGCAACTTTGAGGTATTCGGCAAGGGTACGCCACTTATCTATATCAATGGGCGTGTAGTACAAGACAAAAATGAACTTGTGCAACTCAACTCGCAAGACATTAAGAACGTAGAGGTTATCACCAATCCTGGCGCCAAATACGATGCTTCTGTAAAATCTGTCATTCGTATCCGTACCAAGCCATCACAAGGTGAAGGCTTGGGTGGAACCCTTCGTGCCCAAAATGGCTTCCGACACTATTTTTCGAGCATGGAGCAAGTAAACTTGAAATACCGCATAGGAGGTTTGGAAGTATTCACCAACCTGAATTATTATGGAGGAAAATTCTATAGCCATGGAGTCACGGATATGGAAACGAGAGCCTCTACCAATTGGCTTCAAAACATAGAAAGCATTGGCCGAATGAGAAACAATGAGTTCTTCGGTAAGTTTGGATTGTCTTGGATGCTCAACGAACATCATTCCATCGGCGCTTATTATGTGAATGGTGCGGGATTACAAAAGGAAACTCCCGATTACCAATCCACTTCATATGCTAATGGAACTCTAAGGGATATGGTTTCCACCGTAGGATTCAACAGGACACATGCTGTGCCTAAGCATCATGCCAACATCTATTACTATGGAGAAGTGGGCAAACTTGGCATTGATTTTAACATGGACTACATGTGGAGAAAGAGGCGCAAAACTTCTAATCTGTCAGAGACAAACATAAACAGTGAGGACGATGTGGTTACATCCAATGGTGTCGGACACTCACGAATGTTTGCCGAGAAACTGGTATTCAGCCATCCTCTGTGGAATGGACAACTTGAGATGGGTAATGAATACACCGTTTCACAGACATTGAATGATTTCAACATCAACATGGCTACTATCGGAAATAGCAACACCAAGAGCGACGAGAAGAACATTGCTGGTTTTCTCTCAATTGGTCAGCAGTTCGGAAAGGTTGCCATAGAGGCAGGACTTCGTTACGAGCATGTCAACTTCAAATACACAGAAAATGGCCAACTCAAGGAAGACCAAAACAAGACTTACAACAACGTGTTTCCTTCTTTGTCTATTTCTACAGAGATTGGAAAAACGCAATTATCATTGAGCTACACAAGCAAGACACAACGTCCATCATACGATGACCTTGATGGAACAGTCGGTTATGTCAATCGCTTGACCTTGGAAAGTGGCAATCCTTATCTATCCCCTATGAAGATTCATTCTGTGGAGTTGATGGGTGCATGGAAGCAATTCTTTGCCAAAATTGCCTACGAGCATAGAAAGGATGCCTTCATCCAAACTACGAAATCTTATGGAGAGGACGGAGAGGTGAAGCTGCTCACAAAGGAGAACACTCCAAAGATAGAAGAGTTGCAAGCTTTCGTTGGTGCACAATTTAAGGTTGGAATTTGGGAGCCTAAGGTAAATGCTGGCATCGTTAAACAGTGGTTTACAGGAGTGTTTATGGGGGAGTGTAAATCTTTCGGCAATCCTTTGGGTATAGTACAGTTCCAGAATGCTATCCATCTGCCTGGTGACATTTGGATGAACATCGACATGGAATGGAACAGCCGTGGTAACAAGGACAATATGAAGCTCGGTTCTTCCTCGTACCTCAATGCCAAACTTTACAAAGCCTTCTGTAGAGACCATTTCTCCGTGTCGCTTGAAGCTGATGACATTTTCAACAAGAGCGATCGTAATGTAACATTCTACAACAAGGATGTGAAGCTTTGGCAAAATATGACGAGCGATAGCCGTGCCTTACTCTTGACATTGCAGTATAACTTCAATACTTCAAGAAACCGATACAAAGGAAAAGGTGCAGGTAATGAGGAAATAAGCAGATTCGAAAGATAAAAAGAGGTATCCGAAAATCTTTAAAAGAGTAGGAATATGATGTAATTTTTATACATTATGGAAACAAACAATTTGCTGAAGCTCTCAGAAAAAATGGGGCTTCGTGGATTAGAGGATGAGTGCATTGTCCTTGATGATGAACGTGCTGATGACATTTATGGCGGCAAGTTTGTCTGCTTTGGCGGTTACAACAACTGTTCATTTGGCAATTGTGCCTAAAATGGTACATTAGTATGTTTTTGAGTGTTGGCCTTTTGTGTCTGGTTTGACATAAAAAGTCAACTCTCGTTTTTACAAACGAATAGAAATGAATTACATATTATCAAAATACACCTTTGCTGTTTCTAAACGCACTTCTAGTGGTCAGGAAATTTGTTTGCTGTTTTCTGGACGAACAGGCAAAAACATTTTAGTCTCTAAAAAAGTTTTTTCTATAGTTGAGAATGGAAAATTTACCACTCTTCAGCCAAAAGTATTGGAAATTTTAATATCAGAGAAAGTTCTTGTTCCAAGTACAGAAGATGAATTAGATGAAATCAACAAGGAAAATAAAGTGCAATTATCAAAAAAATCCACTGATCGATTGTATGTGTCAATCCAACCAACAGCCGCTTGTCAACTTGCTTGCGACTATTGCGGACAAACTCATTCTCGCAAGTTTTTAACGGATAGCTTGATAGAGCAAATAGTTTGTCGAATCAAGCAAAAAATATCCCTAAAAGATACAAAGTCGTTAGAGATAGGATGGTTTGGTGGTGAGCCATTGATGGCTTTTTCCAAGATGAAAAAGTTAAATGAACAATTGAAAGATATTGCAATTAGTCGTAACCTAAAATATACAGGACATATAACAACTAATGGTTACGCATTGTCTCCTTCTATATACAAAATACTGAAGGAAGAATTCAATGTGTATCGTATAGAAATTACTCTTGATGGTAGCAAGGAATTTCATGACAAAAGAAGAGTAACGACAAGCGGAATTGGTTCTTTCGATATAATCTTCAACAATTTAAAGGCTATCACTCAATCCCCTTTCTATGATAAAAATACATGTGTGATTAGCATTAGATGCAATGTAGATGAAAGAAATATTGAAGGGGTTATGCCTTTGTTGGAAATGCTATATAAGCATAATATGCAGGATAAGATTATTTTCTATACAAGCCCTGTTGTCTCATGGTCTAACAATGGAGCAGGTAGTATGCTAGGACATAAATTGTTAGGAAAGTTGTCTTCAAAACATATAGACTATATGATAAATCATAATTTCAAGGTTACAATTCTTCCGAAAAGAGTTGCTCCTTACCAATGTATAGGAACAGACAATGATGCAGAAATGTATGATGCTGATGGAAATATTCTGGATTGTTCAGAGACCTCTTATTCCGAGTATTATAAGTCTAAAGGTTTCGTTTTGGGAAATGTAGAACAAAAAATAATAGTTCCGAATAAGCGTAGTTGTTTGCATGATGTTCCTCAAATGTTACTTGAAAAACGAGTACATCCTTGCAACAAATGTAAGTTTTACCCTCTTTGCGGAGGTCTATGTCCACTTGGCTTATTGGAAAAAGAACCACGATGTCCTTCTTTCATATACAATATTGAAGATCGGATATATTTGGATTATATATCAAAAATAAAGAAATAAAAAGATGAATATTATTCAATCATTTTTCAACAAACGTATAACACCCCAAAATTTAAATTATAGAGGGGGCTACTTATCTTCATTTGTATTTTGGTTATCAATTGCATATAGTTGTTTACTTCTCAAGCGTAATAACCCTACATTACGCTTGTTGTTTTATGGTAATGAAACAATTGTTCACATCTTGAAAGATTTGTTTAAGTTGCCATATGACAAATATTATATTTGTGATTACAACGGTGATTACAATGAATGGTTTTATTGTTGGCCCAAGATTTTAACTTATCAAAGACAAAAAGAGCCATTTTTACATATAGATTCCGATATTTTTATGTGGACTCCAATACCTGAAGCTTTATTGAAAGCTCCATTGGTGGCTCAACATAAAGAAAGAGACTCTAACTTTTATAGAGAAGTATTCAATGAAATAAAAAAGGATAATATCCAACTGCCACAGTACATAATGCAACATTGTATTGGGGACAAATATATATCCTCATTTAATGCAGGGATTATTGGTGGAAATGACCTATTGTTCTTGCAGCGATATATTAATAATATTATAAATTTTGTTTCAAAGAATAAAGGTAATTTAGATAAAGCTTCTCGCAAATTTTTATACAATGTAGTTTTTGAACAATGGCTATATTATGGAATGACCACTTTTGAGCATAAAGAGGTGTGTACATACTATAAAAAAGTAATTACTGATTTTGACATGCAAGATGCTACTGTTCCGACACAAACTGTTTCTGGAACACCTTTGAAATATATGCATGTTATGGAATACAAAGATAATATTCGTTGCAATAGGTTTATTGTTTATAATATGTTAAATGATTTTCCTAAGGAATACAAGCAAATTCTTACAGCTTGTGCCGAGATAGGAATAGATTGCCCAATATTTAGTAGTGACTTGGTATCAAAGAAATCTTTAAGATTGGAAAAGCTAAAAATTTTAACAAACTTAACGAAGTTGGAATCTGAGGAATTAAATGCATACGAAACTTTAAAGGAAAACTACAAGAATATTTTTCTAAAAAACAGAAAAGAGCTTATCAAGATACAGCAACACCAAATACAAATGATAAAAATGCTTCAAAATTCGTTAATATCTGATGAGCATAAAATAGAAATGAAATTGTCTCATACTTTAAAGTTTATTGAATGCAAAGAATCCCTGCTTGATTTACTTGTATTTAAGTCTAAGCATTATAAACAATCCAAATGCATTCTATGGGTTTACAACCCTATATTGAACAAAGTAGATGAGTTTGTTTGGTCTTATAAGAAAGTGCAATTTCTTAAAGAACTTCTTAGAGAAGAAAATGCAAACTTACTTCTGCTTCAAGCATATGGTAAAGCATTAGAAAAAGATTCTGATTTAAACACTTTTATAAGACAATGCGTTTTTGACGGAATTATAAATATTGAAAGAAAATGAAAATAGTCCAGACATATTATAGTTATGCTGATAACAAAAATCCGATTTATGATACTGCAGGTTTTCTTACTGCTGACATGAATTGGAAGAGCATGGCTTTAAGCTGCCTTCTTCTCAAAAAACATTACGGAAGCGTCACCTTATATTGCAACGGTAGTGTAAAAGAGATTGTAAGCAAATTGAAAATTCCTTATGATGAGATGGTTGTGATTCCAGATTTTATGCAAGAGTACAAAGGATGTAACCTTTGGGCTTTGCCTAAGATATATACATATTCTCAACAAAAAACTCCCTTTTTGCATGTTGATTGTGATTGGTTTATGTTCGATAGACTCTCAACACAAATAGAGAAGTCTGATGTCATAGGACAAAATATAGAGTACGACGACCAATATTATAACAAAAGAACATTTGAAAAAATGTTGAGCTATGGTTGTGAATTTCCTTTATGGATAAAAGACATTGCAGAGTCTAGTTCTATTCTTAGAGTTATAAACGCAGGAGTTTTAGGAGGACAAGACATCTCTTTCATCCAAGAGTATGTTGAGCTTATAAAGAAATTTATACATGCCAATGTTGATACATTGCGAAAAATCAATGACGGATTTGTCAATTCTATCTATGAGCAATTGTTTTTGTACTTTCTTTCCCAAAAACATAGGAAAGAAATAGGTCTCTGCACTGTTGGCGACAAACTTAGTACAAAATTCGATTGGCTTCCTATGGATTTTTCATGTTCTCCAAAGACAGGTTACATGCATATGCTTGCAGGAATTAAACGACAGTTCAGATCATATGTGTTTGTTTCGCAATACTTGCATTACATAAATCCGACAGTAAGTAATCATATTACAAAATACTGTTATGAACACAATATCTCACCATTGATAAATTTTCCAGAGCTTGGAATTTTCTTAGAGAAGAGTAAGTCTATGCAACAACTAGCAAAGGAAAATAACAATGAATCTAAAGTCCATGAAATATCAACCGCTTATGATGAGATTAATATAAAATTATCAAAGGATATACTTGAAATATTTCAGGAACAAAGTAAATGCAAAGACTTATTATGGAGCAATATTTCTCTTTTGGAGAAAAAGGTAATGATTAATCCAAAGTGTAAAATCATAAGTATTTCACATGAAGATATAATTCGCAATGTACTCCATCTAGATGATAATATTTTAAGAAAAGTTACGAATATAAAAGACCTCGCTGTTGTCATAACACCAGATGCAACATTGGGACAGCCCCAAAAGCTCTTATTAGCAGGTGTCAAAATGCAAATTATAGGGTATTTGCAAAATGTAAAAAATGCAACCTTTAAAGAAATTAAAAACTGCTTAGAGGTAAAGCAACAAGGTGAAGGCATAAGCAAAAAACTATATGAGAAAGATGTAGATAAGGTATTTCGCTCACTTGTTTACAGTAATATTTTAGTTTTTTCATAGACATAGTAAGAATAAAAAAAATTGATGAATAAATTTAAGGTAGAACGACAACATGATAGTATGCAATGTGGCATAGCATGTTTACAAATGATATGTAACTATTATGGCAAAGAGTATTCCCTTGATTCCTTGTCAAAAATATGTTTTGCTACAACGGAAGGAGTTTCTATGCTTGGAATCAGCGAAACTGCTACAAGTTTGGGCTTTCATGTAGTAAATGTTAAGTGTACAGTTAAAACTTTAACAGAGGTCTCTCTACCAAGTATCCTTCATTGGAATCAAAATCATTTTGTAGTCTTATATAGAGTAAAAAATGAGAAGAAGTTCTACATTGCCGACCCAGGAAAAGAATTGCTGACTTATAGTCTTGAAGAGTTCAAAAAACATTGGATTAGTACAAACTCTAATGGACAGGACAAAGGCATAGCTATGTTTTTGGAAACTACTCCCACCTTTTTTACCCATAAGATGGAAGACAATAAGAAAATCAGCGAGAAGAGATCTTTTCACTTTCTTTTTGGGTATGTGAAGAAATACCGTAAGTATTTCGGACAAGTCATCTTGGGCTTGATAGTCGGAAGTCTTTCGCAGCTTGTCCTTCCATTCCTTACCCAATCCATTGTGGATGTCGGCATCAAGAACCAAGACATAGGTTTCGTCTGGCTTATCTTGTTTGGGCAATTGATGCTTACCATCAGTCGCACCGCTATCGACTTTATCCGCAGATGGCTGTTGCTGCATATCTCCCTGCGCATCAACATCTCTCTAGTAAGCGACTTCTTCATCAAACTCTTGAAGTTGCCGATGTCTTTCTTTGACACAAAACTAATGGGCGACTTGATGCAAAGAATGAATGATCATAGCCGAGTGAACAACTTCCTTACACAGCAGACGCTCAACATCACCTTTGCCATGCTTACTTTCGTGGTGTTCTCGGTGGTTTTGTTCTTCTACAATAAGTTGGTGTTTGCTATCTTCTTGTTGGGAAGCATCCTCTATGGTGTATGGATGGCCTTATTCTTGAAGCGAAGGAAGTTGCTTGATTACGAATTGTTTGAGCAACAAGCCATCAACAACAACAAGACTTATGAGTTTATAACAACCATACAAGAGAGCAAGTTGCAGGATTGTGAGCAGCGTAGACGATGGGAATGGGAGGACACACAAGCTGAGCTATTCGGCGTACAGATGAAGTCGCTCAAACTGCAACAGACACTGGAGGCAGGAAGCATCTTCATCAACGAGGTGAAGAACATCATCATCACGGTAGTAGCTGCAACCGCTGTGATTCATGGGCAAATGACACTTGGTATGATGCTTGCCGTGCAATACATTATCGGGCAACTCAATTCGCCTGTAGAGCAACTGATGAACTTCTTCTATTCCCTGCAGGACGTAAGAATCAGCTTGGAGCGCATCAACGAGATTCACCGCGCTGAGGACGAGAATGGGAAGAATGGCCTCAGAACCTCGCTAACCGACAACAACAAGGGCATCGACATCGAGCACATTATGTTCAAGTACGACCCTCACGCTTTGCGCAAGACCTTGGACGACGTGACGATACACATCCCCAAGGGAAAGGTGACGGCCATCGTCGGAGCCTCGGGCAGCGGCAAGACGACGCTCGTCAAGCTTATGCTCGGCTATTATCCCGTCTTGGAGGGTCAAGTCAATATCGGTGGCACGGACATCAACACGCTCAACAAGAAATGGTGGCGTCGCCAGTGCGGTGTTGTCATGCAGGATGGTGTTATCTTCTCGGAGAGCATAGCAAGAAATATTGCCGTTGACGACGGCGACATCGACAAGGAACGTTTATTGAAGGCTGCACGGATAGCGTGCATCCACGACTATGTAATGTCACTGCCGTTAAAGTACAATACAAAGATAGGCCGTGACGGCGTGGGACTGAGCCAGGGACAGCGGCAGCGCATCCTCATCGCCCGTGCGGTGTACAAGAATCCCGACTACATCTTCCTCGACGAAGCCACCAACTCGCTCGATGCCAACAACGAGCGGGCCATCGTGGAGAACCTCGACACGTTCTATCGTGGCAAGACCGTCGTCATTGTCGCCCACCGCCTGAGCACGGTCAGGAATGCCGACCAGATTGTCGTCATCGACCATGGAAAGGTCGTCGAAACGGGCAATCATGAGACTCTGACAGCAAAGCGTGGAGCGTACTATAACCTTGTTAAGAACCAGTTGGAGTTAGGTAACTGATCTATAGAGCGTCCGCTTAATTTCGATTGATGAACAATGGCAATTGACACCGACAAAGCAAAAAAAACTTTTTAGACATGGACAACAAGAATGAATCAGAAAATATAGAACTGCGGAGTGAGAAAGTTCGCCACATCATCGGGCAGGTGCCTCCAGCCCTTGTGCGGACCGGTACGTTGGTCATTACGCTTGTCGTCATCGCCCTTGCCGTCGCCTTCTACACCATCCGCTACCCCATCACGATAGAGGCGCAGGGAAAGGTAACGAGCAAAGACTCGGTTGAGTTCCTTGTCCCTTACAAATACCTTTATCTCTTTGATGAGCCGCACACGGCATGCATCACCCTTGAAGGACAGGACGAAGATACCGCACCAATCGTGTGCCCCATCACCAGCCACAGCGAAAATCTTCTCATCGTAGACGGGAACCATTATTTTACCGCCAAGACCTCCATCCGCTCTAACGGCAAAAAGGTACAGCCAGGCCTGAAGGCCTCAGCTAAAATCACTATCAGTGACAAGACTCTGTGGCAGCAGGTCTTCAGGAAATAGTCTCCTCTTGCAGATTTGTGCTCAAAAAGTTGCTACCCATGTCAACAGACCATAGCACAGTTGGAGGTTGCCCCACGTTCTGATGTATTAAAGTAGGAAAGACATGACATATCCGACGTTATTTCTGGCATGTAGACGCAGAAATAGACCTATGAATTTAATTACAACCGATATATTGCTGGTTATCAGCCAATTAACAAAAGTACGCAAACTAAAGAAATAGACCTTATATATTTGCTGCATTGGTAATTAATGCGTAACTTTGCCAAAATTTACGATGCAATGAACAACAAAGTTATTATAATCTTATTTTTGCTGGCCGCGTTTCTCGTTACAGGCTGCAAGGAGACGCACAACAGAGCTATTGATTTAGCTTACCGATTGACAGCCACGGCACCTGACAGTGCTTTGTCCGTACTTAATGGAGTTGACCAAGCAAAACTTAGTAAAGCCGAAATGGCGCGATATGCCCTCGTCTACACAATCGCACAGGACAAGAGCGGGCTTGATGTTGACAACGACTCACTGTTAAGGACTGCCTACACCTATTATAATAATAGAGAGCAAGACTCGCTCTATGCCAAATGCGAGTACTACATGGGCAAATACTACATGCTCAACGATAGCACAGAGTTGGCTTTGGGCTGTTTACAAAAGGCTGCAAATGTCTCAAAACAGCACAGGGACAAATACACACAATGCATGGCACTGGAGAAATACTCCCGTGTTATAAGGCAGACAGACCCGCAAAGGGCTGTAAAAGTAGCAGGCATTGCTGAAAATATCTACAATAAACTTCCTGGCGCATCAAAATATAATACCATTTACCTCAAACTAAATGCCAGCATGGCATTGCTACTCGCTGGTAATGCAGCAAGTGCAGCGACCAAATGCAATGAAGCTTTCATTATTGCCAGCGAGCTGAAAGACTCAGACATCCTTTCTGATGTTTATCAAGACATGGCTGCTATTGAAAAGCAGCGCAAAGATTTCACAATGGCTTTACGTTATTCTAAAGCCTCTTATTCTACATGTTCAAAATTCGACATTTCGAAAGCATTGAACCTTGCTACTGCTTATCTTGATGCAGATTCCTTATCGTCTTGCAAGAAAATACTTAACTCTATCCATCCAGATAATGCGGAATATAAATATATAGATTTCAACATTAGGCACTTGGCTTCCATCAAAGCGCACGATTATGATGTGGCATACAACAACGCCGACTCGGCATACTACTACCTGGAGCAGATGTATGACAATCAGCTGGATAGCAAACAAGAATATTATAATTCCTTAGTGAAGACAAAGTATGAGAAGGGCGTCGCTAAGGGTGAAGCGCGATTGTTGTCATGGCTTATTGTAGTCACGTCTTTGTTTGCCCTTACAATAATTTTGTTTATTCTGCATTCTTACCGACAATATAAGTCAACCGCCAAAGACAAGCTAAAAGCAGAGCAAGAAAAATTGCTACAAGAAGAAAGAATACATAATGAGGAACTGCATCATAAGGAAATTCAGCTTTCAACCATGCGCAGCTTTATCCTCAGAAGGATAGATACTGCTCAAAAGATTCAAGAACTGAGGGGCAACAAGACCGACACTGTGCCGCTAACAGAAGAGGATTGGGAAGAGATAAGACTGTTTGTTGATGGTGTAGAAAGCAACTTTGTGTCCAGACTACATAGCACATTCCCCGACCTAAGCGATGATGACATTCGTCTTATGATGCTTCTCCGCCTTAAAATGCCCACAAAGGCATTGGCTTTGATATATGGGATTAGCGAAAAATCGATCAAGCAAAAGTTGTTTGTCTATAAAGCTAAAGTAGGAATTAGCGGTGAAAAGGTGTCTTTGCGTACGTTCATCGAAGCCTTTTAAAGTCTCTAACATTGCAGAAATAGACCTGGTATTTGGTGATGAAAAGACAAGAACCTAATATACAACATGTTACAATTATGGCAAAATTAAAGAAATAGACCTCGTTTATTTGCAAGGCATCTCTAAAGTACCTAACTTTGCAACCGAAAACATAAAACGATTTGATATGAAGAAATTGCTTATACTATTATTAGTATTCGTCACATTTATACCAAGCTATGCTTTTGGTATTGATATCCGAAAGGAGGGGACGACTCATCATGGAGGTATGCGCATGCCGTCTATAACACGTGTATCTGCTGACTATGAGAATGGGCTTATAACTGTAGATGTGAAAGGGTACACTGGTGGTATACAAGTTCTCGTTAGTGATTCCCAAGGCAATATTGTGAGTTCCACCATGTCTTCTATAACAAATAGTGGTGTGGTATCATTGGATTTAGGAGCTCTTGCAGAAGGGGACTATACCCTTTACATAGTTTTGGGCAATACCACATATAGTGGGGAATTTACATTATAAGAGTATAATAGAGGCCAATATTATAATCCAGACCACACTGTTCAAAGGCGCTATACCGAATTGCGTTAATTGGAGGTATTAACTAATAAAGATACTGATTATGGAACACATAGATTCTGTACTAAGTTCTATCACCCCACTCACCGAAGATGACATGGGAAATTTAAACGGGGGTTTTGCCTCATGCAAACTCCCTGGTCATACCCATAGACCGATCGTCGTAAATAAAAACTATTTTCAATGTGGATGCAATAATTATTGCCGCTGATTAAGATTAGGTATTGCCATCTGCTAAAAGATGACAATACCTTTTCTGTCTAAAGTTAAACTTATGAAACTAAGCTTATATAATATAATAATACCCTATAAAAAGTATTTAATACTGTATAATACTTTATGGGACAGTGTAGTCATGTGCTTTAGAAGTGACATGACCAAATGGGGTATTGATGATAAATTACATCTTTCTCTAAGTAACATTGATCACAGATTAGTCAACACTCTAAAAGAAAATAAAATTATTCTTGATGACGATATTAATGAAAGAAATATGGTCAAGAATATCCTCGAAGAAACTAACAATGTGAATGATGTGTTAGAATTCACAATAATACCATCATTAGCTTGTAACTTTTCGTGTTGGTATTGTTACGAAAATCACAACAACAAAGAACATATTTCTCAACCAGAAATAAAGCATATAGTTTTGGCACTTGAGAAGATAATAAAAAACAAGCCAGAAATAACAACATTCAAAATTTCATTTTTTGGCGGCGAGCCTTTGTTGTTCTTCAAAAGTGTCGTTGTCCCATTGATCGAAGATATTAAAAAGGACCCTTTATTAGATACTTTGACCATCAAAGTAGGTTTTACGACAAATGGTTATCTTATCTCAAACAAGTTCATTAAATACTTTACTGAAAATCCCATATTGGAAGCTATACAGGTTACACTTGATGGCAACAAAGAACGCCATAATAAAGTTAGATTTTCATTTAAAGGAGACAACTCATATAAGAAGATTACAAATAACATAATAGATTGTTTAAAGCACAAGATAAATATCGTTTTAAGACTAAATATCTCGGAAGATACGAAATTAGATATTGCAAAGTTATTGCATGAATTTGTTAATATCGAAGAAGCCAAACAATACTTGCATATCTCCATACAAAAAGTATGGCAATCGGATTATAGCGTCTATGACACTATTGACAAATTGTTAGCAGAATCAAGATCTTTAGGATTTGACAGCGCATCATACTTCACATATCCTTCATCTATCTGGTCTACCTGTTATGCTGACAAGGCCAATAACATGGTTATAAACCCTAACGGCAAGGTCTTCAAATGTACTGCAAGGAATTTTAGCCCAGTTCAAGAGGAAGGACACATAGCGGAAAATGGTGATATACGATGGAATGCCATACATGAAAAAAGGATTCATTTATCACCGATAAACGACAAGGAATGCATTAATTGTAACATATTTCCAATTTGCGCAGGGGGTTGTAGTCAGAAAGTACTTGAGGATAAAATTGGCAAACATTGCAACCTAAATAAAAACGAGAAATTAAGAATTGATTATGCAAGAAGAGTGCTATTTGAGAAAATAGAACAGGAGAAAATAGAAATTAAGTGATGATCAATAAGAAACAAATTATATCTACATTCATTTTAATTCTTGGAAGTCTTCAACTTATGTCACAAACGACAATAAGAGGAGACGTCACAGACAACTCCGGCAAGCCACTGCCTTACGCCATCATTGCATACAATATGCAGAACGACAGTTCCGAATCCAAGTTCGCAGAGGCTGACAGCACAGGCAAATTCTACTTGACGGTCAGAACCATGCCTATCATTGTTCACGTATCATACCTTTCTTACGCAACAAGTACTGTCGTCTGCAAAGACAATAAAGACCTTCATATATCGCTTATTCCTGACAGTCTTACCCTCGATGAAGTGGTTGTCAAAGGACAAAGGCCAAAATTGAAACTTACCGAAGGTGGCATACAAGTGAATGTGACAGGAACGGCGCTGGAGAAGTTGGGCAACGCGGAGGATGTCCTGCTGCACATGCCAATGATCAGAAAGAAAGGGGACGAAATAGATGTATTCGGCAAAGGAGCTCCTACAATATACATAAATGGTATTGAGATGCGCAGTGACAAAGAGCTACAGCAGTTGAAATCGACTGATATAAAGGATATTAATCTCGTTCTTAACCCTGGCTCGCAATATGATGCTACGTCAACATCGGTTATCCTGATAAATACTATAAGGAAAAAAGATCCCGGATTGAGCGTGGATATCAGCGGGGCATACGGAAAAGGACGGAAACACAAGGACAAAGCCGAAATGGAGGCCAATGTCAATTATACTTTCAACAACTTGAACTTGTTTGGCTCAATGTGGGTTAACAACGAGGGGGCGCTTCAAGATGCGGACATAATACAAAAGGCCAACAGTAATAATTCAGCGTATACAGAATCGATCTTCATGAACAACCGGAACAGAAACCGTAACGGTCATATTATGGCGGGGTTCAATTATATGGGTGATTCGTCAAATGGGGGAATGAAATACTATCTCTACGTCCCTATGCGCAACAGCATTTCATCAATGTTCAACAACGACATAACCGTAGAGAATACTGATTATGACCAACTCATGAACCTTACTGAAGGTCGGACACATCCAAAGGTGGGACACAGAGTAAGCTCTTACTATAATTTGAATTTTGGAAAGTCAAATCTTAAAATGGATGCTGACTTTATGCATACAGGGTATGACACCAGCAATGATATTAAAGAACAGTCGAAAGCGAACAGCGACAGACATCTCACTACCACAAATTCGGTCCGGAATACTCTCTTCGCTTTTAAAATGTCTTTATCTGTACCAATATTGGGTGGAAAATATAATATTGGCACAGAGGACACGTACACTAAGAGAAAAGATATTTATGAGGAGAAACTCGGCTACGTACCTACTGCCAATGGAAGATTCCGGCAGACATCATTGGCATTCTTCACAGGATACACATACGACTTTGATTTTCTAAGTTTGTCGGCAAGTATAAGATATGAGAATGTGAACTATACTTATGAGGATGCTGCGAAGACTCACAAAGTGTTCAACAACTTCTTCCCTTCAATCAGTGTCGATGCCTCCATCGGCCAAGTCGGCCTGAACCTTTCGTACACTTCCAAGATTGCACGCCCATCCTACAGACAACTGAGCAATGATGTCCAGTATGCAAGTATGTATTCATTAATGACTGGCAACCCCTTATTAGAAAATACAACAATCGATGATTTGTCGTTAATTATGGGTTGGAACTTTATACAATTCGTGCTCGATTACTCTTCAAGACATCATGACATCATATATTACTCATATCCTATGTCTGGCAATCAATATGTATTGATGACAACATACAAGAACATTCCTCGTGTGAGTGTCCTTGCTCCAACATTAGTGGTCAGTCCGCAAATAGGTATATGGAATCCGGAAATCACTATAGGACTCATGAAACAATGGCTAAAACGAACGGAATATCTCACGGGCAAATTCGAGAAACCAATATGGAACTTTGAATTATCCAACAATTTCAAGACAAGTAGTGGATGGCTTGCCGTTATCGATTTCAACTGCCAGACAAAGGGAAACAGCCAAAATGCTTATATCAACAAGAACGTCTATGACTTGAGCCTAAATTTCTCAAAGTCATTATGCAAAGACAAAGTGAATATTAAATTCGCTGTTGATGATATATTGAATCACAACAACGACGCTTCAACGTTGTATTGTCCCAATGTTAAGTTGTCAGAATCCAATCGATATTTCGGACGTTGCGCCACTGTCACTATCCGATACACGTTCAATCGGCAAGAATCCAAGTATAAAGGTACTGGAGCCGGAAGTGGAGAAATGAACAGACTATAACACAGTATGATTACATGGAGTGCGGCATTACAAAAAGTTGTATTTAGGCTACAAAAATTGGATGAAACTTGCGACTCTTTCTTCTGTCATTCAATATCTTTGAAAATACAAATTACAACTTTGACTCGGACACAAAAAGTTGAGACACGGAGGGGGCAGGGCGGATAAAAATACTAACAACAGTATACTTAAATAAAATGCAATGCCATACAGGCACATAAGAAAAGTGGAGAAATTTCCTATAGTTATCCAACACGATGCCATGCAGTGCGGAATAGCCTGTATGCAGATGGTGTGTAAATTTTATGGCAGAGAATATTCGCAGGAATATCTGTCTGAGCTATGCCATGCCACGGTCGAGGGAGTTTCACTCCTTGCCATCAATGAAACCATGGGGTCACTGGGCTTTCATACCGTTTGTGCACGTGCTGCGGTGGAAACGTTGGAAAAAGTTCCTCTGCCATGCATCCTCCATTGGAATCAGAATCACTTCGTGGTATTGTACGAGGTAAGGAAAGGTCGCAAATTCCATATCGCCGACCCGGGGAAAGGACTGATAACGTACAACCGCGAGGAGTTCACCAGTCACTGGATTAGCACGCAGTCGGACGGTGAAGAAAAGGGGATAGCGATGTTTTTGGAGCCCACACCAGCTTTCTATTCCCGTAAGGACAGCAAAGAAGAAAGAAAAGACAAGAATCCACGGTCGTTCCGCTTTCTCTTCGGCTATGTGAAAAAGTACAAGCGATATTTCGGACAAATAGTGCTTGGGCTTATCGTGGGCAGTTTGTTGCAGCTCGTCCTGCCGTTCCTCACGCAGTCCATCGTCGACGTAGGCATCAAAAACCAGAACCTTGGGTTCATCTGGCTGATACTGCTCGGTCAGCTGATGCTCACCTTCAGCCGCACGGCCATCGACTTCATCCGCCGGTGGCTGTTGCTGCATATCTCCATGCGGATAAATATCTCGCTGGTGAGCGACTTCTTCATCAAGCTGCTGAAACTGCCAATGTCGTTCTTCGACACTAAGCTCATGGGCGACCTCATGCAGAGGATGAACGACCACAGCCGCGTGAACAACTTCCTCACCAACCAGGCACTGAGCGTCACCTTCGCCATGCTCACCTTTGTGGTTTTCACGGTGGTGCTGCTGTTATACAACAAGCTCATTTTTGCCATCTTCCTTGCAGGGAGTCTGCTCTATGGTCTGTGGATGACGCTTTTTCTGCGCCGCCGCAAAGTGTTGGACTATGAGCTCTTCGAGCAACAAGCCATCAACAACAACAAGACCTACGAGTTTATCACGTCCATGCAGGAAATCAAGCTTCAGGACTGTGAGCAGCGCCGTCGTTGGGAATGGGAGGACACGCAGGTAGACCTCTTCAACGTGCAGATGAAGTCACTGAAGCTGCAACAGACACAGGAGGCCGGCAGTATCCTCATCAACGAGGTGAAGAACATCGTCATCACCGTTGTGGCAGCCGCTGCCGTCATCCATGGACAGATGACGCTCGGCATGATGCTTGCCGTGCAGTATATCATCGGACAGCTAAACTCACCTGTAGAGCAACTGATGAATTTCTTCTACTCCCTGCAGGACGTAAGAATCAGCCTGGAGCGCATCAATGAGATTCACCGCGCTGAGGACGAGAATGGGAAGAATGGCCTCAGAACCTCGCTAACCGACAACAACAAGGGCATCGACATCGAGCACATCATGTTCAAGTACGACCCTCACGCCTTGCGCAAGACCTTGGACGACGTGACGATACGCATCCCCAATGGGAAAGTGACGGCCATCGTTGGTGCCTCGGGCAGCGGCAAGACGACACTCGTCAAGCTTATGCTCGGCTATTATCCTGTATTAGAGGGGCATATAAACATCGGTGGCACGGACATCAATACGCTAAACAAGAAATGGTGGCGCCGCCAGTGCGGTGTTGTTATGCAGGACGGTGTCATCTTCTCTGAGTCTATAGCAAGAAATATCGCCGTTGACGACGGCAACATCGACAAGGAACGTTTATTGAAGGCTGCACGGATAGCGTGCATCCACGACTATGTAATGTCACTGCCGTTAAAGTACAATACAAAGATAGGCCGTGACGGCGTGGGGCTGAGCCAGGGGCAGCGTCAGCGCATACTCATCGCCCGTGCGGTGTACAAGAATCCCGATTATATCTTCCTTGACGAGGCCACCAACTCGCTCGATGCCAACAATGAGCGGGCCATCGTGGAGAACCTCGACACGTTCTACCGTGGCAAGACCGTCGTCATCGTCGCCCACCGCCTGAGCACGGTAAGGAATGCCGACCAGATTGTCGTCATCGACCACGGGAAAATTGTCGAGACGGGCAACCACGAGACGCTGACGGCAAAGCGCGGAGCGTACTATAACCTTGTTAAGAACCAGTTGGAGTTAGGGAACTGACGAAAGTCATCTGCTATCGCTTAGCAGAAGAGCAAACGAAAAAAGATACAACCAACCGCAACAAGACTTTGAAATATGGACAGCAACAAGAATGACATAGACAACATAGAACTGCGGAGCGAGAAGGTGCGCCACATCATCGGGCAGGTGCCTCCAGCCCTTGTGCGCACCGGCACGATGGTCATTACGCTTGTCGTCATCGCCCTTGCCGTCGCCTTCTACACCATCCGCTACCCCATCACGATAGAGGCGCAGGGTAAGGTAATGCGCAACGAGTCGGTAGAGCTCCTTGTTCCTTACAAATACCTCTATCTCTTTGATGAGCCGCGCATGGCACGCCTCACCCTTGAAGGACAGGACAATGATGCCGCACCCGTCGTGTGTCCCATCACCAGCCACAGCGAAAATCTTCTCATCGTAGACGGGAACCATTATTTTACCGCCAAGACCTCCATCCGCTCTAACGGCAAAAAGGTACAGCCAGGCCTGAAGGCCTCAGCTAAAATCACTATCAGTGACAAGACTCTGTGGCAGCAGGTCTTCAGGAAATAGTCTCCTCTTGCAGATTTGTGCTCAAAAAGTTGCTACCCATGTCAACAGACCATAGCACAGTTGGAGGTTGCCCCACGTTCTGATGTATTAAAGTAGGAAAGACATGACATATCCGACGTTATTTCTGGCATGTAGACGCAGAAATAGACCTATGAATTTAATTACAACCGATATATTGCTGGTTATCAGCCAATTAACAAAAGTACGCAAACTAAAGAAATAGACCTTATATATTTGCTGCATTGGTAATTAATGCGTAACTTTGCCAAAATTTACAATGCAATGAACAACAAAATTATTATAATCTTATCTGTGCTGACCACATTTCTCGTTACAGGCTGCAAGGAAACACACAACAAAGCTATTGACTTGGCCTATCATCTAACGGCAACAGCACCGGATAGTGCTTTGTCTGTACTTAATGGAGTTGACCAAGCAAAACTTGGTAAAGCCGAAATGGCGCGGTATGCCCTTGTCTACACAATCGCACAGGACAAGAGCGGACAGGATGTTGACAACGACTCTTTGTTAAGAACTGCCTACACCTATTATAATAATAGAGAGCAAGATTCGCTCTATTCCAAGTGTGAGTACTATATGGGTAAATACTACATGCTAAATGACAGCACAGAGCAGGCGAATGACTGCTTGCAGAAAGCTGCTGATGTTGCTGAAAAGCAGGGCGACAAGTACACCCAATGCCTTGCCTTGGAGAAATTATCAAAAGTCTTAGGTAATTCAAATCCGCGAGCAGCAGTATTAGTGGCACGGAAAGCTGATAGAATATATTCCGGTTTGCCTAATGCTACTAATATAAACAAAGCGTATTTCAGGTTACAAGTAACCGATGCATTGTTACTCGCCGACAGTTTGGATTTGGCGGAAGAGGAGTGTGTTGCAGCAATAAAGCTGACAAAACTGACAGGGGATTCTATCTGCATTTCTGACGCTTATCAAGACATGGCTTCTATTTTGAGTCAAAAAAAAGATTATAAAGGATCTTTGTGGTGCTCACGTCAGTCGTGTGAATTAAGCAATAATAATGATGTATCTAAATTATTAAATTTAGCATGGGCTTATTTAGATGCAGATTCGTTAGAAAGATGCAAAGTCTTTATGAACAAGATTAAAGTTGATAAGCCTAACGACCTATACATTTATTATTATATACGACATTTGGCTGCAACAAAGGAGCACGATTATTCCAATGCTGTTTCATTTGCGGACTCAGCATATCACTATATAGAAGAGATGTATGGTAATGAGCTTAACGATAAGGAAAAGTACTATACTTCCTTGGTTACTGCTCAATACGAAAAAGGCATCAGCGAAGAAAAAGCAAATCTGCTAATATGGGTTATAGGTTTGATATTTCTTTCAGCAATAGTCGTTGTAATTTTTATTGTTTATGCCTTTCGGCAGTATAAACTTAAAGCTAAAAGAAAAATTAAATACGAGAAAGAGAGGCATGAAATGGAGGAGAAAACGCACGAGGAGGAATTGCGCCATAAAGAAATTCAGCTTTCAACCATGCGCAGCTACCTGCTTAAAAAAATCAATATAGCAAAAAGGATAGAGGAAATACGTGGAAACAAAAAGGACGTTGTTGTGCTGACAGAGGAGGACTGGGAGGAAATCAGAATGTTTGTTGATAATGTCGAAGGCAATTTCATCTTAAGATTAAGGGAACGATTCCCTAACTTAAGTGATGACGATGTGAAGTTCATGATTCTTATCCGCCTTAAAATGTCATCCAAGGCAATGGGATTGATTTACAATATCAGCGAAAAGTCAATCCGTCAGAAGCTTTTCGTGTATAAGACAAAAGTTGGTTTGGAAGGAGAAAACAGCCCATCACTGAGGTCTTTTATTGAAGCTTTTTGATGCCCAAAAATGAAGAAATAGACATCGAGAATAGAGGTGTTTTTGATAATATTCTGAATATAAACACTTTATGCAAATATCTATAACGGAAGAAATAGACATGAACAATTTTGATGCATCGAAAAAACTTCCTAATTTTGCAATCGGAAACTTTAAAAGACTTACATTATGAAGCAAATTATTTCATTATTGTTGATGTTGCTTATTTTATCCCCTAGTCAAGCCTCTACTATTAACGTCAAAAGGGCTGGAACAATGCATCAAGGTGGTGCACGCATACCATCAGCCACTCAGGTAGTAGCTGACTATGATAATGGCGTTATCACAATTGACGTCTCACGTTACACTGGAACTATTCAATTGTACGTTTACGACGCTAACAATACTGTCGTGGGCTATGCAGTCGACACAATCTCAGGCAGTGGTACCGTCACAATGAATATAGGCGACACGCCACAAGGCACGTACAGACTCTGCATAGTATTAGACAATGCCACATATAGTGGAGACTTCTCAATATAATTATAGGATTATAATGTAGGTTCACTTTTGTTCAGAGAATTTCTGGCTATTGGCTATAAAATATGCATAACGTTGGGAAAAGATATGTTCTAACAGCAATTTTGTCAATCTGTATTAAGACTTTAGCTATGATGGGACAAAACAATAATATTACTGGCATCGTCATGAATGACAGGGGAAAACCCATGACAGATTTGAACATATTCCTGACTCCCATTAATGACGAGACAAACGTGCTTGCGTATTCATTAACTGACAAACATGGACATTTTAGTATCAGCATCACAAATAACTCTGACAGCCTTTCTCTTAGGGTGACAGGCATTAATATAAAGCCATATAACAAGAGTATTCGGAACAATAGTGAATTTCATAAAATCACGGTTGTTGAAGAATCCCAACTCCTTAAAGAAGTAAAGGTAACAGCAAGTAAACTATACGCTAACAAAGACACATTAAACTACAACGTACAATCCTTCTTGCGCCCTGAGGATTTCGCTTTGGCTGATGTCCTAAAGAGAATGCCGGGAGTCACTGTCAATGATGCCGGAGTAATATCATACATGGGTAAGGACATAAGTAAGCTGAAAATAGAAGGCATTGATTTGATGAAAGACCATTATGGTTTGGCATCCAATAATCTTGACCCTAAGAATATTGCCACAGTACAAATCATCCCTAATGACCAGGACGTGAAAGCTCTAAAAGGTCTACAGCCAGAGGACAGGGCTTCTATCAATATAAAGTTAAAGAAAGGGGCAATGGGCGTATTCAACATAATCTCCACAATAGGTGGTGGGCATGAAAGTCGAACATCAAACCAGGGACGAAGATTTCTGTTCGATGAACAACTGCTTGCTATGTACTTCAGTCGAACGATGCAGTTGTTTACAAACTATGAAGGTAACAACGACGGCCATGACATATCACAGGAATTGCACACTAAAAGTATTGGTAACCAGACTTACACTCCACAAATAACAGGAATTTATCCAGTACAGACGAACTCACTGAAAAAGAAGAACTATTATTTCAATAATTCACATACCATCACATATAACCAAATACTGAGAACAGCATCCAACAGCGAGATTGGGCTGAATGCAGCATATTGGACTGACAGGAACAACATTTCGAGCCAACAGCATACCATGCATCTGCTTCCAGATAACGGCGAGAACAGTTTTCAGGAATACCAGTATTTCAAAGGTCATCAGAGCATGTTATATGGCGACTTATCGTATATAAGCAATAAGGATTTGAATTATAACAAAGAGCTGCTGTCTTTTAACTACAATCGGAACAAGACTTTCGGCACTACAGTCAATAACAAAGAAATCGGCCAAAAGGCAACTTACGAGAACTATCGTTTGTCAAATGATTTTCAGTGGGTTAAAAGGAACTCCAAATATCAGGGCGTGCAGTTACACTCAAAGATAAATTTGGAGAGAAGCCCGCAAAATCTCTTCGCTGACACAAATCTGTTTCCGGAAGACATACAAGCCACCAACATATTTCAAACGGTTCGCCGTACCAACATAACCTTCAATAATGATATGCAATGGCTGTCTGCGTTTACAATAAAGGGAGTTCGGTTTCATCCTGAGATAATGGCGAACTATCAAGAGGACGGAATACGGAGCGACTTGACGGCCTTTGTAAATAATCTATCTATGAAACAGTATGTATTTGGTGGCGGTTTAAACGGGAGTTACATTCTTCCGAAAATCAAGGTCTATTTCTATCTGCCAATAGAATATCATAACAGCAAGCTTACAGAAAGGCGATATAAAGATGATATGCATTATGCAAATACGATATTTGATCCAAACGCAGAGGTGATATACAATCCTAATACATCCAATCAATTTCGTCTGAAGTGGAGTAAAGAGCATAGCAGTCCACAAATAGATCAACTCTACACAAACCCTATTCTGTTATCGTACAGAGAGTTAACGGCATACGATGGCTCCCGGTTATATGAAGGCTATAGCCGCAATCTGTTGATGGAATGGAACTACAGGGATATCTTGGGCATGCGCTTTATTGGCATTACGGCGAATATTGGAAATGAAAAGCCACATGTCTTGTATGGGAGCTATTTTCAGGACAATACCGAGAGGATAATGAGTGTACAATCCAATGAGAAGGGGCACAACGCATCCGTAACAGGCAGGTTTAGCAAGGGTTTCGCACTTTGGAATATGAAGTTGGAATGTAATGGAGCATACTACTACAAAGACTACCCTCTTCTGTTACAAAAAGAAGTAGAGCGTGATATCACAAACACTATGTTCTGGGGCATGAACCTATATGCCACTCCATGCGCTCATTTCACGCTTGAATGGCAAGGGCAGTGGAGACAATACTGGTCAAAGATGTCAGAAGGGCCGAAATTACCTATGGTAAGACAGATCAGCAATGACATTAGTATCAAGTGCTCATTGCCATATAAAATACTGCTCAATCCGACGTTTCACCATTATTATAACAGCTTAAACTATGGTGACCGCACATTCTGGTTATCAGACCTTAATATGAGCATGACGGTGGGGCATGTACTGCTGCTATTAGTCTGCGAAAACTTGTTCAACGAACGGCAATATATCAATACGACGAACGGCAACCTCACCAGAGAACAAACCTCTTTTCCTCTACGGGGACGGTCCGTACTGCTGAAAGCAAGGATAAAGATACTATGATTTCTCGCGAGATATAAAGTTTAATAATTAAAATTTACGTCTATGAGCTTAAAAATCACAGAACTTACAAAATCAGTTCTTTCAAGGAGAGAACTGAGTAGCGTTAGAGGAGGCGAAACTGCAAGCTATTGCACTTGCGGATGCAAAGGGAACTCCAACACCATTGACAATGGCTGTGCTAACTCAGCACATGGATTATATTCTCCAGGTGGAGGCAGTATATTCCTCAAAGATGTGGTCGTAATCGCTAAACGTTAATCATCTCTTAGCACGTGCTATACCAATAGCAATAACCAACTAATACCACAGACGGACTGTTCGGCAATCCGTTTGTGGTGAACTGTACTTTGTTAATGAATATGAATTATAGGACTATTATATTAGCATTCTTAGTCTGCACATTAACTTGCAATGCGCAATTGCCTTCATGCAGTCAGATATTAACAAAAGGGAATGTCGTTGACACTGCAAGGTTTGTCATTACATACGACATGAGATTTACAAGTATAGAAAACGATACACTGCACTCAGATGATCGTAAGGTTCTGGTAGGAGACAGAATGTCAGTGGATTACAGTCAAACAACTTACTATTATGATTCTATAGGTACAGACATGTACGTTCATGGAGCAGAGAACGTTCCAATGTGCCAAGATTTTGTCTTCCCCTATGAGATCTTCAACCATTACACCGACAAGACCAATCGTATCTATTACAGGATGTTCATGGATACGGGAATCCTAAGATATGACGAGGAAATACAACCACAAGAATGGAAACCAGTCCCCAACGAACATAAAATTATTATGGGGCACACATGCAACAAAGCTACCACAGTGTATAAGGGAAGATCATACGTGGCATGGTACACACTGGATATTCCCATCCCACTTGGTCCGTTTAAATTTCAAGGATTGCCGGGATTAATCCTCGCCATATCAGACTCCGAGGGCAAATACGCATGGAGAGCTACCGGGCTGGAAAGGACAAAGCGCCCCATAGTTGAATATAGGTACAGCAATGTTATACCATGCAGCCGTAAAAAGGCAAGGGCAACCATTTCGAAAATGTTCAAAGCCCCATTTGCACATATTAACTCCATGGGGCAACAAGTGTTCATTATGGGGACTGACGGCGGTGTGCGGCAAGCTTCGCCTCAATATGATGAGCATAGCATGAATGTGTTTTTTTTAGAAAAAGAATAAATGGAATACATAACTGGCAACGACATAAAACATTTCCTTGCAAATACTCCTCAAATAACTTTTGAAATAACGGAGTGTTGTAATTTGGCATGCACTTATTGTGGATATGGTCCTTTATATAACAACAAAGATCCGAGAAAGAACCGTAATCTTTCGGAAGAGACTGGCATATTATTCATAAACTACATGGTCAACCTATGGGAGAAGGGATTTTTGGATATTACAAATGACACTATATATGTTAGCTTTTATGGCGGAGAACCATTGCTCAATATGAATTTTATTAGACATATCGTCAACTATATTCGTTCAAAATTCGAAAAGTTTAAAAAACATATTTTTTTCTCCCTTACGACAAATGCATTGTTACTGAATAAGTATATGGATTATTTTCAAAAGCAGAAATTCCATTTGCTTATCAGTCTTGACGGTGACAGACTTGGGTCGTCATATCGGGTATATCCAAATGGCAATTGCGCATTTGACGAAATAATTAAAAATGTATCCACTCTTAAACAGACGTACCCTGAGTATTTCAAGCAATACGTTGAATTTAACTCAGTTTTAAACAACAGAAATTCAGTGGATAGTATTACTAAGTTCATCTTAGACATGTTTGGGAAGAAACCCAGCATAAGCGAAATAAATTCAATAGGTATAAAAAGCAATAAACGCGCAAGTTTCAATGCTATGTACCAAAGCAAGAACAAATCCTTTGAGCGGCCATTCAAATATGCTAATTTCTTAGAAGACCCTCGATTTGATGAGGTCGCCAGATATATACAGATGAGATCAGATTATTTCTATCTCGATTATAACGAACTTATTTTCGGTAAAGCAAATAGGAAACGAATACCGACAGGGACATGCCTCCCCTTTACTAAGAAAACTTTTGTCTCTGTATTAGGCAAGATTATGCCATGTGAACGAATAGGTTATAATTATTCGTTAGGAAAGATATCAGATGATGGCATTGAATTAGATTTTGATGACATCTCAAATAAGTATAATGTTGCTTTAACTCGTGCCGAAAAAATATGCAGGCATTGTATGGACAGAAAATCATGCCTATGTTGTTTATTTAATTCTGGTATATTAAGTGATTGTGCTGTCGGATGTAATTACTTTGTTGATAATAAGGCGTATGAAGAACGACGTGCCCAAATGCTTTCTTTTTTCAGGGAGTATCCCGAGGCGTATGATTACATTATGAAAAATTATGAAACAGTCTGAATTACATTGGATTGCCTTGAGCCCTAATGTGTTTGTGGACTATACGGAAGGTAAAATCTTGCTCTATAATACAAGAAACTATAAATGCATTACGTCCACAGACACTCGTCTCATTAATCTAATAAGAGAATTTTATAGGCCAGAGAACTTAGGAGTATTATCATTAGACGAATTTGAGAAGATGACGTCTAATGATGTACGCGTTGCTAATAATATGAATATGTTTGTATCCGTAAAGAATTCAACCAAACCATTGAATTTTTTACCGATATTGAATTTGCAACATGACCTAACAAAGAATATGTCAGGAGGGTTGAAAGAAATTAAGGGAAAACTCTCGCTATTGTCAAGTTTATTCATACAAATAAATTATGGTTATGCTGACTCTAAGGTTTCTTTTTATAGGAATCTGACCTCTAAACAATATGCAACACCTTGTTTTTCAGAAGAGAAAACCACATTAAGAGTGGACTTTGTGGAGCAGATCTTAAAAGAAGCATGCCTTTCAAGTATTCATAATGTACATATTATTATTGGTTCTCCAATGATAAATATAATGGAATATATCAGAATATTTGAACGCTATAATTTTCAGTATTACCTCCACATTTACTCAGATATTGTCTATGAATTTCTATCGCATATCTCAGATTACTCATCAGTTTCAAAGATTAATTTTGTTGTTTTCTGCGACAGATATTCTAATCCAAATATCGCACAAAGATTGATAAAAGAATCGAAAGATTGTGGAAATTTTGAATTTATTAATCTAATAGATGAAGTCGACAGATTACTGAGTTGTTCGTCATCTGCTATGAAGATGCTACCAGTGTGGACTGAAAATAATTTTGACTTCTTTTGGCGCAGGGGGATTTTTCCGTGGATGTCCCTGCACTCGCCTAACTAAAATATAGTGAAACAGCGTTGCTGATGTCGGGAAACTATGTTACCTTTGCAGCATGGCAAAGAAACTATCGACATTCGACTACTCAACATTAGTCCGTTACATGCTGCCCGATGGCATCCTTGATTACTTCGAGATCACTAAGATCGACGAAGAAGTTACTAACGAGAAGGACGAAACAGGCACCGTCATCCGTATTCTTCACATCTACCTTGACGAGCGCGACCTGCGTGACAAGGTCTGGCATGACCTTCAGCCCAACGGTTTCACGGAGCCTCGCTTGTTCAATGACTTCCCACAACGCGAGCATAAAGTTCTGCTGCATGTCCGTCGCCGTCGTTGGTTGGACGGAGACGGTCACAACGTCGTCCTTGAAACCCTGCCTCTTGTGGCAGAGGGAACCTGCTACTCTGTAGAGTTTGCGGATTTCTTAAAAAAAATGGTTGGATGCCTTCCCAGTGACGGCCCAATGCGTGGGGCGCTTCTTCCGGACTGACGGGAAGTACCTCGGGCGTGCCTACAAGGAGCATCTGAGTGGCTTTACGGACTGGGACCAGAAGGAGCATGCCGGTGAGTGGGTGCTTCAAGAGAAGAACATGGGCGAGCGACTGTGCATAGACGAGACGATGCTTCACCATGACCTGATCACGTTCCTCTCCAACAGGGACGGACACTGCAAGAAGGGAACACTCATAGCTGCAGTCAAGGGCACGACCGTTGCTGACGTGACGAAGCATTTTGACGAGATACAAGAAGAGAGCCGAAATAAAGTCAAGGAGGTGTCGATGGACTTCTCCGACAGCATGATGGGCATTGTCAAGAAGTCCTTCCCACAGGCAGAGATAGTTATAGACCATTTCCATGTCATCCAGCTTTATACGACCAGGGGACTTGATGCGATGCGCATGAAGCTCAAGCGCACCAACACGACCGAGGTCAAGAGAGAGGAGCGGGAGTTCAGAAAGCAGCAAGAGAAGCGGGCCAAGGCAAGGGACAGGTACGCCGAGACCCATGAGGTCAAGAAGAGCAAGAACGGCAAACGCCTCGGCAGGCCGCGCAAGCGGAAGAATGAAAAGTTTGAGCCGAAGAAACTCAGCAATGGAGAGACCAAAGCCGACTTGCTGACGCACGTAAGATACCCGCTGACGAAAAACCACAATGACTGGACTGACTTCCAGAAGGAGGAAATGCGCCTGCTCTTTGAGATTGAGCCAAAGATGAAGGCTGCATACGGTCTGCTCTGCGCCCTGCGCAACATCTTCAGCAAGAAAAAGGACAGGAAGAGTGCAAAGAAAGCGCTCCATAAGTGGTACAAGAATGTCGGAAGAACCCGCATTCGGGAAATCATATCAGTACGTGACACCATCAAGGCCAAAGAGGAGTATGTGCTAAACTTCTTCAACAACAGGTCAACGAATGCGCCAGCCGAGTCGCTCAACTCAAAGATTAAGGGACTGCGTGCTCAGGTGCATGGGGTCAGTGACCTTCCCTTCTTCATGTTCCGCTGTTTCACGATATTTGGTTAGGCGAGTGCAGGGGCATCCACGGAAAAATCCCCCTGCGCCCTTCTTTTTAAAAGAAGTATTCATAGGGATTGAGGACATTGAGGCATCTGAGTTGACTTTGTCTGATTTATTTTGTAATCAGAAGCTAAACCGTAATTTCTTCGGAATTTTACAAATCAATCCAGACGAAACAATTGCGGCATTTCTGGACGGAAAAAATACAAGATATTCTGGGACTAACATTCTGAATCAAGCTGTAGTATCAGAACTAATCAACAATACGAGATGGAGGGTTACACGAAACATGACAAGTTGTAGAACATGTCCGTATAAATACTTATGTCCACCTGTTACAGCTTTAGAGTTGAACTTTAAATTGGATAAAATATGCAAATTATGAGAAGAAAAGCTTTGTTGTTATGCACCCTAATCGCATGTCTTTCTTGCATTGCCCAAACGGGCAATTTGACAAAAGACATGAGCTATATTTTCAATAATAATATACCACTTCAAGGGAGAGTACTGCAAACTCCCGTGTCAAGTGATATTCGATTAGTCAATCAGATGGTTATTGACCATGACATGCTATACACCTCATTTTCAAAGAGGTCAAATAGCTCTCATGATTTTCTTTTCAGTTTTAAGATTGACACGATTGGCAATCGTCTGTCCCTACCAAAAGAATACTTCAAGAACAAAGGAAACTACTATCAGATTTATTATCCACGCCTTTTTTACGGGAATAACGATTCTCTTCGTGTCGTTGATTATACTGGTGGAAACATCTACAGCATAATGGAGAATGGCAAAGGCAAATTGTCGAAGGATTACCTGGTGGCATCCTCGCGCATAAGAATTCCATTTCCATTAACCTACTATTCAGCGGATGTGTATTATTTAGAACCACATAAATATTTGTTCATTGGAAGAAAAGCGGACGGGCCATACGAAGTGCTCACCGCAAGACGGTTCAAGGACAGTCTTGAAATAAAAGAGGTTAGACCGCTCTTTGTTGAAAAATCACATAGTATTTGGGATATAAACCAAGGAAGTCTTGTGTATAATCCTACTCTGAGACGATGTTGCTATTCGTATTGGATGTTCCCAGTAATACAACTATTCGATACAGACAAACCCAACGAAGTAGTTACTTTGGAATTCCAAGACAAGCAAAAAACTCCCAAGATCAATATTGGCGCAGATATATGGGATAGGAACATCACCTATTTTTACAAGATGGTGGCAAGCAAGAAATATATCTATGCTTTATATCATGGAGAGAAATACCAGTATGCAATGAGAAAATCGCAAACAGGGCACTTTTTCTCCTACATTGTCAAAATGGACTGGAATGGGAATGTAGTCAATACATTTAAAGTTAACAAATACCTCCAATGCATAGGCGTTGACAACGAGGATAGATTCTTGATCGCATTTGACGGCAACAACTTTTTATATTTCACTCATCCATAAAATAATATTATGGCAAAGGAGCTGGAACAAAAAAATGAACCGGCGGAAATGGAACCCAGGATTATCCTGCTATTACATACCAACGTATTGCATGGAGTGTGGCATTGCATGTCCGATTTTTGGGGAAACACTAAAATAAGTGAATAACATCGCAAGAAAGAGATAAAATTTTATTAAATTTGCATTCAATTAACATCATTCACTAATTATTGACCACGCACGAACAGTGGTACAGATTGAGATTGAAACAAGATAAGAGATGAATATAAACAGAATAAAGGAAAATATATGAGGAAACTACTCTGCTTATTGTTGCTTATTACATCTATCGTATGCTACGGACAGTCGAACGATTCTATAGTCACAATACGCGGACAGGTAGTCGACAGAACGGGTGCCAGTCTGCCATACGTAAATATTTCGGTCAAAGGGAATCATGCGACAAACGGAAACGAATTACAGAGTAAAAATAATGGACTCTTCTCCTTTCATGTCAAGAAATCAGATGAAGGACATTGCAGTGCGGCATTCTCATATATTGGCTTTAAGACTAAGACGGTGGCACTGCATCCGGTGAAAGACATCAACTTAGGCTGTATTGTCCTTGACGAGGACACAATGGAACTGGAGGGCGTAGAAGTTAAAGGAAATCTTGTCTTTCATGACAAGGAGAAATCATCCTACCTGCCGTCCGTAAGACAGAAGAAGACGGCTTACAATGCCTTCGGTCTGCTCTACAACCTTATGATTCCGGAACTGAAGATTGACAGAAGAACCAAAAGCATAAGGACGCAGGACGATAGGAACGTCGCCCAGTGTATTAACGGCCATGAAGCCACACCGCTGGAAATCAAATCGTTACGGGCCAGAGATATTATCCGTATCGACTATTATCCTAAAGCTACGGGAAAATTCGCCAACTACGATGCGGTAGTTGATTATATCGTCAAGGTGGTTGACGAAGGAGGCTATATCAATGCTACAGGCAGTATGTCATTTTTGACACCAGCAGAGGGTCTGGATGTCAACGTGAAGTATCATAAAAAGAATTGGGATTTATATTCATATGTCGGCGCAAACTATGCCGATAATAATAAATATCACCTGGACGGTCAGGAGGATGTGGAAACCCAACAGCTCAATTTCACGAAATTGACATCCACGGACCACTATAAGAATAAGGCCAACAACCAGTACGTGGCACTGCAAGGAATTTATCAGGACGATAAGAACTATCTGAACATCGTCGGTGGTCTTTCGCGTACAAATAATTATAAACAGGATGAGTTTAACAGAACCGTCTATATGCTTACGCCGGGCACATACGAGAAAAGGGACTCGTCGGTCAGACCATCAAGGGGTCTGATGCCCTATGCGCAATTGACCTACGAGGTGAACCTGCCGAAAAAGGTATACTTATTGTTTTATGGCACCTATTCGTTCATCCATAACAATTACGACCGCAGATACCACGAGTCGGATTCCGACCCTATAATAAATAATGCCAAGGAGGACGGGCATCTTTCGCAGCTGTACGTCAGGGGAACAAAGAAGTTCGGCAATTATGGGGATCTTACCGTTGGCTATATCCTTAGAAATGACAGATACAAAGATGATTACAGCGGGTCGGTCGACTACTCACGAAAGTATATGTCGACTTCACATCTGGTGTGGGCGCGCTTAGGCAGTGCCGTGGGCAAGAAGATTTACGCTCAGTTAAAAGCCTCTTTAAAGTTTATCCATACATCTATCAACGAGTACAGGGATAACCAAACGACATTCAGCCCGGAACTGTATCTCGGATACAATATAGATAATACCACACGCCTGACGCTGGAAAATAACATAGGCTATCTGGTGCCCAATAATGCTTTGAGAAGTGAATTTGAGCAGAAAATCAGCAACTACGAGATTTTGCGTGGCAATGTCGACTTGAAGAACTATATATACTATAATCCGGTTCTGACGCTATCGAAGAATTTCAATATAATAAATATGAGTGCTTCGGTCGGATCCATGATTTACAGCCACTCCGTCCAGGACGTATATTTCGGTGAGGGCGACAAACTTGTCCACACGTTTAAGAAGGGTGACAGATATGTGCAGTCGAAGGCAGAGATAGCTATGACCGGTTATCTGCTGAACAGGAGTTTGCAGATAATGGGAACGCTCTCTTATCTGGCCATGAACACTAATGATGACTTCCGGAAATCGATAAATAACTGGACTTATGGTTTTAATGCAATGTACATGATTGGGAATTTCTCGGTTTCATCATTCTTTATGTCGAGGATAAAGTCGTCTGATGTGATGTCATCACTATACGCCGAGAACCCGGCAACCTACGGACTGTCAATGTCTTACAACAAGGGGAACTGGTATCTGAGCCTTGACTATAACAATCCGTTCAGAAGAAACCCGTTGTCGCGCGGCTACTTAAACAGCAACTGCTACAAAAAGAGCATGAAGCTGCGCGACTCTTCCTTCTGTCAGTCAATATCGTTGAAAGTGAACTATAACTTTGATTTCGGACACAAGAAGGTTGAGCACAATGAGGTGAGGGTGGATAAGAATATTAGCAACAGTATACTTAAATAAATTGCAATGCCATTATGGCTCATAAAGCAATAGTGGAGAAAATTCCGATAGTCATCCAGCACGATGCCATGCAGTGCGGAATAGCCTGTATGCAGATGGCGTGTAAATTTTATGGCAGAGAATATTCGCAGGAATATCTTTCTGAGCTATGCCATGCCACGGTCGAGGGAGTTTCACTCCTTGCCATCAATGAAACCATGGGGTCACTGGGCTTTCATACCGTTTGTGCACGTGCTGCGGTGGAAACATTGGAAAAAGTTCCTCTGCCATGCATCCTCCATTGGAACCAAAACCACTTCGTGGTATTGTACGAGGTAAGGAAAGGTCGCAAATTCCATATCGCCGACCCGGGGAAAGGACTGATAACGTACAACCGCGAGGAGTTCACCAGTCACTGGATTAGCACGCAGTCGGACGGTGAAGAAAAGGGGATAGCGATGTTTTTGGAGCCCACACCAGCTTTCTATTCCCGTAAGGACAGCAAAGAAGAAAGAAAAGACAAGAATCCACGGTCGTTCCGCTTTCTCTTCGGCTATGTGAAAAAGTACAAGCGATATTTCGGACAAATAGTGCTTGGGCTTATCGTGGGCAGTTTGTTGCAGCTCGTCCTGCCGTTCCTCACCCAGTCCATCGTCGACGTAGGCATCAAAAACCAAAACATCGGCTTCATCTGGCTGATACTGCTCGGCCAGCTGATGCTTACCTTCAGCCGTACGGCCATCGACTTCATCCGCCGGTGGCTGTTGCTGCATATCTCCATGCGGATAAATATCTCGCTGGTGAGCGACTTCTTCATCAAACTGCTGAAACTGCCGATGTCGTTCTTCGACACCAAGCTCATGGGCGATCTCATGCAGCGGATGAACGACCACAGCCGCGTGAACAACTTCCTCACCAGTCAGGCACTGAGCGTCACTTTCGCCATGCTCACCTTCATTGTGTTCACGGTGGTGTTGCTGTTATATAACAAGCTCATTTTTGTCATCTTCCTTGCTGGCAGTCTGCTCTACGGCCTTTGGATGACGCTTTTCCTACGCCGCCGCAAAGTGTTGGACTATGAGCTCTTCGAGCAACAAGCCATCAACAACAACAAGACCTACGAGTTTATCACGTCCATGCAGGAGATCAAACTCCAGGACTGTGAGCAGCGACGTCGGTGGGAATGGGAGGACACGCAGGTTGACCTCTTCAACGTGCAGATGAAGTCACTGAAACTGCAGCAGACGCAGGAGGCCGGCAGTATCCTCATCAACGAGGTGAAGAACATCGTCATCACTGTCGTGGCTGCCGCAGCCGTCATCCACGGGCAGATGACGCTCGGCATGATGCTTGCCGTGCAGTATATCATCGGACAGCTCAACTCTCCCGTGGAGCAGCTCATGAACTTCTTCTACTCCCTGCAGGACGTAAGAATAAGCCTGGAACGCATCAATGAGATTCACCGCGCCGAGGACGAGAACGGGAAGGACGGCCTCAGGACTTCGCTGGTCGATGACGGCAAGGGCATCGACATCGAAAATATCATGTTCAAATATGACCCTCACGCTTTGCGCAAGACATTGGACGGCGTAACTATCCATATTCCTAAGGGAAAGGTGACGGCCATCGTCGGTGCCTCGGGCAGCGGCAAGACCACGCTCGTCAAGCTCATGCTTGGCTATTATCCTGTATTAGAGGGACATATAAACATCGGCGGCACGGACATCAATACGCTCAACAAGAAATGGTGGCGCCGCCAGTGCGGCGTGGTCATGCAGGACGGTGTCATCTTCTCTGAGTCTATAGCAAGAAATATCGCTGTTGACGACGGCGACATCGACAAGGACCGGTTGCTGAAAGCCGCACGGATAGCGTGCATCCACGACTATGTGATGTCATTGCCACTGAAGTACAACACGAAGATAGGACGTGACGGTGTGGGACTGAGCCAGGGTCAGCGGCAGCGCATCCTCATCGCCCGTGCTGTCTACAAGAATCCCGACTATATCTTCCTCGACGAGGCCACCAACTCGCTCGATGCCAACAACGAGCGGGCTATCGTGGAGAACCTCGACACGTTCTACCGTGGCAAGACCGTCGTCATCGTCGCCCACCGCCTGAGCACGGTCAGGAATGCCGACCAGATTGTCGTAATCGACCACGGGAAAGTTGTCGAGACGGGCAATCACGAGACGCTGACGGCAAAGCGCGGAGCGTATTATAACCTCGTGAAGAACCAGTTGGAGTTGGGTAACTGATATATAGACCGTCCGCTTAATTTCGATTAATAACAATCGCAATTGATGCCAACAAATCAAAAAAGACTTTTTAGACATGGACAACAAGAATGAATCAGAAAATATAGAACTGCGGAGCGAGAAGGTACGCCACATCATCGGGCAGGTGCCTCCAGCCCTTGTGCGCACCGGCACGATGGTCATTACGCTTGTCGTCATCGCCCTTGCCGTCGCTTTCTACACCATTCGCTATCCCATCACGATAGAGGCGCAGGGTAAGGTAATGCGCAACGAGTCGGTAGAGCTCCTTGTTCCTTACGAATACCTCTATCTCTTTGATGAGCCGCGCATGGCACGCCTCACCCTTGAAGGACAGGACAATGATGCCGCACCCGTCGTGTGTCCCATCACCAGCCACAGCGAAAATCTTCTCATCGTAGACGGGAACCATTATTTTACCGCCAAGACCTCCATCCGCTCTAACGGCAAAAAGGTACAGCCAGGCCTGAAGGCCTCAGCTAAAATCACTATCAGTGACAAGACTCTGTGGCAGCAGGTCCATGCCGCTGCGCGGACGTGAGACCATCGTTTATCTAAAATGTAATCTGTAGGAAATGGACGTTCACAAAATCTTTCAGCTGATACAGGGCTAAATGCCCGTTAAGGACGAGATGCCCTCATATTGGCCTGAGAAAACGGGTGGTCAACATGGAGGTCGACAGGTTCGGGCAATGGAACTAAGCCCTAATAATCAGCAATATGGATGGAGAATTGGCGAGTAAAGACTGTCTGGTCGTCAGTTTCCTTGGGCTGTAGGTGGCGGACAAAACTCAGGTACAGGAGCCATTCGGTTGCGACCGAGCAAAGTCGGCATTTAAAAAAAAATAATAAATCAAAGAAAAATAGACACTAATTACTTGCATAGTATAAGAAAATAATTAACTTTGCAAACGAATACGTCATCTGTAGAAAGACGAAGAAACTGCTAACGCCATTATTAGTGCAGCAACAGCTGCCGGCCCTGCTGGTTTCTGCCGCGGTAGCGACTACTACAGATGTAGCATAAAAACTCAAAAGCTTATGAAGATTATTGTAAACGGAGGATTCGAAAGAAAGAAGGCTGAAGTGGTGATAGCCAAAAACGGTCAGGAGATTATCACCCTCCCTAAGGACGCGTACGGCTGCGACGTGGATGCTGAGGAAGGCGACACGATAGACGTAAAGCTGAAGTACACCTACAGGTCGGTGTTGCCGCTTGCCACATTCGCCTACCGAAAAGGGAACGATACTTACTACGTCCACCCATCGGCAATGTACAGTAAATGGATGAACGCCACGTACAAAATTCTGCCTTTCCTGTGCATCATCTTATATGCCATACAACCACTAATACAGTCGGAAGGCTACAAATGGGCCTGCATCGGAATGCTTGTTCTGACAGTAGTATCTTTTCTTGGTCTCCAGTATAGTCGGACGTCACCTAATGTGCAGGGGAAGCTTTTCAAGTTGGATGTCTTATAAGATACGGGCAACCATCTTTCCAATGCTTAACCAGCACCACATCTTGTTGGTAACGCCGTTTCCGGACAGCCACAAGACACCCGTCAATGAGTTTGCCGTGGAGGCAGAATCATACCCGGCAAGCCCATTCGCAGCTGTTTTCATGTCCGATGGGGATGAGTATCGGAATGTAAAAGTATTTCAGCAGACGACCATTCCGATAGTTCCATTGTAGCCGTCTGATTACCAACGACTTACAAAAGATGCCATTTTGCGTTGCAAAACAGCCCATTTTAGACTGCGAAACGGCCCGTTTCAGGCGATGGAACAGGCCGTTTTGCAAGCCAAAACGGTAGGTTTGGAAATCATGTAAAGATATTTCACACACAAAGTCTTCTGACAAAAACCAAATAAAACCACTTGCGATTGCAAGGGCTTCGTCCATTTTTTCTTCTCCGTCGCCGACTTGCTCCGAAGCAAGCTTCGGCAAGCCGACGACTTAGAAGAAACAGCCTTCGTGCCTCAGGCTTGCAATCGCAAAAAAACCGCCAAAACCGTTGATGCCGCAAAATTCACACAATCGCGATAGCCTGTTTTGAAGGTTTTCCTTTGTGTCAGGGCCAAGATCCGACGGAGGAGGATCTGACATTTGCGGGGTGAGGCGGTGAGAGGCCAGGCCTCTCACAAACACTCAAACCACAAATGGCAAAGGGCGAAAGCCCTTGGCGCTGACAACAGGGTTTTATTGGTTTTGGTCGCAAGTTATCAATCGCAAGATTATTGGTTTTGGTCGCAAGTTATGATTGTTTATTTAATCGTGTTATTCATGTAACTATTCAAATCACTGATTCTTAGTCACTTGCAGCACTCAGCCGCCGTTGGGGCGGGGTTTATCCCCGTCCTACCAACAGCGGACAAGATACAAAGCAAATATCACGCAGCTGCGAGGACGGGGATAAACCCCGCCCCTACGGCGGATGAATGCAACGCATTAATTATCAACGTGTTACCGACGTGTTCATTTCATCACAAACACAATGTCAACGTAATCCATTTGCAGGGTGCGCATCGTCAAGGTTAGAGACCGTCAACCGTCAACGAGAATGAAACGATGATTGTTTGCAGGAGCGAATAGGAGCGACTATACATATATATAATAGTAGAGGCGGCAATCTACCGACCGTCGCCTCTAACAGGAAGAAAAATCTAATATGAGTGGGTGGTGATGGATTCGAACCACCGAAGCAAGAAGCAGCAGATTTACAGTCTGCCCCATTTGGCCACTCTGGAAACCACCCTTGGCGAAACACCCAAGCGAACCTCATTGATAAGCCCGACTTCGGATTTGCGGGTGCAAAGGTAATGCTTTTCTACAACATGACCAAAACAATTACGAACTTTTTTTGTACAAAATTTCAATCCGTAAGTTTCGGCCTCCGAAAACCACCTTATAGTTAAGGACTATAACCTATATAAAACTTTCAATTTGTTAATTTGTGATAAAAAGAAGAATAAAGAAAGCATATACCTACCTCAGAATGAAAGAAAAATCGTACTTTTGCATTCAATTCGATAGGAAATTAACTTCATTATATATTAATTGCAAAGAAATATGGGAAATGGATTGTATAATCCCGCGTATGAGCATGACGCGTGCGGCGTTGGCATGGTGGTCAACATTCATGGCAACAAGAGCCATGAGTTAGTCGACAACGCGCTGAAGGTTCTTGAGAACCTCCGCCATCGCGGTGCAGAGGGAGCAGACGGTAAGACTGGCGACGGTGCCGGCATACTGCTGCAGATTCCTCATGAGTTCATATTGCTTCAGGGCATTCCTGTGCCGGAGAAAGGCAAGTACGGCACCGGACTTGTATTCTTGCCGAAGGACGAAAAGCGGCAGCAGGAGATTCTGTCGATAATGATTGAGGAGATAGAGCGTGAGGGCCTTTCGCTGACCCATCTGCGCAGTGTTCCCACCAATCCCGACTGTCTCGGCGAGGCTGCACTGTCGACAGAGCCCGACATTAAGCAAGTTTTCATCACAGGAGTCACCGACGATAAGGTTCCTGTTTTCGAACGCACATTATATATAATAAGGAAGAAGATTGAACGGCGGGTGCACGACAAGGACTTCTACATCTGCTCACTGTCGAGCAAGAGCATCGTCTACAAGGGAATGCTCTCCAGCCTGCAGCTGCGCCAGTACTACCCCGACCTGACGAACAACTACTTCACGTCGGGTCTGGCTATCGTCCACAGCCGTTTCTCGACAAACACGTTCCCGACATGGAGTCTGGCACAGCCTTTCCGCATGCTGGCCCACAACGGTGAGATTAACACCATCCGTGGTAACCGCGGATGGATGAAGGCCCGCGAGTCGGTGCTCTCGTCGGAGGCCCTCGGCGACATCCGTAAGATTTCGCCTATCGTCCAGCCCGACATGTCGGACTCGGCAAGTCTCGACAACGTCTTCGAGTTCTTCGTCATGAGCGGACTGTCGCTGCCCCAGGCCATGGCAATCATGATTCCGGAGAGCTTCAACGACAAGAATCCTATCTCCGAGGACCTCAAGGCTTTCTACGAGTATCATTCCATCCTCATGGAGCCATGGGACGGCCCTGCCGCCCTGCTCTTCTCCGACGGCCGTTATGCCGGCGGAATGCTCGACCGTAACGGTCTGCGCCCGGCACGATACACGATCACGAAGAACGATACGATGGTCGTGGCATCGGAGGTGGGAGTCATGGACTTCGATCCTACGGAGATAGCCGAGAAGGGACGTCTGCAACCAGGAAAGATTCTGCTCGTCGACACCCAGGAAGGAAAAATCTACTACGACGGCGAAATCAAGGACCGTCTGGCCCACGAGCATCCTTACCGCCAGTGGCTGTCGACGAACCGCATACAGTTGGAGAAACTGAAATCGGGCCGTAAAGTCGACAACAGCGTCGACCACCTGCTGCGCAAGGAGGTGGGATTCGGTTTCGGCGAGGAGGATATCGCCGACACCATCATTCCTATGGCCATCAAGGGTCAGGAGCCGACAGCATCAATGGGTAACGACACACCGTTGGCCGTACTCTCCGACCGTCCACAGATATTCTTCAACTACTTCCGTCAGCAGTTCGCCCAGGTGACGAACCCTGCCATCGACTCCATAAGAGAGAACCTCGTCATGAGCCTTGCCGAATACATCGGACGCGTGGGAACGGGCATCCTCAACCCCAACGAGAGCAACTGCAAGATGGTCCGTCTGCCCCACCCCATCCTGACGAACACCCAGCTCGACATTCTGTGCAACATCAGATATAAGGGATTCAATACCATCAAGTTGCCTATCGTCTTCGAGACAAAACTTGGCGAGGAAGGCCTCCACGAGGCTCTCGAGAACCTTTGTCACGAAGCCGAGCACAGCGTCGACGAGGGCTACAACTACATCATCCTCACCGACCGTGCCGTCGACGAGGCCCATGCGGCCATTCCGTCACTGCTCGCCGTGAGTGCCGTCCACCACTATCTCATCTCCGTAGGTAAGCGTGTGCAGACAGCCCTGATAGTAGAGTCGGGAGAGATTCGTGAGGTGATGCACGCCGCTCTGCTCTTAGGCTATGGTGCATCGGCACTGTGCCCGTACATGACCTACGCCATCCTCGACGACCTCGTCAAGAAGGGCAAGATTCAGGAAAACTACGCTACCGCCGAGGCCAACTATATCAACGCCCTGAAGAAGGGTCTGTTCAAGATTATGGCCAAAATGGGAATCTCTACGATACGCTCTTACCGTGGTGCGAAGATTTTCGAGGCCATAGGACTGTCGGAAGGTCTGCTGAAGACCTACTTCGGCACCGACACGTCGACAATTGGTGGTATCGGCTTGAAGACTATTGCCCGCGACGCCATCAAACTGCACGACGCCGCATACAATATTGAAAAGGAGGAGAAGGAGAGCGGCCATAAGCTGATGTTCCTCCCTGCCTTAGGACAGTTCCACTGGCGCCGCGACGGCATCAAGCACGCGTGGAACCCGGAGACCATCGCCACCCTGCAGCTAGCTACCCGCAAGGGCGACTACAATCTCTTCAAGAAATACACGGCTATGGCCGACGAGAAGGATGAGCCGATATTCATCCGCGACTTCCTCGACTTCAAGCGTAACCCCATAGATATCAACGAGGTAGAGAGCGAGGAGAGCATCGTCAAGCACTTCGTTACTGGTGCCATGTCGTTCGGAGCACTGTCGGCTGAGGCCCATGAGGCCCTGGCTCTGGCAATGAACTACCTCGGAGCCCGTTCCAACACCGGTGAGGGCGGCGAGGACAGCGAACGCTACTACACCAAGCAGGACGGTATCAGCCTGTCGAGCAAGACAAAGCAGGTGGCATCAGGACGTTTCGGTGTGACGACGGAGTATCTCGTCAACGCCGAAGAGATACAGATTAAGGTGGCCCAAGGCGCAAAGCCGGGTGAGGGCGGTCAGCTGCCCGGATTCAAGGTCAACGAAATTATCGCCAAGACCCGCCACTCCATCCCCGGAATATCACTGATCTCGCCTCCGCCTCACCACGACATCTACTCCATCGAGGACCTGAAACAGCTTATCTTCGACCTGAAGAATGTCAACCCGCGCGCCGCTATCAGCGTGAAACTCGTTGCCGAGAGCGGTGTGGGAACAATCGCTGCCGGTGTCGTAAAGGCCAAGGCCGACCTCATCGTTATCTCCGGTGCTGAGGGCGGAACGGGCGCAAGTCCGGCATCGTCGATGCGTTTTGCGGGCATATCGCCTGAGATTGGTATCGCCGAGACACAACAGACACTGGTCAAGAACGGTCTCCGATCGCTCGTCCGTCTGCAGGTCGACGGTCAGCTGAAGACCGGCCGCGACGTCATCATGATGGCTCTGCTCGGTGCTGAGGAGTTCGGGTTCGGTACCGCAGCCCTGATAACCCTCGGTTGTGTGATGATGCGTAAGTGCTCAGCCAATACCTGCCCTATGGGTGTGGCTACGCAGGATCCGAAGCTCAGAGCCCATTTCCGTGGCGATTACCACTACGTCATCAATTTCTTTATGTTCCTCGCACGCGAGGTCAGGGAGTATCTGGCACAGATGGGATTCCGCAAGTTAAACGACATTATCGGCCATACGGAACTCTTAAAGCGCAAAGCACTGCCCGACGACACTGCAAAACGCTGGGACAAGGCAACGATAGACAAGTGGAACTCGCTCGACTTCAGCAACTTGCTGCATCAGGAGAGTGGCGACTCGTCGAACTTCTGCACGAAGACGCAGGACCACGAGCTCAATGGAATTCTCGACGAACAGATTATCAAGGCATCGGCAAATGCCATCCAGCAGGGTGGCGAAATCGACCTCGACTACACCATACGCAACACGAACCGCGCTGTGGGAACGATGCTCTCGGGTTACCTCGAGAAGCGGCGTTCGGAGGAACGGCAGAAGAAGATGGACGCCGAAGCAGCCGGAAAGCCTTACTCGGCACCGCGCGAGGCATCTATCAACGTGAAATTCAAGGGCTCAGCAGGACAGAGCTTCGGTGCATTCCTCGTCAAAGGAGTGGACTTCAAGCTCGAAGGCGACACCAACGACTACTTCGCAAAGGGGCTGTCGGGAGGCCGTGTTTCGATTCTCCCGCCTATACGTTCCAACTTCGCTGCCGAGGATAATATCATTGCCGGAAACACCGGACTCTACGGTGCTACGAGCGGTGAGCTCTATGTCAACGGAAAGGTCGGCGAGCGATTCGCCGTGAGAAACTCCGGCGCCATAGCCGTTGTCGAGGGTGCCGGCGACCACTGCTGCGAATATATGACAGGAGGACGGGTCGTAGTGCTCGGTGAGACAGGACGAAACTTCGCCGCCGGAATGTCGGGTGGTGTGGCATACGTCTGGGACCGCAAGCACAACTTCGACTACTTCTGCAATATGGACATGGTCGAAATAAACCTCGTTGAGGAGGCCAGCTACCGCAAGGAGCTGCACGAGCTCATCAGACAACACTATCTCTATACAGGCTCAAAACTCGCCCGCACGATGCTCGACGACTGGAACCGCTACGTCGAAGACTTCATCCAGGTCGTTCCTATCGAGTACAAACGTGTGCTGCAGGAAGAGCAGGTGCGCAAGCTCCAGCAGAAGATTGCTGACATGCAGAGAGATTATTAGTTTCACAATTCTACATTATTTGACATGGGTAATCCAAAAGCATTTCTAACTATAGAACGCAAGGAGGCCGGCTACCGGCCTATACACGACCGCATCCACGACTTCGGCGAAGTGGAGCAGACGCTGAACCAGAACGATCGCCGAGTACAGGCAAGCCGGTGTATGGATTGCGGTGTACCATTCTGCCACTGGGCCTGTCCGTTGGGCAACAAGCCGCCAGAGTGGAACGACGCACTGTATAAGGGTGACTGGCAGTTAGCTTACGAGCTGCTGCACTCCACTAACGACTTCCCGGAGTTCACCGGAAGAATCTGCCCGGGCCTCTGCGAGAAAGCCTGCGTACTGAACCTCATGGAGCACGAGCCCACAACGAACCGCGAGGACGAGGCTGCCATCTGCGAATACGCATGGGAGGAAGGATATATTAAGGTAGAGAAGCCGGAGCGCAACGAACACAGCGTGGCTGTAGTAGGAGCGGGACCGGCAGGTCTCGTGGCTGCTAACCGCCTGAACCACAAGGGCTACAAGGTGACCGTCTACGACGCGAGGGAGAACGCCGGAGGACTTCTGCGCTATGGTATTCCAAACTTCAAACTCAACAAGGAGGTCATCGACAGACGGATGGAGCAGCTGAAAGCTGAGGGCATAGATTTCCAGTTCGGCACTCACGTGGTGAGCGACAAGAAAAATGTGGCTCCGATACAGAACGATCCGACGCTCGGAAAAGACAAGATTGTCAGCTTCGATGAACTGTCGAAGAAGTACGACGCCGTTATTGTATGCACCGGAACACCTGAGGCCCGCGACCTGAAGATTCCGGGACGCGACCTCGACGGTGTCTACTTCGCCCTGGAAATGCTCTCACAGCAGAACCGCGTGCTCGCCGGTGAGGATATTCCTAAGGACCAGCTCGTCAACGCCAAGGGCAAGGATGTGCTCGTCATCGGTGGCGGCGATACGGGTTCCGACTGCATAGGAACGGCGCACCGCCAGGGCTCAAAGAGCGTGACACAGATTGAAATCATGCCAAAGCCACCGGTGGGTCCCGACGATCCTAACAATCCTTGGCCTACATGGCCACGGACGCTGAAGACAACGTCGAGCCACGAAGAGGGCTGCATACGCCGATGGAACATCAACTCGCTGGAGTTCATAGGCAAGAACGGAAAGCTCACGGGCGTGAAAGTACAGCCCATCGACTGGAAACCGAACCCAGAGGGTGGTCGTCCGATAATGGTGGAAGCCGGTGAGCCAGAGATTATCAAGGCTCAGATGGTGCTCCTCGCCATGGGATTCCTGCGGCCGAAGCAGCCGGAATTCCCTGAGAACGTGTTCGTTGCAGGTGATGCCGCCAACGGCGCAAGCCTCGTAGTAAGGGCTATGGCCAGCGGCCGCGACGCCGCCGAGAAAGTCGACAGCTACGTTACAAGTAAGAAATAGTAATTTCCTATCATTACGTTTGGGCATTCCATGTCGTGTCGTTTGAGATACGCTGGAATGCCTTTTTTTCTGTTCAAATGGGCTCCACACACACTACTAACTTCATCACTTTTCGATAAAAAATAATTTTCTAATCTGATTATCAGCTCATTATGGTTTATCTATAATGATATAGGATGACGCTTTAGCAGTGTACCCCCTTGAACGAAGAAAGGATTACATTGGCAACATATTGATAATAAATGTGTTGCATGCATCCACGTAGGGATGGGGTTTATCCCCATACTACTGCCAAACAGGGGGGGCTCGCGCAAAGCCGCAAAGAACGCAAAGCCAGGAAATGGCATCTTGTTCCAACAAAAATCGGTAAAAACCCTTGCCGCGATGCAAGATGAAACCGAGAAGAAAGTTCGAAACCGAGAAGACAAAAAACGGTAAAAACCATTGCCGTGATGCAAGGGCTGCGCCCTGTGTTTCTTCCCGATGCCGCTTGCTCCGAAGCAAGCTTCGGCAAGTCGGCACCGGGAAGAAACAGCCTTCGTTCCTCAGGCTTGCATCACGGCAAGGAAAACCGGAAAAACAGCTGACGCCTTGAGAGATACAACTGCATAAGATCATACCTATAGCACATATTACGTAAATTGTATTCTTCGACTTGGTGAGATATCCTCATTATCGTCTTTTTCTCAGCCAACGCAAAGCCCCGACGGGGCTTAATAATCAATAACCCCAGACTAAGGGATCGCAGCGACCGCAGTCTGGGGTAGACCGTGTACGCGAGAAATCCACGACCAGCCTCGAAGAGGTTGAATAGCGGGACGCGCAGAAGACACATGCACTTTTGCGCACTCCGTGCTATTGTGCGTCTTCGAGGAACTGAATGATTGTTCCTGCGCATTCCATCTTCCCCGGACTGCCCACGCACCCTGCAAAGGGATAACGTTGATAATGTGTTTGTGACGAAATGATCACGTTAACAACATGTTAGTTATCAATGTGTTACACCTATCCACGTAGGGGCTGGGGCTATCCCAGCCTTAGCTGCTGAGGACGAGAAATAACGAAAATACCCCGCAGCAGCTAAGGTGGGGACAAGCCCCACCCTTACTTTAGACCCATTGCTCCTTGGGGAGCATAAGCCTGGCCATGATTTTCTTTTCCCTTTTACGTTTGAAAATGCCAAAGCGATAATGGCAGTATAAAGATTTATATTTCCACTCACTATAATTCCACGGGAATATCCAGTGCGCCATAAACGATGGTAGTTCGCAGAGTGCAGATAGGCAGTGTTAGGAGCAGTCCGCCGTCAACGGGCATGGAGCGATGGTCATTTGCAAGGACGGATAGGCAGGGTTAAGAGCCGTTCTGTCGGCCGTAAGACCGAACACTCTATCGCGTTAGCCTGTTTTGAAGGTTTTTCTTTGTGTCAGCGCCAAGATCCGACGGAGGAGGATCTGTCATTTGGGGGTTGAGGGCAGTGAGAGGCCCAGCCTCTCACAAGCCATCAAACCACAAATGGCAAAGGGCCAAAGCCCTTGGCGCTGACACAAATGGTTTTTATTGGTTTTGGTCTTAATTTATGATTGCCTATTCAACCATTCTTCGTTCAATGTGGGTTTCACTACCAATGCGTAACCCAAAATCATCATAGACAAACTATAATGAGCTGATAACCAGAATAGAAATTTATGTTTTAATGAGAAGTGATGAAGTTAGTCTTCCTTCTACCCCTCTTTCTACCCTCCTTTCTATACCCCTGGAATTTGGAATCAGGAAAAATATTTTGTACCTTTGCACCGAAATTAAAATTGGTTTCACCCGACATGACTATGACGGAACTTTATATCCCAGTTACGTCACTTCGGGTTAGCAGCGTATATCTATTGCAGAAAAGAATGCCAAAAAGCATACCGACGGGCCCGGATTCTTTTTACAATTGATTCCGAGAAAATATCCGTTGCACACTTTTTTCTTTAAAAAGGCTCAATAACTCGTCATCATGTCACCAAAATTAAAAATTTTCCATTAACTTTGCACGCCATATTAAGTGACTACAATGAAGAAAGCTATAAATATATGTATTGCCGTGGCTATGTCGGTCATGGCCATCTCGCTAACCAACTGTAAGGGAGAGAAAACGAAGACAGCCGTTGCTCCGCAGAAGGAGACTATAGAAATAGACACCGCACTGAGGTCGAAGCTCCAGAAATTTGCCACGAAACCACGTTGCAAAGGAGCCTTCGGACTGTACGTCTATGACCTCACCGCAGGGAAAGAGGTCTTCGGCGACCAGGAGCATCAGCCGCAGCCGTCGGCATCATGCATGAAATTGCTCAGCGGAATGACAGCACTGCACATGCTCGGCACCGGCTATGAGTATCATTCGGGGGTATATATCAACGGCAAGACTGAAGGCGACACCCTGAGAGGCGATATCGGATTCAAAGGCGATCTCGACCCACAGCTGACGGCCGAGGAGGTGCGCGACATGGCACACATACTGAAGATGAAAAGAGGGCTCAAGACTTTCACAGGCAAATTCTACATCGACATACTGATGACGGAACAGATTCAGCCGGAAGAGCACTGGTTCCCATACGACCTGACGCTGTCGAAGTTCAGCATCCTGTACCGCGGTAAGGACTTCATGGAACGCACGCTGAAGAATGCTTTCCGCCAGGAAGGAATAAAATTCAACGACGACCAGATAGTCTTTGCGCCACTGCCAAAGACGAGCCACTGCGTATTCCGGTTGAACCGCAATATAAATATGGTGATACGGAGGATGTGGAAGAACAGTGCCAACACCCAAGCCACATCGCTGCTCTACACTATGGGCCATCATGCCAATCCTAAGACTGCCGATATGGCGGGCACAGGAATAGCATGTATGAAGCAATTCATGAGCAACGAACTGAAGTCGAAGGAGAAAGGCATCGTCGTTCACGACGGTTGCGGGCTGTGCGTTCACAACCAGCTGACACCGTATTTCCTGTGCGAAATTCTGCGTTACGGCTACGAGCACAAGCAATATTACGATTTCCTCCAGCGATTCCTTGCTATATCGGGGCAGGACGGAACATTGCGCCGATGGCCGACAGAGATGAAAGGGAAGGTGCACGCCAAGACCGGAACGCTCTCCCACCCTTACGGAATAAGCTCGCTGGCAGGGTATGCCAAAGCTGCCAACGGTCATACACTTTGTTTCGCTCTGATGGACTCGAACATGTCGGTGCTCGACGCGCATGTACTGCAAAAGGACCTGTGCGAGATTCTTACCGGAGACGAATAAAACGAGATGTGAGGGGAAAGAGATTACGCCGGAATTAATAAAAAAACAAAAAAAGACGTGAACTCTGATATTTTTATGTACTTTTGCATTCTGAATGCACTATGCTTCGGATTAAGAAATTAGACATATTCATTGCCAAGCAGTTTGGACTGCTCTTTGCCGGTACTTTCTTCATCAGTCTCTTCGTTCTGATGATGCAGTTCCTATGGAAATACGTCGATGACCTCATCGGCAAGGGACTGTCGATGGAGGTATTGGCCCAGTTCTTCTGGTATATGGCGCTGATGCTCATCCCACAGGCTCTGCCTTTGGCTATACTGTTGGCATCGCTGATGACATTCGGTAATCTCGGCGAGAGCAGTGAGCTGACGGCAATAAAGGCATCGGGAGTATCGCTGATACAGTCGTTCCGACCGCTGATAGTCATCGTACTGCTTATCACCGGAGCATCTTTCTACTTCGAAAACAACATTGGTCCTAATTCGCAGATGCATCTCGCACAGCTGATGCTGTCGATGAAGGAGAAAAGTCCGGAACTCGAGATTCCTGAAGGCATCTTCTACGATGGCATCCCGCAGACTAATATATATGTAGAGAAGAAGAATGTGAATACGGGAAAACTCTACAACATCATGGTCTACCGTCAGACGGAAAGCTATGAGGATCAGGCTATTATCCTCGCCGACTCAGGAATGCTCCAGTCGACAGCCGACAAGAAGCACCTGCAAATGACGATGTGGAACGGAGAATGGTATGAGAACATGCGCAACAACAATATGGTTGAAAGCGCCAACGTGCCCTACCGACGGGAATCGTTCACAAGCAAAAGGATAATTATCGACTTCGACGGCGATTTCAACCTCACCGACGCATCGGTGTTCGGCAACGACGCACGAACAAAGAGTCTCTCAAAAATCCATACCGACCTCGACTCGCTGAACCATACGTACGACAGCATTGGCGACTCGTACTACAAAGCTGCGGCAAGTCTATACTATCCAACACCGAAACTGACGAAGCAGAGTGCCGCCAACGTAAAGAAACTTGGTCCGACAATAAATATTGACACGCTCTACGACCACCTCACTCCCGACAATAAGAAGCTCGTCGTGGAGCAGGCTCTGCAGCAAGTCAATATGGAGACGGGCGACCTCGAGTTCAAGAGTATGGTGACAAGCGACGGCGACAAGATTATCCGTCAGCACAAGATAGAGATTATCAATAAGTTCACCATTGCCCTGTCGTGTCTTATCTTCTTCTTTATCGGCGCACCTCTCGGAGCTATCATCCGTAAAGGTGGATTAGGAGTGCCAATAATCACGTCGGTGGCTGTATTCATAGTTTACTATATTCTCGACAACACAGGCTACCGCATGGCACGTCAGGGAGCATGGACAATATGGTTCGGAAAGGGACTGTCGCCGGCGGTGCTCATACCTACGGCAATATTCATAACATATAAGGCCAATAACGACTCGGCGGTGTTCAACCTCGACGCATATAAGGATTTGTTCCGGCGGATGTTCGGTTTGCGCATAAAACGTGCAACGATTGCCAGCAAGGAGGTTATCATCACTGATCCCGACTATACTGGCGACGCTGAAATCCTTCAGCAGATGAACACCCGTATCGAACAGTACGAGACAGTCCACAACCTCAAGTCGCCGCCAAATGTGATAAAGGCTTTCTTCAAGTACAAGCCCGACCACGAGATAGAGCAGCTCAGCGAGGACCTCGAGAAAGTCATCAACGACTTGGGCAACACCCGCGACAGATTTATTCTGAGCTACATCAACCGGTACCCGGTATTGGCCGTGAAAGCTCATACACGTCCGTTCGAAAGCAAATGGAAAAACATTGCCGCTGCGATAATAATCCCGGCAGGAATATTCTTCTATTGCCGCATGTGGAGATTCCGCATCCGCCTCGACCGCGACCTGCGCGTCATATATAAGACTAACAATGACGTCATAACAAGAATTAGAACGAAAGGAAAATAATAATGGCAGATTTCAAACTCAGTAGCATCGAAGATGCAATCAAAGATTTCAGAGAAGGAAAATTCGTCATCGTTGTCGATGATGAGGACCGTGAAAATGAGGGCGACCTCATAATGGCAGCTGAGAAAATAACTCCCGAAAAGGTAAACTTCATGTTGAAGAATGCCCGTGGAGTGCTCTGCGTGCCAATAACACTGTCAAGAGCCGATGAGCTCGAGCTACCCCATCAGGTGGACGAGAACACCTCGATGCTCGGCACTCCTTTCACTATCACCGTCGACAAACTTGAAGGATGCACCACAGGAGTGTCGGCTCACGACCGCGCTGAAACGATTAAGGCTCTCGCCGACCCTAAGAGCACACCGAAAACCTTCGGCCGCCCAGGACATATCAACCCTCTCTACGCTCAGGACAACGGTGTGCTGCGCCGCTCGGGCCACACAGAAGCCGCTGTCGACCTGTGCAAACTCGCTGGTATGTACCCCGCCGGTGTACTTATGGAGATTATGAACGACGACGGCACAATGGCACGGATGCCGCAACTGCAGGAAAAAGCCAAGGAATGGGGACTGCACATCATATCCATTGCCGACATCATCAAATACCGGCTGCAAAGAGAATCAAGCATAGAGGTGGGCGAAGAGGTCTCACTGCCAACAATTTACGGCAACTTCAAGCTCATCCCCTTCCGCCAGACAAGCAATGGCCTTGAGCACATGGCACTCATAAAAGGCGAATGGGACCCCGAGGAGCCGGTACTCGTACGCGTCCACTCGTCATGCGCCACAGGCGACATCCTTGGAAGCAAGCGCTGCGACTGCGGCGAGCAGCTCCATAAAGCTATGCAGATGATCGAGAAAGAAGGAAAAGGCGTGCTCATTTACATGCAGCAGGAAGGACGTGGAATTGGTCTGATGAACAAGATAGCAGCATACAAACTGCAACAGGAAGAAGGCCTCGACACCGTCGACGCCAACGTCCACCTGGGATTCAAACCCGATGAGCGCGACTACGGATGCGGTGCACAGATGCTCCGCCATTTAGGCGTTCACAAAATGAGACTGATGACCAACAACCCTACAAAGAGGGTAGGTCTGGAGGCCTACGGACTGGAGATTGTTGAGAACGTACCTATAGAGGTTTCGCCCAACCAATACGATTACAGATACCTCAGAACGAAGAAGGAACGTATGGGGCATGAACTGAAGAAAGTTTAAATTCATAAAATAATAACACAAAACTGACGTTTATAACAAAAAAATCAGTAACTTTGCGTTATATTTAAATGCACTTGGCATATACTAAACGCTAAAACGAGATAAAATGATACAATTATCAGATCGATTGAACCGACTTGCACCATCTGCCACACTTGCAATGTCGCAGAAAAGTAACGAAATGAAGGCGCAAGGTATCGACGTTATTAACATGAGCGTCGGTGAACCAGACTACATGACTCCTGATTTCATCAAGGAAGCCGGTAAGAAAGCCATCGACGACAACTACTCGAAGTACTCACCGGTTCCTGGTTATCTCGACTTGCGTGAGGCCATATCGGCAAAACTGAAGAAGGAGAACGGTCTCGAGTATGGACCGAAGGAGATTATCGTAGGCACCGGTGGAAAGCAGGGGGTATGCAATACCTTTATGGCACTGGTAAACCCTGGCGATGAGGTTATTATCCCGGCTCCTTACTGGGTCAGCTACCCGCAGATGGCAAAGCTGGCAGGTGGAACACCGGTAGTGATACGCGCCGGCATAGACCAAAACTTCAAGATTACTCCCGAGCAATTGGAGAAGGCTATTACGCCAAAGACAAAGATCCTCGTAATCTGCTCGCCGAGCAACCCGACAGGCAGCGTGTATACTCAGGAAGAGCTCAACGCACTCGCAGAGGTCATCCTCAAGCACGAGGATATCTATGTTCTCTCCGACGAGATATACGAACATATTAATTATGTAGGCTTCAAGGCCAGCATCGCTAAGGCCCCCGGCATGCGTGAGCGCACAATCATCTGCAATGGTGTCAGTAAGGCCTACGCCATGACTGGATGGCGGCTCGGATGGGTAGCAGCCCCCGAAGCGATAGTCAAGGGCATCAACAAGTTGCAGGGACAGTACACCAGCGGCACGAGTGATGTCAGTCAGCGTGCAGCCCTGGCAGCGTATACCGGTGACCAGCAGTGCGTTGAGGACATGAGAAAGGGATTTGAGCGCCGCCGCGATCTTATCGTCAGCCTCGCAAAGGAGATTCCCGGATTCGAGGTTAACATCCCCGACGGAGCTTTCTACCTCTTCCCACGCATCAACAGCTACTTCGGTAAGACCGATGGCAAGCGGACAATCAACAACTCTACCGACTTCGCAATGTACCTGCTTGAGGTAGGGCACGTGGCTACTGTCGGTGGAGATGCTTTCGGCGAGCCCGACGGATTCCGCATGAGCTACGCCACAAGCGACGACAACATCCGCGAGGCACTACGTCGAATCAAGGAAGCTCTGGCAAAACTGCATTGAGTGGAAACAAATAAAAAAGTCAGTACAATAAAACAACAAAAGACAACATTGATTGACTAAAAAAGTATCAACGACAAGAATCTTAACAGAAAATTAAACAGTTAAAAGTCCTTAAAAGGCTACTTTCTTCAGGTTTAATTGTTATCTTTGCGTCGTTTATACAAAGGGAAAGGCTAACAACCGGACTCTAAAAGCGTGCAATTATCTTCTAATCAGATAAATATCACAACTTAAATTATTTATAACTAAAATTTTAATTACAAAAAAATTATGGCAACTACACAGCAAAAGAAAGTAGCCCCCAAGAAAAGCTCTGAGGGCTTCACTGGTGTTAGAAACGCATTCTGGATTATCGTTGTATGCTTCGTTATCGCAGTATGCTTCTTCAAGTTCTTCCTTGGCATGCCTGACCACTTCGTCAACGGCGATCCTACAGGCGCAGTAAAGGATTCAAACATCTGGGGAACAATCTACAAAGGTGGCGTCGTTGTGCCTCTGATCCACACACTGTTGCTCACCGTCATCGCTCTGTCTATCGAGCGTATCCTCGCTCTCCGTACCGCTTTCGGTAAGGGTGCTCTGCCTAAGTTCACAGCAAACATCAAGGACGCACTGAAGGCTAACGACTTCGACAAGGCTTTCAAGCTCTGCAACCAGCAGAAGGGTTCTGTAGCTAACGTCGTGCTCGCTTCGCTGAACGCTTACAAGGACATGGAGTCTGGCGCTAACGCAGCTCTGAAGAAGTCACAGAAGGTCGCAAAGATCCAGCAGGCTCACGAGGAGGCAACACAGCTCGAGATGCCTACTCTGACCATGAACCTCCCAATCATCGCAACAATCGTCACACTGGGTACACTTACCGGACTTCTCGGAACCGTTACCGGTATGATTCGTTCATTCGCAGCTCTGGCTGCCGGCGGTGGTGGTGACTCTCTGGCACTGTCTACTGGTATTTCTGAGGCACTTATCAACACAGCATTCGGTATCGCTACTTCTTGGTGCGCAGTTGTATCTTACAACTACTTCACCAACAAGATTGATAAGTTGACATACGCCCTCGACGAGGTTGGTTACACTATTGCTCAGACATACGAAGCTAACCACGCAGACGAGGCTTAATTTTTGCTAACCCTTTAAAATTTTATCGCTATGGGTAAAGTAAAAATTAAGAAGAGTGACGTCTGGATAGACATGACACCTATGTCCGATGTCATGGTCCTTCTGCTGACGTTCTTCATGCTGACATCTACTTTCGTAAAGCAGGAGCCAGTGAAGGTCGTCACACCGGGATCGGTATCGGAGCTGAAAGTGCCTGACAAGGACGTCTTGACAATTCTTGTCGACAAGTCCGGCAAGATATTCATGAGTATGGACAAGACATCTGACCTGGAGGCTACCCTCAGCACGGTGACAAGCAACAACAACGTCACCCTGTCACAGGCTCAGATAAAGAAGTTCAAGAATGACCCTATGTTCGGCGTTCCTGTAAAGGACCTCTCGAGCTATCTGAATCTCCCGCAGAGTCAGATGTCAGAGAAGATCAAGACATACGGCATTCCTACTGACTCCATCAACGGCGGAATGAGTGAGTTCCAGCAGTGGGTAGACGCTGCCCGTCAGTGCAACGACCAGATTAAGATCTGCATCAAGGCTGACCAGAACACTCCGTATTCAACCGTGAAGAAAGTCATGAGCGAACTTCAGAACATGGATGAGAACCGTTACAATTTGATCACTTCATACAAGAAGCAGGAGGACTAAAGCATGCCAAAGAGTAATAGTAAGCAAAAGAAAATGAATGTCCGCGTCGACTTCACGCCGATGGTGGATATGATGATGCTTCTTATCACCTTCTTCATGCTCTGTACCTCTCTGGCTAAGCCACAGAGCTTACAGCTGACCATGCCAAGTAACGATAAGAACATCCAACAGCAGAATCAGAACGAATCGAAGGCATCTCAGTCTGTTACTGTGTATGTCTGCGCAGACAACAAGATCTTCTACGGTGAGGGTGTGCCAAGATACAACGACCCGAACTGGCTCAAGGCTACCACCTGGGGCAAGGACGGCATCCGCAAGGCACTCCGCTATCACAAGGTTGACGATGGCACAATGCCTGTTGACGAAATCATGCAGGCAGCTGCAAAGCTCGCTGCTGACCGTCAGGCCAATCCAACAAAATGGAATGACTCAACCTACAACGCTAAGATGGACGAGATCAAGGAAGGTTACACCAACGGCAAGGCTGGTAACAGGCTGGCTACACTGACAGTGGTCATCAAGCCTACCGACGGCGCATCTTACAAGAACCTCATCGACATTCTCGACGAAATTCAGATTTGCAGCATTGGAACTTACGTTATCGACCAGCTCAAGCCAGAAGAGGCAGCAATGCTTGCCAAGAGAGGTGCGAAGTAAGGAGACAGCGTAAAAACAATTAAAACGAAAGAAAATGGCAAAAATAGATCTTTATTCACCCCAATGGGTGGAGATGATATTCGAAGGCCGAAACAAGGAGTACGGTGCATACCAGCTCCGTAAAGGTATCGGCAAGCGAAATATCTGGGCCATCATCATCATGCTCGTTGCTGCAGTAATCATTGGTTCTATCATCGGAATCAATCAGATTGTCGAGGCACAGAAAGCACATGAGGCATATCTCGCTGAGATGCGTGCCTCTAAGCTCGCTGAGGAGCAGGCTAAGAAAGAAGCCCAGAAGAAGAAAGACGAACCGAAGCCAAAGGTAGAGGAGATCAAGCAGGAGCAGGTGCCTGAGGTCCGTAAGACCGTCCAGTTCACAGCCCCTGTCATCAAGCCTGATGAGCAGGTGAAGAACCAGATCGACCTCACCCAGATTAAGAAGGCTATGGACGAAGGCGCCGCAGCTGGTGGCCAGACTCAGGAAGGTTCAACGGAACGTACTAACATCGACTCGAAGATTACACAGACCGAGCTTCCACCTCCACCACCACCACAGCAGGTAGAGGAGAAGAAGGTTGAGCAGGTCGTCGAGAGCAAGCCTCTGACCATTGCAGAGAAGATGCCTTCATTCAAGGGCAATGTCAATGCATGGCTGGCTCAGAACATCCAGTACCCGGCAGTAGCTGCTGAGAATGGTGTTCAGGGTAAGGTTATTGTTCGCTTCGTCGTCGGCAAGGACGGTTCCGTAAGCCAGGCATCAGTAGTACGTAGCGTTGACCCGTCACTCGACCGTGAGGCTCTCCGCGCCGTCAACTCAATGCCAAGATGGAACCCAGGTATGAACAACGGACAGCCAGCAGCTGTTTGGTTCACTCTGCCTGTGACCTTCAAGCTTCAGTAAATATTTCTCAATTATGAAAAGACCGATATTCTACATATTAGTAGGATTAGTACTCACCTCTGTGCTCTTCACCTCCTGCGAGGAGAAGAAGCACAAAGGGGGTAGAACAGATACGCCGACGTCAGGGGTGATGGCTTTCGCCTCTGACGAAAGCTTTTCTCCTATCATCGAAGAAGAGCGCGAGATGTTCCAGGACATGTATCCCGAGGCAAAGTTGAAACCCATCTACACCAACGAATACGATGAGGTTGACATGCTTATGCGCGGAAAGATATTCCTTGCCATCACATCACGCGACTTCACACCGAAACAGTTGAAGTATCTTCAGGACAACAATTTCCAACCCACCGCCATCAAGCTTGCATACGACGCGTTGGCACTGATTGTCAATAAGAACAACAACGACACCTGCATTTCCGTCAAGGATGTAAAGCGGATACTCAGTGGTGAGGTAACGGATTGGAGTCAGATTTATCCTGGTTCGCGCCGGGGAAAGATAAAGATTGTGTTCGACAATCCTAAGTCAAGCACAGTAAAGTTCTGCGAGGATTCAATTCTTGGCGGACATGGCATAAGCAATGTCAACGCATCAGCCGTAAAGACAAGTCAGGGTGTCATCGACTTCGTTGAGAAGACACCAAACGCCATCGGCGTCATCGGCTCTAACTGGCTCAACGACAAGCGCGACACTACGAACTGCACATTCAAGAAGAATATTCACGTGATGTCGGTAAGCAAGATGGATAAGGCAACCGAAATGAACAGTTGGAAACCTTACCAGGCCTACATCTTCAACGGAAGATACCCGTTCATCCGTACAATATATGCACTCATCAACGACCCTATCAACGGACTCCCATGGAGTTTTGCCCATTTCATTCAAGGGCCTAAGGGTCAGCTCATCATCTTCCGGTCAAGCTTATTACCCTACAGTGCCGACGTTCAGATGAGGGAGATAGAGGTTAAGACCGAGTAAACTATTAAACGCACCAAATAACAGAACCATAGAAGTTCATACTGACAAACTTATTGTTTAACTTGTTCAACAACAAAGAATTATGAAAGCTATCAAATATCTCATCTCAGGTGTGCTTGCAATGGCATTGGCAGCACCCTCAATGGCGCAGGACGTCAACTACCAGACAGCTCTGGAGCCCGTCTCCAAGGCCATTGTAGCCAAGTCGGCAGATGCTGCTGAACTGGCAAAGAAGTATCAAAAGGAGTTCAAGAAGAATCCGGAGGCTCTCGTAGCCTTAGGAAAGGTTTACTTCGGCGAAAAGAGATACGACGATGCTAAAGCCATCGCCCAGGCTCTCACCGACAACAAGAAGTTCGCCAACTGCGGCGACGCATGGATTCTCCTTGGCGATATCGCTGTGGCAGAGGCAGAGAACGGCGACGCCGGACCTGCAGCAGCAATGTACGAGACCGCCATCAGCGTAGACCCGAAGAACAAGACTGCCTACGAGCGTTACTTCACCGTGAACCGCACAGCAGCTCCTGAGGAGGCTATCCGCAAACTGGAGGAGTACAAGAAGATTGACCCATCGTACCAAATAGAGGCAAAGGTGGCCGACATGTACTACAAGCAGAATACCATTGGCGGTATGAAGGATGCCGTCGAGTGGTATAAGAAAGGCGACGCCAACAACTACGACGAGACAAACTTCACTCAGTGGGCTAACGCCAACTATATTCTCCGCAACTACGACGATGCAGTGAATGTGGCTAAGCGCGGTCTCGCAAAGTTCAACAACAGCGTCTATCTCTCTCGTGCCGCACTCTATGCAGCAGCTGAGAAGGGTGACTTCCAGAATGCTCTCGAATATGGAAAGGACATGTTCAAGGACAACAAGGACTCACTGGCACTCGACTATTATTACTATGGCATCTCACAGCTTGGCGTCAAGGACTACCAGAATGCTGTGACAAGTCTCAACAAGGCATTGGAAATTAATCCTAAGGACCTTCGTCCAATGGGCAAACTCAGTCAGGCTTACCTCGGACTGGGTCAGGAGGACAAGGCTCTTGATTACAGCCAGAAGTACCTCGAGCAGGCTACATCAGTAGGCTACGACGACTACAACAACCTCTCGGAGATATACAAGAAGAAAGGCGATGCCGCTAAGGGCACTCAGCAGAATGACTTCTACAACAAGGCTATGGACGTTTGGGAGATTATGGCAAAGAAGTCACCGGCTATCGCTGACTACGCTTACTTCCAGGAGGCTCAGATTGCACAGGACAAGCTGAAAGACCAAGCCAAGGTTCGTGAGCTGAACCAGAAGATCATCAGCACCGACGAGGCCATCACCAACCTTTCGAGCACCAACAAGCAGTTGCTCACTTACGCTTACATCAACGAGGCTATCAACTACAACAACGCCAACGAGATTGACAAAGCAAAGGAACTTGCACAGAAGGTGCTTGCCATCGATCCTAACAACGAGACAGCTAAGAAGATTCTCGCTGTAGGAACAGAGGAAGGTAAGACAGAATAATCATTATCATACCGTATGTTCAAGGCGGCAAGAGCTTAGACTCTTGTCGCCTTTTTTTGTGTCTTGTCGATTCCCCCCAATGCCGAAATAAAGACAAACAGCTGAATCCGTACATGGATGGAAGCAGGCAATAGAATTCTGACCATCACTAATGACATCATTCAGAAACAGCAAAACGACGATGCTACCTACCCTATCCCAACCACTAACGAACCTACCCGGACGATGAATTCGTAGAACAAAGACTGCGAAAAATCTTTACTCATTTCCATAACAGCCCATTTCGCACTGCGAAACGGTCCATTTCATCGTGCGAAACGGTCCGTTTGACACTGCAAAACAGTCCATTTTAGAACGTCAAATGACCACGTTTGTAATGCGCTGATTCCCAACAGATTAATCGAGTAAAACTTCAAGGCTACTATTATGAATAATATTTACATTTGTCATAATACGATAGTGGATACCAATATAAGCACATACGATTAGTGATGCTATAGCTGACGTTGCGAGAATGCGAGCATAAGTAATAGCAAATACAAACATAAGTGAGTGTAGTCACAAACATAAGTCAGGGGGCCTACGAACATAAGTGAGTGCAGCCACGAACATAGGTAAAGGAAAGCACAAACATTGGTAGAAGCAGGATTGTGCTTATGCCGAAGCAGCAGCAAGCAAAAGGAAGTTCATGGAACTGCCCCATGAACCACAGGCACAAAAAAAAAGAGGTTCCGAAGAACCTCTTAACTCTTTACAAGTAATCCTATATGTGATTACTCCGGAAGGCTGATAGCCTCTTGCGGGCAAACACTAGCGCAAGTACCGCACTCTGTGCAAGCGTCCGGGTCAATAGAATACTTCTCACCCTCGGAGATTGCTCCTACCGGGCACTCATCGATACATGTACCGCAAGCGACACAGTCATCACCAATTACGTAAGCCATAATCTTATCCTTTATAAATTTAATAATGTTTTAGTATGTACTATCCTTGGTTGTAGTTACCTACTTTTGTACACTGCAAAGGTACTAATTCCATCTTAAATACTCGGATTTATAACGGGAAAATTTTGGAATTTAAATATATTTAGACAATATCGAAATAAACGAGCCGACAACCTCCGTGCACTAAGAACCACAAACGCGACGACAGCAGCAACAAAACGATGTGGGAATACAATAAAACGAAAATCGCGACGTTACCATAATAATGAAATACCGAATAATCATCATATTCTCATTGATACTGTTGTCGGGGGCACTGCGAGCCCAAGACCAGAAAGTGCAGAACCGTCCATACACCGACTTGCGCAGTTTGCACTTCGGTGTACTTGTCGGAACGCACCTCCAGGACCTCGAATTCGTCAACCGCGGGCCACAGACTATCACGTCGGCCGACGGCACACAGGTGGAACAGACCATCGTCACCGATCAGGACCGCTGGGACAACGGATTCACTGTAGGTGTACTTGCTGAGCTCCGCCTGAACACATACTTCCAGTTCCGTGTGGCACCGGCCATGTATTTCGGCACCCGCCATATCATGTTCCATAACCTCACACAACTCGACAACAACGGGAACCCAACAGAGAAAACGCAGGAGCTGAAGACGGCATACATCTCTTCAGCCCTCGACATCATCGCCGCCGCACCGCGAATGAACAACCACCGGCCATACGTCTTGGTGGGTATCAACCCGATGATAAACCTGTCGGGGAAGAACGACGACATCGTCAAACTCAAGAGTTACGACACATACCTGGAGTTTGGTGTGGGTTGCGACTTCTACCTACCCTTCTTCAAGTTACGTCCGGAGCTGAAGTTCATGTATGGACTGACCAACTGCCTCGACACTAAGCACGTCAATCAGATGCGCAACGGTGAGCTCATCCCGTACACCAACTCCGTAACCGAGGCTCATTCAAAGATTATCGCCCTCACATTCCATTTCGAATAGACCCAAAGAACAATACGAGAGCGTTGGAATACGCTCAGTAGCAGTATTTTCGGGCAACGGGAGAGGCAGAAAAACAGAAGAACGTTAAAAACCAAAAAATATGAGACGAATATCAAAGGAGTTTCATTATTTTTTCGTAACTTTGCACCGCTTTTCGGCGTAACCGCTGGCCGTGGAAGAGTCACTGTGCCATGTTGCGTTGGGACGACAAACAACAAATAATCAAAAAACAATGGATTTAATTAAAGTTGCTGAGGAAGCATTTGCAACCGGCAAGCAGTTCCCTGAGTTCAAAGCAGGTGATACTATCACTGTCGCTTACAAAATTGTCGAGGGTAACAAGGAGCGTATCCAGCTCTATCGTGGTGTAGTCATCAAGATCTCTGGTGAGGGTACAAAGAAGCGTTTCACTGTCCGCAAGATGTCGGGCACCGTTGGCGTTGAGCGTATCTTCCCTATCGAGTCGCCGAACATCGACTCTATCGAGGTCAACAAGCGTGGTAAAGTTCGTCGCGCTAAGCTCTACTACCTGCGCAACCTCACTGGTAAGGCTGCCCGCATCCGCGAGAAGAAGACCATTACCACCGAGAAGAAGTAATAATCCACTTCAAGAAAATAAAAAGAGGCTACTGATTCGATCAGAGCCTCTTTTTATTTTTATAGCCATCAAGAAAGAAACAGCAGAATATATCACGCTCATGATGTGGCTGCGGTGTTTCACAAGCAACTGTCAAATATCAGGTACAGCTTACGAACAAACCGCAACTTCGGGCGAATGCAACGAAAAAAGGCTGGACTCCGACACGGAATTCAGCCTAATTTATTATGACACAAGTGATTGGAGCATAACGAACGATTGCTCCAAAAGAATAGCCTGCCGGCAATCACTCTCCCCAGAAAGCACGCTGCAGTTCCTCCCAGTTTTGGAATCCAGCAAGGATGGAGAGCCTGTCGAGAGTCTTGCGCTTGGGCTTCTCTATCGACTTGAGTTTCATGGCATGCAACAACCTGTGCAGCGACGATGCCGCAAGGTTGATGTGATACTTCTCCATAAGCTTCTCGGAGACCTTCTCGAAGTCGACCTCTATCTCCTCCTTCAGTAAGGAGTGGCGGCGACCGAGTTCAACAATAAGGAATCGTAAATCTCTCTTCATAACATACTTAGTACTAAACACATGCAAAATTACACAATTTTACGCTTAGTAGAACATTCAAAGTCAACTTTTTCTTGCATTATTTTGATATTTCGTTCCTTTGTGTTAATTTTGCAATTACAATTACATATACCACATAAGTTATATGAAAGAATTAGCACTAAAGTACGGATGTAATCCGAACCAAAAGCCCTCAAGAGTATATATGGAAGAGGGCGAACTCCCATTCGAAGTACTCAACGGTCGTCCAGGCTACATCAACCTCCTCGACGCCCTGAACAGCTGGCAGTTAGTAAAGGAACTGAAGGCAGCCACATCGCTGCCCGCCGCAGCATCGTTCAAGCATGTCAGTCCGGCAGGAGCCGCTGTAGGCCTTCCGCTTAGCGATACACTGAAGAAGATATACTTCGTCGACGATATCGACTTCGAGCTCACTCCCCTCGCCAATGCCTATGCCCGTGCCCGCGGTGCCGACCGCATGTGCTCTTTCGGCGACTTCTGCGCTCTAAGCGATAAGGTCGACGTGGCCACAGCGAAGCTCATCAAGCGCGAGGTCAGCGACGGTATCATCGCTCCCGACTACGACCCCGAGGCCCTCGAGATTCTGAAGGCAAAGAAGAAAGGCAACTACTGCATCATAAAGATTGACCCGGAATATCGCCCGAACCCCATCGAGCACAAGCAGGTATTCGGCGTAACATTCGAGCAGGGCCGCAACGAGGTTGACCTCAGCGATCCTAAGTTGTTCGAGAACGTGCCTACAAAGAATAAGGAATTCACTCCGGAGGCTCTCCGCGACCTGAAGATTGCGCTCATCACACTCAAATACACGCAGAGCAACTCGGTTTGTTACGTTAAGGACGGACAGGCCATTGGTATCGGAGCCGGACAGCAGAGCCGTATCCACTGCACACGATTGGCCGGTGAGAAAGCCGACGAGTGGTGGCTTCGACAGAGTCCGAAGGTGCTGAACCTGCCGTTCAAGGAGGGTATCCGCCGTGCCGACCGCGACAATGCCATCAACGTCTACCTCTCTGAGGACGAGCACGACGATGTACTGCGCGACGGTGCATGGCAGAACCTCTTCACAAGACAGCCGGAAGTGTTCACACGCGAGGAGGAAAAAGAATGGATAGCAAAGAACAAGAACGTTTGTCTGGGCAGCGATGCCTTCTTCCCCTTCGGCGACAACATTGAGCGCGCTCACCGCAGCGGTGTCGAATATGTGGCACAGGCAGGAGGCAGCATCCGCGACGATAATGTCATTGCCACGTGCGATAAGTATGGCATTGTCATGGCAATGACCGGAGTAAGACTCTTCCACCACTAATAGAATAATCAGCAATGGACGATTTCCAGAACATCATTGAGAACGGAATAAACTTCAAGGGTGCTCCCAAGGAGAAGACCGACGGCAACAAGGTAAAGACGAAGGCGAAAAAGAAGAAATATATCACCGGGGCACATGGCTCCGGCAGCGCCAAGCAGAAAGCCAAATACCGCCAGCAACGGGCTAACCGCAAGTCGCAGCACCGCTCAAAGTAGTCGTTTTTCCGGTAATTGCAATGAACAAATAAGCCGTATGCCAGTTTTCGAAAGAGAACCGGCACACGGCTTTTTGTTTATATGACATACTCTCACAGATTGATGGCAAGACGTGTCATCCCGCCCTACTGCAACCAATATCGGCCAACTCACGGCTGATAACGGGGCAAAGCAGCACTTTTCACGAAAAAAACTAAATATTAGACAAATAAAAATGCAATTATTAAAAATATGTTGCATAGCACAAAAAATATTGAAGTAAAAATTTGCACACGTCCAAAAAACTCCCTATCTTTGCAAGTGTTATCCTGAATACAATCTTTTTACCTTAAAAGGCTAATACCTATTGAGATTGAGTGCCTAGCGCTGTGAAGCGGGAGGCATTTTTTTTGCACTTTTCAAAACATGGGACTTACCCAATAATAAAACGAAGATTGATTTATGCAACGATATTTCATACATCTCAGTTACGACGGAGCCAACTATCACGGTTGGCAGATACAGCCCAACGGCAATACCGTTGAGGAGACCATCGAGAGGGCGCTCACCACCCTACTCCGCCAGCCCATCGACATCACCGGTGCCGGACGTACCGACACGGGGGTGAACGCAAGTATGATGGTGGCCCACTTCGATGCCGACGAGCACACGGTCGCCGACTGCAAGCAGTTGGCCTACAGGCTCAACCGCATGCTCCCGCGCGACATTGCCATCCACGGCATATCGCCAGTCGGCAGCGATATGCACGCACGTTTCTCCGCAATATCGCGCACATACCATTATTATATACACACAACTAAGAACCCGTTCCTCGGCCGATACTCATGGGAGGTGCACTATCCGCTCGACTTCCAGCTGATGAACGAGGCCGCGCAGATGCTCGTCGGCGAGCGCGACTTTAAATGTTTCTGTAAGGCCGGGGCCGACGTGAAGACAACGATATGCAATGTCACCGATGCCCACTTCGAGCGAATCGACGGAAACTTCGCCGAGGACCGTGGCGACCGCCATCTGTTTGTCATCACGGCAAACCGCTTCCTGCGCAATATGGTGCGAGCAGTGGTAGGAACACTCGTCGACGTGGGGCGCGGAAGGATAACGCTCGACGACTTCCAGCGCATCTTAGAGACTGGATCACGAAGCGATGCCGGCGAGAGCGTACCCGGGTATGCACTGTTCCTCTCTGACATCAAATATTGACAACAACTCTATAACGGGGGAAAACAGTGTTACCGACAGTTGTTCCTCCACAACATAAGATATTGAATGACAGCCCATAAACGGCAACAAGGATATTGTCCGCTGTTGTTCCTCCATAACAAGAATATAAAATTACAACCGGATTAAAAGATAATACAGACTATGTGGTTGATATTAGCATTTCTCTCAGCAACGCTGTTGGGATTCTACGACTCATTCAAGAAGAAAGCTTTGCAGGATAACGCCGTGGCAACGGTACTCTTCCTCAATACGCTTTTCTCCACATTGATTTTCGCCCCGTTCATAATCATCTCATACTCATCGGCTTATCTCGACGGCACCATATTCCATGTGGCCAGCGGCGGATGGGAAGTTCACAAATGGATAATCCTAAAGAGCATTATCGTCCTCTCGTCGTGGACATTCGGGTACCTCGGAATGAAACACGTTCCGCTGACCATCTACGGGCCTATCAACGCCACACGCCCGGTGCTCGTGCTCCTTGGCGCCATCCTCGTCTATGGCGAACAGCTCAACGCATGGCAGTGGACAGGTGTACTCTTAGCCGTGGCCTCATTCTTCATGCTGTCGAGAAGCAGCCGCAAAGAAGGCATATCCTTCCGCCACAACCGATGGATATGGTTCATAGTCCTTGGTGCCGTGCTCGGTGCGGTAAGCGGACTTTACGACAAGTACCTCATGAATCCACAGGGACTGGGACTCGACAGAATGATCGTACAGAGCTGGTACAACTTCTATCAGATGATAATGATGGGCATCGTCCTTGCTGTCATACATCATAACGACAGCAATGCCAACGGCGGAAAGAAGAAAAACTTCTTCCGTGCCATCGTCGACGGACTGCACAGCAACGGTCTGACGACAATAATCATGATATCGGTATTCCTCAGTGCCGCCGATTTCGTGTATTTCTACGCACTCTCTCTGCCCGGCGCAATGATATCTATCGTATCGATGGTCAGACGAGGCAGCGTGGTGGTTAGTTTCCTCTTCGGTGCTGCTTTCTTCCACGAGAAGAATCTGAAGTCGAAAGCCGTCGACCTTGCACTGGTCCTCTTGGGAATGATATTCCTCTGGATAGGAGGCAAATAAGAATTCAACTGGGATATTTCTTCGGCGCGAAGAAATTCAAAATGAAATATAACGCCAACAACGACGCGTAGATGGCTATCACCTGAGTCTTCGACCAGCTGATGTCATCGACGCTCGCACCCGGCAAGGAGGCTATCCAATGAAGGATTTTGTTCATCTCCTGAACAATGCCGATGAGGATTCCGGCAAGAAAAGAGGATACAGTCGGCGAGAGAAACGTTACAACAACGGCTATTGTCCCGTACAGAACTACGACGGCAAAGGGTATGACCACGAGATTGGTGAGAATGAAATAGCACGAGAAACGGCCGAAATAATAAGCCACTAACGGTACCGTACCAAGCTGAGCCGCCAGCGACACCGCTATCATGCCCCACAATTTATAGAGCCATTTCTTCCATCTTGCCATAAATAAACGCTGCCGACAGAGCATTGGAAGGAAAAGAGCTATGCCCAACACTGCCATGAACGACATCTGAAAACCGATATCGTACAAGCTGAGAGGATTCATAACGAGAATCACGAAGGCAGCAAGCGACAACGAGTTGAGCAGGATATTGTTTCGGTTGAGGATTGTCACAAGGGCTATTACCGACAGCATCACCGCTGACCGCACCACCGACGCGGGCATTCCCACGAGCACCACATACGCCCATACAGCACTCATAATAATCAATTGTGACAGCCACCGTCGGCTGAAAGATAGCGCCAGCAGTGTCAGAATGCCATAGATGATTCCTAAATGGAGCCCCGACAATGCCAACACATGCGACGCACCGGAGATTGAATAGTCGTCCTTCAGTTCGCGCGACAATGCCGATTTGTCGCCAAGAGTCATGGCGGCAAGGACAGCATAGTTCTGTCCGTCAGCACCATAATCATGATAACGTGAGAGAATCGACTGCCGCAGCTTGCGCGCCTGGATTACGACGCGGTCGGCATAGGAAAGCCGGGTGAGGTCGACAACGTCCTTCTTCCAGTCGCTGTAGTATATGAACGTCTCGGCCTTGAAACCATGTTCCTTGAGCCAGAGGGCATAATCAAATGTAGAATGATAGAAATTCCGCGGTTCCTCAAGCACTGACGAGGCACTGATGCCATCGCCAACATGAAGCCTTTGCCACCGGTTGTCGACGGTATCGCGGAGGATCGACGCCCTCACCTTGACCGTACGGTCAGAGGCGAGAACCAACAAGTCGGTCTGAACAACCTTGCCGTGGACGGAAGGCTCTGTCAGCAGCACTGCCTGATAGTCGACATTGTCGGTAGGAAGTTTTATGTTCATCCTTGATAATGAACGACTTATAAGTATAGAGCCAAGAAAAAAGAAAGAAAGTAGAAGCGCTATCGACTGTCCTACAGGATGCCGCCGCAACAATAAAGCTACGACAACAGAAACTAATAATGAAGCTATCCAAAGGATTACGGGCACTGATGTGCCAACCACCCGGCCGATTATTATGCCTAAAATCAACATTATCGTGACCCTAAGCATAGGATACAGTTGGAGTCGGCGGTTGGTTGTGAACATCTGTCAGTGCATAAAGATACCCGTGTACATCGTGCCGAATCCCGTCTTCAGTCTTCTGGCCGAGAAATAATCATCCTGATTGTCATAGGTATCGATACCGCTGAGACTGATATTCTCGTCGTTGAGACCGGCACTGATAAGCTGCAGACGGTTGCATTGCGGAAGATCGATATGCCATTTCTCCGATGGTCCGTCTGCCAAAGCATTCATCACCGGCATCTTACGGGCTATAGACGGCATATCGAAAGCTGCATCGGCAAAAGCGTCATAGACCTCCTGCCCCACCTCGAAGTTCTTCATTGTTATTCCGGGACCTATTATCGCATGGATATCCTGTGGATTGGAGCCGAAATTCTCGGTCATAAAGGCGACCGTTTTCTCCGCTATTCTCTTCACCGTTCCCCGCCATCCGGCATGAGCCGCACCTATCGCGTTCTGCACTGGGTCGAAAAAGAGGACAGGAATGCAGTCGGCCGTGAACACACCGATACATGTCCGCCGCCGGTTTGTCACGACTCCATCAATCCCCTCCAGCCATTTCTCACGCTCATCACGGTCCATAATGAAGTAGCTGTCGTCGATATTGCGCAGAACAGTCTCATGCACCTGATGCTGTCGGACAATGCTTCCGGCATCCAGCCCTATCTCGTCAGCAACGGCCCGGAGGTTCTTTTCCACTGCAATAGGGTCATCGCCACGATGCGGATTGATGTTCAGCGAGGCAAAATTGTCCTTACTGTATCCGCCGTGGCGGGTCGTAGTGAACGCAGTCACCGCCGGCGACATATTATAATAATGTAGAACAGCCGTCATTATAGCAGTCAATCGTCAGTATATTCGAAGTCGTCGAGCTCCTCCGACTCCTCGTTCTCTGTGTCGTCGGCAAGATTCTCATCCTCGTGTTCGTCGATAAGTTCCTCCCGGAAGGTATTCATATCCTTATCACGGTGAACAAGGGTGTCCTCCGACGTGATTTCCTGAAGTTTGTTACTCTCCGAGTTCAACTCCCTCCACAGCACGTCCTTCAGTTCATCAATGCCCTGTCCTGTCACCGCCGAGATGAAAACGACCGGCAGATCGGTAGGCAGAGTCTCGCTAAGCATGTCGATAAGCTCATCGTCGAGGAGGTCGCACTTGGTTATAGCCAATACCCTGTGCTTATCGATAAGCTCCGGATTGAACTTCTTCAGCTCGCCGAGGAGCACTTCATAGTCGTGCTTTATATCATCGGTATCGCCCGGAACCATAAACAGCAACAGCGAGTTGCGCTCGATATGCCGCAGGAAACGCAGTCCGAGACCCTTACCCTCGCTGGCTCCCTCGATGATTCCAGGGATATCGGCCATAACAAAACTCTGACCGTCGCGGTAGGGAACGATACCCAACGACGGCTCCATTGTCGTGAAAGGATAGTTGGCTATCTTCGGTTTCGCACTCGACAAAGCCGACAGGAGGGTCGATTTTCCGGCATTGGGAAATCCCACAAGTCCCACGTCAGCAAGCAGTTTCAACTCCAGGATGATTGTCATCTCCTGCATCGGCTCCCCCGGCTGCGCAAACCGTGGAGCCTGGTTCGTCGACGTACGGAACTGGAAGTTACCCAGTCCGCCACGTCCGCCTTTGAGAAGCATCACCACCTGACCGTCGTAAGTGACATCGCAGACATACTTTCCCGTCTCGGCATTATATACCACCGTACCGCAGGGAACGTCGATATACACATCCTTACCGTCGGTACCATGACACTTGTCACGGCCGCCGTTGCCGCCGTTTTCGGCGAAGATATGCCGTTGAAACTTCAGATGGAGCAATGTCCAGTAGTTATGGTTACCACGCAGATACACGTTACCGCCACGTCCGCCGTCACCACCGTCAGGACCGCCGTTAGGGTTGTACTTGACGTGGCGCAGATGCATGGAGCCACGGCCGCCCTTTCCTGAGCGGCACATTATCTTTACGTAGTCGACAAAATTACTTTCGGCCATATTTGGATTTTATGTGATGATGTTTAATCGTTTCGTATAATCAGTCGTCAAGACTGTCGATAATCTCGCAGATACGCGAGAAAATCTCATCGACAGTTCCGAGACCCTCCACATGATGGTGGATACCCTCCTTGTCATACCAGTCGATGAGCGGTGCTGTCTGCTCATGGTATACGTTGAGGCGCTTCTGGATGGTCTCCTCGTTGTCGTCGGAGCGTCCGCTGATCTTTCCGCGGTTTACGAGCCGTTTGACGAGTTCGTCCTCAGGAACCGACAGCTCTATCATGGCAGCGACCTTATGTCCGCGCTTGTCGAGCATAGCTTTCAAAGCCTCAGCCTGCTTGATGGTGCGTGGGAAACCGTCGAAGATTACTCCGTTATGGTCTTTTCCGTAGCTGTCGTAGACCGACGCAAGGATATCAACCATCAGATCGTCGGGAATAAGTTTTCCGTCGTCGATGTATTTCTTTGCCGTTACACCGAGTTCTGTGCCCTTCTTTATCTGGTCGCGCAGCACATCGCCAGTCGAAATATGGCCCAGACCATACTTCTCAATCATTTTTTCACTCTGAGTGCCCTTGCCGGCACCGGGGGCACCGAAGATGATAATGTTCTTCATCGTTATATATTCGTTTTAATAGATTTCACAAAAAGCATCAGTCCTCCACCACGGTATATATATCCCGCAGGTTTCTGCCGAGCTGGTCGTAGTCGAGACCGTAGCCCACAATGAAGTCGTTAGGGATCTCCATGGCGCAATATTCGATGTTCAGGGGCACCGTGAGCTTCTCGGGCTTGACGAGCAGTGTGCAGATATGCAGTGACGCAGGCTCATATTCCTTGAGCATTCCCAGCATATTCTTCATCGTAACACCCGTGTCCACGATATCCTCCACGATGATAACATCGCGTCCTTTCAGGTCGGTATTCACACCGATGAGTTTCCGAACCTTGCCCGTAGAGCTTGTACCCTCATACGAAGCCATCTTTACGAACGATATCTCACACTCGATATTGAGATATCGCATCAGGTCGGCTGCGAACACGAACGATCCGTTGAGCACCGACAAAAGTACCGGCACGCGGCCCTGGAAGTCACTGTTGATTCGGTCGGCTACGGCCTTCACACGTTTTTGAATCTCCGCTTCAGGAATCGAAGTTTCAAAAGTCTTGTCCTTAATTGTAACTCTGCTCATTATATAGTAGATAGAAATTTAGGCACAAAATTACTAAAAAGTTATGAAAAAAGGAATTTTCTCCAAACAATTTTGTGCTCATTGTTTCTGAAATATATAATCTTTTATTAACTTTGCGGTTGATATGAAGATTTTAACCAGTGCTCACATTCACGAGCTTGACAAATATACGATTCAGCACGAGCCTATAAAGTCGATAGACCTTATGGAGCGCGCAGCTAAAGCTATCACCGAGGCCATCATGCGTCGGTGGACTACTCACACGCCCATAGTAACGTTTGCCGGTCCGGGCAATAATGGTGGCGATGCCCTTGCGGTATCGCGTATGCTTGCCGACCAGGGCTACAGCGTCAGAGTTTACCTGTTCAACATCACGGGTAAACTCAGCGACGACTGTTCCACCAACCGCCAGCGCATCATCGACGACAAGCGGATAAAATCGTTTATGGAGGTGACGACGAAGTTCGACATCCCCGAACTCGACGCTACGTCGCTGATTATCGACGGACTTTTCGGCTCAGGTGTCAACAAACCCCTTGCGGGCGGTTTCGCGGCCTTGGTGAAATACATCAACCAATGCCCCGCCAAGGTGGTAAGTATCGACATGCCGTCGGGACTGATGACTGAGGACAACTCCTACAATGTACGGGCAAACATCATCCGCGCCGATTACACTCTTACGCTCCACAGCAAGAAGTTATCCATGTATCTTGCTGACTGCCAGGAATATCTCGGCAAGGTTCAGGTTCTCGACATCAGGCTGAGCCAGGAGTATATGCGCGACGTTGATGCAACATACAGCATCCTCGAGGAGAAGGACATCCGTCCGCGGCTCCTTCCCCGCAACGATTTCGCTCATAAAGGATCTATGGGCAATGCCCTGATCATTGCCGGAAGCTACGGCATGTCGGGTGCCGCCATTCTGTCAGCGAGAGCCTGTCTGAGGGCCGGAGCCGGAAAGGTCACCGTCCATACTCCCCGCAAGAACTACGACATCATGCAGACGAGCGTTCCCGAGGCGGTCCTTCACATGGACCACGAGGAGACCTACTTCTCCGAATCCGTCGACAGTGATGACTTTGATGCCGTTGCCATCGGTCCCGGACTTGGCCAGCAGGAGAACTCCGCTATCGCCTTCATCACTCAGATGAAGCGCGCCCAGTGCCCCGTTGTTGTCGATGCCGATGCCATAAACATCCTTGCCAACCACCGCGCGTGGATTAGTCAGATGCCGAAAGGTACCATTCTGACCCCACATCCCAAGGAATTCGACCGTCTGGCGTCCTCGCCGAGCAACGGCAGCTACGAACGTCTGCACCGTGCTCAGGAGCTTGCCGAGACGATGCATTCCTACATTATATTAAAAGGCCACTATTCAGCCCTTTGTATGCCCGACGGACACATCGTCTTCAATCCCACCGGCAACAGCGGAATGGCCACAGCAGGTTGCGGCGATGTCCTCACAGGCATTATCACGGCACTCTTAGCACGTGGCTACCACCGCGCCGACGCTTGTCTTGTGGGTATGTATCTCCACGGACTTGCCGGCGACCTCGCTGCCAAGGAGTTAGGGAAAGAAAGTCTTATAGCCAGCGACATCATCGACTATCTGCCAAAGGCCTTCCTCAAGCTGTCGGAATAATCCGGCAGCCGTTGACGCTTAGGATACCTTCTGCTAATCAGCTGCAGGAGGTATCCAGCCATTTCGGTGTCTCATCCGGCATCCCTGTTCGCAATTATAGACAAACGCTGATTGCCAAAATGGCTAAACTTAGATATAAAGTCAAGTCATTGAGATTTGGGCTGGATTGTTTTCCGACTGCAAAATTACATAATATTTTTCCTCGAATCCGAGTTTCAGTGAGGTATAGAAAGGGGTATAGAACTACGGCTCTTCCATTTAATCCCTTTAGCAGACACGGCATAATAATTGCGCACCCACTCTTCCGATAAGTTCCACCTATAGTATAACCCTGTTAACCGTCAAATCAAGCACCACCTAACAAAGGTAAATGTAGCATAGAATCTCTTATATATCCGCAAAATTAAAGGTCGCTTAGTGAATTCTACGGGTGCGGAGATTAATCAACAGCAGAGTACTTTCTCTATCATACTTACAGCCCGGAAAGGACAACGCAACAGCAAACAATATCGAAATATCTTTACACCATTCCAAAACATACCATTTCGGCTTGCAAAACGGACCGTTTCAGCTTGCGAAACGGACCGTTTTGCATCCTAAAACGGACCGTTTTAGAACACAAAATGGCATGTATTAGTAATCCACTGATAATCAACGTCGTACAAAGACTGCGCAGCAAACGGCATACTGTGAATTATTTTTACATTATGTTACTTGTATTATATCATCCAGACCATTGCCAACAAAAGCATTTGTCAGAGGCAATCAAAGATTAACCATGCCATGGCGGTCAAGAACTAAATGAAAGAGCCGTACTTCAGACACAGACAATAAGATATAAACTTGAAATAGAATAATTGCTGACAAGGCACACAACTTACATTGCCGACAAGCTGTACTTACCGAATGCACAAGCAAAGTCAATTTTGAAGTCTACCCTTCCACATCCAAGCAGAGATACTGAAGAAAACCAAGAAATATAATAGTATCATTGCCATAAGGCAATGATTTCGAGGTAATTAACAAAAAGGAAGAACCAAGTGGCTCTTCCTTTTTTGTTTATGTACATTTAATGCGAAAGTTCTATATTCTGCGTATTACCGTTGACTCCATAGAATTTGAAAACCAACGGCTTGTCTTTCGGGAACTGGTTCAAGTCGACCGAAGCCTTTTTACTTCGGTGCAGACCCGTCGAGAGGAGCACCTTTCCGGTCTCATCACACACCTCCACCCTGTCGAGGGGTGAAGCGGCCTCAGCCTGCAACACGTAGTTGGCGTCGATTTCGGCAGTCGGAATCAGTGTCTCGTTGCTCGCAGCGTTTCTTATCGTATCGACAGAAACGGCCACAGCACCCTTTCCGGCAGCAGCATCCTCAGGAAGATCAGCCCCGAGGTCGTAGACCCCGGCACCCGTACCCTTGTAATTGTCGGGTACACGCGGCTTTCTCACCTGCGCACTGCGCTGCTTAGGTTTGCCAGTTCTGTGCCTACTCTGGGCCTGGGCACCAGTGCATACCAGTGCCAAGGCCAGAAATATAGATACCCGCTTGATGCTCATTAGTCGAGATTAGCAAGTTTATTCTCACTTCCAAGCACGTCAGTAATCTTGTGCTTGTACATCTCTGTCATGTAAGCGCGTGCCACCTTACCGTAGCCACGTGGGTCGAAGACCTCAGGATGGAGGGCGAGAGTCTCACGCACACCTGCTGTGTAAGCCAGACGAGAGTCAGAGTCGATATTGATCTTGCATACAGCACTCTTGGCAGCCTCACGAAGCTGCTCCTCAGGAATACCGATAGCGTCAGGCAGATTGCCACCGTACTTGTTGATGATGTCGACATACTTCTGAGGAACAGAAGAAGAACCGTGGAGAACGATTGGGAATCCAGGGAGTTTCTTCTCTACCTCGTGCAGGACGTCGAAAGCCAATGGAGGAGGTACCAGACGGCCAGTCTTCGGGTCGCGTGTGCACTGCTCTGGCTTGAACTTGTATGCGCCGTGGCTTGTGCCGATAGAAATAGCAAGAGAATCGCAGCCTGAACGCTGTGAGAACTCGATAACTTCCTCTGGACGAGTGTAGTGCGACTCCTCCGAAGCAACCTCATCCTCAACGCCGGCGAGCACACCGAGCTCAGCCTCAACGGTGACATCGTACTTGTGAGCGTACTCCACGCACTGCTTTGTCAGAGCGATGTTCTCCTCGAACGGCTTCGACGAAGCGTCAATCATCACTGATGAGAAGCCCATATCGACACAGCTCTTTACGAGCTCGAAAGAATCTCCGTGGTCGAGGTGCAGAACAATCTCAGGATGGTTGCATCCCAACGACTTTGCATACTCCACGGCACCCTCTGCCATGTAACGCAGCAGGATTGGGTTTGCATAGTTACGTGCGCCCTTGGAAACCTGCAGGATTACCGGCGACTTCAGTTCTGACGATGCAGTTATGATAGCCTGGAGCTGCTCAAGGTTGTTGAAGTTGAATGCCGGGATAGCATAGCCACCGCTGACGGCTCTTTTGAACATCTCACGGGTGTTGACGAGTCCTAATTTCTTGTAATCTACCATAGTTTATTTATTATTTTAATGAATAGTTAATTCTTGGTTTTAACAACTGCAAATATACAACATTCATCAGACAAGAGCAAGGCAGAACTATTAATTGATGTAATAGAAACGTTAAAATATTTAATTTTTCATTCGATTCAACCGTCCTTCTTGTTTTTTGTCAAATGGAGTTTGCAAAAGGGCACGGCCCTATTTCTTCTTCTCCGCCGGTTCAATGCCTTTCCATATCAACGAAGCGAGGGCTCCGCCGATGAGCGGTGCGATGATGAAGATCCACAGATTCGACAGTGCCGTTCCACCCTGGAAGAGTGCCGGACCTATCGAGCGGGCCGGATTCACTGATGTTCCCGTAAAGCGGATGCAGGCCAGGTGTACGAGCACGAGGGCCAGACCGATAGCCAGACCTGCAAAGTTGTTCGTTGCACCGTTGGTCTTCGATGTTGCCCCGAGGACCACCAGGACGAACACACACGTAAATATAGCCTCGGCGAGGAATCCTGCCAAAGGCGTAATGCCCGTCTGCAGGTCGTTGGCACCCGTCCCCACGGGACCGCCTTCACCGGTACTGCTGACGATGACATAGAGCAGCAGGGCACCGATGATGCCTCCTACAATCTGCCCTATCCAATAGCCTACGGCGTCTTTTGTACTCATTTTTCCACTCAGCAGCACACCCAACGTTATAGCCGGATTAATGTGGCATCCTGAGATTCCGCCTATGGTATAAGCCATAGCCACTACCGACAAACCGAAAGCAAGAGCTGTTCCCACCATTCCCGGCACGTTACTCGGGTTGCAGTCGAGGGCCACAGCCGCTCCGCATCCCATCAGCGTCAGCACCATTGTACCGACCATTTCAGCTAAATACTTTTTCATGATTTATTGTTTATTGATTAATGTCGAATGATTTTACAGTTACTGTACCGTCGTTTCCGTTGCAGTACATTCCTATGGTGACTCCCGTAAATCCACCAGCGACCTCAGTAGAGAGCAGCGGGCAGTCAACCTGACCTATATACTTCCATTCCAGCGGCTTAGCGGCACCGTCGCCGACATAGAATTTATACAGCAGTCCATCGCTTACCACCCTCAGCATCACCCTCGGCGATGCCATTGCGACCTCGCCAAGCACCGTATCGACCGATTTCAACCGCAGTCGCAGACTCGCTTTGAAAGCCTTTCCCGATTTCACGATGCACAGGTCGGCATGACCGCTGTTTATCTGATACACCGTCAGTCCGGCCCGTGCGCTGCCTATTTTACCGCAGTCCATCTCCACAGTATAAGTGCACGACGGTGCTGTCTGGCGCAGTCCTATCCACGTTGTGGGCTCCGTGCCGTCGATTGTTGCCACCGATGCTTTCAGTTTCAAGCCCTTGTCGGTGAGCGCGTAAGCACCATCGACAGGCTGACCGAGATGAATCCACTCCGGGCCGAATTCCTTTGTCCTCGTGAAATCGTACGTCCTGCCGCACTCTCCTGCGCAGTCGGCCGTTTTCGCCACGCAGTTCGCGTTACCCATAGTGCATTCCTTCGGACAACCCTCCATATCGGTGGCAGGCAGCAACGCCGTCCGCATGACCGTATCGATGGCCTCACCACCGTAGACCGTGGGCCATTCGCCCTCGTTCCACGTCACCGGAGCCAGGCAGGTCTCACGGCCGAGATGATGATAAGCACCGCTAAAATTACGGTAAGCGAGGAAAACGACCCACCAGTTGCCGGCCGCGTCCTGGACAAAATCGCCATGACCAGTACCCTGAATCTGCTTATTCTCACCCTTATGATTGCAGTTTGTCATGATTGGATTACGCGGACAAGCCTCATAAGGGCCATAGATATTGCGGGAACGGGCAATGGTGAGCCCATGAGCCAGCTCCGTACCGCCTTCCGAAATGAGAAGATAGTAGTAGCCGTCTTTCTTATATATATGTGGTCCCTCGGGGTATCGTCCTCCAGTTCCGTCCCATATAGCCTTACTTGGCGTCAGCTGTCGGCCGCTTTTCGGGTCTATCTGGCACAGCGTGATATGTCCGTCGGGGTTAGAAACCATCCAGCAGGTATCGCCCTCAAACATCAGACTGGGGTCGATACCCTGCTGCTGGAGCCACACCGGTTCACTCCACGGGCCGCGGGGATCGGTGGCCGTGACGAGAAAATTGCCGCCGTTACCCACATTGGTGGTAATCATGTAGAACGTACCCTTATGATAGCGAATTGTAGGGGCATAGATGCCGAGCCACGATGTGGCGTCTTTCAGCGGCAGCTGACTTTTCCTTGTGAGCACATTGCCAATCTGCTCCCAGTGCACGAGGTCACGGCTGTGGAAAATAGGCACGCCGGGGAAATACTGGAACGAGGAGTTGACAACATAGTAGTCATCCCCGACGCGCACACACGACGGGTCGGGATGGAATCCGGCAATGACCGGATTGTGATACTCACGCTCCGACTGTGCCCACGCAACAATAGCGAAGAACAGCAGACAGACTGAAAGCATTACCTTTTTCATAAACTGATTGCTTGGTTTTATCTAACGGTTTAGTTGTCAGCGCAAAGATAATACTTTCATTTCTAATCTGCAAATAGAATTTAATATTTTTTAATTACATGAGCCATAACGGCCCATTTAATGGATAATAATGACATTTATATGCTGAAAATCAACACCTTCCATCAGAACCAGAAACCAAACGAGAGCATGTGGAACTTCATTCCGTGGTCGGCCTTAATCATGTTTGCCGGACTGTACTTAAAGTAGAATCCTAACCATTCGGTCCTTATGCAGGCCATAATGTCGACAGTGAACGGCCGGACATAGACGTTTTTCATCTTCTCCTTGACGTCGCGGCCATCGTCTTTCCACTTACTGACGATGCTGCTGTAGGTATTGAAGTTGAACACCGGACCCACCGACCATCCGCAACCGTGCGAATAATAATTGTACATCAACGGGAAACTGAGACTGAACACCGTCAGTTTCGACTCCTTAGGCCTCACCCCGTCAGCATAGTTGCCGAAAGTCAGTTCTCCGTTGGCTTTCAGGAACTTATTGGCCCGTGTCAGTCCTATCGTCCGCCAGTCGAGACCGAGCCCCAACGAGAACGAATGCTTTCCAGCCTTCCATGGCGAGTAGTTGGCATTCAGGGGCATAAACATTAATTCAGCCGACTTTCCGGCCTGCACCTCCGCCGGTCGTGGCAGTCCCGGTGCCGACAGGAAGCCCGCAAAGAGGTTCATCGTTATCTGGAAGGTCCAGTTCTTGGTGGCATCATCCTTATGCCGCGGCATACCGAACCGGAAGGAGAAGTCGTTAGAGTTTATCCCCGACTCGCTTACATAATTGCTGTCGGTGAGCTCTATCTTGCTCTGATACGTGAACTTAGGATTCCCCTCCTTGCCCTCAACCCTTATGGCCTGGAGCGAGTCGTTGGTGACGACGGTCACCACATCGGGTTTTCTGACAACGATGGTGTCGCAGGGATTCATCTCCGCCCATGCCGACAGCGACGCCGACAGAACGCACAATAGGAACAGAAATTTCTTCATGATGTCTATTTTTATATGTTATTTTATCATTTTTCTCAGCTCGTCGATACTTGCCACCCGTCCTTCCATATATACGAGTGTCACCTGGGCGTTACGCTTCCCCGAGTAAAGGAAGCAGAGATAGCGGTGCAGTCCGCCCCGCCCGGGCATACTGAGAATGAGCGAGTGCTCCTGACCGTGGTCACGGCGCTCACTGCCCGTGGCTCCGCGGGCATCCTCCATGACGAGGCGCGTGACCCTCGCCAACACTCCTGCGTTGGCCGTGAACCGCACACTGTGGTAGAATGTCAGCCCGTACTTGCTGATGGCACGTCCCTGGACCCTCACCTCCACCATATTGTCCTTTGGCACCACGCCACCCGTAAAGACTGCGTTGCTGTGGAGTCCCGTCTGCGCTACGGCCATCAACGGCAGGATGAGGGCCACGACGGCAGCCATCAACCGTGTTCTGAGGCGTCGGTTGAGGTTTTCCACCGTCCCGCTAATGACGTAGAGTATTGTTTTCATTACCATATCTATACATCTTTTATTATTTATCACCTGTCATTTTCCGTTGCCGCCTCACATCAGCACGTCCTTCAGCTGGGCGTCGACGGTGGGCTGGTCGCCATTGTCAATCTCCTTGAGGGTGGCGTTCATCTCCTTCATCACCACCTTCTCGTTCGTCACCTTACGCCCGTAGACGTAGGCCTCGCAGTAGTTCTGGCTGCGGTAGATGCCCATGGCGGCCACCACGAGGACGATGATGACGGCCGCAGCGGCAGCTATGCGGTGCCATTCCTGATGCCGCCGCTCCATGGCGACGACCTTTGTCGGTGACTCTTCCGCCCTCTCGTCCACAGTATCACGGAGCAGTCCGAAGGCCAAGAAGTAGTCCTTCCACTCCGCGAGGTCGTCATCGGCGTCGCCAGAAGCGAAATAGCTGTACAGAGCCGACTCCTCGTCCGTCGTCGTCGAGCCGTCCATAAACTTTTTTATCAGTTTTTCTGCTTGTTCTTTATCCATCTTCATCATCGTTTCATTTCCTCCATCATCATTTTTCGCAGGGCCTGGCGACCTCTGCTGAGGCACTTCCTCACCGCCACCTCGCTCATTCCCGTCATCGCGGCGATATCGGCCATCTCCTCACCGCCGATGTGGCGGAGACGTATGACAAGCTGCTGCATCGGTGTCAGCCGGTCTATGAGCCTCATCATCAGGTCTATACGCATATCGTCGGTGGGCACCTCAGCAGCATCATGGCCCTCGAGAGCCACGTTGTGGTGCGACCGTCTGAGCATCGTCACACTCACATTGCGGACAAGGGTGAAAGCCAAGGCGTCGACGGGACGGTGCAGGTCGGCGCGCAGCTCCCACAATCTGACGACGACATCCTGGGCCACGTCGGCGGCATCATCATCCTGCACATACCGGCGCGCCATCGCTTTCAGCCGTGGCAAGAGCCGTTCGGCCTCTGATTGAAACTCGATGTCAGTCATTCCTTTTTCGTGTTGCTCATCAGTATTACGCTGCAATGGCCGTTTTGTGACAGTCCAAGGCTAATTTTCTTTCAAAATATTTTTCAGCAGGAACGTAGCGTTCTGATTTCTCGCCACACCGGGCGTAATCTTATAAGAATATGTGACGTCGGTGCCCAAGGCTATCTCGAAGCAGTAGTTATGGAACCTCTCGGGCTGTTCTTCAGCCATAGCTGAGAGCTTCAGGTCGTGAGTGGCAATGACACCGGTGACATTCTTCCCGGCCACATATTCGAGGAACATCCGCGAGCCGGAGAGTTTATCCTCCGAGTTCGTTCCCTTCAGTATCTCGTCGAGGATTATCAAATGACCGCCCGATGTCCCGTTTCCGTTCTTTCCGCTGCCGTCATTGGCCCCGTCCTCCTTCAGCGAGTCGATAATCTGGCGCAGGCGCAGCAGCTCGGCGTTGAAGTATGAGATGCCGTGGGTGAGGTCATCGGTGGTGCGCATCGACGTGAACAAGCTGAACCTACTCACCGTCAACTTATTAGCAAATACCGGCATACCGTTCATTGCCAACACGTAGTTGACGCCGAGACTGCGTAGAAAGGTACTCTTTCCGGCCATATTCGCGCCGGTAACGATGTAGAAATTGCGGTCGGCGATACTGAAATCGTTGCGCACGGCACCACTGCCGAGGAACGGATGGAACAGTCCGCGGGCCTCATAGACCACCTTGTCGGAGTCGACGACAACGGCATCGCTGACGATTGCGGCCTCGTTATAACGGAAAGTGGCCATGGAGACGAGCATGTCGAACTCGCTGACAGTACGTATCCACACGTCGAAATCGTCGGAATGGCGCTGCTGCCACTTGGCAAAGTCGCCGACAATGCGCATATCCCACGCAAAGAGCATGTCGAAGATGATGAGTCCGAGGATATTTCCACGGCTTTCGAGTTTCTGAAGGATGTCGTCGAGCTGCCGCAGCGACTCCCCCGCTCCGGCCACACGACCGCGGAGGTCGGCAAGGACGGGCTCATCACTGTCGAGATTCTCCACTATCCGCACGAGTTCCACATACACTCCGAGCTGCTTGACGAGTCCGCCGATGGTGTCGGTCATCGTTTTCATACTCCTCGAACACAGATAGTATACGGCGAAGAAGTTGACAAGGCACCACCATGTCATCTCCATAAGGTGCTCTTGCGTAAAAATGCAGGCCACAAGGGCGCAGATGAAGACCACCGTATACACCCTTACCGCCACCCCGACGGCCTTGCTCCGTGCCCACCGTGGCAGCCGCACGTCATGCATGGCGGCGAAAGCCTTGCCTACGGCGGCGGTATCGGCACGGCGACGCTGTCCCCACCGTTTGAAGTCAGTGAGCAGTTGGACATTGTCCGACAGCCTCCGTATGGCCTCACGGCGACCGTCGTGGAAACAGTCGGAGAGGCTCAGCGCGGCCGCCAAGGCATCGGCACCACCCGTCGTCACCGTCCTGCACACACGCTGGTAGAGTCCCCCGTGGCCGAAGATGTCGAGGTCGAAGGTGAAAGGATGCCGGGCATCGGCATAACGGCTGCCGTCGTCGAAATCGTCGAAGATGCCCTGCTTGTAGCGTAGTTCCTTCTCGCACACCGCAGCGACATCCTCCAAGCGACTGATTTCACGGTCGTTACGGGCATCGGCACGCCTCGTCAGCACGTAGCCCGCCACGAGCAGGAGACCGGCAACGGCCGTGGCGGTCTGCGCGATGCCGCTGGCATAGAGGGCAATGGCACCGATGAAGAGGATGAAAGTCAGTATCTCACCGGCCACAAAGAGGCGGCCACGGGATCGGAGAGCCGACAACCGCCGTTTGCAGCTGTCGGAAGTCTGTTCGTAAAATGTCATAAGCCAAAATAATTTTTAGTCACAAAGGTAACATATTTTTTGCCATTCCCGACTATTTTGTCTACATTTGCAAAATATTAACTAACAAAAATAACAACAGTCATAACAACAATGAAATCCAAACTCTTCGCAACAATCCTTGCCATCGCCCTCGCCACCGGCATCAAAGCCGGTCCTACGATTCCCGTCAGCGGCCATGTCATCAATGCCGACGACCCCGGCATACAGTACGTCGGACGTGTCGACTTCACCAATCCCCAACGTCCGGCATTCAACTTCCCCGGCACGGAAATCCGCGCCAACTTCGAGGGCACATCACTGAAGATGATTGCCCGCCCCATGAGCGGCTACTTCATGGTGAGCATCGACAGCTGTGAGGCCTTCAAGGTGAGCCTCAACTGTCCGGCCGACTCGGTGGTAACACTCGCCACGGCCCTCCGCGACGGCCGCCACAGCGTGAGGATAGCATACGCCATGGAAGGTCTCGACACGCATCCGGAATTCTGGGGCTTCGTCCTCGACAACGAGTGCGACATCCTCCGGCCCACAGCACTCCCCGACCGCCGCATCGAGTTCATCGGCAACAGCATAACCTGCGCCTACGGTGTGGAGAGTACGGAGAAGACAGCACCCTTCGAGTATGCCACCGAGAACCACTTCTACAGCTACGCCAGCCGCGTCAGCGATGCCCTCGGTGCCATCCACACGTCGATATCGCGCAGTGGCATCGGTGTCTACCGCAATTATGGCGACGTGCGCACGGGCAGCCGCGACTGCATGCCGCAGGAGTTCCGCAACACGCTCTTCGCCGACAGCACCCGCCACTGGGACTACAGCCGCTGGCAGCCCGACGTGGTGTGCATCAACCTCGGCACCAACGACTTCTCGACCGACAACTACGACGCTTCCCTCTACGAGCAGGCCTACCGCAAGTTTCTTGCCCAGGTGCGTGGCGTCTACCCCAAGGCGAAGATCATTCTCCTCTCCGGTCCGATGCTCGGTGAGAAGGAGAACAGCATCGAGAAGGCCGTCCTCGACAAGCTACAGAAGGAAAGTCGCAAGCACGGCGACAAGAATGTCTATCGCTTCGACTTCACACCCCAGACCGGCGACCTCGGCTATGGCGCAAGCTACCACCCCAGCTACCGCCAGCAACAGAAGATGGCCGACGAGCTGACACCCTTCATCAGTTCGCTGACGGGATGGCAGCAGAATGTAGGAAAGTAAATATTTTTTGCCAATTTTCACGTCTCAGAATTTCAATGAAATAGAATCAGCAAGACGGAAAATATCGGACAAAAATGCCGTAAAAACGCTTTCAAATTGCAATAAGGTCCGTTTCGCATTGCAATAAGGTCCGTTTCGCAACGCAGTTTGGTCCTTTTCGCAACGCAGAAAGGTAGCTTTTGCCACCACAAAACCTACCTTTCTGTGTTGTTTTTGGTCTAAGCAAGATGTCAATAAAAAAGAACTTCCTGATTATCAACGTATTAGCAAAACTCTCAAAAATCACGTATTTGACCACTAATTCATCGTCCGTCAACTTCAAGCGATTCTCCGACGATGAATTGTAAAGATAGATTACGCATATTCAATCACGGATTAGAGTCCACAATCATCGCCCGTCGGTTTCAAGCGATTGTCCCGAGATGACTTGTAAAGATAGAACACGCAGATTCACTGCAAATTGTCGTCTCACTGATTTAACATTCACTCTTTCAAACAACTCAACAGCACAACAAGCACACCGTCTGGTCTACAATAGGCATATGTACTTGGTCATTTGACGGAATTCTACTTGGCAATTTGACGGAAATCCACTTGGCAATTTGACGGAAATTTACTTGGTTATTTGACGGTTCACACCCTAATGCACTTAGGTCATTTTCTCTGCCAACTGAAAGCCCCGACGGGGCTTAATCCTCATTAACCCCAGACTAAGGGAGCGCAGCGACCGCAGTCTGGGGTAGTAAACGACAAAATAAATCCAAGACCAGCCTCGAAGAGGTTGAATAGCGGTACGCGCATAATCATCACTGCATCAGAGCTTTGCGCACAACGTGCTATTGTGCGTCTTCGAGGCACTGAATGTATAGCGGTCTGCATCTTTCTTCCCCGGACTGCACTCGCTATCGCTCGCTTAGTCCGGGGTTACCGACGATTCAGCCCCGTCGGGGCTGGCAGTGGCAGAGAGGAAAATTCCCTCGCAAAGCCGCAAAGACCGCAAAGGACACGCCAAGGAACAAAAAGATTCTTTCGCGGAAACTTTGCGGTCTTTGCGGCTTTGCGAGAGAGATTATAAGCTGCACCTAACCACTTGCAGGGGCGGGTAGGCAGGGTTAGGGGCCGTCCGGTCGGTCGTAAGACCGAATATCTGTATCTCCCTTTTGGCAAACGAATGGCCACTTTATTACATGTTGCGGCTTGCGTGGTAGGATTAGGGGTCGTCAGAAAAAAAGATATTCGGTCGCAAGACCGAAAATCTGCATCTCCCTTTTGGCAAACGAATAGCCACATTATTATATGTCGCGGCTTGCGAACAAACAGATTAGGGGTCATCCAAAAAAGCAGAGATTCGGTCTTGCGACCGACCGGACGGCTATAAAGACAGACCCATGAAACCTCACTGTGCCGCTTGTCAGCTATTGGATCTGCGTAATCTGCGAGAGAGAAAATTGCAAGAATATCAGAGTGAGAGAATTCGCAGATGCTCTATGCTATTTTTTACCATCCGTCAACATTTTTGGCTCGACTGTATCTTTCATTGTCTCAGACCGTTAGAAACAAGCAGAAAAAATAATCGGCGGAAAACTTGCATTCGGCTTAAAAATTTTGTATCTTTGCATTAAGAAATCGTGAAGAACACAAAATATCAATTATAAATTCGGATGAACTCGCGGGCAGCACATAGAGGTTTCTGTAAACATCTAACCGTGTCGAAAGACGTGTGCAAACATAAGCAAAGGGTCTTTGATTAGCGCCTATAAGCAAAACAGATGTTGCAGAACATCTTTCGATGGCAAAAAGTTAGAAATACTCACTTTAAAGTAAAAAATCCAATAAACGCTTGGAGATTTAACTCAAAAAGTATATCTTTGTAGCGTTATGATGATATAAGCCGAAACTTGGACTGAGGCTCAGTCGGCATTGGCTTATGGCTGAGCGCGCTCTGGAGATTTTGCAATAATACCCACAGAAAGAAAGAAGTAACAAATTACTGACAACAGCTACTGGCGGCTTTAGCTTTTTACGCCTTAGCATAAATTAGTACAACTATATGAAGAAACAACTAACTACTACTATGGCCTTGATTGCCATACCCTTAGCGGTGTTGGCAGACAGTGGACAGACCGTCTCTGTCAACGGCACTACTGTGAACAAGACCGTGAAGGAGATAACCTTCAGCGGCACTGACGTGGCACTATCCTTTACTGACGGCACTACGCAGACGGCTGACATGTCAACCGTGAACATCGCTTTCGGTACTGCGACAGGTATCAAAGCTGTTAGCAAAGATGCGCAACACCCTGCCGACGACCGCATCTATTCGATCTCAGGTCAGTATATGGGCAAGGACAAGAACAAGCTTCCTAAGGGCATCTATATCATTAACGGTAAAAAGGAAATAAAGAAATAAGAAGGAACAGATGATGAAAAGACTCAATACGTTGTTACTGCTGTTCGCCATCCTGTTGCTCCCTAACTGGGCATGGGCAGACGCTTCCTGGAACTTTACTTCCACGCCATCAACAGACGAGGCTGCCCTGAAGGCTGACGGAACCAATTGGACTTACACGACAAAGAACAACCGCTATGCCAACAGCAAGGCCATTGCCGACGCACAACTCACTGCCAACGGCCAGACGTTGACTGTAACATCAGGACTCTATTTTACGGCTACCGCAAAAGACGCAATCCGTATTGACGTGAACAAGCGGTTAGGTCTGAACGGCGCGGGCATTATGGTGCGCATACCGAATCTCACTGCCGGAGCTACGGTAAAGGTGAACTTCGGCTCGTCGTCGAAAGGCACAGAACGATCGTTGAAGCTGACCAACCTCAGCGAAACGACTTTCTCAAGCAGCTCTAACACTGGAGAAGACTTTTCGGCCACGGTGACCGCCGACGGCGACGTGACGATAACCACTATCGGAAGCGTATACCTCTTCTCTATCACGGTGACGGAGAATGGCGGCACTGCTATTGGCACGAAAGCCGACATCGCTGACCATGCCGTGGCCTTTGACAGTCAGACAAATCAGGCGCTGATAACCAACAGCAACGGCAGTCTGAAATACTACAATACCGCTGACATTGCCAAGATTGCCATTGACGAAGACACGCTGTATGTTCGCGGCTCAGACTGGCAGGACATCTACTATACGCCAAAGAACGTGACATTCGCCAAAGCTTCGGGTAGCAACACTAATGGGAACGTAAATAACGAGGACGGCAAGGTGGAGATCACCGAGGCGAAGGGCTGGCTGGAGTCGGCGTACGTGAAATTTAAGAGGTTTGGCGGTTACACGCTCTATCACGTATATATAAAAGGTGGAAACTTCGCATCCTACACACGCATCGACTCCATGCTCGTGCGCAGCTATGGCGAGACCTATCGTGCTGACATGGTGGGGCTCAGGGCCGGAAGCTACGACATGAAGGTGGTGCCGGTGAGCAAAGGCAAGGAGATAGAGGCTAACGCCAACGAGGCTACGGCCATGGCGGTGCAGAACTACGACCGTTCGGGCTTTGCCCATCTCAACAACAAGGGCGTTGGCGCATATAACGACAACGGAACGCTGAAATCCGACGCACGCATCATCTACGTCACGGCACAGACAGCCAAGACCGTGACCTGCGATGTCAAGACAGGATCCAAGGCCACTAACGTCACTACGTGTACAGGATTGCAGTCCATCATCAACGCTTACCAGAAAGGATATGAGACGCGGCCCCTCGACGTGCGTTTCATTGGACTGGTGGAGAAAGATGACCTCGACGCTATCTCCTCTTCCTCTGAGGGTTTGCAGATCAAGGGTAAGAATGCCTACAGCAATCTCTATATCACCTTGGAAGGCATTGGCGACGATGCAACATTGCGCGGTTTCGGTTTGCTGGTGAGAAATGCGGCCAATGTGGAACTGCGCAACTTCGCCATCATGCGCTGTATGGACGACTGCGTGTCGTTAGATACAGACAACAAATTCATTTGGGTACATCACCTCGACTTCTTCTATGGACAGAAAGGAAGCGACGCCGATCAGGCGAAAGGCGACGGAACCACGGACATCAAAGACGACTCACAATATATCACCGTAGCTTACAATCACTATTTCGACAGTGGTAAGTCGTCGCTCTGCGGCATGAAGAGTGAGGCAGGACCGAATTATATCGACTATCATCACAACTGGTTTGACCACAGCGACTCGCGCCATCCTCGTGTGCGTACGATGAGTGTGCACGTATGGAACAACTATTACGACGGATGCGCAAAGTATGGTGTGGGTGCCACGACGGGATCGAGTGTCTTTGTGGAAAGAAACTACTTCCGCGCCACGAAGGACCCCATGCTCATCTCTCAGCAGGGTACGGATGCAAAGGGCAACGGCACCTTCTCTGGCGAGACGGGCGGAATGATCAAGAGCTATGGTAATGTCTATGCTGACAAAGGCACAAGCTCAAACTACACACCAATCACGCAGAATGAAAGCGCAACGAGTTTCGACTGCTACGAGGTGGCATCGCGCGACGAGCAGGTGCCCGGAAGTGTGAAGACGCTCGTGGGCGGCACGACATATAACAATTTCGATACCAACAGCTCACTGATGTACACTTACAATCCCGATGCAGCCACTCAGGTGCCTGCTGTGGTCACGGGATGGACGGGAGCAGGCCGTCTGGGCAAAGGCGACTTCAAGTGGACATTCACTTCTTCCGACGACAGCTCGTACGCCATCAACGCAGCTCTCTCTGAGGCGATAGACAAGTATCAAAGCAAGATGGTCGGCATCTCGGCAGAGTAGCCCCTTAGATGTCCGAAGTCGCCATATAAAATGCAGGTGCATTGCAGCCTGCATCACTGACGCTGCTGATAAACACGTTGGAAGGGTGCACAATAGTAGGGTTGAGCCTCAGCAACAAACGGGCACAACGAATCTGCGTAATCTGCGAGAGAGAGAAATTCCCAAGAACATCAGTATGAGGAATTATTCTCTCAGATTACGCAGAATGCGCAGATTCATTAGACTATCAGTGATATCAGCGTCAGGCCTCCGCATCATCCGTCATGACCACGCCCTCTTGTTTCTTTCCGTCCATCATGATTTTCAGCGGATGGGGGAATCTGACGTGGCGCACATGGTCGGTTTCCTCAACGGCAGGCAGTGCATCGAGGACCTCACGGCGGTAGACGCCCTCGTGACGGTAGGCATCGATGGTGAAATAGCCCACACCGAAGGACGTGAGGTTCTGGAAGAAGTGGGTACCCTGACTCGGGTCCACACGGTAGTTCTTCAGACCCTCCTCGACGATGAGCCGCGCTGCCGAGATGTGCGGCCACTTCACAGGAATGCCTAACCACGGGTCGCTGCTTCCCCAGCGGCCGGGACCAATGAGCACGTAGCCAGTGCCGCTGTCGAGGAATTTCCTGTTGATCTTCTCTATCTCCATGGCTATCTGCGGATTGTCGGAAGCGCTGAAGTTGTCGCCGGTCTTGACATATACGACATCGCTCACACCTTCCTCAATGCCCTGACCGAGACTCATGTGGGAGCGCAGCAGACAGTCGCTGTCGGGAATTTCGCGGAGATTGACATCGAGTTCCTGGTTGTCATCGACGATAGGACGTATCTGCAGAAGGTAGAAATCGCCGGTGCGGTCGGCGTTGAGATTACATGCAAACTCTATCTCCACGGGGCGCCGCATGGCCCCGGCACCGTACTTCATCGACAGCCGGAGAATCTCGGGCAGCGGGAACACGCCCTGCTGGAGCACACCGCAGAAGGATATTATCTTTCGTCCACCCTCATAGATACCGTCGTAGATACTCTGATCGTCAGGCAGATAGGTCGACGCAAGATAGTTAAGAGCATTGTCGGCAAGGGCATCCTTAACTTTGAGTTTGAGGATATTGAATCCATCGTCGGGCCGGAAATCCTCACCCACACGTTTCATATCGAGGGCATAGAAGCTCGTCTGCGTCTGGCGCAGGGCCAGCTCAGTCTCGCTCATCTGCATGACATGGTCGGGATGGTAAGGACATACTCTCAGCGTCTGTCCTCCATCGACGATGTACTTGCCCAGTCCCACGGCCAAAGAGGCCACACCTTCGTCGGCTTTCTCGTCACCGATGGGATAGTAGTTCACCGAGCGCAGCACACCGGAGATATTGGGGTAGAACCTGTCGCCATACTGCTTGCCGACGACCTGCTGAAGAATGACGGCCATCTTCTCCTGGTCGATGACGTTGCTCGTGGCCGTCATATACGCTTTCGAGTCCCTGAAGAACACCGAGGCGTAAACACCCTTGATGGCACAAGCCAACATCCGCAGCATCTCGTACTTGTCGTTGAGCCGTGGAATCATATAGGTGTTGTAGATTCCGGCAAAGGGCTGATAGTGAGAATCTTCCAAGAGCGACGACGACCGTATGGCAATAGGACTCTGCGTGGCGTCGAAGAAAGCGAAGAAGTCGCCAATCAGGGAATCGGGCAACTGTGCCTTGAGGAAGGCGGCAAGGATATCCTCATCGCTTGCATCGCTGAGCGCAATCTGGTAGAGGTTGTTCTGCTCCATGAAGTTGTCGAAGATGTCGGTGCAGAGGACTACGGTCTTGGGAATCTGCACCGTGGCTCCGGGCAGGTTGCTGAACTCAGGGTGCATCTTGATGACATTGTCGAGGAAGGCCAGACCACGTCCCTTACCACCGAGGGAGCCGTCGCCGATGCGCGCAAAATGGGCGTACTTGTCGAATTTCTTCTTATCAAAGACGGCCACGACACCCTGGTTTTTCATCCAACGGTACTTGACGATGGCATCGAAGATTATCTGCCTGTGCATGTCGACATCGTGGAGCTTGTGCCACGTGACATCCTTCAGGAACCGCGACACGGGGAAGATGGCACGGGCGGCGAGCCAGCGGCTGACGTGGTTGCGGCTGACATGGTAGAGCATCGAGTCGTTAGGAATCTTGAAGATATTGTCCTGGAGCTCCTTCAGACTGTGGATACGGAGCACCTCCTCGTGGGTTTTCGGGTCACGGAAGATGAAATCGCCGAAGCCCATGTGCTCTTCAAGAATTTTCTTCAGGTCGACACTGATTTTCTTCGAGTTCTTGTCGACGAAGAGAAAGTGATTGGCCTCAGCCTGACGACGGTTCTCGCTCTCTGAGCTCTCCATGATCAGCGGTACGTACTCATCCTCTTTCCTTATGGCTTTCAGCAGCTTAAGACCGGCCTGCGGGTCCTTGTCCTCCGAGCGGCGGTCACCGACGGCATAGGGTTCGTTAGCTGCAACGTTGTGGATAGGGAACCGCACATCACTGATAACGCCGAGACAGTTGTCCTTATACTTCTCATACATCGCCCAAGCCTCCTCGTAGGTGCGGGCCAGCACCACCTTTGGACGACCCCGCATACGCATCGTGGCGGCATGGCGGTTCAGGGCCTCGGTCGAGAAATTCTTACTCTGTTTAAGGATATAGTTGTAGAGGTTAGGCAGGATACTGGAATAGAATCTAATGGAGTCCTCGACGAGAATAATCATCTGCACCCCACCCTCACGTAGGTCGTGCTCGAGATTCATGCGGTCCTCGATGAGCTTGATTATCGAGAGGATAAGGTTGGTGTTGCCAAGCCAGCAAAAGACATAGTCGAAAATGCTGAGGTCCTCGTCCTGAATACGGCGCGTGATACCGTGGCTGAAAGGTGTGAGGACGACGCAATGGATGTCGGGAAATTTCATCTTCACTGCCCGCGCCACGTCGAAGGCATCGTTGTCGGCATTACCCGGCATACAGATGACAAGGTCGATGTCGACGGTGGCAAGCACCTTCTCAGCCTCCTCAATGGTGCTCACCTGCGTAAACGTCGGCGGATAGCGCAGTCCGAGTTCCATATACTCGTTGTAGATTTTCTCCTCCACGCGCCCGTCGTCCTCAAGCATGAAGGCATCATAGGGGTTGGCAACGATGAGCACATTGTATATCCGGCGCATCATAAGGTTGACAAACGATACGTCCTTGAGTATGAATTTATTCCATTCGGCAGGTATCTGTTCCATAGTGCAATAGATTTTTCAACGTTATTTGTCATTCGCCGGCATAGTCGTCGGCAACAGTTTTGCAGTGAGGTAGCAACTCGGCATAGCGGTAACAGCACTCGCGGTGGTCGTTGATAATGCCTATGGCCTGCAAATGGCTGTAGACGATGACCGAGCCCACATACTTGAATCCGCGCTTGCGGAGGTCGGCGGCAACGCGGTCGGAGAGGGCGTTGCGCGTTATCCACCGTTGCTGATGCGACGGATAGACGACCGACTTGCCGCCGGTGAAACCCCATATATAACGGTCGAAGGAGCCGAACTCCTTCTGTACGGCAGTGAAGGCACGGGCGTTAGTGACCATGGCGTGGATTTTCCGTGGCGAACGGATCATATTCTCCGTAGCGGCTATACGCTCCTCGTCAGCGGTCGTGAAAGCGGCGACAGCGGCAGCGTCGAAGCCGGCAAAGCACTCGCGAAAGACCTCCCTACGCCGGAGCATCATCAACCACGACAAACCGCACGACATCGACTCCATGAGCAGGTACATGAAATGGTCACGGTCGTCGTGGACGGGAGTGCCCCATTCGTTGTCGTGATAGGGAATATACAGCAGATCTGAGGGGAAACCGGGACAGCGCAACGGACTCTGCATGTGGCGCATGGCATGGCCGCCCCATGTGGTCTCACCAACGACTCTGAAACCGACACGCTCATAAAGGCGCTGAGCCCACGGGTGGGTGTGGTCGACGAGCAGTCCGAGGGGCTCGTGACGCTCGTATTTGACGGCAGCGGCAGCGGCGAGCAGACGGGTGGCGATGCCGTGGTGCCGGTATTCGGCCTTCACGCAGAGCGAGTCGACATAGTATTCGCCGGGGCCGGTCTCGTCGTCCATCTGCGAGAAGTCGCGACCGAGGTATTCGGCGGCAGCCTCGATGAACCGGCGGCGCAGACGATGGAGGCCACGACCGTCGTAGCAGACAATGGCACCGGCGATATCGGAACCAGCCATGGCTACGAGAGTGTTGCGGTAGCTATACTGACTGTCGTCCATAGCGACGAGGGCTGTCATCATGCGGTGGAAGTCGTCGAGGGTGTGGTCCGGTCCGGCGAAATTACGGCAGCAGTCGTAGTCCATAGCCTCCATGATTAGCGAGGCCACAGCGGCAGCCTGCTCGCGGCGAGCCGGTACTATATCTATTTTGATATTCTTTGCCATACTGTTGATTCTCAAACGATTAGAAACATTAATAAGCTGTTATTCCCACCTCAACACAGCACCGTTGCGGCGCGCGGGGTCGGGGCCTTTATAGTCCATAGAGTAAGGGCTGCCCGTCGTCGGACTCTTGCCGATATACAGGTGGTTGCGCATGCTGAGGAGCATGAACTCGTGGTTGAGATAGTCCTGATACATAAACACTTCGGCCTTCGCCGAGTCGGTGGTCATACGCACATCGCCGGGAATGCCCATACCGCTGCACATGACATAACGGCCGTCCTCACACTGGAGTGAGACCTGTCCCCCACCCCTGTCAATAAGGCGGAAATGGGTGAGCGGACTGTTGTCGTCGGGGGCTGAATCGTAGAGCACACCGTGTTTCGTGGCAATGGCAGGACGCCCCGTGGCGAGGTTGATGATGCGGAAGGTGCGGCCGTAAGGGATGTCGGCGGAGCGGTCAGCCATAGGCTCGTCGACGGTGAAGTTGTCGAAGAGGGCGTAGCCGCCATTATGGCCTTTGTGGTTGAAAGCAAACAGCGAGGCCCGCGAGCCCTGAAAGGTGCAGAGCTGATAGCTCAGACGCATCTCGCGGCCGTAGTCGGTGAAGGTGCGGCCGTCGAGGGAATAGGCGTAGTGGGCGCGGTCGTGGTCGTAATCGCCTACGAGACGGAGCCATAGCCGTCCCTTGGTGAGGGTGACGGGGGTATCGAGGGTATCGTTGTCGACCTGCTGGAAACAGCGGAGAATGGTTTTACTGCCGTCCCTGACAATGCCTATCCATAAGCACGGCACGTTGATATTGCCGAGTCCGGCCACATCACCGTCCTTAAGATGTGAGGCATCGAGTACTACGGTGACAGTCGACCGCGGACCTATAACGCGCTGGGTCAGGGTATTACGGGCCCACATCAGCTGCGGGGCGGGCATGGTGTTGAGTTTCAGTTTTCCGCCAGTAAGACTCCACATGCGGTCATCGGGATTATGATTCCACTGCCAGATGCGGCCAAGGGTCTTGCCGTTGAAGTCGTCGCTGCGCTGATAGGGGGCATGAGGCGTGACGGAGGCGGCGATCGTCGACGCGGCTACATGGGGTTTCAGCCATGTACGGGGAGCACGTCCGAGGTTGCCGGGAAGACCTATCATCGGCCAGCCATCGGTCCAGGTGATAGGCATCAGGTCGACGGTGCGGCCTATGGAGTGGAAGTCCTGCATGAAGAGTGCCCACCACTGACCGTCGGGAGTAGAGACGATACCGCCCTGATGGGCATTGGAACAAGCCGTAGCGTTACTGTCGACGGGCGGAATGACGAATTTTGAGCCGTCAGCAACGATACGTCCTTTCCACTGCGTCAGAGGGGCGGCATGATAGCCGTAGGTCTCGTCGGCGGTGATGGTAACGGTTTCGTAAGGTCCCCAGATGCTCCGCGAACGGCTGCAAAGGGTGCGTCCGTTGGGCTTGTAGTCGGTGGAGATAATATAATACATACCATTAATCTTATAGATATGGTGGCCCTCACCGACACCGCTGCCCTCAGGAATGACGACACGCTCGGTAGAGTCGATTGGAGCGGAGAGGTCGGACTTCAGTTCGGTGCACTTCACCGAGCCATAGCCGTGAATGGCATACACCTTGCCGTCGTCGTCGAAGAGCACGCCGAGGTCGTAGATATTGCCTTTCATATTGATGTGCTTCCACGGCCCGCGGGCATCGTCGGCTACAAACACTTGGAGGCCCTTGCCGTTGACATTGGTGAAGACGTAGAACTTGCCGTTATGATACCTTATACAAGGGGCCCAGATGCCCTGCCCATATACCTCACGGCCATCCTTCAAGGAGAAGGCAGGGTCGGCAAAGTCGAAGCGGTCGAAACAGTAGCTCCACTGTTCCCAGTTGACGAGATCGCGGGAGTGGAGGATATTTACGCCGGGAACGGTGTGCATGGTGGTACCGGCGAGATAGTAGTCGTCGCCGACACGCAGGATATCGGGGTCGGAAAATTCATCATAGAAAAGGGGATTGGTAAAGGTGCCGTTGCCGTTGTCGGCGGTCCATGAGCGAGTCTGAGCCACGGCGGCGGTCCAAGCTGCCAGACAGATGACGGCAGAGGCGATAAGTCGGTTTAATTTCATTTTCTCAATTGGTTTTCGAAGTTTGTTTCACAGGTTGAAAGAATTTGCTTGTAAAAGTACTGCTTTTTTGCGAAATAACCAAGAAGAAAGCCGCATAATACTCGACAGTCATACAGTTTGGGGTATAGTTCATGGCATACAACTGAAAATTCTCGTCAAAACCTTTGACATCGGATTTAAAAGTCGTATCTTTGCACCGGTTATGCTCATCCTTACAACTATCATCATTTATTTTGCTGTTCTGCTCTTCATCAGCCGTCTGGCCGGAAGAAGGTCGGACAACGAGACTTTCTACAGGGCCGGCCGACAGTCGAAATGGTACATGGTGGCCTTCGGGATGGTGGGGGCAAGTATCTCCGGGATAACATTCGTCAGCGTACCGGGAATGACACTGCACACCGATATGACGTATCTGCAAATGTGCATAGGGTTCATTTTCGGATATTTTATCATCGGACTTGTCCTGCTGCCTACATACTATAAGCTGAATCTCACGACGATATACTCTTACCTGCGTCTGCGCCTCGGTGTCCGGTCGTACAAGACGGGGGCGTCATTCTTCCTCGTATCGAAGATGACGGGGGCAGCGGTGAGATTCTATGTCGTCTGCATAATCCTACAGAAATTTGTCTTCGACGGTTTCGGCATCCCGTTCCCCCTCACCGTCGTCGTGATGGTGGCGGCGATATGGCTGTACACCAAGCGCAGCGGGATAAAAGCCCTCGTGTGGACCGATACCTTCCAGACATTCTGCATGTTGGCGGCACTCGTGATGATTATATACAATGTGATGGGACAACTCGGCATGACGACGGGTGAGGCCATCAAGGCCATAGCCGCTGATGAGCACAGCCGCATTTTCGTCTTCGACGACTGGATATCGAAACAGAACTTCTGGAAGCAGTTCATCAGCGGAATATTCGTTGCCGTGGTGATGACTGGTCTCGATCAGGACATGATGCAGAAGAACCTCACATGCAAGTCGTTGCGCGACGCGCAGAAGGATGTGTGCTCATACGGATTCGCTTTTGTGCCCGTAAACCTACTGTTCCTCGCCCTCGGCATCCTGCTGACAATGCTTGCCGCCCGCTCAGGAATGGCTCTGCCGGCACAGGGCGACGACCTCCTGCCGATGTTCGCGGCATCAGGAAGGTTGGGCAGCGGTGTTGTGGTGTTGTTTACCATCGGTATCGTAGCGGCGGCATTCTCATCGGCCGACTCGGCTCTGACAGCCCTGACGACAAGTTTCTGCATCGACATCATTGGCCGGCAGGACGATGAGCGACTGCGGAAGCGGGCTCATGCTGGCATCGCCGTGCTGTTCATAGTATTCATCCTCGTGTTCAAGGCTCTCAACAGCACAAGTGTTATCGACGCGATATATATTCTCTGTTCTTACACCTACGGGCCTCTACTCGGCCTCTTTGCCTTCGGACTGACAACGAAGTGGAAAACCGACGACCGCCGGGTGCCGTTCATCTGCATCGCCTCACCACTGCTGTGCTTCCTCCTCGACAATATCGTTGCCTCCACGACCGGTTATAAGTTCGGCTACGAGCTGCTTCTGCTCAATGGCCTGTTGACCTTCGCTGGCCTCACGGCATGCAGATTGCACCGATAAGGCAGATTACGGCCTCAGGCGCTATTAAGGCTGCAAAGAAATGTGGATGCCATTTTCCAAAAGGAGCAGTATCTATAATGCACCAAATATCTTCCACTGATTAGTGATTTTCAGATATTCGCAAGTCGAGAAAGGACTCTATTCCCACACCTAACAGCTCTCTACCTTCCGGCTATTTGCCTTTATTGATGATATATATTCCTGCTGTGGCCAGCGTTCCGGCAAGGACATACTTCCAGTAGAATGTCTCATGGAGACAGAGACAGGAGCTGATGGCCCCGACAACGGGTATCAGCGAGTTGTAGATGGCCACCTTGCCAATGGGATTGCAGGTGAGCAGCTTGTTGTAGAGCGTGAAACCTAAGGTGCTGATGCAGATAAGCAGGAAGAGCCAGAGAAGTCCCAAGGGCGAGACACGGGGCAGGGTACCGCCGAAGATGAGTCCGCACACAACGAGGACTGCACCACCGATGGCCAAACTGTAGCCCGTTCCGACAAAAACATTCAGCCGATGGCCGAGACCGCGGATCAGCAGCGATGCCGTAGCACCACAAAGGGCATTAAGGATAATCATACCGTCGCCGAGCCAGGTGAACTGTCCGCTGTCGGCACCGCCTAAGTTCAGCGACAGTATTCCGGCAAAGCCGACAACACAGCCGACGGCCTTCCGCAGTGTCATACGGTCGCTCTTGAAGAAGGCACAGGCCATGATAACCACGGAGAATACGCTCAGCGAATTGAGGATGGCAGCCCTGGAACCTTCACTATGCGACAGACCAATATAGAAAAAGGTATAGTGGAGGGTGGTGTTGACAAGGCAAAAGAGAAGAATATACCACCAGTCGGTACAACGTCTGACATGGAAGTCCTTATGCGTTGACAGCGCCATGACCAACACCAATAAGCCGGCGATGGTAAACCGGATGCCGGCAAAGAGCATCTTACTGCCTGTCATCACGGGTGTTATCCCAAACTCGGCATAGCCCAACTTAATAAGGGGATAGGCAAATCCCCACGCTATGGCGGCCGTGAGGGCAAACGCAGCAACCCACAACGGGCGCTGGAAGATGGATGATTTATTCTCTGACTTCATATTTCAGCCGACAAAGGTAAGCATTATTACCGACATCACATCATTAGAGAGGCGGAAAAGACTTTTTTCTTTTGCGCTGCCGGTTATTTATTGTAATTTTGCCGATGAATTCCGGTCATGAAAGGACATTAGAATGAGAAAAACCACACGTCCGGATACCGTCGGAAGCAAATTCCTCCAAATACAAACAGAAAAAATCATCTCAGCCATGCCACTATCGTTACTTCCTTCCCTTATGATGGCCATCCTCTTAGTTGGCTATACTCCGGGACCCGCCAACCTCTTCTCCCTCCACTGTGCCATGCGCAATGGGGTAAGGAAGGCTTTCGCCATGTGGTTAGGACTGTTGGCGGGATTCACCATCGCCGCCGTGACGGCAGCCCTCATCACCCACTGGATAGGAACGATGATGGGCCGTTATGTCGTCATTCTCAAATACATAGGTTGCGCTTACATCTTCTATCTTGCATGGCAGATATTCCGCAGCTCGGGCACGGCTGCCGGTACGGACAAGACATGCACGTTCCTTTCGGGAATCATCGTCCAGCTCACTAATGCCAAGATTATCCTCTTCGACCTTATGGCCTATACAACGTTTGTGCTGCCCTACTCCACCCGTCTCACCGACCTGCTCGTCGTTGCCGTCCTTCTCGAGATTGCGGGACCCGGTGCCAACCTCGTCTATCTGCTTGCAGGCAGCAAGCTGCACAGCCTCTTCACTGCCCATCCACGGTTCCTCGACCGCACCATGGCTCTGTTGCTCGCCGCCTGTGCGGTGTATATTCTGTTGGCGTAGGAGCAGAATATGGACTATAGCACAACCGTAATGTTTGTTCGCCTGTTCTAAAAGCTCATACCGCAACAGCCTCATTATTAGATTCTTGACAATCTCAGTACGAGCATAAAAGATGGCGCAGTTTAATTCTTCCGTGTTTGGAGCATGGCTCCGTTAGCCGAATATGGTGCATAGACGGTACATGAAGAACGGGATGTCAGCCACTCCGTGCAGTTGAGCCTTAAAGCCTTTAATCTTGGAGTTGAATGATTCAGCCGAAGCGTTTGTATGCCGGTTTATAAAATAGTTGAGGACTTCTTCCTCCTTTGCCTTGATGCAGTCTCTGGCAGATTTGATTTCACGGATGGTACAATCGGCAACTTCCTTATACCAACTGTGCAGTTCCCCCTTAGCCTGCCCCTTTGTGATATTCTTCTGGAAGATGCTTCTTATCTTACATATTAGAGAGTAGCCCTCCCTGAGCTTCTCATAGTTGTCGAACAATATCTTTGCCCTTGTCTTCTGATTCTTGCCCCATTTCTCTCCAGACTTGTATAGTATGGTTCTTGCCCTTGTCAACAGCTCGACCCTCGTGTCGCCGTTGGAGAATGTCTGCGGTTTGAACTTCCGTTTGCGGATGCGCTTCCTTCCGCGCTTCTTGCCCTTGACGTTCTTGCTTGCCTTGTGGCTGGCATACCACTCCCTGTTGTACTTACGCTTCCTTGCCTTCTCGTCCTCACGCTGGTTGTGCTCTGCGGCCTCCTTCTTGGTCTTGGTTACGGCAAGGCGCTTGAACCTGAGCCGCATCTCGTCGAGTGCCTCACAAAGGCGTTGTACGATATGGAAACAGTCAATGACTATTGTGGCATTGGGGAAGCAGGTCTTTACGATACTGTACATTGAATCGCTGAAGTCCATCGTAACCTCCCTGACCTTCTCACGCTCCTCCTTGGGGATTTTTAGCAGGATTGCGCTGACCGTCTCAGCCTTCGTACCCTTTACCGAGGCTATAAGCGTCTTCTTCATGCCGTGGCCAGCCTTGCTGGTCAGGAACACATAGACCTCGCCGCAAATCTGAGTCTCGTCAATACTGCAATACTCGCTCAGATTCCCCGCCAGCAGCATCCAGTCAACGGCATGGTCTTTCTGCTCCCAGTCATTAAAACCGCTCAGGCTTTCCTTGTAGTACCTCCCAAGCGTACTTGGCTTTAGGTGGTAGTACTTCCCTACGGAACTGAACGTAACGGGATTGTTGTCGAGGATCGTCTTTTAAAAAAACACCGAACTCTACAGAGAGTTCCGTGCCGTCCGACTTCAACGGATAATGGTTAAGGATTATACTCCTACCGTCAGCATCCTTGTAACGCCTGCGGCGGACATGGAGTATCACCTTGCGGTCGCGAATCGGATAATCCTTGATTGTCGTAGGCTCGGTAAAGCCGTTTGGAACAAGGCCAAGTGTCTCTCCCTCACGGTTGTCACGCTCATCTAGATATATGTGAAGTATGGTGCTGAAGAATCCGTCAAACTTCTTAGTACCGTCATTGGCTTCTTCTTCTATTCTCACTATATCAAACCAGTCCAACATACCATTGGGAAGGAAAAAACTGGCAAAAAACTCATACTTATTTGGAACTTCTTTATGCTTCATGATGCAAAGGTACAAAACTAATAGAGAAAATGTACCGTCTATGCACCATATTCTGGCTGGCGGAGCCATGCTCCAAACACGGAAGAATTAAACTGCGCCGGGCTCTCACAACCCGAAACGTCCGTGGCGACTACACCGGATTCACCCGTACGGTAAGCAGAGCAAGGCAGTTCGGCCTTACGGCCACATTGCAGCTCGGCAAGATGAAAGGGCAGGTCAAACAAGCTGACAGGACAATCGAAAACAACGATGTCGTTGGCGGTGCCGCTCCATCAATCCAACAAAAGAAGTTGGGCAAATAAGAGAAGAGGAGATAAGGGAAATCGGTATAGCGGATATTGAATCATTGATGAAGAAGCAACATCCAGCGGCTGCCAGTCGTCCCAATGGTTAAGAAGTCCGGATGTATCAGTCTTAGAATCAGCAACATACATATAGCCCGCATTCTATACCTCTTTCTACCCCTCTTTCTATACTCCTGGAATTTGGTTTCGGGAAGAATATTTTGTAACTTTGCAACGAAATAAAAATCTGATTAAGCCTACATCGTTAATACTGAATACCAGCTATCAGTATACATCAATCTTTCATCAGAAGGGGCATAAGCTCCGGACTTCATCAGTGTATGATTTAGCATTAAACCGAAAGAATTCCGAACGGGGCGCTGACTATATGAATTTGGATAATCGGTGCGTTAAAAAGTCACCGTTACCGTTGTGGGGCCTTCAGGACAGCTGTCGAAATGTACGGTGGCTCCGATAATTCCGGCAAAGCGGCGCACGACGGCCAGACCGAGGCCGAAGCCCTTAACCTGCTGATGGCCAGCGGAGATGGAACGATAGAACTTGTCGAAGACCTTATCGCACTCCTCTGCCGGTATGCCTCGGCCGGTATTGGAGAAGACAATGAGCGTGTGGCCGTCCTGACGACGGGCCGAGAGGCGTATCTCGCCACCCTCGTCACAGTATTTCGTGGCATTGGAGATGAGGTTACTAACTATGATGCCCAAGGCGTTGCGGTCGGTGTGGAGGGTTATATCCTCGGGGGCGATGTTCATCTCGATATGTATGCCGCGACGGATAATCTGATTGGAATAGGCACTGCAGGTCTCGCTGAGAAGTTCACGTATGCCAACATCGGTGGGACGCAACTGAAAATGAGAACTGTCGGCACGCGTGAGCATGAGCATGTTATCGACCATACGGTTCATATTGTCCACCACGCCAATGTTCTCCTTGATTTTCCTCTCATATTCCTCCTGCGTCCGTGGTTTGCGGATGAGCACTTCCAGCGAGCCTTTGATGACGGCCAGCGGCGTACGCAGTTCGTGAGAGGCGTAGCTGGTGAACTGCCGCTCACGGGTCAAGGCTTCCTGCAAGGGTTTGATGCTCTGGAGAGCCACATCACGCGCTATAAAATATAGACAAGCGAAGATGACGATTGAAAACAAGATCTGCATAGCCAACAATCCTATCAGCCAGGTTGTTGGATGCTCTATCCAACCTGTGGCAAGCAGGTGAAACACATACAGGCATAAGCCCAAAGACAGCACACATGGTATGATTGCGCATAACCCGCCTTGCACTATAATTTTGCGTGCAATGGCATCTTGTAAGGCCTCTTGCTTCTTTTGGTCTAAATCGTTGGTCATTATCTTCTATATTTGAGTAGAATTATCTGTCGGTGGCAATAAATCCCACGCCACGGATGGTTTTGATATAGCCGTTGGACTTCATTCCAAGTTTCTTGCGCAGGGCATTCATAAACACATCTATGACACCTGTATCATACTGGAAGTCTATGCCCCACACGTCCTTGATGATGTCATCGCGCGAGCAGACACGGTCCTTATGGCGGATGAAATAAGTGAGCAGGTCGAACTCACGGCCTGTAAGCTGCACCTCCTTGTCGTGGGCCTGCACCTGATGAGTGGTGAGGTTGACGACGATTTCGCCTAACCGCAGGATGTCGTCGTGCTGCCGATTACGGAAGTGAATCTTGATGCGCTCAACGAGTTCCTCAAACGAGAACGGCTTCTTGATATAGTCGTTGGCTCCCGTGCGCAGTCCTTTGATGGTATCCTCCACACCGTCCTTGGCGGTAAGGAAGAGTACGGGAGTGACCTCATCGGTCTCACGGATGCGGCGGCAGACCTCTATGCCGTCCATCGTGGGCAGCATCCAGTCGAGGAGCACCAGGTCGGGATGCCACTCGGCGAAGTCGTGCAGGGCATCATAGCCGTCGGTGGCCACAAGCGTTTCATAGCCTTCATCGGCCAGCCCTTCCTGAAGAAAGGTGTAGATGCCGGGCTCATCCTCTACGATAAGGATCTTTGTCATAGTTTACTTGCAATAGATGTGGTCGATAACAATATTGAATATATATCCGGGATAGACCTTTCGTATAGCCTGGAGGAGTTGGTACTGATATGCGTTGTCGTCATGAACAGTGTCGTCGGGCACCACATCAAAGGTTATCGTGCGCTTCTCTTCAAGATAGAAATAGCCATGTACCTGCTCGATGTGGGGATAGCTTTTGAGAAAGGCCATCACACCCTTTTGCAGTTCACTCTCCTTGCCATGGTCGCAAACAGCATAGATACCCACCGTGACGATGATGTGGTACTTGTCGTAGAGCAGTTTGGTGATGGAACGGGTGAGACCATGAATACGGTTGGCCGTCATCGTTTCGGGCACGCTGACGTGGAGCGAGCCGATTATGGCATTTGGACCGTAGTAGTTGAGGATAATGTCGTAGACACCGAGAACGCCTGCAAACTGCTTCACATCGTTCTTGATGTTGACCATCATCTCCTTCGAGATGCTCTCGCCGAGCAGCTGGCCTACAGGTGCTCCAATCATCTCTATGCCAGCCTTAATGATGACGAGCGAGATGATGGAGCCAAGAATACCGTCAAGGTTAACCCCTGTAAGAAGCATGATACCGGCGGAGACGAGCGTGGAGAGTGTCACCACGGCATCGAAAGTGGCATCAGCACCGCTGGCCTCCAAGGCGTTGCTCTGTAACTGGCGGCCCTGCTTCTTCACATACCAGCCAAGGACCAGCTTCACCACGATGGCCACGATGATAATCGTCAGCGTGACAGCGGTGTAGGAAGGATTGGTGGGGTTGAAAATCTTCTTTACACTCTCCACCAAAGAGAGAATACCCGTAGAGAGGACGATAACCGAAATGATGATGGCACTGAAATATTCCACACGACCGTAACCAAAAGGATGATCGCGGTCGGCGGGTTTCTCTGAGAGTTTTGTGCCGACAATGGTAATGACCGACGAGAGTGCGTCGCTGAGATTGTTGACCGCATCCATGATTATGGCCACCGACCCCGCTATCCACCCTGCCACGGCTTTAAAAGAGGCAAGGAAGAGATTGGCAGCGATGCCGACGACACTCGTACGGATAATTTGTTGATTTCTACTCATTTTGCATTATTCTTTCAAGTACCTCACGCCAGAGAAGAGACGAGAAGCCAGATATTCAGAACTGTGACTATAACCGCTAAACCATAGAGGAACACTGTATTCCACGGTTTGTTGACATATTTTCCCATGACACGCTTCGATGAGGTGAGGCTCACCTGCAGGAAAACGGTGAAGGGCAGTTGCAGGCTCAGCACCATCTGCGAGATGATAAGACCCTGGAACGGATTGCCGATGAAGAAGATTATCAGCAGAGCTACACCCAACGACAGTACCACGCCGACGGCTGAGTGGGGGTCCTTGGCATTGTACGACTCGCCGAAAAGTCCCGAGAAGATACTTCCGGCGGCCATACCACTGGTAATGGTGCTGGAGATACCGGCTAAGAGCAGCGCCAAAGCAAAGATATTGGAGGCGTTGCTGCCCAAGAGCGGTGCGAGCATAGTATTGGCCTGCGCCAGATCGTCGACTTGCTCACCATGAGTATAGAACGTGGAGGCGGCCAAGAGAATCATGGCGGAGTTGATGGCCCAGCCGACGAGCATGGAGAAGAGCGTATCGGCGAACTCATATTTGAGGGCATGGCGGATGCGCTCATCGCCCTCAAGATTGATCTCACGGCTCTGTATCACCTCGGAATGAAGAAAGAGATTATGAGGCATGACCACGGCACCGAGGACGCTCATCACTATAAGGAGGGAGCCTTGTGGCACTGAGGGCACTACGGCAGCTCGGGCAGCCTCGCCCCAGTCGATATGGACTAAGAAGAGCTCATAGATGAACGACAGTCCAATAATGGAGACAAAGCCGATGACCGCCCGTTCTATCTTCTTATAAGAGTTGGTAAAGAGCAGAATGAGTACGGCGATGGTCACTAACAGCGCACCCACGGGTATGGAGATACCGAAGAGCATCTGCAAGGCTATGGCACCACCAAGAATCTCGGCCAACGATGTGGAGATACTGGCAAGGACAGCACTCAGCACTATAGGGCGTCCCACCCATCGGGGTGTGTACTTCACAGCAGCCTCACTCAAGCAGAGTCCGGTGACGATACCCAAGTGAGCCACATTGTGCTGAAGGGCAATGAGCATGACGGTCGACAGGGTCACCACCCACAGCAGGGCATAACCGTATTCCGACCCTGCGGCAAAGTTGCTGGCCCAGTTGCCAGGATCGATAAAGCCGACGGTGACAAGGAGTCCAGGACCGATATATTTGAAGATGTCGAGAGCACCCAGCACATGTGGATGTTGCTTGTTTCCTAATTCCTTTAGTATGTTCATGACTAACCGTTGATTTAGCAATTTATAATAACAAATGCAAAAGTACGATAGTTTTTCGTAAAACCTTTCCTCAGAAGCAAGAAAATAAGAGGAGTGCACAAAAAGTCCACCCCTCCCCGTTCAAAATCTCAATTACGGCACCCTTACAGTGCCTCATATTTATATAAGTGTCATTGTAGGTTGAGACCCTCCACAAATTCTTTAAGGTTCATAAGATCCTCGTCATTGGGGTGGCCGCGATGCAAGAGAGAAAAAGAGCCACGGCAATGGAACTCGCGTTCATCAACTCTGATGCCATGGCCTTCTAACAGCCGTCGCACCTGAGGATATGACGATGGCAGCAAAGCCGCAGAACTGAAGCAGATAACATTCTTCACTTTCGATCCGTCGAGCGAACGTATAAACTCCTTCATCCGCTCATCAATGCCGGCATAGTAGACGGCACTTCCGAGAAAGAGGGTATCGACGGGCTCTGAAATGGGATATGTTATATCCTTAGCCTCCACGCCGGTAACCGCAGACACCACGTCGGCCATTCTCTTCATATGGCCCGTCTTGCTGAAATATCGGATAGCAATGCTCATAGCTCTTACAGTTGCTCGGCAACCTGCCGCTCCACATCGGCCATATCATGGGTAGGCTCAAAGCGTGCAACCACCTCACCCTTACGGTTAATGAGGAACTTGGTGAAATTCCACTTGATGTCGCTGTTCTCGCGCCATCCCGGGCACTTCTCGTCGAACATATTCTCCAAAACAGGAGTCAGCTCGTTATCAGCATCGAAGCCCTCAAAGCCTTTCTGAGCCTTGAGCCACTGGAAAAGCGGCAGGGCGTTCTCGCCGTTGACCTCAGACTTCTTGAACTGCGGGAAGTCAGCACCGAACTTCATCTGGCAGAACTTCGTGATTTCCTCATCGCTGCCCGGAGCCTGATGACCAAACTGGTCGCAGGGGAAGTCGAGGATTTCGAAGCCGCTGTCCTTATGCCGACGATACATTGTCTCAAGTTCTTCGTACTGAGGAGTGAATCCGCATCCCGTAGCAGTATTGACAACCAAGAGCACATTGCCTTTAAACTGCGAAAGGTTAACCTTGTTGCCCTTCTTATCTAACACACAAAAATCATAAACCGTTTCCATAACAACCTTTTTACCTTTTTTTGACTATTGCCTTAATGTCTCTATCATAAACGAACATGAGAGGTGATGTCGGTGAAGTGTCTTATCACGTCTTTCACCTCTCATGATCCCTGTCACCCCTCCGGTAGGGTGTCAGCTGTATCCTTGTAAATCCTTACATCTGCTTGACAAGCCAGTTCTGCTCGCCGATCATCTGAGCCATCTCAAGCTGTTCCTGGCTCCAGTAGAGGTCTTCCTCCTCGTCAGCGAGGTAAGCTTTCAGCAGGTCGTAGGTGGTAGGATCGCCGCAGACATTTGCCACGCAGCCGTAGAGCATATCCACGCCCTTCTCCTGGATGGCGAGGTCGGCCTCGACATAGTCGAGAGGAGCCTTAACAATCTCACGGCACTTGCGGTCCTCAACCTTCACATCACCGCCGAGGTCGAGGATGCGGGCCATGAACTTCTCAACCCATTCCATCTCTTCCTTATAGTGGCCGGTGTATTTCTCGCCCAACTTCGTGAATCCGAGAGACTCGAAATACTTGCCCTGTGCGAGGTGCACGAAAGCACCGTTTGACAACTCTGTTGTGAGGAACTGTAAAGCCTCGATTGATTTCTGCTTATCCATAATTCATTATGTTTTAAATGTTTATATTCGTTGTTTTCTTTTGACGATGCAAAGGTACGGACTTTAAAACCGAAGATGCTTAAGATTAACTTAACTGTTTCTTAAGATTTTCTTAAGGCCTTCCGTCGCTTACCACATCTGGCTGAGTAACATCAGCGGACCGCACGTCGTAGTCGGGAAAGCATAGATGTAATGTGCAAACTGCTCACGGGTCATCTTGTTGAAGATGACAAGCGACAGGACATCTATCCAGGCACCAGCGTCAGAACCCACGGCTGCGGCACCGACAAGCAGATTACTCTCCTTGTCGAAGATGAATGCCAGTTTTGCAGTAGCCTCATTATGGGTGTTGAAGAGGAAAAACTGGCCGTAAGGAACATCCGCAACACGATACTTATTGTTCTTTCGTGCTTCATCAAGACCGACTCCCACTTGAGCAATACGCGGGAAGGTGAATACAAGATTAGGCACAGCAGGATAGCAGATAGGCTTATCGGTCTTGCCTAAAAGCAAATCGGCGATATACTGACTCTCAAAGAGAGCCGTAGGCGTGAGCTTGGGGATGCGCTTGTCGATGGCATCTCCCGTAGCGAAGATATTCTTCACCGCAGTGCGCAGATGGTCGTCGACCTTAATACCCCGTGGTCCCGCCTCTATGCCCAAAGCCTCAAGGCCCAAGTTCTCATAGTTGACAGGACGGCCTGTAGCCTCCAAGACGTAATCGGCCTCTACTTCAAGACCGCTTTTGGCCTTCACCATCAGCCCGGTAGCAGTCTTCTCGATGGCACATACATCCTCACAATATTTAAATCGCGCACCTTTCTTCTCCATCAAGGCCACCACTTCGTCGACATATTCTCTCGGATATGCTTTCAGGGCGTGGTCGCCATGGTCAATTATTGTCACTTCGCGTCCCATATCAACAGCCATTGAGGCAAACTCCATGGAGATGATGCCGGCGCCAATGAATACAATGCGTTTTGGCATCTGCTCAATGCTCAGCATGTCCCTACTGCCGTGAATATATTCCTTGCCGGGTATATCGAGCTTATTGTCGCGCTGACCTGGTCCGAGGACAATGTATTCAGCCGTATACTCCTTGCCGTCAACGACCACGGTATGAGCGTCTTTCAGTTTTCCGTGGCCATGGATGCATGCACAGCCGCTCTCCTCCATCAGAGCCTTCGTCACCGGCTTATAAGCTTCGATATATGGAATTTTATACTGCATGAGTTTCTCCCAGTTCACCTGTGGCACCTTGTCGAAGATGCCCAAACTGAGATAGTTCTCCATGGCCGTTGTAAGCTCAAACGGGCCGTCCAAGAGGATTTTGGCATTACAGCCATAGTTAGTGCAGGTGCCCATCCACAGGTCGCGCTCAATGGCAGCAACCCGCTTGCCAGCTTTGGCTAAGACCCGCGCGGCTAAGTCACATCCATGACCACAGCCCACGAAAATAGCGTAAAAATCGTAATTTGACATTCTTGTGTTTTTATCTTGTTCTTATGCCGTTGTTAATAATACTCAGAACGTACACGTATCACTATGGCCGGCGAGATCGGAGATTGTGGCCGTAGCATCCGTAACCCGCAGCATGATAAAGTTTTGGTTGCGTTCTCCTGCCGCATCCTTTAGCGACGGCATCTTTGCAGCCATAGCATCCTTGAGCTCCTGCCGTGGGTCCTCAACGAGCTTACAGGTCATACGCAGCTGCTTACCCTTGAAGGCTGCAATCTCTGCCTTGGGGTTTGCCCGCAGCTGGTCGATTGCGGCAGTATGGTTGAAGGCCATGATATAGAGCTGACCCTCAAAAAGCAAAGAAGTGCCATAGGCTCTTACATGAGGTTGGTCGCCATCAACTGTAGCCAGGAAATAGACCCCAGCTTTATCCATGAAATCATAAACTTGTTTTACTGCTTCCATTCTTCTGAATTTTAAGTTATTACATTGCGCAAAGGTAGTCAATATTTCTTGCTTTTCCCTTAAGATTGCCTTAACTGTTCCTTAAGATTTCCTTAGGACCAGATAAACACCTATCTATGAGACTATTGAATTATTTCCTCATACTCCGCCAGCCGCAACTGATAGGCAGCAACAGCCTCTACCCATTCGTCACGACTCTGCTGATATTGTCTCTGAGCCTCAAGCAGGTCGGTCATCTTGCCCGTTCCGGCATGATAGAACTGCTGGTTGAGGCGCAGGTTCTCACTACTCTGCTCTATACTTTTCTTTGCTATAAGAGCCTTACGGTAGGCCACGGAGACATCGTCCCAGCCTTTCTCCACCTTGACAGCGAGAAGTTGCTGCTTATCAGCGAGTTGCTCACGTGCCTCCTGCTCTTCTATTTTCCGCCGCTTGACGGCATGATTACCGCCCCACCAATCGGAAATAGGAATGGACACTGTTGCGAAAACCATACCGAAGGTATTGTTCTTGTGCACTAAGCGTGCATAGTCGTAACCCACTCCGACAGCCACAGAAGGCATATTCCGCCCCACTTCCAACTTGCGGTTGAGTACCGCGGCCTGCTGATTCTGTTATCCAGACTTCCCATGCGGAAGCTCACCAGTCCTCCCACGTTTATCTTGCTGATATCCTCTTCGGGCACGCTGACCCTCACTTTCACGCGGTCAATATTAACCAAAGTCGCCACTGGCAGACCGGGGGCAATATTCTGCCCAACTTCGGCCGTATTCTTCGAGATATAGCCACCGAAAGGAGCCAGGAGACGGGTGTCATTCTTGCCTTTGCGTGCGATAGTCTCAGCAGCGCGTGTCTGGCGCACAAGAGCACGGGCCTGGCTAAGCTTGGTTTCAACATCAACCCACTGGATGTCGGGCAACGACCCGCTGTCGCGGAGCTTTTTCATCCTGCGATAGGCATCCTCGGCCTGGCTCAGGGCATCTTCGATCTGTTCCGTCGTGGCATGGGCGGCAAGCAGGGCATTGTCGGTGGCGGTGGCATCAACGGTACCTATCAACTGGCCACGGCTCACAGCCTGACCCTCGATGACATTCAACCGTTGGATGGTACCTGCCGACGAGAAACTGAGAGCCACCGCATTAGTGCCCTCAACGGTGCCGGCATAGCTGTTACCGGCAGTGGCCGAGGCCTCGTCAACAGTGGTGGTCGTGACGCTGAGAGGGGCTTCGGCTACCGGCGCTTTATCCTCTTTGCAGCAAGTCAACAGCAGTCCTGTCATAACTCAATAAAAAACATAAGTTTCGGTTCATTTTCATGTTCTTTCGTTCGTTAGTCTAATCCAAAATGCGGGTGCAAAGTAACCATCTTTTCATAACTTATTAGTGTCCTAAAATACGCATGAAATGCTCCTGCAAATCCAAATAAGCCTAAACGAACATTCATTAAGCCAATATGAGCATCGCAATGCCAGAAAAAATGCTCACCTTTGCAGTCGAAATAGAACAAAACAATGATGAAGAATATGACAGAGAACACCAACGACCGGCCTCAGCATGCCGAAGGACTATACTACAAGCACAATAACGAACCTGTAGAAGTGGACTACTCCGACGACGACATCATTATCGTAGACAACATACGCGACATTGTTGCAGCCGAGCCCATGCGCATAAACATGAACGGCATCTTCGTATGCTTCAACGGCACTATACAAGTGGACGTCAACGGACAGCAGCACACCTACCACAAGAACCAGCTCGTGATGTTCCCACCCAACACTACACTTGAGAACCACCTCTTCAGCGTCGACTTCGAATGTAAGGCCATCATGATGAGCAACCGCATCATACAGCGGTTCATCCGACCATATATAGATGTATGGAACCACATAGTGTACGTGAAGAAAATATTGGAACGCGGGCTGACCGAAAAAGACATGGAATTCACACGTAAAGTGTACGACGTTGTCCGTTTTTGTCTCGATTACGGCTCTGACGCCTATAAGAAGGAAGTAGTGTATTCGTTCATCCAAGGAGCTCTCATGGGACTTTGCGGTATGATTCTGCACGATGATGACTATGAGGGCGTCAAAGCGGAGAAGGCATCCAACGGCAACCTTTTCACACGTTTTCTCGACCTGCTTCAAAACAGCAAAGTGAAGCACCGTTCGGTGGCCCACTATGCCAGCCAGCTCTTTGTCACACCTAAATACTTGAGTCTGGTCTGCAAGCAGCATTCCAGCAAGACGGCCCTGCAGTGGATAGAGGAATACACCGTTGCCGACATCGACTACTATCTTCGCTCCACCGATTATTCGATAAAAGAGATCGCCAACATCCTCGGCTTCCCCAACCCGTCGTTCTTCGGCAAATATGTCAAGCAGCAACTCGGCTGCACTCCTTTGGAATACCGCAACAGAAAGGAATGACTCTCACTCCATACCGACAGAAGCCACCATGAGGAACTACTGTCAATGTACACTGCCCTGCTGAAGAATGAAGCAAGCGGCCAGGCCAACGTGAAGATGTATCCACGTATTGCCGCCTCAATGGAATGCATGCAGAAGCTGGACGGCGGAATGCAAGCGGCCCACAAGCTCGCGGTATTCTTCAGAGAGGAATATCGGAGGCTCTCATCGATGATGGCCGCAATAAGCAGATTCTGATATAGGCACGGCCCCGCACAAGTGCGCAGTCTAAATTATTACAACCAAACGGGTATGACGAAGAATGTAAGAATATTTCGCATTTGTCCGCAAAAAGATTCGTACGTGCAACCGCTTAATAATCAAACGGTTAACAGGATATGCCATTTGGCGTTCCAAAACGGTCCATTTCGCATTGCAAAACAGGTCGAATGAGGATGCCAAACGGTCCGTTTGGGAACGCCAAACGATACATATCTGAACGGTGTTAATATTTTTCGCAGTCCAAGGATGGTCTTGAGGACTCTTCCCGACTATGCCATTCGAAGGTGGAACAGACGAAACCATGTGCCAACGCCTTCGCCGGAAGTAGCAGACAACACTCGCCGACTCTCTGCAATTCAAGAACCGGCAAGTTGTTCTGCATCTATCGTGAATCGCAGGAAGACTACTTATTCCGGGAGTTGCAGCATGACATCATCAGGAAGCAATATATTGCAGTCGGCAACGGACAAGGGTTGCTCACGAAGGAACAATACATACACCACTTTCTTGCCCTTAGCAAATGGTGCCTTACTTACTTTCGTCCTCAACTTATCAAGAAGTCTGTCGGCATAGTCGGCACCGGTCCACTTACATTCGCCGACGAGAATAGTGTGGCTGTCATTCTGATCCTCCGCTACCACATCAAGCTCCAGGTTCTCATTCCCTACAGGAGTCTTCCTGCCCTCCTCATAAACAGGGACCTTGCCCCACCACCGGCTTGCCACTTTCCATGTGTGGCCGAAAAGGTTATTACCAGAAACGGCTATCTGGCACAACCGTTCCCAAGTGCCTCCAACATGGTCGTGAAACGACTGCTCAAGCATTTTCTTTACTATACCGGTGCGGCCCATGGCTATAGTCGACTTATAGGGCTCGACAAACTTATAGTAGAAGGCCATAAACGGGTCGTCGATATAATAGAGTGTCTTCTTTGTCTTCTTCTCACTCTCGCCGAAGGGCACTTCCTTGCGGATAAACGCCATCTCTGTCAGGTTCTTGATAGGCTTGGACAACTCGGCTGTACTCTTGCCAACAGCATTGGCAATGTCGGAGTATCTGTGCCGTCCACTGCCTATGGCCGTCATAATTGACGAGTAGGGAGCTATGTCGGGCGAGTCGTCGCGGAAGAGTCGAGAGGGCTCATTATACATCACTCCATGCTCATTAAGGACAAGACTATCCAAGGCTTCCTCAAAAGAGCCATATCTCTCACGTTGCGCCCAATATTGAGGCACACCTCCCCAAACGCTATACTCTTCTATTGCGCTCTTTGAGTCCACCGCCATAGCCTTATGCCAGTGCGGCAGTCGGATAGGCTTTAGACAGAATTCCTCGTCGGCCCTCCCGTATAAAGGTTCTGAACCACGTATCAGACTCTGCATCATGCGCTGCGACGAACCACAGATGACAATATTGCAGCGAAGCCCATCGCCATCAACAACACGTCTGTCGACAATCCTTTGCAATGTGGATGGCAAGGAAGAGTCCTCATAAACCATATACGGAAATTCGTCAAGGACAAGTGTAGCATTCTTTTCGCATCGGTGGTTGAAGGCTAAGATAATGTCTTCCCAACTTGGATACAACGGTCGGTCAAACCCATCATATACCATAGCAATTGCCTTCGACAGCATATTGATTTGTGTTGCTGTCTCGCTCTGACTGGCCTCATAGTAAACATCATTGACGTTCAGCACTTTGCGAATAAGCGTCGACTTGCCTAATCGCCGGCGACCATAAAGCACCACAAATGTAGATGCATCGGACGATAAAGATGCTATAAGCCTCCGTTGCTCATTGTTCCTGTCGATAAATTCCATCATTCCTCCCGTTTTTAGGAATTACTTATTTCGAAATAACTAACTGCAAAATTAGTAATTTAAAAACAATCAACCAAGAAATCTTATGACTTTTTCCTCGCATGTGGTGGCGACCAATATATTACTAAAGTTTCCCACTTGGAGAACCCCTTTATAAAAAGGCTTTCCCAAAGGGTATGCGCATCTTTAACTTTTCAAAAAACTTTTTATGAGCAGTAGAATATTGCATTATCGGACTTCTCCTTTTAAGGTCATTTGCCCTTTCACATTTATTAAGCACTTGTTAAACTACTTTGTTTATGGGCATCCTGCTATTTGAACTTTTCAGAAACCCCTTGTTTATGGGCATTTTGAACAAGTGGGAAACTTTAGTTAGTAATAATGTTATTACTAATATATCTATTCCCATTTATTATATACTACTATTCCACTATCTTCCTATCAATTGATTATAAGTACCAGTTCTATCTGTTAACGCAAACAATAAATTTCTTTTCATTTTTTGGACTAAACATTTGCTAGTTTGGAAAATAATGTTTTACTTTGCGATTGAATAGCTGACCTTTTAAAGGTTTGCTTTTCAAGACATAGATGGAATTAGGTCTTTTAGGTACGAGCATATTAGCTCAATTGCCTATGACTTAAGAAGAGCGTTTGACTCATTATCTAGTGCTTGAATCTGGAAAATTCATTTAAAACGGATAATAGGCAAATTTGCTCACGCATGGGATTATTGTATCCTTATCAGGATTCGGTATACCTCACTGCGTGGGCTTTTGCAATTACCACGTTTTAAAGGTATTCCAGAACCCAAGCACTGTGGTAAAGCAAAAGTGCCACGCTTTTTTATTCCCTATTAATATTACAAATAACTAAAGACTGTTGAAGTTATGACGGATATAGACCACAAACAGCACATTGAAAATGTTATACAACGTACATTTCATGTTGTTCAAGCACTCTTCGATAAAGAAAGTCATAAACTCTCTACCCAAAACGTGGGGAGTAGAATATTTTTTCCTTATAAAAGAAATGGGGAAATGAGAATAAGTGAGCAAGAATTAAGATTTATCTTCGTGGAGCAACTGAACAAAGAAATTCTTGATTCTAAATGGGATGTCTATTATTCTGTTGAGACTCCCACTATGAGACAATATAGTTTCTCTAATGAAGAAAATCCTATGGAGAATGAAAAGGAAGGACGTTCTGGTAATTTCGATCTTGTCATTTATGATTCCGACTTAAAGCGTATCGCTCTTATCGAGTTTAAGTCAAATAATCCCGAGGCAAAGGACTATGCCAAAGATTTTGTGAAACTTGAGAATCCAAAGGAAGCAGGAGATCTTCGTTACTTTATTCAGATGGTTAAGAATTGTGCCCTTGTTCTAATTGCTTTTGTAATTGGTTGGCAGTCCTCAAAGATGTCGACCTACAAGGCAAATGTAACTGCCGACTCGTCAGCAAACTATACAAATGATTATGAAGATAGTAGTGCTGATAGCACTGCGGATACAGTTGCAAGTTATATGTATACTGACAACGAATTGGATAATAGCTCGTCTGATAATCAAGTAAATGACTTTGTTGGGGAATACCAATTAACAAGTTCAGACACTATGGATTATTATAGGCTATTTATTAATCAGGATAATACTGCAAGGATAATAAAGAAATATTATGACCTTATTTTTTATTACAGAAAAGATGGTAAAGTAAAACATGTCAATGTTAGCCATTCTTATGGGTTCGGTTGGTGGAGTATGCACCATATAACTTCCAAAAGAGAGTACAAGAATAAATACAAAGAGATTTGGAATTTCGGCCCAAGGGGGATTGTCCGTGGCGGACGGATGCCGCTGCCTAACCAAAGAACTTGATATGATAGCGTGCTAAAACTATTTTTTTTGCTTACCTTTGCGGTCATGGAACAAGAAAAGATAGACTTCTACAAAGGTTTAGCGATATATATCCTCCCCGAGGGCGTGACTAACTACTTTGACGTGGTGGACTTCAACGAGCAGCCAGCCAAAGATCACGGGAAGCTTTACAAGACCGAGCTTCACATATATCTTGATGAGAAGGACAATCGTCCAGAGGGCTTTGATGGCGTCAAGTCAAACGGCTTCGGTGAAGAGAGGATGATATACGACTTCCCTGTTCGCAACCGCAAGACGATACTTCATGTGCGTCGTCGGCGCTGGCTTACAGCTGATGGTAAGAGTGTCTCATTTCCTCTGGAAGAGGCAGCGAAGATAGTCTGCGAAGGTACGTCATACTCCAAGGAGCTGGCGCTTTTTTTAAAGAGAGCGGATGGACAATGAGCCAGTGACGGCCAAGAGCCTGAGCTGGACTTACATGATCCAGGGCAACACTTTTGCGCGTGCCTACAAGGATACTTTGAGCGATTTTCCCACTTGGGTTAAGAAAGAGAATGTCGATGATGGAATACTTATCGCCAAGAACCTCGGCCCGAGGCTCGGTATTGACGAGTCTGAGTTCGGGCATGAGGTGTACACGATTCTCCACAACAAGGATGCGCATGGCAAGAAGGGCGCCATCGTTGCTATTGTCAAGGGCACCGACCCCGAGACAGTTGCCAAAGCCCTGAGAAAGATGCCGCAAAAGGATCGGGAAGCGGTAGGGCTGGTCTCCATGGACCTGAGCGACAGCATGCGCTCTATCGTGAGAATGGCCTTCCCTAATGCCATGGTGGTACGCGACTGCTTCCATGTCATGAAACGAGGTGGTGAAGGGATCGAGGAACTGCGCATGAAATACAAGCGGGAAGCTGTCAAGGATGTAAACCGCCAGAAGGCAGAGTTCAAGAAACACCTGGAACAACTCGCCAAGCAACGCAAGTACTATCGTAACAGCAGGAAAAAGCAAGGTAAGAAGCGATGCAAGGGTAAGCGCCGAGGCCGCAAGCCAATGCGGCTGAATACAAGGTTTGAGCCCAAGAGGCTGAGCAATGGAGAGACCTTGGTAGAAGCTCTGACCCGGTGCAAGAAGCAACTGGGCAGATGCTATGGCGACTGGAGCATAAACCAGAAGAAGAGGGCAAGAATTCTGTTCCGGCTTTTCCCGAAACTGAAGGAGGCGTATTGGCTGATAAACGATCTCAGAGCAATCTTCCGTACGAAGTCTAACACCAAGGCGACTGCGAAGAAAGCGCTTGAAGGATGGTACAAGAAGGTCACCAAATCTACCCTTAGAGAAATCAAATCCGTAAAACAGTCTATCCAGCACTACGAGGACGAGATACTCAATTACTTTATCAACAGAGACACTAATGCTTCTGCAGAATCGCTCAACTCCAAGATGAAAGCCTTCAGGTCATGCCTGAAGGGGATAAGGGATATACCCTTCTTTTTCTATAGATGTATTACCGTCTTTGGTTAGGCAGCGGCATCCGCCCGCCACGGACAATCCCCCTTGGGCCGGAATTTCTCTCAAGACTACGAACCTCCAGCAATTAAGATTGAATTGACTCAATGTGATACTTACGATAGAATTGCTTATAGTTGGGAAGAATATGTAGATGATAATTTAGGACCTTACATCAAGCTAAAATCAAGTACCTCAGGTCTTTTTGAGAATGAAAAGTTCTTATATAAGAACAGACTTTATAATTCTTATAACGCAATGCAGGCAAAAGACGAGTTTCATAGTACAAGATTAACTAGAATTAGATAAAGATTTTGAGAACTATACACAAAAAGAAACATGGTGTAATTTACATCGGATTACATCCCTTTTCTTATGTTATTATGTTACTATGTCTTTAAACCTTACTCTGTCACATGCTTTCTGCAAAAAGCATATTAATGGCATTTTTGCTTTCTGCATAAAGCAAATTGAGATTGTCAATAGAAAAAAAACGGGATGCAACCCACATGGATTACTTCCCGTTTATTATGTTATTTTGTTACTCTGTCCTTACTTCACCTCCTCGAAGTCAGCATCCTGAATGTTGTCGTCGGAACTGCCGTTAGAAGAAGAGTTCTGCGAACCGGCACCGGCATTGGCACCACCCTGAGGACCGGCCTGAGGACCAGCCTGCTGACCACCGGCAGCGCCGTACATCTGAGCCGATGCGGCCTGTACGGCATTGTTGAGGTTGGCGATAGCCTGGTCGATGGCAGCGACATCGGCAGCCTTGTGGGCATCCTTCAGCTTGTTGAGGGCATCCTCGATAGCCGGTTTCTTGTCGGCCGGAATCTTGTCGCCGTTATCCTTGAGGAAGTTCTCGGTGGTGAAGATCATCGAGTCGGCCTGGTTGAGCTTGTCAACCTTGTCGCGCTCAGCCTTATCAGCGGCAGCATTCTGCTCTGCCTCAGCCTTCATACGCTTGATTTCGTCCTCGCTCAGACCGCTTGAAGCCTCGATGCGGATGCTCTGCTCCTTGCCCGTAGCCTTATCCTTAGCGCTGACGTTGAGGATACCGTTGGCATCGATATCGAATGTAACCTCAATCTGTGGAACGCCACGGCGTGCGGGAGCGATACCGGTAAGGTTAAACTGGCCAATCGACTTGTTCTGTGCGGCCATCGGGCGCTCACCCTGCAGAACGTGGATGGTAACCTCTGTCTGGTTGTCGGCAGCCGTCGAGAACACCTCACTCTTCTTGCAAGGAATGGTAGTATTGGCATCGATGAGTTTTGTCATCACACCACCCATGGTCTCGATACCGAGTGTCAGCGGAGTGACATCGAGCAGGACGATATCGCCCACACCGGCTTCCTTGTTCAGCACTGCGCCCTGGATGGCAGCACCCATAGCCACAACCTCATCGGGGTTGACGCCCTTCGAAGGCTCCTTACCGAAGTAGTTCTTCACGAGCTGCTGCACGGCAGGAATACGGCTTGAGCCACCTACGAGGATAACCTCATCAATCTGCGACTTGTCGAGCTTAGCGTCGCGCATAGCGTTCTGGCACGGTACGAGGCAAGCCTGGATAAGCTCGTGAGCGAGCTGCTCAAACTGAGCGCGGGTGAGAGTCTTCACCAAGTGCTTTGGTGTACCTCCTACAGCGGTGATATAAGGCAGGTTGATCTCTGTTGTTGTCGAGCTTGAGAGCTCAATCTTTGCCTTCTCGGCAGCCTCCTTGAGGCGCTGCATAGCCATCGGGTCGGTAGAGAGGTCGATACCGTTCTCGTCCTTGAATCCCTTTACGAGCCAGTCGATGATTACCTGGTCGAAGTCATCACCACCGAGGTGTGTATCACCATTGGTCGAGAGCACCTCGAATACGCCGCCGCCGAAGTTCAGGATCGAGATATCGAACGTACCACCACCGAGGTCGAACACCGCGATGTTCATATCCTTATTGGCTTTGTCGACACCATAGGCGAGAGCTGCTGCCGTAGGCTCGTTGACGATACGGCGGACGTTGAGTCCGGCGATGGTACCAGCCTCCTTAGTGGCCTGACGCTGAGAGTCGGAGAAGTAAGCCGGAACGGTGATGACAGCGTCGGTCACCTCCTGTCCGAGGAAGTCCTCAGCAGTTTTCTTCATCTTCTGCAGGATCATTGCTGATATTTCCTGCGGAGTATATTTTCTGTCGGCAATCTGCACCTTTGGATATCCATTGTCGTTGACGACTGTGTACGGCACCCGCTCGGCCTCCTTACGACTCTGGTCGTAGGTCTCACCCATGAACCGCTTGATGGAGTAGACGGTGTTCTTCGGGTTGGTGATAGCCTGGCGCTTTGCCGGGTCACCAATCTTGCGCTCGCCGCCCTCGACGAATCCCACCACTGACGGTGTGGTGCGTTTGCCTTCTGAGTTAGCGATAACTGTAGGTTCGTTGCCCTCGAAAACGGCAACACAACTGTTGGTTGTTCCTAAGTCAATTCCAATAATCTTTCCCATAATAGTATATTTTTTATTTTTATTTTTCGTTATTAATATGTTGGTGGACTTTCTTGTCCGCCGGATATTAAACAAACATTATGCCAAACGGCATTTCCGCCGTGGCAGCCGGGAGAGATTGACAAGTCACTGTGCCATTATGTCAGCCACAAAAAGACGGGCGATGATCCGTTTCCCTGCTATTGAGGGGAATCGACTCATCGCCCGCCACATTATTATATATAGTAACTGTTACCAGATGTGTGCTCTCTTATTTTTCGGCACGAACATCTTATCACCTTTCTTCACGTTGAAAGCCTTATACCATGCGTCGATCTGCGGCAGTGCAGCGTTAACGCGAGCCATGTTTGGCGAGTGAACATCGACGGTGCACAGATACTTCACCACCTCAGGTGTGGCGTTGCTGGCCCACACGCGTGCCCAAGCGAGGAAGAACCGCTGTTCGGGAGTGAATCCGTTAACAGTTGTCAGAGCATGGCTCTTCATGTCGTTCTGGAGGGCAGTGAATGCGATATTCAGTCCGCCATTATCGCCGATATTCTCACCGAGGGTCTGCTTACCGTTGATTTTCACCCCCGGCAGAACCTCAAAGTTGGAGAAGTAGTCGGCGAGCACATTTGTCCTGGCGTCGAAGTTCTTCTTGTCCTGAGCCGTCCACCAGTCGTGCTGATTGCCGTACTTGTCGAACTGAGCGCCCTGGTCGTCGAAGCCGTGGCTCATCTCGTGGCCGATGACACCGCCGATGGCACCGTAGTTGACAGCATCGTCGGCGTTGGGGTCGAAGAACGGTGGCTGAAGGATGGCTGCGGGGAAGCAAATCTCGTTTGTCGACGGATTATAATATGCGTTGATGGTCTGCGGAGTCATCCCCCACTCCATCTTGTCGACCTTCTTGTTCACCTTCTCGGCAATCACCTTGTCGACAGCCCATCGCGATATGCGCTTCATATTCTCGTAGAGGCTCAGCGAGTCGTCGACCTGCAGTCCGCTGTAGTCCTTCCACTTATCGGGATAACCGATTTTTATTATGAAGTTCTGTAGCTTGTCCTTAGCCTGTGCCTTCGTTGCCTGACTCATCCACGTAGCCTGGTCGATGCGCTGGGCGAGGGCTGTCTGGAGATTATGCACGAGGTCGAGCATCTTCTTCTTTGAGCTCTCGGGGAAGTACTTCTCGACATACAGCTTACCGATAGCCTCACCGAGACTGCCGCTTACGAGGCTCACGGCTCTCTTCCACCGCGGACGGTCCTGCTTGACACCACTGAGGGCTGCGTCGAGCTCGAACTCCACCTTGCGGAAGTCGTCGCTCAGACGTCCCGTAGCACCACTTATGACCTTTGCCTCAGCATACGTCTTGAGGTCGTCGAGCGGGGTGTTGGCAAGGATTTTCTCGACCTCGTGGATTGGTTCTGGCTCAGCCACATCGATGGTGTCGATGGCCGGCAGACCACTGGCTAAGAGCACGTTACCCCAGTCGATGCCGGGGAACTGGTCGACGAGGTCGGTGTATGTCATCTTGTGATAGTTGGCATCGATGTCGCGCAGTTTCACCTCATCGTAGCTTGCCTTTGCTATCTGGGTTTCAATGTCGATGACTTTCTGCATTTTGCTCTTGGCCGTAGCCTCATCATTGCCCACGAGCATGAAGAGCTTCGTAAGATAAGTCTTGTAAGCCTCGAGCACCTTCTTGTTGTCGGGGTTGTCAGAAGTGTAGTAGTCGCGCGTGCCGAGACCTAATCCTCCCTGTCCGATGTTTACGAGGTTCCATGCCGAATTGCGCTGGTCGGCGTCGATGCCTATGCCGTACATCATCGTGTTCTCGCCGTTGCGGTCGAGGGCTGCGGTGACAATCTGATACTCGCGCGGAGTCTTTATGGCAGCGATGCGGTCGAGGGTCGGTTTCAGCGGAGCCCATCCCTCCCGGTTCAGTCGCACGCTGTCCATCATCAGCTTATAGAGCGAGCCAATCTTCTGACCCAGAGAGCCTTTCTGCTGCGGGCTGTTGGCATATTGCAGGATAAGGTCCTGAATGCGCTTCTGGTTGAGTTCGTAGAGGTCGACGAACGCACCGTTCTCCGAATGTTCAGCGTCCAGGGGGTGACTCTTTAGCCAACCGCCGGCAGCATAGTGATAGAAGTCGTCGCCGGGACGCACTGATGTGTCGAGATTGCTTGGGTCGATACCCGACACCGGGGTCTGGGCGAAAGCGCCGGTAAAGGCCATGGCCAGACCCAACAATAAGATTTTTCTTTTCATTATATTACAGTATTGTTATCATCTCGCATAAAACATTGCAAAGGTACACAGATTAACGGAAACAGCCAAAGGATTGCGCGATTTGATTCATTAGTATTTTCTCATTATTCGCGACCGGCAAAAGCAGGCTGACAATCACTTACCCGGTGAGGCAGAAACCGATGTGCAGAGTCAAGCAGCCCGCCACGACCAATGGTCTGAAACCGTTAGCAGAGCCCACAAGATGATCCCAAGAGTGCGAAAAATCTTAACACCATTCTCATACATACCGTTTCGCGTTCTCAAACGGCCCGTTTCGCATTGCAAAACGGCCTGTTTTAGCTTGCGAAATGGGCCGTTTTAGAACGCCAAATGGCATGTATTTCTATCCGTCTGGTTATGAACGAGTTACAGAGCCGGTCATTTCTGTCGTTTAATACGAAATATCTTTACAATAATCTCCATCCTTTTCCCCTATTAAATCCTTGACGATGACATCATGCAGCCGCCATCCACCCGTCAGCTTCAGCCTCAAGCGCCATCGTGTCAGAGCGAGGCATCCACACCCCGCGGCATCTGCCAAAGTGACAGAGCACCCGCTCGTCCCCTTCCCTCGTCCGCCATCTCATGGTTTATCCACGTAGCGTTCGGCGAATTACAATTCGCCGCGCTCCTTCCCGCCCCTCACCCCGCCTTCCAACCTCCTTTACTCCCCGCCGCGAGCCCGTTCGCTGAGCACTACAACATTTTCGTTGAATGTTTTTGGCCGTTAAATTTATATTGCCTACTTTTGCCGTCACAATCCAACATTATATAAGCTCAGCAATGTCGAGAAAGAACATCATAACGTTTCTGCGCAAGCACACCGAGGCCCTCATCTATGCTTTCTGCTGGCTGATGATCTTCGTCATTCCCTTCGTGATGATGTACCTGCGCACACGCAACAGCACCGACGAGCCCTTCCAGTGGGACGAGCTCACGAGGGTGTGGACTGCCGAGGGCGCCTTCCTCGCCATATTCATCATCCACAACTGCTTTCTCGCCCCGCTCATCATCTACAAGAACCGGCGCAAGCTATACTTCGGCCTCGTCACCATCATCGTCGTCGCTTTCGGCATCTACCAGTTCAACGCCCGACCGCCACGGCCGCATCACTTCCATAAGGACCGCAAAGAGATGGTCGACGGCAGTCAGCCGCGTCCCTTGCCGCCTCCGGGCCGTCACCATCGCCCATTCTTTGTCGACCAAGTCGACTTCGTCAGCGTCATCATTCTCGTCCTGATGTTCGGCATGAACCTCAGCGTGAAACTGCTCTTCAAGCAGAACGAGAACGAGAAGAAACTCCAGAGGCTCATGAACGAGAACCTGAACCAGCAACTGGAATATCTGAAATTTCAGATAAACCCGCACTTCTTCATGAACACCCTCAACAATATCCACGCGCTGGTCGACATCGATCCCGAGGAGGCCAAGGAGAGTATAATCGAGTTGTCGAAGCTCATGCGCTACGTTCTCTACGACGGCAACCGTCCATTGACGAGTTTGAGGAAGGAGTGTAACTTCATCGACAACTACATAGAGCTCATGCGGTTGCGCTATTCCGACAAGGTCGACATAAAGACCGACCGCGACGACAATTTGCCCGATGCCCTCATAGCTCCGCTCATTACCATCACCTACGTCGAGAACGCCTTCAAGCATGGGGTGAGCTATCAGCACCGGAGCTTCATCCACATCACGACGCATGTTGACCACGGGCGGTTGCTGTTCACCTGCGAGAACTCGAAGCACAAGGAGAGCACCGAGGAGCACGGCGGTGTAGGGCTGGCCAACACGCGCAAGCGTCTCGACCTCATCTACGGCAACGACTACACGCTCGACATCAACGACAGAGAAGATACATATTTTGTAAGGCTCGACATTCCGCTGAGGTTTGCGGCCGACGAACCAAAAGGATAAAATCATGATAAGAGTATTGGCTATCGACGATGAGCCACTGGCCCTGAGGCAGTTGGCGACATACATAAAGAAAGTGGAATTTCTTGAGCTTGCCGGCGAGTGCCAGAGTGCTCCGGAAGCAAAGGAGATTATGGACCGCGAGCCCATCGACGCGCTGTTCATCGACATCAATATGCCCGACGTCAACGGCATGGACTTCGTCAAGAGTCTCGACGTACCGCCGCTGGTTGTCTTCACGACGGCCTACAGCGACTATGCCGTCGACGGCTACAAGGTCAACGCCGTAGACTATCTGCTCAAACCGTTCTCGATGGCCGATTTCCGGCGCGCGGCGGCGAAGGTAAAAGAACAATACGACCTGCGCCATAACGAGCCGATAGTGTTGCAGGTCGACAGCGACGACTCCATTTTCTTCAAGACCGAGCACAGGATAGTACGCATAAAAATCGATGATATAAGATTCATCGAGGGCATGAGCGAATACTTGAAGATTCACACCGACGGCCGACAGAAGCCCGTCATCGTCCTGCTGAGTATGAAAAAGCTCGAGGACCGGCTGCCGAAATCGAAGTTCATGCGTGTCCACAGGTCGTTCATCATCAACCTTTCGAAGATTCAGGAGGTGATAAAAAACCGCGTCATCATGGACGAGGACACGAATATTCCTGTCGGCGACCTCTACAAGGATGCGTTCAACAGCTATATAGATTCAAAATTCATGGGAAAGTAAAGGATTCTTTCCTTCAAAAAAACGAAATAAAAACAATGATGAAAAAGAATGTTTTGGCAGTAGCCGCAGCGGCAATCATTGCCTCGGGAGTAGCCTTGGCGTCGGCCAACGACAATAATGTCATGCGCCGTCAAGGAAATACTTACATCGTCAACACCACCACCCTGTGCGGTCAGCGGGGCTATCGCAGCACCACACCGTTGGAGGTTTATATCCAGGGCAACAAGGTCGTGAAGGTTGTGGCCCTCAAAAACGCGGAGACACCGCAGATTTTCAGCAAGGTGGCCCGTCAGCTCCTTCCGCAGATGGCCGGTAAGAGCCTCAAGAAGGCTGCCGCGGTCGATGCTGTGTCGGGAGCAACAATGTCGTCTCGAGCCGTCAAAGCTAATGTGGCGGCAGCAGTAGCATACTACAAGAAGCACAAATAGAACCGGGAATCACCTGCAATAGAGCTTCAACGGTGATCTAAATTTCACTTTTTCAGACAGTTACAAAAACGGTCAGCGACAACAGAGCAGTGGCCGCGAGGGGCGTTACCGGTGGCTGACGGAGGGTAAAAGCGTCACCATAAAATGGAATAGCCACCGTTTCCTACAGTGTGGAAGAATCTCCACTAAACAGGAAACGGTGGCTATAATATTGATAAATAATTCGTTTCGCCGGCGTAAGAGGTTCTTCTCCTTGCCGTAAATGGTAGCTCCAATTACTTCACGTCGCCAACCTTAATCAGATATTCGGCTATCTGGACAGCGTTCAGAGCTGCACCCTTGCGAATCTGATCGCCGGTGAGCCACAGCGTATTGCTATTGTCGTCGGCAAGGTCCTTGCGGATGCGGCCCACGAAGACATCGTCCTTTCCGGCCGAATCGAGCGGCATCGGGTAGACATAGTTCTGAGGATCGTCGACAAGCGTCACTCCGGGAGCGGCTTTCAGGGCCTCACGAATCTCCTCAACGCTCAGCGGACGCTCGGTTTCGAACCATACGCTCTCGGAGTGTGACCGCAACGACGACACACGAACGCAGGTAGCACTCGTCCGGACGTCGGAGTGCATAATCTTGCGGGTCTCGTTGTACATCTTCATCTCCTCCTTGGTGTAGTCGTTGGGGGTCATCTTGTCAATCTGAGGAATGACATTATATGCCAACTGATGGGGGAACTTGTTGATTGTGCTGACCTTTCCGTCCTCAACCATCTCCTTATACTGCTGCTCCAGTTCCTTCATTGCAGCTGCTCCGGCACCGCTCGCGCTCTGATAGCTCGACACGTGAATCTTCTTGATATGGCTGAGCTTGTCGATAGGATTCAGCACCACAACCATCATTATCGTTGTGCAGTTAGGATTGGCAATAATGCCGCGGGGACGCTTGAGGGCATCCTCGGGGTTGATTTCCGGAACGACCAATGGCACGTCGTCGTCCATACGGAACTGCGAACTGTTGTCGATCATCACGGCACCATACTTTGTTATCGTCTCAGCGAACTCGGCCGACGTGCCGCCACCGGCACTGGTGAAGGCTATATCGACACCCTTGAAGTCGTCGTTGTGCTGAAGTTCCTTAACAGTATATTCCTTTCCCTTAAAAGAATATTTCCGTCCGGCCGACCTCTTCGAGCCGAACAGCAACAGGTCATCGATAGGGAAATCTCTCTGGGCGAGAATGCGCAGGAACTCCTGACCTACGGCACCGCTTGCACCAACAATAGCTACTCTCATAATCTAATCCTTTTATTATATTTTGCAGTAAATACGTTTGCAAAATTAGATATTTCATTTGAAAACGCAAAATTTCAGCGGTCATTATGTCAGCAAAGCACTATTTTTTCGTAACTTTGCATGTTATAAAGCAGAAAACATATCCGTCACATGCCCGACTGGTCACTATATTTCCCCATAACCGACCCGACGCTGATCTTCTTCGTCGTGCTCCTGATTATCCTTTTTTCGCCGATAGTCATGGGCCGGCTGCGCATTCCGCACCTCATAGGACTGGTCCTCGCCGGAATAGTGGTGGGAAAATACGGCCTGAACATCCTCAAGCGCGACGACTCCTTTGAGCTCTTCGGCCGTGTGGGGCTCTTCTACATCATGTTTTTAGCCGGACTGGAGATGGATCTCGAGGGTCTGAAGAAGAACAGAATGCGGGTCGGCATCTTCGGTCTGCTCACGTTCTCGCTGCCGATGGTGCTTACCGTGTGGGCATCGTTGTCGATTCTCCATCTGAGCATGCAGGCATCGATGCTCATCGGCTGTATGATGGCCTCCAACACTCTCATCGCCTACCCCATCGTGGGGCGCTATGGCCTGCAGCGGTCGACGGCTTCGACGCTCAGTGTGGGCTCGTCAATGATTTCGCTCTTCTTGGCGCTCGTCGTCTTGGCGGCCATCGTCAACTCTGCTCAGGGCACGTCGAGTTGGGCGTTCTGGCTGTTGTTCGTAGCTAAGATAGTGGTTTTCTGCGCCTTCATGCTCGTCGTCATTCCCAGGTTCACCCGTTGGTTCCTCAGGAAGTACTCCGACGCGGTTATGCAGTTCACCTACGTCATCGCCATTCTCTTCCTCAGCGCGGCTCTCTCCGACTTTATCGGCCTTGAGGGAATATTCGGAGCATTCTTCGCCGGACTGGTCATGAACCGCTTCATACCGAAAGTATCGCCGCTGATGAACCGCATCGAGTTCACGGGCAATGCCATTTTTATCCCCTATTTTCTCATCGGTGTCGGCATGCTCATCAATATCCGGCTGCTCTTCCACGGCAGCACCATTCTCACCATCATGCTCTGCCTGGTGATTTTCGGCACCCTCGGCAAGGCTTTAGCAGCCTACGCCACAACATCATTCTTCAGGATGCCGCGGCTGTGGGGCGACCTCATGTTCGGACTTACCTCAGCCCACGCCGCCGGAGCCATAGCCATGGTCATGGTGGGCATAGGATTAGAGGTGTCGCCGGGCCATACGCTCCTCGACAATGAGGTTCTCAACGGTGTCGTTCTGATGATTCTCTTCACGTGCATCATCTCGTCGGTCATCACGGAAAATGCGGCACGAAAATTGCGGCTGCACGAAAAGGAGAATCCGACACCGCGAAACGAGGGCGACGACGAGAAGATTCTCGTGGCCGTGAAGTACCCCGAATATGCCGACAGCCTCATCACTCTCGCCACGCTCATGCGCGACAGCAGGCTGAACCGGGGCCTCATAGCCCTCAATGTTGTCTACGACGACATCAACGCATCGAAGAACCAGGAGGACGGACGCCGCCTTATGGAGCATATAAAGCATACGTGCAGTGCCGCCGACGTGCCCGTTCAGACGCAGGTCCGCATAGCAACGAACATCGCCAACGGCATAAAACACGCTTTCCGCGAGTTCCAGGCCAGTGAGATAATAATGGGTTTGCACTTCCATCCCGAGGTGTCGAAAGGATTCTGGGGACAGTTCACGCAGAGCCTCTACAACGGTTTGAACCGGCAAATCATCATTGCCCGCATCATGCAACCGCTCAACACCGTCCGCAAGATAGTCGTGGCCGTACCGTCGAGAGCTGAATTTGAGCCGGGCTTTAACCGCTGGCTCGAGCGCATGGCCCGCATGTCGCGCAACCTCGACTGCCGCATAGAGTTCCACGGCCGTGACAAATCGCTGGCGCTAATCCACGAGTTCATCACCAACCGCCATCCGAATGTACGGGCCGAATATGTCGAGATGAAGCACTGGAACGAACTTCCCGAACTGGCCGCAAACATCAAAAGCGACCACATTTTCGTAGTCGTGACGGCACGAAAGGGCACCATTTCGTTCAAGACAGCCCTCGAAAACCTGCCACATGAGATTGACCAGTACTTCAGCGGAAGGAGCATAATGATCATTTATCCCGACCAGTACGGCGAGTCGTCAGAACTCATGACCTTCGCCGAACCGCAGCATACGGAGGAGAGATCGGCCTACGACTGGCTCCGAGACAAACTGAGAAAGAAACAGAAAACACTAATTTAGCAACGATTGTTATATACTATATGATTGACGTACAGAATATTACCAAGAGCTTTGGCTCCCTGCAGGTGCTGAAAGGCATCAGTCTCCACATCGACAAGGGCGAGGTGGTGAGCATAGTAGGACCGTCAGGAGCCGGCAAGACGACTCTTCTGCAGATAATCGGCACCCTCGACAAGCCCGACAGCGGCAGCATCGTCGTTGACGGAGTGGACGTCGGCTCCTTGTCGACAAACAAACTGAGCGATTTCCGCAACACCCACGTTGGATTCGTATTCCAGTTTCACCAGCTGCTACCCGAGTTCACAGCCATCGAGAATATCATGATTCCGGCCTTCATCGCGGGGAAAAAGACATCGGAAGCACGGGAACGTGCCACGGAGCTCCTTGATTTTATGGGACTTGCCGACCGTGCCAACCACAAGCCCAACGAGCTTTCGGGAGGCGAGAAGCAGCGTGTGGCCGTAGCAAGAGCCCTGGTCAACAATCCGGCAGTGATCCTTGCTGACGAGCCGTCGGGCTCACTCGACTCGAAAAACAAAGCCGAGCTCCACCAGCTTTTCTTCGACCTGCGCGACAAATTCGGCCAGACCTTCGTCATCGTCACCCACGATGAGAATCTCGCGGCTATCACTGACCGCACCATTCATCTTAAAGACGGACAGATTATCGACCCGCAAGACGCAGCGGCAGAAACAAGCGTATAGCCCACGACCGACTTTCCAGATGATCAATTCGGCGCATGCCATCACGGCTTTTGGTTGAATCCGAATAATAAATCGGCCGGTCCCATCAAACCACATTGCTGATTTCACCGCGTTATTGGGCTGATTTCATCGTCCCATCTGGCTGATTTCATTATCCCTCAAAGACATTTTTAACATCCCACAGAATATTATGGCGAGAATAGAATTAGGAAAATACAACAAGCTTAGGGTCGTCAAGAAAGCTTACAAGCACACCGGTGCCCGCATTGGCGACAAGGAAGAGTTCGGACTTTATCTCGACGGAGGCGACGACGGTGAGATTCTGATGCCGGAAAAGTATGTGCCCGAAGGTACGGAAATTGGCGACGAAGTCACGGCCTTCGTTTATCTCGACCAGGACGAGCGCCCCGTGGCCACCACCGAAAAGGCTTTCGCACAGGCCAGCGAGTTCGCCTACTTGGAGTGTGCATGGGTAAACCAGTACGGAGCCTTCCTCGACTGGGGAGTGACGAAGAACCTCTTCTGCCCCTTCCGCGAGCAGAAACGCAAGATGGAAGTCGGCGAGATGTACATCGTTTATATATATGTCGACGAAGAGAGCTACCGACTTGTGGCCTCGGCGAAGATTGACAAATTCCTCGGAAATATCGCCGATGCCGACCCGAAAGTTTACCATCACGGTTCGAAAGTCGACCTTCTCGTATGGCAGAAGACCGACCTCGGCTTTAAAGTCATCATCGACAACAAATACGACGGCCTCATCTACGACGACCAGATATTCAAATATGTCCACAGCGGCGACCGCATGGACGGATATATCGATGTCATCCGCACCGACGGAAAAATCGACTGCACGCTACAACCCACGGGAATAAGGCAGACAGAGGATTTCGCCAAGGTGCTCCTCGACTACCTCAAGAGCCACAATGGGGTCTGCAATATGGGCGACAAGACCGATGCTGAGGACATCAAGCACGAGTTCCACGTCTCGAAGAAAGTCTTCAAGCGTGCCATCGGCGACCTCTACAAGCGCAGGCTCATAACCGTCGAGCCCACGAGGATAGCCCTTGCAACGACAGGAGCCAGCCACGACGGCAGCTCACGTGCAGGCAAATGACGGTATCAGACAATATTCAGGATAACACTATCAACAGCAAGAAAGGACAGCAAACATAATGCAGAACCAGTTTTCGAGAACACAACTACTTCTTGGCAAGCCCGCCATCGACACTCTGAACGGGTCGCGGGTGGCCGTTTTCGGCGTAGGAGGCGTAGGAGGCTACGTCGTCGAGGTGCTCGCCCGCAGCGGTGTGGGAGCCATAGACATCATCGATGACGACCGCGTCTGCCTGACAAATGTCAACCGACAGATTCTCGCCACCATCTCTACCGTCGGCAAACATAAGGTCGACGTGGCCGAAGCGCGCATCCACGACATCAATCCGAGATGCATCGTGAGGAAATATCAGACCTTCTATCTCCCCGAAAAGGCCGATATGTTCGACTTCAACGACTACGATTATGTTGTCGACTGTATCGACACCGTGACGGCCAAACTCGACATTATCCAGCGTTGCCACCGCCTCGGCATACCTATCATCTCCTGCCTTGGCGCCGCCTACAAGCTCGACGCCACGAAATTTGAGGTCACCGACCTCTTCAAGACGAAGATGGACCCCTTGGCCAAGGTTCTCCGAAAGAAGCTCCGCAAGACTGATGTCGACCACCTGAAGGTGGTGTACAGCCCCGAGGAGCCCTTGGAGAGCATCGACCAGCCGGAAATTTCCTGCCGGTTCCACTGCATCTGCCCCAACAAGGACATGCGGAAATGTACCGACCGCCACACCATACCGTCGTCGAACGCATGGGTGCCCGCCACGGCCGGACTCATCTGCGGCGGTGAGGTCGTCAAGGACTTGATAGCGCGGGCCGACACCATGCGCATCGATCTGAACACCGACCCCGACAATGAGCCCGCCCGCATAGCCAAAGAGCGTGCCACAAAGATGCTTGACGAGTCGAAACGGCTGCGCGAGGAGGCACGCCGACAACGCGCTGAGCAGGAGCAGATTAAAGAGAAAGACGCATCTTGAGAGGCAGATGGTCGCTGAAACCGCCAAGATAGCGTGGTCCGAGAAAGAAACGGTGGGGTTTCACCCCGCCGTATTTTTTATCCTCTTCAAGGAGAAACGGCTCGTCGACGATACGGCATCCTACGACGTGGGGCGCGAGACTGCTGCTGACGATTATCTGGTCGAGACTCCCCCACTCGCCATGATAGCGGTAGGTGCCCTTGGCACCATGCGTTCCCACGGCCCCCGCCGACACGTTGACGAGTCCGTGGGAGCAGATAAACTCGACGGCACGGCTCGTGGAATAGTCGTTGAAGTCGCCGAGGACGATGATATGTGCCTCCGGCGACAACCGCCGCACCGAGTCGACAGCCTCACACAGCCGCTCAGCCACGGCCATGCGGTAGGCTCGAGTCTGCAATTCGCCACCCGAGCGGCTCGGCGCATGGACAACGAAGAAATGGAGAGTATCGCCGGTGATAATCCGTCCCGACACATAGAGGATATCTCTCGTAGGGCGCATATCCTTCAGAGGGCGCACACGGAAGGAATTGCTGCTGATGAAACCGAAGGAAAACGGGGAGAAGAGAAGGGCCACATCGATGCCACGGATGTCGGGCGAAGAGGTCATAACATAGTCATACCGGGCTTTCCTCAGCACCGACCGCTTGGTGAGATCGCGCAGGACGGTATCGTTCTCGACCTCACAGAGTGCCACCACATCGGGCAGTGACCATCCACCGGAGTCGCTACCGCAGGCTATAATCTCCTGTCCGATTTTGTTTAGTTTCTCCCAGTAGCGGTAGCTCGTCCACCTATGGCTCGACGAGGGCAGAAATTCATAATCGTCCTTATTGGCGTCATGCACCGTGTCGAAGAGGTTCTCCGTGTTCAATTCCACCACGGAAAACTCCGTCTGGGCACCCGCACTAATGGTGGTGAGGGCGAGCAGGATTATCGTCAGCCAGCGCATCATAATCTCCTGTCCTACTTTTTATTATCATCCTCGAAGCGAACCACAATCTTCTTGTAGCCATGCTGTGAGAAGATCCGGCGCACTTCAGCCTCAGCTTTGCCGCGTGCCTCGGGAATATTCTCCCTGCCACGGCGAATCATGGCGGCCTTAGCCTTCCTCACGAGGGCAGCCCTCACCGTCGGCTTGTTAATGAAGTCCATATCGTCGCGTCCCTCGTAGACCTTCACGTTGCGCTCATCGAGGAATCTGTCGTCGAGAAGTTTCACCGGCGGGAGCACCACGCTAACAGCGGTATCGCCGGCGATGGTCACCCAGCCGGGGCGCGCCTCAGCAACATCGATGCCATAATGCAGGGTGCCGTGATAGGCCACACTGATTCGGTCGGACGAGAAGAGCCCACGGTCGACGGTGTCCACGACCTCGTCCATCTCCACGGTGAGAAACGCCCACTGGCCTATGGCACGTATGGAATCGAGATTGACGGGGGTCGGTGTGACCACAACTTCGGTCTGATGCCCCGCCGTCACACTCTTGGCAGCATGACACATACATAATACAGCCACCACAACGATCAGGCATACAACCACGACAGCAGCGAGTTTGATTTTTCCGTACGTTTTCATTTTGCCTTTATCCTTTCATTAGCCGACGCACGCCATCACCGCGGCGGTCAGTATTTAATGTTTCCTAAAGCCTTGTCGGCATCGACCGTGAGCCGTCCGGCATCCATACCACTGCGGTAGCGCAGATTCACCTTCTTAAATCCGGCACCGAGGAGTGCCGCGGCAATGGTCTTATTGGCATTATCGCGGGCGTTAGCTACAATCTTATCGCGGCTGATACGGCCTATCTCGCCCCACACATTGCCGACAGCCACGGTCACATGACGGTTGATAAACTCCTGCGATTTGGCACTGGCGAAAATCTGGGAGTCGTAAACCTCGGAGCTGTGGTCAATCTCGCAGCTTGTCATTTCAATCACCGGATCGGGGAGGACAATGGTCACCGACGAGTCGAGCCCGACGGTTATGTCGTCGTCGCCAATCTTCTCCATATCGAGATACGCCTTGAAGGTGACGGTGAGGGGAATCTCGATATGCGATTTCGACCACGGCCGCGTCCACTTCAGCGTGCCCATGAGAGTGGTGATAGAGTCCTTCTCTGTCGTCGACAAGACTATCTTCTTGTGGGCCGTCTGCTCAGCCGAGTAGAGACGCGACTGCTGGCGCACGAGGTTGACAATCTCGCCTTTGGCCATCATCCGGTCCTCGGCAGCGGCCTCATTGGACGGAGCCGTTTTCGGAGTTGATGACGACGGTGCTAACAGGAAGTACAACAGCACTCCCACGACGATGATAACTACAGCGGCAATTCTATTTTTCATACGGCAAAGGTAGTTTATTTTAACCGCAAAATCAAGGCATTGGGCGGATTTTTAAGCATTAATCTTTTTTATCTTTGCCATTACATTGATTTTCAGTACCTTTGCAGTCAGTTTCCGCTATCGGGGAAACGATATATTATGACGAAAGAGAAAGAAAAACAATACGTTGCCGGCGGTTCCGAAGCGGTGAAAAACCGCCATGAAGTCGACATGCTCCATGGCCCGCTGCTCAGCAAGATTCTTCTGTTTGCCATGCCGTTTGCGCTGAGCGGTGTTCTCGAACAGCTTTTCAACTCCGTCGACGTAATGGTCGTCGGTCGCTATGCCAGTTCTGAGGCCATGGCTGCCGTCGGTGCCAACACCTTCCTCATCAACCTCTGTATCAACCTGTTCATAGGCATGTCGGTAGGTGCCAACGTGATTATCTCGAATCATATAGGGCAGCACGACAACCGGGCCATCCGCAATGCCGTGAGCACGACGATGGTTCTCTCGGCCGTCAGCGGTCTGCTGCTCCTCGTCATCGGCCTTGTCATCGCCCCCATAGTGCTGCGCGCCATGGGCACGCCCCGCAATGTCATCGGTGATGCCGTCACCTACCTGCGCATCTGGTTCATCGGGGCTCCGTTCTTCATGGTCTACAATTTCGGGGCATCGGTGCTCCGCAGCAAGGGCGACACGCGCCGTCCGCTGTACATCCTGATTATTGCCGGAGTCATCAACGCTGTAGTAGCCCTGACGACGGTGGTCGTCGGCAAGATGGGGGTTGTAGGTGTGGGCATAGCTAACGATGTGGCCTACGCCTTCTCGGCCGCCGCTGTCGTCACCCTGCTCCGCCGTGAGCAAGGACCTTTCCGCCTCGACTACCGCCATCTGCGCATCTACGGGGTGGAGCTGCGGCGCATCCTCCAGATTGGCATTCCAGCCGGAATCCAGGGAATGGTGTTCTCGCTGAGCAATGTCTTTGTCCAGTCGGCCATCAACAGCTACGGGTCGGCGGCAATGGCCGGAGCCTCAGCGTCACAGATTTTCGATGCCTACTGTTACTTCCTTCTCAACGCCTTCAGCGGTGCCTGCGTGACGTTCATGGGGCAAAACTATGGCGCCGGCAACGTGGAACGGTGCAAGCGCATATTCCGCATCTGTCTTGTTTGCGGGGCTCTGTTCACCCTTGCGGGCAATATGACACTGTTCATCGGCGAAGATCAGTTTCTCACTTTCTTCACCACCGACCCAGCAGTGGCCCACTACGCTAAGATACGCATTGCCATCACCATGACAACCCAGTGGATAGCGGCATTCTATGAGATTCCAGCGTCGGCCATGCGCGGTCTGGGCCACTCGCTGGAGCCGGCACTGATGACAGTCTTCGGCACGTGTGTCTTCCGCCTCGTATGGATATTCGCTATCCATCCTCTGTGGCCGGGCTTCAACCATCTGATGATTATCTATCCGGCTTCGTGGCTTCTGACCGATTTCATCGTCTTCACCGCATACATCATCGTCAGCCGTCGGGCTTTCAAGTTCGTGAGCGAATAATGCGCCGTAGAACCCGCCCGGATGTTGCTAAAGAACGCTTCATAATTGCGAAAAATATTAACACAAATCCCATACGGGCCGTTTCGCGTCCTGAAACAGGCCGTTTCGCGTCCTAAAACGGGCCGTTTTAGCGTCTAAAATGGACTGTTTCAGAACGCAAAATGGCATCTATTGCCAACTGCTTGATACAGAGCGAATTACTCGTTTAATTTTTCTTACTATATAGAATGAAACATTTTTACATTTAGAAGGCCCCTTGTTCATATCTCAAAAGCATAGAGCGGAACCAAGGAACGATAGGGCAAACGACCCGGCACTATGCAAAAAATGTACGGGAATGGCATTTGAGACAATATTCAAATGTCGAATGAAGCGGTGAAAAGTATCTCCCTCGGACGGAGAATGTTCAGCTGATGGATTTGTTGGTTGATAGTATAATAATGTTGTTTATACGTATCCGTGCCGAGAACATTATTCATGGCGACACTCAGCTCGTAGGTCTTACGCCGGTAAGCCACAGAGAGGTCCATGAAGTAGTTTGTCGATGTGGCGTCGTTGTTGCCATGATACAGCTCGTGCGACCACTCCACCTGCCACTTGCCGGGCATAAGATACACGTTCAGACGGTGGACGAACGATACTAACGTTGGGGAGTCGAGACTGCGGTCGACGCGGTTTATCTGTCGCGACGCACCCACATTGCTGTTGGCATCGAACGACAACCATGTGGCAGGTTGCAGGCTGAACGACAGCGTGGCACTGCTGGACTTCAGCGTGAACGGAGTCACCACATCGGACAACAGCAGGTTGTAGCGCTCCTCGGTGTAGTGGCCCTGCAGGCTTACGTTCAGCCGACACCAGTGAACCGACTCCGACAGTTGCAACATCGACATAAGAAAATGCGATACGGAGCGGCGGTCAGTGGGTCGGGTGGTATAGAACCCGTGGTCGTAGGTGGCACGATAGAGGATATTGCCGCTGTTTCCGGCCCATGACGTCATGGCCGTGGCAAAGAAACCGCTACTGATATTGCGGTAGTTGAGGATGCCCGTAAAGGAGTTTCCATGGCTGTTGTCGAGATAGCCGAGGCCCTGGGTGACGCTTATATAATTGGTAAACAGCGTAGTACCGGTCATATCGCGCAGCGACAGCGGCTGCCAGCCATAGTTGTAGCTAAGGCTCAGGTCCCAGTCAACGCCAAAAGTCAGCTTAGCCGAGACCTCAGGAGTGAACAGAACGTTCGTTTTGTCCTCGCGGCCCAGACTCCTCCAGAGCCACGACAGCGGCAGCCGCGCCGACAGGTCGAGCCAGTCGTTCTTGTAGCTTGTCGTCACCCGCCCCGTCAGCCACGACTCGGCATAGCGGTCGTTTGCGGTGTCGAGGGGGTTACGGGTGCTCAGCCACTGTCGGTTGCCATTCGTTTCAAGGTCGTAGGTGACGTTCACAGCACCAATCCTTTGTCCTATCCATGTTGTAGCCTTCCACCTCAGCGTCTGCAAGTCGAGACTTTCCCAACTGCCGTCATGGAGAAGCAGATGTCCCGGCAGGTCGTTATAGGCCGCATAACCAGAGAGGGAGAGACTGCGCTTATCGGTAAACCGGTGTATCCAGCTGAAATCATCAGAGATATAACGCTTGCGAGGTTTCACGTTCTCCCTGACGATATTGCCGTTGAGAATGCTCTGCCCCGTACTGCGGTTCCAGTCGACGTATCCGCTGAGATTATTTATGAGATAGGTCTTATCGGCATTGAGCTGATAGTGAAGTTCGCCACTGAGCGAGCTTTCATGGCTGTGGGCTGTCACGTCCTCGGCAATCGTTGCACCACCGTCTACGTCGTTGTACACCGTTGTCGTGGTCTGCTGCTGTCGGCTTCGGTCCAGGGCTCCGCTCAATTGCAGCCTTATCTCGCTGTCCTTGCCGGTCTTGAAGAGCCAGTTTGAGGCTAAGAGCGATGAGGTGTTGAAAGTTGTGCGTTGGGGTTGCAGGTCGGGCAGGGTGAGGTTTATATTGTGGAGAAATCCCACCTCGTCGGGAGCAGAGATACCTAAAATCTGATTGACATTAATCTCGTGAAGGATGTCTTTACCCGTATTGTTGAACTTATATATCGATATGCTCTGGAGCTTATGCGCAAAGCGCATTGCCGTCAGCCGCGCATCGCCGAGCCAGTGTCCCGGTTTCTGTAATGATGAGCCGGTGCCGGCCTCCACCGTCCCCTGCCACACCTCCTTGGCATCGTCGGCAAGGACAATATTCAGGGCGGCCTGGTCGGAGAATGACCTGCCGCGGAGCATCTTTATCGGTTCGTGGTTGTTGAGAACCTGAACTTTTTTTACCTTTCCGGCATTGATATTCTCGGTGGCCTGCGAATATTTATTGCCGAGAAGGTCCATACCTTCAATGTAGAATTTGTTGATGCGCTTACCGCCTACCGAGATGGAGCCGTCGCTGCCGACACTTATCCCCGGCATCTTCTTCAGCACATCCTCGAGGGTTCTGTCCTGCTTCTGCTTGAACATCCCCACATAGTAGTCGATTGTGTCGCCCATCTGCCGCATCTTAGGGGCCACGACCTTCACCTCCTTAATCTTGAACGACTTTTCCGTCAGCACGGTTTTCTGTCCCTGCACAAAACCTTCGAGAGGAATGGTGTCGCGTTCGAACCCCATACACACGAACGTCAGCCATTTACCCGTCTTGCCGGAAGGGGTAACGACAGTGTATCGGCCGTCACGGCCGCTGCGGGCGAAGGTCAGTGTACGGTGGTTTCCATCGAGCATGATCACCGACGCGTTGCCTACGGGCGAACTGTTGCTGCCCACAACCTGACCGTGATAATCCTGAGCATGGAGTGCCCCGGAAACGGACAGGAGAAGAAATGTCAGTAATATCCTAAAATCCATAATTCGTTTCCCCCTTCACTTTATTCATCCAAAGACTCATCAAAAACGAGTCTTGACTGTTAATAAAACTCCCTCAGACAAGGAGTATACGACTTCTCATTCTTCCACAGGCCTGGTGAATGAGGAATATTTTGCACCCGCATTATATATTCCATCTGGTTAGACCAATAATCCCTCAATTCATTCTCGAATTTCTTTGGAGTCGTATCGACGAATTTATGTTTTTCTACCACTATTGGCTCATGGCTTTCATTAATACCGATACAGGTGAAACTGAAGATGCCCTCACTCTCCGAAGCTTTCATTATCAGTCCCGGAAGGCCTTTGAACTTCCAGGGACCATCGGATATTGGTATCTCCGTGGTGTACCACACTGTCCAATGCCGCCCGTGGAGGTCGAGAGTCGCCTTATTGCAAGGCAGCGAGAGGATGGTTGTATCGCCATCGACAAGTTTCCAACTGTCAGAAGGAAACGTCTCAGTATAGCGGAACCATTGGCCCTGATTAATCTTTTCCATATATACAAGGCTGTCATTATGCTGACTCTTCAATATCATGTAGGAATTTCCCATCCACGGAGTTTTGTCATCATAATGAAGTAAACGTGTCTCGGGCGAAGGATAGAGCCGTTTCATTGAGTCGACATAGTTATTAAGCAACTTTCTCTGATAGCTATAATAAAAAGAATAGTTGTTACCAATCTCTAACACCTCCTTGTCCTTGAAATCAGGATCCCCTTCTGTCTTCTCTTTATAGCCCACCGAATACCACACTGTATATTTTGAGGAATCTACGACCTGCGAGGAAGCCCAAAGAGGCAGCAGTAGCATTATTATTAATATTCTGATTCTCATAGTAAAACGTAAATAAATTAAGAAAAACCGCAGGCAAGCAAAAGACCATCAGCTTCTCTTTTCAGTTACTTTACAAGTTGCGCCGAGTCCGCTTTGGAACGATAATCAGTTCTACCATCTCCATCCGTTCTGACGGTTTTGCACCAAGAAAGGAGACTTCCTTGAAGAATCGCTCGCAGTTAACCGTGCTGTGGAGTTTATCCCAAATATTAGCAGTCAACCAATATCCATGCTAACAGCTGCAAAATTACATATTTATTTTAATCTATCCAAATAAATTAACATTTAAAATTATATACCAACGAACTTATTCTGTTTAAAAGTATTTACCATCTGATTCCAAAACTGTCTAAACCCATTATATAATATTAATGCTGATAGAGACCATGGTTCTCTCAGGTTCCTATGCATTGGAGTCAATACGCACGCAAAGGATATAAAACTGTAAGGCGGCAATACTGTTTACACCCTGTACACGGTACTCGGATATGAATTGAATCATACTATTAATAGAACTCTATCAAACAAGGAGTGTACGACTTCTCGTTCTTCCACAAGCCCGGAGTATGTGGGATCTTGCTCTGGCGGAACACATATTCTGTCTGTCCCCGACGGAATTTTTTCAGTTCATCCTCAAACCTCTTTGGATTCGTGTTATAGGCCCGTTTACTCTCAAATTCAATGGGTTTCGTAATTTTATCAATACCGACACAGTTGAAACTGAAGATGCCCTCACTCTCTGAAGCTTTCATTATCAGTCCTGGCAGACCTTTGAGCTTCCAGGGGCCATCGGATATTGGCATCTCCGTGGTGTACCACACCGTCCAGTGCCGTCCATGGAGATCGAGCGAAGCTTTATTGCAAGGCATTGAAAGGATAGTGGTATCTCCTTCGGCAAGCCGCCAATCATTAACCGGGAAACCTTGCTCATACTTAAAATGCCGTTTCCAGATCGAATTAAAGTACGTCAAACTGTCATTAAAAAGACATTTGTATATTTTGTAATCACGAGAAAGACTATTAGTAGCATTCGCCGCCGAAGTAATGACGGAAATAATGTCCTCATTTGGATTTGCCTTACAAATGGAGTCCATATAATCATTATACAACTTATTATCCCAACTATAATAACAGGTGTACTTATTCCCTATTTCAAGCACCTCTCTTGAAGTTGTTAACGCAACATCCTCAACGCCGTTGTTATATTTTGCCTCGTACCACACAGCAACTTTTGCCGTATCTATGGTCTGACCATAAGCAAGCAACGGAACAAGTAATAACAAGAGCAACAGCTTCTTCATATAAGTAAGTTCAAACGTAAAAGGGAATCACCTTAAAATGACACCTTTTACGTTTAAGCAAAGATAATTGTTAGATTACTTCCGCACCATCCTACAGTTCCTCTATTTCCTTGACTGTAAGTCCCGTAGTATCAGCAATCTGGCCATTTGAGAGGCCAATTTCCTTGAGTTTCTTCGCCATCCTCATTTTCTCATCTCTCGCACCCTCGGCACGACCCTCAGCACGACCCTCGGCACGACCCTCAGCACGACCCTCGGCACGACCCTCAGCACGACCCTCAGCACGGCCCTCAGCACGACCCTCAGCGAAGCCATGTTTTCTGGCACTATTGAAGTATGTCTTTTCCGTACGGACAATGTCCCAAAACTTCTCATACCCCTCCAACTGAGCAGGGGAATAGGAGGATTCCTCAAGAATATCGCAGGCTTTCTTAACCTCCGGATTATCAAGGAGTTCCTTAGGTACCTCACGTGCGTCACCCATTTCAGTCAGATAGCGAAGCCACAGCACCTGCATCTTCCTCTCCGAAAAATTATGAGGTTTGAACTTGGGCAGTTCGACAAAGACAAGATGTAGTCCCTCTATCACTCTGTCGGAATGTTCTACATTAACGATATCATAATGATGATAATACTCTTTCAGTTCCGGTTCGAACACATCATTGACTAAGTTGAGCGAGTACACAGGCTGAAGAAGGTCATAATTTTCCCTCTTGTCCAACTGTCTGACGTATGCTTTGGAGGCATTAAAAAGAACCCTTTGCTTAAATTCCTCCGACCATATCATCTGCATCTCAACAAGGAATTGGCGCCCACGCTGATCCTTACATCGCACGTCAACAATGCTGTTTTTCTTCAAAGGATTGTCGGGAACGAGCTCCGTAGGAATGTATTCTACACTCTCAACTCTATTATCGTCATCAAAGGGAAGGAGAGCATTAAGGAAACTAATTACTAAGTCGGGGTGCTCTCCGAATACTTTCTTGAAAGTTAAATCAGCTCTTGGATCCAGGTATCTCATATCTTCCTATTTTTTAGACGAACAACACTTACAACTGCAAATATACGAAAAACAATTCAAAACGCAAATTCTTCAGCCACTTTTTGCATGCAAATTTCAAGAAACACAATCTTTTTGCGTTCAACAACGATAATATTTGTCCAAAGATTATCGTTTCATCATTTTTTTTATTACCTTTGCATTCGCTTTACGCATTGCGCCCGTGGCGGAACTGGTAGACGCGCTAGACTTAGGATCTAGTTGCTATGCAGTGCAGGTTCGAGTCCTGTCGGGCGCACAATTTAGCAGGCCAAATGACTATTTTTCAGTCGTTTGGCTTTTTACTTTGAACAAAAATCCACGTAAAAATTCCCATGTTTGCTTTACAAACGACATTTCCCGTATCTTCAAGCATAAGAAAAGACAACTATCCATCACGGATTCTATGGAGCGAATTGCAAGGTGGCACCTATCGGGGCGCGAGCCTCCATCGAAGAGCTTAGTCGAGTTCGACGGTACGTCGTACAAAGAAATAATAAAAAACCGCATCGCCAGACAACGAAGGTTATTATTCGTTTGTCCGGCGATGCGGTAAGAAGAGCGGCGAAGGGCGGATTTAAGGCCGATAAGCCTTACGTTAAATCGGCCGACGGCATACTGCTGAGCCTCAAGGCACAGCCCAACAGCCGGTCATTTCTGCAAATGCGCAGAACTGACGACAGTCTACTGCGCCTCAAGATAGAGCACGCGTGACGACCAGTCGGTTTTCTTTCCCCATTCCACCTCATTAGTATATGGCACATCGAGGCCCGTCTCCATGAGGAATTTGCCAGTATAGACCTTACCCTCACAGTCGAGAGGATTGAGGTCAATACGGTCGAGCTCACGCACCTTATACATTCTGGTGGGGTCGAGGCCGGCCATACGCACGCGAGGCAGATGCTGATTGTAGAAATTGGCGGTCTTCCACCAGTACCAAACGGCCTTGTCCTTACTGTCCGACACGTACATCATTGAGGCCAGGCCTTTGTGGTCGAAAGGCGACACCAGTCGGTAGATATTTCCAAGCTGTACCACCGGACGAATCTCCTTATACTCCGCGATGGCTTTCTTGCACAAAGCCTTTTCCTCGTCGGTCATATTTTTCGGTTGGATTTCCATGCCGAGGCGTCCTGCCATAGCCACATCAATACGGAATTTCAACGATGTTGTACGGAACACCGTATGGTTTGGCGTTGCCGAAATATGGCATGCCATCGCCATTGCGGGGAAGAAATAGGATGTTCCCCACTGCATATAGATGCGCTGAAGGGCATCGGTGTTGTCGCTTACCCAGAATTCGTCGAAGTAAGGCAGCAGTCCCCAGTTGGCCCTTCCGCCTCCACTTGCGCAGAGCTGTATCGTCACGTCGGGATATTTCTTACGGATGCGTTTCAATGTTTTCTCCAGTCCACGATGGTAGTCGATATACAGATAGCTCTGGTCGTCCATCGACAGATACTGGCTGCCGGCACTTTGTATCGGCATGTTAGCGTCCCACTTGATGTAAGCTATCTCAGGATATTTTGAGAGCAGGTTGTCGATGATGCTGAAGGCATAGTCCTGCACCTTAGGATTGCTCATATCGAGGACGAGTTGGGTGCCTCCGCGACCGCAGCTAATCTCTCTCCGCGGTGCCTTGATAACCCATTCGGGATGCTTCTCGTAGAGTTCACTTGCCGTGTTGGTAGCCTCGGGCTCCACCCAGATGCCGAATTTTATTCCGTGGCTCTTGGCATCGTTGATGAGATTCTCTATACCGTTGGGCAGTTTCCGTTTGTCGACGACCCAGTCGCCGAGTGCCGCATTATCGGTATTGCGCTGATACTTACCGCCGAACCACCCGTCGTCCATGACGAACAGCTCACCGCCCATAGCGGCGATATCGCCCATCATCTGGTTCATATTCTCCTCGTTGATGTTGAAGTATACGCCCTCCCACGAGTTCAGGAGTATGCGGCGCAGGTCGTTGCCATGTGCCAGACGGTACTCGCGTCCCCACTTATGGAAGTTGCGCGACGCTCCCGACAGTCCCTCGTCGGAGAAGGTGAGCGCAAGCGGTGGCGTGGTGAACGTCTCGCCCTTTTTCAGATGATAGAAACTGTTGTCGGCGTTGATTCCGGCAATAAAGCGATGATATTCCGAGTCGTCGGTGACAACCTTCAGTTCGTAGTTGCCGCCATAGCACAGTGCGGCCCCTATCACCTGACCGCTGTTTTCCTGAGCCTTTCCGTTGAGCGAGAACATCACCTCAGCGTGCGAAGTATGCGAGTTGCGCGTGCCGTCGGTATTCTTTATCACCTTCTCACCGGCTGTCAGCGGCTCCTCGTCGACCTGCCCTTCGTTAGCCCACGAGCCATAGAGCGAGCTCATCCACACGTCGCCACGGCGGATGGGCAGTGTGGCCGAGTAGAAATCGGTGAGCGTGACGGTGCCTTTCTCGCCGTTGGTGATATCAGTCCACGTCTCAATCATGTCGACATCATTATATGCCTTGTAATGGATGTCAACGGTAAGGGCATACTGCGGGTCCTTGGTGTGGATAGTGGTGACGGTCGAATTGCCGTCGGATGTCACGTCGTAGCCTGTGGCAAGGAGCTCGGTTGTCATATTCCCGTCGGAATGGCGGCATGCAAAAGCGGCCTCAGCCGCCGGCGCTGGTCCGTAAGGAAGATAAATCTCGTTCCTCGAAAAACCTGCGGCCGGTTTCAGGTTGGCCATATCTGAAGCTGACAATTTTGCTCCATAATACACGAACATCGGGCGTTGGCCATTGGTGACGTCGACGACAAGGGTATTGCCCGGCGTCTCAATGGCTACGTTTTTTGCCCCTGCCGTCACTGCCATCGACAGCAATGCGGTAATGAAAAGCGTGGCTTTCTTCATAAGTTTATATTGTATCTTTTGGTTATAAGTTTCAGTATGGTGCAAAGTTAGTAAAATTTCATCAGACCATTATGCACTTTCTTGGCTTATTATAGTACAATTTCAGCAATCACATCCCCAATTCTGCCTTCCACCGGCAACTGAATCATAATCCCCTCTTCAGCCATCGGATTTGCAGCTTAATACATTAACAATCACGATTCCCTATAAATAAAATTGATAATATCATTGCGTAATAGCAGAAAAAGTTCTAATTCTGCGTTTGATGTTTAAGAAGAAACAAATTCGGTGCATTGGATATTTCCCGTGGGCCGATATGTTCACTTTACAATCCCCCTGCTTTCGTCATTGGGACACCCAAGTTCCAAGATTGGTGACTATATCGACCCACTCATATATTTTGCGGGTTTAGGGCGGGGATAAACCCCGCCCTAAACCTCTTGTCTGTAATATTCTCACACAGAGATCTCTACCCGCGACGCACTGGATATTTTCCGTGGAATCATAGTGAGAGGAAATATAAATCTTTCTGCTGCCATTATCGCTTTGGCATTTTCAAACGGAAAAGAGAAAAGAAAATCATGGTCATGCTTATGCTCCCCAAGGAGCAATGGGTCTAAAGCTATGGGGTAGTCTTGCGAGCAAGCTCGCCGCCTACCACATAGCTTTAGCCCCACACCTTTGGTGTCAAGCCTGCCCATGACGAAAATCGCTAACGCGTAAAATTGCGGCGCAGGGGGATTTTTCCGTGGATGCCCCTGCACTCGCCTAACCAAATATCGTGAAACAGCGGAACATGAAGAAGGGAAGGTCACTGACCCCATGCACCTGAGCACGCAGTCCCTTAATCTTTGAGTTGAGCGACTCGGCTGGCGCATTCGTTGACCTGTTGTTGAAGAAGTTTAGCACATACTCCTCTTTGGCCTTGATGGTGTCACGTACTGATATGATTTCCCGAATGCGGGTTCTTCCGACATTCTTGTACCACTTATGGAGCGCTTTCTTTGCACTCTTCCTGTCCTTTTTCTTGCTGAAGATGTTGCGCAGGGCGCAGAGCAGACCGTATGCAGCCTTCATCTTTGGCTCAATCTCAAAGAGCAGGCGCATTTCCTCCTTCTGGAAGTCAGTCCAGTCATTGTGGTTTTTCGTCAGCGGGTATCTTACGTGCGTCAGCAAGTCGGCTTTGGTCTCTCCATTGCTGAGTTTCTTCGGCTCAAACTTTTCATTCTTCCGCTTGCGCGGCCTGCCGAGGCGTTTGCCGTTCTTGCTCTTCTTGACCTCATGGGTCTCGGCGTACCTGTCCCTTGCCTTGGCCCGCTTCTCTTGCTGCTTTCTGAACTCCCGCTCCTCTCTCTTGACCTCGGTCGTGTTGGTGCGCTTGAGCTTCATGCGCATCGCATCAAGTCCCCTGGTCGTATAAAGCTGGATGACATGGAAATGGTCTATAACTATCTCTGCCTGTGGGAAGGACTTCTTGACAATGCCCATCATGCTGTCGGAGAAGTCCATCGACACCTCCTTGACTTTATTTCGGCTCTCTTCTTGTATCTCGTCAAAATGCTTCGTCACGTCAGCAACGGTCGTGCCCTTGACTGCAGCTATGAGTGTTCCCTTCTTGCAGTGTCCGTCCCTGTTGGAGAGGAACGTGATCAGGTCATGGTGAAGCATCGTCTCGTCTATGCACAGTCGCTCGCCCATGTTCTTCTCTTGAAGCACCCACTCACCGGCATGCTCCTTCTGGTCCCAGTCCGTAAAGCCACTCAGATGCTCCTTGTAGGCACGCCCGAGGTACTTCCCGTCAGTCCGGAAGAAGCGCCCCACGCATTGGGCCGTCACTGGGAAGGCATCCAACCATTTTTTTTAAGAAATCCGCAAACTCTACAGAGTAGCAGGTTCCCTCTGCCACAAGAGGCAGGGTTTCAAGGACGACGTTGTGACCGTCTCCGTCCAACCAACGACGGCGACGGACATGCAGCAGAACTTTATGCTCGCGTTGTGGGAAGTCATTGAACAAGCGAGGCTCCGTGAAACCGTTGGGCTGAAGGTCATGCCAGACCTTGTCACGCAGGTCGCGCTCGTCAAGGTAGATGTGAAGAATACGGATGACGGTGCCTGTTTCGTCCTTCTCGTTAGTAACTTCTTCGTCGATCTTAGTGATCTCGAAGTAATCAAGGATGCCATCGGGCAGCATGTAACGGACTAATGTTGAGTAGTCGAATGTCGATAGTTTCTTTGCCATGCTGCAAAGGTAACATAGTTTCCCGACATCAGCAACGCTGTTTCACTATATTTTAGTTAGGCGAGTGCAGGGACATCCACGGAAAAATCCCCCTGCGCCAAAATTGCCCCTTGGGCATAAAATCCTGCAGCCGAAAGATAGTCCATAGCGTCTTGAAAGTCTGATATGCTGCTTGTGTTCTGTTGGGCGGCATAATATTTTATGCGCTTATGCGCAATTTTATGCCAAGGCAATTTTCGTCATAGGCTGGCTTTAACCCCGTCAGGGGGTGCTCCATCGGGAGCTTAAGCCTGCCTATGACTATTTTCCTTGAGTTATGGACCTCTCTTACCAATTATGAACATATCGTAATTTCTTAACAAGTGTAGAAGGCCCCAAGTGGTTTCCGGCACTTTTTGTTTACTCCCAACCTAGCAACGGGCATAAAACGGAATGCGTGAGCCGACTCCGTCATCAGCCATTATACAAGCGAAAATATGTAAGAATAATTCATTCAATAGTACAAATCGGATCATCCTTGTAATCAACTAATAATCAAGCGGATAACAATACATGCCATTTGGCGTTCTAAAACGGCCTGTTTTAGGACGCAAAACGGCCCGAATCAGAGTGCGAAACGGCCCGTTTTAGAACGCCAAACGGTAGATATTATAACGCTGTCAGTATTTTTCACGAATAAGAGTTATTTCTGATGCCCCAACCAAAGGCAAAAGATTGTTGATGGATATAGCGTCAATGACAGAAGAAAGATATGACTTGGAGAATATAAAGAATATAGAATAAAGCTTTGTTTTTTTGTGCAATTCGCATATTTGAACTACCTTTGCATGAAAAAGGGCATTAAAATATCTATGGATATTCTGGAAGAGAATTTCAAACTGCATTACCGTCCACTTTGCATGTATGCGACATCAATGCTCGGTACTACAGACAATGTTGAAGACATCGTCTTGGATTGCTTTGTCAAATTGTGGGATGTATTAAAGGTTAAACACATTGACAACATAAAAAACTACCTTTATAAATCTGTCAGGAATGCGTGCTATGATGCAAGAAACTATTCTTCTATATCGGAACTGGATATCGATAGTGCCGAAAACATCACACAAACAGAGGTAGAGGATAATTCCGAACTGGCAGCTCGTCTATGGACGGCGATAGACTCACTGCCTGAGCGATGCAAGAAAATTTTCCTAATGAGTAAGCTGGAAGACAAATCATATTTGGAAATAGCAGAAGAGCTGGGAGTCTCTGTAAAGACTGTGGAGGCACAAGTGACTAAAGCCTATAAAAGACTACGTACCAAGGCAAAAGATATATATTATTTTGTCCTTTCATTTTTTTATTAAATAATGTAAGGGTATTCCGCCATTTTTCAGTCTTATATAAAAACGACGAGAATGAAGGAACAAGGGAATTTATGGGAAAATATTCTTGACTTTGTAGTCAAGCATTATAAGGAGGATACATTCGATACGCAAAAGGCCTTTAAGAAATTCCAGCAATTATCCGACTACGGGAACTATGCAAGGCAAAGAACTTTAAGATTGTATAAGGCTGTTGGTATCGCTGCCAGTATCTTATTGATTCTTGGAATAGGATTATTATGGAATAAAGGGCATGAAACTGAACTTACATCGTTCTCAACCGTTGACAGCACACAAACCTGGGCTCTTGCAGACGGTACGGAACTTACTTTGGCTCCTCATTCTAAGGTTACATATAATATTGAGCACTACAGGAGTCAGAGAGAACTAAACCTTGAAGGCCGGGCATACTTCATGGTCAAGCACGACCCGAACCATCCGTTCACGGTAAACACACATTATGGCTCAGTTGAAGATTTAGGTACTTCATTTCAAGTATCAACATGCCTTGGACGCAGAACGAGTGTCTTGGTTACAGAAGGCAGTGTGAAATTTTTTATCCATGATAGCAAGGATGGTGTTATTCTTACAAGGGGCATGAAAGGAACTATTCAGGCAGGAACTGAACACCCTATTGTATCATATGGGGATATAAACGAAACTGCATGGGCAACTGGCATCTTTAAGTTTAACAACACACCAATATCACAAGCCTTACAAACTGTATCTAAATGTTATCAAGTCGACCTCTCTGCAAGTGATACAACGAGATCTATTTCCGGTACTTTTAAGGCCGACAACATAGACGAGGTTATAGACATATTGGAGACTACTCTTAATATTACAATTTATAGGAGAGGCGAGAGAAAATGAAGACTTTATTATTATTGATTGGGCTGTTCTTCTGCTCTCTGTCTTATGGTCAGACTATTCGTCAGGAAATGAACAAGATAGAAAGAAAGAACAAGGTTTTCTTTGTCTATGACTCAAGATTTAACTTAAATGTTCCATATAACGGAAAACGTCTTGAAACTATGCCACTTTACAAGGCTCTTGACTTATTGTTCCGTGATTCAGATTATGCGTGGACTCAGAAAGGCTCGACCATTATACTTATGAGGAAAAAGCGTAGAATAGGCAAAAGTCCAATCAACAGGAAGCCTGTTGTTAAGCCTATAAAGAAAGTCCCCAAGCGTTATGCAATAAGTGGGTATATACGTGACAATAACAGAGAGCCACTGATAAATGTCAACGTATATGATGTTGACTCAAAGGTAGGCACACTTTCCAATGCTAACGGAGCTTTCAGTCTTGTCCTTGATGAAGGGCACCATCGGCTCCGGTTTTCCAGTCTTGGTTATAAGGAAGTATTGAGGGATATTAATGTTCAAGGCAACAAGTTGATTAATATCGGTTTGAAGGAAGATAGCGCATATATTGATGAAGTTATCGTAACGGGTGACCTCAATTCTCCTTTGCTTGCTTCTCAAACCGGAAAAAGGACTTTTACCGCAAAAGATTTCAATACCGAATTCTCACTGCTTAGCAGCCCTGATGTTGTCAAGACTCTGCAACGTGTTTCTGGAGTAGCTTCTGGAATTGAACTTGCCTCCGGTTTGTTTGTACATGGCGGTAATAGCGATGAGAACCTTTTCCTTCTCGATGGTACGCCTCTCTATCAGATGAACCACTCTTTAGGTCTGTTCTCGTCATTCAATACTGATATTATCAAGAACGTAGAATTTTACAAGAGCGGTTTCCCTGCAAAATACAACGGTCGGTTGTCATCTATTACCGATATTCGGACTAAGGATGGCGACATGCGTCACATCCATGGTACGTTTTCTTTGGGACTTTTAGATGGACGGTTCTCTATTGAAGGACCTATAATAAAGGATAAGACTTCATTCGTATTCAGCCTACGCAGAAGTTGGATGGATGTATTTCTAAAACCATATTTTTCAATCGCAAGAAGGCATAGTCATGAGAATGACTTCCATTCGTTCAACTACCTGTTTTATGATATGAATGCCAAAATCACGTATCATTTAAATGATAGGAGCAACTCATATATCAGTTTCTATTCCGGGCTTGACCATTATACGATAAAGGATGATGGCAATTGGGACGGCAATTCTGAAAACGAGAGGAATAAGTTCAAATGGGGAAGTACCAATGTTGCTATAGGACGGAACGAGCAATTGACTGGCAAACTATTTTCAACCATTGAAGCTGTTTATACCCACAACCATTCCGGAACTGAATACTTTGATGACAATTATGATCTGTCGGACAATAAGTCTCCATTACGCACATGCCTTAACGTCCAGCACAACCATTCAAGTATTGATGATATAGGCTTAAAGGCAGATTTTGAGTTTCACCCGACCAACATGCAAAAGATTTTGTTCGGCGGAAGTTATATATTCCACTTCTTCAAGCCACAGACAAAGCAGCAAGCCTACTATTATAACAATGGTGAAGAAAAAAACGATTCCTCCGAACTGGAAAGCCATGACTTTCAGCGTTCACAGGAAATAGGTCTTTATGTGGAAAATGATTTTTCCATATCGGAATGTTGGAGTACTGATATTGGATTAAGCTATACTTCCTTTTCTACCAGAGGCAAGATATATCATCGTCTTGATCCACGATTTTCAACAAAATTTCAGTTGAGAAATAATCTTTCGTTGAAAGGCTCTTTTACTATGACTACGCAATATCTTCATAGGATAGCTTCCACGTCATTGGACATGCCGACGGATTATTGGGTGCCAACTACAAGGAATTTCCAACCTGGAAGGTCATGGCAACTGGCAGCTGGTTTATATTATCACCCCCGGAAAGAACTACTTCTGACATTAGAGGGCTTTTACAAAAGGTCAAGTCATCTTCTGGAATACCGTCATTGGATGGGAATGCAACCACCGGCCTCTCGCTGGGATAAGGATGTAGCTGATGGCAAGGGACGCTCTTATGGTCTGGAATTTGACGGTAGTTACCATAGTGGGAAAGTTATCACCAATTTGGCTTATACACTATCTTGGACTTTTCGCAACTACGAAGAACTGGGAACTGGCTGGTATAGGGACAAATTCGATAATAGGCATAAGATTAATGTAGACTGCCGTTATACTTTCTCTTCGTGCTTTTCCATGTATGCCGCGTGGACCTTTCATTCAGGCAACAGAATAACTCTGCCCGACAGGTATATATTCTCGCCTCCTTTTGGCGGGCTGAACAATGACAATGATATCCTAAAGTTCTACAGCAAGCCAAACAATGTGGCCTTGCCTGCTTATCACAGAATTGATGTAGGAGTCGATTTCAAACATAAAACAAGTCGGGGAAATGAAAGTATATGGAATATCAGCATCTATAATGCTTATTGCCATCTTAATACTATGTATGTGAAGGTTCGCGAGAATGATAATGGAACATTTTCTGCAAAAAGCAGGGGATATATCCCGATTATTCCGTCGGTTAGTTATACTCTAAAATTCTGAATGTAATGAGAAGATATATTTTCTTACTTTTTATATCAACCTTGATTTTGTCTGGGTGTCAGGACGAGATGAGTCTAAATAAATTGTCTAAAGAGAACTGTCTCGTAGTATATTGTTTACCAACGACAAGCGACACGACAAGAATATACGTTTCATGTTCAATACCCGTCACTGGAGAATCTGAGAATCTTGAAAGTGTAAAAATAAGCAGCTATGTCAATGGGCATGCACAAAAAGTTACTTTTAATGGCGAAGTGGGTTCAGGAAGCAGGAAACGACTTGAATACTACTTTGTTAAAGGTCTGCGAATTGGGGATAAAGTTGGAGTCCATGCCGAAGCTGAAAATATCACACCAGTAAATGCAGAGACGGTTATTCCTGACAGTGCCTTGTGTCTTAGCTTACACATGAATTCTTTATACAGCTATGGCGAACCGTATGACCAGATTGTGCTGAAAGTTAAAAATCTGAATTTTCGATTAATTTGTAGCGATAATACCCACTCTAAAGCTAATTATCTATAAATCAGTAAATATTTAGTTTGTTATGTTTTGCCATTTCACTTATTATTGTTACATTTGTAGCGGTAATCAATGATATAGTATAATGGCAAGACCTATAAGCGATGAGACTGCTCACAAGGTGACGCTTCACATCAATAACGGATATAGATATGCAACACTACGCCCACGTGTAACGAACAAGGCAACAGGTAAGCGTATGAACAAAAGCATTCATTTAGGCACAGTGACCGAAAGCTTGAAGTTCATTCCAGGTAAGGCATATCTTTGCATGCCTCCTGCCGAGCGAAAGCAATTGTTATTCCCACAGGGATGGGATTTGAGTGAACTGGACTCTTTGCCAAGCACGAGGAAAGCAGGGAGGCCTACCCACAATGGAGATGCGCCGAACCGTCTGTATGGCGACGTGTGGCTTATGGAAAGAGTTGCGGAGAAGACCAAGATACGCGAGGATCTGGAGAAGGTGTTAGAGGGAAACAAGGAGAAAGTGGATGACATCATGACACTTGTCATGTTCCCCTATATTTCCAGCTATTCTTATAGTATAGCAGACTCGCTCGCTGGCAGAGATACACCAAGACTCCGTCCGCACGCGAAATGTCGCCAGGAGACATCACCCGTCTTACGCAGTCAATCACCGAGAAAGACCGCCAGGCCCTGCTACGTCTTCGTTCGGAAAAAATTGGAAAGATGGAACTCTGTGCTGTTGACTCCACAAGCAGGTCTGCTTACGGAAGCAGCCTGGCCGACATACGCTGGGGGCACAACAAGGAGAACATTGCCCTGGCGCAGACGAATGAAGTTGTAGTCTATACTCTCAGCAACCACATGCCCATCTATTACATGTCTTTTCCCGGTAACATTCCTGACTCACGCACAATGGGTGTCATCCAGTCTGACCTTCGCTGTGCCGGTTTTATGAATTACGTAATGATAACGGACAGGGGCTATGGGACAGTGCAAATCCTTGAGGACAACATCCTTCATGGCCAGCCCGCTATAATGTGCATGAAGACCGGCCACAAGTTTATCAGCGACAAAATAGACAGCCTTGGAGACTTCAATGTCCGTCCGGACGGAATGGAGATAGACCTTGACAGCAAGCTGTATTACAAGCAGTATGACATTGACTACAAGGTACATGGAAATGGCAAGTCCGAAAAGGCAGCAAGCAAGATGCGCCTGAACCTGTTCTTCAATCCTTCGTGGAGAAGTGAGGGGCAAATCAACATAGACATGAAAGTCGAAGGGCAGAGAAGCTGTCTTCAGAAGATGCTTGAAGGCAAGGAAGAAGCACCAGACGACGAGACCCTGAAGAAAGACTTCTGCATGTTTGACGTAAAACTGGACAAGAAAAGACACGTCATATCTTTTGAGAAGAACGAGAAGAAGCACAACGACTCACTCAGACTGTTAGGGTTTGTCGCCATTGTAACGCTCGGACTGGATCTGACGGCACCGCAAGCTCTGGCTCACTACAAATTGAGAGACGAGCAGGAAAAGTACTTCCAGCAGATGAAGACGGAGATGTGCTCTGACAGACAAAGAAATTGGAGCGAGGACGGTAAGACCGGCAGGCTGTTCATCTTGTTCGTCGGATTAGTCATAGGATCATATATTAGACACATCTGGAAGACGACAGGCCTTCACAGCATGTTCGCCTCTTCACTGGACATGCTTGACGAGATGAGGAACATAAGATGTATCGAGCGACAGGGGCATACCACCAAGATAACACCTTTTGTCGGGAAGCAGGTAGAGATTGCGAAGGCTTTTGGGCTTGACATCCCAGCCGGGTGTGAACCGGGATACAAGTCGAAAAAGGTAGGTAGAAAAAGAGGAAGGCCAAAGAAAAACGAGTCTTAGAAGATTATCGCTACAAATTAATTGAAAATTCAGATTAAAAACACTCCTGGTATTACTGATTATTTCGGAGTCAGAGTAGTTGGATTGGCAAACACATATGATGGTGATCGCGACACGGTTTATCAACATAGCGAAGTTGAGGAGATTAAAACAAGCACTGAACCGGTTCTGAACAATTACACGTTGGGCGACCTGCAATTTGATGAATCAAATACTTATTGGGGTAACTTGTACATTTTTGATAACAGTTCTTTTCTCAAAGATTGTGACTACACTTTACATTTAAATGTACGATCCAGTGGGTACATAAGCGCATATAGAGTAGAACTTTACCATCTGACACAAGAGTTCTATAAATTCTTCAAGAGTTTGAATGAAAGTCAAAACAACAAAATAGGGAACTATGGAATGTCCTTCGTGCTGCCAAGTTATACTAATTTCACCAACGGCGCAGGTGTATTGGGAGGTAGGCTGTCAAAAATTTAGTCAGTTTTTATACTCATAATTGCTTTTGATTTACAAGGATTTATTCTTAACTTATATAAACATATTTCATAGTATATATTAACTTTAATAATTTGCATAAGTCATTGAATATTAGTACCTTTACATAGAAAATATAACAATGTAAAGTAAAATATTATGACAAAAGAAAGTGCAAAAATAAAGAGACTGGAAGCATTACTCGCTAAGAAGAACGAGAAGGAAAAGGCAGCATCGGCTAAGATTAAAAAATTAGAAGCTTCAATTATGGCTAAAGACAAGAGTAGTAAAAAATGGAAAGACAAGTACAAGGAGTTGAAGAAGGAGAGCAAGGCCAAGGATACAGAGCTCAAAAAAAAACGTCGTTTGAGTCTGAACACGACGGAGGAATTGTTCGACTTGCTTTCACGCCAGTTAAAGGACACTCATTCTGGGCGGAAGTGATAGCTTTGGCCGTGTGCATGTACATCCGCATGGGATGCGGATTTCGTTCAATCGTCAACGGATTGGAGTTATTCAATGACTTTCTCGGCGGTGCCCTCGGTGTAATACCATCACACCAGACAATTGAGAATTGGCTGCTCAAGGCTGGTATCGTAGAGTATCTTGACTCATGTAATAAGTTCAGAGGGAAGGAATACTCTATCATTATAGACGAGAGTATCACCGTCGGAAGTCAGAAGTTGCTGGTTATTCTCGCAGCTCCAGCACAGCACGAGGGCAAGACATTGAAGCATGGGGATGTCGAGGTGCTGGCAATGGCTGTATCGTCATCATGGAAAGCCGGAGACGTAGAAAGGGAGATAATAAAACTGAAGGACAAAATCGGAAAGACTCCAAAATATATTGTCAGCGACAACGGGCATAATCTCAGGAAGGGAGCAGAGTTAGCTGATGTCCCGCGCCATCGAGACATCAGTCACACGATTGGTCTTATTCTTGAGGACGAATACAAGGAAAGAACTGATTTCAAGGAATTTATGGATATAATGAACAAGAAGAGATTGTCATATCAGCTTACCGCTAACGCATATCTGCTCCCGCCAAAGTTACGGACCATATCGAGGTTCATGAATATGTCAAAGTGGGTGGAATGGGCTTGGGCCATACTCCAAGTCTATGACGATCTTGGCGAAAGCCAGAAGGCTGCCTATACGTTTGTGCTTGACTATAAGGAGCTAGTTACAGAGCTCTACCATGTAATGGAAACAGTTGACGTTGTATTCACGAAAGTAAAGAAAGAAGGTCTTTCGCATACCTCTGCAAAGTACTGCAAGGATTACATCTGGATCAATCTGTTGCGGAAGGACGAAATAGCAGAAGGATGCAAAAGAGTCGGTCGTGCCATAAGGCGTTACATAAATGAAGAGTGCGCCCTTCTTAAATCAAAGGACGAATGCCACAACATCACGTCGGATATCATAGAATCAACTTTCGGCGTTTATAAAAGCATACAGCCGAAAAACAAACACTGTGGGATAACGCCCATAGTTCTGGCCTTGCCTCTGTACGGAAAAGTTACGGACAGCAAAAAGAGAAGAAAGATTGACTTCAAGGAGAAAATGGAATGCGTGAGAATGGCTGATATAAAGGATTGGAAAGAAATGACTCTGCTTGACAATTGGCAAGTAAGGAGAATGTTGGACCTCAAAAGTAAGAAACGAAAAACGGCTTAAATTTTTGACAGCCTAATTGGGAGGGTATAATGTTAAAAGCACCATTTGGATTGAAAAAAAATAAACTCTGAGTAAGGGTTTCCAGTAATTTTACCGTCATTAAAGTAAATCATAAAAATAAAAGAAATGAAAAAGTATTTGGTTTTTACAACATTAACTATGTTCATAGCCGTTCTCTTCATTGCCTGCAGCAAGGATTCTGACGATTCCGACCGCTACCCACAACTTAACAAGGAGTCTTTCTCCCTGTCCTCGCTGCTCCCCGACACCCTGTATTCTGTCAACAAGAAGGACTACACTCTTGAAAGGATGGTCATTCTTTCAAGGACTGACAATTCCACATTGGGAGAATTAAAATTCTCATCCAATCCGGTTGACATTGTAGTTGGTGGCAACAAAATAGGCTCTGTCTCTTACCACAACGGAAAGGTTTCTGCAATAGACATCCCTGACCTTTGCAGCATCACCCTCATTGGTGATATTTTAAACAAGAAATGTGCCTATAAAATTCAAGCATATGCCAAAGCTTCTTCTTCTCCTTATTATATTATCATCTTCGCCATGGACGGAGCTCCGGTTGGTATCACGATAAAATAATCTTAGGACTTCGTTGATTTAAGTTTATCTATTATTCGAGATTATAAGTAAAATATGAAAACGTTAAAGACATTGTTGTTTATATTCATTGCTTCTATATCCATTATGTCATGTGATAACGATGAGACAACGGATTGAGTGTAAGTAAGTCGGATATAACTAAAGTTATATCTGATATAGCTATTGAATTTGTACAAGGAATTACTGAAACTGACGACCTTGCTTCAAGGGCCGTAAACACTACAACTATTGATAACATTACGAAAGTTCCACTAACACAAGTATCTAATCTGCAATTGACACGTAGTACATCTGATAATTATGTTGCAGATACTGTAGTGGCAGCTTCATTATCTAACAGAAAAGGGACTGTTATTCTAATTAAGGATAATATAGACATTCTTCCAATAGCATATTTCAAGAAGGAAAATGACGTTAATATTGAAGAAGTCCTCACCGATACGACCTCTGACTTGTCTTTCCTGTTACAATCTACTATAGACGATGCTGTTTCAGACAAAGTACTAAAGTCTGCCACAAGTCAAAATAATAATATTATTGAGCATTTGACACCAAAGTGTAAGGTGTCTTGGCACCAACGCTCACCATACAATAGATACTGCTTTACAAGCGATGGAAAGCAAGCTGTTGCGGGATGTGTTGCAATTGCAGGCGCACAGGCTCTGTCTGTACTTCAGCCAAAAATGAGCATGATTAGTTCATGGGATGAAGCCACAAAGCAATATCCAACAAATAAGGCTATAGACGAAATAGCAAGACTGGTAAATTATATTGGGAAGCAAACAGGAATGAAATATGGAGTTAATGCTTCAGGAACAAAGGCTGACAAACTGGTAAGCTTATTTTCTGTATATGGAATTAACAACTATGGAGGCTCAAATATAATCAATGTGCTAAAGACAAATCATGGCATAAGGGCTCTTTCATTTAAGCCGACATAGAAGACAATATGTCACAATGTAATCCGTTTAAATGAATGTGACGATAGGCACAAACGCCCGAAGGCGGTTTCTCAACCGCCAGGCTCTTAATACCTTTTGTCATATATTTTTATTTTTGAAGAGGGGGTTTATGGTATTTGTGCGATTAGTGCACTTTGTGCCCCCTCTTCTTTTTACACTGCAAAGATACAAAATAATTAGCTAATAACCAAACAATTACGCACTTTTATCATCTCGGATGCAACTTTTTCTTCCCTATAAGGGATTAAGAGTTTGGCGGTTGAAAAACCGCATTTGCTGAGCCGAGATTTGTTAAATTTTATCCACTCAGTACCAGATTATCGTAGGATGAACAAAGGCAACTGTAAACACAAGTTGTCCGACATGCTTCTGCTGGTTATTTTGGCCAGGGCATGCGGCTGCGAGACTCGCAAGGACATTGTGGCCTTTGGAACGATCCATTTGAGCTACTTGCAAGACCACCTCGGCATTCTTGCTAAGGGATGTCCGTCCGAGCCCACACTTTGCAGGATGGAAGGTGGAATCGACGACATTACTTTGGCCTCTTTGGTTTCGACATTATCACGAAAATACGTGTCGGAGCATGATGGAGCAAACAGACGGCACATTGCAATTGACGGCAAGTTCATGCTGGGTACGAAAATTGGCGACGGACGCTCTCCTGATGTTGTGACTGCTTTCAGCGTGACCGACCGGTTGCCGCTTGACACTGAAATGTGTGAGGTGAAAAGCAATGAGATAAAGGCTGTGCCCAAAATCATAGAGCGGGCTGACTACATGAATGGATGCGTTATAACTGCGGATGCCATGTCGTGCCAAAGTTCTATCATCAAAGGCATCGTCGGGAAGGGAGCTGACTATCTTATTGCGCTGAAAGCCAACCAGAAAGCAGCAAGATGGTCGGTAGAGGACGCTGTGCCTACGCTGCATCCTAACGACGAATGGAAGACGGAGTGGGAACTTGCCCACGGGAGGCTGTACCAACGCCGATGCCGTGTATATTCAGACATATCCGGTATCAAGGCGCTTGAAAAATTCCTCAATGTCAAGGCTGTGATTGCCATAGACACGCATACGATTGAAAAGAAAAGCGGAACGGAACAAAAACAGACGAGGTACTATATAACCAGTTTGGAAGAAAGGGCACAGACTTTGGATCGAATCAGCCGCATGCACTGGGGAATCGAGAACAATCTCCATTGGACGCTGGATGCAAGAATGCGCCAGGACCGCACAAAGAGAAAAGAAACAAAGTCGGCCAGAAACTTGGACTCGATCCAGAAGCTTGTTTATATCATCTACACCATAGCCTCCAAAAAGCACCTGCCAGAGACCATCAGAAAGAGGAAAGAACTCTTTAAAGTCAAGTTCTCAGCCATTGCATCTTACGCCAAGAACAGCTTGGCCTATGCTATTTCTCTTCTCAGTCTGTAGAGGTCGTTAATTTTGAGGGATATATAATAAGCCCTAAGCTACATCCAGCTTGGGTAGGGGATACTTTATCCATTGGTCATCAGACCTTTACTACAAATAGCATTTCTGCGGTAAAGCGGAGACTGAGCAACAATCATGCCATGTCAGTCTAAATTTAAATGAAAGAACCGTATCATGGCATTGTAGTTATATCAGGCTATAGGGCCAAACATGGTTGGGGACCTTGGAAGCATTATGTTGATGGTCATGCGTTTATCGCAGATGGATATATTAAATACAAAAGACAAAATGATCCTTATTACCTACACCTTAACTATGGATGGGGTAATTATTATAACAAAGATGTGTACCTTCTTAGTTCCCAAGGTAGATGGGTTGAGGACGAAGCTCGTCAGGCATATGGGATAATTTACCCGCACAAAATGAAATTCTTTTCATACACATATCCTATTGAGAAAAATTGGTAGATTATTATTTATACTATTAACTCACGCAATTACATTTTCCATTCCGTGAGAATCTGATTGTGTGAGTTGTCACATTTGTTATAGCTTATACTGGCTGACGTTATTGCCTTGACCAACAAGCTCGCGGAGGAATTCCTCACGGCTGCGGTGACGGACATTTGGGTTCTCGCCACAGGTGGAGCCGGCAGCGATGTTCAGTGAACAAAGGATGCGCCCTGTGTTTCTTCCCGGTGCCTACTTGCTTCGAAGCAAGCTTCGGCAAGTCGGCACCGGGAAGAAACAGCCTTCATTCCTCAGGCTTGCATCACGGCAAGGAAAACCAGGAAAACCGCTGACGCCGCGAGATTGGATACACCTGCATAGGATCATACTCAAAGCACATATTTCGCAAATTGTATTAATCAACTTGGCGAAGTATCCTTGTTATCGTATTTTCTCAGCCAACGCAAAGCCCCGACGACTTGAAATTTGTGACGTGTTCACCATCCCTGAAGACCGCGATTTTTACTCTGCCAACGCAAAGCCCCGTCGGGGCTGGCAGTGGCAAAGAAATTTAAGGCCGCTAACCCTGCCTATCTGCAACTTTCAAAGCATCACGTTGGCAATGTGTTTGTGATGAAATAATTATGTTGGCAACACTCTGATAATTAGCATGTTGCTGCATTCATCCACCGTAAGGGTGGGATTATCCCCACCATAGCAGCTACGGTGTATAGTTTTCATCTCGCCCGCTGTTGGTAGAATGGGGATGAGCCCCATCCCTACGCGGCAGAGTGCTGCAAGTGCTTTAGTATCAGTGGTTTTGTTGGTTTTATTTGCGATTGCAAACGCAAGAGGTTTTATTCGTTTTTTCTTCAGACGAGAATGCGCTTTCCTGACATCGCACTTACTTATGACCCGATATTATCTCCTTATCCCGCTGAAGATACCTTCGTAAGCCGTTGAAGATATATTCGTGAGCCAATGAAGATATTTTCGTGCATAGCATACAACATATATATTGTAAAGCACAAATACCTCCTTCTTGCGGAAAGGTTGTATTCGGCCCTGACGAATTGGAGCCAGAGTTTAATACGCCAAGCGATATTCCTGTTTATGTGCCAAAAGGCACGGCAGATTTATATCGCAATGCCGTCGGTTGGAATTACTTCACCAACTTCATCGAGACAGATGACTTCCCGACATCAGTTAAATCGACGTTAGCCACGAGCAGCATTGAAGTTTACGGACACAATGGCACTTAGGTCATTAAGAGTCAAGGCACCACAGCAAGTTATGCAATTTACTCCATCTGCGGGAAGTTGATAAACAATGGAGCCACAGAGCACGGACAAAGCCAAATATCATTGCCTCATGGAATATATATGGTCAAGTCAGGACGCAAAATGTATAAAATAATCGGCGCAGGGGGATTTTTCCGTGGATGCCCCCTGCACTCGCCTAACCAAATATCGTGAAACAGCGGAACATGAAGAAGGGAAGGTCACTGACCCCATGCACCTGAGCACGCAGTCCCTTAATCTTTGAGTTGAGCGACTCGGCTGGCGCATTCGTTGACCTGTTGTTGAAGAAGTTTAGCACATACTCCTCTTTGGCCTTGATGGTGTCACGTACTGATATGATTTCCCGAATGCGGGTTCTTCCGACATTCTTGTACCACTTATGGAGCGCTTTCTTTGCACTCTTCCTGTCCTTTTTCTTGCTGAAGATGTTGCGCAGGGCGCAGAGCAGACCGTATGCAGCCTTCATCTTTGGCTCAATCTCAAAGAGCAGGCGCATTTCCTCCTTCTGGAAGTCAGTCCAGTCATTGTGGTTTTTCGTCAGCGGGTATCTTACGTGCGTCAGCAAGTCGGCTTTGGTCTCTCCATTGCTGAGTTTCTTCGGCTCAAACTTTTCATTCTTCCGCTTGCGCGGCCTGCCGAGGCGTTTGCCGTTCTTGCTCTTCTTGACCTCATGGGTCTCGGCGTACCTGTCCCTTGCCTTGGCCCGCTTCTCTTGCTGCTTTCTGAACTCCCGCTCCTCTCTCTTGACCTCGGTCGTGTTGGTGCGCTTGAGCTTCATGCGCATCGCATCAAGTCCCCTGGTCGTATAAAGCTGGATGACATGGAAATGGTCTATAACTATCTCTGCCTGTGGGAAGGACTTCTTGACAATGCCCATCATGCTGTCGGAGAAGTCCATCGACACCTCCTTGACTTTATTTCGGCTCTCTTCTTGTATCTCGTCAAAATGCTTCGTCACGTCAGCAACGGTCGTGCCCTTGACTGCAGCTATGAGTGTTCCCTTCTTGCAGTGTCCGTCCCTGTTGGAGAGGAACGTGATCAGGTCATGGTGAAGCATCGTCTCGTCTATGCACAGTCGCTCGCCCATGTTCTTCTCTTGAAGCACCCACTCACCGGCATGCTCCTTCTGGTCCCAGTCCGTAAAGCCACTCAGATGCTCCTTGTAGGCACGCCCGAGGTACTTCCCGTCAGTCCGGAAGAAGCGCCCCACGCATTGGGCCGTCACTGGGAAGGCATCCAACCATTTTTTTTAAGAAATCCGCAAACTCTACAGAGTAGCAGGTTCCCTCTGCCACAAGAGGCAGGGTTTCAAGGACGACGTTGTGACCGTCTCCGTCCAACCAACGACGGCGACGGACATGCAGCAGAACTTTATGCTCGCGTTGTGGGAAGTCATTGAACAAGCGAGGCTCCGTGAAACCGTTGGGCTGAAGGTCATGCCAGACCTTGTCACGCAGGTCGCGCTCGTCAAGGTAGATGTGAAGAATACGGATGACGGTGCCTGTTTCGTCCTTCTCGTTAGTAACTTCTTCGTCGATCTTAGTGATCTCGAAGTAATCAAGGATGCCATCGGGCAGCATGTAACGGACTAATGTTGAGTAGTCGAATGTCGATAGTTTCTTTGCCATGCTGCAAAGGTAACATAGTTTCCCGACATCAGCAACGCTGTTTCACTATATTTTAGTTAGGCGAGTGCAGGGACATCCACGGAAAAATCCCCCTGCGCCAAATAATCTTGTAGCTTCGGTAACATGCTGAACCACTGCTCAAAGATTGCATGGAATGGCGAGAAATGACATCTGAACTGAGCTTCGATGTTTAGATTTCATAAATATAATAGTACCGGAATATCCTCATCGGAGGCTCTCGGCGGATTCTTCTCAGCATGACTTTTGCATTGCGGAGGTCGCTCAGTAAGGTCGTTGTTGGGGCAACACGGCCCATTGTCAGGGTCGTTCAGCACGCGTTGACAGCCGGTTTGATCCGCCACGCAAGAGTCCGCCACCGCCTGGGCGCGAACGAAGGAAGACCATAAGACATGCGAAGCGGAATTGCGGAATGGATGGCCGACGACGATACGGGCAAGAAAAAGGGCACAGAAGGAGTCGTTTCCTTCCATGCCCTTTTGCTGTTTATTCATCATCGGGGAACAGTTCTAACTGCCCTGTTATCTCATCGATCACCTGCCGTTGCGATTTTCCGGCATCGGGATCGAGGTTCTCTGCGGAATCGTTGGCGGTGCCGTCGGAACCGCCGGAGGCATCGTCGTCGCCGTTGTCCTGCTCCTCGGGGAAGCGTGTTGGCTCCAGCTCCTCAATCTTCTCCACCGCATAAGTGGTGATGCGCTTGCCTTTGGCCTTGAAGCCCTTTACTCCCACGAACTGCTCGCAGTCGATTTCCTCGTTGCCACGGGCCGCATCGGCTCCGCCATAGACGACATTGATGCGGGGATAGACCTGGTCGGTGAGGAGGATAAGGCGTGAGTTGGGATTGTCGCCGACAAAGCTCTGATGCTTCTTGCTCTCCTCCATATAGAAACGCTTGAGGTAGGGGTAGTTCTGATTGTCGGCATCGTAGACGACAGCCGTCCAGACTTTTTTCGAGTCGAACTTCTCTATCCGCAGGATATCGCCGTCGTAATGGTTGTTGGAGTCGAAGTTGGTGAAGTAATATTCACCGTTCTTCAGGACAACGAGAATCTCATCGTCGTCGAAGAACTCACCAAGGAGCTCACCATGACTGTCGAAGTTGATGCGCTTCACATCGGGATCGAACCACACCTTGCGGCCACCGAGGGTGGAATGGCCGTGACTCTTGAGCGAGATGCGGTGGATGCCCTCGCGCGTGAGGAGGTTGCCCTGGGCGGCACGGCCCTTGATTTTTATCGTCGAGAAGTCCTTCTCCATGAAGATGTTCTGCTTTTTCTTCTTAGGATTGGGATTGAGGGTGACCTTGATAACCTCAGCCTCACCATTGGGATTCGCCGTGAAGTACATAACCTTCGATCCGGGGGTACCGAGGGTGAGGTCGTATTCGCGGTCGCGGGTTATAGACGTGATGTTGAAACGCTTTATGTAGTAAGGGCCGGTCTTGCCGTCGCGGTACACTACATTATATATAGTGCGCTTGTCGCCCTTCTTGAACACCTGCACGTGGAGGATGTTCTTGCCCACGAACACCTTGTCCTGAATCTTGATAACCTTGTATTTTCCATCGCGGAAGAAAACCACGACATCGTCGAGGTCGGAGCAGTTCTGCACGAATTCGGCCTTCTTCAGACCGTAGCCGATGAATCCCTCCTTGCGGTCGACGTATAGTTTCTCGTTCTTCTCGGCAACCTTCGCGGCGATAATCGTGTCGAAACTCTTTATCTCGGTGCGGCGGGGATGGTCCTTGCCGTACTTCTTCTGGAGAAACTGGAACCACTCTATCGTCACACGCGTCATCTCGCTGAGGTCCTTGTCGATACCGGCAATCTCGTCCTTGATACGCGCGATGAGCTCTTCGTTCTTGTCCTTGTTGAACTTTGCGATGCGTTGCATCTTGATTTCCAGCAGCCGCAGGATGTCCTCCTTGCGCACCTCGCGAATCATCGAGGGGTAGAACGGAGTGAGACACTTGTCGATATATGCGCAGAGCTCGTCGGTATTAGTGGCGTTCTCGAAGGGTTTGCCTTTATATATTCGCTCCTCAATGAATATCTGTTCCAACGAGGCGTAGAACAACTGCTCCTGGAGCTCACCCCGACGGATTTCGAGTTCGCGGCGGAGCAGGCCCTTTGTGCGGTCTACGCTGTGGCGGAGGACATCGCTGACAGTAAGGAACTGTGGCTTGTTATCCTCAATGACACAGCAGTTTGGGGCAATATTTATCTCGCAGTCGGTGAACGCGTAAAGGGCGTCAATGGTCTTGTCGGAGCTTACGCCGGGGGCGAGGTGCAGCTGAATCTCCACCTCGCGGGCAGTCATGTCCTCGACCTTGCGAATCTTCAGTTTGCCTTTCTCCACGGCCTTCGTTATGCTCTCCTGGAGGGAGCTTGCCGTCTTGGTGAAAGGAATCTCACGGATGACGAGGGTTTTGTTGTCGAGTTTCTCTATCTTGGCGCGCACCTTCAGCGTTCCTCCGCGCTGACCGTCGTTATATCTCGACACGTCGATGCTGCCGCCCGTGGGGAAATCGGGGTAGAGATGGAACTCCTCGCCACGCAGATAGCTGATGGCTGCCTCACAAATTTCATTGATATTATGGGGCAGGATGCGGGAAGAGAGGCCTACGGCAATGCCGTTGGCACCCTGGGCAAGAAGCAGAGGGAATTTCACAGGCAGCGTGATAGGCTCCTTGTTACGGCCGTCGTACGACAGCTGCCACTCTGTTGTCTTGGGGTTGAAGACGGTGTCCAGGGCGAATTTCGACAGACGGGCCTCGATATAACGGGGTGCGGCTGCCGAGTCGCCGGTGAGAATGTTGCCCCAGTTACCCTGAGTATCGATGAGCAAATCCTTCTGGCCCATCTGCACCAGAGCATCGCCGATGGAGGCATCGCCGTGAGGGTGATACTGCATGGTGTGTCCCACGATATTCGCCACCTTATTATACCGGCCGTCGTCCATCTGCTTCATAGAGTGGAGGATACGGCGCTGAACAGGTTTCAGACCATCCTCGATATGTGGAACAGCACGCTCGAGAATAACATAGCTCGCATAATCGAGGAACCAGTTCTTATACATGCCCGACAAATGGTGGACGGCCGAAGCATCGAAACGGTCGACCGGCTTGTAGTCGGAATGCTCATCGACGGCGAGATCATCACCGTCGGTGCCAGTTTCGTCCTGCTGGCGGGAGAGATTCTCGTCCTTCTTGTCTTTATCTTTGTCCTTTATATCGTCCATAATGGATTATTTCAACTGTAATTGAGATTTTATAACTTCTTGCAAAGATAGGAAAAATAATTCTAAAGAGCAAGTTTTAACGACTTTAAGTTAAGTTTTATCATGCTGTTTTGGTCGGTTCAATAAAATAACGTATCTTTGCAAACCAAATAATTAATAACAATTTCAATTATAATGGCACACGAAGAAGATGTATTCAAGAAGATTGTAAGCCACTGTAAGGAATATGGCTTTGTCTTCCCAAGTTCGGAAATTTATCCTGAGGGCCTCGCCGCTGTCTACGACTACGGACCAAACGGTGTAGAGCTCAAGAACAACATAAAGAAATACTGGTGGGATTCTATGGTCCTGCTCCACAATAATATCGTCGGTATCGACGCAGCCATCTTCATGAACCCTACCGTATGGAAGGCCAGCGGCCACGTCGACGCATTCAACGACCCTCTCATCGACAACCGCGACTCGAAGAAGCGCTACCGCGCCGACAACCTCATCGAGGACCAGATTGCGAAATACGAAGAGAAAATTGAAAAGGAAGTGAAGAAAGCCGCCAAGAAATATGGTGATGCTTTCGACGAGGCTGAGTTCCGTTCGACCAACAAACGCGTGCTCGAACATCAGAAAAAGCGCGACGACCTCCACGCCCGCTACACGGCAGCAATGCAGGGCCCGGACCTCGAGGAGCTGAAACAGATTATCCTCGACGAGGGTATCGTAGACCCAATTTCGGGAACGAAGAACTGGACTGATGTCCGTCAGTTCAACCTTATGTTCTCAACCGAGATGGGTTCGACGGCCGACACGACAAAGAAAATTTACCTCCGCCCTGAGACGGCACAGGGTATATTTGTCAACTTCCTGAACGTTCAGCGCACGACCCGCAACAAACTGCCGTTCGGTATCGCTCAGATCGGTAAGGCTTTCCGTAACGAGATCGTCGCCCGGCAGTTCGTTTTCCGTATGCGCGAGTTCGAACAGATGGAGATGCAGTTCTTCTGCCAGCCGGGAACGGAGATGAAATGGTTCGAATATTGGAAGAAACATCGTCTGCAGTGGCACGAGGCATTAGGCATGGGCGACGAAAACTATCGCTTCCACGACCACGAGAAACTCGCTCACTACGCCAACGCAGCCACGGATATCGAGTTCAAGATGCCGTTCGGATTCAAGGAAGTCGAGGGTATTCACTCCCGCACGAACTTCGACCTGTCGCAGCACGAGAAATATTCGGGCACAAAGATGCGCTACTTCGACCCAGAGACCAACGAGAGCTACGTCCCGTACGACGTCGAGACGTCCATCGGCGTAGACCGTATGTTCCTCTCGGTCATGTGCCACAGCTACGAGGAGGAGAAATTGGAGAACGGCTCAACACGCGTTGTGCTCCATCTGCCTGAGCCGTTGGCTCCAATCAAATGCGCCGTGCTGCCGCTTGTCAACAAGGACGGACTGCCAGAGAAGGCCAAGGAAATACAGGACGAGCTGAAATTCCACTTCACAACACATATCGAGGCCAAGGATTCCATCGGCAAGCGCTACCGCCGTCAGGATGCCATCGGCACTCCGTTCTGTGTCACCGTCGACGGCGACACACTGAAAGACAATACCGTCACCCTGCGTTTCCGCGACAGCATGAAGCAGGAGCGCGTTCCTATCGAGAACCTCCGGGGCATCATCGAGGACCGCGTGTCAATCACTTCGTTACTGAAGAAACTGGACATTTAAACTATTCCGACTTTGAAAACCATACGAAAATACATACCAGCCCGCAACCCGTCGGTTGTCAAGACATTGGCGGCTATGCTGATGTTAGCGGCAGCCATGGTCATAGTATCATGCTCCGAGAACGACGATACCGTCAATGAATGGGAAAACTGGCAGGAGAAAAACGATACGTACTGGACAAATATCTACCAGCAGGCACAGCAGAAGATTGCTGCCGGCGACACCACCTGGAAGATAATTCCATGCTGGACGATGACAGGACAAAACGCTACCGACTCCACCAGAACACCAACTCTTGACCCTACCGACTATATTGTGGTCCACGTAGAGAATAAGGGCGAAGGAACCACATCGCCGTTGTATACCGACAGTGTGCGAATCCACTATTTAGGAAGGATGATTCCATCGCCGACATTCTCGTCAGGCTACGTCTTCGATGCCAGCTACGACTACAACGAGCCGTATAATCTCTTGACAATGAGACCATATACGGCATCGCCAAACGCTTTCATCGAAGGTTTCACAACGGCATTGCTGAATATGCACAAGGGCGACCGCTGGCAGGTGTACATCCCGTACGCGCTGGCCTATGGCAGTTCAACACCTACGTCGAGCTCAAGTTCAAGCAACGGGGTCACCTATTCGTCAAGCACTTCGACAACTTACGGCATCCAACCGTACTCCGACTTGATCTTCGACATCACGCTTGTCGACTTCTACAAGCCCGGCGAAAAGGTTCCAGTAGCTTACTCTAAAAAGAGCGCGTGGTAGTTTCTGGATAAGAAGGTAGCTTACGCTAAGAAGAGCGCGAGGTAGCTTACGGGAAGAAAATAGCTTACAAGAAGCGCAACGAGTATAGTTCCTGGACAAGAAAGTAGCTTACACGAAGAAAAAACGTATGGTAGCGTTCAGGTAGAACGATATTGGAAAGTCAATACATTCATTATATAAGAGGTCGCCTCACAAGAGGCGGCCTCTTTTTAGTTAAATTGCCTTTTCAAGTCAAAATAATATAAAGATTATCACCTTCAAAGTCTCAAATTAACCCCGTGTGCGCACACAACAACTTGATTTATATCAAATTTACTATACGATAATACAAAAAAGAAGTCAAAACATTTTGCCGTGTGCGCACACAGCAGTACCTTTGCAGTATCAAAAGACAAGAAGAAGTTTGAGAGAACTTAATACGAGGAAGCTTTACAGTGGTAGAACTAATAACTCGAGAATATACTTGAAGATACAAAACAGACACTTATTAGAATAGAAACATAGATTCGAAGTTTTAGTTAGTTAAGTTGTGAAAGGAAGCACTAAGGTATAAACCGAATTAAGGTAACAAGAAGGATTGCAAAGGATGACTCAAGCCGTGAGGTTTCAAGCATTTAGGTTTAAAATAGTATTTAGTTAGTTTGAAGTTTAGTTAGGTTGAGGAAGGCATTCGACTGCGAGTCGGATGCCTTTCTTTTTTATTCCTTTGTCGCCAAAGAGATGAAACTCTTGGAGACGGACTGGCGTCGGATGCCCTTATTTTTTTATTCCTTTAATGCCAAAGAGATGTAGCTTTTGGAAGCGGACTGGCATCGGATACCTTTCTTTTTTATTCCTTTATCGCCAAAGAAATGAAGCCATTGCAAACGAATAAGAGGCGCATGTATCCATTATCTCATTTATCTTTGCCGGCAAAATGCAGCTACAGACGGTGTGCCAAAGTCGGGGGCCGTCTTTTTTTATCCCATCTTCTTCCTCATCCCCACTTTTTTCATTAACTTTGCAGCGATTTTGAAGATGGTATTAAGCAAATCGTCAAGTGATGCGTTACTGAGCAAGATTCGTGATGGGCTTGCAATGACAGGCAGTGAGAAACTCAATCTCATTGTCGCTTTGTCAATGCCGTCTATTTTAGCGCAGATAACATCGGTGCTGATGTTCTATATCGACGCATCGATGGTGGGCTCACTCGGAGCCGAGGCCTCAGCAAGCATAGGCATCGTGGAGCCAGCCACGTGGCTCTTTGGCTCGTTAGTGTCGGCATGTTCCATGGGATTCTATGTTCAGGCTGCCCACTTCATAGGAGCCAAGGACTTTGCTCAGGCACGCCGCGTGATGCAGCACGGCTACATCTTCGGACTTGCCGTGGCCCTTATCCTCATGACCGTCGGTATTGTTATCGCCTCGCCCCTACCCCGTTTGCTCGGTGGCGGTGCCGATATTCAGGGCGACGCCACGACGTATTTCCTTATACTTTCTATGGCGGCACCAATCCATCTAATAGAAAACCTTTCATCGCAGATGCTGAAAGTGTCGGGCGATATGCGCCATCCGAGTGTCATTGCGGTTGCGATGTGCTTTGCTGACGTCTTTTTCAACTTCCTGTTTATATTCCCCACCCGCGAAATAACGCTGTTAGCACTCCACATCAAGGTATTCGGATTCGGACTTGGTGTCGCCGGTGCAGCCATAGGCACGTTGTTGGCATATCTTTTTGCGTGCGTCCCGTTACTCTATTATGCGGTATTCAAGAGCAAGATATTGGCCTGGCGACTGAGCAAAGGACCTTTCCGTTGGAATGCAGAGTATATCACCAGTGCCGTAAAATTAGGTGCACCGATGGCCCTGCAGTATCTTCTGATGAACGGAGCCCAGATAGTCTCAACGATGATTGTGGCTCCTCTCGGCAACTTTGCCATAGCCGCCAACTCCTTCGCCGTGACAGCAGAGAGTCTCTGCTATATGCCCGGATACGGCATTGGCGACGCAGCCACGACACTCGTAGGACAGAGCGTCGGAGCCCGGAGAAAAGATCTCTGCAAGAGTTTTGCCCATATGACCGTGATTCTCGGTATGATTGTCATGGCGTTCATGGGACTTCTGATGTACATTTTCGCCCCGGAGATGATTGGAATACTCAGTCCCGTACCCGAGATTCGCGCCCTCGGCACTCAGGTTCTGCGCATCGAGGCCTTCGCCGAGCCTTTCTTTGCCGCTTCGATAGTAGCCTACAGCGTATGCATAGGAGCCGGCGACACGGCTGTGCCGTCCTTTATAAACCTCGGTTCCATGTGGTTTGTACGCCTCACGCTTGCCGCCGCGCTCGCTCCAGTCTATGGTCTGCCGGGCGTATGGTTTGCCATGGCTACCGAACTCACCGTCCGTGGTATTCTCTTCCTCATCCGATTACTCCGCGGCAAGTGGATGAGAAAGATTGAAGACCCTATAAAAACAACCGAGTAATACTCCTTTTCTTCATTTTATAGCCCCGTAATGCCGCAGGGCATTGGCTATGCCGTTATCGTCGACATGCGTTGTCACGTAGTCGGCAGCAGCCTTCACATCATCAGCAGCGTTACCCATGGCAACACCTATCCCCGCCGCTTTTAGTATTGAGATGTCATTTCCGCCGTCGCCGAAAGCCATACACTCACTGACATCAAGTCCCTCGGCCTCAGCCATCATACGGAGAGCATGTCCCTTGTCAGCCCCACGGACAGTGATATCGGTAAAATTAGGATTCCACCTTGCCGAAACCGAATGCGGCATCTGTCCCATGACTTTCTTCTCCGCACTGATGTTGAAAAAAGGAGTGAGCTGCAATATCGGTTGTCCCTTTAAATCGCTGACGGGCTTCGAAGGGTCTATACAGCTGACTCCAAGACCTTTGACAAAGACATCGTTAAAGACATCATGATAATTATATATGGCGAGATCACGCTTACCGCAGACGAGTACCGTATAATCATTGCGCCGGGCATCGTCAATCATCGCCTTGACATCCTCGTCGGGAATGGCATCACAATTGACTTCCCGCTCTCCGACGAACGAGTAAGCCCCATTGAAGGTGATATAGCCGTCGACGAGATCCTTTATCTGACCAATATTGTTGACTATAGCGATTGGCCTTCCTGTCGAAATATACACCTTACCGCCCCTATTGTGGAACTCCGTCAAGGCATCAACCGTCGACTGTGGAATACGGTGGGTGGTGAAACTGACTAATGTGCCGTCGATATCCAAGAATACTGCGCGAATCATGATTGTCCGAAATGATAACTGTATTAACAAGAAAAATCCGGAAGAACATCCATCTCTTCCCATGTCCCCCACTCAATACGAGAGACACCATATTAGCGAAAGTACTCCCCCGCCATACAATCTGCGGGAGAGTACTTCTTTAATTATATGTCAATGTGGCCTCTTTCAAAGGCACACCTCCACGACGACAGTCTTAGAACTCGGCATTCTTAGGAGTGCGCGGGAACGGAATGACGTCGCGGATATTCTGCATACCGGTCACGAAGAGGATGAGACGCTCAAAACCGAGTCCGAAACCTGCATGCGGACAAGAACCATACTTACGTGTGTCGAGATACCATGAGTAGGTACTTTCCTTCATGTGGCGCTTCTCAATCTCGTCGAGAAGCTTCTCGTAACTCTCCTCACGAACCGATCCGCCGATGATTTCGCCAATGCGCGGGAAGAGCACATCTGTTCCCTGCATCGTCTTTCCGTCGGGATTCTTCTTCATGTAGAAGGCCTTAATCTCACTCGGATAGTCTGTCATGATAACCGGCTTCTTGAAGTGCTGCTCAACGAGATAACGCTCGTGCTCACTGTTGAGGTCCATACCCCAGCCCGTGACAGGATTCTCAAACTTATGTCCGTCCTTTACAGCCTGCTCAAGAATCTTGATTCCCTCGGTGTAAGGCAGTCTGACGAAACTCTCTTTCACCACAGAATGAAGCGTATCGAGGAGCGTCTTGTCAATCATCTTGTTGAGGAACTCAAGATCGTCCATACAGTTGTCGAGAGCCCACTGCACACAGTACTTGATGAAATCCTCCTCGAGGTCCATGAGCTCGTCCTTGTCCATGAACGCAATTTCCGGCTCAATCATCCAGAACTCAGCTAAATGGCGCGGAGTATTGGAGTTTTCGGCGCGGAATGTCGGTCCGAAGGTATAGATAGCTCCAAGCGCCGTAGCACCAAGCTCACCCTCGAGCTGTCCCGAGACGGTCAGATTTGTTTTCTTTCCGAAGAAATCCTTCGAGTAGTCCACCTGTCCTTCCTTTGCCACCCGGTCGAGATCGAGTGTTGTCACCTGGAACATCTCACCGGCACCCTCAGCGTCGCTGGCGGTGATAAGTGGCGTATTGAAGTAGTAGAACCCGTGGTCATGGAAGTACTTGTGGATGGCGATAGCCATATTATGCCGGATGCGGAACACAGCACCGAAAGTATTGGTACGCAGACGCATGTGAGCGAACTGGCGCATATACTCGAAGCTCTGACCCTTCTTCTGCATCGGATAATCGTTAGGGCAGAGACCGTAGATAACAATCTTCTTGGCTTGAACCTCAACGGTCTGACCCTTGCCCTGGCTTTCGACGAGGGTACCCTCCACACCGATACATGCACCGGTGGTGATACTCTTCAGCTCCTCGGCATCTACGGCCGACGGATCGACGACCACCTGCAGATTCTTTATCGTAGAGCCATCGTTGAGGGCGATGAAGTCGACAGCCTTACTGCTGCGGTGCGACCGCGCCCATCCTTTTACTACTATCTCTTTTCCATAGTCGGTACTCTTTAGGGCATCGACGACTTTTGTACGTTTCATTTGTCTGTTTGTGTTTTACTTATTCAAAAGCGCCCATGCGCAGCATCTCCACTTCCTTCTCGGTGAGGAAACGCCAGTCGCCACGGCGGACATTCTTCTTTGTCAGACCGGCGAACTGCACACGGTCGAGTTTAACTACGCGATAGCCGAGGCTCTCGAAGATACGGCGCACGATACGGTTCTTGCCGCTGTGAATCTCGATACCCACCTGCTTCTGGTCCTCAGGATCAGGATAGTCGATGGCATCAGCCTTGATGACACCGTCCTCGAGCTCGATACCGTCCGAAATCTTCTGCAAGTCGTTGGCCGACACCGGCTTATCGAGGAACACATGATACACCTTCTTCTTGAGGAATTTTGGGTGAGTGAGTTTCGAAGCGAGGTCGCCGTCGTTGGTGAGAAGCAGTACGCCGGTAGTATTTCTGTCGAGACGTCCCACAGGATAGATACGTTCCGGACAAGCATCCTTAACGAGGTCCATCACCGTCTTGCGGTTCTGCGGGTCATCACTGGTAGTGACGTAGTCCTTAGGCTTGTTCAGCAGCACGTAGACCTTCTTCTCTATTGTCACCGGCTGGTCGTGGAAGAGCACCTTATCGGAGCGCAGTACCTTTGTTCCGAGTTCTGTAACCACCTCGTCGTTCACCTTCACTGCACCTGCCTGGATGAACTCGTCGGCCTCGCGGCGCGAGCAGACACCGGCGTTGGCGAGGAACTTGTTCAGACGGATTGGCTCGTTCGGGTCGATGTTATCCTCTTTATATTCGATGCGCTTCTTCATCGAATATTTTGCGTTCGGGTCGTAGTCAGCGGTATGACGACGGTAGCCGCCACCCTGACCGTAACCGCCACGGTTGCTCTGATAGCCACCACGGTTGCTCTGGTAGCCTCCGCGACCGCCCTGATAGCCGCCACGGTTCTGGTATCCACGGCTCTGATATGTATTCTGGCGTGGCTGATAGTCGCCACGGCTCTGATAGCCACCCTGACGCGGCTGGTATCCGCCACGGCTCTGATAGCTGTTCTCTGCTGCCTCACCGTTCTCAGGATTGACCTGATTATTATCATAATTACGATGATAGCCACCGCCACGGTTGCTCTGGTAGCCACCACGACCACCCTGATAACCGCCACGGCTCTGGTAGCCGCCACGATTGCTCTGATATCCGCCACGGTTACTTTGGTATCCGCCACGGTTGCTCTGGTAGCCGCCACGGTTGCTCTGGTAGCCGCCACGACTCTGATAGCCGCCACGACTCTGATAGCCACCCTGACGTTCACGGCTGCCCTCGTTGCTGCTCTGCAGTCCGGCACCGAAGCCCTCAGGACGGAATCCGCCCTCAGTCGGCTTGCGTCCTGTGCTCTGATGATCGGAGCTGTAGGCGCGTGGAATGCGGATGCGCTGGCGCTTAGGACGGCCCGCAGGACTGTCTTGATGGAAACTGCTCGATTGTCCGGCTGAATAACCCTCACGGTTAGTGTCTTTCGTTTCTGAAGACAAACCCTCTTTGTTCTCTAAATCTTCTGCCATAATAGTACTTCTTAATTAATACTCCAGCCTCACGGCTGTCAGAATGTTAATAGTTAAAATATAATATTATTAAATACCTGTATAGTTATGCGGTGTGACAGCCATCATCTCGGCCTTTACCTCATCGCTGACATCAAGAGTCTTGATGAAGTCGTGGATAGTCTTCTCGGTAATGGCACTGTTCGTACGTGTCAGTCCCTTCAGCGTCTCATAGGCATGAGGATACTCCTCACGGCGCAGGATGGTCTGCAGAGCCTCAGCGACGACGGCCCATGTGTTGTCGAGGTCCTCGTCGATTTTCTCCTTATTTAATATAAGCTTGCGCAGGCCCTTGAGCGTGCTCTGTATGGCAATGATGCTGTGGCCGAGAGGCACACCGATGTTGCGGAGCACCGTCGAGTCGGTCAGGTCGCGCTGCAGACGGCTCACGGGGAGCTTGGCGGCGAGGAACTGTAGAATGGCGTTGGAGAGTCCGAGGTTACCCTCGCTGTTCTCGTAGTCGATGGGGTTCACCTTGTGGGGCATGGCACTCGACCCTACCTCACCGGCCTTAATCTTCTGCTTGAAGTATTCCATCGAGATATACATCCAAAAATCGCGGTCGAGGTCGATGATGATCGTGTTGATACGGCGGATGGCATCAAATATGCTGCCTAAGTGGTCGTAGTTGCTTATCTGCGTCGTCCACTGCTCGCGCTCCAGCCCTAACTTCTCGCTGACGAACTTGTCGCCGAATTTTCTCCAGTCGTAGTCAGGATATGCCACATGATGGGCGTTGTAGTTGCCCGTAGCACCACCGAACTTAGCAGTGAAGTGGCATGCCTTCAGCGACTTCAGCTGTTCCGTGAGGCGGTAGACGTACACCTCAATCTCCTTGCCCAGACGTGTCGGCGATGCCGGTTGTCCGTGTGTTTTGGCGAGCATGGCCACGTCCTTCCACTCCTCAGCATAGGTCTGCAGCTGTCCGATGAGCTCCTCCACGGCGGGATAATAAACATCGGTAAGCGCGTCCTTAATCATCAGTGGGAAACTGGTGTTATTGATATCCTGCGATGTCAGACCGAAGTGGACGAACTCCTTGTATCGGTCGAGACCGCCAATCTTGTCAAACTCCTCCTTGATGAAGTATTCCACGGCCTTTACGTCGTGGTTGGTGGTTTTCTCGATTTCCTTCACGCGTGCCGCATCCTTTTCGTCAAGGTTGCGGTAGATGTCGCGAAGACGCTCGAAAAGACTATGGTCGAAACCTTTCAGTTGAGGCAACGGCAGTTCGCAGAGCGAGATAAAATACTCTATCTCCACGCGCACGCGATACCTGATAAGTGCATACTCCGAAAAGTAATCGGCCAGTTTCTCTGTTTTTCCTCTGTACCGGCCATCAATAGGCGAGATGGCTGTTAGTGTGTCAAGACTCATGATGCTTTCTCTTGCTAATACGTATTAATATGGTGCAAAATTAATGATTTTCTTTGAAAAGCCAAACGAATTCTTCGTAAAATTCTTACATTAAAATATAATAAGACTAAAAATAAAATATGTTGCGGTAAATGTAATAGTTTGTAAGCTGAATACGACTGTTAAATATAAATATCAAAATTCCCCGCAATCCCGAAGGACCACGGGGAAAACACCCCAGTGGGCGTTGACGGATTCGAACCGCCGACCCTCTGCTTGTAAGGCAGATGCTCTAAACCAACTGAGCTAAACGCCCTGCTTTTCGTAAGCGGTTGCAAAGGTACTAACTTTTTTCTCGGTTTCCAAATATTTTGCCGACTTTTTTCTAAAAAATTTTATTCCACCACGAAATCAACCCACTGCGACGAAGTGGAATCCGGGCGCTACCACGACATGATATTATCTGTTAATCAAGCAGATAGGCGAATTAGAGAACGCACAATCCCTATAAGGGCTACCGTGCAACTAAAAATCGGATTAGCTTTTGGAGGCCCTGCCACAGCAGCCTTCCAGTTCCCATTCCAAAGCAATATTTCCTTGCCCACAATGGTCTGAACTACGCTATGACATCCTCAACACTGGCCGAAAAGAAGTCAGAAAGGCTTATCCCGTTCGTACCAATGACCAACGAACGCTCCGGATGGAAATGCTCCACAAAATTAGGCAGTCCGCTGTTCATACCCCGTTTACCACTTTTAACTTCCAGTGCGGTTATATGCCCGCGGCATTTTCAAACGGAAAAAGGGAAAAGAAAATCATGGTCATGCTTATGCTCCCCAAGGAGCAATGGGTCTAAAGCTAAGGGATAGCCTTGCGAGCAAGCTCGATTGTGCGAAATATCTTGACAGCATTTTAATACATGCCATTTCGGCTTGCGAAACAGACCGTTTCGCAAGATGAAACAGGCCGTTTGAGGCTCTAAAACGGACCGTTTTGCAACGCAAAACGGCCTGTTTCATAAGTCATTGATAATCAAGGCGAAAGAAAGGTGGTACAGAACCACCTTTCGATTGAAATACTTTTACAATATAAAAGCGCTACCAGCAGGTTTCAGCGGGTTCTCTTACACTTGCAATTAACCGCTACTCCGAAGTTGAATCGCTCGTTGGCCAGACTAAGCGATAATGACAGTATAAAGATTTATATTTCCACTCTCTATGATTCCACGGAAAATATCCAGTGCCACCTTAGTGGATTCTTATTGACGTTGTGGCAGAAACCGACTGGTAGCCGATAAAAACAGATGGTCAGCCCTTATTGCAACAGCCACCATCATGACAGCCGCAGCCATCACCGCCATCGTCGCTATGGCAGTCACCATGACAACCGCAGCCATCACCGCCATCGCCACCATGGCAGTCGCCATGACAGCCGCAGCCATCACCGTCATCACCGCTATGGCAGCCGCCACCACCGCAGTGGCCGCAGTGGTGGGCTTGCTGCTGATCGAGGAACTGCTGGATTTCGTCGTCTGTAGCGTCGCGGTCGGTCTCCACCGTGCCCTTGAAACTAACGGTGAAACCAGCCAACGGATGATTGAGGTCAACCACCACGTCAGTATCAGTAATCCTGGTCACACGACCAAAAATCATCTTACCATCGGCGTCATTCAACGGAATATAGGCGTCGACATGTATTAAAGTGGAATCGAGAACGCCATCGCGCAAGAACTGTTGCTTATCGAGGGCCATCACACCCTCCGCGTCATACTCGCCATAAGCCTCCGAAGGACTGAGCGTGAAGTCGAACGAACCGTCATCGGCATGCTTCAAGATGCCATTCTCGAAGCCCTCAAGCACCATGCCGATACCGCTATAGAATGTCAGCGGTTTGAAACCGTCAGTCTTTTCAACCAATTTTGTAACTCCGTCTTTCGTTGTATACATCTTATAGTTCACCCGCAGGAACCTGTGATTTTTCTTGTCCATAAATACCTATCGTTGTTTATATTTGCGTGCAAAGTTAGGAAAAATCTGCCAATAAGTCCTCGTTTTCCACCACAAAAAGGGCAGAAGATAGCGAACTACCAGCCCCGACGGGGCTTTGCATTGACAGAAGAAAATGTACAACATGGCAGCAAGATGGGGATACCCCATGGCAGCCGAATGCGCCAACATATTAATTGTCAAAGTGTTGCAGAGTGCTATCCCATGCTGAGGACCGCGGGTTATTTTCTGTTTACCAGGAAGTCGGCCTCGACGATGCGTAGCGTTACCTTCCCGTTAGCTGCGGCCAGCCGGTCGAGTTCGCCAGCCTTACCGCCCGCAAGCTCGGCAGTGTCGCCGAGTTCTGTCTTGTCGGTGGTAGGGCCGAGCATCCGGATTCTTATCTTGTTGGAATTCAGAGGCTTACCGATTTTTATGTGCACATAGCCGAGCGAGGGCTCCGTGACACCCTCCCATACCTTCTGTCCACCTTCGTAGACAGCGAGGGGATAACGCTTTGAGCGCCAGCCGGTGAGTTTCAGCGTAATCTCGTCGACAGGAGCCTTCTCGGCGAGGGTATATTCTATCCATGCGTTCTCACGAGTGCCGTCGCTCTGCCACTCCGTCAATTCATTGTCGTCAAACGACTTAGCGGCATCACTGCTGTTCGATCCTGCCACGACGGCTACAGCGGCAATCTCCGTCTTGACATCCTCGTAGGACGGTCCAGCAGGTGTCTCACCACGTACGAGACTGACGGGCAGAAGCATATCGGCAGCATAACGGGGTACGTCGACGGCCTCGGTAGTGAGGGTGACGGCAGACGACGGCAGACTATCGGCGCGGGCGGCGAGCGTCATCGCCCCGGCGGTGGTGGTACTCCTGACGAGCACACGGTTGACACCGCACTCCACGGGCAGCGACGTGGCACGGATGTAGTTGTCGGACGGGTTCTCGCTGTCGCCGGCATCGAGGAGTCCATTGGCCTTGCGGGCGGCACGGTCGGCGGCGGAAGGCGCGGAGGCAGCATGGGACTGTGACGGTCGGACGGCAATACCGCCCAACCACTCGCCGTTGCCGTCAAGACTGAAGTGTATCATCCTGTTGTCGAGCGGACAGCGACGGCCGGCTTTGTCGACGACCTCAACCTGAACGAGAGCCATATCGGCACCATCGGCCTTGAAGCCGAGCGGATTCTGAATGGTCGTAAGTCGCAGATGGTCAGGGGCTCCGGCCGTTTCGATAGCGTAGCGGCTAACCTCCCTGCCGTTATGATAGCTCACGGCCTCGATGGTTCCGGGCTCATATCTAATGCTGTCGAAGGTGAACAGGAAGGTGTCGGAGCGCCGGGGGCGTCCCTGATCCTTGCCATTGACGGTGAGGCTGACGCTGTCGGCCGTCGAAACGACATATACGGGTTTGACCGTTCCTGCGGGATAGTTCCAGTGACCTATTATATATGTGTGGCTCTTTTCGGGGTTCACCCATCCGTCCCACATCACCTGATGGGCGAAAAAACCGTCCTTTGGTATGCGCATCGCGTCGACAACACCACTGGTGCGGTAGTTCAACTCGCCACGGTGGTGCGTGTTGGTGTCGGAGAAGACTATTTTCACACCTCCGGAGCTCACCCGCGATCCCGTTCCGGGCCGTTCCTGCCAGTATTCGTTCCACCGGCGTACGAGCTCGCAGGCCATAGCGTCACGGTTATGGTTATATTCCAGGGCCGGCTTGCCACGGTAGAGGGGGCCGTCGCCTTCCTTATGATAGGGATAACTATATGAGTCCCAGTACTTTCGGAGTCCCTCGTCGCGACAGTATTCCATCGACCACATGGGGCGTTTACGGCTTTTGTTGATATACAACATCTCGCCACCATATTCAGCCTCGTCGACATCAAGCATCTCACGACTGCCGATGGCGCGTCCGCCGTAGGGGTCGTACTCGTCGCGGACAGCCTTCAATTCTATCATGTGCTGACGCGAGATGGCTTTGTTGCCACCCTCGTAGAAGAGTATGCTGGGGTTGTTGCGGTTGTAGATGATGGCATCACGCATGAGCATCACGCGCTGCTCCCACCGCCGTCCGTCGACATCCTTCTCGGCATCACCGGCGGGCATAGCCTCGGGCAGTCCCATGCGGTCACAGCTCTCGATGTCCTGTTTCGACGGTGTGACGTGCATCCATCGCACCATATTACCTCCCGAAGCCACCTGGAGGCCGTTGCTGTAGTCGGAGAGCCACGCCGGCACGTCGATACCTACGCCTGGCCACTCGTTGGAGGAGCGCTGAGCATAGCCGTGGACCATCATCACACGGTCGTTGAGCCATATCTTTCCGTCGCCGAAACGGGTCTTGCGGAAGCCTGTACGGACGGAATTAGCATCGACAGTGGTGCCGTCGTCAGCCTGAAGGAGGGTCTTCACGGTGTAGAGATAGCCATAGCCCCACGACCAGAAGTGGACTCCGGCGAGGCGGCCGCTGACCTTCACGGTGCGTGTCTGACCGGGCTGAAGAGTGCAGCGATCACCAGTGAAAGAGCCTATCTGACGGCCATCGGCATCCATAACCTTACAGACGAAGGTGAAGGAGCGCGGCCGTCGGTCGTCGTTGCGCACCTGCGACTCTGCATTAACGGTGACGGCCCGACCGGCAATATCGTAGTCGGTGCCATAGATATAGGTTCCGGTGGTCTGGAGCGACGAATAGAGGGGTAGGGTCTGATAGAGAAGGCCGGTGACGTGCAGCCACACGTTCTTGGGTATTCCACCATAGTTGGCGTTGAAATTCTTGTCGTTCCACTGGTAGCGCTGTCCGGTGGCACGCTCGCGGTAGTCCCAGCTGTTGTCGGTGCGGACGGCTATGACGTTAGAGCCTTTACGGATATATGGCGTGAGGTCGAAACCACTGGCCATAACGCCATTCTCGGAGATGCCCAGCTTATGGCCGTTGAGCCAGAAGTCGGCTCCGAAACGGACGCCCTCAAACTCGATGAAGAATTTTCGTCGCTTTATATCGCTGACGGTGAAGTGCTTACGGTACCAGACGACGGTGTCGGTGAGGTTCTCGATGCTCACGCGGAAAGCCTCATCTTCGTTGAAAGCGCGTGGCAGGGTCACTGGTTTCCAGCTTGCGTCGTTGTAGGCCGCACCTTCGCCATCGGTCACATCACCGACGTGCATGAGCCACCCGCCATTGAAGTTCAGCCGCTCGCGGTCGGCCGAAAACGCTAAAAGTGGGATGAAAGCCAGAAGCGTTAGTAGATAAAATTTCCTCATAATTTGATTTGTTTTGAAGTGTCAGACGTTTTGAAAGTCTGTGATTCGTTTTAGGATTAGTCTGAATTGATTCTTCAGATTACGTTGCAAAAATACAAAAAGAGTGCCAAAAATACAAATAAATCCCCACCCTATTACACAAAATGTTTTATGTATGAAAAAAGAGGACAAGAACAAGAGGTTTGTGATAAAACGAGCACGCTGGCAACACATTGATAATTAATGCGTTGCACACATCCACCAGTAGGGGTGGGGGTTATCCCCACCCTACCAGCTGCGGACTATATACAAAACAAATATAACGCAGCTGCGAGGGCGGGGATAAACCCCGCCCCAACGGCGCCGAGTGCTGCAAACATCTTAGAATCAGTGGTTTGAATAGAATATCAGGTAGTGTACGCAAGTGGTTTTATTTGTTTTCCCTGAAGAGAGCCTGCATCACCGCCTTTGATTTGTATTTTTCCTGAAGAGAGTCTACATCCCCGCCCTCTTACTTATGAACATCAATCGCATCAGCTATGCGCTATAATTTGCGGTGGCGCATTGACGAAGTCAGGAGAGTGCGCGTTTATCCTTACCACAGGAATTTTTGCACAAACCGCTGTTCAACCTCTTCGAGGCTGGTCGTGATTGTTTCGTGCGGCGTTTCTACCCCAAACTGCGGTCGCTGGCTACTGAGAATTAAGCCCCGTCGGGGCTTTCCTGTAGTACCAAGAAACCACGGAATATATGCAGCAAGTCAATAAGCCTCTCATTGTCAACGACATACATATAGCCACCATTCTATACCCCTTTCTATACCCCTAAAATTTGGATTCGGGGAAAAAATTATGTACCTTTGCAGCGAAATAAAAAACCAACATTATTACGACAGCCCGTATATCTCCGGTGAGCAATTCCGATTATCAGTACACATTATTATATATGCAAATCTCTTTTCCTCTAACCCAAGGGAAAAATCCCTTGAAACCTAATTACAAGGGAAACGAAATCACGATTGCGCTTTTCAAAGATTGGGAGTAGATATTCATAAATAAGTAGGATGGCGGAGATGCGCATTCTCTTCTGACAAAAACAAAATAAAACCCCTTGCGCTTGCAATGGCAGCACCAAGATCCGACGGAGGAGGATACGACAGGGACTAAGCCCTTGGTGCTAACACAAAGGGACTTATAGGTTTTGGTCCCAATTTATGATTGTTGATTTAACCGTAGATTATCCGTAGAACGAAATTGAGGCCCAACGCGTAGTGCAGAGATGCGAAAAGGGCATCTCCCCGACATGAGGAAATGCCCTTCAGCATATAGACTATGAAAGTCTGGATAGAATATTAGTCGATAATCTGAACCGTAGCACGGCGGTTGAATGAAATCGGCGAGAGCTGCTCAACACCACCGAGGCCCTTGACAGAGATATTCTCGGCAGGGATACCCATCTTCACGAGTTCTGCCTTGACAGTCTCAGCACGGCTGACAGACAGCTTGTGGTTGATCTCCTTAGTACCGGTAGCACTGTCGGCATAACCAGTGACGAGGATCTTGCGGTTGTTCTCCTTAGCATACTTAGCCAGAGCGCGGACGTTGACAAGGTCCTTCTGCGATGCAACGTTGGTCTTGTTAAGCTCGAAGAATACAGATACCGGAGTAGAGATAAGCTCCTTGATAGACTTCGTAACGGTCTCGGTCTTAGGCTGTGTTCTCAGCTGGTTGCGGAGATTAGAGTTCTCATTCTCAGCATCACGCAGCTTAGCGTTAAGAGCGTCGATAGCAGCCTGATGCTCTGCATTGATAGCATCGACATCCGGAGTGACATTCCAAGAAGTCTTACCAAGGCTGTAGGTCAGACCCAACTCGCCATAGACATTATTATCGTGCGAGATCCATCCACGACCGGTTCCTGAGCCAGAGCCATCGATGTCGCCCTCAATACGGTTCCAACCGAACTCGAGGTTGATTGCGATGTTCTTCGACACTCGGAACTCATTCAGGATACCTGCGCGGAGATACATGCCATAGAAGTCTGTCGACATACAACGGCCGATACCAGCTCCTACGAACGGAACGAGGTTGTAGAAACGCTTAGGATTGTAACCGACGACCATATTGCTGACGTTGAAGAGAGCGTCGCCGTTGATCAGCCAGTACTTGTTGCCCTTCTTGTGAGTGCCCTGCAAGTGTGAATCATCGTCAACGCGGCGGCCCCAGATACCCTGACCCTTAACACGGAGTCCGAGACCAGGAGTGAACCACTTACCTACAGCTACTGCTATGCCGGGAACACCACGGAAACTCTTGAATGGGTTCCGTGTAAGATTCTGACCGTGCTCCTGGTCGGAGTACCATACGTTCCAGTCAACACCACCCTGAACAAACCAGTTGTTCCAGAAAGAGTTAGTTGCTACACTACTCTTGTTGGCAATAACACTGTTGGTCTGAGCAAACGATGTTGCAGAGACGCCTACAAATGCCAAAGCAATCAATAAATTTTTCATAACCTATTAAAAATGAATATTTATATTCTAATAATACTGAGTTTAATCACCAATTCCTTAGACTGCGGACAAAGGTAGCAATAATTTCTTTAATTTTCATCTTTTTTAATGAAAAAATTGGTTACAAATGTGATTTTTTCAACAAATTGAACAAATATCATTACCTTGAAAGCCACTGTCCTGCAAATTTTTATGGTGCAAAAGTAGAAAGAAATAGTCAAGGGTACAAATAATATTAAGGGGAAAATAAGGTCCGTGAACAAAACATACACAACAAATTAACAAATTGTTACCATGAGCTTGCCGCGGTTTCATGATGTACAAGATAGCAGAAGAGTTTACGGAGTGACACAAACAGTATTCGGCAAGGTGGAGGAACGGAGAAACGGGCAAAAAAGGTAGGCACAAAAAAACTCTTGGGAACGCCCAGAGCTTACGCTGTGGACTATCCCAAGAGTCTGTCAATATCCTGTTGGCCAAAAATGGCGAGTATTCGCTTGCCGTCGGGAGTATAATTCACGTTGCCGCAGGCGAAAAGGCTGTTGATGATATTCTCCATCTCGTCGTTACTGAGCACCTGACCCTGCGGGATGGCGGCATTGCGCGCGAGGCTGAGGGCCAACGAACGGTTAATGTCGTCGACCACCGACGACTCATGACCGACGGCGGAGTCGACCATTGCAGTAACGAGTTTTACGACATCAATGCCCTCAAGACCGGCGGGGACGGCATTAACGGCATAGCTGTTGTCGCCCATATCGGTCAACTCGAAGCCGAGGTTCGTAATCTCGGGTAGTACGCGCTGCAGGGTAACAGCCTCTGATGGTGAGAAATGGACGACCTCGGGGAATAGCTCCTTCTGCGGCATACGGTGCTTGTCACGGAGCTGTCCGAGATAGCGTTCATAGAGTATTCGCACATGGGCGCGGTGCTGGTCGATAATCATCAGGCCCGATTTCACGGCAGTCATAATGTATGTGCCCTTATACTGATAGTGGGCCGGCGACTTCTCGGCAATGATGTCGTTGGCGGCTGTCGACTCTTCCTCTGCCGGGAATAAAGAGTTCTCCTTTCCCGTCTCGCGCCTCAGCCCCTCATAAAGGCTCTCCCAGTTGCGCGGTGCCGAGGTTTGCATCTGCGGCATCTCGACGGCATTGTTCTTGAACGGGTTGTAAGACTTATCGTAATTAACTTTAGGGGCAGAGGCTGTGGCCGAAGGGTTGAACACGGGGATGTCGGGGCGTCCCTCGGTATCGAAGTCTATTGTCGGCACCTCGCTGAACTTTCCGACGGCATCCTTGACGGCAGCAGCAAGAATCTGCCACACAGCCTGCTCGTTCTCGAATTTTATCTCCGTCTTAGTTGGATGGATGTTCACATCGATATTCTCAGGAGCCACATCGAAATAGATAAAATATGGCACCTGGTCGCCTGTGGATATCAGACGTTCAAAGGCCGACTGTACAGCCTTATTGAAATAAGGATGCTTCATGAACCGCCCGTTGACGAAGAAGAACTGGCGCACTCCCCGCTTTTTTGCCGACTCCGGTTTGCCGACAAATCCAGAGACATTGCACAGCGTTGTCTGGACCCCGAGAGGAATTATCTCCTGGTCGATTTTCTTGCCGAAGACATCTGCAATACGCTTATGGACGTTGCTCGCAGGGAGATTGAACACCTCAACACCGTTGCTACGGAGGGTGAAGGAGATATCAGGATATACCAGCACAATCCGCTGGAAAGCGGTTATGATATTATTCAGTTCCGTGGTATTCGATTTCAGAAACTTCCGGCGTGCGGGGACGTTGAAAAAGAGATTCTCAACAAGGAAATTGCTGCCTACGGGACACGAGCACGGTTCTTGTCCTGTCACCCTGCTTGCCGAGATAGACAAATGGGTTCCAATATCATCGTTGGCCTGACGCGTGCGCAGTTCCACCTGTGCCACAGCGGCTATCGACGGCAAGGCCTCACCACGGAAGCCCATAGTGTGGAGCGTGAACAGGTCGTCGGCCTTACGAATCTTCGAGGTGGCATGACGCTCAAAGGCCAGACGGGCATCAGTTTCCGACATACCCTTGCCATCGTCGATGACCTGAATAGCTGTACGGCCGGCATCAGTGACAAGGACATCGATATGGTGTGCACCGGCATCAACGGCGTTCTCGACCAGTTCCTTAATCACCGACGCAGGTCGCTGGATGACCTCGCCGGCGGCAATCTGGTTAGCTACGCTGTCCGGTAAAAGTTGTATTACGTCACTCATTGTCTACTTACTTAAATAAATCCAGAAAAGAAGGAGCACCAGGATGATGACTATCACAGCACCAGTATTGTTAATCAGTGCATTACGCTTAATCATTCCTCGACGCTGGCGTTTCTCCCTCACATCATTGGTAAAGACTCCACGGAGGCTTTCACGACGGGACTCAGGAGTGCTATCAAGGCCAAGTTCCTTGCGGGCCCGTCTCTCAATGTTCTTAACCCTGTCGGTATGCTCATCGTAGAATATCGGCTGGTGATGGAACCTACGCGGTTTGGGCTGGCTGAAGAAACTCATGGCCGCACCTCCTCGACCGACGGATGGCCCACAGGTGTGGCAGGATATACTATCTGCCGTCGTGTGCCGCTACTGGTCACCACCGTGGCAGTGTTGCCGGCGTTACCGTTCCGGCCGTTATGCCCTTTCCCGCCGACATACTGCAATGGCGGCGGAGGAATGCGAACCTGACGCTGCTGCGACTTATCGCCCTTACTGGCATGGCGGAAAATATCATGTTTGTCGAGCGGACGGATATAATCGTACCATGCAAAGCCCCGCAACTTGAGTTTGTCGGCGGGAATCTGGTTCATAGGATACAGCGTGCCGCTCGATTTCGGCATCCAAATCTTCTGTAGTTTTCTGTCCGGAGACATAAACGCACGCATGGTGTCGGTCTCTGTGTAGTTGAGTCCAATCAGCGAGCTGTCCTTATCGTCAACGGGATAGAATACTACGAGTACATTACCGAAGGCCTCACTGCAGCGTATTTTGCCGTCAACGAAATAGCCATATATCCTCTTCGATGAAATCTGATTGTAATGCTCGCCGTCGGGCATCTGCTCTATCGACATTGCGTTACCCATGACATGGGCCTCCCTTATAGTGGAGTCGTTCATGAAACAGCGGATGGAATCGCCGACGAGCTGCCGTTGTCCGGTCCAGACTATCGGGTCCTGATACATGGTCATGGTGGAGTCGCCGGTAAATCCGACCAACAGCCCGCAGACGGCCTGCACGTCGCTGCGAAAGGCCCTAACGTTGCCAATGCCGTAAAAGGTTCTTACTGTATCCTTTTCCATCCGGAGTGTGTCGCCCGAGAAAGCACCGATAACGGGCTTGTCGACAACCTTACCCCTCATCTTCAGCGTATCGGCATGGACGAAAAGGGTGTCGCCATTGGCACTCTGTGAGAAATCCTTGACGATGGCATGACCATAGGCGATGGCATGTAGCTCGGTATAATGTACATAATCTCCAAGGAAAGCATTTTTCTTCAGATGATCAATATAGTCGACATGGCCTTTTCCATACCCCTCTTTGGTCTGGGCATTATAGCTCAGGTAGTCGCCCTTGATGGTGCGCTGTGCAGGTCGGTCAACGATAACCGAATGACCGTCACCCTCGAAGGCCACAACCTCGTTACGGGGTTTTCCGTTCTTATACACATTTGCTGTACGGAATTTAACGTTATCACCCGTAATCGTGCGGCCGCCCTGCTTATCGACGACTTTCACATGACCATGCCCCTCGCCTCGTCCGGTAGAACGGTCGTAAGTCATATTGTCGCCTTCAATATCCCGTTCGTGCGATGTCACGGTTGAATGGCCGTGAGTTGTAAATCCATGAGATATTCCATCGAAATCGGCATTATCAGTATGGACGACCTCTCCGGCGGCAGTACGTATAACCGATTTACCTTGGACATGTCCCTTTTTGGTCTGGGTATTATAGTTGAGCGATGGTGTCGTAACCGTATATTCAGGGCTGTGCAAAACAACTCTATGGCCTGTGAAATGAGCATCGTGCGTCTTTGTGTTGTAGTCGCCTTGCTCCGATGTGACCGTGGCACCATTGCCCGACAGCCGGCCATTGCCATAATAATTAGCGGTATGCGATTCCACATTATATATAAGGCTATCACAATGGAGCGAATTGCCTGGCTGAGTCATGACGACATGCTTAGAAGCGGTGAAAATCTTGGACAGGCTGTTATAGCTGGCACGCACCGACGACAAGCTGACATTGCCTGTGCCACGGTGCATCTTCACATGCCCCATCGCATCGAAAGTATTCGAAATCTGGTTGAAGAAGGCACTGTCACAAGAAAGAGTGTTGTCCTCGAAGCGAAACCGGACATTGCCCTTGGCAATCTGCACACCGGGACGAGTAGCCTGATCGAATTTCAAGTCGTCGGCATGATCAAGATATACCCACTCGGCTTTCTTCTTAGTCTTTCCCTTACCACTGCCTTGAGCATCGGACTGTTGGGGTAGTCCAATGACAAACAAGCATAGAACCACAATGTAAATGATTCTATGCCAGTTCGTTATCGTCTTATGACTATTATTGATCATTGGTCTTTCACCCATCCTTCATATTGGAACTTACAATTCTTGTACTCCGGAAGCATCCTTACATAGGTATCTTTAATCTTCTTCTCAACCCACTGTTGCAGAGTGTCTTCCTTCCGCTTGGCAAGAACGATATTCTTCATATCCTGGAAATCCTCAGCTATGGTAGCGCGATGCTCGTCAACACGGCTTTTGAGCTTACATATCAGGCACACCACCTTACCACGTTCACTGACCATCTGGAACGCTCTTGACACCTCACCGACTTTCATTGTGTCGACGACCTTAGCGATTTCAGAAGGCAGGTCCTTCATGTGGAATCTCGATGTGCGCTCCGTCTGTGTGGAGTTGGCAAGGAGTCCGTTGTTGTTCTTTGTATCCTTATCATCCGAGAGATAGCCAACAGCATCCTCGAAAGTGAACTTTCCGGCCCTGATGTCATTGCCGATAGAGTCGAGACGACTCTCCGCTTTGTCTATTGCAGGCTGACCGATACGCGGTTTCAGAAGGATATGCCGGCAGTTGATGCGGTCACCACGGCGGTCGATGAGTTGAATGATATGGTAGCCGAATTCCGACTCAACTATCTTCGACACCTTCTTAGGGTCCGTCAGATTGAAGGCCGCAGCCGCGAAAGCCGGGTCAAGCATTCCACGGCCGGTATATCCAATCTCACCGCCCTGACGCGCAGACCCTGTATCCTCAGAATAAAGACTTGCCAACGTTGCAAACGAAATCTCACCTTTATTAATACGGTCGGTAAATTCGCGCAACTCATTCTTAATTCTATTCACCTCCTCGGGAGTAGGCTTAGGTGTCTGAGTAAGAATCTCCACCTCTACGGTCGTAGGAATTTTCGGCAGACTGTCGGCAGGCATGTTCTTGAAATAGCTGCGGACTTCGGCCGGTGACACAGAAATATCTTCCACGAGTTTCTGTCGCATTTTCTGAACGAGCATACTATTCTTATACTCATCATGAAGTTCCTGACGCATCTGGGAAATCGTCTCGTGGCGATACTGCTCAAGGCGTTCTTTTGAACCGCCGGCCATCTGTATGAAATAATTCATCTGCTGATCGACACCCTGGGTTATCTCCGATTCCGACACCTCGATACTGTCGAGTGCGGCCTGATGCAAGAAGAGCTTCTGAACAGCAATCTGCTCCGGTATTGTGCAGTCGGCATTGTCACCGAAGTCATGGCCCTCAGCCGAGCCCTGCAGGCGTGTAGCCTCGATGTCCGACATAAGAATAGGCTCATCGCCTACTACCCACACCACCTCATCGACGATGCTCCCACGTGTCGGCTCCGACAGTTCAGTACCAAGGTCAGCAGGATTGGCAACAGCTGTTGTATCAGCAGCACCCTTCTGTACGGCTGTATCGGCAGTGCCATAAAGCGGACGCATCATACCGGTAACACCGCCCGTCGATGCTGCATTGCCGACAATCGCCATCGCAGAGACGACTGATAATACGGCTATAAGGCTTGTCTTGTATATTTTGTTCATTCTTAATGGTTGTTTACCGTGGCAACGACCTTATCGTCAATGCTGACGGCATATTTCTTATGAAGGCTGTCGACCCATTTCTTCTCGAGTTCATCCTGATAATCAGAGACCACCTGACCGCGGACGTCGCCGAGTTCCTTAGGAGCCGAGAGTTTCTTTCCATAGACGGCATCAATGGGATAGTCTTTCAGTTTGGCAACCTTAGCTCCTTGCTTCTTGAACACCACGCTGTCGACAAGGCTATTATCACCCTCTTTGAAGATGCCTTTCTCCACACGTATGCGGATCGTCTTGCCGCTGTTAAACTTCTGACGGAGAGCCTCAGCCCAATCACTGAATGGCAATGATTTCACGCAGTCGGCAACAGCCTTGACATCAGCGGCATCCTTAACGTGATAAGCAATACCTCTAAATCGGGGTCCGTCCCATTTATATTGTTTCTTATGGGCCTTGAAGAATTTCTCCAAACCGCCCTCATCTTTGTTTGCCTTGTTCCACACCACGCTGTCGCTGATGGCAAAGAGAAGGAGTCCATCGTGATATTCACGAATAAGATTCTTCAGATTAGAGTCCTTTGCCGACATCTCAGCAGCACGCTTGTCATAAACTGCATCAGCTGTGGTCTTTTCTTCCTTGGCTATCTTCTCGACATTCTCCTGAGCAAGCACCGACCGATACTGGCGCTGTTCGAGGAACTTAGTGATGTTAACCCTCAGGGAGTCGTATGGCGGCACCTGTGACCTTTTATCCATACGGATGATATGATAACCAAAAGGCGAGAGGAAAGGCTTCGAAATTTCGCCGTCCTTCAACGTATAGGCAACGTTCTCAAACTCCTTAACCATATTACCTGGACCGTAAGGGCCACCGAGACTACCTCCGCGGCTTGCCGAGCCCGGATCTTCCGAGTATTTCTTTGCAAGGGTACTGAAGTCGCCACCCTTTTTCAGCACAGTATAGATTGAATCTATACGCGTCTTGACGGAGTCCTTACCTGCTGCCGAAGCGTTCTGTGGCACACGGAGGAAGATATGAGAGCAAGAGTAAAGTCCCCTCGGACCTATCGACGCCTTCATATCGTCATAATATTTCTTTACAGCCTTCTCCATGTCGGAGTCGGTGACAAACGACGGCCGTATCTGCTGGTCACGATACTTGCGGAACTCATCCTTGAAGGCAGTGATAGTATCAAGATGGGCATCAAGCGCGGCCTGTACCTTCAACTTATAATCAACGAACAAAGGAACGTACTCTTTTACCGTCTTCTTGTCGATAACGCCTGCAGAATTGTTCTTATTGTAAGAGTATTCAAACTCAGAGCGCAACACCGGCTTTCCGGCGATAGTCATTATTACAGGATCCGTCGATGACTGTGCTGAAACGTTAATACCTACAGCCAGAAGACACACCCCAAAAAGATATTTTAAATTCATTTCGATTCTATATCCTTATAATATAAGAAGTTTCACAATGTTCGTCAAGTTAGCAAAGCAATCCCTCCTGACTTCGGGAGGGACGCTTGCAGCAATTTTTTTATTCTATTCTGGACGCGAATAGTTTGGAGCCTCACTCGTGATGGTAATATCATGAGGATGGCTTTCGAGCACGCCGGCATTGGTAATACGGGTGAACTTAGCATCGTGCAGACGAACAATATCACCTGCACCGACATATCCCATACCCGAGCGCAGGCCGCCGATGAGCTGGTACAGCACTTCCTGGACCGTTCCCTTGTATGGTACACGTCCGGCAATGCCTTCCGGCACAAGTTTCTTGGCATCCTTGATATCGTTCTGGAAGTAGCGGTCACGCGAACCGTTCTTTTGTTCCATAGCCTCCAGCGATCCCATACCACGATATGTCTTGAACTTACGTCCGTTGAAGATGATTGTCTCGCCGGGGCTCTCCTCTGTTCCTGCCACGAGCGAACCAATCATGACACAGTCGCCGCCGGCTGCAAGAGCCTTTACGATATCGCCAGAATAGCGAAGACCACCGTCAGCGATAAGAGGAACGCCTGTCCCTTTGAGAGCACTATACACATCGTATACTGCCGACAGCTGTGGCACGCCCACACCGGCAACAACACGTGTAGTACAAATAGAGCCCGGGCCTATTCCCACCTTCACGGCATCAGCACCGTTATCGACGAGGAACTTCGCTGCGGCACCTGTAGCGACATTTCCTACCACTACATCAATGTTCGGGAATGCAGCCTTCACATCATGGAGTTTGCCGATGACACCCTTTGAGTGACCATGGGCAGTATCAATGACGATAGCGTCGACGCCTGCGTCGACAAGAGCCTGTGCACGATCAAGAGTATCGACCGTCACACCGACACCGGCGGCGACACGCAGACGGCCCTTATCGTCTTTGCAGGCCATTGGCTTATCCTTAGCCTTTGTGATGTCCTTGTATGTTATAAGACCGACAAGCTTATTGTCCTTGTCGACGACGGGGAGTTTCTCAATCTTATGCTCCTGAAGAATCTTTGCAGCTGCGCCGAGATCAGTCTGCTGATGTGTTGTCACAAGATTCTCCTTGGTCATCACCTCATCGATGGCCTTGTCCATACGGGCCTCAAAACGGAGGTCACGGTTAGTGACGATGCCTACAAGATGATTGTCATCGTCGACGACAGGAATTCCACCAATGTGATATTCCGACATCATCTTCAGCGCGTCGCCAACAGTTTTACCCTTCTTGATAGTAACAGGGTCGTAGATCATTCCGTTCTCGGCACGCTTGACGATAGCAACTTGCCGAGCCTGCTCGTCGATAGACATATTCTTATGAATAACGCCGATACCTCCCTCACGAGCCATAGCGATAGCCATTGAAGCCTCAGTGACCGTATCCATAGCCGCCGATACAAATGGCACATTCAGACTGATGTGGCGCGAGAAACGGGTTTTCAACTCTACCTCTTTGGGCAGTACCTCTGAGTAAGCAGGGATCAAAAGGACGTCGTCGAAAGTAAGGCCGTCCAATACAATTTTATCTGCAACAAATGATGACATAGATGTGATTTGAAAATTTATTGCGTGCAAATTTACCAATATTTTTCGAGATAGACAGCACTTTCCAACCTATTTCTGACATTGTTAAATGTATTTAACGTGAGAAGCGGCATCTCATGTATTAAGGTATAGGAAATATTCCTGTCAAATACCGACATATCCCACAGCCTCAAAGCCGTTTCCATTAATCCCTACGGGGTTGGTGGTATAGAGTCATGGAGCGTTGACCGCAACCTTTTATCAGCAGCGTCGTGACCATTCCTCGGCATCGGTTTTCGGATCAATTTTCCAATTATCAACCACATTTTCCAAAGGTCTTATCCTTACGACATTTGTATGAGTCAAGACAAGGAGTATTTCACTCAGTTACGTGATTGTGATCATGATAGAATCACTTTCCGCCTCCGACTTCCTCTATCCTTATTGCGTCATAGCCCTTAATCTGCACCACGATGGGATGGAGCTGGGTGCCGTGGAGCATCGACTGGAGTTTCTTGTCGGCCGCGTAAATTTTGATTTGATCCACAGCCTCCGACCACTGCCGCTTGGCATCAGCATCGGTAGCATCGGCCTTAAGGTATTTAAGCTCAAGGATGTAGCTATGCTTCACCATCGGGTATACGGCATAGTTGGGCAGGAGGAAAAAGTCGCAGTATCCGTGCGAGAATTCCATCTCCGGCGCAATAAGATAATAATTCGTCAGCGTAAGGTAAGCGTTCATGAATCCCTGCAGATTGCGCTCACCCTCAATGAGTTGCCGTATGGCTGTCGTATCGTGGTAGGCCCTACAGATATATTTTATGAGTGGCTGCCAGTCGCCGTCAAGAGCAGCACGACTGAAATAAAGGCTTAGCTCAGTGGTATTTACGCACGATATAGACTGGTATTCGTCCAACAGATAATGATAGTACTGCAACCGCACGTTGTTGTTGGGGATAGTGAGCTTTAGCAGTTCGCCTTCCACACCGCCGATGGTCAGCATACCGTAATAGTACAGCAGACTGAGGAAATTGCCGAACTCCATCATCCGCTCTGCCGGGAAATGGCTGACTATCTGCCCGTAAACATAACCTTGCTCGGCGATGTCATGAACGACATTCAACCGTTCTCCCTCCAAAGTATCGATTTCTATCAACCGCTTCAACTTGCCATAATCCGTCATCGTATTCGGGTCGACAAGTTCCTTGGGTCGACTACCCAAACCGATAAGATTGTTCATATAGTAGCACACCATGTCGCTGTTGAACATACTGGGCTCCTTGCCGAAACTCTCTTCGGCAAAGCAGTAGTTGTCGTACCACGGCTTAATGTCGTCGATTATGCTATCCTCAGTAACGTCTTCTTTGATAGCCCCGGCATCCTTATAATACCGTATCATCTGCCGGACTTCGTCCTCCGAGAAACCGAGCATCTGGTTGAATCGCGGATCCATGGTGATATTCAGCGCGATATTGTAGCCGCTGGTCAGGTCGTCGAGGGTTATGGGCGACACCCCGAGCATGATGATGCGGTCGAACATCGGCTTGAAAAGCTTAAAGACATCACGATAAAAGCCAGTACCATGGGTGAGGGCATGGTAAGCATCGTGACCTTTGATATTCAGGACGTTATTCGTAAAGTTATCGTACTCGTCAACAACAAGATAAAGAGGGCAGCCGGCGGTATGCGCGGCTACATTGATATAATTGAGTTTTTGCTCCCCATGCTGCAGCCGTCTCACCTCCTCAACGAAACCATCGGGATAGAATCTCGCATATTTCCGCGCGAAACTGTCACAGCGCATGCTAAGATAGAAATCGAAATTCTCCTGCAGACGCTCCACATCACTGCCCACCAAGGAGAAGTCCAGATGCATAACCTGGTACTTGTTCCTATTCTCCGTCGGATGGTCGGCAACGTACAGTCCACGGAACAGCTCCTCAAAGCCGGATTTCTCGTTAACATCATAATAAGCCTCAAGCATATTGAGGAAAAGACTCTTGCCGAAACGGCGCGGACGGACAAGAAACAGGAAGTTGCCTGCCTGCTCCATCTTCTCGAAATACATGGTCTTGTCGACCAGGTATTTGTTCTCACTCCGCACCTGCTTGAAATTGGAGATGCCGTAAGGTATTAGTTTAAAAACCGTGCCCATAACGATTCGCTATCTTACATGCAAAGATACAAAATTTTTAAGGCGATTGCAAGTTTTTGGGCAGGAAAAACAAACCCGGCTTTCAATTTTTATTCAACAAAGGCCGAACTGATATTTCCCGAAATTACTTTCCGCCTCCGACTTCCTCTATCCTTATTGCGTCATAGCCTTTTATCTGCACAACGATGGGATGAAGCTGAGTGCCGTGGAGCATCGACTGGAGCTTCTTGTCGGCCGCATAGCTCGTGATTTGTTCCACAGCCTCCGACCACTGCCGCTTGGCATCAGCATCGGTAGCATCGGCCTTAAGGTATTTAAGCTCAAGGATGTAGCTGTGCTTCACCATCGGGTATACGGTATAGTTGGGCAGGAGGAAAAAGTCGCAGTATCCGTGCGAGAACTCCATCTCCGGCGCAATAAGATAATAATTCGTCAGCGTAAGGTAAGCGTTCATGAATCCCTGCAGATTGCGCTCACCCTCAATGAGTTGCCGTATGGCTGTCGTATCGTGGTAGGCCCTACAGATATATTTTATGAGTGGCTGCCAATCGCCGTGAAGAGCAGCACGACTGAAATAAAGGCTTAGCTCAGTGGTATTTACGCACGATATAGACTGGTATTCGTCCAACAGATAATGATAGTACTGCAACCGCACGTTGTTGTTGGGGATAGTGAGCTTTAGCAGTTCGCCTTCCACACCGCCGATGGTCAGCATACCGTAATAGTACAGCAGACTGAGGAAATTGCCGAACTCCATCATCCGCTCTGCCGGGAAATGGCTGACTATCTGCCCGTAAACATAACCTTGCTCGGCGATGTCATGAACGACATTCAACCGTTCTCCCTCCAAAGTATCGATTTCTATCAACCGCTTCAACTTGCCATAATCCGTCATCGTATTCGGGTCGACAAGTTCCTTGGGTCGACTACCCAAACCGATAAGATTGTTCATATAGTAGCACACCATGTCGCTGTTGAACATACTGGGCTCCTTGCCGAAACTCTCTTCGGCAAAGCAGTAGTTATCGTACCACGGCTTAATGTCGTCGATTATGCTATCCTCAGTAACGTCTTCCTTGATGGCCCCGGCATCCTTATAATACCGTATCATCTGCCGGACATCGTCCTCCGAGAAGCCGAGCATCTGGTTGAATCGCGGATCCATGGTGATATTCAGCGCGATATTGTAGCCGCTGGTCAGGTCGTCGAGGGTTATGGGCGACACCCCGAGCATGATGATGCGGTCGAACATCGGCTTGAAAAGCTTAAAGACATCACGATAAAAGCCAGTACCATGGGTGAGGGCATGGTAAGCATCGTGACCTTTGATATTCAGGACGTTATTCGTAAAGTTATCGTACTCGTCAACAACAAGATAAAGAGGGCAGCCGGCGGTATGCGCGGCTACATTGATATAATTGAGTTTTTGCTCCCCATGCTGCAGCCGTCTCACCTCCTCAACGAAACCATCGGGATAGAATCTCGCATATCTCCGCGCGAAACTGTCACAGCGCATGCTAAGATAGAAATCGAAATTCTCCTGCAGACGCTCCACGTCACTGCCCACCAAGGAGAAGTCCAGGTGCATAACCTGGTACTTGTTCCTATTCTCCGTCGGATGGTCGGCAACGTACAGCCCACTGAACAGATCCTCAAAGCCGTACTTCTCGTTAACATCGTAATAAGCCTCAAGCATATTGAGGAAAAGACTCTTGCCGAAACGGCGCGGACGGACAAGAAACAGGAAGTTGCCTGCCTGCTCCATCTTCTCGAAATACATGGTCTTGTCGACCAGGTATTTGTTCTCACTCCGCACCTGCTTGAAATTGGAGATGCCGTAAGGTATTAGTTTATAATCCGTGCCCATAACGATTCGCTATCTTACATGCAAAGATACAAAATTTTTAAGGCGATTGCAAGTTTTTGGACAGGAAAAACAAACCAGGCTTACATTTTTTATTCAACAAAGGTCAAACTGATATTTCCCGAAATTACTTTCCGCCTCCGACTTCTTCTATCCTTATTGCGTCATAGCCTTTTATCTGCACAACGATGGGATGAAGCTGGGTGCCGTGGAGCATCGACTGGAGCTTCTTGTCGGCCGCATAGCTCGTGATTTGTTCCACAGCCTCCGACCACTGCCGCTTGGCATCAGCATCGGTAGCATCGGCCTTAAGGTATTTAAGCTCAAGGATGTAGCTGTGCTTCACCATCGGATATACGGCATAGTTGGGCAGGAGGAAAAAGTCGCAGTATCCGTGCGAGAATTCCATCTCCGGCGCAATAAGATAATAATTCGTCAGCGTAAGGTAAGCGTTCATGAATCCCTGCAGATTGCGCTCACCCTCAATGAGTTGCCGTATGGCTGTCGTATCGTGGTAGGCCCTACAGATATATTTTATGAGTGGCTGCCAATCGCCGTCGAGAGCTGCCATATCAAAAGCATCATCCAACTCAGAGACATCAATGGAGTGAATGGAACTGTATTCGTCCAGCAGATACTGATAGTACTGCAACCGCACGTTGTTGTTGGGGATGATGAGTTTGAGGCGATCTCCCACCGTTCCGCCAATGGTAAGCATGCCATAGTAATACAGCAGACTGACAAAGTTGCCGAACTCCATCATCCGCTCTGCCGGGAAATGCGAAACCAAGCGAGCCTTAATAAATCCCTTCTCAGCAATGTCGTGAATGACCTCAATGCGCTTGCCCTCAGACTTATCGATCTTGATAAGCCGTTTCAGTTTGCCATAGTCAGTCATCGTATTCGGGTCGACAAGCTCCTTGGGGCGACTACCCAACCCAACAAGGTTGTTCATATAATAACATACCATGTCGCTGTTGAACATACTGGGCTCCTTGCCGAAACTCTCTTCGGCAAAGCAGTAGTTGTCGTACCACGGCTTAATATCGCCGATTATGCTATCCTCAGTAACGTCTTCTTTGATAGCCCCGGCATCCTTATAATACCGTATCATCTGCCGGACTTCGTCCTCCGAGAAGCCGAGCATCTGGTTGAATCGCGGATCCATGGTGATATTCAGCGCGATATTGTAGCCGCTGGTCAGGTCGTCAAGGGTTATGGGCGACACCCCGAGCATGATGATGCGGTCGAACATACCCTTAAAGAGCTTAAAGACATCACGATAGAAGCCCGTGCCATGGGTAAGGGCATGGTAAGCGTCGTGGCCTTTGATGTTCAAGACGTTATTCGTAAAGTTATCATACTCATCAACAATGAGATAGAGCTTTGAACCTGCACTCCGGGCCACATCGTTAATAAAGTTAAGCCTTTGTTCCCCACCCTTTATCTGCCTTATCTCATCCACGATATTACCGGGATAGAACGCCGCGTATGCTTTGGCAAAACTTTCGCAGCGCAAACTTAGATAGCAGTCGAAGTTGTATTGCAGGCGATCCACATCACTTCCTACGCGTGAGAAGTCCAGGTGCATAACCTGGTACTTGTTCCTATTCTCCGTCGGATGGTCGGCAACGTACAGTCCACGGAACAGCTCCTCAAAACCGTTCTTCTCGTTAACGTCGTAATACGCCTCAAGCATATTGAGGAAAAGGCTCTTGCCGAAACGGCGCGGACGGACAAGAAACAGGAAGTTGCCTGCCTGCTCCATGTTCTCGAAGTACATGGTCTTGTCGACCAGGTATTTGTTCTCACTCCGCACCTGCTTGAAATTGGAGATGCCGTAAGGTATTAGTTTAAAATCCGTGCCCATAACGATTCGCTATCTTACATGCAAAGATACAAATTTTTTAAGGCGATTGCAAGTTTTTGAGCAAGGAAAATCGCGATGCGGAATATTTTTAACAAAACATTATTCTATCGTTATGAGTCTGTCCATCTTCATCACACCGTTTGTCTTAACGAAGTGCACTTTCTTTGCACCTTTAAAGCCCATATCGACAAAGTCATAGCGGTACCACATATCACCTAAAGGAGTGATTGACAGGATTTTCGTCGGACCGTCACCATCCTGCGCGCCAGAGCGGAAGTCCCAAATAGCATAGCCAAAGCCATCGTAGTCGTAATCGGATGCCAACTTGTTAAGCAGACGTGGAGCACAATACTTTTTTAGGTTTACGTCAGCGCCGTTTGTCGCAGCTCCAAATAGCTTTCGTATTATTTTTTTCGCCTCTGCATTATCCTCTTTTTCAGCTTTCTCCTTAGCAGCCGCCTTGGCTATAGAGTCCTGCTGACGGGCTTTGAGAGCAGCCGCCTCAGCTTCCGCCTTCGCTATAGAATCAGCATTCTCCTGCTTAACGCTGACACTATCCTTATCCGCTTGAGCTTTTTCTTTACCCGACGGGCCACAAGCCGCAAGACTGCACACCGTCAAGATGATTGCATAAATTACCAGTCGTCTCATAGCTGTAAATTTTAGTTAGTTGTACGTTCTTAGTCATGAATTACTCATGTCGAGGATAGACCATTAGTTCCAATCATCGGTTGCAAAGATAATACCTTTCTGTGAGATTTGACTATTTCAAATTATTTCTTTCTGAAAGAATATCTCCGAGATATCTTCTTTCTCTACCCTTAGCCTCAACCATAATCCATTAAATTTCAGTCATCCCTATCTCCACCATATTCTCCTTGTAGAACTATCATTAACATTATTAGTTTTAAGAATCGGAATAGCCGTAAAGTCAACCTGAAGAAAAAGTATGCGCGTTCAGACTCAATGATAACAGTCATTTCTCGCCACCCGTCCGACCATCCAAAACACACGAAATATCTTTACACCATTTCAATACATACCATTTTGGCTTGCGAAACGGTCCGTTTCATCGTCTAAAACGGTCCGTTTCGCAGTCTAAAACGGCCTGTTTCGCAAAGCAAAAAGGCATAAATTGCAAAGCGTTGACAATCAGACTATTGCAAAGGTGAATCTAAAATGGCAGTAAGATGAAATACTTTTACATTCAAATGTGAATTTTATTGTTCATTCATCGGTCCCAGAATAACCAAAAAATCGGCCGTGGAAACAATTAAGGCGGCCCCATCTTATTCACTAATAAGATGAAACCGCCGGATTATATTAAAGTTTAGTCATCATGTTGCGTGCGAAAGAAAATATTATGTAGTAAGGTTAACACACAGGCTTTAGAATCAAAGAAGTCCTTACAGAATACCCATCTGTATTAAGAGCCGCTCTTGCGGAAGAATTGAGAGACTCATCGAAACTGGTTCCCGCTCTTTTCTGCACGTCTTTTTTAGGAGGGCACACGTCAGGTCCTCACAGTTATATACCGTTCTTCGGCAATCCCTGTATGACTCGTAAAAGTAAGATAGGATTACGCGTCAGCTGTAACCTAATAAGACTTTCGTGAGTCTATATAGAAGATTGTTACGGTTGCAAAGATAATAGCTTTCCGCGAGACTTGACTATTTCAAATTATTTCTTTTTGAAAGAAATTTTCATTTCCTTCCGAAATATTCAGTATCTTTGCACGTAGATAGCACTTGCGACCGCAAAGAAGCAGGAAGACAGAGCACACCGCAGGTATAATAGAGGAGAAGAAAACAAAAAGGATGAGACTATTTAAACGAAAGCCCAAAGACATAAACAGACTGAAGGAGGACGTCGAGAAGGCCCTTGGATGCTCGATAGGCACACCGAAGGACTTCCAGCGGTTCCGCAATGCCATCTACTCACGGCTGAACATCATCATCGGACTGTCGACGCTCATGCGACTGTGGGGATACGTCAACGAGGAAGGACATCCGAGAAAGGGGACCCTCGACACCCTCGCCCAATATTTGGGCTACCGCGACTGGACCGACTACAGCCACATGGCTTTGGAAGACGCCGAGTCGGACAGCTCACAGATTATGAGCCACGGCATCAGCGTCCCCGACCAGCTCACCGAAGGTGACCGCCTGCGGCTGCGGTGGCTTCCCGACAGGATTTGCGACATAGAGTATCTCGGTGGCATCGACTTCAGTATCGTGGCCGCCACGAACACCCATCTGCATGTCGGCGACAGGTTCAAATGCAACTTTATTATAGAGGACGAGCCGATGTACCTCAGCAATCTACAGCGTGAGGGACTGGCTCCAATGAATTATATCTGTGGAAAGAAAGCCGGCGTAAGGTACGAATTACTGCCGAAAGACGAGAATAATGAGGAGTGAGCACATCAGTGTTCACTAACGAAAGGACATTATTCGTAGGAATTTATTACCTTTTTAGACGTATCATAAAGGGGCAAGCAACCTCCTGACATGCTCACCTCGAAGCTAAAAGCACAATCAATAGAACACAAAATGACGGAAGCGGTTCCATGGATAGGCCTCATAGCTCTTGTGGCTATCCCTGGGAGCGTGGATGACAACGGTGGCGAAATGATTGGCATCGAACACATCATCAACATTGGCAGGCCAAAATTGATTGCCGATGACGGGCGCTTGACTGCCACGGATATATATGTCGGTAAGGTTTGGGCACTGTTTGAAAGCCCCTTTCATCAAGTGAGCGCCACCCGGAATGATTACCGAACGCAGATTACCGTCGCCACGGAAAGCGTTGAAGGTAATCTCCTCCACCTTATATATAAAGCCATCGTAGTTTACCACATCGGGCACCTCAACGGTAGAATCCGACTTATTGGCAAGGCGCGCCGTGGCTTTTCCCCCACCCCACGACTCATAAATGATATTCGAATACTGAAACCGCGCCACGACATCGTAATAAGGACGCGGATTGGCCAGACGGTCCCAAGCAAACAGACCACCGACGATAACGACTACGGCCAGACACAACGATACCGCAACAGTGGCCATACGCCTACGGCGGCGAATGTTAGGGACCACGTCGCTGACATGAGCCAGACGGCTGTCGAGAGGTCGGAGCATCCTGCGCACTACACCGCCCCACGGCCATCCGAGCCTCATCTCACGGAGGATGACTCCGAGGCTGTATACGTCGTTGCGCTCATCGGTGACGGAGAGGTGGCGCTGCTCGGGCGAAATATATCCTTCGGTGCCCGCCGACTGTTTGAAAATGGTGAAGCTGTCGGTGTCGGCAAGACCGAAATCGATAAGTTTCACCTGACAACCGTTACGGGTAATCATGATATTTGAAGGTTTTAGATCGCGGTGGACAACTTGAAGAGAGTGGACATACTCCACGGCACGGATAATCTGGAGAGCAATCTGCCGACGGCTGCAGCGGTCGGACTTCCACGGAAACGACTCCGGCGACTCGCCGTCAAGCCACTGGCTGAGGGTCAGTCCGTCGACCCACTCCATGACGATGCACGTGCCATAAGGCTCGATACCGCAGAAATCAAAGACTTTCACAACGCAGGGGTTGTGAAACATCGAGAGGATGTCGTACTCCTTTCTGAGCAGAGCGAGATATTCCGGACTGTCTTCATACTGTTTCTGCAGCGATTTGACGACATACCACTGACCGTTGCGGCGGGCGCGCCACAGGATGCAGTATGATCCGTCGGCAATCTTCTCAAAGTCGGTGTAACTACTTGACGTAGCACTGTAGTCGCTGACAGTGAAGCTGGAGTATGGAGTATCTTCTCTCATAATATCATTGGCCGGCACACGGACCAGACCAAGGTCGTTGAAAACAATCGGCAAATAAGATTATAGCATACTGAATACCAACACGTTGGGCAGGCATCAGTTAGCCATCTCCGACATAAACTTGATGCGGACGAGACGTATCTCCTCCTCGGTATAATCCTCGTCGAGCTCGTCGTAGGCCTTATCGAGGCTGTCGGTGTCCGATTCCATGAAATATTGGTATATGTCGTCTATCTGATCCTCGTCATAAACATCCTCAAGGAAGTAATCGATATTAATCTTCGTACCGCTGTAGACAATCTCATCGAGCTTGTCGAGGAGTTCGTCGAAGTCGAGACCCTCAGCCACGGCAATGTCGTCGAGAGGTATCTTACGGTCGATATTGCTTATAATCTTCAGTTTTTTGTTTTTGTTCGACACCGTGCGCACGCGCAGTTCCTCGGTCGGCACGATGTTATTCTCCTCACAGTACTTCTTTATAAGGTCGCAGAACGGCTGACCGTAGCGTTTGGCCTTTCCCACGCCGACGCCCTGAATCTTCTGAAGATCAGTGAGATTGGTGGGATACATCGTGGCCATCTGGTCGAGCGACAGGTCCTGGAAGATGACATAAGCGGGCAGCTTCTTCTTCTGGGCTATCTCGCGCCGGAGGTTGACAAGCATCTTCTTCAGCGGCAAGTCGAGAGCCGACGTAGCCCCGTCGCCTTCCTCCTCATAGTCGTCCTTGAAGACTGTGTCCATGACTATGGGGAACGACGTAGGATTGTCAAGGTATTTCTTTCCGGCTGCGGTGAGTTTCAGGATGCCGTAGTTCTCGACATCCTTACGCAGATAACCGGCAAGAAGAGCCTGACGTATGACCGGATTCCAAATAGCCACATCCATATCGCTGCCCTCGGCAAACTCCTCAAGCTCGTCGTGGTGGTGGTCGCGGATGTCATCGGTGGCAAAGCCCTTGACGAAGTTGACCACATATTCCTGGTGGAAGTTCTCCTTCAAGGCCTTAACGGCACTGAGGACGATGACGAGAGCGTCCTTACCCTCAATCTTTTTCTTCGGGTTGCGGCAGTTGTCGCACATTCCACAGTTGTCCTTAGGGTATTCCTCACCGAAATAATGGAGCAGCATCTTGCGGCGGCACACCGACGACTCAGCATAGGCCTGGGTTTCCTGCAACAACTGACGGCCTATCTCTTGCTCGGCTACCGGCTTGTTCTCCATGAACTTTTCAAGTTTTTTCAAGTCCTTCTGCGAGTAGAAGGCTATACAGTCGCCCTCCTGACCGTCGCGTCCGGCACGGCCCGTCTCCTGGTAGTAGCCTTCAAGGCTCTTAGGGATGTCGTAATGGATGACAAACCGCACATCGGGCTTGTCGATACCCATACCGAAAGCGATGGTCGCCACAATGATATCAATGCGTTCCTGAAGGAAATCGTCCTGGGTGTGCGACCGCACTTCGGCGTCGAGACCGGCATGGTAGGCAGCAGCCTTAATATCGTTGGCACGAAGAATCTCGGCTAATTCCTCAACTTTCTTGCGCGAAAGGCAGTAGATAATGCCGCTCTTGCCAGGATTCTCCTTTATATACTTGACGATATCCTTGTCGATATTTTTAGTCTTGGGGCGTACCTCATAGTAGAGGTTCGGACGGTTGAAAGAGCTCTTGAACTGCACTGCGTCCTCAATGCCGAGACTGCGGAGGATGTCGGTGCGCACCTTGTCGGTGGCCGTCGCCGTCAGGGCGATAATCGGTGCCCGTCCTATCTGGTCGACCGACTCCCTTATCTTGCGGTATTCGGGGCGGAAATCGTGACCCCACTCCGAGATGCAATGGGCCTCATCAATGGCATAGAAACTGATTTTCACATTCTTGAAGTAGTCGACGTTCTCCTGCTTGTTGAGCGACTCAGGAGCCACATACAGCAGTTTGGTCTTGCCCGACGAGATATCGGCCTTCACCTGGTCGATTTCCGACTTCTTCAGCGACGAGTTTAGATAGTGAGCCACACCGTCCTCCTCGCTGATGCCGTTGATAACATCAACCTGGTTCTTCATCAACGCGATAAGGGGCGACACAACGATGGCCAGACCGTCCATGAGCAACGACGGCAGCTGATAGCAAAGACTCTTGCCGCCACCGGTAGGCATAAGAACAAAAACGTCGTGACCGCCCATGAGATTGCGGATAATAGACTCCTGATCGCCTTTGAAATTGTCAAAGCCGAATATTCTTTTCAGTTCCTTTTTAAGATTGTCAGTGTTCGTCATTGATTGTGTGAAATTGTAAAGGTACCGCCGTAACGGCAAAACCGCAAGTAGACTGTATTGTGTTGAAAGACGCGTAACCGCGTAACATGTAATAATGAGAGGCGGAAGTTGTTTGCGGACTCCTTCCGCCTCCCATCGTTCATGGCCTATGCCGACTCCAGCCGGCGCAGATGCGACTTCTCGAACTGCTGGCGGGCATAGTCGGCAGTAACCTCGAAAGTGCGCTTGCGCGACGATGGAATCTCGAACATAGCGTCGCTCATGATATTCTCGACGATGGAGCGCAGACCGCGGGCACCGAGTTTGAACTCTATTGCCTTATCGACGATGAAGTCGAGGGCATCATCGGTGAACGTCAGTTTAACCTTGTCCATCTCGAAGAGCTTCTCATACTGGCGGATGATGGAATTCTTCGGCTCAACGAGGATACGGCGCAGAGCCTCGCGGTCGAGGGGCCGCAGATAGGTGAGCACCGGCAGACGGCCTATAATCTCGGGGATGAGCCCGAACGACTTCAAGTCCTGCGGGGTAATATACTGCATGAGGTCGGCCTTATCGATCTTCGCCGTATTCTGGACGGAGTTAAAGCCCACCACGTGGGTATTCAGACGCTGGGCAATTTTCTGCTCAATACCGTCGAAAGCTCCACCGCAGATGAAGAGGATATTGTGGGTATCGACATGGATATATTCCTGGTCGGGGTGCTTACGACCACCCTGAGGCGGAACGTTAACCATCGTTCCCTCAAGGAGTTTCAGCAGTCCCTGCTGCACGCCCTCACCACTGACATCACGGGTAATACTCGGATTGTCGCCTTTACGGGCAATCTTGTCGATCTCGTCGATGAAGACAATGCCCTTCTCGGCTGCCTGGAGGTCGTAGTTGGCTACCTGAAGCAGACGCGAAAGAATGCTCTCAACATCCTCGCCCACATAGCCAGCCTCGGTGAAGACAGTAGCGTCGACGATGGTGAAAGGCACATCGAGCAATTTGGCAATGGTACGCGCCAGGAGAGTCTTACCAGTTCCGGTCGAACCAACCATAATGATATTGCTCTTCTCTATCTCCACGCCATTATCGTCCTTTGGCTGCTGCAGACGCTTATAGTGGTTGTAGACGGCCACAGAGAGTGTGCGCTTGGCCTCATCCTGTCCAATGACATACTGGTCGAGATACTCTTTTATCTCTTTTGGCTTTGGCACTTTTGTAGGTGCCGCGTTCTTCTTGGCGTCTTTCTGGACGGCATCGTACACACCGGCCTGCTGGGCTATCTGCCATGCCTGGCGCAGACAGTCCTCACAGATATTGCCATTGATGCCTGTGATGAGAAGCCGGACCTGATCCTCCGCTCTTCCACAAAAATTACATTTCTTCGGCATTGATATTCTTCCTCCTTTTGGTTTACTTTGTTTCAGTGTTTGCAGGAGCCGCCGACTTTGGATCGCGCTTGAGCACCTGGTCGATCATGCCATACTCCTTGGCCTCTTCAGCCGTCATCCAGTAGTTACGGTCGCTGTCCTTCCACACCTTGTCGTAGCTCTGATGGGAGTGGCTGGCGATGATAGTATAGAGTTCTTTTTTGAACTTCTGAATCTCACGGGCCTCAATCTCGATATCCGAAGCCTGACCCTGCACGCCGCCAAGGGGCTGATGGATCATCACACGGCTGTGGGGCAGAGCCGACCGCTTGCCCTCCTGACCGCTGACGAGGAGCACGGCGGCCATTGACGCTGCCATGCCGGTGCAGATAGTAGCCACATCGGACGAGATGAACTGCATAGTGTCGTAGATGCCGAGACCGGCTGTGACACTGCCCCCAGGGCTGTTGATATAGATAGATATGTCCTTACCGCTGTCGACGGAGTCGAGGTACAGCAGCTGGGCCTGAAGAGTGTTGGCTGCATAGTCGTCAATCTCCGACCCGAGGAAGATGATGCGGTCCATCATCAGGCGCGAGTAAACGTCCATCTGAGTGACGTTCAGCTGGCGTTCCTCGAGGATGTATGGGTTCATGTACTGCTGCTGGGCCTTTAGGGTCTCGTCGAGGACGAGGCCGTTGATTCCCAGTTTCTGTGTAGCGAATTTTCTGAAATCGTTCATTTGCCTTTCCTTTCTGTTGGGTTGTTAAACACGAAAAAGAGGCTATCGAGTATCCTCTTATCGGTGTCTATTATGCAAAGTGTGTGCCAAAATTATTGGCCTTATTGCATAACTCAACACAAAGATAAGAAAAAAACTCGATAACCTCTATATAAAAAGGATATTTTTTCGAAAAATTATTTGTTTCCTTCCTCAAGCATCTTGTTGAAGTCGTCGAGGGAGATCTCCTTGTGGTCGAGTTTGACGACATCCTTCAGTGCTGCGGTGAGCTTGGTGTCGAGGGCGCGGTCAGCCATCTGCTGTACTGTTTCAGGCTTCTTGAGCAGCTCTTCGGCATACTTAGCGACATACTCATCAGGAATATTTGTCATGCCATACTGAGCGAACTGCATGCGAGCCATCTCAGCAGCTGCTTCCTTGATGTCAGGAGTATCGACCTTAATCTTCTGAGCCTCAGCCAACTGGTTCTTAGCCAGATCCCATGTCAGAGTCTCGAGACTGCCGGCATAGTTGTTGTCGATGAACTTCTTCTTGTCCTCTTCAGTCTTGAGGTTCTTCGAGTTGTTTGCAAGAAGGATACGCTTGAGGAGCTCGTCAGGGTACTGCACCTTACCAATCTTCTTGAGCACGTGAGCACGGACGTCCTGAAGGAACTTAAAGTCGGAATCGCCCTTGAGCTGCTCAGCAAGGCCCTTAGCGATGGCCTCACGGAAGCCCTTCTCGTCCTTGATGCCGCTGTCCTTGCCGTAGATGCCTTCCCAGAGCTCAGCGTTGACCTCGTGCTTGACGAAACGCGACACCTCTGTCACCTGGAAAGTGAAGTCACCCTTGTGCTCACCAACCTTGTCGCGGTCGCACTTCAGGAGGGCAGCGATGCTGGTATCCTTACCCTTGTAGGCTGCTGTCGGGTTGAAAGTGATGATATCGCCCGGCTTTGCGTTAGCAAACTTTTCCTTCTCCGCCTCGTCGTCGAAGTAAACAGGCATCAGCGACTCGTCGCTCAGGGTGATACCACCCTCGAGAGTGTTGCCGTTAGCGTCAAGCTCGCGGAGGTCGCCCTTCAGCACGTCGCGCTGCTCAGGATCGTAAACATCGGCCTTGGCATAGCTGCCGGCACGGCTTGCGAACATGTCAACCTGCTTGTCGATAAGGTCGTCGTCGACCTTGATATCATAGTATGCCACCTTGTCGCGGCCTGAGAGCTTAGCTTCGAACTCCGGTGCGACAGCAATGTCGAACTGGAATGTATAAGGTGCTGCCTTCTCGAGGTCGACAGGCGCCTGACCCTCGTGAGGCAGGGGCTGACCAAGCATATTGATCTTGTTGTCGGTGATATACTTGTCAAGATTCTCACCGAGGAGCTTGTTGATGACATCAACCTTGACCTGAGTGCCAAACTGACGCTTAATCATGCCCATAGGCACCTGTCCGGGACGGAATCCTGGGACGTTAGCACGCTTGCGATAGTCTTTGAGTGTCTTCTCGACATCATCCTTGAAGTCGTTCTCTTCGACGGTAATGGTCAGAAGGCCATTGACCTTGTCGGGATTTTCGAATGAAATTTGCATTTCTGGATTATTCTTTATTTATGTTTATTATTTTCAAAAAAATTACTTAGTAGAATCCGAGGGGCATTGCAAGATACGCCCAATCGAGCCGCAAAGTTACTCAAAATTTGCGTAACAACCTAAGATATAAGGAGAAAATTTATTTTTTTAACCCTCGTCCTCAGCCTTCTGTTGAGCCCGGCGACGCTCGTCGAGGAGCTGGAAGTCCTTCTTCTGGAGCACGAAGTCGGATCCGAGATACTTCTCGCGCACGGTCTTGTTGGCGGCAAGTTCCTCTGGAGTGCCCTTGAAGAGTATGCGACCCTCAAAGAGGAGGTAAGCGCGGTCGGTGATATTCAGGGTTTCGTGGACATTATGGTCGGTGATGAGAATGCCGATATTGCGGAACTTCAGCTGCCAGACGATATGCTGGATGTCCTCCACAGCGATAGGGTCGACACCGGCAAACGGCTCGTCGAGCATGATGAACTTTGGGTCGATGGCCAGACAGCGCGCTATCTCCGTACGGCGGCGCTCACCACCCGACAGGCGGTCGCCCTTGTTCTTGCGGACTTTCTCCAGGCGAAACTCCTTGATGAGGCTCTCCATCTTGTCGATACGCTGCTGGCGGTTAAGTTTCGTCATTTCCAGGACCGACATGATATTGTCCTCGACGCTCATCTTGCGGAATACGCTCGCCTCCTGGGGCAGATAGCCGATACCTACCCTCGCCCGCTTATAGACAGGGAACTTCGTTATCTCGGTGTCGTTGATGAAGACGTGACCGTCGTTGGGCACGATAAGGCCGGTGGTCATATAGAAACTCGTCGTCTTACCGGCTCCGTTAGGACCGAGAAGGCCCACAATCTCGCCTTGACGCACATTGATGCTCACACCGTTGACGACGGTGCGCTTGCCATAACGCTTAACAAGGCCCTCGGTGCGCAGAATACTATGCTGGACACCGGCAGCAGAGTCGTCAGCGGCCGGCTGGCCCTCACGGGGTGCGACATCCTCAAGGGGATGCACCACTACATTGTCTTTTTCGCTCATAATCGTTTCTTTGTGGTGCAAAATTAGCAAAATTAACTTTAATATCAGCCAACTTTTGAAAAACTATTTGGTTATATGCAGTTTTTTATAGGATTTTGCGTAATTTTGCAAACTGTTAAATAACAATACGACAGCATGCTAATATTCAAATGGCTGACAACATTCGGCAAATACCTGCAGCTCATGGGCAGGACATTCTCACGCCCGGAGCGGATGAGAATGTTCGGCAAGAAATACATTAAGGAGATGTCGCAGCTCGGAGTCGACTCCATAGGCATCGTCCTGCTGATATCGTTCTTCATTGGAGCGGTAATTTGCATACAGATAAAACTGAACATCCAGAGTCCGTGGATGCCGCATTGGGTGTCGGGATACGTCACGAGAGAGATAATGCTCTTAGAGTTCTCCAGTTCCATCATGTGCCTCATCCTTTCGGGAAAAGTAGGATCGAACATTGCCTCCGAGCTCGGCACGATGCGCGTCACCCAACAGATTGATGCTCTGGAGATTATGGGAGTCAACTCGGCAAGTTATCTCATCCTGCCAAAGATTGCGGGACTGATGACCATCATGCCGTTCCTTGTCATCTTCTCCAGTGCCACGGGCATTTTGGGAGCCTACGCTACATCATTCCTGGCCCACATCATCAGCGTCGAGGACCTCACTGCCGGCATCCAGCACGACTTCAATCCGTGGTTCATGTATATGAGCATCATAAAGAGCCTCTTCTTCGCGTTCATCATCGCAAGCGTTTCGTCGTTCATGGGCTACACCGTCAAGGGCGGCTCAGTAGAGGTGGGCAAGGCCTCCACCGATGCTGTGGTATGCTCCAGCGTTCTGATTCTGTTCTCCGATGTATTCCTAACACAACTATTATCATAATGATTGAAGCAAAACACATATATAAGAGTTTCGACGACAAAGAGGTGCTCCACGATATCAGCACCGTCTTCGAGGACGGAAAGACCAATCTCATCATCGGACAGAGCGGAGCGGGAAAGACCGTGCTCATGCGGACACTCGTGGGACTGCTCACGCCAACTAAGGGCGATGTGCTCTACGATGGCCGCAACTTCTACGGCATGTCGAAAAAGGAGCAGATAATGATGCGCCGCGAGATGGGAATGATCTTCCAGGGAGCGGCCCTGTTCGACTCACTGACGGTATTGGAGAACGTAAGGTTCCCACTCGATATGTTCTCGAATATGACCTACCGCGAGCGCAACACAAGAGCGATGGAATGCCTCGAAAGGGTCAACTTGAAAGGTGCCGAGAGCAAATACCCCGGTGAGATTTCGGGCGGTATGCAGAAACGTGTGGCCATAGCCCGCGCCGTCGTCATGAACCCGAAGTATCTCTTCTGCGACGAGCCGAACTCCGGCCTCGACCCAAAGACATCACTCGTTATCGACGATCTGCTCTCGGGAATAACAAAAGAGTACAACACAACGACAATAATAAATACCCACGACATGAATTCGGTCATGGGCATCGGCGAGAATATCATCTTCATTGCCGACGGGCGAAAGGAATGGCAGGGCAATAAGGACACTGTCATCTCGTCGCACAACAAGAAGCTCAACGACCTCGTATTCGCCTCCGACCTGTTCAAGAAGGTTAAGGAGGTGGAACTTGAGGGTGAGCGTAAGGAGTAGCACGTGAATCGCTGGCGAGAACAGGGAATAGATCAAGACTCCACACCCCAAGTCTTACCAGACTGAGCCAACACGTTGGCACAGCGATTCCCGAACTCAAACGTCCGAGTTATGGCAATGGAGGAACGCAAACAAGTTCTTTCATGGTCCTAAAGCAGTCATTTAGGGTTGCTAAACAATATCTTTACAAATAGCCATGACGGCATTGGCTTTCAGCACATCCAAAGCACCTTAAAATCGGGAGCCATCCCCCGACTCCGGTGCAAAACAATATAATATCGCGGAAATATTAATCATTCATTATACATGTCGAAATTAAAGATTTTCTTCACTAAAGCCATTTCTCTGCTTACCCCCCCATTAAGAATGAGCTACCTTTCCTCGTTCTGTTCTTCCTGCTAATATCCTTGTCTCCAATAAAATTCCTCATCGGAGGATTGTCTTCAGCCGGAGCCATGGACACCATTGTTTACACCCACCTCTGTCGTGCCATGGCAATAAGCTATCTATTCACATGTATAGTGTACTATTCCCACAAGAAATGGGTGAAGGTATTATTTTTAGCAATAGGCTGCATGCTATTCGGATTGAACATTTTCTTATGGTTAGTATTTCACAAGATAATCTCTCCGCAGATAATAACCCTAATAGGAGAGACCAATTATACAGAAGCTTCCGAATTCTTATCTACGTTCCTACTACGTGGCAAAGGATTAATATCACTTTTTATCCTTGCCATCACCATTTCCATGATCATATATATTGAGAAGAAGAAGAATTTTTTACAAATTAAAAACGCCATATGTTTTAGCATATTATCTGCAATAATCTTGTTATCATCCGCCGTCGGATTCTATCACTTCAACGTTTATTACCAGATTTTCAAAAGTAAGACCGTTGATGATTGTCAGATAGGAGACATTTTCCCCTTTGACGCTCTGACAGCAACCATATATTCATTAAATGCCATTAGAACTACAAATAACGAAATGAACTATGCCATAAAGGTTGCTGAAGCTGAAAAAGGGGGCTCTATTACTGAGAAAGATTCTCTTCACATTATATTAATAATTGGCGAATCGTACATCAAGAGCCACTCTCAAGTTTATGGTTATGGTCTACCTACTACGCCCAATCTCAAACTGGAGGAAGATAACGGAAATCTTTTTGTATTCAACAATGTCGTTTCACCATTTAATGGTACTTCTCCGGTATTAAAGAATTTATTCTGCTGCAATTCTATTGCAGAAGGAGAAAAATGGTACAAATCGCCATTCTTTCCCACATGCTTCAAGCGATCCGGATACACTATCAACTATTGGGACAACCAAAGGGTAACGAAATCTCAAGGAACATGGGACTTCTCTATGAACTCATTTCTCTTTGACAAGAGACTATGCCAAATCTCTTATAGCGAAGCTGCCCCGGAAGGTTTCCCGTATGACGACCAACTTATCTCCGACTTTGAAAGAAGCGGAAAGAAAAAGGATGGCAAATATGTCTTTGACATTTTCCACCTCTGGGGTCAGCATGTAGATGCCTCAGAACGTTATCCCCATGGTCAATTCTCTCGTTTCTCGGCCAAGGACATACGCAACAATGAGCCTTATATGACCGAGAGCAAAAAGCAGGACATTGCCAATTACGACAACGCCACATACTATAACGACTACGTCATTAACCACATTATCAATCTCTACCGCAACGAGAACACAGTGGTGGTTTATTTCTCCGACCATGGCGAGGAGATATACGACTACCGCGACTCCAAAGGCCGTGTGGAGGCTGCTACGGGACAAGAAAAGAACTGGCTGAAATATCAGTTTGAAGTGCCGTTCGTCATCTGGTGCTCCGACAAATACAAGGCTCTGCATCCCGATATCGTCCGCCGCATCAAGGCATCGCTCAACCGCCCGTTCATGACCGACAATACCTGTCACCTGCTCTTCGACCTCGCTGGGCTCAAGACCATCTACTACCGGGCGGAGCGCGACCTCATCAGTCCAAAGTTCAAGCCGTCAAAGCGTATCGTCAACAACAATACCGACTTCGATGCCGTGATGAGGAAATAACCGCTGGCAGCAGGCCGTAGCCCGTGACGTTTCGATGCCGTGATGAGCAAATAACCACAGGCATAGGGCTCTATCATTCAGATTTTTAATGACATGGCATGATGGTTACATTGGTTGCCTCCGGCGGATGCTCATTACATGCCATGGTGCAGATGCTATGGTTCTTTTCATTTAGAAGAGTCATGGAACAACAAGAGATACCGGCAACAAGATGTTAAAATAATTCATATTATTCCATCTTTTGCATCGTCTTTGTACCGCATTGATTATCAGCGGGTTATTAATACATGCCATTTTGCGTTCTAAAACGGCCCGTTTTAGGACGCAAAACGGCCCGTTTCGCAAGCTGAAACGGGCCGTTTGGGAAGCCCAAATGGCATGTTTGGGAATGGTGTAAAGATATTTCAGTATCGGATTATTGATGAGTTGTCCTTTCCGGGCTGTAAGGTAATCTGTGACGCTACGATTATTCGATAAATCTGAATCTAAAAAAAATAAGGATGACCTCCCGATGATTATTCACCGAAAAGTCATCCTTTTTTGTTTTGTATCACCGACAAAGGCGATTACTTCATATACCACACGCCCTTGCGCTTGATCATTGGCACAAGAACTTCCTCACTCGTGTTATCGCCAAACGCCAGCTGGAGATAGACAGCGGCAAGGGTAGTGTCGTTCTTCATCACGTCGGCACGACTGACCTTCACCGTCTTGATGCCCTTGTGCAGACTGTCCTGTTCGCCGGCAAACGTCGTAGCGTTCTTCTCGAGCAGAGCACGATACGACTTAGGTATCGGTTTCGAGAAGTATGTGCCGTCGACGAAAGCCTTGATGTTGCCATGCTGGAGGTAGCTGTAGTACTGGGCAGCAGCTTTCCCGGCTATCTCCCCCTCATGAGAGACCGGCTTGCTCTTTCCGCATCCGGCCAAAGCAAGGACGACAACGAACGATAGCAATATCTTACGCATACTAATAATCTTCTGACTGCCAATCATTTCTGACGGATGAAGACGTTGATGGGACAGCCGTGGAGCGACCAGTTCTCACGAATTTTGTTCTCAAGGAAACGGCGGTACTGCTCCTTGATATACTGCGGCAGGTTGGCATAGAACACAAACGACGGTATCTGTGTGTTCGGCAGCTGCGAGCAGTATTTTATCTTTATGAACTTTCCCTTTACCGACTGTGGCGGTGTAGCCTCGATGATCGGCAGCATGACGGAGTTGAGTTTCGTCGTTCCGATATGCATCTTGCGGTTGAGATATACCTGCTTGGCGGTCTCGAGAACCTTAAAGATGCGCTGCTTGGTTATCGCCGATGCAAAGATAATCGGGAAGTCGGTAAATGGTGCCATACGGTTGTAGATGGCATTCTTGAACGTATCGATGGCTTTCTGGCTCTTGTCCTGAACAAGGTCCCACTTATTCACGACGACGACAAGACTCTTGTTGTTCTTCTGTATAAGCTGGAAGATATTCATGTCCTGAGCCTCTATACCGCGGGTGGCATCAATCATGAGTATGCACACGTCGCTGTTCTCAATGGCGCGGATGGAACGCATGACACTGTAGAACTCCAGGTCCTCGGTGACCTTGTTCTTACGGCGGATACCGGCGGTATCGACGAGATAGAAGTCGAATCCGAATTTCGTATAACGGGTGTAGATACTGTCGCGGGTTGTGCCAGCAATCTCAGTGACGATGTTGCGGTCCTCGCCAATAAAGGCGTTGATGATGCTCGACTTACCGGCATTAGGACGGCCTACGACAGCAAAGCGGGGAATGTCCTCCTCGAGGCTTTCCTCCGGAATATCCTTGAGTTTAGTGAGGATAAGGTCGAGCAGGTCGCCGGTGCCTCCGCCCGTAGCAGCGCTGATGCACTGTGGATCGCCAAGGCCGAGACCATAGAACTCGGCTGCGCTGTAGCTCTCGCCGCTGTTGTCAACTTTGTTTGCCACGAGGATAACGGGAAGCTTTGTGCGGCGCAGAATCTTTGCCACGTCCTCGTCCCAGTCGGTGATGCCCGTCTCGTTGTCGACGAGGAAAAGGATAAGGTCGGCCTCGTCGGTGGCCACACGCACCTGCTGGCGGATGGCATCCTCAAAGATATCGTCCGACTTTACTACCCATCCGCCGGTATCGACGACTGAGAATTCACGGCCGTTCCATGAGCACTTGCCATACTGACGGTCGCGGGTGGTACCCGCGGTATCGCTGACAATGGCACGGCGGCTCTGTGTCAGACGATTGAAAAGTGTAGACTTGCCCACATTAGGACGGCCTACAATAGCTACTAAATTTGCCATTTGTTTGATTTCTGAAGTTTAACATTCTTCGGCCCTCCATGACGGAGAGTATGCTCTGCATACAGTTAGAGCCAAATTATTTATCACGTTTCTTGTTTGTGAGCCGGCAGCTACTCGGGATCGTAACCGAAGTTGCGCAGCTCACGCTGGTTGTTGCGCCAGTCCTTGTCGACTTTTACGAAGGTCTCGAGGAATATCTTCTTGCCGAAGAACAGTTCGAGGCTCTTCCGCGCCTCCATCGACACCTTCTTCAGTGCCTGTCCCTGATGTCCGATGATGATTCCCTTCTGGGAGTCGCGCTCGACATAGATGACAGCGTTGATATGTATGACACTCTCGTTCTCCTTGAACCTTTCGACGACGACCTCAACCGAATAAGGTATCTCCTTGTCATAATAGCGCAGTATCTTCTCACGGATAATCTCCGAGACGAAGAACTTCGCCGGTTTGTCGGTGAGCTGGTCCTTGTCGAAATATGCCGGATTCTCAGGCAGAAGTTCCTTTATGCGCTTCATCAGGATGTCAACACCGAACTTATTCGAGGCCGAGATGGGAAGGATCTCCGCATTGGGCAACAGCGCATGCCACTTCTCGACGAGGGCACCAAGGCGTTTGTTGGCATCACTGCCCGTGAGTTCGTCAATCTTGTTGATAAGCAGAATGACCGGTATGGTCATCTTACTGACACGGTCGAGAAAATCCTTGTTCTTCTCGGGATTCTCTACAACATCGGTAACATAAAGGAGGACGTCAGCATCGGCAAGCGCACTTTCAGAGAACTGAAGCATCATCTCCTGCATCTTGTAGTTAGGCTTGAGAACGCCGGGAGTGTCGGAGAATACTATCTGGCAGTCAGCCTCATTGACGATACCCATGATACGATGGCGCGTGGTCTGGGCCTTGAACGTGGCAATGGAAATCTTCTCGCCGACGAGTTGATTCATCAGCGTACTCTTACCGACATTCGGATTGCCTACTATATTTACAAATCCTGCTTTGAACATTGTTTTAAAAACAAAAAACGCATCTCTCCATATAATACCGAAAGATGCGTTTTTAATTAATTATCGTAAGAGAGTGTATTCATTATTTGGCCCCTGCCACCTTGTCGCCGTCGTAAGCCCATTTGTAGAATGAAGCTCCATGGACGAAACCGGCACCGAACGCTGTGAAGATGATGTTGTCGCCCTTCTTCAGACGCGACTCATTATCCCATATTGCCAATGGAATGGTAGCAGCACTCGTGTTGCCGTAGTGGTCAATATTGATGAGGACCTTGTCAAGAGGAAGCTCCGCACGCTTGGCTACAGCCTCAATAATGCGTCTGTTTGCCTCGTGAGGAATAACCCAGTCGATATTCTCAGCACTGAGATTGTTGCGCTTCATGATCTCCATCACATCGTTGCTCATATAAGTAACAGCATAGCGGAAGACCGTTCTACCCTCCTGATAGAGGAAGTGCAGACGGTGGTCGACCGTGAAATGTGATGGCGGGCACACTGATCCGCCGGCTTTCATGTGAAGGAACGGCAGACCGCTTCCGTCGGTGCGGAGATAAGAGTCCTGCACACCGATGTTCTGCTCCTCGGTAGCCTCTACGAGTACAGCTCCGGCTCCGTCGCCAAAGAGCACGCACGTAGCGCGGTCAGTATAGTCGACGAGCGATGACATCTTATCAGCTCCTATAACAATGATCTTCTTGTAACGGCCACTCTGAATCATCGACGCGGCAACGTCGAGGGTATAGAGGAATCCGCAGCAAGCAGCCTCAAAGTCGAAAGCGAAAGCGTTCTTCAAGCCAAGTTTACCTACAACGATACTTGCCGTTGAAGGGAACTTGTAGTCCGGCGTAGTGGTTGTGACAATAAGCGCATCAATGGTATCCGGATCAACGCCCGTCTTCTGTATCAGTTGCTTCGCTGCCTTGCGCGCCATATAACTGGTGCCCAAGCCTTCCTCGGTGAGGATGCGACGCTCCTTGATGCCGACACGGGTTGTTATCCATTCATCACTGGTATCGACCATACGCGACAACTCCTCGTTGGTGAGGATATAGTCGGGAACATAACCGCCGATACCCGTGATTATGGCATTGATTTTACCCATTGCACTGTGAATTATTCAGCTGTCTCCTTGACGATAGCGACCTTTCCACGATAGTAGCCGCATGTCGGACATACTGTGTGATAAACGTAGTAAGCGCCGCAGTTAGGGCATACTGCCAGTGTAGGTGCTACTGCCTTATCATGAGTTCTTCTTTTAAGTGTACGAGTCTTTGACTGTCTTCTTTTAGGATGTGCCATTGTTTCTTTAAATTTTTAATTTTTAATCGTCAATCTTTAAATTACTGAGGGCTGCCCAGCGTGGGTCCACCGATGGCTTGCTATCCTCACCGCTTCGGGCGGCAGAGTGCTCTTCAAGAGCCCGTATCATGGCAGGGTCGCATTTTCCAGGTGCATGCACATGCCTGATAGGAATCGCAAGGTCGATGAACTCATAGATGAACCACGCAACATCGAGTATTCCTTCGTCCTCGGCCACCGTCACGAGGTCGTCATCTTCTGAGTATTCCCTACCGAACTTGGCATTGAGACGCTGCTCAAACTCTATCGGTTGCTCCATGTCCTCAAGGCAACGGTCGCAAGGTACGATGACCATGCCATTACCTCTGAAAGCCAGGGAGAAAAAGTCGCCGTCGGTGCGTACAATGTCAATATCGACATGTACCTTTCCCTTCGACACTTCCGGAGCCTCGACAGCATCAAAGAAACTGTCGTCAAGGTCAAAAGACAGGCTTGTAAGTCCGTCATTAAGACCATTTAAATCCAACTTCAAGGTTTCCAAGTCCATAATCGGGTTGCAAAGTTACAAATTATTTCTGATAATCAGCAACTTAAAATCAAAAAAAATATTATTTTCACTTTTCAACGTCGGACGCGCCGTCGTCACAAGCTTTTCTTCAGCTCTATACGGAACGTCGTTCCATGTGTGGAGCCATCGCCGCGGTCGACCTCAGAGCTCTTGACGAATATCTTTCCTTTATGATACTCCTCCACAATCCGCTTGGCGAGACTGAGTCCCAGTCCCCACCCTCGTTTCTTCGTGGTGAACCCTGGGCGGAACACGTTACCGACGTCTTTCTTCCTTATTCCCTTGCCAGTATCGCTGACCTCCACGATAGCCTTATCAGCAGTCTCCTCTACATGAAGAGTGATCATTCCAGGTCCACCGCCCATAGCGTCGACGGCATTCTTCGAGAGATTCTCTATCACCCATTCAAAAAGTGAGGCATTGAGTTTTACTATAATGTCATGATCAGGAAAATCCTTCACCATCTTGACCTTCTTCGATGTCCGGCGGTCCATATAATCGATGACATGGTCCATGACATCGTTCAGACTTGACGGCACCGGCTCGGGCAGAGAGCCAATCTTCGAGAACCTGTCAGCGATAAGCTGCAGTCGTTTAACATCCTTGTCCATCTCCGGAATAAGCGTATCATCAGGATAACTCTCCTTCAAAATTTCTATCCAAGCCATAAGGGAGGATATCGGGGTTCCAAGCTGATGGGCTGTTTCCTTAGACAGTCCCACCCAAACTTTGTTCTGTTCGGCCTTCTTTGAAGTCAACAGCGCGAAGATAGCCACTACGACGAAGAGCATAACAACTCCTAATTGAACGAAAGGATAGATAGCAAGACGCTTCAACATAAGCGAGTCGTCGTATACAACATCTATATAGTCGCTACTCTTCGATGGGTCAGTCACCCTTGTAGAAGTCGTATCACCACTATCAGCGGAGGAATCGCCCACATCAGAAGTAGCAACGTCGACATCGGATGATGTATCATTCTGGTCAAGACTGATTCTAATCACCCTGCCCGACGCTTTCAACCGTTTTCCTATCTCCTCTGCTGCCTTCAGACTGTCAGCATAATTCTTCTCATTAATGTCGAGATTACGGAACTCAGTAACATTGGAGTTGCGGTCCATCACTATAACAGGGATGGTATTGTTCTCATTAAGAACTTTCAGCACAAGCGAGAGGTCTGTATTCTCATCAGCATTATTAAGACTCCGCATAGCTTGCGCCCACACTTCCATCTTGTTCCGTTCCTCATTCTCAAGGTCCTTAGTGAGAGCATGCGACACGACAAGCGAGGCGACGGCTATAATCACCGCTGCTAACACAAGCAATATCTTAACCTGTCTGATTCTGTCTGTCCACTGCATACGCAATAATAACGTATCCAATAAGAATTTATTATTGCTATGCCCTGACAAATCTATCCTCTCCTAATTTTTCTATCGTTTCTTATAGTTCCTATTGCTCCTATAGTTCCTATAGTCACTATAGCTTCTATAGCTCCTATAGCTTCCTATGATTGCCTATAGCTCCCTATAAATTCCTATCCCCTCCTATAACAACCAAAAAAGAAGCCCCGAGTGCATTGCTGCTCTCAGGGCTTCCTGGAAAAAAGGCGGCTTCCTACTCTCCCGCATTGCATTGCAGTACCATCGGCGTAAGTGGGCTTAACTTCTCTGTTCGGAATGGGAAGAGGTGGGACCCCACCACAATAACCACCTGACAATATTTTTCGACCGCCTTAACGCTTATACTTAGCGACAGGCGTATGGGTGACACATCTAACAAGCGAAACCGTTAGACAACTCAAAGTATGACCTTATGACTGAAAGTTTCGGGCAATTAGTAGCGCTCGGCTTTGACGTCACCGTCTTTACACCTGCGCCCTATCAACGTCCTCGTCTCGGACGACCCTATAAAGGAGTTCTAATCTCGCGGATGGCTTCGCGCTTAGATGCTTTCAGCGCTTATCCTAAACCAGACTCAGATACCCGGCGGTGCACCTGGCGGCACAACCGGTAGACCGGAGGTCTGTCCGTCACGGTCCTCTCGTACTAGTGACGGCACCACTCAAAACTCCTGCGCCCACGATAGATAGAGACCGAACTGTCTCACGACGTTCTGAACCCAGCTCGCGTGCCACTTTAATTGGCGAACAGCCAAACCCTTGGGACCTTCTCCAGCCCCAGGATGTGACGAGCCGACATCGAGGTGCCAAACCACCCCGTCGATATGAGCTCTTGGGGGGGATCAGCCTGTTATCCCCGGAGTACCTTTTATCCTTTGAGCGACGGAGTTTCCATACACGTCCGCCGGATCACTATGCCCCAGTTTCCTGCCTGCTCGGGATGTCTCCCTCCCAGTCAAGCGCCCTTATGCCATTGCACTCTTTGAGGCCGGTTACCAATCGGCCCGAGGGCACCTTTGGAAGCCTCCGTTACACTTTTGGAGGCGACCACCCCAGTCAAACTACCCGCCAAGCAGTGTCCGCACTCACAGCGCGTTAGACCTCAGACAGCCAAAGGGCCGTATTTCAAGGATGGCTCCAAAACCACTGGCGTGGCTCCTTCATAGCCTCCGGCCTATCCTACACATCGGATGACCAAGGTCAGTGCTAAGCTGTAGTAAAGGTTCACGGGGTCTTTTCGTCCCATCGCGGGTAATCGGCATCTTCACCGATACTACAATTTCACTGAGCTCATGGTTGAGACAGCGTCCGGATCATTACACCATTCGTGCAGGTCGGAACTTACCCGACAAGGAATTTCGCTACCTTAGGACCGTTATAGTTACGGCCGCCGTTTACCGGGGCTTCAATTCAATGCTTCGTCCGTGCGGAGTGACATCTCCTCTTAACCTTCCGGCACCGGGCAGGTGTCAGGCTGTATACTTCATCTTTCGAGTTCGCACAGCCCTGTGTTTTTGTTAAACAGTTGCCTGGACCTATTCTCTGCGCCTCATATTGCTATGAGGACCCTTTATCCCGAAGTTACAGGGTCAGTTTGCCTAGTTCCTTAACCATGAATCTCTCAACGCCTCAGTATGTTCTACCCGACCACGTGTGTCCGTTTGCGGTACGGGTTGCGGCCAGATATGCTTAGCGGATTTTCCCGGCGGTCTGATTACCCGTGCTGTCAGGGACTTCCGGAGAAGTCCCCGTACTTTCGGCGTTCAGCTCGGAAAGTGGATTTGCCTGCTTCCCTCATTGCCTACGGCCTTCAACGCACAAATCCGTATGTGCGCGACGGTGTCACTACCGCGTCTCCACATCGCTCCGGCCGCAAGTCACGGAATATTAACCGTGTCTGCCATCTGCCTCACCGTTCGGCTTAGCATTAGGTCCCGACTGACCCCGGGCTGATTGGCATCGCCCGGGAAACCTCGGTCTTGCGGCGAGGGGGATTCTCACCCCCTTTATCGTTACTTATACCTACATTTGCTTTTCCATATCCTCCAGGATAAATCGCTTACACCATTCGACGGATATGGAATGCTCCCCTACCGATACTTTTATTGTTTACTATCCCGCGTCTTCGGCAACTGCCTTATACCCGATTATTATCCATGCCCGGACTCTCGACTAGTGAGCTGTTACGCACTCTTTGAATGAATGGCTGCTTCCAAGCCAACATCCTAGCTGTCACTGAGGCCAGACTTCGTTAGACTAACTCAGGCAGTATTCCGGGGCCTTAGACGGCGGTCAGGATTCTTCTCCTCTCGGGGACGGACCTTAGCACCCGCCCCCTTACTGCACCGATGCTGAGCGCAAGCATTCGGAGTTCGTCAGGACTTGACAGGCGGTGAAGCCCTCGCGTCCTATCGGTCGCTCTACCTCTCGCGCTTATCTCGGCACGCTGCACCTAAATGCATTTCGGGGAGTACGAGCTATCTCCAAGTTTGATTGGCCTTTCACTCCTACACTCACCTCATCGAGAAGCTTTTCAACGCTTATTCGTGCGGACCTCCATCCGGTGTTACCCGGACTTCATCCTGGGCAAGTGTAGATCACTTGGTTTCGCGTCTGCCCCATCCGACTCTTGCGCCCTCTTCAGGCTCGCCTTCACTGCGGCTAGGTGTCTTAGACACTTAACCTTGCCGGACATGGCAACTCGTAGGTTCATTATGCAAAAGGCACGCCGTCACATATTATCTATGCTCCGACCGCTTGTAGGCACATGGTTTCAGGAACTCTTTCACTCTCCTGCTCGGAGTGCTTTTCACCTTTCCCTCACGGTACTCGTTCACTATCGGTCTCACGCCAGTATTTAGCCTTGCCGGATGGTCCCGGCGGATTCGCGCAGGATTTCTCGTGCCCCGCGTTACTCAGGATACTGATAGGCCGCCGTCGGTTTCGCATAAGGGGCTCTCACCCGCTCTGGCCGGACTTTCCAGACCGTTCCGCTCACCTCTGACGTACCACAGCTCAGTCCTACAACCCCGGGGGAGCGTTGCCACCCTCCCGGTTTAGGCTCTTCCCCGGTCGCTCGCCACTACTGGGGGAATCATTAATTTATTTTCTTTTCCTCCTGGTACTAAGATGTTTCAGTTCCCAGGGTTAGCTTCGGCAACCAGTGTTGCCGATGAGCGGTCTTCTACCGCCCGGGTTGTCCCATTCGGAAATCCGCGGGTCAAAGGCTATTTGCGCCTCACCGCAGCTTATCGCAGCTTATCACGTCCTTCATCGCCTGCGTGAGCCAAGGCATCCACCATGCGCCCTTAATTACTTTCTTGTCGCTTTCATCTGTCATCCTCGAAAGAATAACAGAGTGAATGTAGCTCATACTTTCAGCTGTCTTGTCTATAGAAGTCATTTCCATAAAGTCCCGGTTATTAAAACCGACAACCTTGGAACGATTTCCACAGAAATGAACATTGTTGATTGTTCTTTCTACAGTTTCGCTTGTATCAATATGTCAAAGATCTTCTGAGAACATCAAATCTCATTGCCGAGATTTTTATGATTCCCAACGTGGAATTTTTATGATTGGCTCCTTGCGTCGCCTATCCTAAAATTCTCACTAACGTGGAGAATTTTTAGTGATTGGCTCCTTGCGTCGCCTATCCTAAAATTCTCACTAACGTGGAGAATAACGGATTCGAACCGTTGACCCCCTGCTTGCAAAGCAGGTGCTCTAGCCAGCTGAGCTAATCCCCCGTAACCTAGGTCCGTATCATAACTGTCATCTTCCGACATATAAAAATATGTATACGGCCTTGGTATCTCAAAGGAGAAATTCGGATGTAGTCCCAGGCAGACTTGAACTGCCGACCTCCACATTATCAGTGTGGCGCTCTAACCAACTGAGCTATAGGACTGTTGTTCTACGACTCCGGGATGGCTCTGTCCAAGACCTGGGCATCAACAAAAAGCCCGGCTTCCTCTTTCTCGCTAATATCATAAAAAAGACAGAGGGTGAGAGGTACAAGAAGCAAGACCGGTTGCCTTAACTTATAAGATAACGTCTGTCGGACCAAACATAACGCTCCTCTCCAGAAAGGAGGTGTTCCAGCCGCACCTTCCGGTACGGCTACCTTGTTACGACTTAGCCCCAATTACCAGTTTTGCCCTAGGCCGTCCCTTGCGGTCACGGACTTCAGGCACCCCCGGCTTTCATGGCTTGACGGGCGGTGTGTACAAGGCCCGGGAACGTATTCACCGCGCCATGGCTGATGCGCGATTACTAGCGAATCCAGCTTCGTGGGGTCGGGTTGCAGACCCCAGTCCGAACTGTGGGGGGATTTAAGGATTTGGGCAAGCTTGCGCGCACCCCGCTCTCTGTGCCCCCCATTGTAACACGTGTGTAGCCCCGGACGTAAGGGCCGTGCTGATTTGACGTCATCCCCACCTTCCTCACACCTTGCGGTGGCAGTGTCTCCAGAGTGCCCAGCTTGACCTGATGGCAACTGAAGAGAGGGGTTGCGCTCGTTATGGCACTTAAGCCGACACCTCACGGCACGAGCTGACGACAACCATGCAGCACCTTCACTGAGGCCCCGAAGGGCATCACCATCTCTGGATCTTTCCTCAGCAATTCAAGCCCGGGTAAGGTTCCTCGCGTATCATCGAATTAAACCACATGTTCCTCCGCTTGTGCGGGCCCCCGTCAATTCCTTTGAGTTTCACCGTTGCCGGCGTACTCCCCAGGTGGGATGCTTAACGTTTTCACTTGGCCGCTTACGTTAGACGCAAACAGCGGGCATCCATCGTTTACCGCGCGGACTACCAGGGTATCTAATCCTGTTCGATACCCGCGCTTTCGAGCTTAAGCGTCAGTAACGCTCCCGTCAGCTGCCTTCGCAATCGGAGTTCTTCGTCATATCTAAGCATTTCACCGCTACACGACAAATTCCGCCAACGTTGCGCGCACTCAAGACCGTCAGTTCGCGCTGCAAGTCAGGCGTTGAGCGCCTACATTTCACAACACGCTTGACAGCCGGCCTGTGCTCCCTTTAAACCCAATAAATCCGGATAACGCCCGGACCTTCCGTATTACCGCGGCTGCTGGCACGGAATTAGCCGGTCCTTATTCGCGGGGTACCTGCAATGAATGACACGTCACTCACTTTATCCCCCCGTAAAAGCGGTTTACAACCCATAGGGCCTTCGTCCCGCACGCTACTTGGCTGGTTCAGGCTCTCGCCCATTGACCAATATTCCTCACTGCTGCCTCCCGTAGGAGTTTGGACCGTGTCTCAGTTCCAATGTGGGGGACCTTCCTCTCAGAACCCCTACTGATCGCGGGCTTGGTGGGCCGTTACCCCGCCAACAACCTAATCAGACGCATCCCCATCGCAAAGCGGTGAACCTTTACTGCAATTCTGATGTCATCATCACAGCACATAGGGCATTAATCTTACTTTCGCAAGGCTGTGCCCTACTTTGCGGCAGGTTGGATACGCGTTACTCACCCATTCGCCGGTCGTCGCCCAGCAAAAGCAAGCTTTCGCTGTCGTTACCCCTCGACTTGCATGTGTTAAGCCTGTAGCTAGCGTTCATCCTGAGCCAGGATCAAACTCTCCATTGTATAATATCTTTATAGACCCGAAGGCCTACATTAGTCTGTCCGAGTCAGGAACGTTCGTTTTATTGAGATCCGATAACCTGTTATCTTTTTCAACTCATCCCGCTCACTATATATAATAATGTATAGGACTCAGCCCGTGCACCATATAAATAATGTATAGGACAGAAATTGAACGGCTCGTTTCTTTTCTTGTACTACTCTCTGTCTCTTATGTAATCCTTTCAAAGAACTCTTTCTTTTTTTGGCGGCCCGTCCTCTTCCGAGTTGGCTGCCCGGCTTCCGTTGCGTCTCAAAAACTAAGTGTTATTGATTGTTTCCCGAAAAGCGAGTGCAAAGGTAGGGGTTTATTTTCATTCCCGCAAATGTTTTGAGAATTATTTTTCATATTTCTGTAATAGTTGATATATATCAAGTACGATGCCGATACGATTGAATTGAAGAATCGCCGAAGATTATTTGGCAGTAAGTATGAATTTCAGTACCTTTGCACGTGATATACCAACTAAATACATTATATATAGCATTATGGACATTGACTCAGGAACGCGGCAGGCATGGGATTTTGTAGAGCACACCGGAAAGAGCATCTTTCTCACCGGAAAGGCGGGAACGGGTAAGACCACATTTCTGCGGGCACTGAAGGCACACAGCCACAAGCGCATGGTAGTTGTGGCGCCAACGGGTGTGGCCGCCATCAATGCCGGGGGTGTTACCATCCACTCGTTTTTCCAGCTGCCCCTGTCGCCTTATCTTCCCAATACCACCTTCGACAACCGTTTCAGCTATAGTAAGGAGAAGAGGAAGATAATGCGCACCATCGACATGCTTGTCATCGATGAGATATCAATGGTGAGAAGTGATGTTCTCGATGCTGTCGATAATGTCCTCCGCCGATTCCGCGAACACGACAAGCCTTTCGGCGGCGTACAGTTGGTAATGATTGGTGACCTCCACCAGTTGACTCCCGTCACGCGTCCAGACGAGGAGGCCCTTCTGAAACAATACTACGATACGCCTTACTTTTTCGGGTCGCACGCCCTGAAGAATGTCGACTACGTCACCATAGAGCTGAAACACGTATACCGTCAGCAGGACGAGGACTTCCTGAAGATTCTCAACGATGTACGCGACGGTCATGTCACCACCGACGACCTCAACGCGCTTGACTCCCGCTACAATCCGACATTCCGCCCTAACGCCGACGACGGCTATATCCGACTGACAACCCACAACCGCAAGGCCGACGACTATAACCGACGTGAGCTTCAGGCACTTACGACGAAGATGTACACCTTCGATGCCCAGATAGAAAAAGACTTTCCCGAGTATGACTACCCCACCGACTACCGGCTGACGCTGAGAACAGGTGCACAGGTGATGTTCTTGAAGAACGACCCGAAAGGGCGTTACTACAACGGTCGCATCGGCCGCGTGACCTATGTCGACGAGAAGATGATTCTCGTTCTTTGTCCCGGTGACGAAAAAGCCATAGAGGTAGAGCGTGAGACCTGGGAGAACACGAAATACAAACTCAACGAAGAGAGCAAACAGATTGAGAGTGAGGTTGTTGGCAGTTTCGTCCAGTATCCTCTCCGTCTGGCATGGGCTATCACCATCCACAAGAGCCAGGGCCTCACCTTCGACCACGCCATCATCGACGCCCAGATGTCGTTTGCCTCCGGACAGGTATATGTAGCACTGAGCCGCTGCAAAACCCTCGCTGGAATGGTGCTCGCATCCCCCATCAATGCATCGGCTATTATCAACGACGACCGTGTGACCGACTACGTTGCGGCCCAAGACGCAGCCGCCCAGAAGAGCATAGAGCGACTGCCCCAGCTGAAAGAGGAATACTACCGTCACCTGCTTGTAGAGTTGTTCAGTTTCCGTCCACTGACAATCGCCGAGTCGGGCCTCGACCGTGTGATGCAGGAATTTTTCTACGGCAAGACAGCCCTCGCCGCCCTCCACCACTCCGCCCTCCTCGACATGCAGACGAAGATCGTGCCTGTTGCCGAGAAGTGGACAACCATGATCGGCACCATGACCGCCGAGCAAGTGCACGCCACCGACTTCCTCGACCGCGTAAAACGCAGTGCCGCTTACTTTGCCGGACAGCTCACCGATATCTTCGAGGACCTCTTGCGGCGCACCGGACTGTTGGAGGTTAACAATAAGGTTGCCAAGAAACGCCTCGACAACGCTTACGGCGACGTACACGACATGTGGCTCTCGAAACGCATCCTGCTCGACGACATCGCCCGCAATGGGTTCACGCCCCAGGATTATCTGAAGATGAAGCAAGAAGCCATCCTCTCGGCGATGAGCGAGAACGAACCGTCGAAAAAGTCACGCGGCAGTGCCACCCGCAGCCGTCAGAACACCGCCACGGCGACCGTCAAAGGCGATAACAAGCCCAAGCCCGACACCAAGCGGGCATCCTTCGACCTCTACAAGCAGGGCAAGACCATCAACGAAATAGCCACCGAGCGCAACCTCAAACCCCAGACCATCTTCAGCCATCTCGCGTTCTATGCCCTCCGTGGCGAGATACCTATGGAGACTCTTCTTCCGACGGCCCACCGTACGATGATAGAGAAAGTCATTGCCAAGACGGGCACCGACGACGGCACGAAAGCCATCAAGAGTCTTTGTCCGCCGGAAATCAGCTACGAGGAGATACGGCTGGTGATAACGCTGATGAAAGGCAGCAAAAGTCAGGCATGACAATGATGACACGCAGAATACTATACATTATTATTATAATAGCACTGTCGATGACCCTCACCGCCGGAGCCCAGAAGAGCGACAACATACACCGCTACAATACGAAGGAGATTACCCTCGGGAGGAGAGATTTTGTCGATACAATTCAGATTGAGTTCGTAGGCAATCAGATTTACATTCCCGTATACATCAACGGCAGGCGTCACCTCTTCAATCTCGACACGGGCTCATCGCAGGGTGTGGCCTACATCGGTACCGACACCGGATATGGACAACCCCTCGGCGGCATCAACTCACGTGATGCCAACGGACTGACCGACACTATCCCCGTCGTCGAATTTCCCGAGCTGCGGTTAGGGTCAGCGGATGGTGTATCGGTGAGGGGATACAAGGCCAGTCTGCTCCGCCGCAACGGGCGTCACTATATCTACGACGGTATCATCGGTTTCGACATCTTCAACAAAGGCCTGCAAGCCAAAATCGATGTCAGACGCAAGCAACTCGTCATCACCGACCGAAAGAACTTCTTCGACAACGGCACGGGCTACGCCATGAAGTACAAGCTCAAGCGGTGGACCCCATACCTCAGTATCAATACGTGGCTCGACTACAAGGAGCCCGTGCTCTTCGACATGGGCAGCACCGACCTCTTCGTCGTCAACAAGGCCCACTTCGACAGTGAGCGGAAGAAAGACCCGCGCGTGCCGAGTCTTGTCGAGGAGACAGCCTACGGTCAGAACGCCTTAGGCAGCTATGGTGCCGAGAAGCGCGACCTCATCTTCTATCTGAAATTCCCAACCCTAAGCTGGGGCAAATTTACCTTCCGCGATGTCCACTCCTTCACCACCCAGGGCGACTCGAAGATTGGGGCGTCGATTCTGAACTACGGAACATTCGTCATCAACCCGAGAAAAAAGCAGATAATTTTCAGCCCTTATGGTGGCGGTAACAGTGCGGAAGTGAACAATCATGTCGATGACATAAGCTATATGGAGGACAACGGCCACACCATCGTGGCATCGTTGCGCCATACAAGCGACTACTATAAATACGGATTCCGCGAGGGCGATGTGGTCATCTCCGTCGACGGCATACCGGTGAGCGGTCTGGCCGACCTCACCCTTCGCCGGTTGCAAGACGGCAAGACTCACAAGTTCATCCTCCGCGACCTGCGTGGCTTCGACAAGGAGATAGACATCCAGGCGACCCGCTGACCACAGACAACGCTATCCAAAAGAATGTGATAATTATGCGATTGATATTCCCGACCTCATCACTTTTCAATAAACATAAATTTCTATTCTGATTATCAGCACATTATGGTTTATCTATGATGATTTGGGGTGACGCATTGGCAGTGTTCTTCCACCCCTTGAACAAAGAACGGTTGATTAGACAATCATAAATTAAGACCAAAACCAATAAAACCCTGTTGTCAGCGCCAAGGGCTTTCGCCCTTTGCCATTTGGGGTTTGAGAGCTTGTGAGAGGCTGGGCCTCTCACCGCCCTCAAGCCCCAAATGGCAGATCCTCCTCCGTCGGATCTTGGCGCCGACACAAAGGAAAACCTTCAAAAAAGACTAACGCGACAGAGATTCGGTCTGTCGACCGAGCGGACGGCCTCGAGAGCCGCCTCTGCAAACGACCATCGTTCATGTCCGAAGATTGCGAACGGTCACAAAGGCCGTCTCTGCATAGGTATTATATTGTCAATCCATTGATAACCAATGTATTGCACGCATCCGCCGTAGGGGCGGGGTTTATCCCCGTCCTACCAACTGCAGGCAAGAATTAAGGTAGATACCCCGCAGCGACGGACGAGATTTAAAGTAAATACCCCGTAGCTGCGAGGGTGGGGATAAACCCCACCCCTATTGCGGTTGAGTGCTGTAAGCACCTTAATATCAGTGGATTGCCGGATTTACTTGCGATTGCAAGCCTGAGACACGGGGAAGGAACAATGGGCACAGCCCATTGTAAGCGCAAGGGGTTTTATTCGTTTTTCTTCAGAAGAGAATAAGCCTTTTCCCTACCTTCGTACTTACTTATGACCCGATATATAATCTCCTTATTCCGCTGAAGATACTTTCGTGTGCCATTGAAGATACCTTCGTGAGCCATTTAAGATATATTCGTGGGCCGTTGAAGATATGTTCACTGACGGCAGAGACATTGTTCTTCGGCAGTGCACGGATCTTTCATTTTCCGAAGCAAGCTTCGGCAAGCCGATACGGGAAGAAAAGCCCTCGTTCGTCAGGCTTGCAATCGCAAGAAAGACTCCGAAAACAAGCTGGCTCCGAGATAATTGTTACACTCTTTGCATGATGTGAACCACATTGACAATGTATTGATAATAAAGGTGTTGCCCACATCCGCTGAATAAGTGGCGAGGTGCAACACCTATCACCAATAGGAATGAGGTTTATCCCCATCCTCTGCCAATATCAAGTGGCGAAGAAGCGAAATGATGCCCTACGCCGCGCAAGTTAAGCCGTGATGCCGTTAGCAGCCAGACAGTTTATTGCCGGATTGGCGTACATCGTAAGCATGCGGTTGCGGAGGAAAGCCTCATCCTTGTTTGGCAGATCAATCTTCCCGAGTTGTGCACCGAGATAAGAGTCGAAGGCAGCCTTGTCCTCATCGGTGTAGCTGCCGGTATGGTCGGCGCCAAGGAGTTCGTCGAGAGCTATGAAGTTGTTGGGATAGAGCCGGTAGTTCTTGTGAATCTCCGAATCTATATGCTTTGCCACCGTCTCGAATAGAACGCCTTTTGATGTTTTCGGATCAAGTGTGTCGAGATAGCCATCGATGCACGGCGCACAGTGATAATGCACCGAGCCCTTATAGCCGAAGATGCCTGTGCGCATGCTTGTTACGTCGTCCATCGGTCCCTTGTGGAAGTCGGGATTGTCGCGCCGCTGCTGCATCTCCTTGGCTTTCAGGAAGTCGCAGGGGTCATACTCGTACGATATAGCCAGGGGAACGATATGCAGAGCTTTCAGTCTGTCAACGACAGAGCCCTCGCCTCCCATGGCCATCATCTGCAGGATGCTCTTCTGAGTTCGGTCGTTGGAGTCCTTCGCCCTACCCTCTCGCTGTGCTATCCAGATGTTGTCGTGCTTCTGACTGATGGCATAGTGCATATAATCTGAAAGCCGTTTGCTGGCGAGGAGTAGTTGGCGCATGGGCAGGTCGCGCTCGACGATGAAGCTCTTGTTCAATCGGACGACATCCTTTATCCACGGATACTTGAGGAGATTGTCACCAATGGCAATCTCGCACGTTGTCGTGAACTTATTATCGACGAGTAGCACATCGAGGAGTGCCGAGTCGAGCACGATGTCGCGGTGGTTGCTGACAAAGGTGTAGTTGGCCTTAGTGTCGAGAGCTTTTGCGTCCATATCGAAGCCCTTGCTGGCCTTCGCCATGATGCCCTTGACGAGCGAGTAGACGAAGGCGAGCTGAAAGTCGAGAAGGGTCTTACAGCCCCGCGCTTTTTGGCGGATAGCCTCGACGGGCGTTCCGGGGAATACGGCGGGCAGAATCTGCAAGAACTGCTTGTCGGCAAGCAGACGGTCGACGACTTGAGGAATCTCACTGTCCTCAAAGGGGCGGATGGAACTGAACTCATCCTTCCCATCACTGTGTCCTGTCGGGATAGCGGTCCCGGCATGGATTTTCTCGTTATCAGCAACCATAGACATTATTATATAATAAATGTAAATTAGAACTGGTTCTCCACGACGTCGCTGAGGACATCCTTGATGTCGAGTCCGGCAGCCTTCACCTGCTGCGGAATGAAGCTTGTAGCCGTCATTCCAGGTGTGGTGTTTATCTCGAGCATGTTCACCTTGTCCTTACCTTCAGCATCCTTCGTTATGATATAGTCGATGCGGATGATGCCGTTGGCGTGGAGGATATCATAAATGCGGCTTGTGGTCTCAGCCACTGTCTTTGCCGTTTCGGGTGCGAGACGTGCCGGGGTAATCTCGGTTACGTTGCCGTTGTACTTGGCATCGTAGTCGAAGAACTCATCTTTCGTGACGACCTCCGTAGCCGGCAGGACCACGGTCTTATCCTTAGTCTTGTATATTCCCTGCGATATCTCGGTTCCCTCAAGATACGACTCAATCATAACCTCGGAGCCCTCCATGAACGCTACGCGCAGGGCGGGAGCGAGCTGGTCGGTGTTCTTCACCTTACTGACACCGAAGCTGCTGCCGTCGGCGGCTGGTTTGACGAATACGGGCATACCAAGGCGCTTCTCAATCTCCTTCTCGTCGTACTTCTCGCCACGGCGCAGAAGAATACTGTCGGCGACATTGATGCCGAAGCCACGGAGATAGTTGTTGAGAACATACTTGTCGAAAGTCATTGCTTCGATGAGCACACCACTCGTTGAGTAAGGCAGATGGATGAGGTCGAAGTATCCCTGAATAGGGCCGTTCTCGCCTGGCTGTCCGTGGATAGTGATATATGCATAGTCGAACATCACGACCTTACCCTCCTTATTAATGAAGGAGAAGTCGTTACGGTCGATAGGTGCCGTCGTGCCGTCCTGGAAATCGACGTGCCAGTCCTGTCCCTTGATGTCGACGATGTAGATGTCGTACTTCTCCTTATCGAAGAAGGAGTAAAGTCCCTGAGCTGAGCGCAGCGACACATCGTGTTCGGAAGAGTCGCCGCCACAGACGATGGCAATTGTTCTCTTTAAATTTTTCATAATTCAAAACTACTGTTTATAATTAGCTGTTCTTATGTTTTCTATTCTTTAATCCGTCATACGAGCTTTGCCGCCGAGCCGTTGACGAAGTTTCGCCACTTGTCGATGAGCATGCTCATATCGTCGGGGAGGTCGCTCGTGAAGTCCATCTGCTTGCCCGTCACGGGATGGACGAAGCCGAGGGTTTTAGCGTGGAGGGCCTGCCGCGGGCAGATATTGAAGCAGTTCTGTACGAAAGCCTTATAACTGCTGCTACGCTGTCCGCGCAGAATCTCGGTACCCCCGTAGCGCTCGTCGCCGAAGAGCGGATGGCCTATGTGCTTCATGTGGGCACGTATCTGATGTGTCCGTCCTGTCTCGAGGATGCATTCCACGAGGGTGACATATCCGAAGCGCTCGAGCACCTTGTAGTGAGTCACCGCCGTCTTACCGATTCCCGAGTTGGGAGCGAACACCTTCATGCGCAGCCTGTCGTGGGGATCGCGGGCTATATTGCCCTCGATGCGGCCCTCATCCTCAGTGAAATTTCCCCACACGAGGGCGTTATAACTGCGGTGGGTGGTCTTGTTGAAGAACTGAAGGCCGAGTCCGGTCTTCGCCCGTGGTGTCTTTGCCACGACAAGCAGACCACTGGTGTCCTTGTCAATGCGGTGGACGAGTCCCACCTCCGGGTCGTTAGGGTCGAACGATTTCATGTTCCGCAGGTGCCACGCCACGGCGTTGATGAGCGTACCGTGGAAGTTTCCCGCACCGGGATGAACTACGAGTCCCGCCGGTTTGTTGACGACCATCAGACTGTCGTCCTCATAGACGATGTCGAGGGGTATGTCCTCAGCGGTGATAGAGTTATCGTGGCGCGGACGGTCGAGCATGAGAGTGATGACATCATTGGGCCGCACCTTATAGCTGCTCTTCACCGGCCGGTCGTTGACATGTATGAATCCGGCATCGGCAGCCTTCTGGATGCGGTTGCGGCTGGAGTGCTGCATGCGCACGAAGAGATACTTGTCGATGCGCTCCGGCTCCTGACCCTTGTCGACGACGAGCCGGAAGTGCTCGTAGAGCTGCTGCTCCTCGTCGTCGATGGTATCGTCGTCGGCAGCGATAGTGCCTGCGTCGGCAGTGCCGTCGAGCATCGTCTCGTCGATATTTTCTATGTCCAAATCCTGTCTATTCACTTTTTTCTCCACCTTGTTCCTCGGGTTCGGTAGCCTCATCGAGGGGCCGTTCCTCGATAGCATCGGGCACGTCCTGGTCCTCGGGCACTACCTCCCACTTATATTCATACTCGTAATCGTCCTCGTCGTTGGCCGACTTGTCATCCTCCGGCACGTCAACGCCGTCGAACTCATCCTGGTCGATGAGCGTGGTGTCGGCATAATTGCGCGTTCCGTCGCCAACCTGAATGACGAGGATAGCGTCGCGCGGTATGCGGTCGCCGGTATGTACCGGTTTGCCGTTGACGAGAATGCCGTAAACCCAGTCGCGTTCTCCGGGACGATAGACAGGGTCACCAACCTTGAATCCCATTGACAGGAGTTTAGCCTGGGCCTCGCGGTAGGAGCTGTTGTCGATAAGGTCGGGGAGGACGAGCGACGGTGCCGTAGCGGCATTGATGGTAACGTATACGACATGCGTCGACTTAATTCTCTTTCCCGGTACCGGCGACTGCTCGAGAATGCAGTCGGGGGGCAGTTCCTTGACATATCCCGTGTCGCTGACCTCAATGGTCAGCCCCACCTTGTCGGCCATATCGCAAGCGTCATCGTACTGCTTATGTACGAAATTGGGAACGACAATCGACTCGCCATGATGGGTGTATAGGTCTATGCCGTACTTCAGGCCGACGCAAAGGAGCGCCAGCACTAAAAACATCGCATAGATATTGCCCCACAGGTATGTGCTGAATATTTTACTGACTTTGTTTCCCATCTTATATAGATTTGCGGTTCAAAGGTACTGCAAATGAGCGGAATGACAAAGAAAAAACCTATTTTTCTGCTTTTCCGGACCCTCTTCTGCTGTCAGCAGCACCGTTATGCCTCCTCAGAGCCACCCGTCAGGCTGTCTACGGAGGGCCACAACCGATACAGGAATGAAAGGTGCTGGCCTCTTGTAGAAACGCTAAACGGAAGATATCGGTTCGACTTGATTGTTATTTCAGTGCAAAGTTACAAAATATTTCTCCCTAATCCAAATTTCAGGGGTATAGAAAGAGGGGTAGAAGTTCTACCGGATAGCCCTGCATGCAATCGGAAGGAAATCTAAGCCGATGGGAGAAAGAGAGCTAATGTGTTAGCGGAAAAGCGGAAAAGCGGAAAGAGATAAAAACCGAAAACGGAAAGAGACAAGGCCACGCCCTGCACCTTTCCGTTTTCAAATAAAATCAACGCCCCCAATGGAGCATGAATTTACTTACCGTGATGTTCGTCAGAAACTGTCAACTTCTTGCGACCCTTAGCGCGACGCGCAGCTAACACGCGGCGGCCGTCCTTTGTTGCCATTCTCTCACGGAAGCCGTGCTTGTTGACGCGACGGCGGTTGTGTGGCTGAAATGTTCTCTTCATTGTTTTATTTCTATTTTATTGTTATTGTGCTATTTACATGCAACGACACACCTTCATCTGCCGTTACGGGCTGCAAAATTACATAAACTTTTGGAAATAACCAAAGAATAAGTGATTTTTAGTCGGAATATTTAGGTTTTTTTCCAAAAATAGTGTACCTTTGCACCCGCAAATAGAGAATAGAACAAATAATATATACTATCACATTATGATTAACTCACAGGAAATCAAGATTGGAACATGCATCCGCATGGACGGTGGCATCTGGAAGTGCATCGACTTCCAGCACCGCAAGCCGGGCAAGGGTAACACCGTTATGAACACCAAACTGAAGAACGTTGCTGACGGTCGCGTACTCGACCGCACATTCCAGGTTGGCTTCAAGCTCGACGACGTGCGTGTGGAGCATCGTCCTTATCAGTATCTCTACGAGGACGCTACAGGCTGCATCTTCATGAATCAGGAGACTTTCGAGCAGATTCCTATCGCCCGCGACATGATCACCGGCGGCGAATTCATGAAAGAAGGCGATGTCGTTGACGTTCAGACCGATACTCAGACCGGCGACATCCTCTCAGCCGAGATGCCCGACAAGACGAACCTGAAGGTCACTCACAGCGAGCCGGGCGTAAAGGGCAACACTGCTACCAACGCCACCAAGCCTGCAACACTGGAGACCGGCGCTGAGGTCCGCGTTCCGCTGTTCATCAACGAGGGCGAGACTATCACCGTCAAGACTTCTGACGGCAGCTATGTAGGCCGCGTCAACGAGAAGTAAGAGGATACTGATTCTTCCGGAACAAAGAAAGGTAAACAGGTAAAGGCCGTGACGATAAGCCACAACGATGTCTTACCTCTTTACCTTTTTTTTATTGTATTATGGCCGGACGACGGCCTACCACTGCACCTTTGTCTATGAAATATTCCATCATTGTACCAGTCTATAACCGCCCCGACGAAGTCGATGAGCTCCTCGACAGCCTCACACGACAGACGGAGACCGACTTCGAAGTGCTGATAGTCGAAGACGGCTCGTCGGTTCCGTGTAAGTCGGTGTGCGACAAATATGCCACGAAACTCAACATCCACTATTATAATAAGGAGAACAGCGGTCCCGGACAGAGCCGCAACTATGGTGCCGAGCGCGCCGTAGGCGACTATCTGCTTATTCTCGACTCCGATGTAGTAGTGCCCGAAGGCTATCTCGCCGCCATCACCCAGGAGCTCGATGCCGAGCCCGCCGATGCCTTCGGAGGTCCCGACAAGGCCCATTCCTCATTCACCCCTACACAGAAAGCCATCTCCTACTCGATGACGAGTTTCTTCACCACTGGTGGAATACGGGGCGGAAAGAAGAAGCTCGACAAGTTCTACCCCCGCTCTTTCAACATGGGCATACGGCGGGAGGTATACAAGCAGTTGGGCGGATTCTCGAAGATGCGTTTCGGCGAGGACATCGACTTCTCCATCCGTATCTTCAAAGCCGGCTGCCGATGCCGACTTTTCCCCGGCGCATGGGTTTACCACAAGCGGCGCACCGACTTCCGGAAGTTCTGGAGGCAGGTGTACAACAGTGGCATAGCCCGCATAAACCTCTACAAGAAATACCCTGAGAGCCTGAAGGTTGTCCACCTCCTGCCTATGGTCTTTACTATAGGAGTAATTGCATTGCTTCTTGTCTTCATTCTAGGTCTGGGCTATCTTGACATCTTCGGAACGCTGATACCTGATGGCGAACTAAACACGACAGGACTGATTCTTTGCATAATTGGACTTGCTCCGCTACTTCTCTACAGCCTCATCATCTGCATTGACTCGACCATAAAGAATCACAGCCTGCACATCGGATTGCTCAGCGTCCGTGCGGCCTTCACCCAGCTCATGGGCTACGGCTGCGGATTCCTCTCGGCATGGTGGAAGCGGTGCGTATGCGGTAAGGGAGAGTTCGAAGCCTACAAGAAGAACTTCTATAAGTAACCGACGGGAGCCTCGGCCGACGACTCACCGGGAACCGTACGCGACAGCAGCCGACGGCGATACGACCTTGAAAATCATCGGTTTACGGTCTATCTCTGGCGGAATCAATATACTAACAAAGTAGAATCAGACGACAATGAACATCAACGAATGGTCCATCGACGACAGACCGCGCGAGAAACTGGAGCGTCTCGGAGCCCAGGCGCTTAGCAACGCCGAACTGCTTGCAATCCTCATCGGCTCCGGATCGACGCGACAGAGTGCCGTCGACCTTATGAAAGATGTGCTGCGCGACTGCAACAACAACCTCAACACGTTAGGAAAGATGTCCATCCACGACCTGGAGCAGTACCACGGCATGGGTCCCGCAAAGGCCATCACCATCCTTGCGGCCTGCGAACTTGGCAAGCGGCGGTCCGCCGAGGCTGCCGAGAAGCGCCAGGACTTAGGCTCGGCAACCGCCGTCTACAACTATATGCATCCGCGGATGCAGGACCTTGACGTTGAGGAAGCGTGGATTCTGCTCATGAACCAGAACTTCAAACTCATCAAGGCCGTACGCATCAGTCATGGCGGCATAACCGAAACGGCCGTCGACGTGCGGGTGATAATGAAAGAAGCACTGATGGTCAATGCCACGGTCATGGCCCTATGCCACAACCATCCGAGCGGAAACAACACCCCGAGCCGTCTTGACGACAAGCTCACCGAGCGGATAAGGAAAGCATGCGACATCATGCGCATATATTTTCTCGACCACGTAATCGTCTGTGACGGTGCCTACTACAGCTACCGCGAGAAAGGACGACTATAAAATAATTCCCCACGCACTTGGCCGGATGAAAAAAATAATGTATATTTGCGGTCAAAAGAGGAAACATTAATGACGCAAGAAGAAAAAACTCAGATAGCGGAGCGCATCGTCGACGTGTTGAAGACCGTTTACGACCCGGAGATTCCGGTGAATATCTACGACCTTGGCATGATTTACAAGATTGAGGTCAACGACGACGGCACCGTCGATATGGACATGACGTTCACTGCTCCGAGCTGTCCTGCGGCCGACTTCATCCTTGAGGACGTCCGCACGAAGGTGGAGAGCGTGAAGGGAGTGAAGAGCGCCAACGTCAATCTCGTCTTCGAACCGGCATGGGACCAGAGTATGATGTCGGACGAGGCGAAAGTGGAGTTAGGATTCGAGTAGTAGTCCGGCAGTCCGTCTGTCGGCAAAGAAACTGATAACCAATGGGCAGGAACGTATATTTTCTCAGCGACGCGCACTTGGGTTCGTTAGCCATCGAGCACCGGCGGACCCAGGAGAGACGGCTGGTGCGGTTTCTCGACTCCATAAAGGACAAGGCCGCCGCCATCTATCTTCTCGGCGATATGTTCGACTTCTGGGACGAGTACCGGTATGTTGTGCCCAAAGGGTTCACCCGTTTCTTGGGCAAGTTGTCGGAGCTCACCGACATGGGCATCGAGGTTCACTTCTTCACCGGCAACCACGACATCTGGACCTACGGCTACCTTGAGGAGGAATGCGGGCTCATCGTACACCACAAGCCCATCACGACAGAGATTTACGACAAGGTGTTCTACCTTGCCCACGGCGACGGATTAGGCGATCCCAGCCGCTCTTTCAAAGTGCTGCGGGCACTGTTCCACAGTCGCATCTGTCAGAAAATGCTCAACTTTGTGCACCCATGGTGGGGCATGAAGCTCGGCCTCAACTGGGCCAAGCACAGCCGGTTGAAGCGTGCCGACGGCAAGGAGGCCCCCTACCAGGGCGAGGATAAGGAATATCTCGTGCGCTACACGAAAGAGTATATGAATACTCACCCGAACATCGACTACTACATCTATGGTCACCGCCATATAGAACTCGACCTCAGCCTGCCGCGCACCGAAGGCCATACAGCCAGAATGCTGATACTCGGCGATTGGATATGGCAGTTCACATACGCGGTTTTCGATGGTGAGCACATGTTTCTCGAGGAGTATGTCGAAGGTGAGAGCAAACCGTAACCGACGACTCAAAAACACGAGAAGAGAACAAAAACGAACGAAAAAATTGCAATCTCCTCCGATTTACTGATTAAAACAGCCTGTTCGTTGAAAGAATTTGCCAGGGATGGTAAAACATAGTACCTTTGCATCAGAAAAGAACAAGAATAGGACAGAACAGGTTTAAAGATAGTATTTAGGTTAAGATGCATTAAAACACATTTGGTAGTCTGCCTCATAAAGGTAGAAGTTATTTCATCTCAGAATTATTAAAACTCAGGTTTGTAGATTAAGTTTAGTCAACCAAGGAACTTTGTCGTGAGATAAGGTTCCCTTTTTCATTTGTCTACGATCCTGCTCTTTCTCCGCTCAGCTCTATCTTCAATTAGCCTCATGCCCATTAACGACCATCTTTCAATATGTTGAATCAAGTAATGGCATAGAGATTAGAATGTAAAACTATTTCAAGCATAAGACATTCCAGAGCTATCTGTATTACCGTCTGATTATCAATGATTTACGAAGCAGGTCATATTGCATTGCGAAACTTACCGATTCAGGAGATGAAACAGACCGTTTCGCAAGTCAAAATGGCACATACGGGAATGCTGTAAAAATATTTCAGATTTGGTTGTGGTTCACTTCACGACTTTCCTTCCGTCGACGATATACAATCCTTTGGGCAATGACGAAATATCGGTGCCCACGAGCCTCCCGTCAATGGAATAGATTCCGTGGCGGTCGTCAGCCTGTGTTGAAGTGGAAGATGTCCCGGCATCGGCAGCAGCATTGATGTCGTGGATACCGGCAGCGAGGCGTTCGAGAACCTTGTGCATACCCGCCTCAGCATCTATCTGACCATAGCCGTAGTAGTTGTTGGGATATTGCAGTGTACTGTCCGTGCGGTTGCTTGTTGCGGCAATGATATCACGGCAGTCGTCGGGCGACAGCGTAGGATCAGCCTGGAGCCACAGGGCGATGACTCCCGCCACTACCGGCGAGGCCATCGATGTTCCGCTGTTCGAGTTCCAGGCGTATGTGCGTCCGTTATACGTAAAGCGGCGCACATCGTAGACGGCACAGTCGGTGGCCGTCGGGTTGTTCTCCTCATAGAAACTGCTGTACGACGAGATGACATTCTGCCCCGGTGCCATGACATCGGGCTTCATGCGGCCATCGAAGGTCGGTCCCACCGACGATGCCGGATGACGCAGTCCGTCAGTCTTATCGCTCGGACCGGGGTATATAACCTGTCCGAGGTAATTGGTAATGTGATTCCGGTAGCCCGTCATACCGACGCAAATAACGCTCGGCGCACTCCCCGGCGAGTTCACGGAGCAGAAGTTCTCGCCCTCGTCAGGACCACTGCCATCGGTATGCAGGAACGCTCCTACGACCGGGAACATCTCGACATCGGTGTCGCCGGTCAACTGCAATGTCAGTCGACGGCCTCCATCGGCAGGAGAGAGTGATGTGTCGCGGTTTATACGCCAGTCGCAGATGATGTCCGATGGGTCGAAACACGACCTGTAAGCGGTAGCCACAATGGTGTTTACCGCATCAGCCGAGACAATGGAATCGGTGTAGGTGGAGTCCTTTGAGGCCAAAATCGCCGCTAAAGGAATGTCGACGCGCGCCGTATCGCCATTGCGTGAGAGCATCGCCGAAAATACGAAGCCGGACCGTGAGCGTGTTGTCACGTAGGAATAATCGCTTCCGGGATAGCACACCACGACTTTCGAAGGTTCCGATGGGTTCTTGTGGACGCGTGTGATTTTTCCTCCGCTGTTTCCCGCCGAGGCCACGATGATATGTCCCGGTCCGGTTATCGAGTCGAGCATCTCATAGTACAGTTGGTCGTCGCCCCGGAAATCCATTCCCGAACCCTCGCTGAAATTGATGACGCAAGGCTTGCCCACGCTGTCGGCATAGTCGAAGATGTACTTAAAGCCCAATGCATCGGTGGCATAGGTGTATTTATAATAATCCTTCTTGTCAATGAGACCGGCATCGTCGGAGGTGGCATTACACACCATACAGATGTCAGCATCGTAGGCGATACCACGGTATGGCGACACCACTCCCCCACCCTCAGCACCACTTCCGGCAGCTATTCCGGCGATGTGGGTGCCGTGAGTCTGCGCAAGACCGTCGCGCGGATGCTGCACCCTGAGCAGTTCAGCCTCACCTTTATAGTCGCGGCCGACGGGCAGAGAGGAGTCTAAGGTATCGTCGGAGAGCTGGTCCCACATCGCTTTTATACGGTATTCCGACATGTCCGGCGACCAGAACGTGGGATGGGTGAGGTCGAAGCCGATATCCTCAACGCCGACGACGACTCCCCGTCCGGTATATCCCTGAGGCAGTCCGAGGCCCTCGCTGACCGGCAGAGCGTTGACGACGACAGCCGTAGTGTCCATCAACGCTGTGGCCCGCCGTCCTGCCTCAATCCTCACTACCCTGTCATCGAGCGACAACGGGGCTATGGCGGTGAGCGGAATGCAGGCAACGCAGAGGCTACCATAGCGGCAGAGAATGCGGCAGCCGTGGCTGTCGAGCACGTGGGTGTCGGCATCCGCAAGTTTGACGAAGGCCGTCAGCACGGGTCCTCCGCCTCCAGCGGCATGACGCACCGGAGGTATCTCGAGTGCATCCCGGCATGCCTCCCGCACCAACGGCGACATCTTGTTGTAGTCGGGACGCTGGGCCGGGACCGCCAAGGGCAGCAACAGGAGGAGCAGGAGGAGCAGGAGGCGATGCGGATATCTCATATCGGAATGTTATTGAAGTTCGGCGTACACTTTGAAGTCCTCGTTGTCGCCCATCATCAGGCGGTTGATTTCCTCCTCAGTGACAAGGTTGAAGTCACCCACGACGTTGTTCTTCATAGCCGAGGCGGCCAACGAGAACTCGAGACAGTGCTGGTTGTCGTCGCCCCAATGGGTGTAGGCATGGAGGTAAGCGGCGATAAACGCGTCGCCGACACCCATCGGGTCGATGACCGGATTGATGTCATAGATGCGTGTATGGTATAGTTTGCCGTCGGCATAGATGAATCCCGTAAGCGTGTGGTGGTTAGAGCTAATCTGGTTGCGGGCCGCCATGACGAACTTCTTACAGTGAGGATACATCACGGCCAGCTTGCGGAAATAGTTCTCAAAGGCCTTGAGGTCAATCTCGTAATTCTCATCTGTGGCCTTGAAAGGTATCCGGGGCATACCCGATATCTTCTCGTATTCGCCCTGGTCGCCAAAGATTATGTCGGCCAACTGGCAGAGGTCGGGCAGCACATCCTCGGCGCGCACACCGTAGTTCCACAGATTTTTCCGGTAGTTGATGTCGAAACTGACGAGCACATGCTTGCGTCTTGCGGCGTGGATGCCGGCATAAGTAGTCCAGAAAGCACTGTTGCTGACACCCGTCGAGATGCCGGAGGTGTGGAAGATTCCGGCTCCGTCGAGGATGTTTTCCCAGTCGACCATCTGCGGTTCGATGGAGTAGAAAGCCGAGTCGGAACGGTCGTAGACGACACTGGAGTTGCGCATGGCCGCCGCTTCCTCAAAATAGTAGGTGCCAAGGCGTTTTCCTCCCCTTACGACATGGTCGGTACTGACATTATATTCGTTAAGGCGCAGGCAGGCGTTGCGGCCGACGGGATTGTCGGGAACACGCGTAATATATTCCACATTGTCGCCGAGCGTAGCTAAAGACACAGACACATTAGCCTCCGAACCACCGTAATTCTCTCTGTAGGCGTGTCCCTGACAGAGGCGGTAGCGGTTTGGGCGCGAGAAGCGGAGCATGATTTCTCCGAACGTTACAATTTTATCATTCATCTTAGTAATAGTTTGTTTTGTATTGGCAAAGATAACGTAAATGAGCGAGACAGCAAAGGAAAAGATTGAAAATCGTTATAAATATTGGTCCGAAACAGCAAATTGTTAAGAAGAAAGGCACACCCGTGGAACAGAGTCTGTACCCCAAGTGTGCCTCGTCTTTTTCGTCCGAAAGGTGTATTGCGTTACCTTCGGTTACTTTTTCAGTCCCTCAACGAGTTCCTTTGTATCGCGGGCGATGACGATTTCCTCATCGGTAGGAACGACCCATACGTCAACCTTCGAGTCGGGAGCCGAGATCTTGGTCTCTGTTCCGTGCACTGTCTTGTTGAGTTCCTTGTCGAGTTTCACTCCTAAGTAGTCGAGACCGTCGGTAGCGCCCTCACGCATGCTTGCCTGATTCTCACCGACACCGGCTGTGAAGACGATGACATCGACACCGTTGAGCACGGCAGCGTAAGAGCCGATGTACTTCTTGATGCGGTAGTTGTACATTGTCTCGGCCAGTCTTGCCATCTTGTTGCCGTCCTTGGCAGCCTGCTCCACGTCGCGCATATCCGATGATACGCCGGAGATACCGAGCACACCGCTCTGCTTGTTGAGGTAGTCGGCCATCTCCTGCGGCTGCATGTGGAGTTTCTCCATGATGTATGTGACAGCCGACGGGTCGATATCTCCAGAGCGTGAGCCCATCATGACACCGGCCAGAGGAGTGAGTCCCATTGACGTGTCGACGACCTTGCCGTCCTTGATGGCAGCTAACGAGGCGCCGTTACCAATATGGCAAGTGATAATCTTCAGGTCCTTGATGTCCTTACCCTCCAGTTCGGCCACACGGTGAGAGACATAGCGATGGCTCGTTCCGTGGAAACCGTAGCGGCGCACGTGGTACTTGGTGTACAACTCATAAGGTACAGCATAGAGATAAGCGTAGTCGGGCATGGTGCTGTGGAACGCATTATCGAATACTGTCACCTGAGGCTTGTCGGGCAACAGGTTATCGACGGCGCGGATACCAGCTAAATGGCCCTTGTTGTGGACAGGTGCGAGGTCGATAAGGCTTTCGATTCCCTTCTCCACCTCAGGCGTAACGATGCAGCTCTTGTTGAAGATGTCGCCGCCCTGCACTATGCGGTGGCCTACAGCATCAATCTCGTCGAGGCGTTTGATGGCACCGATCTCAGGGTCGGTAAGGCACTCGAAGACGAGCTGCACGCCCTCCTTATGAGTTGGCAGGTCGCGCATAATCTTCTTCTTTGAGCCATCGGGGAGTTTCACGCTGATGAACGCATTGTCGATACCGATACGCTCAACACCGCCTTGGGCCAGGACGCTCTCGTCGTCCATGTTGTACAACTTGTATTTGATGGAACTACTACCGCAGTTCAGAACCAGAATTTTCATTTCGTTTTGTGTATATCTGTTTGCAAATCGTTATTTACCACATTGAGCTGGCGGCCGCGATGTTTTCGTCTCATGCAAGAACGATTCAGCGACCGACGGCTCATCATGCTTTTAAGCCTTCTTGGCGTCCTGAGCCTGGCACTCGGTGATAGCCACCATATAGTAGATATCGTCGACAGAGCAGCCGCGGCTGAGGTCGTTGACAGGACGTGCTATACCCTGCAGGATAGGACCGATGGCCACTGCACCGCCCAAGCGCTGCACGAGCTTGTAGCCGATGTTTCCCACCTCGAGGTTCGGAGCGATGAGCACGTTGGCATGTCCGGCGATGTCGCTGCCTGGAGCTTTCTTCTCGGCAACAGCCGGAACGAGGGCTGCATCGGCCTGGAGCTCACCGTCGACCTTCAGGTCAGGATACTTCTCCTTAGCCAGTTTTGTAGCGTCAACGACCTTGTCGATGATGTAAACGCTCTTGCCGGTAGCCTTGTCCTTGGCATCCTTGGCAGAGCCCTTGGTCGAGAAGCTCATCATTGCCACACGCGGCTCAGCAAAACCTGCCACGCTGTGGGCTGTCTGGGCTGTGGTGTAAGCAATCTGAGCGAGCTGGTCAGCAGTAGGATTAGGAGTAACTGCCACATCACCGAGGACAACAACGCCGTCCTCACCAAACTGTTTCTGATTGGTAATGAGGAGCATAGCACCGCTGACACAGGTAATGCCCGGAGCGCACTTGATAATCTGCAGGGCTGGACGGAGGGTGTCGCCGGTTGTCGAGAGGGCACCTGAAATCTGTCCGTCAGCATCGCCAGTCTTGATAATCATGCATCCAAGATAAAGGTTGTTCTTAGTTACGAGCTCACGGGCCTGATCGACAGTCATTCCCTTTTTCTTACGCAGCTCAGCGAGGAGCTCAGCATACTCCTCAGTCTTTGGATTGTTCAGCGGGTCGACAATAGTAGCCTTGTCGATGTTCTTCAGTCCCCACTGTTCAGCGAGCTTGTGGATATTGTCGGGGTTGCCGATGAGGATGAGGTTTGCGAGGTCATCACCTAAAACCTTGTCGGCTGCCTTCAGAGTGCGCTCCTCTTCTGCCTCAGGGAGCACGATGCGCTGCTTGTCAGCCTTAGCACGCGCTACAATTTGCTGTAATAAATCCATGTTAAGTCTTAAATGTTATATTGTTGATTTGTTATTTCCAGTTTGCAAAATTAGCAAAATTAATCCACAATACTATCATTAAACGGATAATATTTCTTAAATAGAAAGACATCGTTTACGTAACGGCTACACAGTGACGAACAGCCATAGCGAAACAGCTATCATCACACAGGCCACGACGCGCTGATAAGGTTTCTTGTTGACATGGCTGACGAGGCGAAGGGCGATGAAATTGCCTAACATCATGGCGCAGCCGATGAAGAATCCGTTGAGGAAGATGTGCATGTTCATAAGGTCGAACTTACCATAGGTCACCGCCTTTACGATGTGCATGGCGGCCGCCGCGGTGGCTTCGCTGACGATATATGCTACCGGCGAGAGTCCGAGGGTGAGGAAAACGGCACTGCTCAAGGGCCCTGAAATGCCCAACAGACCATTGATAAATCCCGTCAGCCCGCCACCGACGAGCATCGTCTTACGGCCTGCCGGAAGATGAATCTTACCCCTGACCTTCATCACCGAGAACACTATCAGACACACACAGCACACGCGTCATGATGGTCTTGTCGACAACGGAGAACCCGAAGGCACCGAGGGCTGTCAGGGGCAGTGCCGGCACGAGGAACCAAGCCACCTGCCGCCAGTGAATCTGCCGCCAGCCCATCGCCGCCCGCGACAGGTTGCTCATCATCTGGGCTATCGTCGACACGGGTACGGCAATCTCGACACCATAGAAATATGTTATGACCGGCAGCAGAATCATACCGCCGCCGAAGCCCACCGAGCCGGAAAGCGTTCCGGCAACGAGACCGACAAGGGTCAGAATAAAGTACATTTCCATTATTTGAATTATCTAAATCTTATACAAAAATACTACATCACTGCATAAAACAGCAATTGTTCGTATTAAATATCAATCCGATTCTGAACAGAAATTGTATTGTATCGGAATCATCATATTCCCGTCGAAACCGGCCTACACCTTTGAAATCGAGAACAAAAATGTATAATATGAGAACATTCGCCCTATTCGCATGTATAATAATAGGTACATGCTGACAACCAAGAGAGCCAAACAGCGACCAAAAATCCGATCACAGCCATGTTGGTTTAGGCCTTATTGCTATTTCGTTGCAAAGTTACAAAATATTTTTCCCGAATCCAAATTTCAGCAGGGTAGAAAGGGGTATAGAAAGGAGGGTAGACTTCAGTCGGGGCCTACGCGCATCGCCCTAACTGCTTTTCAGCACCGGTTGACAGCGCACTCTCAACGAGGTGGTTCACCTGTACACCTATCTTATATATAGGCATGTACGTACTGAGGAACAGCAATGATATCCAGACAGTTACACCATCGACATCTCGCGGGTGAGGATACTCTCCAACTGCTCTGCCGAGAGGCGCAGCTGAAATTCGCCTTTCACGGCGACGCTGATGCGACCGGTCTCCTCACTGACGACGATGGCCACGGCATCACTGTCCTGCGATATTCCCATGGCTGCGCGGTGACGCAGACCCAACTCCTTCGGTATGTCGGTTTTATGGCTCACGGGGAGGATACATCCCGCGGCACGGATGCGCTTGTTCGATATTACCATGGCACCGTCGTGGAGCGGTGAGTTCTTGAAGAAGATATTCTCTATCAGCCGCTGGTTGATTTTCGCGTCAATGACGTCGCCGGTATCGACGATATCGTCGAGGGGCGTCGACCGCTCTATGACGATAAGGGCGCCCACCTTGCCACGCGCCATATTCATGCAAGCCATGACTATCGGCATTATCGATTCCTTGTCGGCCTCCTGCTCCGTCGACCCGCGGAACCAGCGGATGAGGTTCTTGGCCTTCTGATGGGCTCCGAGGTTATAAAGGAAATGGCGGATTTCCTCCTGAAAGAGGACGATAAGGCCGATGACACCCACCGAGACGAGCTTGTCGAGGATACTGCCGAGAAGTTTCATCTCGAGCACCTGACTGACGAAAAGCCACACAAGCACGAAAACGAGGATGCCGTAGAAGACGTTGAGCGACCGGCTCTCGCGCATCAGACGGTATATATAGAATAACATCAGTGCCACCGACACGATGTCAATGATATCCTTTATGCCAAACTCGAAAAACATCTTCTATTTATAACAGTTTACTAACTTTACCACTTCTACAGCCTCCCTGACATCATGGACACGAAGAATAGAAGCTCCGTTAATCAATGCCAGTGTGTCCACGACCGTTGTTCCGTTGAGAGCCTCATCAGCACTGGTGCCGAGGGTCTTCCATATCAGGCGCTTACGCGACAATCCGGCAAGGATGGGGAGTCCGAAGACGGTCAGCTTCTGCTGTTCGCGGAGGATGTCGAAGTTAGCCTGCATCGTCTTGCCGAATCCGTAACCGGGGTCGAGGATGATGTCCTTGACACCGAGGTCGCAGAGCTGCTGCACCTCCCGACTGAACCCCATGACCATATCGTGGAGATTGCCCTGCACCGACATGAGTATATAGGGCACCTTCAGCTGTCCCATCATGCGGAAAATGGCGGGGTAATTCTTGAACTTCTCGTCGCCTAAGACGTCGTATTTTTCCTCCAACGGCTTGTCGACGATACCCGTGATACCACCTTCCGACACGTCGTTGATGATGTCGGCACCATACTCCTCAACAACCATCTTAGCCACATCCGGACGATAAGTGTCGACCGAGACCACCGCGTCGGGCTGCTCACGGCGCACTATCGGCAAGGCGAACCTCAGCCGCCGCATCTCTTCCTCCTCGCTAACCTCCTGAGCACCAGGACGTGTCGAGAATGCGCCGACATCAATTATGCCACCGCCCTCACTGATAATCTGGTTCGCACGGTCGGCAATCTCAGCCTCTGTCTGTTTCCTGCTGCCGGCAAAAAAGCTGTCGGGAGTGCAGTTCAATATACCCATCACGACGGGTGTCGCAAGCGACAGCAACCGCCCATGAACATTTATAGTGTACGACTCTTCTGTATTCATAATTGCAAAGTTACCACAAAAAACCGACTTACCGACGGAATTAATGATTTTTATTGCTAAAAGATGGTGGTCCCTGACTAACTTTCACACCCCTACACTATTTCTTTACTCCTACAATACTTGATTTTGCGGAGTACGAATTGTCGAAGTCAAATTCTCTATCCGTCTTTTTACCATAACTGAAAGTGTATGTCAGATTAACAGCAAACGTACGCCCTGTTGCAAGAATGTTTCTCGAAGAACTATAATTATTCGAATTAATCCTATCCCAACTTTTACTTTTATCGTTTAGAATGTTTTCTGCTGTAAATTCGAGAAACATATTACCATTTCCATACGTAAATTGTGCATTGACGCGACCCTGTTTCCACGTTTTTTCCATTCCTGCCATATCAACATCTTTGTATGGTCCATCATACCACACCTTAATACGACAATTGCCTATAGTGTAATCCGCATCTGCAGAAAAAGACAGATAGTTGAAATTTGTCGCATATTCTCCTCTTGTCTTTGTATAATACCATTCCGGCGTGGCACTGATTGAAAGATCATCATTAAACAAATCAAGTGAAATTTCATAATTTGCCCGCAGATGATCAACAGGCATCGCGTTAGTATAAGCCACGGCAATTCCTCCGTAATCATTGCTCTGACTCATATATAATGGAACTATGCTATTGGTTGTTCTTGTATATCCTAAGCCGAAATTCATAGACAACCAGTCCTTTGGCAACCAAGTCGTATAAAGATAATTATCCAAGGAAGTCAGATTCTTCAATGTTGGGTTTCCTTCAGCCCATATTAGTTCAGACTGCTTAATTATCACATCTGATGATTGATCGGCTCCTGGTCCTTCTGAGTAGAATTGCGAATTGAAGCCACATGACAATTTCTTGTCTGGATTCCAATAGGCTGACGCATTGACCGTAGGCCGAAAGAAACAATCACTACGTTCATTCCCTACTTTCCAATATGAAAGATAGCCACCAGGTGCAAGAGACAATTGGAGATTGTAACTGGGTTGCCAAAATGCCTTAACATTGAATTTGCTCTCCCCACGTCTTTGATTTGCATGAGCTAATGATGTACCACTATATTGTGAAGAATACCAGTCCATTGCCGTTGAAAGAGTCATAGCAAAAGTCCAGTTCTTTGATGCAAGATAATAGGGGTTAACCACCGCCTTAACTGAGTTTACATTCTCTGTAGTATGGTTATAAAATTCTTCTTTGCCTCCTAAAACTGTTAATTGACGACGCATGATTTCGTGAAAATGCATATGACCAATGTCCAGTCGCTGACCATTTATTAGAGAATGATGCATAGTATTCACCCGAAATTTGTGGTGTAACACTTCTATCTTTACTGGTTCCGTAAGCTGATGGAGAAGCAAATACCGCTGGCGTCCATGTATTTATACTATTACTACCACTTCCAGGATTACTCTTCCAATTAAGAGCTAATGTATGTGTGGCACGGAATCGTTCCGTCTGATACCTTGCGTTTACTACTGAAGAAAAAGCATCTTCCTTACTCCAGCTATGTTCATCTGTAATCCTGTTAATATTATCATAATGGACATTGTTGTAAAATAAGTTTGAGTAGGTTTCTGAACCTGACGTATTTGTTCGGTGGTCACGAAAAAAATTACCATTTAACAAGACTCCATACGTCATTTTTTTGTAAACGGCTTTAGACGATACACTATTATTACCGAAGTCGGGTATCTTTTGATAGAGGTTAATTTTAGTTACACCTCCCAGAATATACTTTGTAGTTACAAGATTTACAGCAGCTCTCGCACCTTCAAAAGCAGGATCAGAAGAATCCTCGAAATATTCCACTCTGCGCACTTCCTTAGGCCAGAATGTAGACAAATCGACATTGTTAGCCTTTACACCATTAATAAATATAGTAATATCTTCACCATTCCGTCCTTTTAGAGCCCCATTGACCTTCCTAATAACAGGAAGATGCATATTCTTTAGCAAACTTTCCGGACTGTTTGACAGATTTTTCTCGTGGCGGGTCGGAACAAAAACAATCTTATTACCATCAACCCATGATCTCGAATTTCTTACCACAACTTCGTCTAACCGCTGTACTTTTATACTGTCATCAGCTATAAGATGCAAAGAACAAAAGACAAAAACCAATATTAAAACAAATCTACAACGAAATCGTGCCATAAAGTCTATAAGTTAAGGATATAATGCTCAAAGATATCTAATACAATATTGTCTTTATCATAAGAATTATAGTTGAAAGCACAACCATTAATATCTAATGTCTCATAAGCTTTTTGCTTACAACCGCCCCCACATATTGGTGCTAGTCTACATGTCCAGCAAATTCCTTTTGAAAACTTAATCGAGTTTCGAAGTTCAACGACATCTTTCCTATAATCTATTACTCCTATACTATTTAGACGACCAATAGAATTTTCTTTTACAAAATCCCTTGCTGTACATCCATAAACCATTCCATCATAATTAATTAAGACATAATTCCTCTTGTCAGCATAGCATGAACAACTTACATCATGAAGAATATAATTATCCAAGACTACAAACCCTTTTTTCTTGAATAATAAACGAATCGACTTGACCCTCATATTTATTTCATCGAATTTGTTCATTGAATCTTGCCAGACCCTTTGAAAATCAAATCTAATAAATTCTTTGTAATGTTTTGGTAAATCTTCAAAACTACATAATATTCTACTTAAACTTCCAAAATTTTGAACAGTATAATTTATTCTATTGCTGTCCCGGTAAAACCCAGATTCCGTGATTTTAGCTCTCGGAAACCCAGTAAATACGGCACATGATACTCATTTCTGAAAAGTAACCCCTATAGGTCATCAAAGAGGCTTAATTGTATATATTTCTGATTGTAAGCCAAAGCCTGCTTTCGCTGGGCCTCCTTGAGATCACGCCAAGCACGTAAGGGGTCTACGACCATGGCTACAATGTCAATATAGGAGAACATTGTAAGCCGGATAGCGCATACGAGATTGGAAAACGACATCTTATCTTTTGCCTTTCTGGAGATAACCCTTGTCAAGAGATAAGCTATCATAACCGACCAAATCTGTATTTCTATGGCATTAACGCTGTCTCCCAGGAAATACTTCAAGGGGAAGTTCTGCTTGAGACGTTTAAACAGACACTCTATAGCCCAACGCCGTCTATATATTTCACCGATTTCACTTGCTGACAAACTGAAATTATTGGTAATGAACGCAATAGTCCCTTTCTTATCATCGGTTTTCTTTACGACGCGTCTGAGAACTAACGTTCCCGTCTCAGTTTGTTTCACTGTAGGACGTTTCTTTGGCTTCCTGCCTCGTCTGTGTTTCATTTCCCCCTCGGTCAGCTCTCTTTCCGTAGTATGACGATAGACGACTGATATTTTCTGGTCGGATACAATGTCATCATCGCTACTTCATGCTATATTCTCTATCACAGTAAAGCTCATTTTGTCCTTTTGTCTGGTGACAAAGAAGATGTCATGGTCTGTGAATTGCTTCCACATCCAGTAATCTACATAACCCATGTCAAACGCAGTGAATGATCCAGATGGGAGCGACAAGATACTGCTCATTCTACTGTGATCGTGTATGGCAGCGGCGGAGTAATCTACAAAAGACGGAAGCACACATGAGACCTCTAACAGCGTATGAGCCTTTATTCCGCCCTTTTTCTTGCTATTTTTAGGAGTCCGTCCAACACCCTTAAGTATCTGAGAGAAAAGGCTTATCGTGGTCGAGTCAAGGATGTATAACCCCTTCTGAAGAGCCTTGGAGGACTTGCTGTCCGATAAAAAGGACGAATATCGCTCGTATAGGGCCTTGTAAACATCACCAAAAAACTGGCTTGTCCGCTTCTTGTTTGCGTCAGACAGAGTGCTGCGTCTCACCAAATAGGAGATGCCCAGGTGATTCAGGCGGGTTACGTTGGCCTCAAAACCCTCTACAACTTGCCTGATAGACTTGGCACCGCTCAATGCCGCATATATCATCACTACAAGATGCGTAAAGGCATCGAAGCTCTTCACGTACCTGTTGACTTTTGTAGTTGTGGCTAACTCGTTCACTTTATCTCGGTTTATCAACTTTATTATCTGACTTAGTACTGGATGTCCGGAAAAATTAATATCTTTGCTCATGGTTACCATCGTTTTTGTTTAGCAACACAAAGATAGTAACTTTGGGGAAGAATCCAGCGGGATTTATTCCCCTTTTTTCAGCTTTTGATTTTTTTGTTTACCGGACAACAATAATTTTGCGTATAATTTATGGAAGATTTTTGTTTCCTTGAAATAATTTATCTACCTTTGTAGAAATAAAATAAGAGAATGGAAAATCATGTCTTAAATAGAATCAAGGTCGTTTTGTGTGAGAAGAACAAAACCGCCAAATGGTTAGCCAAGGAGTTAGGTAAAGACCCAACGACAATAAGTAAGTGGTGTACAAACCAATCTCAGCCTTCTATCGAAATTTTAATAAAAATTTCTGAGCTTCTTAATGTTGACTACACTGAACTTATAAGGGTTGAAGGAAAATAAAATGAGTCAGAATTATAATGTAATAGATCTTTTTTGTGGATGTGGAGGTCTTTCACTAGGCTTTGAGAATGCAGGATACAATATTCTGTTAGGAATTGACATGTGGGAAGATGCCTTGGTAACTTATAGACACAATCACAAAAACGGCAAGACTCTTTGCGCAGACCTTTCAAAGCTTTCGCCAGAAAAAGTCGAACAACAGATAGCTAGCCAAAGAGTTGATGTTATTATTGGAGGTCCTCCTTGCCAAGGATTTTCAATAGCCGGCAAGCGCATTGTCGATGATGAACGCAACCGCTTGTATAAGGCGTTTGTAAGAATGGTCTCATACTTCAAACCAAAAGCATTTGTTTTGGAGAATGTACCAAACATCCTCTCTATTGGAGGTGGCGTAGTTCGTGATTCCATCGTAAACGATTTTACGGAGTTAGGTTATAAAGTGACTTACAAGGTACTCCTTGCGTCCGATTATGGTGTTCCTCAAAACCGTAGAAGAGCGATTTTTGTGGGTATGCTTAATGAGAAGACCTTCGAATTTCCTGCTCCCACCGTAAGTACTCCGGTCACTTGCAAAGAGGCTATTTCTGATTTGCCGGAGAACAGCATTGAAGATGGAGGTGATTATCCATGTCCACCTCTAAGTGATTATCAAGCACTTATGAGAAAAGGATGTGACAAGGTCTATAATCATGAGATAACAAATCATGATGAAAGAACAAAGCAAATTATCGCAATGGTGCCTGATGGAGGCAATTACAAAGATTTACCTCTAGAACTTCAGCAAACAAGAAAGGTACATATCGCATGGACACGTATGAATAGCAATAAGCCAAGTATGACGATAGACACTGGCCATTTTCATCATTTCCATTACAAGTACAATCGTGTACCTTCCGCTCGAGAAAGCGCAAGACTGCAATCGTTTCCTGATTCATTTGTATTTATTGGAAATAAAACAAGCAAATTGAAACAAATCGGGAATGCAGTTCCACCTCTGTTAGCACAGGTAATAGCAACGGCATTAAAAAAACAGTTAAAATAAAAGAATATGTATAATCCAACACACCAATATAGGTGCACCATAATACGTGGTAAAAGCCAAACAGATATGGAAGATCTTCTTCCATTGTATGCGAACATGGTGCACAAATATTGCCCTTGTGAAGAAGATCAATTTAAGAAATCATGCTGCAAGGTGTTATCAAAAGCATTATTCGAAACGGAAGCTTTTGATCTGCTCCCTGAGAACAATCAAAAGACAGTTTTGAATCACCTTACAGAAATAGCAGGAACGTTACTAGGACTTTACTATCCATATTATGATTATGTGACAGAAAAGACCTATATTAACGAGTCCGATTCTTGTAAGTACCTCATAGAGAATGATGATTATCCGACATTCTTCAAGAATCTATGTCTGAACTTTCAGTTCCCAAATGGTGCCAAATGGTTTCAGTATATTCAAGATGACATACGGAACCATGTACACATTAAGCCTTTCTGCTATGTAGTTGAGCTTCTATATTATGCGCAGAGTCAGCCCGAGAAGGAATTGTTAACCAAGCAGGAAATTGGTTACTATGTGCTTAACAATCTCGATGTGCTACAAGGGCGAATACCTTGCAGTGTCGTTTATGACCAGATTATGTCAGATCGCAGGAATAAAGTCAAGCGAGAAAAACTGTCTGGCTCAAGAGACTGGCAACATATCAAAGAGCAATTTAATCTGTTGGAATTAGCTAATGTCGTAGAGACTGATAAAACATATATTTGGCTAAACAAAGAAGAGACGGAAACTGTTGCTTGTTTCATCAAGCATAAGGATGACTTTATCTTCGACCCATATAAGTACAGTTTGAAAACGATCGCGGAGCAAAAAATCTATCTTGAGGATTGGAAAACTGCTTATGGGAAGTTTAATCGTGAGCTTCTAAATGTTCATACAAAATTCAGAGATGATATTATAATAGTAGGCAGGGAAGATCAAAAGGCTCATTCCGGAGCGACAAAATCGTCCGTTGATCTTGGAGATGAAGGTGAAGCATTAGTATTCCGTATAGAGCAAGAACGAGTACGCAACTATAGAGAGCGTCTTGTTAATAAGGTTCTATTGCTGGGAAAGACCAAAGGCTTGGGATATGACATCTCTTCTATCGAGGCGGATGAAAATCCTAATCGGCCTGAATTTGCAAGATATATAGAGGTAAAGGCTACAAAACGCGTAACAGAGCCATCTTTTGATTCTCCAACTTGGATGGATTCTATAAACATCACTGCAAAAGAGTGGGTAGCAGCAGAACAATATGGTGATTATTATAACATATATAGGGTCTATTTTACAAAGACCAAGACGTTTGTTGTGAGAATTCAAAACCCATATAAGAAAGCGGAAGAGGGGCAGATAGAAGTCTATCCTACCATTTATCAAATGAATTTTGATGCTTCTGTAATTGAAAAAAGATATGCCGAATAAACATATGAATGTTGCGTCCTTGTTTTGTGGGTGTGGTGGCTCTGATCTTGGAATGGTCGGCGGTTTTGAGTATTTGGGGGAAAAATACGAAAAATTGCCGTTTGAAATCGTCTATGCTGCAGATTTTGACAAATGGGCAGTAGAGACATATAATAAAAATTTCAAGCATAAAGCCGTGTGCGCAGATGTGACCCAGGTGGATTTTGAAAAGACTCCTGATGTTGACATAATGATTGGAGGATTTCCCTGCCAGTCTTTTAGTACAGTGAATCCCACAAAGGATACAAACGATGACCGGGCAAACCTTTACAAACAGATAGTACGCTTCTTGCAGATTAAACAACCCAAATATTTTATATGTGAAAATGTCAAGGGGTTGATGACTTTGCAAGGTGGGAGCATAGTCAATAAAATTATAGGAGAATTTTGCCAGTGTGGTTACAGAGTGCAGTTCAGACTTCTAAAGGCTGTAGAATTTGGCATTCCGCAACGAAGAGAACGTGTCATCATTGTGGGCATTCGCAATGACTTAGTTTACAATTATGAGTTTCCGACACCCATTTGTACTGAGGAGAATGGGACACCGCTTAGTGCAGTTATAGACAAACTGGCTATTGATGACAAAAAATATTATTTCTCACAGAAAGCTGTTGAAGGAGTCAAGAAGGCCAAAAAGAACATGAAGAGAGGGCTTTGGCAAGACTTGTCAAAACCTTGTCTGACCATAACTGCGCATTTGGCTAAAACAAGTATGAATTCAAGAGACCCCATCCTTCTTGTAGATCCTGATAAAGAATTGTATCGACGCTTTACTCCTCGTGAAGCCGCAAGGATTCAGTCATTTCCGGATAATTTTTTGCTGAATGATTCTGAGCCGAAATCATACAAGCAAATAGGAAATGCTGTACCTCCAGTCTTTATGTGGTATGTTGCTAAGCAATTAGAGAAGGCAATAGTCGCACAAGGAGAACTTAGCGAAGCTGATATAAAGGATTTCATGGATAAGAATCCTGAAAGTTCTTTTTGCCCAGTAAAGGAAAAAAAGCATACCCAGAGGTATAAACAATTAGATTTGTTCGAGCTTTTCGATATGTATAAAGATAGTGAAATCGTTAACAATTCCGTTGTTGAGGAGCCATTTAATGATACATACGGCAAAGCTTCATATGAGCATGAAAATGCAGTTTTAAACAAAAATGTTCTTATATCTTTGGTTAAGAATGATAATGTTGATCAATACAGCAACCATAGTGCGAAAATCTATTATACAGGGAGAAGATTCCCTGCTACAATCGCACTTAACAAGTTGTATTATTTTATGCCATATATAAAAGGAAAGGGCATTAAGGATCTATACCTCATAAAAGTGGCTCGGCTTGGAAATAGGAAAGAGGGTCAAATGGGAGAAAATCCGAATGATATACGATTGGTATTTGAGATTGAGTTTGTAAAGCCTTTGTACTCTGATTATCAAATGATAGATTTAGAGATATGGCATACTTTTACCGACACAACCATTATAGATTTGGATCGGAAACTCAAGCATATAGACATGAAACATGTCGGATAATTTAACCACATTGCAACGACACAAGAACATGGCTGCTATCCACTCCAAGGGTACGAAGCCAGAAGTTCTTGTGCGTAAATACCTTTGGAAAAATGGGTTTCGATACCGTCTTAATAGTTCACGGTTGCCGGGCCATCCTGATATTGTGCTCCGCAAATATCGAACCTGCATCTTTATAAATGGATGCTTCTGGCACGGTCATAATGATTGCAAGTATTTCAGACTTCCAAAATCAAACGTAGAGTTTTGGAGGCAGAAGATAAAGCGCAATGTTGAACGTGATAAGGAAGAACAGCAACTACTTGCAAAAATGGGCTGGCATTGTATCACTATTTGGGAATGTAAATTAAAGCCAAGAGAACGCGATAAGACCTTGGAGTCTTTGACCTACACTCTAAATCACATTTACCTTCAAGACCATACGGTAAAATATGAAAGGCCAGAAGTGGAAAACGATACTTCTATTGCAGCTGAACCAAATGAGTTCTATAATAAGCAAGTCTTCACTAACAATAAAGAGTAAAAGTTAATGTGTAATAATTGTAAAGATAAGGAGTTCTCTGTCGGAGAAGTTTCCAAAAGAATAGAATCTGCACTAACTGTAGAAACGGATTCGAGTACATTACAGCGAATAATGAATTTGTGCTATTCACGGTTGTATGTTCTTGGGCCTTTATTTCCTGATATTAAAGAAATTTGTGATTGCCTATTCTTAACCCAAGTTTGACGCTCTAATGTTTTTTTTCAGAATTTTTTCCAGTGTTTATAGGGGTTTGCGTGGTCAAACTGCTCAAAATCGCAATGTAGAACACAGCAATGTCGTAGGGATTGCTTATCTTTGCGGCATGAATTTTACGTCCCAAATACGTTACAACCCACAGACGTGTAAAGACGAGAAGTATTACCGTCTGAAGGAGTCCTATCGCGATGCCAGCGGTAGGGTATGTACTTTGATATTGCTCAATGTCGGGTTTATACATGACCTATCCCCAGAGCAGATAAGAGATGTTGCGCGTGGACTGACGTATCTGTACAATCACCAGAAGGATGTCCAACTTTGGGATGAGAAACTGCAAGGTTACTCGGAAGTGGTTCGTGACAGAGTGCATGCGTACTGGGCCAGACTTGTCGAGGAGGAAAAACTTGATATTGTGGGCAACGCCTACGAGAGAAGCAAGTCCAAGGCCAGGAAACGGATAGATGTTGACACTATGAGGCATACAGACGCAAGGGAAGTCGGCTGCGAATGGCTATGCCTGCAAACGATTCGTAAACTTGGTCTGGATACATTTCTCCGTTCTTTGGGATGGTCTGAGGACAAGGTGAAGGTCACTTTGGCCCATCTTATTACGAGGGCGGCCTATACTCCGTCCGAATTAAAGTCAATATCCATTATAAAAGAGAACTCTGCAGTGTGCGAACTCCTTGACCTTCCTATGGCCAAAATAACTCCAAGGAGGATATATCGAGTTGCCGATGACCTTTATTCCATAAAGGATAAGCTTGAGAAGTATCTTTGCCACAAGACCGACGACCTCTTCAAACCGACCAACCGCATTATGCTCTTCGATCTCACCAACTTTTATTTTGAGGGACGCAAGACCGGCAGCAAGAAGGCTGCCTTTGGCCGTTCAAAGGAGAAACGCAGCGACTGCAAGCTGCTTGTCCTCGCGCTATGCATCAATACTGACGGCTTCATACGTTACAGTGCGGTACTGGAAGGCAATACCGCCGATCCAAAGTCACTTCCCAACATGGTGGACGAGCTTATTGCTGAGAATCCGGCCAAATGTCCCGATAACGAGGGAGTGCTTGTAGTCATTGACGCAGGTATCTCAACTGAAGATAACCTCAAGACTATAAGGGACAAAGGATACAACTATCTTTGTGTATCCCGCAAAGCTCTTACCGAATACACCACCCCCGAGAATGCTCCCAAAGTCACAGTTTGCGATTGCTTGAAGCGCGAGATAACGCTTCAACGCGTAACAACGGCCAAGAATGACGACTGTTACCTCAAAATAGACTCTCCTGCAAAAGCGTTGAAGGAAGAATCCATGAACCGCAAATTCCGTGAGCGTTTTGAGGAAGGGTTGAAAAAAATCAGAAAGAGTACCCAATCAAAACACGGGATAAAAAACTACGGCAAGGTACAAAACAGGATCGGTGCCCTGCAAGGAAAATATCCCTCTATAAGCCGATATTACAATATAAAAGTTGAGGATGACGGACACGACAAAGTCGCTTCTATGACATGGGAGGTCAACATCCCGGACAAGGTGGAATACGGAACATACTTCCTCAGAACCAATGTGAAGAAATTAGATGAGGAAACGACCTGGAACTACTATAATCTTATACGTGAAATAGAATGCTCCAACCGGCAGCTCAAAACCGACCTCAGCCTCAGGCCCATATACCACCAGACTGACAATAGGGCAGACGCACACCTTTTCTTAGGGCTGCTGGCTTACTGGATAGTAAACACCGTGCGCCATCAGATGAAGGTTGCCCGGCGAAAGCAAGGCAAGGATGAGCATGGGCGGGAGCGTTCGACACCGTACTGGTCGGAGATCATGCGGATCATGAAGACTCAAAAAGCAGTTACTACCACAGCAGTAAATGCGCTTGGAGAGGCTGTCGAGACCAGACTGTGCAGTGTGCCTACAGATAGTGCAGCTGAAATCTACGAGTTGTTGAAAATCAGTAAAGTGCCATTTAAAAAAATAAAAATCTGTAGAACACAGTAGGACTTTTTAAAAACACTAAATTGCTGATACAGAACAACTAAGCAAAATACGATGTCAAAGTTGGGTTAAAGAAATATATGGCAGCAATGACTCTAACCAATTTTCTGTTCGAGTCTATGATAAAACTAACTTTAGTTTTCAAAGAAGGAGGAGGTAGGACGTTAGACGATGGTTACCAGTTTGAAGACATTCATAAAGATGGATTAGATAAGTACACGAAACTCGGAAGTTACAAAATCTTGGACAAAAATATTAAGACTCTCAAGGATATTAAGGAATAGAACCATCAATGAAGAACTCGCTGCCTGAAAAATGGCAGATTTCATTCGTACAGGTCGAAAGAATTCAGCCCACAAGGGCGAGTATTACGGACGCGCAGTCGACGAGGGAACCGTCACCGAGTACGACCTCGCCAAGGCTATCGAGGCTAAGTGTACCATTCACCGCGCCGACGTTGTAGCCGTCATCATCGCCCTCATCGACGAGATGACCCGCGCCCTCCAGTCGTCACAGCGCGTGAAGCTCAGCGGATTCGGAACCTTCAAGATGGGTATGTCGACCCGTCCGGCAAAGACCATTGAGAAGTTCACCGCCGACAACATCCGCAAGCTCCGCGTCCTCTTCCAGCCTGAGACTAAGGTTGCTCAAGACGGCTCCCGGACCCGCACCATGATCACCGGTGCCCGCGTCAAGGAGTGGGGCGGCTCCGCGTCCGGCGAGCCAGCCACCGGCAGCTCCGGCAGCGGCTCAGGCAGCACCTCTTCCGGCGGCCAGTCAGGCACCACAGGCGACGGTGAGGGTGGACGCGAGGGCGTCTAATTCATTAGGGGCGGCGGTTCCCGAACCGCTGCCTCTCCCGAAGAATAGGAATTACTTATTCCTACAAGTTCACCCATCTCAATCAACTATTTCTAATGTACGGATTTCGACGAGCAAATTGCCGACTGCACACTCTGCCTTAGGCACATGGTGCTGACATTGGGACAGCGGTTCAACCAGTATAACACCATTACCAAAAAGGGAAAAAATCGTGACTTAGGCATGTCTGAATTGTTTGGTTCGTGATATTCGTGCAAAAGAAATCTCCATCGTCTTCTGCACAAACAACACAAAAAGTACGATTAGGCATATTTGCATATGGCAGAGAAGGCTGAATCGTGCACTGAAGCAACCGGCAATCACAAACTTTGATTGCGAAATATCCACATTCATAGCATGACCAAATACAAAAAATATGGCTAAAAACTTGCATTCGGGGGAAAAATTTATTATCTTTGCATTGAATTAAGACTCACTAAGACCATCCATGAAAGCCACAGGAACCAAGTTCACTTTTGATTAATCTCTTCACAAGAGGGATAATAATACGGGCAAAAGTAGCAGAAAGGACAACAACAAATACCATGAAGAAGACAGCTAACAATTCCCAACCAGAAAAAGCTGTTTCAGATGTAAACAACAATACGTTTGCCTTTCTAAAGCAAAGACTCCCAAAAAGAAAATCAGCGGCTTAAAGATTTCTCCAAGTCACTGATTTTTAGAGCGGACCAGCTATGGCTACGACATTGGTACTTCAGTTCGTTAGCCAAGTAATCGAATTTTAGTAATTTTTCATCCAACGGGAACAGTCACCTAATCAGAGCGGAGCGTCGCGACGATCAGCGGTCACGCTTCAATGAGAAGCTCTCGGCATCGAGTTTCATTGCACGCTCCACGTCGGCAGCATCGAAGGGCAGCGGGGCCCGACCGAGTTCGGGGACGTTGAAGCTCTTTAGGTTGTCGTCGTAGAATTCGGGATCGGCCTGTGGCAGTACGAAAGGCTTATGTGCCACCCCTTTGCTGTCGACATAGCAGAAGTAGGGCTTTCCATATTGTCCGTCGTCGCGTTTCGAGGCGAAGACAAACCACCGGCTGTTCGACGACCATGAGTGATAAGTGTCGCTCTTGTTGCTGTTTACGATGCCGAGCGAGTCGACCCGCCCGGTCGTAAGGTCCATCATCCGCAGGTCGCTCTCCTGATGCCAGATGGGGAAGGTGCCATAGTCGGCGACGGTGTAGAGAAGATAGCGGCCGTCGGGGGATATTTTCGGATGACAGACCGACAGCTTTTGTCTTCCGTCAGCATTCCTGTCGGCATTGACGAGGGTATCGACTTTATCGCCAATCGTTCCCTTTGCCTCATCGAAGGGGATGCGGAGGAGGCTGTATTGTAAGCCGCGGAGATTCTTAGAATACAGCCCCCGCTTATCGGCCGAGCAGTAGTAGATGAATTTTCCGTCGGGCGAGAATGTCGGGAACGTTTCCAACTTCGTGGTGTCGGCGAGCTGAGGGTCGAGGATGATGGTATGAGTCTTGAGATCGGCAACATATACATCGCTCTTGGTGTCGTACACCTCCAGCCGCTTGTCGGGACGCGCATGGAAGGCCGGAATGATGATATTGGTGGAGAAGACAACATAGCGCCCCGACGGCGAGAAACCATAATAGACGCTCGACGAGACCATCGAGTCGGTGGGTGTCGACGCCTTGAGGTTCAGTTTGCGCATGTGGCCATGGTCGTTGAGGATTGCTCCCCCACCCTTTCCTCTGACATACATCATCGAGAGCTGCGGGTCGCGGTTGGAGAATCCATGACAGTTCATGCACCGGTTCTCCTGGAGATGCCAGTCGGCAAGGGGTTTGGTATCGAAATTCGTTATGTTCCGCTGCTGAATCTGGAGGTGGTTCCACACCTCGTAGTCGGGTTCTATGAGACGGTAGGTGAGTATCGGGTCGATGGTGTCGGCGGCAACAGTCAACCGGAAAGTCTTGTAGGCTGTCCACTGACCGTCATTCTCGGCAAAAACCTTGACCGTCAAGTCCTTGCCGGCATTTCTCTCCATAATCTCATGCCACTGACCGTCATCGAAGACAACCTTACGGCCGTCGGCAGCTACGACCGTCTCGCCGTTGATGCTGACGCTGACCGCCTGGACATCGCCACGGAGCATGAAGTTGAGCGGTGCGATATTACGTGGTATTGTCACGTCGGTATAGTCGGGATATATTGGTGGCAGGGTATCCTTCTCCACCGCGTTCTCGACGTGTGGCGAGCAGGCCGCAAGGAGGATAAGGATGGTCAGGGCGACGACACCTTTTATATAATATAGAACATTCTTGTTCATCATTCTTCGATAGTTGATTGTCTGTTAATAATTTTAATTTCCCCGAAGGGCTGGAACTATTTGACCTCTGGAGCCTTGTGGGTGTCGAACCAATACCAATAGGTATCGCTGAAGGCACTGTTGCCCCTCATTGCGTTGTAGTCGGAGAACCGCTTGATGAGTTCCGGCATCTTGATGTATTTCTCCCACGTGGTCTGGCTGGCCCCCGTTCCGGCGAGCCATATCATCAGTGCCTCCTGGTAGACGGGGAAGATCCGCCCCACGCCGTTGCGCATGCAGTAGCGGTCGTAGTCGCGCTTGAAGTTGGCTATATCCTTCAGCATCAGGTCACTACAGAGAATATAGTCGAGGGCTACGGTGTTACGCGGATTGCTGTCGAGGAGTTCCATCATTATCACGTGGGCATTGTCGCTTGTGCGAAGGGTATCCTTGCGGTTCACCATCGCCTTTTTAGCGGCATAAACGGGATTATGCGGAGCCGCAAGAGCCCACGAATGGTAGACGGCGGTCTTGTCGAGCAACCGCAGATACTTGTCGGCAGCCTTCGTGTCACCGCTGACGATATTGACCTCGGCGAGCCGCTTAATCATCCCCACATTGCGGTTGTCGGGCGAAAAGACAAGAGCCTGGAGGGCCGCACGCTCGGCGAAGGTGGCATCGCCAAGGGCCCAGTAGAGTTCATTGATGCGTTTCAGGGTGAGCAGCGGTGTCGAGGGGCCGATCTTCTCGAAGGTTCCAAGGTAGTTGTCGGGATATTTCAATATCACGTTTGGCAGATTACCACGCTGGGCCTGCACGAGATTGTAGAAGAAGAGCTGTCCTTCGGTCGGCGACGGTGTGGCCTCGACCATTGCCGTCACCTTGTCCCAGTTGCCGAGACGGTATTCGGCAGCCGCGCCGAAGTCGGTTTCGAGGTCGAATTCCGGTTTTACAATCTTCCCCATGCCCGGCCATGAGTACATATCGCCGGCATCGAGCCAGTAGAAGCGCTTTGTGGCGGGGACGGCAAGGAGCATCACGAAGATGGACACAAGGGCTATGGCAGCACCCGTCCGCCGCCGCCCGCTGGCCTCAAGAATCAGCAGGCACACGGCACAGACCATCCATCCGTAGCCGAAAAGCACGAAGCTGAGGGGCATGGGCAGGAGCAAGAGAGCATAGCGGCAGATGCTGTTGCCGATATGGCGCGATAGCAGTGCAGCACCACAGAAGAGCAGCAGGGAGAAGAGCACCGACAGCACCGATGACAGCAGGTAGCTGTAGTGCCACGTAAAGGCAAATAGGAGTGTGGCTACGAGCAGGCCGGCAAGCCACGTAGCCCGTCGCATTCCGGCCGCACTGAGGCTCCATCGCACCGCGAGGCCGGTGATGGTGACGGCAAGGGAGAGGATGACAGGACCCGCAAAGCGGTAGTAATAATACTGCGTGAGCCAGTCGCCGACGAGCCTCGACAAGCCCGCGGGTTTGTCGAAATAATGGCGGAGGTACTCGCCAGTCTGGAGGAAAAGCTGATTCTGTTCCTGATAATAGAAGTGATAGGGGTACAGAAACTGATAGAAACAGAAGATGATAACGGCAAAAAGCAAGGTGCATACCGCTATTATCGGACGGTGCCATGCACCGACGGAGGTGGCTGAAAGCATAGCCTTATGGGGTTTAAACGATCCAACGTTCATTTTTCCAAAGTATTGACAGACTGTATAATTTAGTATAATAGGTTACAAAGAGCATTGGATGACAGCTATATCGTGGCCGTACATTCCATCTCGATGAGCCACTCCGGACGGCAGACTTTCGCGGCTACGATGATGAAAGGCTTGTCGGGGAACCGTGCTTTCATATACCCGTCGACGAGATTATAGTCGCTTGGGTCACGGAGATAAATGACAAAATAGTTGACATTGTCCAGACTGGCACCACCATCGCTGAGCAGGGCGTCGATATTCTCGAGCAGACGGCGCGTCTGGAGGCCCACATCACCAATGTGGACTACCCGTCCGCGACTGTCGATACTCGCTGTTCCGGAGATGAGGAAGAGGTTCTCGCCGCCGTGGCTGATGCGCGTCCCGCGCTCGAAGGCCACACCGTATTCGTGGGTGGGGTTCAGATGGTCGAGGGCTTCGAGGTATTTCTTGTCGTTCTCGGCAATCGTCGGGAGTGTCAGGAAGTCGATGGCCACAAGTGCATGGCGCACAGCTGTATGGCCGCCGATGCCGGTGGAGGCGACATAGTTGGTGTCGGCAGTGAGCCCATAGCGGTCAAAGATGTCGTTGCGGGCTCTCACCACACCGGCATAGTTGACATCGATGCCGGCAACGTAAATCCATGTGCGCACAAGATTGGTGTTCATCGTCAGACCGCTATCTTTTATACTGTCAAGATATTTGCCAAACAGCAGCATCGTCTGCTGGTAGCTGTCGAGGCCCACAGCCTCATCCTCGGTGAGCCGCAGACTCTGGAAGATGAAATCGTCGGGGCCGTCGGTGGTCCTTGTCAGGACGCTGATCTTGCTCCCGTCGGCAGGTGGCTGACCGACAATGGAGACAGCCTTTCCCGCAAAATGGTTGCGGTAAAGGCTGCTTTCCATCAGGTCGTGGTATTGGTTCTGAGCGTCGCTGAGGAAAATTTTGGCATATTGCAGATGCCGTCCCGCTTGCTCCTCGTCGCGGAGATAACCGGTCAGGGCTGCATCGAGCTCATCTGTACGCCGTTTAAATGTCTCTCTACTTTCAGGTTTAAATATTTTATATCGGTTCATTCAGTAAGGTAAGGTTTAAGATACTTGCCGTTCTATAAACTTTCAAGAATGCGTTTTATCACTACTTCCGCCGATATCTCCCTATTGGCAGCCTCCGGGATGACAAGACTGTGGTCGCTCTCGATGACATCGTCGGTAACGATCAGTCCGCGGCGCACCGGCAGACAATGCATGAAATAGCCGTCGTTGGTCCAGCTCATGTGCTCGGCATCAATGGTCCAGCTCATATCCTTCGACAGAATTTTTCCGTAGTCGGACGCATTCTCCACTCCAGGACAGCTCCAGTTCTTGGCATATACGAAGTCGGCACCTTCGAGAGCCTTCTTCTGATCGTACTCCACGCGGGCTGAACCCACAAATTTCGGGTCGAGCTCATAGCCGTGGGGCTGCGTGATGACGAAGTCGACATCAGCGGCGTTCATCCACTGAGCAAACGAGTTTGGCACGGCCTGCGGTAGGGCACGGCAGTGGGGAGCCCACGTCAGCACCACCTTCGGACGGGAGTTCTTCTTATGTTCCTCGATGGTTATGAGGTCGGCAAAGGCCTGAAGGGGATGGACGGTAGCCGTTTCCATAGCGAAGACGGGACGGCCGGAGTACTTAACGAACTGATTGACAATCGTTTCGGCATAGTCGTACTCACGGTCGGAGAGTCCGGCAAAAGAGCGCACGCCGATAACATCGCAGTAGCAGCCCATCACGGGGATAGCCTCGAGGAGATGTTCGCTCTTGTCGCCGTCCATGATAACGCCGCGCTCGGTCTCAAGTTTCCACGCTCCCGCATTGACATCCAGGACAATGACATTCATGCCGAGGTTCATAGCGGCCTTCTGGGTCGACAGACGGGTGCGCAGGGAGTTGTTGAAGAAAATCATCAACAGGGTCTTGTTCTTGCCTAACCCCTGGAATCCAAAACGGTTTGCTTTCACTTCCTTGGCTTCACTCAATGCCTTATTGAGGTCGCCAATGTCTTCTACATTAAAGAATGTCCTCATATTTTCCTTTATTATTTTATATCCGTGACTGCACGTAACTACTTACGTATCTGTCCATTGCCTTCGATAAGCCATTTGTACGTTGTCATCTCCTCAAGAGCCATAGGACCACGGGCACCGAGTTTCTGGGTACTGATACCTATCTCTGCTCCGAGCCCAAACTGGGCACCGTCGGTGAAACTCGTCGGTGCATTGACATACACACAAGCGGCATCGACCATATCCTCAAAGTGGCGGGCTGCGGCCTTGTCCTCCGTAACGATGCTCTCGCTGTGGCCGCTGCCGTACTTGTCGATATGGGCTATGGCCTCATCGACGGTTCCGACGGTGCGCACGCCCATCTGCATACTGAGCCATTCGGTCCCCCAGACGTTGTCATCGGCAACTTTCTCGAGCAGCGATTCGGGATAGGAGCCGCTGAGAGCCTCGAAGGCTTCGGCATCGGCATGGAGGCGGACGCCTTTCGCTGCCAACGGCGCAACGAGCTGCGGGAGGTCGGCAAGACGCTTGCGGTTGACGAGAAGGCAGTCGAGAGCATTGCAGACGGTGGGGCGGCGCGTCTTGGCATTGTCGACGATGCGCTGTCCCTTGGCCATATCGCCGCTCTCGTCGAAATAGCAGTGGACGACACCGGCACCAGTCTCTATCACCGGAACCTTGGCTGTATCGCGCACAAACGAGATAAGCCGTTTGCTGCCACGGGGAATGCACAGGTCGACATAGCCGACAGCGGTCAGCAGTTCGCCCGTGGCCTCATGGGTAGCGGGGAGGAGTTCAACCACGGAGGGGTCGACGTTATACCGGCGGAGTACCTCATGGATGAGCTCAACCTCAGCGCGATTGGTGCCGTCGGCTTCCTTTCCGCCTTTCAAAATAGCCGCATTGCCACTCTTGAAACAGAGCGAGAACACGTCGAAAGTGACGTTCGGACGGGCCTCAAAAATCATTCCTATGACACCAAACGGCACACTCACCCGACGCAGATGGAGGCCGTTGTCGAGCGTTCTGTCCTTCAGTATGCGGCCGAGCGGCGACGGCAATGTGGCGACATGGCGCATGTCGGCGGCAATAGCGTCGAGACGGTCGGGAGTTAGGAGCAGACGATCGTAGAAAGCATAGTCCTTACCGGCTTTTTCGAGGTCGGCAGCATTAGCCTTGAGGATAGTATCCTTACCGGCAACGATGGCATCGGCAACGGCATTGAGGATGTCGTTACGAACGGTATCGGACACAAGGGCAAGCGTTTTCGACGCTGCCTTGACCTTTTTGAATGTATTTGTTAGCGTCATTGGATTCCTTTTGTATTCTGTAAAAGATATTGACTACCTAGTAAAGCGTCAGGGACGCAGTGCCACAGTGTCAACGGCTATTCCATATATAGATAATCGTAGTGGACGAGAGGACGGATATCGTGGACTCCGATATTCTTCCGGGCCTCATCGGACGAATAAGCGCTGCGGCCGATGGCGATGGTATTGCCCGACGGATCGGCGATATTGATGATGTCGCCCTCCTCAAAATCACCGTCAACGGCTGTCACGCCGACGAGCAGCAGCGATGTGGCCTTTTCGCTCTCTAAGGCCGCACAGGCCTTGGCATTGACGTGGACGACACCCTTGGCGAAGCTCTCGCTATGGGCAATCCACTTCTTCACCTGTGTCGTAGGATTCGGATTCGGCCGGAATTCGGTATGCAGGGTCTGCTGCGGACGTTCCACCAACTCTACAAGAATATTGTCGGTATTGCCGTTAGCGATAATAACCTTTATGCCTTCATCGGCAACCTTCCGTGCGATATTGGCCTTGGTAATCATTCCGCCACGCCCGAAATGGCTCTTGCTCGTCTGGATATACTCGCTGAGATCGCGGTCGTAGTTGACCATCGGGATTATGCGCGTATTGCGGTCGGAAGGATTTCCGTTATAAATTCCGTCCACGTTGGTGAGGATAATGAGGGCGTCGGCGGCCATCATCGATGCCACGAGACCGGCCAACTCATCATTATCGGTGAACATCAGCTCGGTGATGCTCGTCGTATCGTTCTCATTTACAATAGGTATCACCCCGTTCTCAAGCATGACGTTCATACAAGCGCGCTGGTTGAGGTACTCGCCACGGGTGGAGAAGCTCTCTTTCATCGTCAGCACCTGACCGATATGAACGTCATACTCGCGGAAGAGGTCGTAGTAAAGGCCGATGAGCTTCACCTGACCGAGAGCCGAATAGAGCTGCCGTTGCGACACGCTGTCGAGTTTATGGTCAATTCTCAACTCATCACGTCCGGCAGCCATTGAACCCGACGATACAAGTATTACCTCATAGCCGTGCCCACGCAACCATACGAGCTGGTCGACAATTGCCGACATTCGGGTGATATCAAGTTTGCCATCGGCACGTGTCAGGACATTGCTGCCCACCTTTACTACTATTCGTTTCATTTCTTCCTTACATTGTTCATCCCCGGGAGGGGAAGCTGTTAGATTATTTTTTACTGTCTTTCTCTCTTATCTCCACACGGCGGATCTTTCCGGATATGGTCTTCGGCAGTTCATCGACAAACTCTATACGGCGCGGATACTTGTAAGGGGCCGTCTCGTGCTTGACGTGATTCTGCAACTCCTTGACAAGCGCATCGCCGGCCTTGTCCTTATATTCCTTAGCCAGAACGACGGTGGCCTTGACAACCATTCCTCTTACGGGGTCGGGAACGCCGGTCACAGCGCACTCCACGACGGCCGGATGGGTCATCAGCGCGCTCTCGACTTCGAACGGACCTATACGGTAGCCAGAGCTCTTGATGACATCATCGGCACGGCCCACAAACCAGTAGTAACCGTCCTCATCGCGCCATGCAAGGTCGCCGGTGTGATAGAGGCCGTCGTGCCATGCCTTCTTTGTCAGTTCCTCGTCGCGATAATAGCCCTTGAACAGGCCTATGGCCTTTCCGTTGCGGGTGTCGATACATATCTCTCCTTTTTCTCCGTCCTCACATTCCGTACCGTCGGCCTTAACCAGCCGTATGCAGTACTGAGGGTTCGGCTTGCCCATACTTCCCGGCTTTGGCTCTATCCACGGGAAGGTGCCGAGGGTCATCGTGGTCTCTGTCTGGCCGAAACCCTCATGCATCTTCAGTCCTGTGAGCTCATAGAACTTCTCATAGACGGCAGGCTCGAGGGCCTCACCGGCTGTGGTACAGTACTTTAGCGCGCTGAGGTCATACTTCGAGAAGTCCTCCTGAATCATGAAACGGTATATCGTTGGAGGCGCGCAGAACGATGTGACGTGATATTTCTCCATCACCCGCATAATCTTCTCGGCCGTAAACTTCTCGTGATCGAAGACGAAAACTGTTGCTCCGGCGAACCACTGCCCGTAGAGTTTGCCCCAAACGGCCTTGCCCCAACCAGTGTCGGCAACTGTAAGATGGATGCTGTTCTCGTCCAGATTGTGCCAGAACACGCCCGTGGTGAGGTGTCCGAGGGCATAAAGGAAGTCGTGGGCGACCATCTTCGGCTCTCCGCTGGTACCGCTGGTGAAGTACATCAGCATGGTATCGCCGTTCTCGTTGACGAAGTCGGGGCGATGGAATGCCGGTGCCTTAGGCCACTCCTCATGCCAGTCGTGGAAGCCCTCGGGAATAGGATGCTTGCCGACCTGCGCCATGGAATTGACCGCTACGAGAACTTTCACCGTAGGACTATCGGGCATAGCATTCGCAATCTGCGTGGTGACATACTCGTCGTTGGCACAGATAATGGCCTTGACTGAAGCCCGCTGATTACGGTATTCAATATCTTTCGCTGTGAGCATGTGGGTTGCGGGTATGGCTACGGCACCAATCTTGCACAACGCCATCATCGACAGCCACCACTGATAGTGGCGCTTGAGGATGAGCATCACCTTGTCGCCCTTGCCGATGCCGAGGCTGAGGAAGTAGGCTGCGGTGCGGTCGGTTTGCTCCTTGAACTGCCGGAAGGTCGTCTTCACCTCCTCACCACGCTCGCTGGTCCACAGCAGGCACTCTTTATCGGGCTGTTCCTCGGCCCACACGTCCATGACGTCATAGGCGAAATTGAAATTCTCGGGAACGATGAAATGCAGGTTATTCTTGAAATCCTCCTCTGAAGAGAAATGAGTCTGTGTTAAGAATCTTTCTATCATGATGTATTTTATTGATAGTCAGTTGCTAATGTTCGATGAAGGTTCACTAAAAGATTATTGCCAAAAACGTCACTGTCTTGCCGTCGAGCGCCCGCATGCAGTGGGGCTGTGTGGAATCGAAGATAATGCTGTCGCCTTTGTCGAGGGTTAGAACCTTACTGCCGATGGTCAGTTCCATACGTCCGCCGAGCACCATATCGAACTCCTGGCCCGGGTGCGAGTTCTTCTGCAGGAACGTATCATCGGGTTTGGGGTCCACCTTCACGATGAACGGATCGGCCTTGCGACCACGGAATCCGCTGGCAAGACTCTGATACTGATATGCCTTACGGCGCTCCACGCTCAGCCCCTTACCACGACGGGTAAGGAAATAGCTGCTCATATGGGGCTCCTCACCGAACATCAGAGCATCGAGCTCTACATTGTAAGCCTTGGCTATCTTTTGAAGGGTACTGACCGAGAGCTCCGTCTCGCCAGCCTCCATCAACTCATACTTCTCTTTAGTCACGCCGCCGGCCTTAGCCACCTCATCTGTCGTGAGGTCGAGCGACTCACGAAGACCTCTCAAGCGGTCACCGATTTGTTTTATTGCTTCTTCCATAAGTATTCGTATAAATTACCGCAAAAGTACAACATTTTCGTGAGAAAGTACTGAAAAACATCCTTTTTCACGTTAGTTTAACGAATAGATATGTCTGGGAATGAAACCGACGGTGCAAAGTCGAGTGAGCTGCATCCGTCATGACGACCCAAGCCAGTGGCCACAGCTGCTTGCCGGACACCAGCCGCAAACTGCTCAGGACAAAGTTTCTACGGTCGCCACGAAGACGGAAACGCAGTCATGCCCGCTGAAGATTTCCTTTAAAGACCTGCTTTCAGGCCGCGGATTACTGCCGACGTGAAGCCGGCATGCTCCATCTCGTTGAGTCCCTTGATGGTCACGCCGCCCGGCGTGGTCACCTGATCGATGGCAGCCTCGGGATGCTGTCCTGTAGTCTGGAGGAGCTCCACGGCGCCACGGACGGTCTGGAGCACGATTTTCTCGGCATCGGCGGCCTTGAAGCCCATCTCCACACCGCCTTCGACGGAGGCGCGGACGTAGCGCATGGCATAAGCGATACCACAGCTGGCAAGCGTTGTGCCCGCTGCGAGAAGGCGTTCCTCGGTGACGATGCTGCCGCCAAGCTCGTCGAAGACGGCCTTTACGGTTGCCGTCTGACTGTCGGAGGCACCCACGGGAACAATGAATGTCATCGACTGCTTCTCGGCAATGGCGATATTCGGGATGACGAGGAAGAACGGGAGTACGCCCGCACCGTCGTCGAGCCATCCGCTGATCTGTTCCGATTTCACTCCTGCCGCCACGACGACAAGCATTTGTTTTTTATAGTCGAGCACAGGCTTAATCTCCTCAATGACCCGTTGTACTATCCATGGTTTCACGACCACGGCCACAATGTCGGAGCCCTGAGCCGCAATGGCGTTGTCGGTGGTCACACTCGCGCCCTGCTCAGCATAACGGACGAGTTTAGCCTCAGTGGGGTCGGCGACGGTGATGTCGCCGACAAGAATTGTATCACTCTTCAGCAGACCCTCGACGAACGCGCCGCCCATGGCCCCTGCTCCTATAACTGATATTTTCATTATCTTTCCTTTATTTTATTTTCCGGCAGCGGCCACCCCGCGAATGTTCCACGAATGGCCGTTGCCGGTTATGCTATTATCACGAATTTCGGTCCACAGCAACATCAGAATCAACAGGATTCCGGTTCTGCCGGGAATGTGGCGAACACCTTATGGAGCCGGTACAGGAAGTCGTCGACATCCGATTTCGTCAGTATTAACGGCGGAAGGATGCGCAGAACATTAGTGCCGGCACCCCCGGTGAAACAATGCTGGTCGTAGATGAGCTTCTTTCTGACCTCACTCTGGGGGATGTCCATCTCCACACCGACCATCAGTCCGCGGCCGCGTACATCCTTGATATGCTGTTCTTTAGCCTGCATCTTCTTCAACTCGCTGATAAGATAGCTGCCCACGACATCGGCATTCTCGACGAGATGCTCCTTCTCGATGACATCAAGAACAGCGAGGGCGGCAGTACAAGCAAGGTGGTTCCCGCCAAACGTCGTGCCGAGACGCCCATAGACGGGCTTGAACTCCGGCGAGATGAGCACACCGGCCATAGGGAATCCGTTGCCGATACCCTTTGCCACGGTAATCAGGTCGGGACGGATGCCGAGCCACTGGTGGGCGAAGAAGCGTCCGCTACGGCCATAACCGCACTGTATCTCGTCGCAGATGAGCACGGTGCCATATTTCTTGCAGGCGGCAGCCAAGCCCTGCGCAAATTCAGCATCGACGACATTGCAGCCGCCGACACCTTGTATACACTCTAAGATACAGGCACATACATCGCCTTTAGCCAGCTCTTTCTCCCAGGCGCTAAGGTCGTTGATGGGAAGAAAAGTCACATGATTATTGGCGTTAATGGGTGCTACAATCTTGGGATTATCAGTCACCTCGACAGCCAACGAAGTGCGGCCGTGGAACGACTTGTCGATGGCAAGGACGCGCTTGCGGCCGTTCTGGAACGAGGCGAGTTTGAGGGCATTCTCATTAGCCTCAGCCCCGGAGTTAATAAGAAACAGCTGATAGTCGTCGTAACCGCTGACCTTGCCAAGGCGTTCGGCAAGTTCAACCTGCAGTTTATTGATGACCGAATTGCTGTAAAAGCCAAGATTATTGAGCTGCCGTGTCAGCATGCTGACATAATGGGGATGGCAGTGGCCGATACTGATGACGGCATGACCACCGTAGAGGTCAAGATATTCCTGACCGTTCTCGTCCCAGACCTTGCAGCCTTTGCCCTTGACGATGTTTACATTATAAAGTGGATATACGTCGAATGTTTTCATATCTTAGAATGCTGAAGCTTTAAGTCTCAATCCATCTCTCTCGTCGAGTCCGAACATAAGGTTCATATTCTGAACCGCCTGTCCCACAGCGCCTTTGAGTAGATTGTCGATACATGAAGTGATAAAAAGTTTTCCGTAGATCTTCTCGCAGTGAACGAGGGCCTTATTGGTATTTACGACCTGCTTGAGGTCGAGGGCCTTGTCGACATAGTGGGTAAACGCCGCATCGCGATAGAAGTTGCGGTAGCCGTCGATGATGGCAGCCTCATCGGCATCGGTATGGACGACGGCAGTGGCGAAGATGCCACGTGGGAAGTCGCCACGGTAAGGGATGAAGTCTATCTTAGCGTCGAACGAGCCCTGCACCTGCTCTATGCTCTGCCGGATCTCGGTGAGGTGCTGGTGCGTAAACACTTTATAGACACTCATATTGTTGTCGCGCCACGCAAAATGCTTTGTCGGTCCGGGTTTCACCCCGGCTCCCGTGGCACCGGTGATGGCATTGACGGCCACGTCGCTGTCGAGGAGATGCATGGCGGCGGCGGGCAAGAGAGCCAGCTGGATGCAGGTGGCGAAGCAGCCGGGATTGGCTATGTGGCGCGCATGACGGATAGCCTCCCTATTGATTTCGGGAAGACCATAAACAAAGTCATGGGCTTCGGCGGTAGGTGTAGGAGTGCTGACGACCTCCTTCGGTTTCCAGCGGAAGTCCTGGGCAAGGTCGATAATCCTGACACTATCGGGAATGGCATGCTCTTTCATGAATGCCTCGCTCTTGCCATGACCGAAACAGAAGAACACTACATCGACGTCGTCGAACGGCATCGCCGACGTGAACTTCAAGTCGGTATCGCCATAGAGCCCTTCGTGCACATCGGTGATGTAATTGCCGGCGTTGCTCTCCGAATTGGCGAAGACCAGTTTCACATCGGGATGATTGACCAACAGCCTTATCAGTTCACCGCCAGTATATCCGGCAGCTCCTAATATTCCTACTCTTACCATAACAATGTATCTTTTCCTATGTGAATATTACAGCCACCGATGCCGCCGTCAGCCTATAGTGCTACAGCGGAGCATCGGTCCTGGCTGATGGAATGTGTTATCTTTTCTCGTCGGGGTGAGTACCGTAATAAACTTTCAGCGGCGTACTGAGAATCTTTATGAATCCCTTGGCATCGTCGGCTGTCCATCCGTGCTGCATCTCACCATACTCGCCGAGTTTCGACTTTGTAAGGTCATCATCAGAATCCACGCCGACAGTCTCGAAGCCATAAGGACGCAGTTTCAGGATTGCCGTGCCGTTGACATGTCGCTGCGAGCTTGTCAGAAAGGCTTCCATATCGGGCATCACCGGCTCGAGATACTCACTCTCGTGGAGGAACATTCCGTACCAGTTGCCTATCTGGTCCTTCCAGTACTGCTGCCACTTGCTCAGCGTCGACTTCTCCAATAGCCTGTGAGCCTCTATAATCAGTTTTGGTGCGGCAGCCTCAAAGCCCACACGGCCCTTGATGCCGATAATGGTGTCGCCGACATTGCAGTCGCGACCGATGGCATAGCTGGCGCCAATCTCCTCAATGGCCTGGATGGCCTTGACCTTATCGTCGAAGTGCTCGCCGTTGACGGCATCAATCTCGCCGTGCTTGAAGGTTATCGTCAGACGGGCCTCAGGCTCCTTGGCAGTGACATGCTTCAGGTAAGCCTCCTCGGGCAGTCCTTGGGTGGGGTCGAGGAGCTCACCGCCACAGATGGACGTTCCCCACAGCCCCACATTATATGAATATTTCAGCTTTGTGAAGTCAGCATAGAACCCATGCTCGTTGAGGTAGTCGACCTCCTCCTTACGGCTCAGGGCCTTGTCGCGGGTCATGGTGATAATCTCCTTTCCCGGTGCCAGCACCTGGAAAGTCATATCGAAACGTATCTGGTCGTTGCCCGCACCAGTGCTGCCATGGGCAATGGCATCAGCCCCAATCTCATTGGCATAGCGCGCTATGGCTATGGCCTGGAAGATGCGTTCCGACGAGACGGAGATGGGATAGCAGTTATTGCGCAGGACATTGCCGAAGATCATGAACTTCAGCGACTTCTCGTAGTATTCCTGAGTGACGTCGAGGGTAACATATTCCTTGGCACCGAGCTTATAGGCGTTGGCCTCATTCTGCTTCAACTGCTCAGCGCTGAAGCCTCCGGTATTTGCCGATGCGGCATACACCTCCCAGCCTTCCTGACTGAGTTTCATCACCGTATAACTTGTATCAAGACCGCCACTGTAGGCGACAACTACTTTCTTTGCCATAATGAAAATCGTTTTCTGTTCGTTTAGTCCCATGCGATTGTCCTTCTCAAGAGGTCGCCGTGCTGACGCTGACCACTACGATGGGCTGGAAATTTCGCAGGGACGAGCGAACAAGGTTTATAAATATATAATGGTTGGGAGATTAATTTACTTTATGCCGTCGATCTTCTTGATTCTCTCGAGGACCTCCTTGCTGAGTTTTGCCGGGAGATGTTCCTCGGGATCGTAGAGCATCGCCGTACAAATGCAGTAGCGGCGGTTGGTGCGGTGGAGGACATCGACATTGATACAGCCCTCGCAGCCGCGCCAGAACGACTCGTCGTCGGTGAGATCATTGAACGTCACGGGGTGATAACCCAACTGTGTGTTCATCTTCATCACCGCCGAGCCCGATGTCAGCGAGAATATCTTTGCCTGCGGCCATCGCACACGGGCAAGGGTGAAAGTCAGGTTCTTGATGCGCTTCGACAGTCCCAGACCGCGGTAGTCGGGATGAACTATCAGTCCTGACGTCGTCACGTAATGCTTGTTGCCCCACGTCTCAATGTAGCTGAACCCGGCAAACTTATCGCCGTCAAGGGCAATGACGGCCTTTGCCTCACGCATCTTCGTGGCAAGATACTCATGGGTACGCTTGGCTATACCCGTGCCGCGCACCTTGGCAGCATCGGAGATAGTCTTCAAAATTGTGTCGACATACTTCTCGTGCGAAGCGTCGGCAACTTTCACCTCTATATTATCTTTCATAGTTGTCTATGTCTGGAATAATGTAACTCAACTCATCGATGACGTCGTCGTAATCGGCTCCCTCCTTAACGACGATGAAAATGGTATCATCGCCGGCAATAGTGCCCAACACATCGGGCACATCACTGTTGTCGATATTGTATGCAATGCTGCTCGCATAGCCCGGACGCGTACGTATAACACCCATATTTCCGGAGAAATTTATGGACAGGAAACCGCTGACAAGCTGCATATCGCTCGCCCGGCGCGGAGTCTTCACCCTTCGGTACATAGTCTCGTTGGGCAGAACATATACATACTTGCCATTCATCGACGCAGCCTTAGCCACCTTCAGTTGCTTCAAATCGCGGCTGAGAGTAGCCTGCGTGAGATAATAGCCTTCTCGCGAAAGGGCATTGAGGAGTTCGTTCTGCGAGCCAAGTTCCTGACTCGAGATTATCATCTTCAACGCCTCCAATCTGTTTGTCTTTGCCTTTGTCATAGGATATTTATCCGTTTTCGTTTGCAAAGATATACAATTTTCAGCGCACAAACAAGAAAAATGCAAGAATTCGCAAACGAATTCTTGCATTTTCCTTATATCAGCATATTCTTACAAAGAATATACAATAATTATCCTCAATATTGTTTTAGCCTGTTATATATGCATTAAATTGCATTAATCATCTCTTCCACCGAATATACGGAGCAGATAGAGGAACAGGTTAATGAAGTCGAGATAAAGATTCAGAGCTCCCAAGAGGGCAATCTTCTGCGCTCCCTCGCCGGCATCGGGGGCCATGGCGAGCATCCGCTTAATCTGCTGGGCATCCCAAGCCGTGAGTCCCACGAAGATCAGCACTCCCACATAGCTTACGATGAGGTCGAGGGTATTGCTCTGAACGAAGAAGTTCACGACCGAAGCGATAATCAGTCCGATAAGCGCCATGAAGAGAATACCGCCGAGTTTTGTCAGGTCGCGCTTCGTTGTCGAGCCTATAAGGGCCATCGCGCCAAACGTTCCGGCGGTGATGAAGAAGACCTCGGTGATTGCCGTCTGCGTGTAAACCATAAAGATGAAGGACAGCAGGGCTCCGTTCAGAACCGAATAGACGACAAACCATGTCGTTGCCGATACCAGCGACAAGCGGTTGATGCGTCCGGAGATGACAAAGACGATAGCAAACTCGGCTATCACCATTCCCCAGAAGACAAGTCGGTTGGCAAAAATCATCTGCATCAGTCCCGGCGACGACGCTACCATATATGATGTGAGCCCGGTAATAACCAGAGCCAAGGCCATCCAGCCGTAGACTTTTCGCATCAGCGCAGGAAAGGCGACCTGCATTTCGAGGCCGCGTTCCTTCTCGTCGACCACTCTTGTAAAATCGTTGTAATCCATAATTCTATCTAATTAATTGAAAGTTTATTAGCTTACAAAAATATGATATTTATTCTGCTCCGCCAACTTATTTATTGGTCATTAGCATTTTTAACTCTCATTAACCGCCTACGGATTCTTCTTTCGTCAGCCCACATTATATTATAGAGAGGGCCGGGACGACAGGAGGATACCGGTAAACAGTATGTAAAGATAATTCACAAGGTTCAGTGCTTTGGATTGTCTTTGTATCCTGCTGACAGTCAACAGGTTGCCAATACATGCCGTTTTGCATTGCGAAACGGTACTTATTAGAACGCAAAACGGTCCATTTCGCAAGCCGAAATGGACCGTTTTAGAAGCCGAAATGATATGTTTCGGAACGATGTAAATATATTTCAATGTTTGACTACCGCAGCGTTGCTCTTTCCGAGCCACAAGGATGAGAGCCAAAATACGCTGTACGCGTTAATCTCTGCACCCTCATGATTCAGCAGGAAGGCTTTATCACGGGCAGTATGCGAGATGTTGGAAGGAGCATCCGTGGCACCGCCCGGCGACAGCCACAGCGGCTGCGGCTCTCAACGGACCTTCGTCGCTGTTCTGTTGTCGCTGTTTATCTGCCGTCCCATCTCCCTTTCGTCAAGTTTGACAGGCTTCGTCGTGAAGTCGGGAGTATTGTACGAGTCGAGAAGTTTATCGTAATAGTCTAACGGATTCTCCTGCGGCAGGAGGAACGGCTTACTGACATTGCCCTTATCATCGACGGATGCGAGGTAGAGTCGCGTGTACAGCCCATCGCAGCGACGGCTGGTGAACACGAACCAATGGGAATTAGCCGACCAGTTGTGCCACGAGTCGGTATTGTCGCTGTTGGCGGCCGTCATCGGCTGTGCCTTTCCCGTCCGCAAGTCGAGGAGCCAGTTGTCGGCTTCCTTGTGCCAGATGGGGAAACAGCCATAGTCGCTCATGGTGAACATAAGGTAGCGTCCGTCATAGGAGGGACGCGGGTGGGTGGCACTCTTCCCCATCTTGCGGGCGTTGAAAATGGTATCAACACGTGTGCCGAAAGAGCCATTGTCGGGGTTGAAGGCAATCTCACAGATATTGTATTTTATATCCTTATAATTGCTGGGGATAGGCTCTGCCGTAGACGAGCAGAAATAGAGTGTCCGTCCGTCGGGCGAGAAAGCCGGATAAGTCTCGTAGTGATCCTTCGTCATCAGCAGCGAATCGAGAATCAGCTGATGCGTCGACGGCTCATAAACAAAGACATCTGAGCTCTGGTCGAAGACCTCTATCCGTTCCGACCTCACGGAATGGAAACTCTGATGGGTGTTGTTTGTCGAGTAAGCGCAGTATTTCCCCGAAGGATGCCAGTAAGGATACACCATTGAGCCGTGGATGGAATCGTTCTTGGCTTTGAGGAGTTCCTCCTTGCCGTCGCGGTGAACGACCGTAGCACCATGCTCGCCCCGGACGTGGAAGGTGTACTGGTCGGGATTGGTGCGGTTGGGAGTGTGGCAGTTGACGCAGGCACCCGGAGCAGCGAGATTGTCGAAGATGGGGGTCTCGTCGAATGTCGACAGGTCGCGCTGGTATATCCCCATGTGGCCGTAGACCTCATAACCGGGAGCTATCCGACGGTATGTCAGACCCCAGTCGCCGATGGCGTAAGGGCTGACGGTCATCGTAAAGTCCTTATACTGAGTCCACTTGCCATCCTTCTCCACGCATACGGTGAATGTCAGCGTACCGCCCTTGTTCTGCCGGGTGAGCGAATGCCAGTCGTCGAGGTCGAACTTTGCATAGTCGCCGTTGGAGTGGACCTCGCCGCCCTTCGACCCTTTCACCGTCACGTCGACACAGTCGCAATCGTCGCCGGTAACGTTGAAGTTCATCGGAGCAATACCGTCGGGGATGGTAACGCCGGAGTAGTCGGGGAAGATGGCCGGCAGTTTGTCGACCTTCGTCACATTTTCCGGTTTCTCGGTACACGAGGCGAGCATCATTGCCGCCATCATATAGACATATATCTTCTTCATATCAATAAACTTCCTTTGATTCTTTCTTTGTTCCTTTGGCTTTCCGCTTGTTTATGAGCATATAGTTCCAGAAGGTGTTGCTCAACGGCGGTGTCGAGAGAACGGGGTCCTCGCGGTTCGACATATAGGCCTGAATGAACTGCACCATCAGCTGCTGCCACTGCGGTTCGATACTGTAAGGCATACCATCGAAACTGCCGTGGCGCTGGGTCCAGTCGAAGACAAGTGCCTGCTGGATAGCGTAAGGGATATGGTCGGTGTAGCCGGCAAAGCGGCCTATAGGATAATACTCCATAAACTTGGTCATATCGCGCTGCACAAGCTCGTAAGCCATAAGGTACTCATAGGCATTACGGTTCTGATAGCAGTGGGTATAGACGAGTCCGAGCATCTGGTCCATCTCAGTATCGGAGAAGAGATAATCTTTTGAAACACGGAACTTACGCAGTCGTCCGTAGACGGGATCGGCGTTAATCTTCTTCTCGTTGCCGAGCATCGCAAGGCGTTCGTCGGCCCAACGCGAATAGAACAGCGAGTGGCTGAGTTCATGGAGGAGCTTGCGAGCCACCGAATAATTTCCGTTTATAATCTCACAAGATATGATTTGCTGACATAGGCGACCGCTGCGGCGGAAGTTAGGAATGGCCTGCTGGGCCTCGAAGAAATAGCGTTCGGCATCGTTGACCATACCGAGTGTATAGAATATCTCACCCGTAGAGATCGGTGAGAGCATATCGCGGGTGAACGTAGGGAAAAGACCCTCACCACCATTCTGATAGAATTCGAAAAGACGGTCGCAGAGTTGTCCCTTCTGACTGAGCGCAAAATTGACGCACGACACTTCAAGTGGTGTCGTGGGCTGCTTCTTTTCCGCCTTTTCTATAATCTTGCCCCAGGCATGCATCCTGACAAGATAGTCGTAGTCGATAATTTCGTTGGCAATGGTGCGGAAGCTGAAGAACACGAGGGCGCAGCCGCCTGCCACAACGGAAATTATCTGTATGGGTATGGCAATCTTGGCTTTTGCCGCCGGCAGCAGACGCAGCAGGAACGGGAAAACAGCCACGAGCGTCATCATCGCGACCTGAGGCCATGGGATATATGCCGGAAAACGGTAGTAGTTGAGACCGCCGAAGAGACGATAGAGTGGCTCGGGCCGGAACTGTGCCACAACGAGGACCGTTGCCACAGCGTATATGGCAGTGCCGATGGCTATCCACGGCGACAGCCGGCGCGACTTATTAGCTAAAACATATATAAAGATGTAGGCCGCAAGGACGAGCATGACAGGACCAAGGAGCCAATAGCTGAGTGGCAGAACGACGACAATAAAGGCCACCCTGACAACAGAATTCGCCCCGCAAGCAACTTTCTGCCATAGAAGCATGAGCAGCTGGACGAGGACGAGGGCCACAAGGAACGACGGCATCACATTGGCATCGCACATATAGGCCAACATCAGTATCGTCGGGACGAAACTCAACGGATACCATACATCGGCTGCCTCCTCACCCTTCGCTATCCGCCACGTAAGGCGCTGGAAGACAAAGAACAACAGCGCGAGGAGTAGAGCACCAACAACAAAAATGTAGTTCCACTGTGTGATGAACTCCGCAATATAATCGGCCAGTCCGCCGGGCACCGCCAAACGCTCCCTGAAGTAGTCGGCAGTGAAGAGGAAGAGCTGATACTGCTCATGATAGCTCAGCAGACTCACCGCCGGCAAAGCCCAGAACACGGCCACAGCGATGGCGAAGACCACTGAGACTACAATTTTCCAATATCGTTGAATGTATTTCATAAAACAAGTCTTTATTTCCTATCAATATTACGAGACTACTTTCTGACAGTCACCTGAGTGCGTTTTCCTTCGAGGATATCGCGTGCCACCTGATGCATATTGAGATTGACCTTCGTCAGCGCGAAGTCAGGAACGTTATATGCCTTAAACTGGGCATGGTAGTATTTCCACGGATTCTGCTGCGGCAGAAGGAACGGCTTTGTCGCCCTACCCTTGTCGTCGACCGACGAGAGATAAAGCCGTGTGTGCACGCCGTCCTCCCGTTTCGACGAGAACACGAACCAGTGGCTGTCGGCACTCCAGTTGTGGTAGCTTTCAGTCTGTTGGCTGTTGCATTCCGTCAGAGGCCAGGCGCGGTGCGTCCGCAGGTCCATCATCCACAGGTCGGCATCGCGCTGGGCTATAGGGAAGTTGCTCCTCGAAGCCACGGTGTACATCAGCCACCGTCCGTCATAGCTCGGACGGACAAGGATGTAGCTGCGGTTGTCACGTCGGCCGTTGAGGAGGGTGTCCACCTTGGTGCCGAAAGTGCCGGTGGCGGCATCGAAAGGTATCGAACAGATAGAGCATTTTACCTTTTCATATTCTCCCGGCAGGTTCAACTTCGGTGACGAACTGTAGAACAGCGATTTACCGTCGGCCGAGAAAGCAGGGAATATCTCTTGATTGCTGTCGTTGAGTTGTGGGGCAAGGATGACCTGGTTCGTCTCGGTGTCGAGCACAAATATATTGCTGAAGGTATGATAAACCTCGAGGTTTTCGTTCTTTCCGGTGAAGAAATTCTGCCATACGGCATTCGACGCATAAGCTACATAACGGCCGGAGGGGTGCCACGAGGCATAGCTGCCGGCCGACTTCACGGGTCCCGTTTTCGTGTTCAGCCACACCGCCTTACCGTTCTTGTAGACAAGGGTGCCACCGTTCTCCCCTCGTATCTGCGACGTAAACTCCTTAGGATCAGTCCTGTTAGGGGTGTGGCAGTTCATACAGCGTCCCGGCACAGCCTTCTCCGTGAGGATGGGATATTCATTAAAGTCGGCCAACGAACGCTGGTAGATGCCGATATCGCCACCCACCTCGTAGCCGGGATCGATGAGACGGTAGGTCAGTCCCCACGCATCGAGACGGTAAGGACTGACAAAGATATTGAACGGACGGTATTGTGTCCAGCCGTCGCCGCGCTTCACCGACACGGTAACCGTCAGCCGTCCGCCTTTATTTCGTTCCGTTAGCGCATGCCACTCGTCAACATCGAAGTCGGCATAGTCGCCGGCGGCGGTAATCTCACCCCCCTTGCTGCCTTTCACCTTAGCATAAACCTCGTCGACGTCATTGCCGACGGCGTTGAAATTCAGAGGTGCAATGCCCGACGGTATCGTAACATCCTTATAATCGGGATAGATGGCCGGCAATTCCGTCGACACCACGGCACCGTTGGGACTGTCGGAGCATGACACCAACAGCATTGTCAGAAAGAATATGATATATAGTTTTCTCATTACCATCACTGTTTATCATTTACTCCATTACTCATTACTCTTGTCTTGACATATCCGGCATATACCGACCCAGGGGCCGTTCCATGACTTTGGATACACCGGACGGCATCCTGGTATCCGGCAGGCAACTGCACATATCCACGCTGCTGCATCACCCAGCCCACATAATTCATAAAGTCACGGATATTTACGTTCAAGAGCAACTGGGCCATATAGTAGTCCATGGCCATCTTGTTATCATTGTTGTTGACGACAAGGAGTCCGAGGAGTTTATCCATCTGACCATAGTCGTACATATAATTCTTCTTGTAACGCACGCGCCGCAGGTAGCCCCACTCAGGATTGGCGTTGATCTTTACTTCGTCGTAAAGACACTGCTCGGCCTCCTCAGCCCATGAGCGATAAAAGAGCGACTGCTTCAGCACATCGAGATACTTCTTCGCTACCTTATACTGTCCGTTGAGGATAAAGCATTCAGCTATGCGCTTCATGCATCGTCCGCTCTTCCGTCCATTGAGTATAGACTCCTGAATATCATACATATACCGTTTTGCGGAATTTATCATTCCAAGATGATAGAAGGCTTCCGCCGACGGAAGATTTGAAAAGTTGTCTCGTACCGACGGCATGATGAGTGCCGACGGCCCGTCCTGATAGAACTCAAACTGCCTGTCGGCCAACTGTCCGGTCATGGCAAGGGCGAGATTGACGGCATTCGACGAGTATGTTGTCCTGACCTGATACTTCTCTGCACGGTCGATAACATCCTGCCAATGGCCCTCGCGGACAAGCCAGTCCTGCATCAGAAGTTCATATCTGTCCTTAGGATACCAACATTCAATGCATATCACGGCCGCCACGGCAACAATAAGGCAAGCGCAAGCCGCAACCCATGCCCGGTCCAGCCAACCCATAAGATTATTCTGTCTGCCGAGAAGGGCCAGAAGAACGACCACCACAGGAACTATCCACAGTGTGCCGGGAGTATCAAGAACAAGGGGAATGCGGTAGTAGTTGATACCGAGAAGTACTTCTTTCAAAGGGTATTCGTCGAGGATAAAGGCATAAGCCATCAGTTCGACAGCAAGGAGCCACAATATCGTCCACCATTCCTTTCGCCAGTCGCCAACGATACGCAGCAAGACGTACAGCACCGTCATGGGACCCGCAAGCCAGTAGAGCAATGGCACAATGACAATATCGCCCCACCAACTGATACGTCTCAAGCCTAAAGTCGCTGCAAGGACCATTGCCAACGCTACCTCATACGACAGCAGGACGTTCTCGTTGCCCATCACGCCCGTAAGAAGTACGACGGGAAGCAAAGACAAGATGAGCAGCGTCCACGTTTCTGATGCGTGATGGCTAACAACGGCAAGCGTCAATCTCTGCACTGCAACGCCGAGGAACGCAAGGGCCAGTGCTCCGAGCCAGGGAAGATGGTAAAACTGGACGATGAACTCGCTAATCCAGTCGGCCAGTCCCCCCGCCACAGCAAAACGGCTGAAGAAGTAATCAGTCGAGAACAGGAACAACTGGTTCTCCTCCTGGTAGTTAAGTGCTTGAGGATAGCCGACAAACCAGAAAAGGAATAAGGCCACAAGCACCGCAAGTGCCATGAGCAGACTGCTGTATCGGTTGATGAACGATTTAATGGTCATTGTTTTTCACCTGTGATACGTTTCAGAAAATCCTTGAAAACACCCGCCGGCTGACGGCTGCGGAAAGCCTTGTTGAACGAAAGATAGTCTTTCTGCATAGCCTTCAACTTATTTGTGGCACTGTCGGACGGATGCCGGTCGTTCTGGTATCTCAATTTGTTGTAAGCGACATTGCGACGGATAATCTGGTCTTTCCACGCTTGCAGGGAATCGTTCTGAGGCGTTCCGGCAGTGGTACTGTTCGGGCCAATAGTGACATTGACATCGCCGGGCTCAGTGACAACGAGTAGCTCCTGCACATTATCACGGTAATGGTAGTCGAGGCGTATGACTTCCATACCGGTAGAGTCCTTAGTAAACTCAAACTTCCCGTCCTTAATAACCGTCGAATCGACATGGGCAGCATCCTGCACACCATCAACGGGAACAAGAAATACTTTTATCCCCTCCTTGCTCTTGTCTGGCACTATGCCGTGGATGCGGCACTCAGCAGAACGGCTGGATGAAGAGCAACCAAAGAACATAAAAAGGCAGCAAGCCAATATTGAATACATGTAGAAATTTCTCATTTAATCAGTAGCTTATCAATTTAGTTCGTATCTAACTACAAAATTACAATTTTTTTGATACAAATGCAAGACTATCGGCAACTATTTTCGCATCTATTCACCAACTGTACTTGCTAAATATACATCAACAAAAAAGCGGGCAAGAAAATCCCGGACCTGCAAGTAACAAGTCCGGGAAATTCTATGATGATGTTATTTCATCATTTCTTCTTGAAGGCCCACCATGTAGCCTCAGACCACGAACCAGTACCCGGCTCTGCGAAGACGAGCTTCATCTTCGAATCATCAATCTGCATGATTTCGAACGAAGTCGGTTCCTTTCCATTGCCGTTAATCTTGAACGGGAACAGAATTGATCCGGCAGAGGTTTTCAGATCGCCCTTCTTCCAATCGTCAGCGGTAGACATATCAAAGCTGAACGTACCCTTACGGATTTCCTTACCCGTAGCGTCGTAGCACTTTATCTGCTTACCGGCAATCGACCATACCATGTATGCATTGGGGTCTTCCTCTCCTGGTTGACGGTTGCCGACAGAATGCGCTGTCTGACCGCTGAGGTCAGCAGGAGCGCAAGCCCACCAGATACCATTACCATCATTGACGAACGAAGCGTTATCTCCGGCCTTGTAGCCCATGTTACCCCACGCGCCGCCATCGGCACGCCAGCCAGTATCCCATGTCCATGTCTTTGACGACATGTCGGTGAAAAACTTCCACTCCGGAGCAACATTAAGATACTGATTGATAGTCACAGACTTCTTTACCGATGTTGTCGTTCCATCGAAGTTGGCACGCTCGATAGTCCATGTCTGGTCGTTAGCGCCTCCTGGACTGACTTCAAAGTATCCGCCCGTTCCCTGATAGACAAGAGCACCGGTCTCGTCGGTAACTTTCACGTATCCGGCACCACCTGTGCTAAGCGTAACGCAGTTGGAGTTAGCCGGATCCTGGGTAATAGTAATTTGCGAGGCCATCTGCTCACTGGAAATTGCGGCAGGTGCGCTCTTGTCATCCTCCGAAGGATCACAAGCAGTGAAAAGCAACACAGCTAATGGCAGGGCCAAATATATCTTTTTCATATTCTTACAGCTTAATTAAGTTACTTGTTGATTATTACTTCCAACCCTGATACTCAGACTCTGCAGTTGTCCAGCCTTCGTTCTGAACAACAGTACCTATAGACACCTGATCTTCCGGCATCTTCTGGAATCCAGCTGTAGCATTATAGCGTGCTGCATAACCACCATTGTGCGGAGTGTTAGTATCTTCCTGACCACAGTAGTAAATCTTCTGGCCATTCTGTTTCTGAAGAGCAGCAGCAGCAATATGCCACCTTCTAAGGTCATTCCAACGTATTCCCTCACAAGCGAGCTCCCAACGGCGCTCGTTCTGAAGAGCTGTCAGAGAGTAAGAGCCGATAGGAGGAAGACCTGCACGCTCACGGACGTGGTTGATACCTGCAACATCTTCTTTCAACTCGCTCTGCATGAGCAGGACATCAGCGAAGCGGATGAGAACGAGATCATGGATGCTGCCAAGCTGCATATTCTCCACACCGGACACGTCCCAGTTTCCCGGATACATCACATTCTCAAATGTGCAAGAATATCCGCCTTTTACGTCAGCATTCTTCGCAGTGATTGGAGCCCACTTCTTTGCGTAGTAATCAGTTTCCTGAACGAAGTCAGCCCATCCGCCACGCGTATAGTCAGGCATTTCATCCTTGTCGTTGACATCAGCAACGGTAGCCTTCAGACGCATATCGTTAGGCTCAGTAGCCTTCCAGTCGTTAACGAGGTTTGGAGCTACAGGACCAGCGCCCCATCCCTGGCCGAACGGGAATGTCTTAGAGTAGTCCTGACCACCACGGACACCGAAGTGCAATGCATAGCCGTTAGCATATCCGATAGTAGTGCTCCACGACGCGAACTTATTGAACTTGATAGCGAACATCGACTCCGGATTGTTGTCAACGCCCTTGTTGAGGTCATCCTCTACCCACTTAATACCAGGCTTTGCCTTGTAGCCGACAATAGAATCGGTAACTCCATCATGTGCTTTACCCATTACAGGCTCGTTGGTGTACGGATAATCAGGAGCTGTGCAACGGTTGGTGTAAGCCCACAGGTTACGGAAGTCCGACACAAGAGAGTATCCAGAGTTGTCCACACAGTCATCGATATAGCCGATAACATCCTGCTTAGTAAGCGTAGTGCCGTCAGGCAGGTCGCAAGAAGTCAGCGGATTGTATGTAGTACTCGTTTCATCGGCAATAGTAGTGCCATTGCAGAAGAAGCCAGAGTAGAACAGCCATGCGCGGCCGAGCATAGCCTCAGCGGTGTACTTATCGACATGTCCATCCGATCTGCGCTTTGCAGGCATATCACGTGATGCATCGCGAAGGTCCATAAGGATCTGTTTCCATACATCCAGGATATCACCCTGCTTTATGTCCTGGCCGCCCGGTTCTACGCGAAGTGGCACATTACCGTACATCGAAGACAGCTCATAATAGTAGAACGCACGCAAGAATTTTGCCTCGCCGAGAGTCTGGGCTTTCTTCTCATCACTGAGCACACTGCTGCCCTGCAACGACTGTATAAGGGTGTTTGCGCGGCTTATTCCCTCATAACGCTGTACATAGAAGTCGTTGGTCATGTTTGCATTGTAGCTGCAAAGGAGATCCTCGGCCTGCATCAACTTATCGTTGACACCACCGCCTCCAAGGTCATCGTCGCTGGCCAGCTGCGCATAGTACAAGAATGATTCCTGAGGATTGGCATTTACAGCATTCAGATTCTGATAAATACCAGCCAGAGCAGCATCGGCATCAGCTTCTGAGGCCGGGAAGTTTCCCGAAGCAATCTCACCATAGTTCTCCACGTCGTTGATGCCGCAGGAAGCAAGGCTGAAAGCTGTAATGGCCGTAGCTGCTAATAAATATATCTTTTTCATTGTAGTGTCAGATTTTAGAATTTAACATTTACACCGAACATATAAGTACGAGGCTGAGGATAGTTACCTACATCAACGCCCGTTACCCAAGGCTCAGCAGAGTTAAGAGCCATACCGTTCTCAGGATCCATGCCCTTATAACCGGTGATGGTAAAGAGGTTCTGTGCTGCAAAGTACAGACGGAGCTGCTGGAAAGGACTGCTCTTCCAAATCTTGGTAAAGTCGTAGCCTACTGTAAGGTTCTGCAGACGGAAGTAACTTGCGTCCTCAACGTATATGTCAGATATTTGCTGCCAGTTAGGACCGGAGTTCATACGCGAGAGCAAAGGATACTTGTTTGAAGTGCCCTCACCGTTCCAATAGCTGTACACCTCAGTGGTATAGTTCTCATATTCACCGTCAGTGAACTTACGGTATGAGCGTGCAACCTGCTGTCCGAAAGCGCCATAACCAGTTACAGAAATATCGAATCCCTTCCATGATGCACCGAGGTTGATGCCCATTGTCACATCCGGATGCGGATTACCGAGGTCGGTCTTATCATCAGAATTGATGACGCCATCACCATTTGTATCGACGAACTTCAGATCACCGGGCTTGATTGAAGTGCCCTGCAGTGAGTTCTCGGCCTTGCCGCCGCAGTTCTTGTCGAGGTAAGCCTGAACATCAGCAGCGTTCTGCATAACGCCTTCAGTCTTGTAGCCATAGAAGTAACCTATTGGATGACCTTTCTGGAAACGGGCCATATAGCCGGTATTCTGAGCCAACAGGTCCTTACCGCCCTCATTATAATCTTTTGAAGAGTTGACCTTTGTCACCTCGTTATGGTTATAAGCGAGGTTCCATCCAACATTGTACTGGAAGTCATCACCAATGCGGTCATTCCATGAGAGTGCAATTTCGAAACCCTTATTCTCAACGGTTCCGGCATTTGCCTTCATTGTGCTCTTTCCCGTCGTTGGATCGACAGGCACATCAACGAGCAGGTCCTTAGTCTTCTTGTTATACAAGTCGAAGGTGAATCCCAAACGGCTGCGGAGGAATCGTGCATCGATACCGAGGTCGAACTGCTCTGAAGTCTCCCATGTCAGGTCGTTGTTGGCCAGACGGCTAATCGACACACCGTTAGTGTAACCATCCTTGTTGCTGTCGAATGAATAGTGAGCATAATCGTCATAAGCGAAAGTAGCCTGCCACTCGAAGTTGTTAATCGACACATTACCATTCTGACCCCATCCGGCGCGCAGTTTCAAGTAGTCCATCCAGTTGTGAACGCTCTCCATCCACTTTTCTGAAGAAATTACCCAGCCTGCACTGAACGATGGGAAGTAGCCCCAGCGGTGGCCAGGAGCAAACTTAGAGTTGCCGTCGGCACGCATGATTGCCGTGAACATATACTTCTCGTCGTAGTTATAGTTGATACGGCCGAAGTACGACATGCTGCGGATATCGTCATAAGGTTGACCTGATACCGTTGCGGCATTGTTATTCTTCATATATGTCATGTAAGCATGACTGAGGTCACCGAATACCGAGTTACTTGCGGTGGCGTTCAGTGAGAATCCCATGTCAGGCTTGCTCTGGCCATATTCTGTACCGAAGAGTACATCAAAATTGTGCTTCTTGACATCAAACTTATAGTTCAATGTATTAGTTGTACTCCATCCCCATCCCAGACCTACTTGGTTGGTGGCTCTGTCCTGAGTACGGAAGCCATCAGCGTTAGTCATATTAGCTGTATATACAGGGAGATAAGCACGCCAAGACCAAGAGCTGTGGTTATAGTTGAGTTGCCCGCGGTATGTAAGACCCTTGATAGGCTGAATCTCAACATAGCCGATAGCATTCAAATTGTAGTTGACGCTCTTGTTATTTGCGCTCTGACTGTTAACCATCTGATAGATAGGATTCAGAGTGTAAGAGTTGTAATTCTGCCATCCTTCTGTTCCTGAAGCCTGAATATCATCCCAGTCGAAGTAGTTACCCTCGGCATCATAGATAGGCACACAAGGATTAGCACGCAACATCGTTGACAGAACGTTGCTGTACTGGTTACCAATCTGGATACCCTGATTCTGCTTATGAGCGAAGTAGACATTCTCACCGACTTTCAACACGTCAAAGCCCTTATCACTTCTAATAGCGACATGCTCCGAGTTGATACGGAAGGTGAAACGGCGGTAATCAGACTTTGCTACCTTACCGAACACACCGTCCTGATACTGATAACCAGTACCGATGCTGAACTTAGAGCGGTCGGAACCGCCTGTGATATTTATTGCGTGACTTGTAGTTACAGCATTCTTGTTACGAATGGCATCCACCCAGTTAGTACCCTTATTGGTACCATTATTGTAAGCCTCAAGAAGGTCAGCGTCAATATACTTCGACCAATCATAAAGATCGGCACCACTGTTGAAACGAACAGTATTCATGACATCCATGTACTGCTTTGCATTCAACAGCTGAGGAAGACGATAGACATTCTGCCATCCCACATTTCCATCATAAGAAATCTGGATCTTTCCAGCCTGACCCTGCTTAGTAGTTACGAGAATGACACCATTAGCTGCAGCCGAACCATAGATGGCACTCGATGCTGCATCCTTCAGGACGTCAATACGCTCAATGTCGGCAGGGTTAAGGTTATTGATGTCGCCGGCCACACCGTCTATAATATAAAGAGGTGAGGAGTTGAGGTTTGAGCCTACACCACGGATGGAGACCTTGAAGCCGTCACCAGGCTGACCGGAAGCGGCCTGAATGTTAACACCAGGAGTCTGGCTCTGAAGAGCGCCAAGCACCTGAGTGGTGTTCAATTTCTGAACGTCGTCACCCTTAACCTCCACAGTGGCACCGGTGACGAGTTTCTTCTTCTGGACACCGTAACCGACGACGACGACATCCTCAAGGGACTTCTCGTCGGTCGACAGGGTGACATTAATGTTCGACTGCTCGCCGACGACAATCTCACGTGTCTTGTAGCCCACGTAAGAGATTACCAGTGTGGCTCCCTTAGGAACATTAACCTCAAAATTACCATCGAGGTCGGTAATGGCACCATTCTTAGGATTTCCCTTCTCGACGACACTTGCGCCGATAATAGGACCATCGGCGTCAACGACGTGACCCGTCACCTTCTTCGACTGCTGCACAGCCTGAACAGTTTGATTGGGCGAAGCTGCGAAAGCGTTAGGAGCGTAAGCGCCTCCCATTGCAAGGCATGCACCCATCATCAAAGCCGTTTTTCTGAATTTTAGATCCATACTTGATAGGTTTAAGTTATAAGATGTGTTTAATTATTATGTTGATTCTGTCAGATAACGTTTGCAAATTTAATTGATTTTTAATTAAAACGTTTGCACTATTTTGACCAAGGTTAGTACTTTTTTAGTTTTTTAACCATCAAAAGAATTGTAAGAAACAAATCATTACCTTCCCGGCAACAAATTAACCCTATGGGTGTAAGATGTACAACGTTGATTGATAAAATAAACAGCAAATTATTTCATTGTTTTTCCTATTTACATTACCTTTGCAATCACCAATCAAACACGACAGAAATGATTTCATTTGAAAGCGACTACAACAACGGTGCGCATCCTAAGGTGCTTGACGCACTACTGCGCACTAACGACGAGCAGACTCTAAGTTACGGATACGACCGGTTTAGCAGTGAGGCAAAGGAGAAAATCCGCCAGGCCTGCGACTCCCCTGATGCCCAGATATGGTTTCTCGCCGGCGGCACCCAGACCAATGCGACAGTCATCGACTCCATACTCCACACCTATGAAGGGGTGGTATGCGTGTCGACAGGACATATCGCCACCCACGAGGCCGGAGCCGTGGAGTTCACCGAGCATAAGGTAATCACTATCCCGGAGAAGAACGGCAAGATGGACGCTGACGTCTTAGATATGTTTATGGACGAGTTCCTTCACGATGGGAACGCCGACCACAGCGTCTATCCGGGCATGGTATACATAACGTTCCCCACAGAGCTCGGCACACTATACACAGCCAAGGAATTAGATAATATATATAATGTATGCCGGAAGTACGACCTTCCCCTGTATGTCGACGGAGCACGCTTAGGCTATGGCATTACTGCCGACGGCAACGACATCACCCTACCCTACCTCGCCAAGCACTGCGACGTATTTTATATCGGTGGCACAAAAGTCGGCGCACTCTGTGGCGAGGCCGTCGTCTTCACCCATGGCAACGCTCACCCTCATTTCTTCTCCATCACCAAGCAGCATGGAGCGCTTATGGCAAAGGGCCGGCTTATCGGTGTGCAATTCGATGCGCTCTTCACCGACAACCTATATTTCGACATCTCGCGCCACGCCGTAGAAATGGCTATGCGCATGAAGGACATCTTCAGCCGGAAAGGGTACCCGTTCTTCGTCGACTCGCCGACAAACCAGCAGTTCGTCATCCTTGAGAACAAGGAGGTGGAACGGTTGTCAAAGAACTTCATCTTCACCCGTTGGGGTAAGTACGACGAGAGCCACACTACGGTGCGTTTCGTCACATCGTGGGCAACTAAAGACAGCGAGATAGACGCTTTGGAGAAAGTGGTCTTATCTAACGAATAAGCAACCACAATTCCATCCTCTTTCATCCGGTTTATCATCATCTGCGAAATCTGTGTAGCAATCGTTTTCTTACGCAGATTTCGCAGATTCATTTTGGCCACTGACATTCAATAAGGGCCATTTGCATGTTGCGGCCCTTGGTTGCCGTCCGCAAGCAATGGATTTAGTCGGTTTTTATTTCACTGCAAAGGTACACAATATTTTTCCCGAATCCAAATTTCAGGGGGATAGAAAGAGGGATAGAAAGGGGGATAGATAGAGGGATAGACGGTAACCGCTCGTGTTCAGCAACTCAGAACCGGCATATTCAGACGACATAATAAAAAGAAGTGCCCGACAATAGAATTGCCAAGCACTTCAATTGGTGCGGGTAGCGGTGATAATATTATCATCCTATCCATGTGCAAAGTTAGAAAATATAATCTGAAAAAGGTGTCAAGAAAGGCGAAATTTCTTACTATCCATTGCTCCGCTCAAGCCAATGTAAGCTGATTATTACAATCTTACAAAGATGGGAAAGGTAAAAAGATTTACGCTATATGTTACGCTCCACTCCTTGTTTATCGACCTGACTCTAATAGCCAAGAGAACTATTACATAAGAAAGAAAGGTATCAGCCAGCGAGTTATGGAGATTCCCTACTCCCTACGTCCGTAACGTATTCTGGTGAATCCCTTTCCAATGCAAAGGTACATCGAAATTTGGAGAAGTCTGTAAAAAGATGAAGATTTCTTTAATCGATATAGTCAGTAATTTCAACTAATCTTTTTGTACGAGAAAGTCTTTAAACTGTGGATTTCTCAGATACCACGCGGAAGCGAATGAGCAGACAGGCATTACTTTCAGTCCCTTGCTGATGGCATAGTCGTTGGCGGCACTGACAAGCACACCGCCAATGCCCATACCTTTCTTGAAGGCATAGGTGTGGTCAATACTCATGACATTCCCGTCAAAAGAGAATTCCAGTCGGCCAACAAGTTCCTCACCATAAAAGGCAAGCACCTTGCCACCAGTATTCGTTGTCTCAATCTTTGTCTCCATATCGTGCACAAAGGTACGATTTTTCTTCGACAATTCTGTTGTGTAGCGTTGCATAACATTATTATACAGGGTAACCATCCTATTTATGCCGTCTTTTATATTCAGTGCCGTAAAACCCACAAGTCTTTAGCTTGTGGGATGTAAGGCACTATCCTTGATTTCTAATATATTCTCTTATAGTGTTCGGGTTGGCCTCGCCTATTGAGCAGACGAAATAACCGTCAGACCATAACGTTTTCTCTTTCCAGAAATATTGTCTCAACATATTACCATATAGCTGCCATGCAAAGACTGTGCTTTCTTGTTTCAGCTTCCTAACCATCGATGTTACAGACAACTTTGGAGGGTAACTAATGAGAAAGTGTACGTGGTCTTTGTCGGTTTCCATGATGCCAATATCAAAATCCGAATTGTCGGCAATAGACCGCAATACAGCTTTGATGTCATTATCAAATTTTCCTATAAGTATCTTTCTCCTGTATTTGATGCAGAAAATCAGGTGACACTTTAGGTAATACTTGTGTCTGTTCTTGCTAATATAATTTTCTTTCATGCCACAAATATAGTTAAATGTTTGATAGTTAACAAAATAAGTTGTAACTTTGTGAACGACATGAGAAAGATTAATAGGACATATAAGTTCCGATTGTATCCTAACAAGGAGCAAGCCATTTTGCTGGCAAAGCATTTCGGCTGCACCCGCTTTGTGTACAATTACTTTCTCAATCAACGTAAGGAGCAGTATAGGCTCACGGGCAAGAGTGATAACTATTATGCCCAAGCCAGAACGCTTACCGCAATGAAGAAGCAGGAAGCGACCGCATGGCTCAAAGAAGTAAACTCTCAAACCTTGCAGTTCGCCATCCGTAGTCTTGAGGTAGCCTATACTAATTTCTTTCAGAAGCGAGCTAAATTTCCAGCCTTCAAATCCAAGCACTCCAAGAACAGTTTCACCGTTCCTCAATTCGCTTCTATTGTGGACGGAAGGCTTTTCATACCCAAATTCAAAGAGGGCATCAAGTGCCGTGTACACCGTGAGATAAAAGGCGAAATCGGCAAGGTGGCTATTTCCAAAACACCGAGCGGAAAATATTTCGTTTCCGTATTCACAGAAGAAGCATACGCCACTCCGCTTGAAAAGACAGGTAGGGCTGTCGGCATAGACATGGGGCTGAAGGACTTGCTTGTCACTTCCGAAGGAGAGATATTCAAGAATAACCGATACACAAGAAAATACGAGAGAAAACTTGCAAGGGCGCAGCATCACCTTTCCCGAAAGAATAAAGGCAGCAGAGGGTTTGAAAACCAAAGACTCAAAGTTGCCAGACTTCACGAAAAGATCGCGAACTGCCGTGCCGACTATCTGCAAAAGTGTTCTCATTCTCTTATCCAAAGATACGATACCATTTGCATTGAGGACTTGAACGTTAAGGGTATGGAGAAGAATCATCACCTCGCCAAGTCCATCACCGATGCAAGCTGGGGAAGCTTCGTTGCCATGCTCACCTATAAGGCAGAATGGAACGGCAAGAATGTGGTGAAGATAGACAGATTCTTCCCATCCTCGCAGACTTGTAATGTCTGTGGGTATGTCAACAAAGAGACGAAAAACCTGTCCGTCCGCGAGTGGGAATGTCCTATTTGTCATACTCATCATAATCGTGATGTAAATGCTGCTATTAATATTCTTCGTATCGGATTAAACCAAACATCGGCAGGAACTGTCGATTACACGGGTGGAGAGAAAGTAAGCACCAACCTTTTGGAAGGCCGTTTCTCTGTGAAACCCGAAGCCCATGAGTCTTTAGCTCATGGGTAGTTCACATGAGCCATGTTTTTCCGACCTTTGTCGAAAAAATCACGGCTTTATGTTTAAACTTAACGAAAGTAACCACTTCCTAATTTCCAGCCGCCTACAGACATGCGTGTCGGTGTATTTTAACTGGCAGTATGAACTTTGCGTGACTGGTGGAGCAGCCCTTTGCCGAACTTGTCGCACAGCGTCACCTCACCATTATCCTTCATATCCAAGGCTTTTCTTTCTTGTATATGACTTCTCTACAAACTCTCCGTTCACAATCTCACCGACGGTCCCCAAGTCTACAGGTATAGGTTTTCCATTATGTTCTTTTTTTCCAGGTCCGCCCATGTACCGTGGAGTACCAATCCACCGATTGTGTAGTAAGCCGGCACACATTCACGATGGGCAGCACACATCCGCCGTAGGGACGTACCGGCAGCGGGCAGGGGAAACAGGTAAGAGCATGATATGCGGAAACCACTATGCAACGTCCATTCCCCGCCTATCGGCAACACGAAGGTAATGTTGATTAATACCACAATTGCTACACAGAACGGGGGCGCGCGTAACTTCACAAATGCGAGATTTTGATAAAAAGACCTTGATTTTTGATTCAAATCAATTTCCCTATTGCACGATTAGTCATTTGTTTGTATTTTTGCCGACGCTAAGCAATGAAGTAAACGGTCTGCTAAACAAATAGAAAGCTAACTGGACCCATACGAATACAAAAGATACGCAAAACCTAATTTTTACCAACATCAGTAATTATGAAATTAAATCATTACTTAAAAACAGGACTTGCTACCTTAGCAGCGCTTTTGTGCGTTGGGGGGGCAATGCCTATGCCGAGAGCACAGTTGTCTATGGCCGCGCGCTAACAGCTGATGCTGCCAACAACATCTCAGCCTGGTCGAACGACGACGTTAAAGCAAAAGGCACTGCAAAAAACGTTTGGATCGGTACAATGACCATTGACCCTGCCCATGGTCTATATGGCACCGGTAACGGCAGTCGCAGCGGTGTCCTCACATTCGATCACACAGCAAACAGCATCCAAACTTTCGACCTTGTCTATGACAATCTTGTAAACGCTCAATCCGCTGGCAATTATGGATACATGAAGATTGGCAGCGACATAGAGATTAAATCAGACCAGATTAATCAAAATGGCGAGGTTATTATCAATGGAACTTCTTACCCTATATCCAACTGTAACAAGAAAAACATTAACCGCGGTGGTGACTTATGGACAATTCACATAGAAATCAACACAGCCTCTAACACACTGAATGCGCTCACTTTAACGGGCAATGTTGGAGGCACAAAAGCAGCAAGTTTCACTCTTAGTGAGCCGACAGCCCTCAGTGCATCTGCTACATTTGACAAAGTGGAAGTAGGCGCATATCGTGCTAAATACAAAGTATTTGTTGCTTTACAATCAATAAAGATTACCGAAGAGGCACAAGCCGTCACCACCGTTCCATACACAATCAACTACACCAACGGCGGCAACACTCTGAAGACCGTCACCGGTAATAATATTATAGGCGCAACGGTATCTGCCGAGAAAGCCATTGACGTCGACGGAACGAAGTATATTCTTGAAAGCACGGAGGTACCATCGATGACCATCAAAGCCACCGACAATATCCTCAACGTGCCTGTCCGCAAGCCGTACACAGCCACCCTCAACGTTACGAAGAACATTAACGGCACTGCAACGACGACATCAACGACGCTAACCGAGACCGACGACCACGAGGCTGTCTGGTCATACGCTTTCCCAATCTACGCCAAGGGCAGCGACGGAGTGTACTACAAGACCGACGCAACAACGTTCGGCGAGTCGGGAACATTCACCGACGGCGAGACCATCGACAAGACCGTCGAATACAACACTGCCGACAACGACATCGTTTTCTTCAACGAAGGCGAGGCAAACGAGTCCAACAACATAGTCAATTACAATTACTCCAACGGTTACGACGGCCACGTAAAAGGCCAGAACGCCCGCAACCGCGGTATCTCTGTCGGCACCTTAGAGGCTGGAAGATACAGTTTCGATGTCGTATTCACAGGTGTTCATGGTCGCAGCTTAGGTCTCCGCCACGCATCCGACGACCCTATAGTATCCATTCAGTCTACAAAGAAAGGTGAGAGCAGCACCGAGTTCACCCTCGACAGCTCTACGTCCGATTTGTTCATTAACGGTGCGAACGATCAAAAAGATGCAAAGAAGACCAATCAGTCAGAGGATTTCGACTATGTCGTCATTAAACGAGTAAACAATGTTAGCGCAGAGGTTGACGCAACATCCAGCCTCACCTCTTTCTGCAGCACATCGACAGTGACTGTCCCTGAAGATGTCATCATCTATATTGCCACAGCCAACGACGCCAACACCGTGACCCTCAACAGAGTGGACACCAAGGTCATTCCTGCCAACACCGGTGTCATCCTCTACAGCGCAGTTACAGGTGCCAAGACCCTCACCGTCGGAGGTACTGCCGACGCATCCCTCTACGCAAGCAATATCTTCAAGGCAGCCACAAGCGCTGTCACCGCCGGCGACAACACCTATGCTCTCATCAAAGGCCAGCAGAGCTTCGCAAAGGTTGCCGAAGGTGTCACTATCCCGGCAGGAAAGGCCTATCTCGAGGCAACAGCAAACGGCAAGCTGAACATCTCCTTCGGTGGAGCCACAACAGGCATCAGCAGCATCAGCAGCGAGGCCACAGCCGACAGCAATGCGCCGATGTACAACCTTGCAGGACAGCGTGTTAACAGCAGCTACAAGGGAGTGGTCATCAAGAACGGGCGGAAGTTCATCAACAAATAACCGGCAATTTAATCCATAAAACAATAACAAATAAAACGAACAAAATCATGAAGAAATATATCAAACCAGCCATACGCATTAAGGCCATCGCCGAAGACTGCTCAATTCTCGCAGCCAGCGGAATAGTAGGACAAGATAAAGCCACCATAACTTTCAGCAGTGAGAACATCGTAAACCCGGAAGGCATTGGTGCCAAGCACAACATCTGGGACCCCGAAGATACTGAGGAGCAAGAGTAATATCATTCATTGGCACGGTGCCAACGAATGACAGCCCTATACATTATTATATAGAAGCCCATTGGTCATGATGGCCAATGGGCTTATTTTTGTCTGCAAGTCTTGTTTTATAGAAGTTATAGTACGCTATAGGAAACATTAAGACCAATAGCAAAGCGAGAAAAAGCCCCGCCACATTTATGGCGGGGCTTTCTATGCGTTATTTTTATTTATCCTCTGTAAAGCTGCTCTGGGCAGGATATCCCTTCGTCCACTTAAAGATGAAATCGCCACCTGAATACAATTTTGAACCATCACTGACAAAGAAAGTCAGTTCAAGAACACCATTGTTGTTGGTGAATGAGCAATTATCAGGATAATTGTCTGAATCGTAGTACATATAGTCAAGTCCCTGATTTTTGCTGGAGCCGGCGAAGAAATCAAATAATCCATTGTCGAACCCTACATTACCCTTTGCGTCCATGGTGAACTGCAGGTTGGGGGTCACACCGAGCATCTTCTTCAGCGGCTGTACCAGACGATAGATTTCCGTTCTTTCAGCATGCTCCACGGCTACCGTGCCTGAGTCGCCGGTGAATGTATTCTCGATGAACATACCGCTGCCTGCTGAAGTCCAGTTATAGTCACGCAATACCGTCACACGGAGAGTATCGACACCATATTTGCTCTTCTGGTCTGAAGGCAGTGCGATATCAACAGTCTGCGACTCACCGATCTGCAAAGAGAATGGGATGTCAACCTCTTTGCTTGTCTGACCTGCTGCGAAACTGACTGTCGATGGAACCTGAAAGGCATCGTTGTCACCCGAAAGATTGAATGTCTGTTCAGTTGTCGAGTCCATACGTCCTACATTAATCTTCAGCACCTGCTGGTCATCAGGACCGTAAGTCACATTAGTCGAACTGGCATAGAGATAAGCCCCATTGTCGGCGGTTCCCGGAGTGAAATCCTCATCGTCGGCAGCACAACCGGCCAAGGCTACTACAGCGAGAGCAGCCATGAGCATGGGCGTGAATTTTCTGAATATATTTTTCATTGTCGTAAATTCTAATTAAAAATAATGATTACTCATCCGGAACAGCTGTAGGCACTGAGCCCGGTGTGTTCTGTTCGGCCGATGTAATCTGCTTGTTGTACTCATACTCACTCTCCGGTATCTGGAACAGCAGAATAGGATCACCTGCCGGGATATTGAACACGTCATTAGTATCATATCCGCCTCCACGACGGTCGATGCCCGTATTCAGACGCAGATTGTCGAGGTAAGAGAATCCCTCGCCCCAGAGTTCTATGCGCCTCTGCAGATATACAGCTTTCTGAACGTCGGCTGCCGATGTTGCAGAGAGGGTAAACTCAGGATCACGATATGTTCTGACGAAAGAGGTCAGAGTAGCAGCACCGGCAGCAGGGTCACCGGCCATAGCCTGAGCCTCAGCCTTTATCAGATACATCTCCTCAACACGCATGAGAGGAATGTCGGAAGAGTTGGTAGACGTGCCGACAGATCCCTTATAAGGTGCGTACTTCACCTGCGTGTACGGCAGCAGTCCGTTAGACGTAGCATAGTTCTGCTGCTCAGCGGTCAGCGTTGCGCCGACGCCGTTGCCATTGAGGAACCAGTTCTTTCGTGCATCAGTAGCAGATATCTTGTCATAGAGTTTCAGGTTGATTCTCTTACTGACAACTCCACCTGTACCTGACACGTAGCCATAGCTGAGCGAGCCCATCATCGACGGGAAGTTACAGATACCGGTTGTGACCGCACGGTCGGTCTCAGAGGTCTTGATGCCCCACAGCCAGTCGTTCTCACTCATGCTGTTGAAAGAAGGCACACTTGCCTCAGCTACCGATTTCGGTGTAGCGCCTCCGTTTTGAATAGCGTAGTCGGCATCCTTCTCTGCCTCACTCCATTTGTTCATCACGAGATAGACACGTGCACGTAATCCATGAGCGACAGCCGAGCTGACATATCTCTTGTCGGGGCGTGCCACTCCGTTGCTCTCACTCTTATCAAGGGCATCGATAGCGCGGTCGAGGTCGGAGAGGATCTGATCGTAGGTCTGCTTCAGTGTTCCGCGTGGGCAACCAGCCGTAGCCACATCATTAGAATTCTTCTCCGTGATGATTGGCACACCTGAGACTGATGCCGGGTCAACCTGGCTGTATGTCTTCTGATAGAGCTGTGCAAGGGTGAAATAATCGAATGCACGGACGGCGAGAGCCTGACCGAGGTCATATTGCAGCGTTGCGTCGGTTGTTGCCGAATCAACGGTTGCCGTCACAGCATTACAAGTATAAATCTGGTTGTATAACGTGCTCCATATCTCACGTGTATCAGCCGATGTGCTTCTGTTGTCGGTATAAGAGAGAGCCTGACGGAACCAGTTATATCCCACATTATGACATACCATGTCAGTGCCACGGCTGTCGAGAATCATCATGATAGCAGGATAACCGAAATCGTTCTGCTGATTATCATCCTCAGACCAAATAGCAGAATACTGATAGAAATTGGATGTTATTGCCGATACAGCCGCCGACAGACGTTCCGGATTCTGCTCTACGGCAGTAGACTTCTGGTCGGAGGTGACGACATCACCTAAAGGCTCAGTGTCAAGGCAGCTCGAAAAGGCCACCACCGAAAGTCCCATTAATATATATTTCGTTATTTTCATATTGTTATTGTCATTATATGATTAGAAAGTCAACTTCAGACCGCCGGTGATAGAGCGGCGGGATGTGTAGAAGCTTGTTGACGCGCTAACTATTCCCAAGCGTGGGTCGAGTCCCTGGCGTGCAGAGAACAAAGCCACGTTGTCAGCAGCGAAGTACAGTCTCAGTCCCTCGATTCCGATCTTTGCTGTAAATGTCTTAGGCAGAGTGTAGCCCAAGGTGATATTGTCTATTGAGAAATAATCCGAGCTGATGAGGAATCTGTCGCTGGTAGAGTTGGCATAGTTGTCCACGGCATCGGCGCGCGGTACGTCGGTGTTGGTGTTCGTAGGTGTCCACGACTTCAGGATATCCTTGTGCCAGTTCCGTCCGGCAGTGAAACCGTTGCCAGTGTCCATAAGTGTCTGGTATCCGGAGTCGAAGATATCACCGCCAAGCTGGAAGCTTGTCTGTATGGAGAAGTCGAAGCCTTTCCATTCAAGAGAAGTGCCAAAACCACCGAACATGTCAGGCAACAGTGATTTTGTGGAGCGGCGCGCATAGTTGTATGCGTTTGTCCAGTCGGTTGTCGACTCATAGATGTAATTGCCGTTCTCGTCCTTCACCGGCTGCTTCTTGTCGTCGACTTTCACTCCGGTATAGAGAGCCTCACCGGTCTTCGGGTCAACGCCCTCATAGTGCACGAGGTAGAGGTTGTAAATGCTCTGTCCCTCCTTGTATATGCGGCTGCCGTTGATGTACTGTCCGTTTTCATAATCGCTTGAGAGCTTATAGATATTGTTCTTCTGGAATGTCATATTGAGCGATGCATCCCACTTGAAGTCCTTTGTACGGATGATGCCGTAGTTGGCCTCGAACTCAAGTCCGTAGTTCTGCACCGTTCCCATGTTGACAGGTATAGAACTGTAACCGTTGCTCGCAGCCACATGCTTGTAGTCGAGCAGGTTGCTGGTAGCACGGAAGTAATAGTCGAGAGAACCGGTCAGGCGTCCCTTCCAGAAGCTGTAGTCAACACCGAAGTCCAGTGCGTTTGTCTTTTCCCATTTCAAGTCAGGATTACCCTTGTATGCCAGAGCGCCGTCGGAGAATACACCGTCAGCACCGGTCATTTTATACATATCCTCGTATGCGTAGAATGAATAATAATTAGCGCTTGAGGCATGGTTGTCGTTACCCGTCTGTCCGAACGACCCACGAATCTTCAGCAGGTCTATCCAGTCGACATCTCTCAGCCAACTTTCCTTCTTCATGTTCCATCCGAGTCCGAGAGAGAAGAAGTTACCCCAGCGGTTATCCTTTGAGAACGCCGATGTACCGTCGCGGCGATAGCCTAAATTGACGAAGTAACGCTCATCCCAGTTATATGTTCCGTTGAAGAAGAAGCCGGCAGTGTTGTATTCATGAGCAAGACCCGAACCGCGGCGCTGGTCGATGGTGTTGCCCACAGTGTAGTCGCCCATCTTGTACAGGTTCTGACCGTCGGCATAGAACTCTTCTAACTTGTAGCGATAGCCTTCGAAACCTGCTGTGAGGTTGAGGTTATTCTTTCCGAAAGAGTTATTGTAGTTGAGCAGGTACTGGTGTGTCAGTGCGCTCTGATGCAGTTCCATCTGCATGTTCTCACCGCCATAGCTTGCCGTCTGTCCATACTTCGGGTTAGTTGAGGAATGCAGACGTGTATTGTCGACATGCAGTCCGAGACGTGCCGTCACTGAGAATCCGTGAGTAAGGTCAGCCTTTGCGAACCAGTTTCCGTCGACGATATCCATAAGATATTCGTTTGTATTATACTGCAGGTCGCTCAGAGGGTTAGACATCGACATGAAGTTACGGGTGTTGCCAGCCACGGCTCCGTCGCCGTAGTCGTAAATCTTCTTTCCTGTCGTTGAGTCAAACAAAATATTGCCCTGTGCGTCGCGTACGAATATAGGATAGATAGGCGCAATGTTGTTGGCAATATAGAATGCGTTCATTGACGAAGAGGCATCATCAGATGTCTGGTCGTCAGGCGAATAGCTGTTAGTGTGGGTGAAGGCGACATTACTGCCGATAGTCAGCCACTTCCGGGCTTTATACTCTACATTGGTACGCGTGTTGTAGCGCTTGAAGCCTGAGCCCTTGATGGTACCGTCGTCGTCGAGGTAGCCGAATGAAGCGTAGTAGTTGAGCTTGTCGGAGGCGCCACTGACGTTGATGTTATATTCCTGACGGAAAGTTGTCTTGAACGTCTGGTCCTCCCAGTCGTCAGGGATGTAGTAGTTCTTTCCGTCGCTGTATCCGAGTGTTGCCAGCGGGTTGAGCTTTCCGTCGCGTCCGATGAGCATCTGTCCCTGCGGAAGGGTATAGATCTGGTAACCCGTCTGCGCAGTGAGGTTCTTGTTGGCTAACTGCCATGCAGCGTCAGCGCTCATGTGGTTGTTGAGAGTATATCCGTTGTAGAGGGTCTCGTAGAGCTTCTCATAGTAAGTACCGGGTTTGCCGATAACGTCATAGTTCGGCACCTCGCGGCTGTTGGCACCCCACTTGGCGTCGACAGTGATACGGGCTTTTCCCTGCTGTCCCTGCTTAGTGGTAATCATCACGACACCGTTGGCACCTCTTGAACCGTACAGTGATGTAGAGACGGCGTCCTTCAGGACTGTCATCTTGGCAATATCATTAGGGTTCAGCGCACTCAGATCACCGTCGTAAGGCACACCGTCGACGACATACAGCGGTGATGTCACACCGTTGATGGAGCTGATACCACGTATGCGAATTGTAGCGCTCGTTCCCGGCTGGCCGTTAGTCTGATAGCTCTGCACACCAGCCATGGTACCGGTAAGAACCTGGGAGACGTTAGATGTAAGACGATTCTCAATCTTGTCGGCCTTGATTTCAGATGCGGCACCGGTGTATGCCGATTTCTTTGCTGTTCCATAAGCCACAACCATCACCTCGTCGAGGTTCTGCTGGTTCGACTTCAGCACGACCTTCATGTTCTGACGTGCCTGAAGGGTCTGTGACTCCATACCGATATACGACACCGTAACCTTGTTGCCGCCACCCTGCGGTATGGTGAATTCAAAATTACCGTCGACATCAGTAACGGCGCCGACATTCGTGCCGACGACGACAACAGATGCGCCGATGACAGGCTCACCGTCGGCACTGCTCGTAACATTACCTGAGACGTGAGTCTGTGCAAACGTCCCCCCCACCAAGAGGAAGATGCCTGCTAAAAGCATTGTTAACCTTTTTACCATAGATACTTAATTTATTTGAATTATTTTCTTTCTCTTTCGTGCTATCCTACTTATACACACTGTTGGCAAGAGTTATTCCGTCATTGCCCATCTGATTAAATACTAACGTCTGTTCTGCAATCAATCTGTTATTATTTTTAAACCTTTTCACAAAGGAAACATACAACTGTAAGAAAAACGCAATAATTGTTATAAACAGGTGCAAAGTTATTAACTTAAATTCAATTAACCAAAAGTTTTATGTTATTTATATTCACTTTTCTTATTAAACGTTTCAAAAAGGAACACATAGTAACATTTTTCGAACGAAATGTGGCGCTGAAAAGAAAAAAGCTATAAAAACTTTAGAAACTATAGATGCTATAGTAACTATAGAAACTATAGGAGCAATAGAATCTATAGAAACTATAGCAGCTATAGCTCCTGCCACTTGAAAGAGTAAAAAACAAGGCCCTTCGGCATTGCAATAAATCACTAATTGCGTTGCCGAAGGGCCTTTTCTATGTGGTGCCGTTCTGACGGCGGTCAGGTGGGCTGTTACTTGACCATTGTCTTCACGGTTGTTCCGTCGCTCATCTTGAGGATTGTCACACCGCGGTGATTCGCGCCAACACGCTGACCCTGAAGATTATAGCGAGCTACGACCGTTGCCCTGTCCGATGCTGTGGCAGCGGAAATGCCGTCGGAAATGTCCTCACTGACCTTCACGCTGTTGACGAGGAGCTCATAGAACGGACCGGAATAGTAGTTGTCCTGGTCGTTGATGTCCGTACTCGTGCGCAGACCAACGTAGAGTGCCGTGTCGGTTGTATTAGTGAATGTGAACGTAGCCTCCGACTTATCCGTTCCGGCCTGTCCGATGAGCCTAAAATCGGCAGGATTGTTCACGGCAGCAGCGTAGACATTCATCTTCAGCGTGTCCTGAGTAGAGGTCAGGGCGTAGTCGACATCGACTGTCACCTTTGCGCCGGGAGCCACTCTGAGTTTAGGCGTTACGAGCATTCCCTCAAAGTAGTTGTACGATCCCGTTTCCTCATCGCGGCTTACCACCATCGCTGTGCCGTCAACGTGCCAGTGAGTGAAGTTGTAGCTGTTGGCATGATAGATGGTCCACGACGTGCTGTCGTTGGCGAAATCGCTCTCGAACGGCAGACTGCGGCCCTCGCTTACGGGCTCGATGTTTATGGCGTCGATATGCGTCTCCGAGCTGTTGCCATCGCTAAAGTCGTGGAAGCCAAGATAGTAGAGGCCATCCTCAGCTATGTCGACAACCTTCGTGACCTTGGCATAAGCCGGACCGTAGATGTCGGTGCTGTCGGTACGGAAGATTTCGGTGGTCATAGCCTCCGGTGTGCGTGCCGTTCCCATCTTTGCCTCGAACTTCTGAGTGTAGTCGGGACCCGAGAAATAAGTTCTTCCACGGTAGAAGAACGAAATCTCATATTTACCCTTCTTCAGTTCTACGGCATCGGAATAAGCCCAGTCATCGGATGGCTCCTGATTCCAGCCACGCACATGCGACAGTGCGGCAGTGTTGCCGTCGTAGTCGAACCAGTAGCTGTTGTCGATTGTCCAGCCGCTTGTGCCGTTTGCCGGCAGATACCATTGTCTGTTGCGGGCGGCATCGCCGAAACCGTAGTTATAAGGTGTCGTCTGGGCCTTCCAGTGCTCTACGGTGCTGCCCATGATAAGGTCGTTCTGACTGTCGTCGCCGACAGGAGTGGCAATCAGTCCGATGAGATAATAAGTGGTGTCGGCCGAGAGGTCGGCCTCCTTATTGAATGTGTAGTAGACGGTGTCGCCGGGGAGGACGGTAGCGGTTACGGTCTCCTCGGCGGTCTGCGTAAACTCGTTCTCAGTGACGTCGGTGCCGTTGACCGTTGCGGGGTTGATGAAGTATTTCACCTTGATGTCCTTTTGTGGCGTGACGCCGTGGTTGATATACGATATCGTCACTTTCGACTTTCCGAGGTCGTATCCCGACTGCTTGTCAAGGCTTACATTATTTATACAGAGGTCCTCACCGTCATCGACTTTGAAGTGGCTGATTATCGAGGCATCGTTGCTTCCTGTCAGTGCGAACGCAAAATACCAGTCGCCCTCAGGCAGATTGCTGAGCAGGTGGTATCCGTTGAGCCATCCGCTGTTTGTGATGTCGCTGTCGAAGAGCACCTCTTTCATGGTGCTGACATCGGTTGTGCGACCGGCAAGGAGTTTCAGATGTGACGATCCCGACCGCGTGTAACCACTGTAGTAGAAACTTACACGGTGAGTACCTTTCGTCAAGTAGATTGCCGGCGAGATGAGATAATCGTCGAGTGAGGTCTGATAGTTGCCGAAAACGGCAGCCCCAGTGCCATCGCCGAGCTGGCTGAAGGTGAACACGTTACCGTCGTTATTGCCGTCGATGACCGACCACAGGTCGTTGTCGTCAGCATCGTCGAAATCGGTGGAGTATGGCATGGTCTTAGCCGCATAGAAGCTTATGGCCTTCTGCAGCGTGTCGTTGGCGCTGTTGCCGTCACTGTCGGTGTGGCACCACACCTTCAGGTTCATATCGTCGGCAGTAGTGTTCTGGACGAAACCCTCGCTGAACGTGTAGTTGGCGGTTGTTCCGGCGGCGATGGTGCCTTGATAGTCCTCTTCAACGCTCTTACCGCCAAAGCTGTATCCCACCGTCGGGTTCACGATATCGAACGGCGAGTTGTTGGCTAAGGCCACCGTCACATTCACGACTGAGTCGCTTGCGGCTATCTTATCGGTGAACGGCGATTTTATTTCTTTCACGGCAAGGTCAGGAACAGCCTTTACGAAGTTGATATTATTGAAGGCAAACGTTCCGTAGCTGTTCCATTCGCCTTTGAGTTTGGCCGCAAAACTGACTCTTGACGGTCCTGACGGCTTGAAGGAGAAGAACGCCGGCTTGAAGTCCTGCGAGTTTTCACTGAGAGTTGTGACTACGGTGTCGACCTTATATCCGTCGTCGATGTAGGCGCTAAGCTCCACTGGTGCTCCCGAGGCCATGTAGTCGAAGGAGCATGTCACACCATCGTTGGCCGGGAAGTCTATAGGCTTTGTGCTCAGAGAGCCCATCCAGTTGGTGGCTTTTCCTGACATATAGAAAGCCTTGGCGTCGTCGCTCCAGTTCCATCCCATTCCCCAGAACGACTCATATTCATAGTCGGTCTGGGCCGTAGCCTCGTTCCACGTGAACGGGAACGGCTTCAGTTCCGGCATGTTCACCGTCACCGTTGTCGTGTCGTTGGCCGCATTCTCGTCGCCGGCGGCCTTCACGTAGGCTGTCAGCGTCGACGTCGTACCATAATCAAGGGTTACCGTGTTTTTCAGTGTCACCGTCGGTGTAGGCCATGTGTCGGCAGGAATGTCCTGATCGACATTCTCCTCAAACTGCAGGACCCCATCCTTCATCACCCCCACCTTAAAGTGGCTGATGGCTGTTGTGCCATTGTTGGTCACGCCCAAGACTATCTTCGGCGTGCGGATCGGGCTGCCCGCTGATGTCGGCGACTGGAAGTAGTTGACTTGCAAGTCGGTTGTCGCCGTCTGCGCCACGGCATTGGCCGTAGCCGTGAGAGCTATGGCGGCGGTGCAGATGAGCTTTAAAAGTAATTTGTTCCTCATAAAGATTGTTGGATATATTTATAATAATGCAATAATTCGATGCAAAATTACAAAAATATCCGAACAATCTGTTATATTCTTACAATAATTTCGGCAGTTCGAAGAGTTTTATTCCGTTGCTGCCCTTGATGAGTATGTAATGTCCCTGAGGCTGCTGACGGCTGATTTCGGCCTTCACCTCGTCGACGGTGTCGAACTTGCGGAAGTCGGTGCGCGTCTTTGCGAACTCCGGTCCTACGAGCCATACATTATTTATATTATACTCCTTAAGTTTGTCGACAACCTTCTGGTGCTCCTCATCGCTGTATTCGCCGAGCTCGCGCATATCGCCGAGGATTGCCATCTTGGCTGGAACATCCATCAGCCGGAAGTTGTCGAGGGCAGCAGCCATCGACGACGGATTGGCGTTGTAGGCATCGACGATGAGGTGGTTATGCTCCGTCACCGTCAACTCACTGCGGTCGTTGCTCGGTGTGTAGTTCTCGATGGCGTGCGAGCACTGCTCAGGCGTAACCCCGAAGTGCAGACCTATCGTTATGGCAGCCAATGCGTTGTCGATATTGTATGCTCCCACCAACTTTGTGTGGAGCTCCGTGCCTTGCGGCTCAGCTGCGGCATCATCGGCATCGCTGCTGATATGCCATGTGAAGTTGAGGAAGGGATCGCACTTCGTCACGCTTCCTGTGACGCTGCCCTCACCATCGCGGCCGTAGGTCTCAATCCTCGGCATCTCCCTCCGGCTGGCCATTTCGACGAGGTCGGCATTGCTCTCGTTGAGGAAGATCAGTCCGCCGGTGGCCTTAATAAAGTCGTAGAGCTCACCTTTCGTGCGCTTCACACCGTCGAAGGAGCCGAATCCTTGCAGATGGGCGCGTCCGACATTGGTAATCATTCCGCAGGTCGGCTCCACATATTCTATAAGCTTCTTTATGTCGCCGGGATGAGAGGCACCCATCTCCACGACGGCAATCTCGTGCTCTGGGCGCAGACGGAGCAGTGTCTTTGGCACACCGACATCGTTGTTGAAGTTTCCCTCGGTGTGCATGACGTTGAATTTCTCGGCGAGGACGGCGGAGATGAGCTCCTTCGTTGTGGTCTTGCCGTTGGTGCCGGTGATGCCAATGACGGGAATGTTGAACTGGCGGCGGTGCTCGCGGGCCAGCTCCTTGAAGGCCACAAGGGTATCGTCGACAAGGATATAGCGGCTATCGCCGTCGACAGCATATTCCTTCTCGTCGACAACGGCGTAGCTGCAGCCTTTCTCCAAGGCCATGGCAGCAAACTTGTTGCCGTCGAACGACGCACCTTTCAGGGCGATGAAGATACTGCCCTCGGGACAGTCGCGGCTGTCGGTGGTCACTACCGGATGCTTTTTGTAGATTTCGTATAAATCCTTTGCTTCCATGTGTTTATGCGTTCTGATGGATTCTGTAATGTGTTATATTCTAACGCAAAGTTCGGAATATTTCCGTTATATACCAAATTTTATACATCTTTTGTTGAAAGAAAATGCTGTGGCAGCCCAAATCGAACGCATCTACGGTTGGAAGAAGATGCCGCGACAGCGCCAATCCCATGCCTCTCCGATTGGAAGAAAACGCTCTGGTTATGGCGAAATTTCTTTACAGCATTCCAATACATACCGTTTGGCGTTCTGAAACGGGCTGTTTCATCGTCCGAAACGGACCGTTTTGCAGCCTGAAACGGACCGTTTCGCAAAGCAAAACGGCATGTTTTCGTAAGCCGTTAGCTATCAACGGGTTGCAGCTGAGGTCTTTTCGATGGATGCGTTTGAATTATTTTGACAGCAAGGATGGTGCTATGGCCCCTATAGCGACTATAGATTCTATAGCTTTTAGAAACCGCTATAGCTACTATAGTTACTATAGCTTCTATAGATTTCTATAGCTTCTATAGCCTCTATAGTTTCTATAGCCGCTATAGATTCTATAGACCTCTATACCCCATAGACGGGGGGGGCTTACTCCTGCGAGCCGATGTCCTCGATGAGATTCTCAAAAATTTCCTTCAAGCCATACTGCGGTTGCCAGCCGAGTTTACGGAGCTTGGCCGACGACAGGCGGAGCTTCGTGGGCGGAGCGTAGCCGAAATCGTTGGAAAGGTCGACACGCACATTGATGGACGGGGCGAAATTGGCCTTCAGATAGTCGGCCATGCCCCGGGCAGAGATATATGTGTCCTCGTTGGCCACGTTATATGCCTCGCCATCAGCACCTTTCATGAGGATATACAGCAGGGCGCTGATGCTGTCGGTGGTATAGCAGTAGGGACGGGCGGAGTCGCCCTTGGTGTGGAGGACGATGTCCTCACCGTTGGCCGCGAGGCGGGCAAACTGCGCGATGATGCGGTTGTCGTTGTGGGCGATGCCGGCACCGGTGGTCTGTGTCAGCCTTGCTATCCGCGCATGCACACCATATTCCTTGGCGTAGGCGGCACAGAGATTCTCCACAGCGCGCTTAGCCATGGGATAGCTGCTGCGGACGCTCAGCGGATCGAGATAGCCCTGAACATCCTCCGTTACCGGGGTGCCGTCGTCGAGGATGGTGCCATAGACCTCAAGCGACGAGAGATAGACGAAGCCCCGGACCCCACACGACCGTGAATAGTCAAGGAGGGCCTTTGTGCCGTTGAAGATGATGTCGATGGTTTCGACTGGACTGTCGACGAAGAACTTGCTGGCTGTCGGGGCGGCACAGTGCACGACATAGTCGACAGGGCCGAGACTGGTGTAGTCGTAGGTCGTGATGTCGCACTCGAAGAAGTCGACACCGGGGTGGCTGTGGCCGAACATCGCTATTGCTTTCTCGATGTTTCGGACCGGAGCAAAGATGTGTATATCCTCGTTCAAGGCTGTCAGACAGCGTATTAGCGTGGAGCCGATGAGTCCCGTGGCACCGGTGATGAGGAACGACGCGCCACGGAGGTCGCCTTTAAGGGGGAAGGTAGCGGTGAAGGTATTGATGTTTCTTGCTAAGACTTTATCCATTTCGATTTATGAATTCTCTAAAATCCGAATATCTGCTGGTTCTCGTGCACCTGAATCATGGCACGGAAGATGAAGAAATCGGTGGGCGTTGTAATCTTGATATTCTCCATAGGACCGATTATCGTGTTCATACGATAGCCGTAATGGCTCATCATCGTGCAGCTGTCGATGAAGTTCTGCTGGCCCTGGGCCATAGCCTTGCGGTCGACATCGAGGATGTCGCGGAGGCGGAAAGTCTGCGGGGCGCGGGCTATCAGCGAGTTGTTGCGGTCGGGAATCTCCAGTGAACCGTCGTCCTGGCGGACGACAAAGGTCTCCGTTGCCGGCACGCAGGTGATGCAGTTGCCTTTCTCTCGCGCCGTGACAATATTGTCGGTGATAGTCTCCTCGGTAATCAGCGGGCGCACACCGTCGTGGATGAGTACGATGGCATCGTCGCCGCCTTTCTGCTGAGCGTACTTCTCGGCAGCGCAAAGGCCGTTGTAGATACTCTCCTGACCGCTGTTGCCACCGGGCACAATGTCGACGACCTTGTTGATTTCGAACTTCCGGAGCATCTTCTTCAGGAACGGAATCCAACTCTCGAGGCACGCCACGACGATGCCGTCGATGTCGGGATGATTGTCGAAGAGCTCGAGGGTGTAGACGATTATCGGTTTGCCGTTGAGTTCAAGAAACTGCTTCGGCCGCGATTTCGTGTGCATACGCTGGCCTGTTCCGCCGGCAAAGATTACAGCTATATTCATGTTTCTATCTTATATCCAATGGGTTATATCACAATTATAGATTGACTTGTAGTGGCGGAGCTCGTAAGCGTAAATCCTGATGTCGGTGCCTTTCTCCTTATATATAGTCAGGATGCGGCTGACATCACGGATCATCCGCCACTGACGGACGGTCAGACTGCCGTTCAGCCGCTTGGTTATGGCGTCGAGAATATCCTGGCGGTCGGCATCGAAACGGGTGTGAAGGAAGCGGTAGAGCTTCGACTTGCGCTTTGTCCTCAGTCCCGTGACGCTCGTCTCTAACCGCCGGTAGTTCAGGATGCTACGGGCGCTGTAGTTTATTCCGCCACAGAAGCAGGCCAGAGCCGCAAACCACGTGTCGTGGTAGCGCATCTCCCCGGGTATCGGCAAGGCCACGTCGACGAAGCTGCGGCGCATAATCATCGCCGCCCCCTGGTAGGTATTGCGGAAAAGGATGATGGACCGGAACTTGGCCATATCATCGGACGGGACTCCATCGAACGACTCCTGATACTTCAATGTGGTGCCGAGGGGCTTGTCGTCGGCATCGATGAACGTCGAATTGGCGCAGGCCATGGCCTTGTCGCCGATGGTCGCGAGGAGCACTTCGAGATGGTCGGGGGTCCAGATATCGTCGCAGTCGCTGAGGGCTATGTACTCGCCGGTGCAGAGGGAGATGGCTTTCTGGAAGTTGTCCTTGAACCCGAGATTCGCCGTGTTGCGGCTGATGCGGATACGACGGTCACCGGCAGCAAGCTCCTGCATGAGCTGCCAGGAGCCGTCGGTGGAGCAGTCGTCGGTCATGACGAGCTCGAAGTCGGACACGGTCTGACGGAGTATCGACTCTACTTGCTTGCGCAGATATTTCTCACCGTTATAAACGGCCATTGCTATAGATACCAGTGGCATAACTTATAGGAATTCGATGTCAATCTTATGGCGGTCGCGCTTGTCCTTCGGCGGGAGGTTCATATAGTCGTGGTAGGCCACGCGGCACATGCGGTCGGGGTCGGCAGGACCCTCGAAGGTCTTGCCCTCGAAGACGATGTCCTTATGGGGGACGAGAGCCTCACGCGGCAGTTGCTCATAGAACCACGCTCCATAGGAGTGCATGCAATTGTCGCGGTTGCCGAAGATACGGCCAATGATGCGGAAAACGGGGAAGACGGCGTAGTGGAGGACGTCGTAACCGGCCTGCGCCAGCCACGGGTGGACACCGGCGAAGAGCATATTGACATTGACCGACAGCTTGGCGGCAAAGCGCTGCAACCACGGAATCATATAGCCCTCGTAGGGAAAGATGTCGACATGAAGGCCCTGGAACTTCATGGCCTCGGCAGTACGGCGGTCGTGACTGTCGGCAGCATCGTGGCTGACCTCCCGGCTCTTGAGGTCGCGGAGGACGGCCCACTCCTTGTAGAAGCCCTTGTCGGTCTCGTTGTCCTGGAGGACATACTGCGGATGGGGATGGTCCTTGAGATAGCGGCAGAGGCGGTGGAAGTCCTTATAGTCGACAACGAAGTCGATATCGTCGTCCCATGGGATGAACCCGCCGTGGCGCAAGGCTCCAATAACGTTTCCGCCGTCGATACGGCACGGCACTCCAATCTTCTTTGCCGTCGTCTGAAGGTAGACGGCCATGTCGAGAAGCCGCAACTGGGCTTTCCGCAAGTTTGACCCCTCAGGATTGTACTCTCTCCTCAGGTCGTCGTCGGTTTCTCCTGTATTGTATGTCTTCATGTGTGCAAAAGTAGTGATAATTTTTGTGTATTCAAACAAAATGCAGTATTTTTGCATGCATTTAACCTGATATGCAGAAGGAAAGTTTAAAAGAAAAGACTGCGAAAGGATTGTTCTGGGGAGCCATCAACAGTGGTTCCACACAGTTGTTGAATATCATTTTCGGCATATTCCTGGCCCGCCTGCTGACCCCTGGCGACTACGGAATCGTGGGTATGATAAGCATATTCACGGCCATTGCGTGTGCCCTTCAGGACAGCGGCTTCAGCAATGCCTTAGTGAATATCAAGGACATAAAGGACGATGACTATAATGCGGTGTTCTGGTTCAACATCATTGTCAGCTCGCTCATCTATGTCATTCTCTTCTTCTGCGCCCCGCTCATAGCCTGGTATTTCCATCAGGACTGTCTCGTGGAGCTGTCAAGATTTGTGTTCCTCGCCTTCTTTATCTCCTCCTTCGGCATTGCGCAGAGCGCTTATCTCATACGCAACATGAAGAATAAGGAGAAGGCCATCATAGCCATGGTGTCGATGATAGGATCCGGGCTGGTGGGCGTAGTACTGGCTTTCCTCGGTTTCCGCTACTGGAGTCTGGCCTGGCAGCAGGTATTGTTCATAACCATCACGAACATAGGCCGTTACCACTACAGCCAGTGGCGCCCAAGCTGGAGAATAAATCTCCGGCCCATCCGCGGGATGTTCAGCTTCAGCTATAAGATTCTCATCACCACGATTGTCAATACCGTCAGCCAGAACATCTTGAGTTTCATCTTCGGGCACCTCTTCAAGCCGCAGGTGGTGGGTAATTTCACCCAGGCGAACAAATGGAACAACAACGCCAGCGGATTCATCTCAGGGACGATAGCGCAGGTGGCGCAACCCGTGTTGGCCTCTATCCGCGACGACGGCGACAGGGAGAAGCGCGTGTTCCGCAAGATGCTGAGGTTCACGGCGTTTCTCTCGTTTCCCGCAATGTTCGGACTGGCGATGGTGGGCCACGAGTTCATCGTCACACTCATCTCCGACCGGTGGGCCGACAGTGTGCTGTGGCTTCAGATTCTGTGCATAGGAGGAGCTTTCGCGCCCATTATGGGTCTGTATCACAATATGAGCCTGAGCGCCGGACGGTCAGATATCTTCATGTGGTGCTCTATAGCTCAGGTCGTTATCCAGATTATCATCGTTCTGACCACGCACATCTGGGGCATCGACGTGATGGTCACGTCGTACACGGTGTTCAACGTTCTGTGGCTGATAGTATGGCAGCACTATGCCTACAAGATGATTGGGGTGACGATGGGCGAAGTATGCCGCGACATAGCACCGTCGATGATCGTGGCGATAGTGGTGATGGCAGTGGTTTACGCCGTCACCCTGCCGCTCGTGAACCATAATGTCGTCATCCTGCTCGTGAGGATTCTGTTGGCTACAGCGCTCTACGCCGTTGTCATGAAAGCAGCCCATGTGGAGATGATGGACGAGTGTTTGAAGTTCGTAAGAAAGAAAATCAAGAAATGAATCCTATAGCCCAAAGAATAATTCTGTCGGCATCGACGGTGAGATTGCTGCCGCATATAGCCTTCTACCTGCTCCGGCGGCGTACCATCGACGCCGACCTGATGAAGGTTCAGGACCATAAGGCCACCGTCCGCAACCTCATCAAGGCGATGACAAGGGAGCGCACGTTCCGCAACCTCTTCTATTACCGGCTTGGCGACTATCGCTCAGTATTCATAAAATGGCTTTGCCCACCGGAGCGGACATTAAATATATGGTGCCCGAGGATAGGAGCGGGGGCCCACCTTGAGCACAGCTATGCCACCTATCTCAATGCCGAGGCGATAGGCCGCGACTTCTATTGTCTGCAACTCGTAACCGTCGGCAATGGCAAAGGAGGGCGCCCCACTATCGGCGATAATGTGAAAATCATGACCGGAGCAACCGTCTTCGGCGGCATCCACATAGGAAACAACGTCACCGTCGGAGCTCATTCTGTCGTAATGCACGATATTCCAGACGGTTGGACGGTAGCCGGAGCACCGGCGAAACGCATCCACTGAGCTGCCAAAGGGGCATAAAGGCCACGTCATCAATAGTCCGCCGGAAGACTTAGGCAAGTCGCAGCATCAACAGAGATGCTGCCCTACCCTCCTTTCTACCCCTCTTTCTATACCCCTGGAATTTGGATTCGGGGAAAATATTTTGTAACTTTGCACCGAAATAACAAAAAAACTCATACTAACACATACCACGACTGAACGCAATATCGTGTTCTGTCGTTTTGGTTGTCAGCATAAATCCGTTATATAAAGATACCGAACTACATACCGCCGGGCGCGGATTTCTCTTGTCATTGAGGCGCGGGGAATACCCGTAGCTCTCAGATTTCGGCTCCGTCGAGCAGGGCAATGTATTTGCCTATGGCATCCTCAATTTCGGAAATGAGGATAAACTCGTCGGCAGAATGTGACCGTGACGACTCGCCGGGACCGAGCTTGAACGACGGAAACGGCATCAGGGCCTGGTCGGAGAGTGTCGGCGAGCCGTAGGGAGTCATGCCCATAGCCACACAACGCCTTACTAACGGATGGCCGGAATCGATATGCGACGACTGTAGGCGGAAGCTGTGGGCCTCGACGTCGCTCTTGACGTTGTGCCGGATGATGTCGAAAACTTCATGATTGGTGTAAAGTTCATTCGTGCGGACGTCGACGAGCATACGGCATTCGTCGGGGATGACATTATGCTGAGTGCCGGCGTTTATCACGGTCACGGTCATCTTCACGGGACCAAGGTACTGGCTGACACGCTGGAACTTGTAGTCGCGCACCCATTCGATGTCGGGCAGAGCCTCGTAAATGGCATTAACACCCTCGTTGCGGGCCGCATGCCCCGACTTGCCGCGGGCTGTCATGTCGAGGACCATCAGTCCTTTTTCGGCTATGGCAGGCTGCATTCCCGTGGGCTCGCCGACAATCGCCACATCGATATGGGGAAGGTCGGGGAGCACGAGACTGATGCCGTTCTTTCCCGAGACCTCCTCTTCGGCCGACGCGAGATAGACGAGGTTATAGCTGCGACAGACCGTGGAAGCCCAGCGGAAGGTCTGGAGCAGCGAGCAGAGGCCTCCGCCGCAGTCGTTGGAACCTAACCCGTAGAGTCGCCCGTCGACGATATCGGGCGAGAAAGGGTCACGTGTCCAGGAGCTTACCGGCTTCACGGTGTCGATATGGGCGTTGAGGAGTATCGTCGGACGGGCAGGGTCGTAGTCGGGAGCCACCGCCCACACATTATTGCCACGACGATGGCAGTCGAAGCCATAGCCTTTAATACGGTGCTCCATGATGTCGGCGGCAGCACACTCGTCACGACTCACCGACGGGGTGGCAATGAGTTCGCGAAGCATGGCAACAGCCTCATCAGCATATTCAGATGTTTCCATAGGGTCACTTTACTTAATTATTTCGCTTTCCACGACAAAGGTAGTTATTTGCCGGTTGTGAAACAAATAATCAGTTCTTTATTTTGTGTTGTCAGTCATTTTCATTACTTTTGCAAAAAATACTATCGCAATATGCAGACTCAGTGTCATCTTTCTGTTCTCATCCATGAACAGGCCAAGAAATACGGTGCCCGTCCGGCCCTCACCTTCCGCAGCTTCGGTTCGTTGCAGTGGAAGAGCGTGTCGTGGAATCAGTTCTCACTAAGGGTGAAACAGGTGTCGAACGCCTTGCTGAACCTCGGGTTGAAGCCCCAGGACCGTATAGCGGTATTCTCGCAGAACTGCGTTCAATATCTCTACACCGACTTCGGGGCTTACGGCGTACGAGTGGTGAGTATCCCGTTCTATGCCACCAGCTCCGAACAGCAGATACAGTTTATGGTCCAGGACGGCGGTGTGAGGATAATCTTCGTCGGCGAGCAGGAGCAGTACGACAAGGCTCACCGCATCTTCGCGCTTTGTCCGACACTCGAGCGCATCGTTGTCTTCGACCCGAGTGTGCGCATCAGCACCCACGATCCTAACGCTCTGTACTTCAGCGACTTCATAAAGCTCGGCGAGGATCTGCCTCGTCAGCCGGAGGTGGAGAAGCTGTGGAGCGAGGCCTCGATGGACGATCTCTGCAATATCCTCTACACCAGTGGCACAACGGGTGAGAGCAAGGGTGTGATGCTGTCGTATTCGCAGTATGATGCCGCACTGAAAGCCAACGACAAGTGTGTGCCCGTGGGCGAGAGCGACAGAGTTATCGACTTCCTGCCGTTCACGCATATCTTCGAACGCGGATGGGCTTATCTCGCATTGTCGGAGGGAGCACAGCTCATCATAAATACCTACCCTAAGGAGATTCAGCAGAGCATGCGCGAGACTCATCCGACATCGATGTCGGCGGTGCCACGGTTCTGGGAGAAAGTGTATATTGCCGTGAAGGAGAAGATGGACAAGTCGAATGCCATCGAGAAAGCTCTCTTCAACCATGCACTATCCGTGGGGCGGAAGTACAATATTGAATATCTGAGCCGGGGCAAGCGTCCGCCACTGCCCCTGCGCCTCGAATATGCCGCCCTCAACAAGAGTGTGCTCAGCCTCGTGCGCAAACAGCTCGGTCTGGAAAAGCCGAATATATTCCCGACAGCGGGAGCCACGGTGTCGCCGGAGGTCGAGGAGTTCATCCACAGCATTGGCATTGGCATGATTGTGGGCTACGGACTGACGGAGAGTCTGGCCACCGTCAGCTGCGATGTCAAGGGAATGCCATACACCATCGGCTCCGTGGGACGTCCGCTGAGTGGCGTTGAGATAAAGATTTCGGACGACCACGAGATTCTTCTCAAGGGCCCGACAATCACGAAAGGCTATTATCACCGCGACGCACTGAACAAGCAGGTGTTCACCGAAGATGGATATTTCCACACCGGTGATGCCGGATACATCAAGGATGGGGAGCTTTACTTGCAGGAACGCATCAAGGATCTCTTCAAGACATCGAACGGAAAATATATCGCTCCGCAGTCGTTGGAGGCGCGGTTGCTCGTCGACAGATACATAGACCAGATAGCCGTAATCGCCGACAAGCGGAAATTCGTCAGCGCGCTCATCGTACCGGAGTTCCGAGCACTTGAGGAATATGCACGCGAGAATGGTATTCCGTTCACAACACGTGAGGACCTCTGCTCCAACAAGAAGATTCACGACATGATAATGGAGCGTGTCAACACCCTCCAGCAGCAACTCGCCAGCTACGAGCAGATAAAGCGATTCACACTAATCGCCCACCACTTCTCGATGGAAAACGGTGAGCTGACAAACACCTTGAAACTGAAACGGAACGTCATAAACAAGAATTTCAAGGATGTTATTGACAAAATGTACGAAGAATAAAAACGACTGAAAGAATCGTTTCGCCTTTATTGAATTATGATTACATCAGACCAACTGAAAGACGTCTTGGAGCGCGCCGACGCGCTCAAGCGTTATCTTGATATCGACAAAAGGAAAGTGGAACTCGAAGAGGAGCAGCTCCGCACCCAGGACCCGCACTTCTGGGACGACCCCAAGGCCGCCCAGGTACAGATGAAGAAGGTCAAGGGCATAGAGAAATGGATAAAAGGCTACGAGAATGTACGTACCCTTGCCGACGAACTGCAACTTGCTTTCGACTATTATAAAGAGGATCTCGTCAGCGAAGAGGAGGTTGACACCGACTACGACAAGGCTATCAAAGCCATCGAGGACCTCGAACTGAAGAATATGCTGCGCAAGGAGGAGGACTCCATGGACGCGGTGATGAAGATAAACTCCGGTGCCGGCGGTACCGAAGCCCAAGATTGGGCCCAGATGCTCATGCGTATGTACACACGGTGGGCTGAGACTCAAGGATATAAGGTAACGGTAACCGATATGCAGCCGGGCGAGGAAGTGGGCATCAAGAGTGTCACGATGACCATCGAGGGCGGCGAATATGCCTACGGATTCCTCAAAAGCGAGAACGGTGTGCACCGTCTTGTACGCGTAAGCCCATACAACGCCCAGGGAAAACGGATGACGAGCTTCGCGTCGGTGTTCGTAACGCCACTCGTCGACGATACTATCGAGGTGTATGTCGACCCGGCAAAAGTCAGCTGGGACACATTCCGGTCATCCGGCGCAGGAGGTCAGAACGTCAACAAGGTGGAGTCGGGAGTGCGTCTGCGCTACCAGTATGAGGACCCCGATACCGGTGAGAAGGAGGAAATCCTCATTGAGAACACCGAGACTCGTGACCAACCTAAAAACCGCGCCAAGGCTATGCTCCTCCTGAAGAGCCAACTCTACGACCGCGCACTGAAGAAGAAGCAGGCTGAGCAGGCAAAAATTGAAGCGGGAAAGAAAAAGATTGAATGGGGCAGTCAGATTCGCTCTTATGTCTTCGACGACCGCCGCGTAAAGGATCATCGCACCGGATACCAGACAACGGACGTTGATGCGGTGATGAACGGAAAAATCGACGGATTCATCAAGGCTTATCTGATGGAATTCCATGAGTCGTAGCGCTGACGGATTTGAACAGCAGTTCTGCGGCTCAGCAACGATGCGGTGGCAAGCAAAAGCCACTGCATTAGTACATTAGAGCCGAAACGTCGGTGCACTAAAACATCAGCGCTGACACATTAAAATATATATATCAATCAATTAAACCTGTCCCTGTCCGGCATTCATACGGATGTCGGACGGTCGGGGCTCCCAAAGGGGCTATCCAACAAGGGATAATAAAACTATACTACTATGAGTGACAAGAGTAAATTACGTCGTAAGGAACACGACGAGAAACAAGAAAAGCAAGCAAGGAACATCGTAAACTGGATTTTCGGAATCCTCGTCGCATTAGGTATCATATTCCTCATTTGCACAACAATAATGCAATCATGAGTGGAATGGAGATAGAGCGGAAGTTTCTGGTCCACAAAACTATGGACTGGAAACGCCAGGCCACGTCGTGCAGTCACATCCGTCAGGGCTACTTCGCAGCAGTCAACACCGTCCGTGTGCGTATCCGCGATGCCAAAGCCTACCTGACAATCAAAGGGCCATCGACGAATAATGGTCTGTCGCGCTACGAGTTTGAGAAGGAGATAACCCTCGATGAGGCCAACCACCTGCTACAGCTCTGTGAGCCAGGCATCATCGACAAGCACCGCTACCTCGTACCCGTAGGATCACACACCTTTGAGGTCGACGAGTTTCACGGCGATAACGAGGGACTTGTAATGGCTGAAGTTGAGCTCGGCAACGAATCGGAGACCTTCGAAAAGCCAGATTTCATCGGAATGGAGGTCACCGGCGACCGCAGGTTCTACAATTCTCACATGAGGCAAAATCCCTTCAAGCTATGGCGAAATAGCCTTCCCGAAGAGTACCGCTAAGGCGGACGGCCACGGGAAGGCCTTTCTTTATCTGCATTCGAAACCATAGAAACTATAGAAGCTATAGAAGCTATAGGAACTATAGGAGCTATAGAATCTATAGAAACTATAGCATCTATAGAGACTATAGCATCTATAGAGACTATAGCATCTATAGGGACTATAGCATCTATAAAGCCTCTATAGTCCCAAGCACCTTCATGGCTCGCTGCCCGCAGCCATCACTTTCTCACCTTCAATAGAACACAACCGATGAGAAGGGCAACGGTGGAGCCAATGGCATCGGCGAGGAAGTCAAACCAGTCGCCGTTGCGCACACCGTCGGTGCAGGTGGCTTGAACAATCTCTACAAGACCACCCATGACAACAGGCAGGAGCCACTCCCACAACAACAGTTGGCGTGGAAGAGGCTTCTTCCCTACTCTTTTCTGAGCCATGAAAAACTCGTGACCAATGATCGAACTGAGCAGAAAATAAAGGGCAATGTGAGTCCACTTGTCGATTAGATGGACATTATCGAGTGGTGTTTCGGGGATGGGAATGAGACAAATAACCCATATAAATACCGTAAACAGAAGAGATAGTGGATAATTTCGTATAAAATTGCGCATGATAAATTAAGTTTGCTTTCAAATCTTATGCAAAAGTAGAAAATATTTTATAATTTTGCAGTGTCTTTAATGAAAAAAAATTATGGCGCAAACAGAAAGAGCAAGTTTCGGAAGCAAAATAGGAATGGTTCTCGCTACGGCCGGAGGAGCCGTAGGATTAGGTAATGTATGGCGTTTTCCCTATATGACGGGCGAGAACGGTGGTGCAGCGTTCATCATCGTTTACATTGGATGCGTCTTCCTGTTGGGAATACCCTGTATGATTAATGAGTTCATCATCGGACGCCATGCGGCATCAAACACCGCGCGTGCCTACTCCAAGCTCTCCGGTGGCAAGGCCTGGAAATGGGTTGGAATGCTCGGAGTGCTCACCGGATTTCTCATCACCGGCTACTACGCCGTGGTGTCGGGATGGTGCTTGGAGTACGTAATTGCCTCACTGACAGGGCAGCTCCACGGATCACCCGACTACTTCAAGGCTTTCTTCTCCGACTTCGAGACAAATCCTTGGGAACCGATGGTATGTACATTGGCAATCCTTCTCATCACCCACTTTGTCATCATCCACGGTGTCAGAAACGGCATTGAGCGTGCATCAAAGATAATGATGCCCACACTATTCATCCTCCTTCTTGTCATCGTCGTGGCAAGCTGCATGCTCCCAGGTGCCACGGAAGGCATCCGTTTTCTCTTCAAGCCCGACTTTTCCAAGGTCGACAGCGGGGTCTTCCTCGGTGCTCTCGGACAGAGCTTCTACTCGCTGAGCATCGCCATGGGCTGCATCTGCACCTACGCCTCCTACTATACGCGCCAGACGAATCTCGTCAATACAGCCGCACAGACATGTACCATCGACACCGTCGTGGCCATCCTCGCCGGACTGATGATCTTCCCAGCGGCTTTCTCCATCGGCGTCAACCCCGACAGCGGTCCATCGCTGATATTCATCACCCTGCCGAACGTATTCGAGAAAGCCTTCGCCGGAGCCCCGATATTGGGATTCGTCATCTCCTTCGCCTTCTACGCTCTCCTCGCCATGGCTGCTCTGACATCGCTTATCTCCCTCCACGAGGTGAGTACGGCATTCTTTCAGGAGGAACTGCATATCAGCCGCAAGAGTGCCGCTACGATAGTAACAGCCTCAGCGGTCGTCATCGGTTTCTTCTGCTCCATGTCGTTGGGTCAGTGGAGTTTCCTCGAGATTGGCGGTAAGGAGCTGTTCGATATCTTCGACTTCGTCACAGGGCAGATTTTCCTTCCCGTCGGCGGTTTCCTAACGTGCATTTTCGTCGGCTGGTTCATCCCCAAGAAAATCATTAAAGATGAGTTCACAAACTGGGGAACCCTCAAGGGACGGCTCTTCGGAGTCTATTTCTTCCTCGTCCGCATAGTATGTCCGCTGTGCATACTTGCGATATTCCTTCACCAATTCGGTCTGATATAATAATGGAAACAAGGGCAAACTTCGGAAAGATAGGCGTTATCCTCGCCACGGCAGGCAGTGCCGTCGGCCTTGGAAATATCTGGCGCTTCCCGTTTATGGCGGGTCAGAACGGTGGTGCGGCGTTCATCGCCGTCTACATTGTGTGCGTTCTTCTGTTAGGAATCCCCGGAATGATTGCCGAATTCATCGTCGGGCGCCACGGTGCATCCAATGCCGCGCGCGCCTATAAGTCGTTTCATAAGGGCAGGGCATGGGGAGCCGTGGGTGTGCTCGGTGTCATCACGTCGACAATCATCCTCGGTTTCTATGCCGTTGTGGCCGGATGGTGCCTCCAGTACTTCTTCGCCTCTCTCTTCGGAATGGTCGGCGGCGATGCCAATAGCGTCAAGGACTATTTCGTCAGGTTCACTTCCAACCCCATAAAACCGGCACTGTGGGCTCTTGCCTTTGTCGTGATGACCCATTTCGTCATAACCCAAGGTGTGCGCCAGGGCATAGAGAAAGTCTCAAATATCCTCATGCCTACGCTTTTTGTCCTCCTAATCGTCATCGTCATAGCGTCGTGTTCACTGCCCGGTGCATCGAAAGGAATAGAATTTCTCTTCCACCCCGACTTCTCGAAACTAACCCACGACGTATTCCTCGACGCCCTCGGACAAGCCTTTTTCTCCCTCAGCCTCGGCACAGCCTGCCTCTGTACTTATGCCTCATACTTCAGTCGCCGCACCAATCTCAGCGTGTCGGCATGCCAGATAGCACTCCTCGACACGGGAATAGCCATCCTCGCGGGACTGATGATCTTCCCCGCGGCATTCTCCGTAGGAGTGAACCCCGACAGCGGTCCGTCGCTGATATTCATCACCCTGCCTACAGTTTTTGACAAGGCATTTGCCTTTCTCCCCTTCCTCGGCCATGTGGTGGCAGTGCTTTTCTACGCTCTCCTGGTGCTTGCGGCCCTCACCTCGACAATCTCGATGCACGAGATAGGCACAGCTTTCTTCCGTGAGGAGCTCCACACCTCCCGCCGCGGTGCCGCCTGCATCGTCACGGTGACAGCATGCATCATAGCCATCGTGTGCTCACTGTCGTGCGGAGCCGTCAACGGTCTGACACTGATGGGAAAGAGCATTATGGACTTCTGCGATTTCTTCACGGCACAAATCCTCCTTCCCCTCGGTTCCCTGCTAACATGTTTCTTCGTAGGATGGGTGGTACCACAGACGATTGTCCATCGCGAGTTCACTAACTGGGACACGGTGAGCGGACGTTTTTACGGCATCTGGCTGTTCTTCGTGCGGTTCGTATGCCCCGTATGCATCGTGATGATCTTCCTCCATCAGTTCGGAGTAGTATAGCGTAACTACCGGAGCAAAATCCGGTTGACAACATAAAGTCCTTCCCTCGGCTCCTATATATAATGTAGACATGGACCGATGGAAGAACCGGGGGAGTCATAAAAAATACGATGAGACGTCAATAGCAGAATAATATAAACTTCAATCCGACTAAATACTAATCTATATGCGAATACGGGACTTTTTCTATCTACAGAAATCCGACAGAGTAGTATTCCTGTTCTTCCTTTGTCTCGTGGCCCTTGCCGCGTCGATATTCTTCTTTGTCGGCGGACTGGAGAAGCGCACTGCCGTCGCCTCTGCCGACAGTCTGGCCTTTAAGCGCGACTCCTCGCGGCGTTCCGCCCGTTATCCTTACATGTCCCCACGACCTTACCGCACCGACGACGGGCGTCAGGCCGAGCTCTTCGCCTTCGACCCCAACACCGCCGACAGCACGCAGCTGCTGCGCCTCGGGCTCTCGCCGTGGCAGGTGCGCAATATCTACCGCTATCGTGCCAAGGGCGGTGTGTACCGCAGTCCCGAGGATTTCGCCCGCGTCTACGGTCTCACCCGCAAGCAGTATATGGACATGCGGCCCTACATACAGATTTCCGACGACTACGCTCCGGCGGCCAACTACGTCCGCCCGCGGCCCGTCTTCAGTCCCAACAACGACCACCACGAATACAGCCGCGACACCGTTCTATTCCCCATGAAGCTGAAAGCCGGACAGACCATCGACCTCGCCACCGCCGACACTACACAGCTGAAGAAGATTCCGGGTATCGGCACGTGGTGGGCCCGGCGCATCGTAGGCTACGGGACGCGCCTTGGCGGTTATGTCAGCGTGGCACAACTGAAAGAGATCGACGACTTCCCCGTAGAGACGCTACCCTACTTCCGAATCGGCAACGCCCACCCGACAAAACTTAATATCAACACACTCACCATCAATCAGTTGCGCCGTCACCCATACATCAACTTCTATCAGGCCCGCGAGATTTGCGACTACCGACGGCTGAAGGGCCGCATCACCGACCTCAGCCAGCTGTCGCTACTAAAAGATTTCCCGGCGGAAGAGATTGAACGCCTGCGGCCTTACGTAACATTTTAGGCCGAATATCAACCGAAGGAGCCCGGCATAATACCGGGCTCCAATCTCATTCTGTCCTCGCGGGCTGTCTTCCAATCAGCTTTTCAAATTCCCTTAGTCTGGTCTAAAGCGCTGTATTTCAGTCGGCTTTCGACTACTTATATTTCCTTTTCCATTACAAAAACAAGTCCAAATCACTGTATTTCAGTCAGCTTTCGACAGCAGTTCCTTGGCCATAGCCTTGAAAGCGTCACCGATATACTGGTCCTTCGACTCATCAGCCATAGCATTCAACTGACTGGCAATGAACTTCTTAGCCGGAGTATTAATCACATTATAGTAGTTCGAGCACATATCGTTGGCCTTGTTCAGTACAGCCACCATGAGGTTCATTATCATCAGCTGTCCCGTCTGCTCGTCGCCCTTACACTTTTTGTAGTCCTTGTAGGAACTGCACAACGACGAATAGAAAATGTGGAGGTTGTTGAACTGATTGACAAAGTCGGTACTGTTCTTTATTTTTTTCTTCAACTGGATATTGTCAAGTTCGTTCTGGAGTTTCTTCATCTCCGACTGTAGCGTTGGCAGGGGATAGTCGGAGTATTTCTTTCCGTCGATATATATGCCCTTGTCGTCGATGGAGATACCCGGTCCATACACATCTCCGCTCCCGTCGACAGCCCATTCACCATCGCGGTCGGCATAGTCGGAATATCGTGTACCATTGATATACACCCCTTTATCGTCGATGGAGATGCCCGGTCCGTAGAGACTTCCGTTGCTCTTGTCGATAATCCACGTGCCTTTCCGGCCTTTACTATTGTATCCGTAGGTCATAGTTCTATGGCTACTCATCCGTGGATCCTTGCCGTAATATCTGTCCACACTGCCGAGCAGACTGTCGTTACGCACATACCACACCAGCGCGTAGGCGTAACGCATCGTCGAGTCCTTGCAGTCGCGTATAAACTGGATATTGTAGTTGCGGTCAGGCCACGAGCCGAAACTCGTCTGCTGCCTGTTGCCCTCACCCCATGCGATGTTCATCTGGCTGTTGTCGTTCGCTCCAGCCCTTTTGACGAACGACGAGTAGGCCTTTGCACTCCAGTCGAACAGCGTAGAATTGTAATCGCTGATGAGCTTACTCTTCTTTGCCGGAAACGCAAAACTCACCTCTGTCCTACTCCATCCGGGGTAGTTCTCCTTTGTCTGCGATACAATATTGCCGCCGGTGTAGAGCGAGGCGACGAGACGGTCGTACGCCTGGCCAATATCCTCCAAGGGCTTTTGGCCGTAAGCGGCGATGGCTGTCAGCGCGACAGCCGCAGTTATCAATGCTCTTATTGTCCTCATTGTTTCGTCCTCCTAATATTTATTGTTAATATGTATCATCGTCATAATATTGTGTCATGGTGCCGTCCTCAATAGCACTCGTTATGAGCTGCTCGTTGATAGCCGACTGCATATCGTTTATCAGCAGTGTGCGCGTGATATCGCAGTCCATAAGTGTCAGGGCCGCATCGACAAATTTCTCCGATTCCTCCGTCACATGGTACGAGCTGTTGGCTTTCTCCATAGCCTCAGCCAACGCCACAGCCTCCTCCGACTGTTCGGCCGTGCGATCCGCGTAGAGAGGAGAAGGCGGCACAGGCTCGAACCTCACCCGGCGCGTCCTGTGCCCGGTCTTCTTCTCATGGTTGTATATTTGAGAATCTATGGTATCATTATCCATCGGAACCGCCTGTGTAGCCGTGTCGGCATGCTCGGGGGTAACGGCGCGGGGAGCCTTCTTGAACGTCGCAATGGCTATGGGAGCCGATGCCTCATCGCCGGCGGGATGCTGCCAACGGCTCAACCCGAAGAGTCCGACACCGACAGCGAGCGCCACCGACGCTGCCACAGCCACAATACGCAACAATCTGATGTTGCGTCGCTTAGGCATCGGCATACCATCGTCGAACCATCCGAACATCGTCCGATAGTCGGCAAGGTCACCATCAACATCCGGATGGCTGCGGAACCACTTGCTGATGTAGCGTTCCTCGTCCACGGTGGTCATACCATCCATGAACTTCCGAAGCAGCTGACGTATATCCTTTGTCATTATATAATCCGTTTTTTATCCGTTTCACGTTGAGCATCGCCCGAGGTCCTTCCTCCTGCGGTGTTTTTTCTTATCATATCAGGCCCCTCATCCTGTCTCTTTGTATCTTCTCCAAGAGCTTATGGCGGGCCCGCGAGAGGAGTGTGGCCACCGATTGAGGCGTTATTCCGAGTATTGCCGCTATCTCGCCGTTGCTTTTCTGCTCCACCTGGCGGAGGTGCAAAATCTCGTATTCCTTTGATGGCAGTCGGCTGAGCTGCCGCTGTAGCCACGCGTCGTTGGCCTGGTCCTCAATGGCTGTCAACGGGGTATGACCCGAAGTTTCACTAATCTCGACATCGGCGGTCGTGACAACAGTCTGTCGGCGTCGCCTCAGAAGATCGATGGCCGTATGGGCCGCAATGACCGAAGCCAGTCCCGCGGCATGGTCGGCGGAGACAATCTTTGACCGCAGAGCCCACAGCCTGAGCATCGTATCCTGGGCGATGTCCTCGGCCTCGTCGGTGTCGAGCGGATAGCAGCGGCCCCGTCGAAGGGCCTGCTCCCGCAATGCCGTTGCTATGTCGATAAACTCTTTGTCGGTCATTGTCTCTGTTTTCTATCTGTAAAACGGATTAATCCCGAAAACATAAACACAATTAACATTCATTAACCATAAGTCACGAATGCGAATTGAGTCGGAATAGACTGCTATCAATATCATGACGAGATATAAATCCAACTTACGAGAATCTCGCAAGCGTAAGCCTTAAGCCTCCGAATGAACACTTTAGCGCGACAAACGCATATCTTTGCCATGCCGTTAAAACCAATTTCCGATTACGAACGAGACAGAATCTGCGGTGCACTGGATATTTTCAGTGAAATCATAGTGAGTGGAAATATTCTTCACAGAGCAAAAAGAAAAGATAGGAAGGCCATAAAAAGCAAAAGAGACAAGCCGCATACCAGCCTGTCTCCTTGAGTAAGTCGGGATTACTGGACTCGAACCAGCGACCCCTACGTCCCGAACGTAGTACGCTACCAACTGCGCTAAATCCCGATCTTTTTTTGTTTTGCGGGTGCAAAGATACAAATAAAAAACGGAACAGAATAATTTTTTCGGTTAAAATTATTGTCCGTCCGCTTAAAAGTCTGATTTCATCGTGGCGCAAAGCAGGAAAGAGCCCAATTGATTTCCAGTTAATCCATTGCAACCGCGGCTTCGTGGTCGTCCGTCGTCCCTGCAGATAAGTAGCAATGTGTGTTTGCGGGACGCAGCCCTTGCGGCCGTCAGTAGCCGACAAAGAAAGACGAATTTAACGTCATAAATCATTGATACAGAATCGCTTGCAGCACACTACCACCGTAGGGACGGGGTTTATCCCCGTCCTACCAACAGCGGGCGAGATGCAAAACAAATATAACGTAGCTACGAGGGTAGGGATAAGCCCTACCCCTACTGTGGCAAGGTGCTGCACAGACAGCCGAAGAGACGCAGTACCGACGGACGAAATGCATAGCAAACAAATGCATAAAGGTACATAAACTGTCTACTTATCAGCGTATTGGTGGTATTATTACTTGTAAAAATCTTTCGCTTCTATACACAAACAAAGTCACCCTCGTAACCACCTCATTATCAGTCACATCGAAATACATGCCATTTGGCGTTCTAAAAAGGTCCATTTCATCGTGCGAAACGGACCGTTTTGCGTCCTCAAACGGACCGTTTCAGAAGGCCAAACGGTACATATCGGAAGGCTGTAAATATTTTTCGGAATAATGAAAGCAAATCAGAGAGAATGAGAATCGATGCATCAACCTTCGCCAAACGCATTCAATCGACTGCATATTTCCTCTCCAATCCTCCGTCGGGAGAGATCTATCCCCACCCTACTGCCACAAAGACAGATTGAAGAAAATACACGCAGCTGCCATGACGCGGAGCAAACCACATTACTTATCGTACGGTTGGAAAATGATTTTGCGATGCCACGGATCGAAGGCGATGACGGCTTTATGGAATATTTCCTCGCCAACGGAAGTTGTACCGCTTGGATCGTCCGTGATGACAGCATCGTCCACCTTGAACGACTTGATGGCAAATTCACATTTGTAGGCCTTGACTCTTCGCTTATGAATAGCCGTATCGAATAAGGGCGCATTGTCTTCAATACTATCATCGAAGGCCTTACAAGCTTTGAACTCTTTGTCGGCTTTCTCCCACTTGTCAAGGACACTTGTCCGTATGGTGCAGAAATGGCTGGCGCCAGAATCTAATGCCGTCTTCGTGCGGTGACGTTTACCCACCTTAATTGAGAAAGAAGGCAACACATCGCACTTTTTGTAACTCACCCTAAGTCCTGTTGTTCGCTTTGCCCACTTGTGATCGTTCGATACAATCATGATACCCTTCCGCAAATCGACCTTGACAAAATAGTTGAGTCCTCTTCTTATTAATGGACAAAAGCCCATTAAGCCGTCACCGATATTTAATAAGGCAGCTCTTAATGTACTGTCAGAGGGTAATGGTGCATACGAAACGATCAAAGAATCACATTGCGAGCCAAATTCTACAAGCATATTACCCTCTTCCAATGCCTTGGTATGATTTTTTACATCAACACCGTCAGAAATCCATTTCGTTTTAAATGGCTTTTTATCCCCATACAGCGCAATGCCTTCTGCCCCCGTGTCGAATGCAAGTTGCTTACGCTCATGGTTTATGGTTACAGGCATCAGAATATGCCCGTACCGCTCAACTATTGGTATTGTATCGGTAAAAACATGATTGTCGTCTGCCTCTGCGACTGTAAAATTGAGGACAAAGACAGCAAGAAACAGCCTAATCTTAAAGCCGAGGGAGCTGACTACTTTAGGGCTAAAGAACTTCATGACGGTAAAACGCAATAAAAATATATTGAAATAACGATGGCTGTAACAATTTATTATCATCAAATTACACTTTTTAGCCAAGTACCATCCGTCGGAAAACCGAAACAAATGGGACATAAACAATATCGCCACGAGACAAGGCAAGAGCTCACTGATTCCATCTTATGCCGGCTGACCTCATTTGAAGTTGAACGCACTGTAGTATGCCGAGAAGGCCGGAAAGAAGAAGCCACGCACAAAGCCCAACAATCCCTTGGCCTTTGAGGCGGGATAATAGATGCTCTTGCGGTTGCGCATACAGAAGAAGCACAGACGGAGGTAGGCGGCAAAGGAGTGGCGGAGGAGCAGAGCCACAAGACGGTGCTGCAAAACGACGCCACCGTCGGTTGCCGACAGGGTATTGTCGAAGACATAGCGGCAATGGCTCATGAACTTTGGCTCTTCCTGCAACTGGCGGAAGAAACGGAAGCCATGGAGGTAAGGTGCAACGGAGGAGGTCGTTGTCGTCAGCGCCATCGTCCTGTGGGTCACACTGCTGTCGTGGGACCGGTGAAAGAGGAGCACGTCGCCAATCCTGACGATGCCATTGTTCCAGTCGGCATGAAGAGTGAGATTCCAGTCGTAGTTGAGACTGCCCTCCCAGTTCTTAGGATTCTTCATGAAACTGCTTGGTCCGAAAATGGAATGTCCGAGCAGACAGCGGAATACGTGGGTTGCCGGCCGCACGTCGTTGCTCTCGTCCTCCACCACGGCAGTTGCCTGGGTTGCGCCACGACATATTGCCGACGTGCAGATGTCGTGGGTGCCGATGACCTCCATCTGGCGGGCTATTTTCTCAGGAAACCACACGTCGTCCTGGTCGCTGATGGCAACAAAATCGCCCGTAGCACGCATGCAGGCTGTCTGGAAATTGAGGTTGAAACCCAAATTGCGTTGGTTCTCAAAGACCTTCACATTAGGGTAGCGGCGGGCATAATCCTCGGCAATAGCGAGGGTGGAGTCGGTGGAGCAATCGTCCTGAATGACAAGCTCATAGACCGGATACGACTGGCCGAGAATGGAATCTATCTGCTCGCGGATGTATTTCTCGCCGTTGTATGTCGCCATGACAACGGAGACTGTGGGATTTTTGTTCATCTTACTCAAAGACCATGTAACAGTAATAAGCGTAATATAGGGGGAAGAAGAACCCATGAAAGGCACCCATAAGGCCCTGTGCCTTCCGTGGCGGGTTGTAAATATCCTTGCGGTTCCTCATGCACAGGATGCAGAGCCTCAGCAGTCCTGTCAGCGACTGGCTCATGAGCAGTTCGGCAAAGCGGTGCTGAGTGCGGATATCGCTGTCGCTGCTGTCGGCGGTGTTCTCCTGGATGAACCGGCAGTGGCTGATGAATTTAGGCATGCGCTGCATCCTGCGCAGACATCCGAGGCCATGGATGTAGGCTGCCGTGAGCGATTTTCCATGGGCCCGCGACTCCTGGGCGATGACCGTATAGCTCTTTTCGTGGGAGCGGTGGAAGACTAATGGCTCGTTGACTTTCGTCATTCCGTTGCCCCAGTCGGCATGGAGGGTCAGACTCCAGTCGTAGATGAAGGTGCCACGCCAGTTGGATTCACACTGGAGGAAGCCTCTCTTGGCGAGGATGGTATGACCGAGGATGTCGCGAAAGACATGAGTTTTGACACGGATGTCGTCGCTGTAGGGGTCGGGGGTCATATCTTCTGTCGTCGTACCACGGCAGACGAGCGACGTACAGATGTCGTAATCGCCGATGGCAGCCACCTGCCGCTCAATCTTCTGCGGGAACCACACGTCGTCCTGGTCGCTGATGGCTATGAGGTCGCCCGTAGCCCGCATCACGGCGGTACGGAAATTCTCGTTGAAACCGAGGTTGTGATCGTTGACGAAGAAATGGATATGGGGGAACCGCGACTCATACTCACGGCAGATGGAGGCCGTGGAGTCGGTGGAGCAGTCGTCCTGGATGATAAGCTCACAGATTGGGTACGACTGGTTCAGAATAGAATCAATCTGCTCGCGGATATATTTCTCGCCGTTGTATGTCGCCATGACAACGGAAACTGTCGGTTGGCTCTTTCCCATTAAATCATTATTTTCATAAACAAGCAGCGCAATGCCCTGCAAACGCTGACGGCCGAAGAAAGGATTCGGCACCGGACGGCTGCGCAGCTATCGGCATATTGCTGCCGGAGAATGAACCGGACATGCCACTGTCAACATTTTGCGAGGCAAAGGTATACATTATTTATAATCCCACCAAGGTTTTGATTCATTTTCATGCGCTTACGGTATCGACGCGAACTGGGGAAGGGTAAAAGATGTACTATCCTCTCCCTTCACGAAGAGGATAATACATTTATAATCTGGCGATTTTCGGATGTGGGCGACGGGGTCGGCCACGTAAGAGAGGATCACTCCCCCACCTCAACAGTTCTAACATCAGCATCGGCAGGCAGCAGGGGTAGAAGTTTGGGAATGAAGTTGTTACGAGCTACGAAGAAGATGTCCTTACCGTCGGCAATAGCTGTCATAAGCAACTGACGAAAGCCTTGACCGGCAATCTCTATGCGCCCAATCTCGTCAATCCATACCTCCTTTGCCTCCGGATGCTCATTGTAGTACTGCAGGGCTTTGTCGAAGGCCGACTTATGTACGAAGTAGCTGCAGCTGTGCATCATTCCACCGGTAAGGTCCTTCACGGCCAATTGCTCCTTCGAGGCTGTTTCCATTTCGACGTCAGGGTCCTTCTCGAAGAAAGGGAGAGTCTCGTCCTTGGGGTAGAGAACGAGGTCGTAGGCGCAGACTTTTCCGTCGGGACCGTGTTTCTTCAGCGAGAAGAAACAGAGCCCGTCGCCATGTTCGCGGTATTCCTTGATGAAGCGGGTCGACTTACCGGCACCGCGCGTTCCTGTGAAAATAGTTATCTTCATAGTATGAATGTCTTTATTATTCTATTTTTCAAGCGGTTACAAATCGAACGAGACACTGGCGTACCACGTCCTGCCGCGCATGGGGTATCCCTCTGAATACTCGTAGATTTTGTCAGCTAAATTGAGCACTCCTACCTTTATATCAGTCTTCCATAGTTTACGGGCTATACTGGCATCGATGGTGGCGAAGCCCCCAGTCGACGTACTGCCGTCGGAAGAGGAATAGGCCCGGCCCTGAGCCTGAAGGCGTCCCTGCAGACGGAGTTGCCAAACGGGACGCAACTCAAGGAAGGCGGTGAACTTATTGCGCGGGCTGTAGAGAAATTTCAGGTCGTGGTTGTCCATATTCTTCTGGTCGATGAAACTGTAGTTGGCATTGGCCGTCAGCCAGGAAATATCGTAGCCTGCACCAAGTTCGAAGCCACGGTACTGCGCTTTGCCCCGGTTCTGGAGCTGATAGATTTTCGGATCGCTATCGTCAACGCCCGTAACCTCCTGGATAATGTCATTGATGAAGTTGTAGAACGCACCGGCATGCCACCGCAGATTCTGCCAATGGCCCTCATAGGCGGCATCGATATTGACGGATTTCTCTGTTCCCAAGTCAGGATTGGGGATGGCCTTGCCGAGTTTATAGGAATACCTGTCCTTCATACGGGCAAAGAGCGAGGAGCGGCTGACGGTGAACCGGAAGTGATGGAGTGCCGACGGATGATAATCGATGGCCGCAAGAGCATTGACATTGCCGTCATGGGTGTTGGGCATCTCGGTCAGTCCGCGCTTGGCGTTGTACTCCTCAATCTTATAACCCTGCCGTGCAAACCAGCCGACAGAGGCCGTTGCCGACAGCTGGGGGCTCAGACGGGCCTCATCCTCAACGGCGAAGGAGTAGATGCCTTCGCTGATATGGGCCACCGGCTCGCCGACGTTATGCGATCGGTGGACATCAAATTTATAGTTTGCGCCGAACTTTAGGTCGTTGCGGTCCGTCGTCGCCCAAACGAGGTTGGCATTGGCTCCGAGGGCATAATCGTTGTAGATACTCGTCCACCCCTGCTTGCCCTTCTGAGTGGAATAAGTGAAATCGTCGTAGGAATCAAGGGTATTGTCGAAGGTATCGTACCACAGCCGGCTCTTCAGCGTCAGTGCCGGTGCCAATTTCGTTGTAGAGTGGAAGTAGATTTCGTCCTTTTTCCATTCAGGACTGATGCGGAACTGCGCCCGGCCGTTGCTTCCCAAGTACGGGGGGACATGTTTCTTGGCGTTGATATGGGTGTAGCCGACTACATATTCGTCCGTAGCGTTAGGCGAATAGCCCACTTTCGCACTGATGTCGAAGTCGCGCGACCGTGAGTTCAGGCGCTTGTGGCCGTCAAGATAGGGGGAGTCGGTGGGATAGCTGTGGGGCAGCCGGAAGTTCGCGATGTTGGCATAGCTCACGTCTACCTGCCCGAACCAGTGGTTCCATCGTCCGCCAAGGTTTAAATTACTGTGCCAGAGGGTGTTGACATCGAAGTGCATCTCGAATGGTTTCTGTGGCTGTCGGGTGACAAGATTGACCGACGGGCCAAGGGTGTTGCCTCCCAAGAGCAGCGAACTGGCTGATTTGCTGACGTCAATACGGCTGAGCATGCCCGCCGGAAGCCGGTAGAGGTCGACGGTGCCGTCGTAAGGAGCCGTCATCGGCACTCCGTCGATATATATTGGCACGTCGGCACTGCTGATGCCGCGAAGCATAAAGCCGGCCTCGCTGCGCCCGCCGGTCTCCTGAACGATGAGTCCCGGCACCCAATTGAGGGCCTCGGAGACGCGCTGAATGTCGGACGACTTCATAAAATCGGCATTGACCTGATTGTCCTTAAAGGTCTTCTGACGGTCGAAAACCATCACTTCGCCTAAATGGAACACATGGGTCGTGTCGGTTGGCGGCTGAAAAGTAAGGGGTAACGCTGCAACAACAGCAGATAATAACAACATAATTCAGTATATGTTTGAGTTTGTTTTTCTTTTAGTTATGATACATCTGCCACACAATCAGTTAAATACCGCACCTTCACCCCGACCGCACCGGAAATCGAAGATGCGGCCGCCGCGCTGGGTTCCATGCGAAAACTTGTTTCCACACAGAGCCCGAAAGCGCGCTGGACGGTGTCATCAAACCCTATTTTCGGGGTATAAAGAAGTCGATAATGTATATCACGGGTATTGCAACCATGTGCATCAGCTTCGTGAACGGGAAGATAATTACGAGCAGGAAGCCAAGGAGAATGTGAATCTTATGCGGCAGGGATGCGTCAGCAATGTAGTCGGAGGCCCCAGGGAGGAACGTGAACAGGCCCTGCGCCCATCTGTCGAGATTCATGTAATGGTCGAGGTCGCTGTTGATTGTCTCCACTGTGCCCATCAGTCCGGTGACTATCTGGAGGAAGATGATTACGACGAAGAGATAATCGCCGAAGTTGCTGTTAGCCACCACGTTACGGTTGGTGAACCGCCGGAGGGTGAGCATGCTGATACCTGCGAGGGTAATGAGTCCGGCTCCACTGCCCATGACGATAGCCAACTGCCGTTTCTGTTCATTGGTTATCAGCCAGTCGTAGGACCATTCGGGAGCAAGCAGACCGAAAATGTGTCCGAAAAACACCAGGATAATACCCACATGGAAAAGGTTGCTGCCCCACTTCAGCAGACTGTCATTGCTAAGGAACTGCGAGGAATAGGCCTGAACGGTATTCCCCTGTGCCGCAATGCGGTAGGTAACTCCGCAGATGAACAGAGTTCCGGCTATATAAGGCAGGTATTGGAAAAGAAATGTGTGCATGACGTTTTGTTTTATTCTTCTTTCAAGATAGCTATGAGCGGCTCGTAAGGATGCTGCTCCTTAGCGAAGCACTCGTCCATTTTCGTGATTACGCCGCGTATGTCGGCCATCGCCGACCGAGCCTGTTCCACGCTGTCCATATTGGCAACATACTGCAAATACATCGGCAGATAGTCGGGCAACTCATCTTCGGCGGGCATCAGACCGGCTTTGAGATACTCTTCCTTCAGGTCGACCATGGCCTGACCACGGTCGCGGCTCGTGCCATAAACCATGTCGAAGAGATAAAGATTGGTCTTTGAGGAAGTATCGAAGACGTCGCTGTAGGCCGCCTGCCAACTACGCACATCGGGGAATGACGACACATAGCTGAGGAAGGTTTCGACCTTGGCTAACGACTTGACACTGAGAATCTTCTCATCACGTAGCGCCGGCATTATCTCGCTACGGCTCTCCCACAGCTCTACAGAGGGATAGTCGAGCAGAAGCGAAAGTATATTGTATGTCTTTATCATAATCTCCGTCTCCGTTTATATGCCGCCAAAGATGTTATGCCGCTTGCAGCCTTCGACGAAATTTTCCTCCTCATCGTCAAATCCGAGGCCTGTACGCTCATCGAAGTGGTGACTGCCCTGTTGTTTCGGGTCGGTGGGAATAACGAACCGGTCGTTGTAGTCGGCAATGGCTAAAAGCCGATACATATCGTCATATTGAGCGGCGGTGAGCCCAATAGCCTCAGGGACAGATGGTTGGTCATCGCCGTCGACAGTCTTCCGCCGCATATATTCACGCAGGGCCACAAGCTTTGCCAGTGCCTCACGGATGGGCTGCGGGTCGCCGGCCGTCAGCAGATTAGCGAAATACTGAGCCGGAATGCGCATCTCATCGACCTTGGCAAAGTAGTCCATCTCCCCGGCGGCAGCATCGGCAGGGCCTTTCTGCTCCTCAGCTGCCACCTCTTCGACCTTCGGGCTCATAGCCGGAACGTACCAGACCATAGGCAGCGTGCGGTATTCGGGGTGCAGAGGGAACGCTATGGCCCACTCTTTCATAAGCTTATAGACCGGACTCTTCTGTGCGGCCATAATGTAGTTATGGCTTATTCCCTGCCGTTCGGCCTCAACAACGACCTCCGGGTCGTTGGGATCGAGAATCATTTCGCGTTGGCAACGGACCAAATCACGCTCGTCGGCGGCCGCATACTCGTCGATTTTCTCGCTGTCGTAGAGTATAACACCGAGATAACGCATGCGCCCTACACACGTCTCACTGCACACCGTGGGCTGTCCGTCCTCAATACGGGGATAGCAGAAAACGCATTTCTCGCTCTTCATCCGCTTGTAGTTGAAGTAAATCTTCTTGTACGGACAGGCCGATATACACTGGCGCCAGCCGCGGCAGCGGTCCTGATTGATAAGAACCACGCCGTCCTTGCGCTTGTAGATAGCCCCCGACGAACAACTCGGGATGCAGGCCGGATGCAGACAGTGCTCGCAGAGGCGCGGAACGTAGAGCATAAATGTCCGCTCAAACTCGGCAAAGCCTTGTGTGTCAATATCATGAAGATTCGGATCACTCTTTCGCTGGTCGAAAGTCCCGGCGAGATCATCCTCCCAGTTCGGTCCATCCTGAACCTTATCCATTTGCTTACCGGTAATCATCGAGAAAGGCCGCGCCGACGGTGGTGTCTTCATCCGGCGCTTTCCTTTCAGCGAGGAGAAATCGAAGGTGAAGGGCTCGTAATAGTCCTCGACCTGCGGCAGATAGGGATTGGAGAACAGTTGCGACATCACTCTCGGGCGGTTGCCAAGGCGCAGTTCCGTGCTGCCGTCCTTGCGCCTGACCCATCCGCCACGATATTTCTCCTGATTCTCCCAGGTTTTCGGATAACCGGGGCCGGGTTTCGTCTCTACATTATTCCACCATGCATACTCCAACCCCCTGCGCGATGTCCAGACATTCTTGCATGTCACCGAGCATGTATGGCATCCTATGCACTTGTCCAGGTTGAGGACCATTGCTATCTGTGATTTGATCTTCATCTTATTCCCATTTTACATTGTCAACTTTTCTCAACAGCACATACTCATCGCGGTTAGCGCCTATCGTACCGTAATAGTTCAGACTGTACGACAGTTGCGCATAACCGCCGATCATGTGCGTTGGCTTAGGGCAAAGCCGTGAGATTGAATTATGTATACCGCCGCGGTTACCCGTCAATGGGCTCAGCGGCACGTTGACGGTACGTCCTTGGTTATGATACATATAGAGCGCGCCCTCAGGTATACGCTGGCTGACACAGGCACGGGCCATGGCCGATCCGTTGTCGTTGATGACCTCCACCCAGTCGTTATCGGCGATACCAAGCTTGGCAGCGTCGCTCTCGCTCATCCAAATTACGGGGCCTCCGCGTCCCAAGGTGAGCATCAGCAGATTATCATTCCACGACGAGTGGATTGTCCACTTGTTGTGGGGAGTGAGCAGGTTCAAGGCAAGGGTCTCGTCCTTAATATTCAACCGCTCCTTGAGATTATTTATTTCCTTCTTCGCCAATGGCGGCTTATACCCCACCAACGACTCGCCGAAGGCACGCATCCAGGGGTGATCCTGATAGAAGCTCTGCCGTCCCGTGACCGTCCGCCATGGGATGAGATAATGAATATTGGTGTAGTTGGCTGTATATTCCGTCGTTTTGTTGTTGATTCCCGACCATATCGGTGTAGGCAACGACAGTCGCGGCTGAACGACGAGATCCTTATAGGTGTATTTTGTCTTGCCAAAATCAGCCGTAAGTGGCTCAGCTAAAGGCAGTCCGACGCTCTTCTCCAGGGCTTTCCACGCCCTGTAGCCGGCATCGCCATTGCTCGTCGGGTCGAGGGTGAGCACGGCATCGCAGGCTTGCGTAGCCTCCTCTATCAGCGGCATGCCATGACTTATGCCTTCGGCGCGGTCGACGCCATTCATCGCCTTCAGCTCGTCATACTCCTTAACGGCCTGCCAGCCAATGCCTTTACCGCCGATACCCTTGTCGCGGACATTCGGTCCGACAGTCGTAAACTGGCGGTAGATATCGGGATAATCGCGCGTCACGACGACAAGATTGCCCATATTCCGACCCGGCTGCGGCATCTCACCGGTCTCTTTCCAGTCGTCGACGGCCAACGGCTCACTGATTTCGCCCGTACTGTCGTGGGCCAACGGGGTGTAGACGACATCTTTTTCGTGGCCGAGATGGCCTACGCTCATCTTTGAGAAGACCTTCGACAGCTCACGGAAGATGTCCCAGTCGGTGCGACTCTCCCATACGGGGTCGACAGCCTTACTGAACGGATGAAGGAAGGGGTGCATATCAGTGGACGAGATGTCCTCCTTCTCATACCATGTTGCAGCTGGCAGCACGATATCGGCGAAGATACTCGACTGCGTCATCCTGTAGTCGATATTCACGACGAGGTCGAGTTTGCCGACAGTATCCTCGCTGTGCCATTTCTCGTATTTCGGCAACGGCTGTCCGCACTGCTCAAGATTCTGTCCGAGAACATTATTCTGCGCACCGAGGAGGTGCTTCATGAAGAATTCCATGCCCTTCGCCGAGCAGCCGATAAGATTGGCACGCCAGATGAAAAGCACCTTCGGACTGTTCCCGCGGGCATCAAGATCTTCGGCCGCGAGAGCCAGTTTATTCTCGTGGAGCTCCCGACAGACATAGTCTTTCTCGCTCATACCGGCTTTGGCGGCCTCACGGCACAAGTCGAGCGAGTTGCGGTTGAACTCCGGCGACGACGGCAGCCAGCCCATACGCTGGCTTTTGATGTTGCAGTCGAGGAGCGTAAGTCCTTTCCACCGGTTCTTATCGGCTAACGGCGAAAGCTGCTCATCGACAGTCACTTTCTCATATCGCCACTGGTCGGCGTGCTCGTAGATATAGCTTACCGTGTTCATGTGGCGCGGCGGACGCTTCCAGTCGAGGGCGAAAGCCATCTGGGCCCATCCGGCCTGCGGCCGCACTTTCTCCTGACCAACATAATGGCTCCATCCGCCACCGTTGACACCGAGAGTTCCGCAGAGCATAAGCATATTGATGGCTGCGCGGTATGTCATATCCGTATTATACCACTGGTTGACACCGGCACCAATGATTATCATGCTCTTTCCACGCGTTTTCTCAGCCGTAGAGGCAAAAGCGCGCGCCGTAGCGATAACTTTCTCAGCCTTGACACCCGTAATCTGTTCCTGCCACTTAGGGGTATAGGGCAGATCATCGTCGTAACTCTTGGCACAGTTGTCGTCGCCGAGGCCACGGTCGATGCCATAATGGGCCATCAGCAGGTCGAAAACGTTGGCACAATAAGCCACTCCGTCCTTCGTCTCCACCTTTACGACGGGAATCTTATGCTCTATGATATCCGGATGCCGGGTGGCATCGAAATGTGGATTCTTATAGTCGGCACCTCCGAAGTAAGGGTCGAGCAGCGTCACCACCTCGTCACGGTGGTCGATGAGCGACAGCCGTGGCGTGAAAGACTTGCCCGTACGCACATCCTCACACTTCAGATTCCACCGGCCTTCGTTGTTCCAGCGGCTGCCGATACTGCCGTTCGGCGTGACGAGCTCGCCCGACACGTCATCAACGGTTATCGGATACCACTCGGCTTTCGTCTTTACGCCGAAGTCGTCCTTGAGGTCGGAGGCCCGCAGGAGCATGCCCGCGGCATAACGTCCGTCACCGGCATCCTCTAATTTCACGAGGAAAGGCAGATCTGTAAATTTCCTTACATATTCATCGAAATACGGCACCGTGCGGTCACGGTAAAACTCCTTGAGGATGACGTGCCCCATTGCCATGCCCAAAGCCGAGTCGGTACCCTGCTTGGGAGCCATCCACACATCGGCGAACTTCGACGCATCGCTGTAGTCGGGCGACACGACAGCCACCTGGGTTCCCTTGTAGCGCACCTGCGTGTAGAACGGCGAATCGGGTGTTCGCGTCGTCGGAACATTGCTGCCCCACAGCAACAGGAACGAGGAGTTGAACCAGTCGGCACTCTCCGGGACATCGGTCTGCTCGCCCCACGTCTGCGGTGACGACGGCGGGAGGTCGCAATAGAAATCGTAGAAGCTCAGACAGGCACCGCCTAACAGACTCAGATAGCGGGTGCCGGAGGCGTAGCTGAGCATGGAGAAGGCCGGAATGGGCGTAAAGCCCACTAAGCGGTCGGGACCGAACTTCTTAATTGTGTAGATATTGCTGGCGGCAATAATCTGCAGGGCCGTCGGCCAGTCGAGGCGGACAAAGCCGCCGAGACCGCGCACCGCCTTATATTTCTTCCTTTTCTGCTCGTCGTCGACAATCGACGCCCATGCCTCCACGGGGTCGTGGTGCTGGGCCAGTGCCGCCTCCCAGAGGTCGAGGAGTTCCTTTCGTATCATCGGGTGCTTCACGCGACCGGAGTTATACAGATACCAACTGTAGCTGGCACCGCGCGGACAGCCACGCGGCTCATGGTTAGGCAGTCCGGGGCGCGTAGCAGGATAGTCGGTCTGCTGCATCTCCCAGGTGACGATACCCTTCTTAACGAAGATACGCCACGAGCACGAACCGGTACAGTTCACGCCGTGAGTGGACCGCACCTCCTTGTCGTGAGCCCAACGCGTGCGGTAGAAATGCTCCCACTCCTCGTTGGTCACGTTCTTCCTATTGATGAAGTATTTCAGATTGCTAAATATCGTATTCATATCATGATGTTCAAAACAGTGTCATTACTTCTTGCGAATCATCCCAAAGTAGTTGATAATCATCACCAGAAGGGCGAAGAATGTAAAGAGCAGGAATCCCAGTCCGTAGCCATACTGCGGCGAGACGTCGACAAGACGGCCCATCAGCGGCGGGAATACGAAGCCGCCGAAGGCTCCCAAGCCTCCCACCCAGCCGTTGGCACCACCCACACCCTCGCTGACATACACCGGGACGAGTTTCATTGTGGCACCGTTGTTAAAGCCGAAGGCCACCGAGATGAGCAGGCTGACGACAAAGGTAGCGCCCCACCCCATCGGGATATTCATAAGAATGCCGGCGACGGCCAACAGGGCGAGGGCACCCATTGATACCTTTTCGCCGCCGATACGGTCGGAGAGCTTTCCGCCGGGCACACGCAGCAGCGCGGCGAGGATGGAGAATACGGCCGTAAGACCGCCGGCAAGCATCGGGTCCAGACCCATAGCTTTCTTCCAGAAAGTCGGGAACCACGCCGTCAGGGCCATGAAACCGCCGAAGGTAGTGAAGTAGCAGAGCACGAGCATCCACGTTTGTGGTATCTTGGCCGAAATCTTCAGACTCGTCGCCGCACTGCCCTTGGGGAAGAGCTCCTGTCCGCAGGCCAGAGCGTTGTCCCTCGCCGTAGCCTCGTCCTTTCCGGCTTTAAGGAACTGGAAATACGGGGGGTTGGCCCCCAACCATATATACAGTATTAGACCGAGGAACATCACAGCCGTCAGAATATAGTAAGCGGCCTTGAAACCGAAGTGCTGGAGCAGTATCGGCAGGACAAAGGCAAGGATGCCGGCCGAGGTGGTGCCCAGTCCACCGTAAATACCTGAGGCATAGCCTTGTCGGCTCTTGGCGAACCAATAGTTCGACTGTGACGCACCGACGGAGAAAGTGGCTATGCCGCAGCCCGCAAGACAGCCGAGGGCGAGGACCACAGGATAGAGTCCTTTCATGCTGCCCGGAGTCTCAACAGGATAGACCGTGAAGAGGAAACTCAGCGCGGCGAGGCCCACGACGGCGGCTGCCAAGAGGAAGAGAAAGCCGCGACGACCGCCATTGCTGTCAACCATGGCACCGAAAGGTATGCGGAGCAGCGATCCCGTCAGCGACGGCACCGAGACGAGCAGACCTAACTCAGTGGCTCCCAAGCCCATAGCGGCACCGAGATTAGTACTCGTTGGACCGAACAGCGAGATGGCCATCACGCCGAAGAAGAAGCCTATCGTAGCTCCCCAGAGAGCGGAGGATGGCGTTCCTTTAAGTTTAAATTGCGATTGTCCCATTATTTCAATTTAGGTGTTTTCGTTAAATATTATTTAGTTATGGTTCATCTCAAATCACCCGGACGATTGACATTGCACAGCATCTCGTCCGTGGTGCTATATATATAATGTGTATCCAAAGCGTCGAGCAGACCTTTCACGCTGTACCGTCCGTCGTTAATCCTCTGGCGGAGCACCGTCAGCGCATCGCGCTCAACGAGCAGGGGGAAGGGCGAAATACTGTCGTCCGACCGCCTCCGCCACGCCACGGCATGCGGAAGGCTTTTTCCCCTACCATCGTCCGCAGGCCCGGCCTCATCGATCATCATGCTGAGGGCATCGCTGTCGACATAGGGCATGTCGCAGGTCACGACAAGGAGCCACGGCGTAGTGCACCGCTCCAGCAGGGTCTCGAGTCCACCCAACGGACCACAGTCGGTGAGTTCGTCCTCAACAATCTCCAGTCCGAGAAATTCATACGACGAGGCGTTGACATGGCTGGCACTGACGACGACCTCGTCGCAGACGGACCGCAGCAGTCGGGCGGCACGTGCGATGAGCGTCTCACCGCCGTAATAGAACAGAGCCTTGTTGCTTCCGAACCGGCTGCTGTGGCCACCGGCCAAGATTGCGGCGGAGAGCATCGTCCCTGAAGTCGTTACAGCTTTGTCCATTGCACGGTGGTCAGCCCACGATAAGCGTCAGGGCCACAGCCACAGCGAATGCGGGAACAGCCAAACGCGACTCCCACAGCGCGACAGCAGGGTTAGCCTTAAACCGCGGACGGAAGGAGAATGCCTGACAGAAAATGGCCATCATGGCTCCCTCGAGGAGGATATACATTGCCGGATGCAGCACACCGCCCTCAACACCGGGGAGGAGGAAGTCGGCCAATTTGATGACTGCGGCCACAACGGCGGTGAGCATCACAGCCACAGAGCCCTTGCCCGAGCGTCCGGCTGCGGAGAGCATGCAGAAGATGCCGAAAGCAAAAAGGATATTTGATGTGCCGTGATGGAGCTGGGTGGCATGGAGAGCCCATCCTATCGTGGCCTCAATAATGCCCCAAATGCTGCCCCAGAACAGAATAGCGAAAAAGATGCTTAATTTAGATTTCATAGATAAATTGTTTTAAGATGCCCCAAAGTTACGAATAAAACACGTAAGATGCAAGCAGTTTGCCGTTTTTTATCGAAGAAAATACGTGCAAACATTATTAATAGTGGGCGCAGAACGCAGTGAGAATCGGCCAATGCGCTTGCTGCGAGCGAGTTGTTTTCGTCCGTCACGGCATGGATTCTCCCGTTTAATACGATGCTTGCTGATGGTCACAAGGGTCCAAACGCCACAACCGCACAAATTTCGCTTGTCCGTGAATCTGCGGTATCTGCAGTGTCTGCGTGTCGAATATACTTCTCACGCTGAACCTACTGATTACACAGATATTCTGTTTTCTCCACGCCAATCAACTGAAGATCTATTTATGAAAAATCTTAACACGATTACAATATGTACCGTTTAGCACTCTCAAACGGACCGTTTGGCATTGCGAAACAGTCCGTTTCAGCGTCCCAAACAGTCCGTTTCGCAACGCCAAACGGACTGTTTTGCTATCTCCATGAGTAACAGCCAGTTACAGAGCCAATTTTAGTCTCATTCGGTTTTGAAATATCCTTACAACTATTATTACTCCTGCATCATCTTTTCCGCCTCGTTCCAAGTGCGCAATTCATCCACTGAATCTCACAATACATTCATTCGTCACACAAGAAACGCAATGGGGCACACGGAGGAACGATGGTTAAATAATCATAAAAAGGAGGCTGTTGCGTAATCATCCTATCCTCAGTTAATATAAATTGTGTACCTTTGCAGCCGCGATTGCGTACTGAGACTTAGAAGGTTCGCAGCCGGCGGATGTGTGAATAGCCGTGTCTCTGGCCGGACACGATGGTTCGTGAATCACCGCCACAAGCATTCAGGGATAATGCTGGATGGTCTCTTTTAGACTGGAGGCGCCGTGAAGGTCCCTGTTTTTCGCACAGATATCTTTTATAAAAACGTTTTTAAAGTAGTATTATTAAATCTTTATGGACACTTTAAGTTACAAGACTATTTCCGTCAACAAGGAAACAGCTAATAAAGAGTGGGTCATCGTCGACGCCACCGACCAGATTGTGGGCCGTCTGTGCTCAAAGGTTGCCAAGCTGCTCCGCGGAAAGTACAAACCATCATTCACTCCTCATGTAGACTGCGGCGACAACGTTATCATCGTCAACGCAGCAAAGGTCGTCTTCTCCGGAAAGAAGGAGACCGACAAGGTCTACACCCGTTATACCGGTTATCCTGGTGGCCAGCGTTTCAACACTCCTGCCGACCTCCGCACTCGCAAGGGCGGTATCGACAAGATGATTCGCCACGCTGTCAAGGGCATGCTGCCCAAGGGTTCCCTCGGCCGTAAGCTGATGGACAACCTCTATGTTATTGAGGGCGCAGAGCTCGGTGGACTCGAGGCTCAGAAGCCTAAGAAGATTGATATTAACCAGTATAAATAATAGGAAATAACGATGGAAACAATCAATGCAATCGGTCGCCGCAAGAGTGCTGTAGCACGTGTCTACCTCACTGAGGGCACCGGCAAAATCACAATAAACAAGAGAGACTTCGAAAAGTACTTCCCATCAGCAATCCTGCGCTACGTCGTAAAGCAGCCTCTGCAGCTCCTCGGCGTTGAGGGTCAGTACGATATCAAGGCAAACCTCGACGGTGGCGGTTTCACCGGTCAGAGCCAGGCTCTGCGCCTCGCCATCGCACGTGCTCTCGTGAAAATCAACGCTGAAGACAAGAAGCAGCTCAAGGACGCTGGATTCCTCACTCGCGACAGCCGTGCTGTTGAGCGTAAGAAGCCAGGACAGCCGAAGGCTCGCCGTCACTTCCAGTTCAGTAAGCGTTAATCGCAGTTTAGCATCTAAATCCCTGGGACGCACTGTGCTTACCCTGGGACTGATTCTGAACGGCAACAGCCCCATCGGCGTTGCGTTTAGCCGGACAACGAATCCGGCAACAAGAATTAACAAGAAAGTAAACAAACAAAACAAAAGAAAGAAAAAATGTCAAGAACAACATTTGACCAGTTATTACAGGCAGGTTGCCACTTCGGCCACCTCAAGCGCAAGTGGAACCCCGCAATGGCTCCTTACATCTTCATGGAGCGCAACGGTATTCACATCATCGACCTTCACAAGACCGTCGCTAAAATCGACGAGGCTGCCGAGGCTCTCAAGGGCATCGCTAAGCAGGGCAAGAAGATCCTCTTCGTCGCTACAAAGAAGCAGGCTAAGGACATCGTTGCCGAGAAGGCCGCAAGCGTGAACATGCCATACGTCATCGAGCGTTGGGCCGGTGGTACACTGACAAACTTCCCGACAATCCGCAAGGCTGTCAAGAAGATGACCAACATCGACAAGATGATGAACGACGGTACATTCTCAAACCTCTCAAAGCGCGAGCTGCTCCAGATCAGCCGCCAGCGCGCTAAGCTCGAGAAGAACCTCGGCTCTATCGCCGACCTGAACCGTCTGCCGTCAGCACTCTTCGTCGTCGACGTCCTCAAGGAGCACATCGCCGTCAAGGAGGCTAACCGTCTGGGTATCCCTGTCTTCGCTATCGTCGACACCAACTCTGACCCACGCAACATCGACTACGTCATCCCTGCCAACGACGACGCCAAGGATTCTCTCGAGGTAATCCTCACAGCTTGCTGCGACGCTATCGCCGAGGGTCTCGAGGAGCGCAAGGCTGAGAAGGCTGACGAGAAGGCTGCTGCTGAGCAGGCTGAGGAGGCTCCACGCCGCGCTGCCCGCCGCGCCCGCAAGGCCGACGACGCACCGAAGGCTGAGGAGGCACCGAAGGCTGAGGAAGCTCCAAAGGCTGAGTAATAACATCAATTTCTAATTCTTAACAATACAGAAAATATGGCTGTTTCAATTGCAGATATCAAAAAACTGCGCGCAATGACCGGTGCAGGTCTTGCTGATGTCAAAAAGGCACTTACAGAGGCTGACGGCGACTTCCCAAAGGCTCAGGAGATTCTCCGCGAGCGTGGTCTGGCCATCGCAGCTAAGCGTTCCGACCGTGAGACCAGCAATGGCGTTGTGCTCGTAAAGAAAGTTCCTGGCTTCGCAGCAATGGTTGCCGTGAAGTGCGAGACCGACTTCGTTGCCGCTGGTAAGGACTTCATCGCCCTGGTACAGGAGATCCTCGATGCTATCATCGAGAAGCGCCCGAAGAACCTCGATGAGGTTAAGGCTCTGACACTCGCTAACGGCGACGACGCAGAGACCGCTGTAAAACGCCGCTCGGGTATCACCGGTGAGAAGATGGAAATCGATGGATACAACTTCATCGAGGGCGACAATATCTCCATCTACGACCACATGGGCAAGCACACCCTCGCTACAATGGTCCAGCTCAACAAGGAGAACGAGGACGCTGCACACAAGGTAGCCATGCAGGTCGCTGCCATGAAGCCGGTAGCTCTCGACGAGGCCTCTGTTCCTCAGGAAGTTAAGGACGAGGAGCTCAAGGTAGCTATCGAGAAGACTAAGGAGGAGCAGGTTCAGCGCCAGGTCAACGGTGCGCTGAAGAAGGCCGGCATCAACCCGAACCTTGTCGACTCGCCGGAGCATATCGAGTCGAACGTAGCAAAGAACTGGCTCACCCAGGAGGATGCTGACAAGGCTAAGGACATCATCGCCAAGACTCAGGCTGAGGCTGCTGGCAAGCTCAACGAGAACATGATTCAGAACATCGCCAAGGGCCGTATGAACAAGTTCTTCAAGGAGAACTGTCTCGTCGACCAGGAGTTCCAGTTCGCTGATGAGGCTGATGGAAAGATTTCCGTCAACGATTGGCTGAAGAAGCAGGACAAGGATCTGAAGATTGTCAACTACAAGCGCTTCACCCTCGCTGCTGAGTAATCGCAGAATAGCATTACAACTCTTATAATGGGCAGTTACCGTATGGTAGCTGCCCTTTTTTATTGTAGTCACGACATTAGCGTATTTCAAACGTGACAGAGATTCGGTCTTACGACCGACCGGACGGCTATAAAGGCCGCCCCTGCAAATGGATAGGTGCTGTTCGTAATCTCTCGCCAAGCCGCCAAGACCGCAACGATTCCGCGAAAGAATTTTTATGTTCCTTGGCGTATCCTTTGCGGGCTTTGCGCCTTTGCGAGGAGATTTTCCTCTCTTTGCCACCACCAGCCTTAACGGGGATGAATCGCCAAATACCCCGGAATAAGCGAGCGATAGCGAGTGCAGTCCGGGGAAAAAGAATGCAGACAGCTATACATTCAGTGCCTCGAAGACGCACAATAGCACGTTGTGCGCCTTTACCTTTGCCATTGACATTCATGCGCGTTCCGCTATTCAACCTCTTCGAGGCTGGTCATAAATCTATATTTCCACTTTCCACCCAAGACTGCGGTCGCTGCGCTCCCTTAGTCAGGGGTTACTGAAGATTAAGCCCCGTCGGGGCTTTACGTTGGCAGAGAACAACGTAAATAAGGTATAATCAATTGAATATCAAGTGGGGGCGGGGCTTTACGGTGACAGAGAATAACCTATCCTCGTTCCCGTCTGAAAATGCCAAAGCAATAATAACAGTATAAAGATTTATATTTCCTCTCACCGTGGTCCCACGAAAAACACTCAATGCTCCAGCTGGGGAGAAAAAAAATCGCGTTAGCGCAGCTACGGCTAATCCCGATGATTATCAGGCGGCTACATCATATTTAGGAAAGAAGAAGATGTGACCGTCTGAAAAATTTCTTGCGAAAAACTTGCAATCGGGGGAAAAATTTTGTATCTTTGCATAAAGGAAAGCGAAGAGCTACGGACAAGAATCCTAAGTTTGTAGCCAGCTAACGTTTTCCTCTTCCCAATAATTTCTACGGAAACACTAAAAACAAAAGAAAGAAGGAGAGGTGCCGGAAAGTACCTGCGTCGTTGCATTGTAAATCAATCATCGACACAGACAATTATCATCCTTTATTAACACGTCACATACGATGTGAGAATTACTTCAATGGGCCACACAAAGGCTCATGAGAACTTCACTAATATACTGCTGCGGTGGACGATTGTTACCTTTATGGAGCCACGACAGACGGGATGAAGAACAAAATACCGGCATTTTCTTTGAGATAACAACCGAAAACACTAACTTTGTGCATAAATACGAATAATATGAAGATATTTTGCTTAGGAATGAACTACCCGCAGCACAATAAATCGCTGCACGGAACGTTAATGAAACCGGAGGAGCCTGTCATCTTCTGCAAGACCGACTCGGCGCTGCTGAAGAACGGAAAGCCATTCTTCATCCCCGACGACTTGGGGCGGATAGAGTATGAAGGTGAGCTCGTGGTGAGGATTTGCCGCCTCGGCAAGTCAGTGCCCGTGCGCTTCGCCAACCGCTACTACGACGCATTCACCGTCGGTGTCGACTTCACGGCGCGCGAGTTGCAGGCACGGCTCAGGGCTAAGGGGTTGCCGTGGGAGCGCAGCAAGAGCTTCGACAACTCGGCTGTCATCGGCGAATGGGTTGACAAGGACAAACTGCCTGAGGTCAACCGACTGCGGTTCCGTCTCGACATCAACGGCAATACGGTGCAGGAGGGTTGCGGAGCCGACATGTTCTTCTCTATCGACGAGACAATAAGTTTCATCAGCCGGTGGTTTACGCTCAAGACCGGCGACCTTCTCTTCACGGGTTGTCCCGCCGGCTGTGGTCCGGTAAGTCCCGACGACCATATCGAGGGATACATTGAAGAGAGAAAAGTTACGAATTTCTGGTGTAAATGAAAGGAAAAACATTACATATTATATTAACGGCAATATGCTTGTTGGCTGCTGTGGCGGCTCACGGACAGTCGCAGCGGTTCTTCAACCTCACCGTTGACGACATAGAGATCGACTCTATGCTGCCGGAGTTCACCTATTCGATACCTTTGGGAAAGAACTATGCCGACTCCACCTACAACCTGGAGATACGCTATCCTGAGTTTATCGAGATGAACAGCCACGACATTGAGCTGTACAACAAGGTCAGCGGTGCTCCCCTACCCGCCCTTCCGCAGATAACGAAACGCATCGTCGTCGACAGAAAGAACGGTAGCATGGAGTTTGCACTGACGCCTATCGTGGAGCGCAACGGGAAGAAAGAATTTCTCGTGAGTTTCATGATTGCCATCACGGCGAAGGCCAAGAAGAGCGCATCAAAGACTCGGCGGCTGCCATCTTCGGTAAGCACGGGAGCAAAAGCATCATCTGCCAACGGCTCAGTCTCGGCGGCATCGCGCTATGCCGCCCACAGCAAGTTGGCGTCGGGACGATGGGTGAAGATCCGCGTTCCTTCCGACGGCATATACCAGCTCACCGATGCTTTCATACAAAGGTGCGGGTTCAGTGACCCGTCGAAGGTACGAATCTTCGGCTACGGCGGGCACTTGGAGAACGAGACCCTCAACGGCGACGACCTGAAGAAGTACGACGACGTGCCCGAGGTGGCCACATGCACCGTCGGCGGCCGACGGCTGTTCTATGGTCGCGGACCCGTAAGCTGGGCTTCGGCGACGGCAACGGTGCGCACACAGAATCCGTATTCGTCATACGGTTATTACTTTCTAAGCGATATCGACGGCGAGGCCCTCACCGTCGACAGCGCAACGTTCATGAGCGACGAGTACGTCCACGACAACGACTATCACGCCATCCACGAGGTCGACAACTATGCCTGGTATCAGGGAGGACGCAAACTGTTCGAGAACGACCCCATTGAGGCCGGATCGTCGCGCACCTACACCTTCGCAAGTCCAGCCGGAGCAAAGAAAGCTGTGGCGGCAATGAACGTCACTGCCGGCACAAGATCGTACTTCACGGTGACCATCAACGGCAAGAGCGGATCCCTACAGTCGATATTGCCGGGACAGTACGACCGTGGCAACGAGAGGAGTCTGACGCAGAATATTGACAGCGTATGTGCCACCGACAGCATAACCATCGCCTGCAACAGTGGCGGGCCACTGCGCCTCGACTACATCTGCATGACCTACGACCAGCCGCGGCCGGTGCCATCGCTCACGACAACCGCGTTCGCCACGCCCGAATATGTCTACGGAATAACCAATCAGGACCACCATGCCGACGCCAACGCCGACATGATAATCATCATCCCCACGAGTCAGAAGCTCCTCGCCCAGGCACAGCGCTTAGCTGCCTACCACGAGCAGCACGACTCGATGACGGTGAGGATAGTTCCAGCCGATGAGCTGTACAACGAGTTCTCGAGTGGCACACCCGACGCCGGAGCCTACCGCCGCTACCTGAAGATGATGTACGACCGCGCCACCGACGACAAGGAGCTGCCCAAGCACCTACTGCTCTTCGGCGACTGTTTGTGGGACAACCGCATGCTCACTACCGACACACGGGGCCTCAACCCCGATGACTACCTCCTCTGCTACGAGAGCGAGAACTCCTACAGCCTCGTCTACTGCTATGTCGACGATGGATGGTTCACACTCCTCGACGACGGTGAGGGTGGCAGCAACACGTCGATAACCCGCACCGACAAGGAGGATATGGGTGTGGGAAGATTCCCCGTAACCACCGCTACCGACGCTAAGGTGCTCGTCGACAAGGTCATCAACTACGAGAACAACAGCAACGCCGGCGGATGGCAGAACACGATAATGTTCCTTGGCGACGACGGAAACAACAATCTGCACATGACAGACGCCAACCGTGCCGCCGACCAGACATCGGCACTGTATCCCGGCTACGTCATCAAGAAGGTCATGTGGGACGCCTACAAGCGAGTGTCCACCTCAACGGGAAATTCCTACCCCGACGCGTCGGAGATAATAAAGAAACAGCAGGCTGCCGGAGCACTGATCATCGACTATGCCGGTCATGGATCGGAGACGCAGATTTCGCACGAGGCCGTACTGCGGCTGAAGGATTTTGCATCATTTACGAACACGAATCTTCCGTTGTGGGTGACGGCGAGCTGCGATATCATGCCCTTCGACGGTACCGTGGAGAATATCGGCGAGACCGCAATGCTCAACAGCAACGGTGGTTCCGTGGCCTTCTTCGGCACCACACGGACCGTGTTTGCCCAGGACAACACTCCTCTCAACATCGCATTCATGAAGTATGTGCTGAGCTTGAAGGACGGAAAGCCGATAACCCTCGGTGAGGCTCAGCGCCTGACGAAGAACCAGATGATTACCGGGCGCGAGGACCTCAGCCAGAACAAGCTCCAATACTCGCTGCTCGGCGACCCGGCCATGTCGCTGAACCTGCCAACGCAGACAGTTGTCATCGACTCCATCAACGGCACAAGTACCACGGGCGAGACGCTCGCCGTGCTCCGCGCTGGATCTGTCTGTAAGGTCAGCGGACACATCGAGAAAGGCGGTCAGACCGACAACAGCTTCAACGGTCTGTTAGCCATCACCGTACGCGACACCCGCGAGCTCATCACCTGCCGTCTGAACAGCAAAGAGGACACGGAGTCGGCATTCAAATTCTACGACCGCACAAAGAATATCTACAACGGCAATGACAGCATCCGCGACGGAAAATTCAGCCTCCTCTTCGCCGTTCCACGCGATATCAACTACTCCGACGGTACGGGGCTGATGAACCTCTATGCCGTCAACAACAGCCATACGGCCATCGCCAACGGCTACACGGAGCAGTTTCTCGTCAATGGCTCCGACACTATAGCCAACGACTCCATCGGTCCGTCGATATACTGTTATCTCAACAGTCCGTCGTTCGTCAACGGCGACAACGTTAATACCACCCCCTACTTTGTGGCAAACGTCAGCGACAAGAACGGCATCAACGCCGCCGGAACGGGCATCGGCCACAATATGGAACTCATTATCGACGGCGACATGACGAAGACTTACGACCTCAACGACAACTTCTCGTTCGACTTCGGCAGCTACACCAAGGGATCCACGTTCTACAACATCCCCGAGCTGAGCGAAGGAAGGCACCAGCTGCTCTTCAGGGTGTGGGACATACTTAACAACTGCAACACAGCGAGACTCGACTTCAACGTCGTGAAGGGGCTGAGCCCACAGATCAGTAATATCAACGTAACGAACAATCCCGCCACAACGTCGACGACATTCATCGTCCAGCACAACTTTGCGGGCTCTAACGTTGACGTCATCATCGATGTCTTCGACATGAGCGGCCGTCTGCTGTGGCAGAACGCCTCAAGCGGAGTATCGACCGGTAACACCTTCACCGTCGACTGGAATCTCACCACACAGAGCGGAGGACGGCTGCCTACCGGTGTCTACCTCTACCGCGTGCGCCTCAGTTCCGGCGGCAGCAAGAGAGTGTCGAAGGCCAAGAAACTGATTATATTGAACAATAATTAAGAACCGACAGCGTTAGTAAGGATAACGATTCGAAACAATAGGAAACGACAAATGAAAATAGACCACATCAGAATATGCGCATTCTCCGTTCTTGCCATGGGAGCACTGACAGCGCAGGCACAGGAGAAGCGCGACATGTTCAACCCGGAGAAGACGGAGGTGACCTCGCAGACCATCGCGCCGGACGCACGGGCAGGAGGAATGGGTGACACCGGAGCCGCTACCGACCCTGATGTCAACTCACAGTACTGGAATCCGGCCAAATACCCGTTCACCATCAGTAGGGCCGGTGTAGCACTCAACTACACACCGTGGCTCCGGCAACTCGTCAACGACATCGACCTCGCCTATCTTGCAGGTTACTACCGCATCGGCGACTATAGTGCCGTGAGTGCCTCGCTGCGCTATTTCTCCTTAGGAGAAGTGCAGGCCTCCTCGTCGCAGAGCGGCAACTACGACCTGACCGTCAACCCTTATGAGATGTCGGTCGATGTGGCCTACTCGCTGATGCTCAGTGAGACATTCTCAATAGCGGCTGCAGTGAGATGGATATACTCCGATCTGAAATACGATTACACCGAGGATTCGAAACCGGGGTCTGCCTTCGCTGCCGATATCGCAGCCTACTATCAGAACTACATCAACATCGGAAGTCGCGAATGCCAGTTGGGACTCGGTCTGAACATCTCAAATATAGGTTCAAAAATCACTATGGGCACCGACGACCGCAGTGAGTTCATACCGACGAACATGCGTCTTGGAGCCTCGCTGATGGTACCTATCGACGAATACAACAAGTTCAGCATCTCAGCCGATGCCAACAAACTCCTCGTTCCTACATATCCACAACAAGAGGACGGCGAGTCGACAGAGGCTTACCAGGATCGCGTCCAGAAAGACTACTACGACGTGTCGAGTATTGCCGGAATCTTCAAGAGTTTCGGCGATGCCCCCGGCGGATTCAAGGAGGAGCTGCAGGAAGTGCGGTGGAGTGTCGGTGGTGAGTACACCTACAACGACCGGTTCAGCGTCAGGGCCGGCTACCACCACGAGAGTGAGAACAAAGGTAACCGCAAATACTTCACTGTCGGAGCTGGATTCAAGATGAATGTATTCTCCCTCGATGCAGGATACGTCATTGCCACAGCCAAGAGCAATCCTCTCGACCAGACACTGCGTTTCACACTTTCGTTCGATATGGACGGAATCAAGGATTTGTTCCATAGAAGATAATGGCTAAAGTCATTAAGGAATAAATCCTATACTTGCAAGACAACAGCACCGTACATAAGCTGCGCTGTTGTCTTGCAAGCGTTTTCTTCGTTTAAAATCGCCGTGATGCCAACGGGCAAACACCCTGATTTTATAATCTTTGGCGGTCAACAACCACACTAAACAATATTCAACACACATAACAATGGAAAACAACACTGACAACAATAGTAGCAACAGCCCGCTACTGCCATTCCGCGTAGGGATGGGATACGACGTACATAAGCTCGTAGAGGGCCGAGACCTCATCCTCGGAGGAATAAAAATCGACAACGACCGCGGACTCCTCGGCCACAGCGACGCCGACGTTCTCATCCATGCCATCAGCGACGCTCTGCTCGGAGCCGCCAACATGCGCGACATTGGCTATCACTTTCCCGACACCTCGGACGCTACCCTCAACATGGACTCGAAGATTATCCTCCGTAAGGTCGTCGACCTCATTGCCACAAAGGGCTATATGGTGGGCAATATCGACGCCACGGTATGTGCCGAGCACCCGAAACTAAACCCTCACATCCCCGCAATGCAGGAGTGTCTGGCCAAAGTGATGGGCTGCGACGCTGATGCTGTATCCATAAAGGCAACAACCACCGAGCACCTTGGATTCACCGGCCGCGAGGAAGGTATCTCCGCTTATGCTGTGGCGATGATAATCCGCAAATAAACCGGTAAATATTACGACGAGGAAGCGACGAAGGCCGTACACCGTCGGTGGCGATGAACCGCCGACGACAAAAGCCCGCACCAACCACCTCAGTTAGTATCGTCTAAGGCGCACAAGAAAGTAACAATACAGCGACAAAAGCCCGCGCCGACCGTCTCAGTTCGTATTGTATAAGGAAGTGCAATAGCTATAGAAATAGAAAACGCTGAAACTCTCACGAGCCCCAGCGTTTAAGCCTATGTTTAACTAAAAATCCTTTTCAAATCGAACTTCAGTCTCACGACCTCGGTTGTCATCCTTATACGAATCTGTTAAACTTCTACCTTAAAATAAAATAACTAAAAACCTAAATCTATTACTACTAACCTAAACAATCTATTAACCTTTTGACGATGCAAAGGTACTACTAATTTCTCGTCGGACAATAACTTTAACCGATTTTTTATAACTATTTCATACTTTATTGACCCAAATCAAGGTCTTTTAACCAAATGTGCACGTACACAATGATTATTTTCTCAATTTTCTTGTCAGATGAATCATTTTGCATTACCTTTGTATTAGTTATAAGCACAGGACTATGAGAGTACTTATCATCAACACCTCAGAGAAGACAGGCGGTGCCGCTGTAGCCTCCAACCGCCTGATGAACGCCCTGAACAACAACGGCGTGAAAGCGCGCATGCTCGTGCGCGACAAGGAGACCGACGAGATAACGGTATCGCCGGTAGGTCATCCGTGGAAAGCCCAGTGGGCATTCCTTTGGGAACGACTGTGCATATTCCTACACCTCCACCTCAAGCGCAAGCATCTCTTCGAGATCGACATCGCCAACGCCGGTGTCGATGTCACCCACAGCCGCTACTTCAAGGAGGCCGACGTCATCCACCTCGAATGGATAAACCAGGGAATGCTGTCGCTGAGGGGAATCAGAAAGATTCTTGACAGCGGCAAGCCAGTAGTATGGACGATGCACGACCTATGGCCCGCTACGGCAATATGCCACTACGCCCGCGGATGCAAGCGCTACATGGCATCGTGCCACGACTGTCAGCTGCTACCCGGTGGAGGCAGCAACCGTGACCTCTCATCGAAGGTATGGCGGAAGAAGCACAAGACCATCAGCGGCCACACCATCCACTTCGTGGCTTGCAGCAAATGGCTGCAGAGGCAGGCTGCTGCCAGCGGTCTCTTCCGTCACCAGACCGTCACAGCCATTCCGAACCCTATCAACACGCACGTCTTCTGCCCTGCAAGCAAGGAGGAGGCTCGCAAGCGGCTCGGCCTGCCAGTCGACAAGCGCGTGATTCTCTTCGTATCGCAGAAAGTCACCGACGAGCGCAAAGGCATGAAATACTTCATTGAGGCTCTCGACAAGATGGCGGCCAACGACCCGTCGGCAACGGCGACAACAGTCGTGGCCATCCTCGGAGGGCACGGTGAGGAGATTGCCGGCAAGCTCAACTTCACCGCCTACCCCTTGGGCTACATCGCCGACGAGAGGGCCATCGCCGACGTATACAACAGTGCTGATGTCTTTGTGCTTCCGTCGCTCGAGGACAACCTCCCGAACACCATTATGGAGGCCATGGCCTGTGGTGTGCCCTGCGTGGGATTCAACGTAGGAGGAATTCCGGAGATGATAGACCACGGAAAGACCGGGTACGTGGCTAAGGAACGCGACACCGACGACCTCGCCAAAGGCATCGACTGGGCCATCGACGCAAGCCGCAAGAGCGAGCTGTCGGCCAATGCCGTCAGCAAGGTGCAGCGCTGCTATTCCGAGCACGCTGTGGCAATGAAGTACATCGATGTCTACAGCGACGCCCTGGCTCAAAGGGGTTATAACATATAAACCGACAACTCTACAATATGAAGATAACAATAATAACGATAACATACAACGCGGCGGCAGTGGTGCGGCCGACCCTCGATTCCGTTTTCCGACAAGCCCACAACGACGTCGAGCACTGGATAATCGACGGGGCCTCGACCGACGACACCCTACAGATTGTCGAGGAATACAAACGCCACGACGACAGCACAGAGAACGGCCACGAGGTGAAGATACTGTCGGAACCCGACAAGGGCATCTACTACGCCATGAACAAAGGCCTCGAGCGTGCCACCGGCGACTATGTACTCTTTCTCAATGCCGGCGACACATTGGCATCCGGCAATACCCTCGACGAGGTATGTGCCAGCGTCGGCGACGGCGAGAAGCTGCCGGCGGTCATCTATGGCGATACCGACATCGTCGATGCCAATCACAACTTCATCCGCCACCGCCGTCTCGCACCACCGGAGCGCCTCACGTGGCGGTCATTCCGTCATGGCATGTTGGTTTGTCACCAGGCTTTCTATGCCCTACGCGACATTGCCAAAGATATACCCTACGACACCCGCTACCGTCATTCGGCCGATGTCGACTGGTGCATAAAGGTCCTGAAGGAGGGCAAACGACGCCGTCTGCCCAACCGCCGTGTACATGCCGTCGTTGCAGATTTCCTCGATGGTGGGGATACGACGCAGAACCACCGCGACTCGCTGAAAGAGCGTTTCGACGTTATGCGCCACCATTATGGTCTGATAACGACCGTAGCCATGCACGCGTGGTTCGTAGTACGTGGATTTATAAAAAAATAGAGCAAAGAGGAAGTATGCATGCGTAGAGAGCATCGATCATCCTCACCAAAAACAATATATTCCGCAAAGCCAGAATGGAGTAAAGAAAACGGAATAAAATAGACGATGCCCGCGCCAAAGATGTTCTTCGCCGACTCGATGAGCCACAGCGACGGGCAAAAAACATCAGCCGAGTCATAGTGTCTTGGGATAAAGGAGACCGCAAGACTGCTGCGCCAAGACATAGAAAAGGGAGGCCTCACGAGGAGACCTCCCAACACTTAAATCTTATTCTTATTGCAAGAATGATGATTACTGGATATACGTCTTGCCGTTCTTAACAACAACGCCCTTGTAAGCCTTTGTTACCTGCTGGCCAGCGAGGTTGAAGATGCGGTTGTCTGTGTTGACAGTTACAGTCTTCACAGCGTCGATACCGTCAGCGTTAGCTGTTGCATGGAACTCTACAGCGTGGCTTGTCGGGTCGTAAGAGATGACGACCTTGTATGTGCCGGCATTAGGAATGTTACCAGTAGCGTTAGAAGCTGGGTAAGCTACGCCCCAAGCGTGATCCTGGACAACCTTGAACTCGAAGTCGGTAGAAGCCTCAGCGGTGAAGTTTCTCTCGAGAGTATAGAGGCCATCGTAGTCGCTGTTAGGATCGTCAACGAGGGTCATGTCGTTGGTGCAGTAAAGATAATATTTTTTCCGTTCACTGTTTTGTTTTTCAGTTACTTTGACCTATCTTTGCAACTATAAGTACCTAATTCTATGAATCAAGAACAACTTCAACGCCGCATAGAACTCGCCGGACCCAAGAAGCAGTCAATGGCACGGCGGAAGCAGGACCACGACTACCAGTCGCGCCGTATGTACATGATAACGATGACAACCGAAGGACGCCAGCCCCTCCTCGGCACCGTCGTCGGCGATCCACGCCAGCCCTTCGGCAACGAGGAGGTCCCAAGGACTGTGCCCTCGCCGCTGGGACAGGCAATAACCGCCTGCTGGTATGAGATAGAGAAGCGTAATGACGATATTTCCGTTGTTGCTTTTCAGCTTATGCCCGATCACTTCCACGGTATCCTGTTTGTGAAGGAGCACATTGACAAGCATTTGGGGACTATCCTTAACGGCTTCAAGACTGGCTGCCGCAAGGCCTTCCGCACCCTCTGCCCCGTCGAGTACGCCGTCGCATTGCGACGACAAACGCAACGACGAGGACGGCATGACGATGATCACGGCATTCTCTTTGCCCCGGGCTATAACGACAAGATACTCTTGCGCGCCGGGCAGCTTGACAACTGGAAGCGATACTTAGCCGATAATCCCCGGCGCCTTCTGGTGAAGAGACAGCACCCGGAGTTCTTCCGCGTACAGAGGGCGATGGCATGGAAAGGAATGACGTTCTCGGCAATTGGCAACCTGTTCTTGCTCCGAAAGCCGTTCCTCGTGCAAGTGCAATGCTCGAGAAGGCTGACGGAAGAGCAGATAAAGGAAAAGACTGATGCCGCACTAAAGCTGTGCCAGCAAGGCGCAGTGCTTGTTTCACCGTCAATCTCTCCTGGTGAGAAAGCCATTATGCGAGCAGCCTTTGAGAAGGGCTATCCGGAGATAATCATTAAGGACAACGGCTTTGCACCACTAACAAAACCTTCAGGGGCAGGCTTCGACGCATGTGCCAGTGGGCAGATGCTCTTCCTTGGTCCTACATATCATAGCAACGAGCACAAGGCTATAACCCGCTCACAATGCCTTAACCTTAACGACATTGCAGAAAAGCTTTGCCAATAGCAGGTGCAAGAAAGCTTTGCCAATAGCAGGTGCAACAAACTTTGTTTTAGCATATGCCAATAGAAAAGGAGGACCCCGTTAAGAGTCCTCCCTTGACTAAAGTTATATTCTTATTGAAAGAATGATGTTAGAGTTTACTTTGCAGTAAGCGTGCAGTATGCATAGCCGTCAGCCCAAGCATACAAGGCGACGTCGTAAGTACCAGCAGCATTAACATTAGCGCCACCCTGAACAAGATTGTCAACAGTGCCACCCCAGTTGATCCCACACCAAACTTCTTTACTTCACGGAACTTGCCGCGGCTCTTGTCCACTACAACCACACTAATGGTGCCAGACCTATTCTTCTTTTTGCGTACAAACATGACGCAAAGGTAATCAAAATCGAGTTTGCGTCACCCTAAATTCAAAGACAATTTTATAACTACTTCATTTCCAAGCAGGTGAAAATGTAAATGCTTTTTGCGCTAAAGTCAGGAATAAGCCGGCAATAGAAGATAAACTTATTACGCAACCCTGATGAGCGAGGATAAAAAAAAGGGAGGCCTCACGAGGAGACCTCCCAACACTTAAATCTTATTCTTATTGCAAGAATGATGATTACTGGATATACTTCTTGCCGTTCTTAACAACAACGCCCTTGTAAGCCTTTGTTACCTGCTGGCCAGCGAGGTTGAAGATGCGGTTGTCGGTGTTGACTGTTACAGTCTTCACAGCGTCGATACCGTCAGCGTTAGCTGTTGCATGGAACTCTACAGCGTGGCTTGTCGGGTCGTAAGAGATGACGACCTTGTATGTGCCGGCATTAGGAATGTTACCAGTAGCGTTAGAAGCTGGGTAAGCTACGCCCCAAGCGTGATCCTGAACAACCTTGAACTCGAAGTCGGTAGAAGCCTCAGCGGTGAAGTTTCTCTCGAGAGTATACAGGCCATCGTAGTCGCTGTTAGGATCGTCGACGAGGGTCATGTCGTTGTTGGCATCGTCCTGCTTCCAGTTGCTGCCGAAGAAAGCCTCAGGAGAACCAGCAACAGTGTAAGTGTGAGTAATCTCACCAGCGTTACCAGTCTTTTTGTACTGGAATGTCGGCGTAGGAGTCGAAGCAGAAGTAGGAGTCAGAGTGATGGTCACGGTGTAGACAGCAGTCTCAGGAACTGAAGCCTTCACATTAGACGGAGTACCATCAGCATTGAGGTTCTCGTTGTCACCCCAGTTACCGAGTGACCAGTCGCCGTCGGTGTCACCCTCACGAACCTTGAACTCGTAGTTGGTACCAGCCTCGAGAGTCACGCCCTCGCTTGTGTAGGTGTAAGTACCATTGTTGTTTGTCATCTCGGCACCATGATTCCAGTCGGTTGTACCTGCTGCGTCAAACTGGAAACCCATGACGTGCAAAGACTGTGTCGGAGTGTACTGTGCATAAGCACCAACAGCCATGAAAGCGGCTGCTACAAGAGTAAATAATTTCTTCATAATTGTTCTATTTAAGTTAATACGTTATTAGTTACCTTTTTTCGGATACAAAGATAAGCAAAATAGCAATAGGATATTCTAATATTATGAAAAAAATCATTGCACGGCTGTGCAAACGTTTACACAAAGCTATCTACAGGCGGAAACGAAAAAGTCCCACAATGGACCTTTACTTCCATCATGGGACTCTTATACTACGTTACTGAGCTTATACTCAGCTAATTTTACTCAGCTACGATGTTCCAAGTGCCGTCGATATCGTTTAGGTAGAACGAGTACTTGCCTGCCGGTAGAGTAACGTCGTAGGTACCAACGCCGAAGGAGTAGTTCTGACTCGAGATTGTCTTTCCTGCTGCCGATGCACCCCATACAGTACCATCGTTTGCAACGAAGTGGACTGTTGTTGCGCTGGCCACGTTGACATCATTGACAAACCAGTTGTGAGGAGCCTTGGCTAAGTGGGTCAGAGCCTTATTGATGCCGCTGACTGTCACTGAAGAGTAAGTCTTTGAAGGCTCGCTGACAGCTTCCCACTGGTAGGTCGACGAGTTCATATCGAGGGTGAACTTATACCATCCGGCAGAAGGAGCAGAGATGAAGCCTGCCTCTGTACCCTGAGTGACAGATCCTGTAGCGGTCGTTGCATCAGGTGTTGTTGCACCGAAGAACATTCCGCTGTTGCCGAAGTTGGCGATATCCCAGATCTTCATATCCTGGGTACCGTTCCACTTCGTGGTCATAGTGTAGGTATTGTCACCGTTAGAATAGAGCATCAGGCGCTTCTTACCGCGGTTGGCAGAGTTGTAAATGTAATACTCCGTAGGAGCGCGACGAATCTTGTAAGTCAAGTTGATCGGGTCGAGAGTTATTACATACGTACCGAGCGAGAAGATACCTGCCGACTGCGGCTCGCCATAGACAGGGTCGTTTGCATAGACAGCGAACTCGTCGAGAGCCTGGTCGCCATTAGTCGGAGCACCAATCTTACCTTTGTTTACTTCGTCCCATGTTGGATTGGCCTCATCATAGTTAGAGGCGCGATAGAAAGCGAAGTAGTTAGTGGTGTTGAACTGCGATGTCGAGACGGTAGCACTGTATGTGCCGTCGCCGTTGGCAGTCATCCACACCGGGGCAGAGAGGTCGAAGCCTTTGCCGTTCTCCTTAAAATGACCGAGGAGGAAGTATCCCTTCGGGTCGACAGCAGGAACTGGATCAGGAGTGATAGAGCCTGTTGTTGTACCCTCGGTATCGAAAGTTACAGCATCGCCGGTAGCGAGGTTGATAGACACCTGCGACTGCACGTTGAGCTGCAGAGGCTCAGCCTTGCGGTTGCCGTGAGCCTTGAAAGCCATCTTGGAAAGGGTGGCAGCCGGAACGGTGATATAGTAACCGTCGATGGAGCCTTTGACCGACTCGCCGTTGATGACGAGATTCTTCAGGGTGATACCCGAGATGCCGTCGTTGCCCTGATTCACCTGCACGAGGCGTATGTTGCCATCGCTGTCGGGGAGGACAGTGTTGGCCTCGGGACCATTGGCAAACGTTACACCATACTTGGCAGCTGCCTCTTCCTGCGAGTAAGCCTGTGGCGAAGCCCAATCAGAGTAGTCCTCGTTACAACTTGCAAGACCTATGGTAGCCAGGAAAGCCAAGCTATATAATATTGTCTTTTTCATTGTTTCGTTAATTTATAGTTATTGACTTTTACAACCTTACTTCACGCTGGCGTCACCATTATCGAAGTTGACATAGAGCTTCTGACCAGGAGCAACTTTAACAGAGTACTCAGCTCCCAAGTTCTTTTCCCAGTTGTCAGGTAAGTTGACAAGACGCCAGAAAGCCTTACCGTTGAAGATTGTGAACTCCGTTCTCCACCAATCCTGCTTAGGAACCTTAATGTAAGCACGCAGCTCACCGGCACCGGTAAATGCAGGAGATACCCAGTCGCCGTTAGCGTCTGGCTTAGTCATCTCCCAAGTAGCGTTAGCATCGGTCCAATCACCACCTGCGCCGGCACCGATAACGTAAGCCTTAGCCTCGTAGACATGCAGAGTGTAGTGACTCTCTGTCAAACGGCCGTCCTCACCGGCAGCAATCTCATCGTCGAAGACAAGTGTGTACCAGCCTGCGTTAGCGAATGCAATATCGCCGTCAGCACTCTCGCTGACACCTGCGCTTGCCTGATCGTCAACCGCGAAGATATTGCTGAATCCGCGGAGTTTGTCAGTAGTAGCACCGAACTTGAGCGTACCACCTGCCGGCATGTAAACCATGGTGTAGTAGCTGTTGGTCGTCGGACTCTTAACACCGTAGATAGGCGGAACCGACTTGATGGCTCCATTGTTGTTGGCAGCGCCCTGGATGTAAAGCTGACCAGGGATAGTAGCCAGAGGAGCAACGTAAGTGGCCTGGACGTGCGGCAGGGTGATAACGTTAGAGTAAGTCTGACCCAGGTTATCGGTGTTGTCGATGATTGCACGCAGACGGATGTTTACGGGCATATCGGTAGGCACCTTCACCGTGTTGTCGCCCTTCTGGTAGAGTTGGCAGACAGCATTGTTCAGCTCGCTGGCATCGACACCCATCTTAGCGGTGGTGTACGACGTGCTCAGCTCGACGAACTGCGTGCTGTCGGTGAAGTTGTTGTCGAGAGAAGCCTGCACATAGTAGCGCACCGGATAAGGAACGCCACCGTAGTTAGGCTGCGTGCAGGTGAGTGTCAGTGTGTTGGCGCTCACCAGGTCGTATGTATTGTTGGTTGCGTCAGCCGGGGTGTTGAGCTTAAACTCCTCGTTGACGTGGCTGAGGTCCAGTGTGGGGTTGTCGTCATCGTCCTCACTGCAGGAAGTGAGCATGAACGGCAGAACCAGAGCCGGAAGCAACATTAGCTTTAATATATTTTTCATTGTTAATTCGTTTTTAGGTTGATTAATATCCAGGGTTCTGTGTCATATTCGGGTTACCGGCAATGTCGATAGCCGGGATAGGATAGACATTGTAGTGAGAGTCGACACCTGTACCGCCGGCTACACCACCCTTAAAGTCCCAGAGATACGAGCTTCCGGTGAACTCACCGAAGCGGACGAGGTCGGAACGGCGGCGTCCCTCGAAGAATGTCTCACGGCACCACTCGTCGATAAGTGTCTGCTTGTCGACCGAAGCGATAGTGTTGGCATGAGCGCGGGCACGCAGAACGTTGATATCCTTGATGGCATTGTCATCGTCGCCGAGACGCCACTCAGCCTCTGCACGTGTCAGATAGATGACACCGAGACGGAACAATGGAATATCTGTGTCAGAGTAGGTATCGTTATGGCGGGCACCACCGTCAGTACGGTAGTTGGTCCACTTCACGATCGATGCACCATTGAGGAAGCCAGAGATAGTCTTGCCTGGGTTGAGGGTACGGTAGCCACCGCCGACACCCATGTAGAAGAGAGCGCGGTCGTCGCCGGCCTTCTTCTGGACATCCTTGGTCGAAACACCAAGAGAATCGTCGTAAGCGATAACTTGCGACTCGGTTGTGCCAGTGTAGTCCTTCACCTGCTTTTCAGTAGCGTGAGGAATGTTGGCAGCTGTCGGGAAGAACTTCTTGACGAGATCCTCGCGGGCAAAGTAGCAGGTCCAGTAGTTATTGATGTTGCGGTATGGCATACCGGCACCGCAAGTAGAGCTGACGAGGAAGGTAGAGCCACCATACTCCTCAGTGCTGTTACCGTCCTGGCGGATCGGGAAGATAATCTCCTTCATAGCCTGCTGGTTCTGGTCATTGTCGCCCATGAAGAGCTGCTCGTAACCGGTCCAGCCGTTCTTTGCCTGGGTGGAGAGAGCGTACTTGCCGCTGTTGATAATCTTATCGCAGTAGTCCTTTGCTTTCTGATAGTCCTTAACCTTACCATCGGTGTAGACGGCAGAGTTGAGAGCCAACTGAGCGTGAAGGGCATAGGCAGCGCCCTGGTCGGCACGGCCGAAGTTCTTAGAGTCGTCGTAGGAACCGATCTCAGCGAGCTGCGGCTCAATCTCGGTCAACTCCTGGTCAATCCAGTCGTAAAGATCCTTGCCACTCTTCTCTACCGGCAGAGAAGTATCGAACTTATCCTTGAACGGAGCCTTGTGGAAGAGGTCGAGGAAGTAATAGTAGTGGAGAGCGCGCAGGAAACGCACCTCGGCCGTAACCTGTGGACCAGCGTTCTCAGCCTCCTTGGTGATGAACTGGTTGTACAGGGTCACGTCGTAAGCCAGACGGCTATAGCACCAGTTGGCACGTGTGGAGCTCGATGTCCACGAAAGGTTGGTGATAGCAGGCACGTCGGTATCTCCCTGCCAAGCCCACAGACACTCGTCAGAAGGCATATCCTGAAGGTTGAACACGGTACGGTAGAAGGCGCTCTCACCCTCATCCATACTCAAGTCAGGTTTTCCTGCACCACCCTGCTGACCGGTAAGGCCAAGGGTAGCATATTGTTTTGCAAGCAGCTCGTTCAGGTCGTACGACGGTGAACTGTGCGGGTCGATCGACGAGATGTTCAGGTCATCGGAGCACGACGACATGCCAAGGGCGAGAAGGCCAACGACTGCTGTCTTGATAAATATATTTTTCATTGTTGATTTCCTTTCTATTAGAAGTTAAGATTTACACCAAGTTGGAAACTCATTGGACGCGGGTACGGGTTGGAGTCGATACCGTTGGCAACCTCCGGGTCGATACCGTCATACTTGGTAATCATGAACGGGTTCTGCCATGTGAAGAATACACGGCCGTCGAGGGTCTTGATACCGGTGCGTGTGGTAACGAGTGACGGGAATGAATAACCAAGAGTGATGTTAGAGCACTTGACGAACGATGCGTTACGGACGAAGTAGTCGCTGAGGTAGTTGTTGACGACAGTGGTACCGGTCCAGCCGAGGGCTACGTTGTCAGGAGTGTTGTTGTGGAAAGCACTGTTGGAGAAGAGTCCTGAAGCCGAGATGATGGCATTGCGCGACAGATAGTCGTAGTAGACATAGTTGCCGAGTGATGCGTGGAACGATGCGCTGAGGTCCCAGTTCTTGTAGATGAACTTGGTTGTCAGACCCATTGTCACGTCAGGAGCCGGATCCTTGTAATAGTAGCGGTCGGCATCATCAATCTTACCATCGGCGTTACGGTCGACGACAACACCCTCGATAGGTTTGCCGTTCTTGTCGTAAGCCTGCTGGTAAACGAAGAAGCTGTTGGCAGCCTCGCCCACCTTATTCTTCTGGATACGGGTGTTGTTACCACGGCTGATTTTGTTGCCTACCCATACCCAGTCGGTAGCTGTAGCGTCGAGGGCAGTGATACGGTTGTGGTTCCAACCTACATTATATGTAACCTGCCATGTGAAGTCCTTAGTAACGATAGGACGTGCGTCGAGAGAGAGCTCAAGACCATAGTTGGCCATGCTGCCGATATTCTTCATCAGCTGGTCACCGAAGTTGATACCTGCTGGGATGTCGACGGTAGCAAGAAGGTCGTGAGTCTTACGATAGTAGTAGTCGATGCTTGTCGATACACGGTTGTTGAGGACTGCGAAGTCAACACCAGCGTTGTAGGTAGTTGTCTTCTCCCAAGTCAGATCGCCGTTGTAGCGGTTCGGACGGGTTGTATAATAATATGTGTCGCCGAAAGGATACATTGCGTGAGAGTCACTGCGTACGTACAGCGGAGCATAGTAGAAGTCGTCGATACCGTTCTGCTGACCGGTCATACCCCAGCCTAAACGGAGTTTGAAATCGTTAATCCAATTTACATTCTTCAGGAACGGCTCCTTGTTGATACGCCAAGCGAAAGCGGCTGCAGGGAAGTAACCCCACTTGTTGCCTTCAGAGAAACGGCTTGAACCGTCGGCACGGAAAGTAACAGTGAGAAGGTAACGCTCAAGAAGGTTGTAGTTCAAACGACCGAAGTAAGAAACCAGGCTGTTGTGAGTAGCCCACTCCTGCTCTGAGCGGAGAGCTGGTGACGGAGCACTCGCGTCGCTGGCATGCTGGATGGCACCGCCCTCGTTGTAACCGGAACGGTGGTAGTGGCTGTCCTCGGCACCTGCCATGATGTCAATGCCATGGATGCCGAAGGTGTGAACATACTGCAGATATGCGCTACCTACGATATTGTACTTATAATAGCGTGTGATGCCATGATAGCCGTAGTAGTTGTTAGAGAAAGAATACGGGCTGATGTCATCGCTCTGGTGAGAGTCGGTATACTGCGAACCGAGACTTGCATGGATGTGCAGGTCCTCGAAACCATGAACCTTATAGTCGGCCTCGATATTACCCGAGAGGTCGTTGGCATTGGCGAATGTCTGCTTGAGGTTCAGCAGGGCAACAGGGTTCTGAGGAGCATTAGAGTTAGAGGTGTAAGTCCAAGTAGGATCAGTGAACGACGCTGTGTTGATGGTCTGATAGTAACCGTCGAAGAAGCGGTATGCAGGGTCGTTTGAGTATACGTTGCGGGTAGGATCCATAGCCAAAGCAGCACCAATGGCACCACCTGCATCAGCATAACGGTCCTTCTCAAGCATGTATTTGGCAGTGATATTGAATTTCAGGTGATCCTTGAGGAATGAAGGTGCGAGGTTCACGCTGGAATTGAAACGGCTCATATAGCTGGTCTTAACGATACCCTTGTCATAGTCGTAGCCGACGCTGACGCGGTAAGGCATATTCTTAAGACCACCCGACATACTCAGGCTGTGATGGTGAGAGATGACATCCTTGAAGATGTGGTCCTGCCACTTGTTGTTGGCTGTGCCGAGATTGTCGACCTGGTCGGGAAGGATCTGACCTACGAGTTTGCGGTACTGATCACCGCTGAGGACATCATATTTCTTTGCGATTGTCGACAGAGTGACATCGCCGTTGTAAGAGAACTTAGGCTTTGAGCCGGCACGTCCTTTCTTAGTAGTGATGATAATGACACCATTAGATGCACGCGAACCGTAGATGGCTGCGGCAGAAGCGTCCTTCAGGACTGTAAATGTCTCAATATCATTAGGATTGATCATAGCCAGTATGTTCGACATACCGGTAGCAGTGTTGTTATCGATTACAAGACCGTCGATAACGTACAGAGGGTCATTGGAGGCGTTCAGCGAAGCACCACCACGGATACGAATCTGTGCACCAGCACCTGGAGTACCGCCTGCGGTCTGGACATCCACACCGGCAACCTTACCGACGAGCATATCGCTGGCGTTGTTGGTGATACCCTTCGACATTTCATCAGGGTTGATGGCTGCCACAGAACCGGTGAGGTCCTCTTTCTTTGCCGTACCGTAACCGATGACGACAACTTCATTGAGGGCTTTGGTGTCCTCCTGCAGTGTCACCACTACATTTGGCGACACAGCCACTTTTGAGGTGAGGTATCCTACATAAGACACACTCAGAGTTGAGCCTTTGGCTGCTTCAAGGGTGAAGTTACCGTCGAGGTCCGTGATGGCACCGCCAGTAGTACCGTCGATACGTACTGTAGCACCAATGATAGGCTCGCCGTTAGCATCCTTGACGTGACCAGTGACAGAAATGTTCTGTGCAAAGGCTCCGACAGACAGAAGAAGTCCGCACAACAGAGCGAACAACCTGACAGGGAATTTAAGTTTTGCCTGCTTCATCATTCTTTAATATTTAAGTTAGTTACTAAGTTATAAAATGTTTCGAAGTCGTTTACGCTGCAAAGTTATGATTGTTTTGGGCTCGTTAGCGTTTTTTTTCAATAAATCTTGATATAGAACAATGTAATCGATTGCACAGCGTTATTAAATAAAAAGACCACATAGCAGAACAATTTAAGAGATTCTTATTTAATTTTGCAATGCAAACCTAAATGAAAATGAAACAGAACTCGCCCATAACGATGAAGGATATTGCACGCGACCTCGGTGTCTCGGTGGCAACGGTGAGTCGTGCGCTGAAAGACAGCCCGCGCATCTCCGAAGCCAAAAGGAAAGAGATACAAGAGTACGCGCGCGATCATAACTTCCTGCCTAACGTAATTGCGGAGACTCTGCGCAAGAGCCGTGTGCAACCAAACAAGGTCATCGGCGTGATAGTCCCGCAGTTCATACATTACTACTTCGCAAGTATCCTCAAAGGTGTGGAGGAGGAGGCCAGCCGACGTGGTTACCGCATAATGGTGGCCCAGAGTGATGACAAATATGAGCGTGAAGTGGAGATATGCAAATCGTTCTACGCCAACAAATGCTGTGGAATAATAGTGTCGATGGCAAAGAACACTACAAAGTATGACCACTTTCAGAAACTCATTGACATGGGCATACCTCTTGTTTTCTACGATAGGATTTGCACGGGTGTGAACGCCAGCCGCGTCGTCGTCGACGATTATATGGGCGCTTACACAGCCGTTACTCATCTTATCGACACCGGCTGCCGTAAGATTGCCTACTACGGTATGGTGCAGTCGATGGAGATTGACAAGAACAGATTCAACGGCTACGAGGACGCGCTGAGGAAGCACGGGCTGAAACCGAATCCCGACTGGCTGAGGAAATGTGACAACAGAGCTGATGCCGAAGTGGTCACACCGGAAATTCTGGCTCAGCCCGACCACCCCGATGCTTTCTTCGCCATCAACGATGATACAGCCATCGGCATTCTATACTCGGCAAAGAAAATGGGGTTCGACGTTCCCGACGATATCTCCATCTGCGGATTCACCAACGGCAACCGCGCCAAGGCCTGCAATCCAATGCTCACTACGGTGGAGCAACGGGGAGTGATGGTTGGCGAGGAGGCTGCAAACATCCTCATCGGACAGGTGGAAGGAAGTCTGCCGATGGACAAGGTGGAGAAACGGGTCGTCAGAACACGACTGATAATACGTGGCACAACGCGATGAGCAGCAACAGGTCTAAAACGCCACACGCTGAGCGGCAGCAGGTCAAAGGCGGCAAGCCAATCGCCGCGATACAGATCTTCATAATGAGCAGATGACTTAAAAGGCGGAAGACCATCAGGCAATGGAACTACACATTATATATATAGCACTCGTAAATGTATTTTCGCGTCAGCTACATTAATATATATGTGGATATTGGAACGGTCAGTCACGACCAAAGATAAGACTGAAAAGCATCGTCAAGCACAATATTGCGCAAAAAGTGCAAATCGTGCAAAAAAAAACAATACAAAAGGTCGAAAAGCAACATTAGAACCAACAAAACAAAAATATAAATACAAGAACTCGTCTATAGGCATTATGCTATGACAGTCTGCTAATTTGAATAAAAATTATGAACAATGAACTAAAAAAGAAACCCGACCTAAGTTTCTGGAGCCTGTTCAACCTGAGCTTTGGATTCTTCGGCGTACAGATTGCCTACGCTCTTCAGAGCGGAAACATTTCACGAATTTTCTCAACGATAGGCGCCGATCCTAAGAGTCTGTCGTTCTTCTGGATCTTGCCACCACTGATGGGAATGATTGTCCAGCCCATTGTCGGTGTGCTGAGCGACAAGACATGGTGCCGTCTGGGGCGCCGCATACCTTATTTGATAGCCGGTGCCATCATCGCCATCCTCGTTATGTGTCTGCTGCCTAACGCCGGAAGTCTCGGCACCGGAAGTATGGCCCTCATCATTGGTGCCGTCATCCTGATGTTCCTCGACACATCACTCAATATGGCCATGCAACCGTTCAAGATGATGGTTGGCGATATTGTCAACGAGAAGCAGAAAGGCACAGCCTATGCCATCCAGAGCTTCCTCTGCAACCTCGGTCAGGTGGTCGGTTTTGCACTTCCTTTCCTGATGTCCTACATCGGATTCAGCGATGATGCCACCCACGACGTACCGATGTCGCTGAAAATGGCATTCTATGTTGGTGCCGCAATTCTAATAGTCTGTGTCATATACACTTGCGTAAACGTAAAGGAGATGCCTCCACACGAGTACGCTATGTACCACGGCGGCAACGAGAAAGAGGAAGAAAAGAGCGTCGGAATAGTAGAGCTTCTGAAGGATGCACCGGGCAACTACTGGCGTGTATTCGTCGTACAGTTCTTCTGTTGGGCTGCTTTCCAGTTCATGTGGATATATTCCAACGGCACAATTGCCGACACAGTATGGGGAACCCTCGATCCGAAGTCGGCCGACTACCAGACAGCCGGCAACTGGTTGGGTATCGTTCTCGCCGGACAGGCCGTAGCCAGCGTAGCCTGGGCCGCCGTCCTGCCGTTCATTGAGAATAAGGCCGGGCTGAAAGTAGCCTATGGCATTAGCATCGCCATCGGCGCAGTAGGCTTCGCCATCATTCCTTTCGTCCACTCTCAGGCCTTGCTGTTCGTGCCTTACGCTCTCATCGGCTGCACATGGGCAGCAATGCTGGCACTGCCGTTCACCATTGTCACGAACGCTCTTGAGGGCCGACCACACATGGGCACCTATCTCGGACTGTTCAACTGTGCAATCTGCTTCCCACAAATCGTTGCAGGACTCTGCGGCGGACTCATCCTCGGACTGGTTGGCGGCATACAGAGCAGCATGATGTTCGTAGCAGCCGGAAGCCTTGTTTTAGGCATATTCAGCGTCAGCGTCATCAAGACGAAATAGCAATAAGGCAACCGTTTGCACAATTCCGATGCAAGAAGTGTGAACGGTTGCCATTTCACTATAGATAAAATTAACTAACTTTGGAGTTGAAATCAAAATCATTAAACCGCATATGAGTCTTCATTTCAATATCAACTACAACACCGTCTTCGGACAGGAGCTGATCCTGAACGTCATCGACGGGGTCGACGATGGAGAAGAACGCATCTCCCAATATCACATGTCGTCATACGACGGAAAGACATGGCAGTACACCATGCGCAAAGGTGTCACCCCCGGTGGCCGCTTCGACTACTTCTATTCCGTAAACCGCGGAGATGTCTGCGAGCGTACAGAATGGAGAATGATCTCCCACAGACTGGAAATCAGCGAGAGGAACGCCGAGAACTATATATGTTTCGACAACTGGATAGACATTCCCGACGATTCCTACCTCTACACATCGGCATTCAAGGACTGCGTATCGCCATCGAACGTCGTACCTGTAAAGGAAGAAACCTTCAACCGCACAATACGTCTGAAGGTCCGTGCCCCACAGCTGAAGAAAGGCCAGAGCCTCGCTGTTGTCGGCAAGGGCGACGCATTAGGCAACTGGGATCCCGATCATTGCATAGAGCTCGTTCAGCACAACGACAACGAATGGATTGTCGACTTGGATGCTGACACCCTCAATACCAAGCAGTTAGAGTTCAAGTTCTTCATCCGCGACGAACACAATGACTATGCGCCCATCTGGGAGGCCACCAACAACCGCGTCGTCGACCTCATAGATATCCATAATGGCGACGTCGTTGTCTACAGCCTCCCCGAGGCCGGTTTCGACATCTATCCTATGAAACTCGCCGGAACCCTCGTCCCGGTATTCTCATTGAGGAGCAAGACAAGTTTTGGCGTGGGCGATTTCGGTGATGTGAAGAAGATGATTGACTTCATAGCCAAGACTCATCAGCGCGTACTTCAGATTCTTCCCATCAACGATACAACGACAACTCACACGTGGACAGACAGTTATCCCTACAGCTGTATTTCCATCTTCGCGTTACATCCACAGTATGTCGACCTCACTCAGCTTCCGCCGATTGCCGACGCAGCAAAAAGGAAGAAGTTTGAGGAGCTCCGTCAGGAACTCAATGCACTGCCGCAGATCGACTACGAACGCGTAAACAACGCCAAGACCGAATATCTCCACATCATCTTTGAGCAGGAAGGCAAGAAGGTCCTCGCCTCGGAGAAATTCAAGAAGTTCTTCAAGGAAACAGAGCAGTGGCTCGTCCCCTATGCCGAATATTGCTACCTGCGCGACGTCAACGGCACTGCCGACTTCTCAAAATGGCCCGACCACAACCAATGGAGCGAGTCCGACCGCGCCGAGCTGACTTCAGCAAGGACGAAAGCATATAAGACCGTAAGTTTCTACTACTTCGTTCAGTACGTCCTCAACACCCAGATGGAGGACGTCCACAAGTATGCACGGGCTCACGGAGTTATCCTCAAGGGCGACATTCCTATCGGCGTGAACCGCTACGGTTGCGATGTATGGTCGGAGCCCCGTTACTTCAACCTCAACGGACAAGCCGGAGCACCGCCAGATGCTTTCAGCACGAACGGCCAGAACTGGGGATTCCCGACCTACAACTGGGACGAGATGATCAAGGACGGATGCCTGTGGTGGGTACGCCGGTTCAAGAATATGGCCAAATTCTTCGACGCTTACCGCATCGACCATGTCCTCGGATTCTTCCGTATCTGGGAGATTCCAATCAATTCCGTCCACGGTCTGCTCGGACAATTCCAGCCATCGCTCGGCATGACGCGCGAGGAAGTTGAGGGCTACGGCCTGCATTGGCAGGAGGAGCTATTCACTACACCGTTCATCACCGACTGGGTGCTCGACCGGATGTTCGGCGACCGTGCACAATACGTACGCAACAACTTCATCGAGCACAAGGACGAGCAGCACTACCGCATGCGCGCCGATTTCGACACCCAGCGCAAGGTGGAGGCTTACTTTGCCAAGGCCAATGCGGAACTGAGGAAGAAGCTCGACACCGCCGACGAAACTGAGGCTCAGAACATCAAGGCCAAGATTACCGAAAACGACAACCTGCGTGACGGTCTCTACGCACTCATCAGCGATGTGCTCTTCGTCCGCGACCACAAGGATGCCAACAAGTTCCATCCACGCATCAGCGTGCAGTTCGACTTCATCTTCGAGAGTCTCTACGACAGCGACAAAGCCATCTTCAACCGCCTGTATAACGACTACTACTATCGCCGCAACAACCAGTTCTGGTATCGCGAGGCAATGAAGAAGCTGCCAAAATTGGTCAACGCCACACGGATGCTGGTCTGTGCCGAGGACCTCGGCATGGTGCCCGACTGCGTATCCTGGGTGATGAACGAGCTGAAAATCCTCAGTCTCGAAATCCAAAGCATGCCAAAGGACCCGCAAGTCCGCTTCGGCCACTTGTCGCGCAACCCCTACCGTTCGGTATGTACGATATCCACCCACGACACCCCGACACTGCGCCAGTGGTGGGACGAGGACTGGAACCGCACCCAGGACTACTACAACAGCATGCTCTACCGCAGGGGTCCGGCACCGCATCCACTGCCGGGATGGCTCGCCCGCGACATTGTCAGCCGTCATCTCACGTCGCCGTCAATGGTGTGTGTCATAAGCATTCAGGACTGGCTGAGCATCGACGAGAAACTGCGGTTGCCCGACGAGAACGCCGAGCGAATAAACATCCCCGCCAATCCAAAGCACTACTGGCGTTACCGCATGCATATAAACATCGAGGATCTTATCGCCAACACCGACTTCGTTGCCAACATTTCAGAACTTGTCACCGAATCGGGACGTAAATAATTCCACAGCCCGCTGCCGCTTTTGTGGCAGCGGGCACATTAGTGTCTAACAACCATATAGAAAATTATGAACAATATCAAACTATTCATAGCCGCACTGCTGCTGCCGCTGACAGCAGCCGCACAAACGGTGACATCGCCTAACGGCAACGTTTCGCTGACATTCTCGCTGACCGGCAATGGTGTACCGACGTACGAAATGAAATACAAGAACCGCGAGGTGGTAAAACCGAGCCATCTCGGACTGGAGTTGGCCAAGGACAAACACGCCAGCAAAGGGCTCCACGAGACATCACTCATGGACGGATTCACGGTTACGAGCACCAAGACATCGACTTTCGACGAGACATGGACACCCGTCTGGGGGCAGTACGGCAAGATTCGCAACAACTACAACGAGCTCGCCGTCAACCTCACCCAGCCATCGACAAGTCGCCGGATGACAATTCGTTTCCGCGTCTACAACATCGGAATAGGCCTGCGCTATGAGTTCCCACAGCAGGACAGCCTCGTCTATTTTGTAATAAAAGACGAGCATACACAGTTCGCCATGACCGGCGATCACACCGCATGGTGGCTTCCCGGCGACTACGACACTCAGGAGCAGGAAACCCAGGAATCGAAACTGTCGGAGATAAGGTCTCGCTTCCACGACGCCGTAAACTGGAGCAATTCCTCCGTTGCCGTATTCTCACCGACCGGAGTACAGACATCGTTGCAGATGAAGACTGCCGACGGACTCTACATCAACATCCATGAGGCCGCCTGCCTCGACTACGCCACGATGCACCTGAACCTCGACGACAAGACCATGACATTCGAGTCGTGGCTGACCCCCGATGCCACGGGGATGAAAGGCTACATGCAGACACCGTGCCAGACACCTTGGCGCACAGTGGCTGTCAGCGATGATGCCCGCGACATGCTCGGCGAAGCTAACAGCTTGATATACAACCTCAACGAGCCCTGTAAGATAAAGGATACGAGCTGGATTCACCCGACGAAGTTCTGCGGTGTCTGGTGGGAGATGATTGTCGGAAAAAACTCATGGAACTACACCGACGAATTCCCCTCCATCAAACTCGGACAGATCGACTGGAACAAGGTGAAGCCTAACGGCCGCCATGGAGCCAACAACGCGGAGGTGAGAAAATACATCGACTTCGCGGCCAAGAACGGCCTCGACGAGGTGCTCGTCGAGGGTTGGAACGTCGGTTGGGAGGACTGGGCCAACCACTGGAAGGAGGACGTTTTCGACTTCGTCACCCCCTACCCCGACTTCGACATCAAGGCCCTCAACGACTATGCTCATTCCAAGGGCGTTAAACTGCTGATGCACAACGAGACATCATCGTCGACCCGCAACTACGAGCGCCACCTCGAGGATGCCCTCAATCTCATGAACAAGTATGGCTACGACGCCGTGAAGACCGGTTATGTCGGCGACATCATCCCCCGTGGCGACCACCACTACTCGCAGGCTATGAACAACCACTATCAGTACGTCGTCGAGCAGGCTGCCAAGCACCACGTCATGGTCGATGCCCACGAGGCCACCCGTCCCACCGGCATCGGCCGCACATGGCCTAACTACGTGGCTAACGAGAGCGCACGTGGCGGTGAGTATGAGGCTTTCGGCGGCAGCTACCCCAACCATACGGTCATCCTGCCGTTCACACGTCTTCAGGGCGGTCCTATGGACTACACCCCGGGAGTGCTCGAGACCCAGCTGAAGAAGTGGAGCGACAACACATCCTACGTCCACACCACGCTCGTCGGACAGCTCGCCCTCTACCTCGTCATGTGGGGACCGGTGCAGATGGCTGCCGACCTGCCTGAGAACTACGCCAAGTACAACGATGCATTCCAGTTCATCAAGGACGTCGCCGTCGACTGGCAGGACTCAAAGTATATCGACGCCGAACCCGCCCGCTACATCACCGTAGCCCGCAAGGCCAAAGGTTCCGACAACTGGTTCGTCGGCGGAAAGTGCGATGAGCACGGACACAAGGTCAACGTGAAACTCGACTTCCTCGATGCCGGCCGCACTTACGACTGCACCATCTACGCCGATGCCAAGAATGCCGACTACAAGAACAATCCGTCAGCCTACACCATCACCCACAAGAAGGTGCGCCGCGGCGACGTCCTGAAGATGACAGAGGCACCCGGCGGCGGCTTTGCCGTCAGTTTAATAGCTAAATAACATCAATCCGTAAGACATGAAAATATTCCCACTATTGCCAGCAATAGCATCCATACTCCTCCTGAACGCCCTTCCGGCACGTTCGCAGACTACATTCAACGAGGTTGAGTACAGTCCACGGCAGACCGTTTTCAAGCTCAACGCGCCCAAGCAACCTAAGCTCACCCTTTACAAATCGGGACAGGGCGACACGCGCCTGAAGCACATAAAGATGCAGCCGGCAGGAAAGAACGTATGGACATGCACCGTTAAGGGCGACCTCAAAGGCAAATTCTACACGTTCAACATCGGTAAGGGCGAGACACCGGGAGTCTTCGCCAAGGCCGTGGGGCGCTGCGGAAAGCGCGGAGCCATCGTCGACCTCAAGGATACCAACCCCGCAGGATGGGACAACGATACCCAGCTGACTACTAAAAAGATGACCGACCTCGTCATCTACGAGCTCCACTACCGCGACTTCTCCGTCGACCCGAGTTCAGGACTTGTCAACAAAGGTAAGTTTCTGTGCCTTACGGAGAAGAAAGCTATCGATCATCTGAAGGAGTTGGGTATCAACGCCGTACACGTGCTGCCGTCGTTCGATTTTGCGTCGGTCGACGAGAACCATCCGGAGCAGCCGCAGTACAACTGGGGCTACGACCCGCTGAACTACAATGTACCCGAGGGCAGCTACAGCTACGACGCCTCCAATCCCACAAGGCGCATCTTCGAGTTCAAGACGATGGTAGAGAAGCTCCACGAGAACGGCATCCGCGTCATCCTCGACGTGGTCTACAACCACACCTTCGACCTCGACCACAGCAACTTCAACCTTACGTTCCCCGGTGCCTACTACCGCTACACCGCCGACGGCAAGCCCAGCAACGGCTCCGGCTGCGGCAACGAGACAGCATCGGAGAAGCCCCTCATGCGCGAGTTTATGCTCGAGAGCGTAGCCTACTGGGCCAAGGAGTACCATATCGACGGTTTCCGTTTCGACCTCATGGGCTGCCACGACATCGAGACGATGAACCTCATCCGCAAGGAGCTCGCGGCCATCAATCCGAACATCTTCGTCTATGGCGAGGGCTGGAGTGCCGGTCAGTGCGCTCTGCCCACCGACAGCTTAGCTGTCAAGGCCAATATGAAGCAGATGCCGGGCATTGCCGCTTTCTGCGACGATATGCGCGATGCCCTCCGCGGGCCGTTCTCCGACGACCATAAGGGTGCGTTCTTAGCAGGACTGCCAGGATACGAGGAGAGCATCAAGGCCGGCATTGCCGGAATGGTGGCCCACCCGCAGGTCGACTACTCTAAGGTGAACTACTCCAAGGAGCCATGGGCCTTGGAGCCCACGCAGATGATCAGCTACGTCAGCTGCCACGACGACATGTGCCTCGCCGACCGTCTGCGCGCCGAGCTGCCAGGCATCAGCACCGACGAGGCCATCCGTCTCGACAAGATTGCCCAGACGGTAGTATTCCTCTCGCAGGGTGTTCCGTTCATGCTCTGCGGCGAGGAGATGTTCCGCACCAAACAGGGTGTGCACAACTCCTATAACTCGCCCGACTCCATAAACCGTATCGACTGGGACAACCTCAAACGCTACCCGAAGCTCTACTCCTACTATTGCGACCTCACCCGATTCCGCCGCGAGCACCCGGCTTTCCGTATGGGCTCGGCTGAGGAAATCCGCAAGCATCTGGAATTCCTCCCGACGAAGAACGGAATGGTGACGTTCATGCTCAAAAACCATGCCGGTGGCGATGAGTGGAACAACATCATCGTGTGCATAAACGCCGGCGATGACGACCAGCTCGTCGATATCCCCGACGGGAAATGGTACATCTGCGGTGACCTCGATGCCATCGACACCTACCGCTCCGACGAGTTCGTGGGCCACACCCTACGCATGTACGGCCAGTCGGTAAAGATTCTGCACGACTGACCGCGCACAACGGCAGGAAAAAAGCAACCAGCCGAAATTCTTAAACCCAATAAAACATGAAGAAAATATTATTGTTAGCATTATTGCTTATATCAATGACAATGAGTGCACAAGTTAACGTCAGCCGCATCGACCCTACCGACTGGTACGTGGGAATGAAGGACCCGTCGCTCCAGCTGATGGTCTACGGCAAGGACATACGGTCGGCAAGCGTCAGCACCGACTACCCCGGCGTGAGCATCGACTCACTGGTGAGGCTCGACTCACCAAACTACCTGCTCGTCTACCTCAACCTCAAGGGGGCGCAGCCGGGGACGATGAAACTGACCTTCACCAACAACGGCAAGAAGAAAACCGTAGGCTACGAGCTCAAGCAGCGTGCCATGGCCGGTGCCGACCATAAGGGCTTCTCCAATGCCGACGTCCTCTACCTGCTCATGCCCGACCGCTTCGCCAACGGCAACCCCAAGAATGATGTCGTCAAGGGCATGCGAACACAGGTCTGCGACCGCACGCAGCCAAGCCTGCGCCATGGTGGCGACCTCGAAGGCATACGCCAGCACCTCGACTACTTCAACCAGCTCGGGGTGACGGCACTGTGGTTCACGCCTATTCTTGAGAACGACTCACCCGACCAGAACGGTTTCAGCACATACCACGGCTATGCCACCACCGACTACTACCGCGTAGACCCGCGTTTCGGCACCAACAAGGAGTATGCCGAGCTCATCCGCGAGGCCCACGCCCACGGACTGAAGGTGGTCATGGATATGATCTTCAACCACTGCGGCTTCGAACATCCATGGGTGAGCGACATGCCGTCAAAGGACTGGTTCAACTCTCCCGACTGGCTCTCGGAGAAACAAGGCAACGGCCTCGACCCGATGACCGGCAAGGGCACCGGCAACAATAAGAGCAAATACCTGCAGACCAGTTACAAGCTGACACCAGTCCTCGACCCCTACGCCTCAAAGCAGGATCTGAAGGAGACCGTCGACGGATGGTTCGTGCCGTCGATGCCCGATCTCAACCAGCGCAACCCGCACCTCATGCGCTACCTCATCCAGAACTCGGAGTGGTGGATAGAGACTGCCGGCATCGACGGAATACGCATGGACACCTACCCCTATGCCGACAGGAAGGCAATGGCAGGATGGATGAAAGTCCTCGACAACGAATATCCCAACTTCAACACCGTAGGCGAGACATGGGTCACCGAGCCCGCCTATACAGCCGCATGGCAGAAGGACTCGAAGCTCTCGACGATGAACAGCTATCTGAAGACGGTCATGGACTTCAGTTTCTACGATAAGCTCAACCAGGCCAAGCACGAGGAGACCGACGACTGGTGGAAAGGCTTCAACCGCATCTACAACTCGCTCTGCTACGACTATCTATATGCCGACCCCTCACATGTGCTGGCATTCATCGAGAATCACGACACCGACCGGTTCCTCGGCAACGGCAAGGATTCAACAGCACTGCGCCAGGCCCTCGCTCTCCTGCTCACCATCAACCGCATACCGCAGCTCTACTACGGCACTGAGGTACTGATGAACGGCACGAAGGAGGTCACCGACGGCAACGTACGAAAAGACTTCCCGGGCGGTTTCGCCGGCGACAAGCACAACTGCTTCACCGAGCAGGGACGCACCAAGGCCGAGAACGCCATGTTCAACTGGACCCTTCAGCTCCTCCACTGGCGCCAGGGCAACGACGTCATAGCCAAAGGCAAGCAGACTCAGTTCATACCTTGGAAGGGTGTGTACGTCATCGCACGACAGTATAACGGCAAGGCCGTCATGACCATCCTCAACGGCAAACGTAGCGACAACACCCTTGAGGTGGAACGCTACAAGGAGATAATCGGTTCGGCCACCACGGCACGCGACGTTATCACCGGCGCTACCGTCGACCTGACAAAGAACATCCAGCTCTCGCCGCGTCAGACACTGATAATAGAGTTCGGCTCTACAGCCGATGCCTCAGCGCAGAAGTAAGCCGACAGCTGTGGCGTTGGCATGCGCTGATAATCCGACGCAGACCGGAAAACAAAAGATTCCGGGCGGATAGAAAGTGCAAAAGAGCACAAACAGAATGTAAATATAATTCAAACAAATATTCAAAGAGGAGTAGACTTCTTACTCTCTGATACACAACAACTTACGCAAAGGGGCCGTTTTGGATTGCAAAACGGCCCTTTTTGCATTGTCAAACGGCCCGTTTCGCACGACGAAACGGGCCGTTTTGCGTTGCAAAACGGTATGTATCGGAATGGTGTCAAGATATTTCAGCATAAAGCACCTGTCTTCTTATACAACGGAAGAGTCTGGAACAACAGGAAAAAGAGATCCTGTGCAAGCACAAGGGTTCTATTTGTTTTTGTCAGAACAGAATGTGCATCCTAACCTTAGCACCTATTTATAAGTATCAATCGTATCAGCCAGGCATTATAAATTTGGCGTTAAGCATTGACGAAGTCAGGGGGAAATTTTATCCGTCGAACGTATTTACATGTCCGGCAGAACATCACCGGAATAAGATTCGGCGCACCGAACAAGCTGAGATACAAGGTTTTTTAACCTTATTGTCACATTACGGGCATCAGATTAATGCCGAAAAGTTTGCCAATCAAGTCAAAACGACGTAACTTTGCAACCATAAACATAACCTACAACTCAATGAACAAAAGATTACTCTCAAGGGCAGCGTTCCTCGTGCTGTCCATCGGCATCAGCCTCAGCGCACATGCCATCAACCGTCAGGCCCTCACCACGTATGCCGCTTCGCTGAAAGGACTCAAAGGCGCCAGCCTGAAGGCGGCCCTCATGCCCCTGCTCAAACCGCAGCAAGTGCTCGAATATGGCTCAGGACAGGGACATACGTGGAGCGGATTCTACAAGACCGACCGCAACACCGAGACCAACGAGTGCTACAACCGCTACAGTTCGAAGAAGTTCTACTTCGATCCCTCAAATCCCTATAAGGCCATCTCGGGCATGAACATCGAGCACTCTTTCCCCAAGAGTTGGTGGGGCGGAGCAAAGAACAATGCCTATAAGGATTTGTACCACCTCTATCCGTCGGACAAGGACGCCAACTCGTCGAAATCGAACTACCCTATGGACGAGGTCAAGAACGTAACATCGGAGGACGAAGGCTACGACAAGGTGGGTACCGGAGTGCACACCGGAGGCAAAGCCTGGGAGCCAGGCGACAGATTCAAAGGTGACTTTGCGCGGACGTATATGTATATGGCCGTAGCCTACGGCGACCTGACATTCTCGGAAACAGGACAACAGACGATGAACAACGAGGACTACCCGGGACTGAAACCGTGGGCATCGACACTGTACATAGCCTGGAACAAGACCGACTCGGTGAGTACGCTCGAGCTCGACCGCAACAATGCCATTGCTGCCATCGAGGGCAACCGCAACCTCTTCATCGACTATCCTAACCTCGCCGAGTACGTATGGGGCGACAGCGTCGACGTGGCTTTCGACCCCTACACGTCGATAACAACGGCCAGTGACGACGACCGCTATAGCAACAGCGTTTCGCCCGACGAGCCCGGAGGCGACACGGAGAAGTATTATTTCGTTGCCGCAACGACTGTAACCTCTGGCAAGCAGTATCTCGTTGTGGCTAAGGACGGCAACACACTATACGCCATGGCACCTCTCGGCAGCTCGCAGAAGTTTGGTTATCCTAAGGCCGACAAGGTGAAAGAGGTCAGCGATACCATCCGCACGACCGCGCTCACCGATGCCTTCACGTTCACCCAGGACGGCAACGGCTACACTATCGCCGACGCCACAGGCCGCTATCTCTGGCACGAGGGTTCGTTCAAGACCATCAGCGTGAGCACCGACGCAAGCAATGCAGCCACATGGACGCTGACTGCCAATGCCGACGGAACATTCAAGATTCTCACCGATGCCGTTTATTACATCCAGTACTCCACGAAGTTCACGTCCTACGGATGCTACAACTCGGAGCAGGGGCTCATGCCGATGCTCTACGAGCGGGTGGAAAAGGGCGGCACACCGGATGCCATCACGGCCATCACGAGCAGCAAGAAGACCGCCGACGGACGCATCTTCAACCTTCAGGGTCAGTATGTGGGTACCGACGCGAGCGTTCTCCCGCACGGAATTTACATCCTCAACGGCCGGAAGATTGTCGTGAGATAACGAAATTTATATGCCGAACGGCTGAATGGTTGCCGTAATATGCCGGAATAAACCACGACAACGGCAACAAAGAAAATCCCTTTCCATCGCCTGCTGAATGCAGAACGGCGGAAAGGGATTTTCTTTTACCTTTGTCCGATGGACGTCGGGAGCCGCTGACGGCTATCTGTGGCCGTTGGCCCAGTTGGTGGCGATGCCTGCAAAGAATTCATGAATGCGTGTGTCGCCGTTCAGTTCTGGATGAAAGGCAGTGACAAGTTGATTATGCTGACGCGCAGCAACGATATGTCCGTCGACGGTGGCGAGACTCTCGGCACGGCCGTACACCTTATTAATATACGGCGCACGGATAAAGGTCATCGGCACACGGCCGATGCCCCGGAAGTCGGCCTCGGTCGAGAAACTGCCCAACTGGCGGCCATAGGCATTGCGGCGCACGTCGATATCCATTGTCGACAAGCGGTCGAAGTCCTCGCCCTCAACGCTCTTGGCCAACAGTATCAGTCCGGCACAGGTCCCGAAAACGGGCAGTCCCGACTCTATGGCCTCACGGATGGGTTCGAGAAGTCGAAGATCGCGGAGGAGCTTCAGCTGCACCGTCGACTCACCGCCGGGGATTATCAGTCCGTCCTTAGGCCGCTGCCAGTCAGCAAGTTGGCGCACCTCAAAGCTGTCGATGCCAATACTGCGGAGCATCTTCTCATGCTCTACGAACGCGCCCTGAAGGGCAAGGACAGCTATTGTCGGATGTTTTGATTTCTCCATAGACTTATTTTCCTCTCTCAGCCATCAGAACCTTAATCTCCTCCTCGTTGATGCCGACCATCGCAGGGCCGAGGTCCTCACTGAGTTCGGCAAGTTTCTTCGGGTCGTTATAGTTGGTGACGGCCTGGACGATGGCTGCAGCGCGCTTGGCGGGATTGCCGCTCTTAAAGATTCCGGACCCTACGAAGACGCCCTCGGCACCGAGCTGCATCATCAGGGCAGCGTCGGCAGGGGTTGCAACGCCACCGGCGGCGAAGTTGACAACCGGCAGTTTGCCGTTGTCGTGGACGTACTTAACAAGGTTGTAGGGGGCCTGCAGCTGCTTGGCGGCCTCATAGAGCTCATCCTCGGCGAGGTTAGCCAGACGGCGTATCTCGCTCTGCATGATGCGCATGTGCTGAACGGCCTGAACGACATCGCCCGTGCCGGGTTCTCCCTTCGTGCGGATCATCGACGCACCCTCGGCAATACGGCGGAGCGCCTCGCTGAGATTCTTGGCACCGCAGACGAAAGGCACCTTGAATTTTGTCTTGTCGATATGATACACATTGTCGGCAGGCGACAGCACCTCGCTCTCGTCGATATAGTCAATTTCTATGGCCTCAAGTATCTGTGCCTCGGCAATATGCCCTATTCTGCACTTTGCCATCACAGGTATCGATACGGCCTGCTGTATTCCCTTGATCATCTTCGGGTCGCTCATCCGCGCCACGCCACCGGCAGCACGTATGTCGGCCGGGATGCGCTCGAGGGCCATAACAGCGCAGGCACCAGCTTCCTCAGCCACCTTAGCCTGCTCAGGTGTCGTCACGTCCATAATCACACCGCCCTTGAGCATCTGCGCAAGATTGCGGTTCAGTTCTTGTCTGTTTTCCATTTTCTGTTCCTGTATTCTGTGGGGGACTTCCCCGTTTGATTCCGAAAGAATTTTGACAGATGAGCCTGATTCGCAAAGCCGAAGTCGGAGGCAATCTGCTGAACGCTGTCAGCAGTGGTGTCGAGACGGGTCATAACCCCCTTGACGACATAACCGTCGATGATGCTCTTCGGCGACTTCCCCGCAATACGGCGGCAGACCTGTGCGAGATAGCGTCCGCTGACGTTCAGCGCGTCGGCATAGTGGGCCACATCACTGTTGCGCGAATATTCGGCCGCGACAACGGAAAGGAACTCGTTGTAGAGTTCGCCGCTGCGGCCCTGCAGACGGCCGACTTTGCCGGTCCGACGAGCAATGAACGTGCGGGCCTTGTCGGTGGCGTCGGCGACGGAGATGCCGTCGGCAAGGTAGACGGCAAGGGCCGACGAGAAGTCGTTGGCGTAGCCGTGACCGGTATTGTCGGCAAGCAAGCAGATGTTGCCGCCTACATAATCCCGCAGGAGGGTCTCACTCTCGCGCTGCCGCATGACGATGACCGTACACAGAGGAAACAGATGCCGGCGTATCTGGTCGATGACATCGGTGCCCATGAGGCGGTCGCCACGGCTGGAGAAGAGTATGGGGTCGTAGACGACGGCCGACGGACGGTAGCGGCGGAGGGCCCTGACGATGACTTTCAGCTGTTCAGCCTCGCGAATCATTCCAATCTTCACCACCTCAGGCTCCACATCGTTGATGATGGCGTCGAGCTGACCGCTGACGACATCAGAGGGCAGATCGTAGAAATCCTGGATGCCAATGGTATTCTGGATGGTCACCGACGTGACCACCGATACGGCCTTGGCCCCAAGCGAGGTCATCGTGTTGATATCGGCCTGGATACCCGATTCGCCCGTACTGTCGCTACCTGTGATTGTGAGGATTGTTTTCATCTTGTCATTATATTGGGAAGCATTGGGAACAGAATGTCGTTTTCCTGCCCCTCAGTTCATTCCGGCTGCAAAGGAACAAGAAAAAAGGGAACTGTCATAGACGTGTTCCCTTTTTGACAAATATTACTTCATTTTTTACAAAATCATTCAGCGTCGATGATCGAAACCTCGTCGAAATCCTTTAGAATATCGAGGATGATGTCGTTGCGCTGGTCGCGCTTCATGCGCACCTCCATGTGGACATCGTAGAAAACGCCGCCGGAGGTGTGCTTGTTCTTTATCTCGTAAGCCACGACTTCGACCACTGTCTGACGTATTTTCGTGATGGCCTCAGCGATATCGGCACGCGACGGCGACGAGAATGTTATCTGCATTGCCGATGCCCCCAACTGCGGAATGATGTGGTTGAGGACCTCCAAGCCTAAGAGCATGAGCACTGTGACGAGCGCTGCGACATAGAACATCCCCACGCCACACGCCATGCCGATGGCAGCCGTCACCCACAGGCCGGCAGCAGTAGTCAAACCGCGGATGACATTGCGCTGGAATACTATCAGTCCGGCACCGAGGAATCCTATTCCTGAGACCACCTGCGCCGCCACGCGGGAGGTATCCTTAACACCATCAACAAAGCCGTAGATGGAGATGAGGGTGAAAAGGGCCGAGCCGATAGCCACGAGGAAGTGGGTACGGAATCCGGCGTCCTTGGCGCGGTACTCCCGTTCCAGGCCCACGATGCCCCCGAGGACCATCGCGACGACGAGGCGCAGGGTGAAGGTAAGAATATCGTCAGTCATCAGGCCAGACGTTTCTCAAGGCGCTGACGGATAGCGGCGATGAACTCCTTGGAGTTTGCGGGTTTCACGTCGACACCTTCCATGAGGTTCACGAGGTCCTTGGTGGCGATGCCGTCGTTGAGCGTGTCGAAGCAGGCAGCCTCGAGCTGATTGCCGAAGTTCACGAGTGCGTCGATGCCGTCGAGCTCGCCACGCTTGCGCAGGGCCCCGCTCCAGGCGAAGATGGTGGCCATAGGGTTCGTCGATGTCTCCTCGCCCTTGAGATAGCGGTAGTAGTGGCGGGTCACGGTGCCGTGGGCAGCCTCATACTCGTAATTGCCGTCGGGCGATACGAGCACCGATGTCATCATAGCCAACGACCCGAAGGCTGTCGAGAGCATATCGCTCATGACGTCGCCGTCGTAGTTCTTGCAAGCCCAGATGAAGCCGCCCTTCGACCGGATGACGCGGGCCACGGCATCGTCGATAAGGGTGTAGAAATAGGTGAGGCCGAGCGACTCGAACTTTGCCTTGTATTCCTGTTCGTAGACCTCCTGGAATATCTCACGGAAACGGGCATCGTAGGTTTTCGAAATGGTGTCCTTGGTGGCAAACCACAGGTCCTGCTTAGTGTCGACAGCAAACTTAAAGCAGCTGTGGGCAAAGGAGCGAATCGACTTGTCGGTGTTATGCATGCCCTGGATAACGCCCGGTGCGTCGAAGTTATGGACCACCACTTCCTCGTGCTTGCCGCTCTCGCCGTCGAAGACGAGCTTGGCCACGCCGGGCTCATCGGCCCGCAGTTCCACACTCTTGTACACATCGCCGTAAGCATGGCGCGCAATGGTTATCGGCTTTTCCCAGTTTTTCACCACAGGGTGGATGGAAGGAATGGTTATCGGGGCCCGGAAAACGGTGCCGTCCATAATACTGCGGATGGTACCGTTAGGACTCTTCCACATCTTATGGAGCTTATACTCGGTCATGCGTTGCGCATTGGGGGTGATAGTGGCACATTTCACGGCCACACCGTACTTGCAGGCGGCACGGGCAGAGTCGATAGTGACCTGATCGCCGGTCTCGTCGCGGTGAGGAAGACCAAGGTCGTAGTATTCTGTCTTCAGGTCAACAAACGGAAGGATAAGCTCGTCCTTGATCATCTTCCACAGTATGCGGGTCATCTCGTCGCCATCCATCTCTACGAGAGGGGTCGTCATCTTAATCTTTTCCATAAACGCGTTATTAGTAATATTAAATTGTCGTAAATCCAATCGCAAAGATAGTAAAAAGTTTTCGGATTCAAACTTTTTAGGGTATATTTGTGCTTAAAAAAGAATAAGGACGAGAAAAAACAGAAGATGGACGACAAAAAATACCTCACGAGCCTCATTTCGCAGGGTGAGCACAGTCAACAGGATTTCAAATATAAGGTTCAGGATGCGGTGAAACTGGCACGGTCGGTGTCGGCCTTTGCCAATACTGAGGGCGGAAGACTGCTCATAGGTGTCCGCGACGACGGAAACATATCGGGTGTACGCTCCGAGGAGGAGATATACATGATGCACGCAGCAGCATATAAGTACTGTCGGCCGGAGTCGGGGATTAGTTTCGGAACATACCATGCCGACGGGCGCACGGTCGTCATTGCCACCATACCGCCTGCCACACGCAAGCCCGTGTGCGCCATCGATGACGACGGGAAGAAGGTGGCCTTCGTCAGGATAGCCGATGAGAATATTGTTGCGTCACCGGTGCTGTTAGAGATTTGGCGGCAGGAGCAGATGGCGCAGACCGTAATGCACTACACATCGACGGAGCAGGCATTCATCGCGGTCATGAAGGCGAACCCGCAATCGACGCTGAACCGACTCGTCCGCCTCAGCAAGCAAGGCCGTCACCACGTCATCGGGACGCTGGCACGACTCGTGAGATACGGTATCGTGAAATGGGAATACGAGGATACGAAGTTTCTTTTCTCCTTAGCGTGAGGGAAATTGTACGGTAGCAAACGCCACGGCAGAACTTATTTCCGCGCCCTACCCTCCTTTCTATACCCCTCACTACCCCCCCCCCTTCTATACCACAGAAATTTGGATTCGGGGAAAAAATTATGTACCTTTGCACCGAAATAACAATGAGTGTTGGCCAACTTTATTTTGACTGGGCATTATATAATGTATTGTTTAGTCATTTTGGCTATGCGCTTATTCGCAAAAGAATACCATGAGAAACACTACGCAGACATACGGATTGTGGTCAGCAATGCTTTATTTTTCTGTCACAAAAGGTGTTAGGTACACTTTTTGCGAGATGAGAAAATAGAAGAACAAAGATATTTCTGACTATGGAAAAGAAACAAAACCAACGACCGCAGCAGTCATGGCTCAACTGGAACACATTCTTTTGGGTTATGCTCCTGCTGCTGATTATCAACTCGTTCGTCTACCCTAAGTTTGGGCAGCCGACCGTCAAGGATACCGATTACGCCACTTTTATAAGCTATGTAGACCATGGCAAGGTCAACAAGGTGGTCGTCAAGGACGACATTATCTACTTCACAGTGGGTAAGGAGCAGTTTAAGACCGTTGAAGTCGACGACCCTCAGCTCTCCGACAGGCTCCTGAAGGCGAAGAGTCCGAATAAGTCGGGGCGCATCGAGTTTACCAAGACGCTGCCGCAGAAGAACTCTCCCCTACTCGATTTCATTATCTGGTGGATACTTCCCGCACTCATCTTCTTCGGTCTGTGGCAGTGGGGCGCAAAGAGAATGATGAAAGGAGGTGCAGGCGGTGGCGGCTTCCTGTCGCTCGGAAAGAGTGGTGCGAAAGTCTATGCCGAGCGCGATGTGAAGACGACCTTTGCCGATGTAGCCGGTCAGGACGAGGCTAAGGAGACGCTGAAAGAGATTGTCGACTTCCTCCATAACCCGAAGAAATACACACGTTTGGGTGCAAAGCTGCCTAAAGGCGCCCTCCTCGTTGGACCACCGGGAACGGGTAAGACCCTCATAGCGCGTGCCGTAGCCGGTGAGGCCCACGTGCCTTTCTTCTCGATATCGGGAAGTGCCTTTGTACAGATGTTCGTAGGAATGGGTGCCGCAAAGGTCCGCGACCTCTTCCAACAAGCCCAGCAGAAAGCTCCGTGCATAATCTTCATCGACGAGATCGATGCCATCGGCAAGAGCCGCGACCAGGCTATGGGCAACGACGAACGGGAACAGACGCTCAACCAGCTGTTAACAGAGATGGACGGCTTCGACGCAACGAAGGGTCTCGTCATCCTCGCGGCAACAAACCGCCCCGAGACTCTCGACAAAGCCCTTCTGCGACCAGGCCGTTTCGACAGAAGAATAATCATGGAGCTCCCAGATCTTGAGGGACGCAAGGCCATACTGCAAGTTCATCTCAAGGACGTCAAGCACAGCGACATCGACCTCGACAAGGTGGGGCGTGCCACTGCCGGTTCGAGTGGTGCCGACATTGCCAACATTGTCAACGAGGCGGCTCTCCGCGCCGTCCGTCTGAACAAGAACGAGATAGATACCGACGACCTCTTGGAGAGCGTCGAGACGGTCATTGCGGGCGAACAGAAGAAGGGTGCGGTAATATCGCCCGAGGAGAAACGCATCATATCCTATCACGAGATAGGTCATGCGATGGTTGCAGCCTGCCAGTCGCACTCGGCTCCGGTGGAGAAAATAACCATCGTTCCGCGCACAAGCGGTGCCTTAGGCTACACCATGCAGGTCGATGCCGGCGAGAAACACCTTATGAGTAAGGAGGAGATGCTCAACCGCATAGCCACACTGACAGGCGGACGCGCCGCAGAGGAGGTAATGTGCCATACTGTCACAACGGGAGCCAGCAACGACATTGAGAAAGCTACACAGCTCGCACGCGAGATGATAACTATCTATGGCATGAGCGATAAGTACGGTATGATGCAGCTGGAGGAGGTGCGCAACCGCTACCTCGGCGGCAACACGTCGCTGACATGCTCAGCTGAGACCGCCCGCGACATCGACAAGGAGGTGGCGAGGATCATCCATGAGGCCCACGAGAAGGCCACGCGGATTATCACCGAGCACAAAGCCGAAATGGATGCGGCCACTGCCATCCTCCTGAAGAAGGAGACCATCACCGGCGAAGAGTTTATGAAGGTTTTAGAGGACAATAGTCCGGAACCAGTCGCGGAGTAACCGCCCCTCCTGATTCTGGCTGTCAGCACACAGGATGATTACCTGCCGGCCGTCGGCAAGGACCGGTCCTACACACATTCCCTCATAGTTTGCGAAGTCCTTATGAATGAGGTTAAAGCTTGTACGCCACATAGCTACAAGCTTTTTCTGTGCCGGACGGGTCTTGTCCTTAGTGTCTATACAGTAGACGCGGTTCACCACCCACGCTCCGAGGTACGCTTTCGGCACCCAGGCCTCGCGCTCGAGGACGAGCAGACGGCCGTCGTCGAGGGCACAGAGGTCGCTGACGCCATCGGCATATATCCTTGCCGGACGCGTGCTCAGTGGCGTATCCATGATATAATCAATCGTGGAGCAGTAGTTGAGATTATCGTCGAACGACATCAGCCGCAGCCGGTTGCGAATGCCGTTGACAGCGTTGGCCTGCTGACCGTCCTGCGGCAGGGTGCTCTCCGTTGTCGTCCAGAAGCGGTGAGTGTGAGCGTTGTATGTCAGCGACTCCAAACCGTAGTTGCCCAATGGTCCGTTGATAACCGAAGGCAGTTTCAACTCACGCCCCGTAAGCTGTCCGTCCATGTCGTACTCGAGCACGCGGTTGTCGGTTTCCCCACTGATAAACACGGTATTGGCAGGCTTGAAATAGGCTATGCCCTCACCGTCGCGGGTACCGGCGCGTCCCGACGACAGACTGCCCACCCTCCGAACGTTGGCTATCTCACCCGTGATGGAGTCGATATCTATATGGAATATGTCGAAACCGTCGTTCTTCGGCTTGTCGTTGACGACCACATAGCGGTTGCCGCCGATACGCGACAGACCACTGTAGTTGCCTGCCGGCACACTGTTCTTATAGTAAGCCTGCTGGTTGAGAAGTCCAATCTGCGCATTCAAAGGCACATAAGCCACACTGAGCAGAAACAAAAGCGATAGAAATTTCTTTTTCATCAATACAGTAATCATCAATTTTCAGAAGTCAATTGTAGTCCATTATGCTGCCGCCGCGCCACGAACGGTACTGATTTACGAGCATCCGCCAATCCGCGTGAGCCACAATAATAGGACAATATATAATGAACGTACAATCAATCAGATTATTTTACGAATGGTATATAAAAGAAATGGCGCGACTCACGCCGCGCCACTGATTTCTTCTTTACGCCGAACGAAAATGCTGTTCAGCGAGCCGAGGCTTCACGCCTGGCTAATTGCTTTTCAGGAACCCTTTCGGGTCATTCGTGCTGACCTATAGGAATCAGCTCCTGTGACCTTTTGTATCACACTGCAAATATACGAACAGTATTTATAAAATACAAGTTTTTTGCCCATTATTTTTGCGGTGCAATACATTTTTAACATTGTAATCGCACACAATCAAACTTCCGTCCATTCGCAGTTCGAAATTGTTGCTTATTACAGATGTTACGAGAGCGGAAATCACTCTGCCGACAAGTCCATGAGCGTCACAGCAGAGTTAAGTCCACTCTTGACAGGTTTCCATCCGGCATAGGTAGTATGCTTGTAGTTGATGTCGACGACATTGATCTCCTTCATCTTCCGCCACTTCACCCCGCGCCGGTCCATATCGGCAATGCGGTTGGCCGGAAGATTGGTTACCTCGATGCGGATGACGTTCTTTCCGGCCTTCAGCGTGTTCTTAGTATCGAGGATGAATGGTGCCGACCAGGCGCAACCTACGAACTCTCCGTTGATATACACGCGTGCCGACTCTCTCACATCGCCGAGGTTGATGGCCCAATGGCGTTTAGCCTCAGACTTTGAAAGACGCATAGTAGTGGTATAGACACCCGTTCCCATGGTCACTTTCACACTGTCGTCGTCGAGATTCTCCCATGTCTGAGGATGATCCAGCGTCCATGTGCGCGCCACATGAGGATGGTCCTCGACGAAGCTGAGCGTCCACGGAGTGTCGATGACCTTTGCGGGGGCATCGCGGCGCACGATGGCAGCAGCAGAGCCGGCCGAGCGGAAGCCTGCCGATGCCAAGGCACCAGCACTCTTTCCCACAAGCAGGAAACGGCTTTCGCCACTGAGCATTGTCACCCGGACACGTCCATTTCGCATCTCAGCAGCCGAATACTCATCGGTAAGAGGATTATACCACATGGCCTCAGCCCCCGGAACAGCCAACGGCACATAGTCGTCGACGTCGTTCGGTGTGAGATTAGCAATGAAATAATGCCATCCCGACGGATTACTGCGTCTGATATACCGCAGATGGAGAACGGTGCTGAGAGCCTCAGGGGTGGCCTTAGCAGCGAGTGCCGCAGCATCGATGGGTTTGCGCGGGTCGATAATTCCCTTGTATTTTGTTCCGCCTTCGGTGACTATCGGTGCCGACGATGCCGTCGAGAGATTTTCCAGACCGCCCACCGACGAACGCGCCAGCTGCCGGTCGCTGATGTAATCGTAGCCATAGCCGAGCGAGTCGACCTCCATAACGGCGCGGATGAAGTCGGGAGCTTTCTTACCCATAGTATTGATGTCGAACATCATCAGCAGGTCCTTGGTGTTCTTCTTCCACATCTCGCGGACGGGAAGGTATATGAGGAAGTCGTTGTCGGGACTACCCCACTGCAGGAAACGCTGACACCGCTCTATATATTTCATAAGGTATGGAGCGTCACGCCATATACTGTTTGTCGGACTCATATCGATAGAGGCATAGAACTTCCACCCCGGCCACGGGTCGTTCTTAGGACTGTAGGCCGTTCCGTGGAAGAACATCCGGTTCACTCCGCACGTATACATAAGGTCGAGGTCGGGTTTCATCTGGTTCAGCGAGGTGCGGAAATGCTCCGTCAGCCACGTGAATGTCTCACTGCTGACAAGCTTTTTCCCCGTGACATGAGCCGCCGACGGGGCATATTTCAGCATACTCACGTCGGAGAAGTTTTTCCGGGTGAATCCAGGATCGGTGCGCAAGCCACGAATTCCGAAGTCGGAGAGTCCGAAACCCTCTATCTCCGGTATGTCGACAGCGGCATAGAGGTCAAGGAGATTGGCGGGAGAACCGTGGGCCTGGTTGCGGACGACGACCCCATGACTATGAGCCCAAGCCGTCCATTGGAGGGTAAAATTCTCATAGAGCATGTCGGACAGCGTCTCACGATAGTCGCTCACCACCTTCGCATCGCCGTCGAGGAGCTTGTCGAGGTTGTCGAGAAGACTGTATCCGCGCCGTTTCTCAAACTCATCGGCCAACGTCGGTGTCCAGTTTGCGCCGTAAACCTCATAGCTGTCGTTGAAGAACGTCGTGGGATAAGGTGTGGCGTTAGCAGCGAAAGCCGAGTCAATATGGGTCAGATAGTGCTTGACGGCATTCTTGTCGAAGTGGTCGATGACCCATCCTTCGCCGCCAGGAGCCGCCCGTTTCACCTTTTGCCGGGTGCGACCGATGAAGAGTGCTATAACCCTCTGCCTGCCTTTTTCGCCTGTGGGGAATGTCCTCACGGCCGACAGCCTACTGTAAGGGCGCTCTTTCTGCGGTACGGCAAAGTCTATTTTGTCTGCTTTGACCGACTTGCTGACGACAGTATCGACAAAGACGGCCTTACAAGCGCCCTCACTCAGCGGCACCCACGGACCGCCGAAGGGCCATCCGGTGCCGTTGTTCATATCCACCTGCATGGAGTCGCGGGCAGCAATCTGCTCCGTAATCCGCAGAGCGTGCATCCACTCTGGCGACAGATATTTCAGTTCGTTGCGTTCATTGCCCTGCACACCATATATTGGTGTTATCTCGACGGTACCGATACCGTGGCGGTGTAGCTGGTCGAGGTTCCACTGAAGGTTCACCGAGTCGACAGCCGACCCTAACCACCACCACCGCGTTCCGGCCTTACAGGTGATATTATCCTGAGGCTGGAGAGGCGTATTCTGCGCTGAAACCGCAGCTGTAGCGGTCATCAGCACCAATGAAAAAGCTATATTCAGTTTTTGCGACATATCATTTTTTATTATTTATCGACTATCGTTTGAATACTATCAGGAAGCAGTTTGTTGTGCCGAAATGTCATTTTCGGTTGTTTATCAACCGATAGTATTCCACCGCACCGAGCAACCAGCAGCCGGTGCCATAGTCCTCGAAGTCAGGAACGCTGTTGAATGTCACGGGCTGTCCAGTCGACGGATCAGCGCCCGTGCCTTGGTTGTAGCCGAGGAAACCATTGGCGTGAACACAGCTGCGGAGAGCTTTCCACGCCTTGTCGCACACGGGACGATACTCCTTGGCATCGAGGATGCCGTTGCGCACACCCCATGCCATTCCGTAGAGGAACAGTGCCGTACCCGTCATCTCCGGTCCGGCATAGTTCGTCGACACAAGGCTGGCATTCCAATAGCCGTCGCGGCGCTGCAACTTGACAAGGGCGTGAGTCATAAGGAGATAATCCTTCAGAAGCTCCTTATAGTAAGGGTCGTCGGCATCGACAGTTTTCATAACCCTCACCAGTGCGGCATAAACCCATCCGTTGCCCCGACTCCAGTAGCAATTCTTACCGTCGGGCTCCTTGTACGGTGCCTTATAGACGCTGTCGCGCCACCACAGACCATCGGTAATATTGAACAATCCACGACGGTCACGGGCATCGCGGTAGCAGTCCATGGCATAATCGAGGTAGTGGCGGTCACCACTGATTTTGGCATACTTGGCATATACGGGCATTGCCATCTGTATGGCGTCAATCCACCACCAGTAGTCCTTTCTGCCGGTAGCCATCTGATGGTTTAGATTTTCCGTCGTTGGAGCTATCATCACACTATCACCGGTAGCCGCAAAACGATCTATATAGGTCTGCTCGCAGCACTGATTGTCGGCATTGGTGTCATCGACGGAGCCGCGGGCGGTCCACTTATGGTATGTCGCCCAGCGGTCGGTATATTCAAGATACCTCTTATCGGGATCGACGGAGTAGAGGTCCATAAGACCTTCATAGTAGACGGCGCGCGTCCAGAGATTGCTTGTGCGTTTCTTCTTGACGAAAGTCGGTTGCGTAGGGTCGGGATTCTGAGCTACGAAATAGTCGTTCACACGGCGGGCAAGACTAAGAACACCAGCAGCATCCTGAGCCTGAATGGCCACTGCGACGGCAACAAAAAGAAGGGATAGTAGGATTCGTTTCATATCATTTAAGTTGTTTGTTGCCGCAAAGGTACTGCAATGATCCTTTCCAGCACTTCAATTTTTGCTTTTTCTTCTGCAAAAAATATGTCATCAGGAATTTTCGGTGTAAAAGGACAGTACTTAGCGACAGCGCTGTGAGGTCAGACAGAATTCTTGCCGAAAAGGAACGGTGTCCGGCGGAAAACCAAATTATAAAGTAATAAAATCATTTTACTAAGCCCGGACAACGAACTAATGCTTATCTTTGCATTCCGAAAACTAATGTAACGAAACAAAATCACTACCACTTTCTATCATGCACAATAACTTTTTCATCCGCACGCTCTTCGCGGCAGCAGTCTTTTTCTTCTCCATCAACGCCATGGCCGACAAATGGCCCGACGGCACAAAGATGGACTCCTGGTTCAGCAACACCACGAAAGTCGACCCAGCATCTCTCGGCCGCAGGTATGTCATCACCGATTATGGCGTTAAGAACGATTCCACCATTGTCCAGACCGATGCCATTCAGGCCGTCATCGACAGGGCAGCTGCCGATGGTGGCGGTGTGATTGTGGTACCGCAGGGCACATTCCTCAGCGGTTCGCTGTTCTTCAAGCCCGCCACCCATCTGCACATCGAGGAGGGCGGCAAGCTTAAAGGGTCGGACCGCATAGCCAATTTCAAGATTGTCGAGACACGCATCGAGGGCGAGACGTGCAAATACTTCGCCGCTCTCGTCAACGCCGACCACGTCGACGGCTTCACCATCACCGGAAAGGGGACTATCGACGGCAACGGATTCCACTACTGGAACGAGTTCTGGATAAGACGGCAGTGGAACCGCCAGTGCACCAACAAGGATGCTCAGCGCCCACGGCTGGTCTATATCTCCAATTCCAGCAACGTCACCGTGCAGGATGTCCGACTTATGAACAGTCCGTTCTGGACCAACCACATCTATAATAGCGACCACGTGCGCTACCTCGGCTGCTACATCTACGCTCCCACCTCCGGTGTCAAGGCACCGAGTTCCGATGCCATAGATATTGACAAATGCCATGACGTCCTCATCGACGGATGCTTTATGAATGTCAACGACGATGCCGTGGTCCTCAAGGGCGGCAAGGGCACCTACGCCGACACTATGGCCGTGAATGGTCCTGTCGAACGGGTGCTGATTCAGAACTGCACCTACGACACCGTCCACGGCATGCTCACCCTTGGCTCGGAGAGCCTCCACGACCGGAACATCATCCTCCGCAACTGCACAAGCCGCAACGCCAACCGCGTGCTGTGGCTGAAGATGCGTCCCGACACGCCACAGCAGTACGAGTATGTCACCGTGGAGAATGTTACCGGAAAGACCCGCAGTTTCCTCGTCGTGCGCCCATGGACACAGTTCTTCAAGCCGCAACAGCGCATGGATATGCCACAGTCGTTCTGCCGGAATATCACCGTGAAGAACATAACCATGGACTGCGAAAACTTCTTCGACGTGGGAACGAGTGACAAATATGAGCTTTGCGACTTCACTTTCGACCACATCAGGGTCAGCGACGTGAAGGATGCTTTCAGTGCAACGATGATTCCAGGAACAAAGGTCAACGACGTGATTATCAACGGGAAAAAGAGATAGACAGCGCGACAGCCGCAACCGGCTGCCGTCCGTCATGAGAACGATAACTTCAAACTTAAAAATACCATACAACTATGAAACGATTTGCTTTTAAAATGTATCTGAAACCGGGTTGCGAAAAGGAGTATGCCAAGCGGCATGCAGCCATCTGGCCCGAGCTGAAGAAGATGATTAGCGAGGACCAGGGCGTAAGCAACTACAGCATCTTCTGGGACAAGGAGACGAATCTTCTATTCGCCTATCAGGAGTGTTCCAAGGATACCAACAGCCAAGACACCACCGATGTAGACCCGATAACGCAGAAATGGTGGGACATGATGGCCGACATCATGGATACGAACAAGGACAACTCCCCCGTCAGCATACCGCTCGAGGAGCTCTTCCACATGGACTGAGCGGTTCCCTACGAATAATAATACAAGACCCAAAGGCACGGTGCGGCAACGCATCGTGCCTTTTTTCGTCCGTGGTCACGTGGTAACAATGCTCTATATCGTATTGCCTCACATTTCAGGATAAGGCTCATAGGGAACCGCGTGACCATTAACCTCATGGAGCCGTTGCGCATATGCAAACTCCTGCTTGTAACCTTTACCATGCGACGACACGAAGTAAACATTGTCATATTCCTTGTCGTCACTTGGTATAAACAACATAATCGGACCGGTCACTGAATTGCCCTTCACCTCCAGATGCGACTCTTTAAGTCATCCCCGCAAAGTGTAGTCAGGAACAGCCATCTTTCGGTATACCAACCAGTTGAACAGAAAGCAAAAATCGCTATAGTCTATATCGTATAAGACCAGCAAGGAATGGAATTCACGCCGGACAATTCTTGGTTTCAGAAGCTTTTTCTGACTATTTTGGAAATCGAATTTGTCGAACATCTCCATAATTTCCGTCTCATCGTTAGTATTGAAGCGGATAACGCCGTCTGTAATTGTCTCAACCTCACCAGCTTCATCTATCTCGTTTCTGCGTTCACGGTGAAATCTCAAATCCTTGTATAATGCAAACAAGCCGGCGGCACCACTCAACAAAGCACCGACAACACCCACAAATCTTACCGTCTCGGCACTATGGCGATAATCATCACGAGGCTCGATAGCCATCCATATACTCCCAACGGTGAAAACCAGACAGGCCGAATAGATTTTTACCCTTACCGGAATCCTGCGTCTGAAATAGACACACAGTCCGAAGGCTATCCCAAAAAGGGTTATGGCAACAGCTGCGAGCAAACGGCCCGTATCAATAGGAATATCACCTGCCTGATTATATACGCAGAAAAGTCCTGCTACAGTGATGAAAGCACTTGCAGCATATAATCCCAAGAGCGTCTTCTTGGTCAAAGGAGGAAAGTTGGATTCTATTCCAGAAAACGGATCTTTCATTATTCTTTGCGAGGTCAATTAGCAAGTGCAAATTTACGAAGTCTTTTTGATAACAACCCAACCCAGTGTAAGAAATTTCTATTTCCCTATTAGATTTGAGTCTATCTTCCGTGTCTCAACATACTTTTCCGGCAGACTCACACACCATAGTCAAGTAGCATGTTACCATTCTTAAAATTCTTCATCATTTTATTTCGATTCTCATTTATTTTTTGTAAGTTTGCCACAAAAAGCGAAACGATATGGACGACGACAACAATTTCATCCGTTTTGATTGGGCAGCTAAACGAATGCTGCGCGACAAAGCCAACTTTGGTGTCTTTGAGGGATTGATTACCGTTCTGCTCAATGAGCCAGTTCACATCATCGAGATTCTGGAAAGCGAGAGCAATCAAATAAAGGGTGATAGCACTTACGGATGCGTTGTCTTGATGGCTATTAATGACAGGAATGACAAAATCATCGTTGAACTACAAACAATTCGAGAGCTCCACTATCTTTGGAATTTAGTAACAAATGGCTATAAACCATTTCCTGAGCACATCTCCTTGGGTGACAAGTATGACAATGTAAAGAAAGTGTACTCTATTAGCATCCTCTATTTCGACTTGGGGCAGGGAGCCGACTATCTGTACCATGGTCAGACATCGCTTATTGGCGTGCACACCAAGGACAAACTAAAGATAAACAGCCGCGACAAGGGAATAATAACGATCAAAACTCCAGAGGAAATATTCCCCGAATACTTCATTATCCGCGTCAATGAATTCAACAAGGTAGCCAAGACTCCGTTAGAAGAATGGCTCGACTATCTCAAGAGTGGTCATATCAAGGAAGATACCAAAGCCCCAGGACTCCAGGAAGCCCGCGAGAAACTGCAATACCTGAAGATGAGCAAGGCCGAGCGTAAAGCCTACGACCGTCACATCGACAACATCATGGTACAGAACGACGTACTCGATACAGCCAAGATGGAAGGACGAGAAGAAGAACGAGAGGAAGGACGAAAGGAAGCTACAAGAGCGACCGCCAAGAACCTTAAAGCAATGGGGCTGGACGCAGAGATCATTTCCAAGGCGACAGGCCTCAGCAAAGAGGAGATTGCCGAGCTGTAGTTTCGGTGAGGGAGAACGGATATGAGCGGGAGATAATTCAGAAATATCTTTACAGCATTTCAATACATACCATTTTAGACTCTAAAAAGGGCCATTTCAGCTTGCAAAACCTATCCTTTTGCAAGCTGAAATGGCCCTTTTTGCAATGCAAAACGGCATGTATTGCTAAGTCGCACGTTATCAATCGGTTACAAAGCTGGTTAAAACGGCCACAATGTTTGAATTATTTTTACACTCAATATAGTCTTTTCCTGCCATCAACAAATATCCGAAGCGATGCCCAACCCGGGATTATTATGCTACGCAATAAGGTGCATCGCCTATCAAGAATGCTATCTGACAATGGTAACCTTCAGCCGCATGACCTGCGGTTTCGACGTATCGACAGTGTATTTCTTCAATACTCCCGGTCCGCAGGAGCTGTTGCCCAATCCCATCACTGCCGCGTCGATGTGCAAGTCGATGGCAACCGATGGCTTTAACTCATAGTCGTGGCGCGCCGCCCTAATATCCTCAACACTATAGGGGAGCGCACTGAAACTGAAAGGCTTACCGTCGGCGGTTGCAAAGGTCACACTCTGTCCTACGGCATTAGCCAACCGGACATACGAGCAGTCCTCATGGTTGCCGCAGTCCTGCGGACGCGGATAGTGAGTGTACTCCTCAGCCACGGTCGAAGTGTACCTGCCCACGAGAGCACTGGTCTTTCTGTCGGGATAGTTGTCCCACGGCCCGCGACCATAGTATTCCACCTTCGAGAACTCCCGTGGCATACTCAGCCGGATGCCGAGCCGCGGCAGTGGTGGCAGAGAGCCACGGCACTTGATGGCAACGGTCAGACTGTGCGTCGTCGTCCATGCATTCTCACTTACGGCCGGTCCTTTTGTCACGGTCAGGACGATGCTGCCATGTGCAAAATCGTACCGCGTCGAATCGGTCTCAGAGCCGTCAGCATTCGTCATGGTGCCCAATGGCGTTATCCTCGGCGAGTAAAGACTGTCGTTGTTCCATTCCTTTGCGAGCCAGTTGCCGAATCCCTTGTCGTTATCGGTGGCCGCGCGCGAGCACGAGAGGACAATAGATGGCAGACTGACAGGAGCCGACGACCGGCTGCGGGAAGGTTTATCCTTTGGTCCGACAAACATCAGCGCACTGCGGGAGGCGTTGACCTGCTGGGTCACCACAGTGTCGCCGGCAGGAGTGATGGCCGTGAGATTTATCCGGATGTCCCGGTCAGCAAGGCCTTTCCGACAGTCGTTCAGTGCCATCAGCGGCTGACGGTGACCAGGGAGGACGGCACCGAGGGTCAACTCCTTGCGGTCTTTCCTGCTGCCGTCGGCAAGTCGCTCCACAATCACCTTATACCCGCTCAGTGAGACATGCGAGTTGCGGTTGACAACAATAACCGAATCGGCGACCGTCTGGAACTGCACAGGCGACAGTACACTGCGCACCTCCCAGAATTTCGGTGTCAGCGAACGGTCGGCCATCACTATTCCGTTGATGCAGAAGGCTCCCGAATTAGGCTTGTCGCCGTAGTCGCCACCGAAATGATAGCGCACAGCTGCCGACAATGCGTGCCCTTTACCTGTTGCAGAGCTGCCGGTCGGCTCGCCAATGGCCTGGTCGACCCAGTCCCAGATGAATCCTCCGGCAAGTCGGCGATGGGCATAGAACTCATCCCAGTAGTCCTTGAAGTTGCCCAAGGCGTTGCCCATGCAGTGAGCATATTCGGCTGCGACGATGGGACGGTCGTCGTTCTGCCGGTTAGCGAGGTCGACGAGATGCTCCCAACGGGCATTCTCTGGCCGTTCCTCACCCCCATCGCCCTTCACGCCGAAGTTCAGATATTCCTGCTTTACGCGCGGATAGAAACGCTCCATAATATCGACACATGCAGGATCGGTATAGGGAAAATGGCTCTCGTCAGCCCCATCGGCGTTCCTGACGTAAGGAGTCTGGACACCCTCGTAGGCCACAGGACGCGTCGGGTCGAACGTATGAAGCCATCCTGCCATGGCCCCGTGGCTCGCGCCGAACCCGCTCTCGTTGCCCAAACTCCAGAATATCACCGCCGGATGGTTCTTGTGGCGCTCAGCCATGCGCTGCGTGCGCTCCAAGAACGCTGCCGTCCAGTCAGGCCATGTGGCGATGGTGCCACGCAGGCCGTGGGTCTCGGCGTTCGTCTCATCCATAACATAGATGCCGGCCGAGTCGCAGAGTTCGTACCACCGCGCACAATTGGGGTAGTGACTCGTCCTAACGGCATTGATATTGGCCTTTTTCATCAGTCGGATATCCTGCTGCATGCGGTTCTCCGTCATCACACGGCCCGTGAAGGGGTCGAACTCGTTGCGGTTGACGCCACGGATTTTTATCGGCTTACCATTGACAAGAATCTGTCCTCCGACAATTTTTATCCATCTGAACCCCACATGCTGCTGTGCCTGACAGACAATGCGGCCCGCCGGGTCGGCGACAGCCAGTCGGAGGGTATATAGATATGGTGTCTCGGCGGTCCACTCCCGTGGCGACGCTACGTTCATGACGATGCGTCCGAACTTCGTTATTCCGCGCTGCGGGAACCACTCGTTCATATTCCGGGCCTTATGGTTGAGGTCGAGAATGGTAGCGGCATCGGCCGTGGCTGTGGCCACCTGCCGTCCGTCGACATCGAGGAGGGTGGCCGTAACGCTACATCCGTCGCCGTTCTCCCGCCCATAGACGCTCAGCTTGGGGTTTATGAGCAGCCGGTAGTCGGGCGATTCAGTCACCGTCGACACCGGCTCCGTGCGTATGGCGATATCCGAGAGGGTGATGTCGGGGGTGTGGAAGAGGGTCACATCGCGCTGTATGCCACCGAAGCGCCAGAAGTCCTGGTCCTCGAGATAGCTGCCGTCGCTGTATTTATACACCTCTACGGCAACGAGATTTTTACCCGGTTTGAGATATGGGGTGATGTTGAATTCGGCTGCGTCGAACGAACTCTGACTGTAGCCGACGGTCTGACCGTTGACCCAGACGTGGAATGCCGACATCACACCGTCGAAGCGGAGGAAGGTCTGGCCCTTGGTCCACGTGGCTGGGAGGGTGAACCACCGGCGGTACTGACCCGTCGGCGACCGCTCAACGTATGTCGTCCAGGCCGATTTCGGCTCTGATGTCACCCGCGGCGGGTCGATCCGGAACGGGTATCCAGCCGAGATATATAATGGTGTTCCGTAGCCGTTGACCTCCCAGTTGGCAGGAACGGGGAACTCTTTCCACCTCCGGTCGTCGAAGGTCGTGGTGTAGAAGTCGGGTACGCGTTCCTCAAAGGTCTTAGTCCACGAGAACTTCCACTGTCCGTCGAGGGTCATCTGGCTGTCGCCGGGGTGTGCCGTGAAGGTGAAAAAATCACTGCGTGCCGGTTCACGATTGACGCAGAGGACATGCTCGTCCTCCCAGTCACGGTGCTCAGCAGCGGTATTCGCCGCAGCCGTACCGTTAAAGCGGAAGTCCGCCGGACCACCCGCGAGAGCCGCGAGAGGCAGCAGCGCAAAGACTGATATAATGAGAAAATTCTTCATTCTGTATTGTTGACGATTCTGCCGGCGACGGCTGCACGAGGCTTAGAGGCCGCCGGCGACGGAAGAAATTGTTTTTATTGAACTTCGAGATAGTCGAAAACGACATCTGACGCACCCTTTACCGCCACCTTGTAGTGGCCGGCATTAATCTGCGTGGCGGTGGTGGTGGCAATGGTCTTGAACTTATTCGGTGTCGGCGGGAACGTGATGTCGCGGTCGACGACGAGCGTTCCTTTACTGTCGGCAACCTGCAAACGTCCGGCTATGGCCGCAGCGGTAGTGTTCTTATAGCGGAACCGCAGCGCATACTCGCGGGCAACGCCGGGCGTGATGGTCCACAGCGCGGGACCGGAGGCCTTGTATCTCACGGCGGGAAAGGCCTCGCTGTCTTTCGGCAGCAGGGCTTTGGGATAGCGCGAAAGGGTGTCCGTGTCGAGATTCCGCCAATAATCGGCCGTCAGTGGCGACGATGGCAGAACCGCAGGAGCACCGCCGCTGCCTTTACGGGCTATGGCAATGGCACTGATGACGGCCTCACCGGCTTTCGCTTCGGGGAACCGTATGTCGATGGCTCCATTCCGGCCTCTGACGAAGAAGGTCTTCTTCAGGGCTCCGGCCCATCCCGCTTCGGCCCAAATGTCGAGGTCGCTGACAACCACGCTGTCGTTGATGGCTACGGAGAAGAGGCGCTCTCCCTCGCTGTCGTCGCCGACAAGATTGTCACGACCCAGCCAAGGCTCAGTGAAATAGAGTTCCACACGGTACACGCTGTCGCCGCCGACGCGGAACGAATAAGTCAGTCGGTCGCGCCCCCAACGGAAATAACGGAACAAGTCGGGGTCGGTAGTGCCGTGAATATTGTCGCTGATGTGGCCCTGCGAGGCCGTAAACGGACTTATCATCGCCGTTGCGGAGTCGGTGCTATGGCGGTCGGCGAAGGGCTCTGCCCACGAGTGCGACCACAGACGGGAGTCCTGCGCCCACACGTTGCCGTACTTATCGCGGTATGCGTCGCCCCCACAGTTGACACGATATATATAGGTGTAGCCGGCGGCGGGCTCCGTCGAGACTGGGTTCATGTCGGCGGCAGTACGCAGGAGCGTGTCTCCGTGGCATCCGTCGTGGCCGGAATGCGGTCCATAGAGGCGTTGGTACATATAGAATCCTTCCGTAGGCTGTTCCCACGGCGACAGAAGGCCTTTATAGTTGAACGGTCCCACCTTGTCAATCCGGCGCAAAGCCTCATCGGGTTGCACACGGCCGGGATTGTCGTGCGACACGAATATCCACTGGAAATGACCGCAGACGCTGTCGCGGGATGCATAGGCCAGCGTCGCTTTCTTATGCAGCAGTGACGCGAAGGCATCCTCCGAATACTTGGGAACGGTGGCCGTGGAGGCCACGCAGCCTCCGTCAGCCGTTGCCGCACGAAGTCCCAACGTGCGCCAAGCGCCGTATTCGCCGTTCAGCAGTTGGTCGTCGTGTTTCAGCTCCTGGCCGTAGTTGTCGGCCGACCCGCCGTAGGTGCCGCTCCAGTTCTGCACCACGTTCCAGTCGGTGCCATTTCCCCCATTGCATGTCGTGACCATCCGCTGGTCGCGGGAGGTAGGGTCGAGGTCACGGATGATGGCTGTGCACTCCTCAGCAAAGTCCTTAGGCAGCACGCTCTCGTTCTGCAATCCCCAGAGAATGATGCTCGGCGAGTTGCGGCGTTCCTTTATCCACTGACGCAGGAAAGCCTTGAAATTCTCACGAAACTGGGGAGTATCATACCATATATGTGCCGAGAACTGACTCCAGAAGAGCATTCCCTGCTCGTCGAGAAGTCGCTGATAGTAAAGGTTATGGGGCTGATGGGCTTCTCTGAAGGCATTGAATCCGGCCTTGCGCATCATCTTCACGCGTGACGCTATCTGCTCGTGGCTCCACGAATGGCTGTTGCCGAAGAGATGCTCGTAGTCGCACGTGCCGTTGATGAATACTGGATGACCGTTGAGGAGGAACTGGCCGTGGTGGTCGGAGGGTGACCGTCGCGCGGGCCAGGAGATGCTCCGGTAGCCGAATTCGGTCTCGGTAGCGTCGGTGGTGCGGCCGTCGCGCTTAATCATCGAGGCCAAGGTGTAGAGGTAAGGGTCGCCGATGTCCCAGCGATGGGCTCCTGACGTGGCCACCGACTGCCGGATGATGATGGACTGTCCCGCCCCGACGAGGGTGTCGACGGGCAGACGGAAGAAGGTTTTTCCGTCGCTCTGGTTCATCTTACTGACAAGTTGGATGGGTGCATCTGAGGTGCCATAATTGTGTATTTCGGTCTCTATGAAGGTACTGTCGCAGGCTGCGTTGCTCCACACGTGGACGCCGAAGGGCTCTATTCTCACCTCATCGGTCGCGACGAGGGTTACCGGACGGAAGATGCCAAAGGGCTGACTGCCCTCGGAGAAGCCCCATTCCGATGAGCATCCGCCGCACACCCACGGCATGTCGGTAATCATCTCGGGATGCTCGACAGTGATTTTCAGCCTGTTTTCGGTCTTCAGATAGGGTGTAATATCGAGAGTCAGCGTCGTCCGCCCCACCCCACGACGGTCGAAAGTGTGGCCGTTGACGGTCACGGTGGCATAGGTTCCGATGCCTTCAAAGTTCAGGAAATAGCGTTTCCCGGCCTTCGGCGCAGCGGTGAAAGTCTTTTCATATTCGGCTGTACCATGCAGATTGCCGTGGCGCAGCTGCCGGTAGCCATAGTAGCTGTCGAAGTTATGCGGTACCGCCACGTCGTGCCATTGGTCCTCGTGGTACGCAAGTGGCTGATTGGACGATGTCACCCGTGCTCTCCAGCCATTGTCGAGGTCGGTCGTCAGGCGCGGACCATGCTTTTCCAAGGGCGGGAAAGCGACGCTGCTGCGTCCCATCGGCTCACTCGTAGCTACGGCTATGCCGCGTTGTCCGCCCTTGTCGACGGCACAATAGAAATGGTATACAACTCCGTTATGCTTCACAACGTAACTTTTGTGAGCAAACATATCGTCGTAAGGCTTTCCGGGGACGATAAGATCGGGGCCGTTCCAGTCCTGCCAGTGGACGAGATCGCGGCTGACGGCGAAGGTATTATAGGCATTGTAGGGTCGGGCGGGATTGTAAGCAGCAAAGTAGAACATCACGTAAAGGGTGCTGTCGGCAGTAGAGAGTCCCAATTTTGCGATGTTCATCTTCACTATCTGCGCATCGCCGGTAATCATTCCGGCCTGTTCGTGGCTGTAGACGGGATTACCACCGAAGCGATGCCAGTGGCGCATATCGGAGCTGAGGGCGATGCCTATGCGCTCGGCCTTGAGGTGATTCTGCGGGTTTACGCCTCCGGCATTGTAGAACATGACAAACGGAGAGCCCAAGGTCCGCAGACTGTCGTAGTAAACCGTACTCTTATATTGGGTCAGTGTTTCCCACCACTGGGCCTTTTTGTCATTATATGAGAGCACCGGCTGCGGCTGGGTTTGCCATTCGTGGGCTTTCGTTACGTAGCCATCTGTCGATGCCATGCCTATGCTAAGCGGCTCACGCACAGCTTCATAGCCGGTACCGGCACCGCCAAAGTACGACATCCAATGCTTTCCTTTGTATTGTTTCATCGAGTAGGAGCCGTCCCACGCCCAGTCGATGAGTGCCGGATAGCCCGCCCGCTGGTTTCTGTCCCATCCTTTGGATTGATACGACAGCACCCTTCCGAGCGTCGTCCAGTGCAGGAGGTCGGTCGAGGTAGCCAGCCACGTCTCGTAGCCACGTCCGTTGAGACCGTCGCTGCCGTTGTAAACGACGTAGGTCATAAACCATTTGCCGTCCTCGTTGTATACCATCGGACAGTCGATCTTGTGGCTGTTGTCGGCGGGAGCAACCACAAGACCGTATTTAAACGGGGTTTTGACCTCGTTATATATTGCTTTCATGACCGTGTCGGGCACACTGGCTATCAGTCGGCAGGCCGTAAACAGCAGACAAAATATTATCGTTTCTCTCTTCATCGTATTCGTGTTGCGGTTCCACACAGTTGGCTCCGTCATCTCCGGCAGGGTTTCTTACACAACTGACAGTTCCGAATCATATTTCAATATTTTCCTTGCAGCGTATAGAAATAACACCTGCCGGACTGTTAAATTGTCTCTTCAGCGCATTATGACAGTAGTTTTAATGTTTCCAAATGACACATTTAGCGGCTGCAAATGATACATTCAGCACTCTCAAACGATACACTTAGCGTTCCCAAGGCGCCGTTTCCGCATTCCGATTGCAGCGGGGTTAGTGGAACAACCAGTCTATCGACTTGTCCGACCCCGACAGTCCGCAGTCACGCTGAGCGGGCTCGCTGTCGGCAAAACCGAGGATAAGGAGTATTCCTTTGGGCAGCGAGAGGGTGTGATGCCCGGCCCCGAAGTGATAGGGATGGACGTTCACCTGCGGCATACCATCAATCTGGATTGCCGATGTGAGCACAGCCTCAGCCTGACCGTAGTCGTTGGCCGATGCATCGGTTTCCAATTTTGGGGCCGGAGCGTACTTTATCTGGTCGTCGCGGAAGTATCCCACAAGCAGGGTAACGGGCTTTTTAGCCGTGAAATCAATCACGGTGGCCTCTTTTTTCATATTCCAATACGACAATGGCAGGGCCTTCAAGCCCTCCAATTCAGGGGCTACGGCCGTCACGATACTGTCAATATCGGTAAACAGACGGGTACCCTTGGCTATCTGCCGGAATTCGGCAGCGGTTCTCTTAGGCTCCTGCGATGCACTATTACCGTCAGGACGGGTGATGAGAACGACGTTCTGCACGTCGGCATTGCGCAGGGATTTTATCTCTTCGGCAGTCTCCTTGTACGTCCCCGCGGCCTTAGCCTTGAGCATGGAAATATTCTTTTTAAGGTTTTTAAGTTCCTTTTCATACTCCGGGAGCAACTCCGCCCACGTCTTCATCTTTCCGTTGTCGCCACCGATAGGAATACGCCTCTGTGCCGTCTGCATACTGTTGGCGTAGAGATAGTTATCCTTCGTCAGGGCGACGAGGCGGCGGTAGTGGTCCAGACTCTCCTCAAGCAGGGGGACGGCAGCATCGAGCTCGCCGATATCCTTGCCCCATTTATAGTTCAGGACGTGGAGGGCAGCCCTGACCTTCAGTCCGAACGAGTAGGCAAATTCGCGATAGCAGTGCATATCATTGCGCAGACGATCAAACTCAGCGACATTCCTCGTGACGTAAGGAGCCGCTGAATCGATGGCAGCCACGGCCTTCTCGCCGTGGGCAATGGTCTGATTAACGATATCGAGCGGCAGTTCTCCCTTGTGAGTTTGGTGTTTCCACTCCTTCTCGACATACTCTATCAGCTTCTCACCCTCCGGTCCGCAGCTCTCGTAAAAGCCCGGATAGATGGTGTATTTATATGGATTGACGAGCTGACTCATAAACATTCCGAGCAGCAGAGTCTGCCTGTTGCCCTCCGTAATGCCGAATCTGCGCAGCAGTTTTGGGGCTATCTCCCCACTCTCGTCGAGGGCTTTGCGTATGAGATCGGCCCCACGGGCATCATCTTTTTCACCCGTTCCGTAGAAATCGGCGAGTCTTCCATCCCAGTAACGGGCCTCATCGACGGTGTCGCGACGACAGTTCCATGCGTATCTTCCCCACACAGCATACCACATCCAGTCGCGGTCAAGCTGATACTCACGGCCGCCGCCGGGCAGTTTATCGGCACTGTAAGGCCAGTCCCAGTACGATGCCTGAGGATAGAGATGCAGGGCGTTGGCGTGATGGACATCGTGCATAGCCTGCACAGCCTTCTCGGTAAACCTCGGCGATGCCCACCGCCACGGTTCCAGATTGGCTAAGATATGCACATTTTCGATATGTGTCGTACCGAGAGAGGCCAGTTTCTGGTGTATTTCCGACCACGGCCCACGCGGCTGATAGGTCGTCAGCGACTCGCCATTGTACTTATGCATGGTGTACAAATTCCTGTAGATAGGCAGCGCCGCCTTCATAACTCTCTCGCAGTCAGTGTCGTGAGCACGGAGGAGGATAGGCGGTTCATCGGTTCGGCCGAGAGCTTTGAGACCGTCCTTTACTCCCGGAATGATTGTCTTGGTGAGCCATTCGACGTCATCATCGTATGTATCCATGGCCTCACCGAGACACACCAAAAGTCCCACATTGGGATATTTCTCGATGAAAGCGGCTATCGACTTCCGCGTATAGTCGCTTATCAGCGGCGTGATAGGGCGGTGGCGGTCCTGCGTCTTTATCCCATAGTGGTCGGCGAAGGGCTTGCTGACGATAATATTGTAGAACATCTGGATGACACAAATTCCCCGTCGCGCTGCCTCCTTGGTGAGAAAGGAGAACATTTCCTCGTTTTTCGCGAAGGTGGCGCTATCGACTTCGACAGCAAAAGGATAGTCTTTCAGTCGCACCAACGACGCAAACGGATGTCCGTTCCACAGATACAGCGAGTTCATCCGGTTGTCGACGAGCATGTCGAGGTACCGTATCCACAGCTGTTTATCGTAGAACCACGGGAAATTCTCGGGTGTATAAGGATACTCGTAGACCCCGTGCCCGGGCAGATAGGTTGTCTTCTGAAGTCCCACACAAGCCCCACGGAGCACCATTTCGGGTGCGTCGCTGACCACAGCGGGCATCTTCAGACTCCCCGTCCGGCGCGCTCTGTCGGCAATTTCGTTACAAGCGTAAATCACACCGCTGCCGTCGTTGCCCATGACGCGTATCGTCTTGCCGTGGCTTCTGATGGTAAATCCCTCACGTTTCAGGCCCGTTGTGTCCTTAGCCAGAACTAAGGAGACGCGGTAATCGGCACCGGACCCGACTATTGTATATCCCAGACCGCTGAGCTTTTTTTGCAGATATTCAGCGGCAAAGAGCTCCCGGTCCGACGCGTTCCGCTCCGTCGTGATACTCACTTTCTGTGCGTTGGCAGTGAGATTGGTGAGGAAAACAATCAGAATAAGTATTGCTTTGATTTTCTTCATCATTTCAGTTTTATTTCCTTATAGGCTATTCGCAGTCGCCGCCACGTGTAAACGACATGCAGATTGCCGTCGTTTCCCTGTATTACGGCGGGATAAGAATACTGATCGACAGGACTGTCCTCGAGTGTGACATAAGGGCGGAAGTGCTCCCCGTCGTCGCTGATAGCGAGGCGGAGCGGTGTCCGCGGCCCTTTCTTCGTTCCCATAACAGTCTCAAAATCATTGTAAACGAGCACATGACGGCCATCCTTCAGCGTCACCGCATCGGTTCCACTCTGGTTGTTGGGAATGTCGGTAAGCGTCACCGTCGACCACGTGTCGCCATTGTCGCGGCTGTACGACGTCGCCAACTTGCCGTTATGGGTACGCATGAGAACTTTCAGCCGACCGTCGCCGAGGCGTAGAATGCTTGGCTGAATGCACTTTATGGGGTGCATTTGGCCGTCGTCGGTGAGCAGGGCCGAATCTGCCGGCACCGGTCCGACATACTTCCACTGCTTCGTTTTCACGTCGTATATCTCCACATGGAACGTCCACCACTTCCCTTCTGTGCTCGACGGACATATCAGCCGGTCGCCGATGAGCTCCGGTTTGTTCTTCACCGGACCGATAAATCCTTTCGGCAGCATCTCCTTGCGGGTCCACGTCTTTCCGTTGTCGTACGATTTTACGACCCATCCCTGCCAGTCGGGGACATCCTTTCCTATTTTGAAGAAGAGCAGAATCTCACCGTCGGGCATGGTGAAGAGCACCGGATTCCAGCAGGCCTTACGCTCGGCAGCTCCGCTTTTCGTTCCTTCGGCAGTGCCGGAGAGTACTCCGTCGGCCACTTTCACGGGTGCATCCCAGTGGTCGGCGCCTTTTTTGCGGCGGCTGACCCATATCGAGCAGTCAGGATTCCGCTCCCACGTGCCACCGAAATAGGCCGCGAGGAGGTCGCCGTTCTTCAGTTCGGTGATGGTAGAGGCATGGGCCGAATAGAACGGGGCATACTCATAGAGAAACTCATCGCGCAAAATCTTAGCGTCCTTATGTGGAATAGAGCAGTCGAAAGTGTAGCTTCCGCTGCCCACGTTCTTCACTTTTCCGTCGGGGAGCCACACCTCCGCCGTCGTGTTTGCGGGTATTTCGACATCCCAGTGGAGGCGTTCGAGAGTCTTGTGCCATTGGCTTTTGACCGTTCCGTAGGGTGTCTCGTAGCTTGCATCGATACTGAAACAGTCCTCAATGCCGAACGACGGCCGCAGGACGATGTGCTTATAAGCCGTACTTTCGGCCGTCTGCCTTATTCCGGCGAGGTACTGATAGCACCATGTAAGGAGGTCGCCGAGGAGCATGACGTGGTTTCCGGAGTTCATCGACGGGTTTGCCTTATCGCCGTTCCACAGCTCCCATATAGTCGTGGCACCATTCTCGGTCATATATCCCCACGAAGGATACTTGCGCTGAGTGGCCAACATGTAGGCCACATCGGCAAAGCCATTGTCGCTCAAGCCTCTCATGAGCCAGCTGATGCCTATAACACCGCATGTCACATGGCCGTTACCGGTAACTATAATATTGCGTACAACGTTCCTGACGACATCATCTTTCACCGAGTCGGGGACTATCCCGAAAGCTAATGGCAACAGATTTGCCGTTGCCGTATTGTTGCCGTAGAACACGCTGTCGGGGTAAAGCACATGACCGGGGCGCACCGATGTGCCCCTTTTCACGGTCAGGAAACGACGGTTGAAAGCCTCCGTCATAACTTTCTGACGTTCAGAATATTCAGCTATATCGGCTTTAAGAACCACCTCTTCAGCCGCATTGCCGCAGCGGAGCTTAATCTCCGCAAACTTCTTCATGAGCTGCAGCACCCTTATGGCGTATGCCGTCGAGATGAGACTGCCGTCGGTCTGCCTCGCGGGGTCGTTCGAGTGAATCATCGTCAGTTTCTCCGGCGGCACGCACCAATCGCCATATTTATCCTTGATAATGATTCCGTCGTGCTCATATTCGGTAATCATGTGGTTCAGCCACTTCCTCATCGCCCCATAGCAGTCGATAATCGGCTGACTGTTGCCGTACTGTTCGTAGAGCATATCGCAAGCGAAGGGAAACACCGCCGGCCACGTCATATTATCCTCATAGTAGTTCCAGAAAGCCGGTGTGACATTGGATATGGCCCCATCCGACCTCACCCCCTCAGCAATATCGCGCATCCACTTGGTGTAGAGGCGCTCATTGTCGAACAGGAACGACTCGCCGAGGCAGCCCACGGTGCGGTCGCCGAGCCACGGCTGGCGCTCGTTGCGCTGCGGACAGTCGACGGGCATGCCCTTATAGTTGCTCAAAATGCCCCACCTGGCGTTGCGCAGCACCTTGTTAAGGATACTGTCGGCGGTGGCGATATGGCCCGTAGTCCGCATCCTGTCGGCTACGACGCAAGGCACGAAATCGTCGACAGAGGCATTGCGCAGACCCGTGACGTAGACGTATCTGAACCCGTGGTAGACGAACGAAGGGAACCATTCGCGGCTCTTTCCGTTGCAGATATAGACATCCTCAGCCTGGGCGTTGCGCAGATTTGCCGTGTAGAGGCCACCGGCAGAGTCGAGTTTCTCGGCATATTTGATGCGGATTGTATCGCCGGCATTGCCGCGGACACTCGTCAGAACCCATCCTGCCATATTCTGTCCGAAGTCGACAATCACCCCATTGCCCCACTTCCGCATCGACCGCTTGTCCACCGGACCATAGCCGACAACCATGTTCGGCGTCATCTGGGCACGCAGAGTGCCCTCCGGAATGGCAGCCCGCTGAGCCTGATACCATCCGCTGTCGTCGAAACCCACATCGTTCCAGCCCTCGTGTTCGAGCCGTGAGTCGTACACCTCACCGTCGTATTCGTTGGCCGAGAGGACGGGGCCGTCGGTCGAAATCTTCCATTTCTCATCCGTAGCCCATATCTCCCGCTTTCCGTTGGCGTACTCGACGATAACGTTGATGCGGCACTTCGGCAGTCCGAAGTAGGGCGTCTTGTATGGTTTCTCCTGCCTCGGTGGAAACGCCCTGCCAGCCTCAAGGACGATGGCAAGGGCATTCTTAGAACCCGACTGCAACTCCTCGGTAATGTCATAAGTGTTGTAATAGACCGTCCGACGGTAGTCCGACGGCACCGGCCGCAGCACCTCACGATCGCCAATGGACTGTCCGTTGACGTAGAACTCATAGAGTCCGAACCCGGCAACATAGGCCGTAGCCCTTACTATGGAGTCGCGGGCCGTGAATTCACGTCGTAAGTACCTCGCTTTCAAGCGCGTATGCAGGCCCACGGCATCGGCGTCGACAAGACTCTCGACTCCTATCCACCGCCCTTTCCAGTGGGTTTCGCCACGCAGTCCGATGCCAAACGTCTGAGCGTCGCTCCAGTCCGACTTCCCTTTATTCGTCGTTATGCGCACTTTCCACCACGCCCGCTGGTTGTCGGCGAGGCGAACGCCACCGTAGGGAATCCACAGTTGGGCATCCGACGCTACCAGTCCGGAGCGCCACAGGTCGCCTTCCCCGGCATCGAGCTTTTCCTTTGTCGATGCCACGAGAATCTCGTAACCCGTCTGGACGGTATTCTTCCGGTCCGATTTTGTCTTCCACGAGAACCTCGGCACGTCGACATCGATACCCAACGGACACGTAAGTCCCTCAACCCTAAGGTCGTAGAGCGATATTCCACTGGCAATGGTGCGCAGCGGAAGAATCATCAGAAGTAAGATGATAAGATTCTTTTTCATACTGACAGTCGTTATCTTATGGCAGCAGCCGTTGCCGCCGGTCATTCCTCAAGGTTCCTTTCGTCTCCGCAGGCGGTCCTCACGGCAATCGATTTCTGATTTTTTCCGATATAATTCTTGTCGGCATCGACGGCTATAAGCACCCCGTCGTTGGGCGTTCCCCTATGTGGATTCTGCTGGAAGAAAGTTTTCGTACCATTGTCGAAGGTGCCTATGAACGTCAGTGCGCCCGTAGCCGCATCCATCCACCACACATTTTTCTTCGCCCCACTAATCTTCCTCATGTCGACGGGCATAGGATCGCTGTTGTAGTCGTACACCATCAGATAGTCGTTGCCCCTCGTGGCGATGAGCCGGTCGTTGTGTTTGCCGTTGCGTCCGGCAATAATCGTCTGGTCGGGAACGCGCTCAAAATAGGGGAACGAGAGCATAAGGTCCTTCACGAACCGCATCTGGTTATAGCCAGGGTCGTTGAGAGCCGTATACCACGACTTCTCCATTCCGTTGCTGCCGTAACCGGTTATATATCCGGGCTTGAGCATCTGCATAATGGCGTTGTGGCCATAGGTGTGGCCAAAACTGCCGGCAAAGACACTCCAGTAGGCATAACGGCGCACGTCGTAGTCCTGCCACCGCTCCTCGTTGGGGTCGTGGAGGCCCTTCGGAATGTCCTCATAGCTCGGCTCATCGTCGATGACGGGTTTCACGGGCCCATGCGCCCATGTCGAGTCGACATACATCCAGTTGTCCTCCTCGGTACTGTCGGGGATGGGATAGTCGGCGTTGCCCATGCGCTGACCATACTTGCGATGGCCGCTCTGGAACATGTGGAAGTCCAACCACGGGGCCTTACTCCACCAGCGGGCCGACGTATAGCGGCCGCGGGGGTGGTAGCTCATGAGGTGGTTACGGTCGATGGCCTTGATGGCAGTGGCCATAGCGTTCCACACCTCAGGGTGGATGTCGCCCTTGATGTCGCCACCCATAATCCAGATGATGTTCGGACAGTCCTTATATCGCTTGGCGAGGAACTGCCCATAAGCCTTGGCCTGAGCCGCATTGATACGCCCATCCTGCACCTGAGTGCCCCAGATGGCCACCATTCCGACGTATATTCCGTTGTCGGCAGCAGTCTTGACGATATAGTCGAGGTGGTCCCAATAGGAATAGACACCGTCGGGATCGGCCTTCGTCATGTCCCATCCGTGGGGATTCGACACCTGTCCGTAGAGGTTTATCGAAGGCACATCGTTGAGCACCTGAACCTGAACCATATTATATCCGGCATCGTGGCACTTCTTGAGATAGTAGGCCACCTCGTTGCGGTCGAGGCGTTGTGGCAACAGCCAGCCCGTATCGCCGAGCCAGAAGAACGGCTTTCCGTTGGCAAACTGGAGGAAACGGTTATTCGGCGACACCATCAGCCGGCCGTTGTCCCATGGTTTCGGACTGCCGGCGAGGGCTGTTGTCGAGATTGCGGCAGCAGCGATGGCCGACAGAAGAACTCTCCTGAATATCTTTCTTTTTATCATAATTTATCTTTGTCTTAATACGTATGTCGTACGGTTTGTTGCGTTAGAGTATGCGAAGGGTCTGTCCCGGCACCGTCGGAATGTCGTAAGTCCATGACCGCGGGACACTTACCTCTGTCAGACTCGCGTCGGAATGGCTGACGACAGCCTTCGGTTGCGGGAGGGCGAAGAACGCATTGGGATTGTCGCCGTGGGCACGGCGGTAGCCTTTCAGGGCCTGGGGCAGGCGCAGCCGCAGGTTGCCGCCGAGGGCCGACCGGACCGTCAGCGCCGTTATCCTGCCGTTGGTCCACTTCATGTCGACGATTTCGAAACCGCCGCGGGCCTTCAATCCCTTCACCTCACCGGTGGCTTTCCATGCGTCGGGGAGCGCCGGCAGGACACTCACGCACCCATCGTGGCTCTGGAGGAGCATCTCGCTGATGCCCGCCGTACACCCGAAGTTGCCGTCAATCTGGAATGGCGGGTGGGCATCGAAGAGGTTACGGTAGGTGCCGCCCTTCTTCTTGTTCGTGCCGTAGGCCACATAGTGGTCGTCGGTGAGCGTCAGCTGATCGTGGATGAGCTTATAAGCGTGGTTGCCGTCGAGGAGGCGCGCCCACAGGCAAACCTTCCAACCCATCGACCATCCCGTGCTGGCGTCGCCACGGTGGACGAGCGACGTGCGGGCAGCCGAGCAGAGCTGCGGAGTGCGGTAGGGCGAAATCTGACTGCCGGGGAACAGTCCGTAGAGATGGCTGACATGGCGGTGATGGTCGGCGGGGTCGTCCCAGTCGTCGAGCCACTCCTGTAGCTGTCCCCAACGGCCTATCTGCATCGGCGGCATAAGGGCGAGACGTTGCGCGAGGTGAGTGCGTAGCGTGTCGTCGACACCGAGAATCCGGCTTGCAGCCGCGACGTTGTTGAACAGCTCATAGATGAGTTCGTTGTCCATCGTCGTACCATAGCTGAGCGGCACCTTGCCCTCGGACGAGGGATGGGTGTTCTCCGGCGACACCGACGGCGATATGACGAGCCATCCGTTGCGGGGTTCCCTGATGAGCATTTCGTCGAGAAAGCGGGCCGCACCCTTCATTATCGGGTAGGCACGGACCAGGAAATCGCGGTCGCCGGTGAAGAGATAGTGCTGCCAGAGGTGGGCCGAGAGCCACGCTCCACCGGTCATCCACATTCCGCTCGCGGCGTGGTCGATGCCTCCCGTGACCCTCCAGATGTCGGTATTGTGATGGAGCACCCATCCGTCCTTGCCGTACATCGTGCGCGCTGTGGCGGATCCTGTCGTACTGACCTCACGGATAAGCCGGAACAGAGGCTCGTTGAGAGCGCTGAGATTCGTCGGCTCGGAGGGCCAGTAGTTCATCTCGAGGTTGATATTCGTGGTGTATTTCGAGTCCCACGAAGGGAACATCTTGTCGTTCCATATACCCTGCAGGTTGGCGGCCTGACCACCGGGCTGCGACGAGCAGATAAGGAGATAGCGGCCGAAGGTGAAGTATGTGGCACAGAGCCAGTTGTCGTCGGCACTGCGGAAGGCGGCGAGACGCTCGTCGGTGGCCATCGACGGATGGCTGTCGGCACCGAGGAAGAGCGACGCACGCGTAAGCATCGATCGGTAGATGGCCACATGACGGCGGCGGGCAGAGGCGTAGTCGTGGGTCATGGCCGTGCGCAGCTGGTGCTCGGAGCGCGCTTTCTCGTCGCCGCTGATGTCCTTATAGTTCACGAAGTTGGTGGCAATGGCGATGTATATCGTGGCCTCGTCGGCACCCGTGACGGTCAGGATGCCGTCGCGCGACGACAGCTGTCCGCCCTTCGTCGAGGCCGTCATGCGCCCCATGAAGCGTACTTTCCCCTTGCAGCCCTCGAGTTTTGAGGTCACGCCCTGGAGCGTCACCTCGTCGCCGTCGCTACTGATGATAACATCGTCGTGGGGCGAGGCGAAGTTGGCGTTGAACGTTATCCGCCCCGGCCGGCTCGCCGTGAGGTGGATGGTGATAACGCTGTCGGCAAAGGATGTGATAACCTCGCGCTCGTAGTCGACACCATCGGCGGTATAACGCGTTAGGGCGCATGCCGAGTCGAGGCTGAGCTCGCGGTAGTAGCGGGAATAGTTGGTGGCACCGGGTGTGGAGATGTACACGTCGCCAAAGGTCTGATAGGCCATGCCCCAGTTTGTTGCCGACATCACCTTGGCCGAAGCCATCGCCTCGGCCTCACGGTAACGGCCCTCGAAGAGCAGCCGCTGGATGGCTGGTATGGCCTCGCGGGCCTCGCCGTTGGCGTTGGCGTTGGGCTGACCGGACCATATCGTCTCCTCGTTGAGACCAATTCTCTCGGTGGCCGGAATGCCATAGACCATCGCACCGAGTCGGCCGTTGCCTAAGGGGAGGGCATCGGTCCACACCTGCGCCGGCGACTTGTACCATAGTTTGTACTGTGCCGCCGACGGCAGTGATGAGATGAGTATGATAATAAAGGCTGTAAGGGCCAAGATAGATTTCTTCATAGGTTGCGTTTAATACTAAGACGAACGAGAAGGAGTTCCGTCGTCGGTCGAGGCCGGATATTTTCGTGACGGGAGGCAGATTGTTCGGCAGCAGCAATTACTCCATTTGAGGCTCACATCATATAAAATCCCCAACGAACTAATAACTGTTTAAGACCTAACAAGTTACATATAACCGGAAAAGATAGAAGTAACATAATGGTAACAATAATCCAATTCTGTTCCACATGTGTACTTTCGTTTCTTATACTTTGAAAAGATACGCTTGTTGTTTGGATTGCGCAAGATAAGCCATTGAAAATAGCTTCTACGAAATAAGAATATTTCGGATTTACATTTGGTGATTGTTTCGGAACAAGAGCTCGTAATGTGTGGTGATGCTTATGGGCAAGAAATGAGAAGCAAAAAATACAATTCTTTTCATCATTTTGACAATATAATTTATAGCCTCATATTTGCCTCACATCATTTCATTTCACAATCCAATCCTTGACCGTATGCGTGCTACTGTCGAAATTGACGGCAACCTTAGTGACGGGATAACCCGATAGCGAAAAACGCGACGGATAATCCTTAAGATTGATTTGCCGCATTGCTGCCTCTGCAGTGGAATCAAGCTTGAGTTCGAAAATATACAGATGCCGGTGGAATATCATGGCAACATCTATACGCCCCTTTGCCGTGTGGACTTCTACATCTGCCCAAGCCCCCATAAGCGTGAAGATGATATATAACACCTGCTGATAGTGCCCTTCGTAGTTAGTATTGTCGGTATAGGGTATTGTCAGAAGAAACTTCTTCAGGAGTCCCATCATCCCGTCAATATCGTTGTTATACAGGGCACGACCCATGTTGACAATGGTGTTGTTCGTAGTAAGTGTATCAGGCGTTATATAGTAAGGTATCAGCGACCTCATCAGTCCAAGTTCTACCTCATGATTGGGGATGTCAAGCTTATAACTGTCAAACATCTCGTCATAGCCCTTGATGGTGATATATCCGCTCTGATAGAGCAAGGGCGTGAGCGAGGTCATCCTTTCTGTCGGCGCATCAAAATCCTGGCTTTGGGCATCCATGGGACCCAAGGCCGTGGGGAGGACATTGAACTTCCGCATCATGTTGATGAGGTAGGTGGGTGTACCGGAACTGAACCAGTAATCGGTTATCTTCCCGTCAGAAAAGCAATTGAGCAGGCTGTACGGATTGAAAATGTCGGGCGATGGCCATGTGAAATGATAACCGTCATAATTGTATGCCAGGGCATCGAGGACTTCCTGATGTGACTTCTTCATCCGTACAGCAAGGCTGTCTATATCCGGCGACATCTTGGTGAGAAGCTCCTCCTTGGTGATGCCACAGAGAGCAGCATACTTCTCATCCATGCTGATGTTCTTGATGTTATTGAATTCAGAGAAGATACTCAACTGAGAAAACTTTGTAATTCCGGTAAGGAACACAAATCGAAGCATGGGCTCACTCTTCTTTAGCGGACTGTAGAAGTCGCGCATCACCTGTCGAAGGTCGTTCAAGTTTTCTTCTTCGTGGACGACGTCGAGCAAGGGCGCGTCGTACTCATCAATGAGGACGACAACCTGCTGTCCTGTCTTCTTATATACCTTCTCAATAAGATTCGACATGCGGTCACTGACATCTTCCGGATGGTCAACAACACCGAAGTCCTCTTCTTGTGCACTAAGCAAGAAGTCCAAATGACGCAATAGCCGGTCTTTACCCATGTGCTTGGCACCGCTCAGGTCAAAATGAAGCACTGGATATTCATTCCATTCCTTTTCCAAATTCGCTATAGCGAGATTCTTGAACAGGTCTTTTCTACCCGCAAAGTAGCTGTGCAAGGTGGATACAAGCAAAGATTTGCCAAACCGACGAGGCCGGCTGAGGAAATAGAATTTTCCGTCCTGATGGGTCAACTGGTAAATCAAGCCGGTCTTGTCGATATAGACATAATTCTCCTTTCGGACAGTCTCGAAAGTCTGTATCCCAATCGGATATCGCCTTGCTGTTGCCATAGTTTTGTTTTTTCTGCAAATATAGTCCAAATCGAATGAAATACAAAATAAAATGCGTTTTATTTTTATTTCCGAGGTGTAAGACAGCAACAAAAATACCAATGATTCGTAATATTGAAGGTAACAGGACGGAGACAAAGACAACTTTGCGCAGCATCAAGACTGACACAAACGTAAAGATTATTCAAATCAAATTCTCGAAATGGCCACTCGTGTTATCCATTGATACTCAACGACATACAAGAACATGCCGTTTTGGGTTGCAAAACGGACCGTTTTAGCTTGCAAAACGGACCATTTCAGGCGATGAAACGGACCGTTTCGCAAGCCCAAACGGCATGTATTGGAACGCAGTAAAGATTTTTCATATAAATCAGATGATTGGTTTTGTGGAGGTATGATGACTGAGATGGGATTGGATGTGAGGCAGGACGTGCGGTTTTCCGACTGGAGAAGAATTTAGTCAGGCAGAGAGAAGGCAACAAAAAAGGTTCCGCAGAAAATCCACGGAACCTTTTCCAATATTAAATATCACTTTTCTTACTACCCCGAAGGGAGGTCGTCATTCGGCCAGCGGGTCGAAAGTACCGAGCGAGCCGGTATTGTAGTCGACCCATCCACATGTCTGCGGCAGACGTGTGTTGGCGTTGCTGACAGCCTGATTGAAGCCGAGGAAGTAGTATTTCGGTCGGAAGTTGATGAACTCAGTGATGTGATTCTGGTCGTAGGAGTCGCCCTTCTTCATCTGACGGACGAGGTGCGTGCGGTACCAGTCGGCGAGATCATTCATCTGCTTTGTCAGTTCCTCACCCGAGAGTCGCAGATCGACACCGGCAGGACGAGCCTCGTTCTTCAGCGGGTCGGTGTCGGCGGTGACACCACCAGTGCCGAAGCTGTCGGCCACACGGAAGACCATATTCTCACGGCGCTGTCCGTTGAGCGGCTTGACACCGAGCCATGTGCAGGTGTTGCCGCCCCATCCGGTCAGTGTCCAGTCGGCCGGTGCGCCCTCAGGCTGATGAGCTCCGCCATCGTAGAGCATCCAGCGGCGCATGTCGTCCATACGTTTGCCCTCGTAGGCGAATTCAATCTGACGCTCATAGAGGATGGCACTCATGCACGCTGCCTGGTCGCCGGTGAGATTGTCGGGCAGTCCGTAGTTGTTATCGGCGGTGTAGCCTGCACGCTCACGAATCTGCTGGAGCAGGCTGACAGCCTCACCCATCTGTCCGGCACCGCAAGCAGCCTCGGCGAGGTTGAGCAGTACCTCGGCATAGCGCAGCTCGATGAGCTGTGCGCCGCTGTAGGCAAAGCCGCCGTTGGAGGCTGTGGCCTGCCACTGATAGAGCGGTGAGCCGTTGACATCGAGGTCGTCGCTCTTCTTTCGGACATATACTCCCGACTTGCCGGAGTTGAGCAGTCCGTCGGCAAAGTAGTTGTTGGTGTTCTCAGGATCGGTGTTGCCGTCAGCATTGAGATACCAGCAATAGTTCCACAGCACATAGTTGGGACCATCGTTAGGATACAGCGAGTTGGCCGCGGAGGCATCGCCCTGATAAGCCCAACGGAATCCGGGGAAGGCGAAGGTGCGGTAGAAACGCGGGTCGCGGTTGAGGAACGGCAGACTGCTGTCGTAGCTCACGCTGGAGGTCTGGAGCTTTGTGTAGGTGCCGGTGCCTGCCGGAATCTTTCCATCCGACATCGGGAACATGTCGACGAGCATTGCCGAGGCGTTGAAACCGGAGCCGGTGGTGTTGTGAGGACGTATCCAGCGCTCCCAGGAGTTGTTCTTCTGGTTGTCGAGACCGTCGCCAGCCACATTATTATATAGGGTCACGAACACGGCCTCAGGGTTTACACCGGTCTGGAGGAACATAGCCGCGAAGTCGGAACCGTTAACATTCTTGCCACTCTTATAGAGGTGGTAGCCGCAGGCATCGATGGAGTCTTTCTCGGCTTTCATAGTGTTGTAGGCCGATGTCCAGCGCTCCTGATCGTTGGCGCGGTTGAAGAGCGGACTCGCCCAGAGCAGGAGCACACGGCCCTTGAGGGCGAGTGCGGTGCCGGTGGTGATGCGCCCGAAGTTGCCGCTGTCCCATCCGCCGTTCATAGTGTATGGTGCGAGCAGCTTAGCCGACATATTCAGATCGGAGATGATGAAGTCCTTAGTGGCACGGGCCGACGAACGTTCGGTGAAACTCGACTCGACAGGGTCCTGAACGTCAGTCACCAATGGCACTCCGCCGTACCACTTCATGAGCATATAGTAGCACCACGCACGGAAGAAGTAGGCCTGACCGAGGGCCTTGGCCTTCACGTCGTCGGCGGCACTGTGGCTCTTCACGTTGGTGATGAAGTCGTTGATGTTGCGGATGCGGCCGTAGACGCTGGCCTGGATGTTACCCTTGTCGCCCATGAACAGGTCGGGCACCTGGTCTGTTCCCACCGAGGAGGTGAGCTCCTTCTGCGGATCGAGGAAGACGGAGAAGCCTGAATACTCCTCTGTCGACTTGCCGGACATATCGTTGGTACCCTCCGACGGCGACTTCCAGCGCTGCACATCCTGCACGTTAACGTCGGGCAGCGACCACGAGTAGAGGTCGTTGAGGCGTCCGTTGATACCGCTCTCGTAGTTGTAAATGTCGGTATTGACGTTGTCGAAGTTTTTCTTTTCGTCGATGAACTTATCGCTGCACGACGCGAGAGCCATCATGCCGGCGAGTCCAAGGACTGCATATCGTATTACTTTCATTGCCTAAATAGTTTTTGAGTTATGTATAAATAATACCCTTCACGACTCATCAGAAGCTGACATTCACACCGAGAGTCCACTTACGCAGGTTCGGATAGTTGCCGTAAGTGCCTGCATACGGACTGTAGAAGTTGTCGGGATAAGGATTGTAGAAGTTGATGAGGTTCTGTCCCGTGAGGTTCAGACGTACGTTCTGGATACCTATTCCGAGGGCCTTGAGCCAAGCCTTCGGCAGCGAGTAGGCCAGGGTGAGGCGGTTCAGAGTGACCTGAGCGGCGCTGATGCGCCAGAAACTCGATGCCACGGTGTTGATGCTGTAGCCCGGATTAGGCAGGCATGCATTGCGGTTGGCAGCCTGGATGAGGTTGCCCTGGCCGTCGTAGACGTTCTGATAGACAAAGACATTGTCGGGATTCCAGAACGATGGCATGTTGGTGTACTCGATAGCGCTGGCCGTCAGGGCCTGGGCCGGAACGGTGGTGTAGCCACCCCAGTGGGCACCGAACTGCAACTGGAACGACAGTCCCTTCCATGAGCCGCCGGCATTGAGGGTGAATCCGTAGATATTGCCGCGGTGGCCGAGCTGCACCTGGTCGTTGTCGCGGTCGACAATGCCGTCGGGGCCGTCATAATATATATTACCGTTGGCATCGGTATGCTGCGAGCCGCGGACATCCTTGTATATAAGCATTCCCGGGCGGACCTGATCCTTGCTCATGCCCATGTAGGAAGTGATGTGGTACTTGGTGAAGTACTCGTCGATGTCCTGGAACGAACGGAACATGCCAATGCACTGCATACCCCACGTTCCGATGTCGGTGCGGCCGTTGCGCTGTATCTGGCGATAGTAGAAATTCTGGTCGAAGTCCATACGGAGCACCTTATTGTCGGAGTAACCGGTATTGATTCCGATATTGTACTTGAAGTCCTTGCCAATCTTATCGCGCCATCCGAGAGAGAGCTCCCATCCCCAGTTGTCGATCTCACCGTTGTTCGACGCTGCCGACTGTGTACCCACCGTCGACGGAACGGCCTGCAGGATATTGATAAGCATGTCGCGGTTCCACTCACGATAGAAGTCGAGGCCGACGCTCAAGCGGTTGTTAAGGAAGCGGTTATCGATACCGAAGTTGAACTTATACGACTTATCCCACGTGATGTCGCGGTTGACAGCCGAGTTGTTCTTGTTGATGGTGATGCGGTTGCCGGTGTCCTTGGTGTAGTCGCCGAAGAGCACTCCGCGGTTCTTATCCTGCGCGTAGACCTGCATCCACTGCCATGCCGTGGTGTTGTCACGACCTGTCAGACCGAAGCTGGCACGGAATTTGAGGAAGTTCCACCACGGCATTGCCTTCTTGAACCATTTCTCCTCAGAAGCTATCCAGCCGATAGATGTTGCCGGGAAGTAGCCCCAGCGGTTTTCGGGACTGAACTTCTGCGATGCGTCGGCACGCATGAGGAACTCGAAGAGGTAACGGCCTGCGTAGCTGTAGTTTACGCGTCCGATGTACGAGAGGGAGCCACTCTCCGACCGTGTGAAGACACCGGTCTGCGTTCCGTCGGCAGAATTCGACTGACCGGTGGTGAACTCATAAGGATTCGTGACCGAGCTGCGCTGGTATTCGCTCTCGGCCTCGCTCTTCTCTATGGAGAACAGGGCCTGGACATTGTGCAGGCCGAAGTCGCGGGCGTAGTTGACGGTGAAGTTCATCTGGTAGTTGTCGGTGCGTACGTCGGTGCGGGCGAGGTAGTTGCCGTTGTCGTACTTATGGGCTACGAGGTTCGTCAGATCCCATAATGAGTAGTCGTCGCTGCCGTCAAGAGGGCTGTAGAGGTGTGAGCCTGAGCCGTAGCGCTTCTGCATATTATATATGGTGAAGTTGGAACCGTACTCGTTGCCCTTGTTGGTGTTGATACTCTTGCTGTACTGGAACGACACTTTCAGGCCTTTGAGGGCCTTGCTCCATCCAAAATCGTAGTTGATATTGGCACCGATATTGAGGTTCGATGTCATCGACTTCGAATAGTCGCCGTCGTTGATGAGGAGGTCGTAGTTGTAGCGCTGGTTCTGATTGGCCTCGCTGTTTGTCGGTCCGTAGTTGAGAATTGGGTACTCGTCGTTCTCACCGATGTACTCCGGCAGATAGTAAGGACGCATCAGCAGCAGGTTATACTGCTTCTGGTCGGAGCTACCGCCAACCTTCACGTTGCCCGTATTGCGCTTGCCGTAGTCACCGCTGATAGTCACTCCGGCTCCAAGCCACTTCGAAATTTTCACGTCGACGCCCGCACGGTAGTTCCAGCGGTTATAGTCGAGGCGTCCGAGGTTACCGTCCTGGTCGAAATATCCTATTCCGGCGAAGTAGTTGACGCGGTCGGAGGCACCGCTGATGTTTACGCTGTGCTTCTGAGTGAAACCGGTTTTCCAGTATTTGTCGAGCAAGTCGTTGTTCATTCCCTTCATCGCCTCAAGCTCATCGGCCTGGAAGAGGCCGGTAGTATGGTCGAGGGTGGTGTTCAGAGGGTCGCGGGCGGCAATCTCATTGTACAGCCGTCCGTAGTTGTAAGCCGACAACATCTTAGGTGTTGCCACTGCATCGGTCCAGCCGTACTGTCCGCTATAGCTGATGACGGGCTTTCCCATTTTTCCCTTCTTCGTAGTAACGAGGATAACACCGTTGGCGGCGCGGGCTCCATAGACGGCTGCCGAGGCATCCTTCAGGACGGAGATGCTCTCAATCTCGGCAGGGTCGAGGTTGTTGAAGGCCTCTGCGCCGAGGTTCTGCTGGACGTTGCCGACCTTCACATCGTTAGGATAGATATATCCGTCGATGACGAACAGCGGCTGCTGAACGGTCGATCCGATATCGCCAAGGGTGTTGGCAGTACGGATGGTTATACGCGCTGCCTCTCCCGGCTGCGACTCTCCGCCCGACACGCTGAGGCCGTTGACGAGGCCGGAGAGCGTCGAGGCGAGGTTGCCGGAGGAGATATCCTGTATCTCGTCGACCGGAATGCTCTCGACAGATCCCGTGAGGTGAGCCCTCTTCTGGGTGCCGTAACCGACGACGACAACCTCGTCGAGGTCGGTGTCGCCCTCTTTCAGCATTATACGGCCGCCTTTAGTGGAGATTTGCTTGTAGCCAACGTATGTCACGGTCAACGTCGTTCCCTTAGGCGCGCTTATCGAATAGTTACCGTCGAGGTCGGTAACGGTGGCTTGTCTTGTCCCAGGCACGTGAATGGTGGCTCCGATGACGGGATCGCCATTCTCGTCGACGACGGTTCCCTTTATCGTTGTCGTATTCTGTGCCATTGCCGGAATGGCACATGTCAGTGCCAGTCCGAACGCTAATGTCTTGATATTGTTTGTCTTCATGACCTATAGTCTTAAGTAGTTTGTTACTGAGCCGACGGCAACCACCGCGGATCGCCGTTGCGACTTGCTATTTGGTTGGCACCGCTGACGGTGAAATCGCCATTGGCAGCGTCCTTGAAGCCAGGATCGCCGGCAACGATTGTACCCGTCTGATCATACTGAGCCTCACCCGTCCACGTCGTTGGGTCGGCGGCATCGGGCATCGTCCAGGCATCCTCACCGTCCATAACATAGGTATTGGAGGTGAAATTCTTTATTCCGGCATCGCTCCATGAGCCTCCGGCAATGAACCTGCGGACGAACTGTTTGTTGCCCGTGTCGGCGATGATGTTATGGTCGAGGGTGAAGGTAGCGAGGTCGGTGCGGCGCAGACCGTCGTAGTTGGCCACCTGACTCTTCTTTACGACATTATAGAATGTGCACTGGCGCAGTGTCACAGTAGCCTTTGAATAACCCGTACGCTTAGGACCGCCGGAGTTGTTGTAACGGATGAAGTACTTCATCTCGTTGTCGGAGGTGTTGTAGAACGTAGAGTTCGATGCGGTGAAATCGTTGATGCAGGCTCCGTTATTGTACATATTGAAGTATGAACCCGACCCGTGGCCGCTTGCAGTGTTAAAGTGGAACACGCTGTTATCGACAAGGAAGGTATGAATACAGTACTGAGTCTTGTTGTTGTTAATCACTTCGTCGGTGAGATTGCTGACAAGGCAGTTTACAATCTTGACCGGGTCCTCAATATAATAGAATCCCTTGTCCGACACGGTGTTCTTCGTTGCAGGGTTAGGCTCGGCATTCATGAGTATCAGAGGGTTAGAACAGTTCGACCCATCGATAACAACGTTCTTCAGACTGAAGCCTCCCTTAATCACGAAACTGGCATCGGCACCCACGGTGATGGTCGCACGGTTGCTGCTGGTGGTCCTGATAGTCACAGGAGCGTTGCCGAATGTGGCATTGGCATTGAGCGTATAGTGACCGTTTTCGACGAGGTCGAGGGCCACTTCGCCCTTATCCTCGGGCAGGGCGTTCTGCGATAGCCACTCGGCGATGTCGGAACCGTCGGGTATTGTGGCGTATCCGGGGAGATAGGACGAAAAGAACGCCGTTGTCGTCTCAGCCGCATCGCTGTTGCCGAGTTCCTCATTGCCCACCGTTCTGATGGAGAACGAATAGTTGACGTCCTCCGTTCGCGGCACGACAAGGGTCGTACCGTCGACGACGGTGTCGCCCACCACGACGACAGGATGGCTCTCGTCGCTGACGTTAAGAACCGAGCAACAGTATCCACCGGCCCCGTAGACAACAGGCCAGGAGATGGTTGTCTTCGTACCATCGGCATTTGCCGTGAAGACAATGGAGTCGGCAGCCGGCGACGACAGTGTCTGTCCTGTCACACCACCGCTGAACGTCTCATCGTCATAGCCGTCGACAGCACACGATGCCAATGCCATTGCAACGAAAGCTGTTGCGATAACGGCGCCGAAAGCGTGTCGCTGATAGAGATGTTTCATTTTCATAATCTATTGGTTTTGAGTTTATTAGTCAATATAATTGGTTTTTGGATTGATTCACTATCATCATTTTAAGGTCGTAGGAGCAGGCTCCGACTGGAAGATTCGTTTCAGATAAGCGATATTTTCGCCAAAATTGTACTTCACGTCGCGCACTCTTTTCACATCCCGACTGCGCTCCACGACGAGCCATCCCGACCACCTCAGCTTGTCGAGGGTCCGCTTTATGGCTACGAGGTCGACCGCCGGATCGTCCTTGAGCAGCACTCCGTCGGTGTTGGAAGCGTGGATCTGCACTATTCGCCGACGTCCGAGGCACCGCAATTCCTTACAGATGTCACGGCCATTATCGATGGCATCCTGGAAGCTATAGTATATTTTTATGCCGTCGCTGCCTATCTCCTTGAGCAGACGGCGGGCGGCCTTAGCATCGAGGGCCGTCCTTATTCCGACGATGACCCCATTCTTCTGGGCCATACTACCGATGACACGGAGCCGCCGGACGAGCTCATCATGCTCGCTGCCGGGGCGTTTCCATCCTTCGCCACAACCTCCGAGGGGCAGAAAAGCCACCTTACAGCCGAACATCCGCATCGTTCTGAGGCAGTCGGCGAAGAGGTCCTGATAGTTGTCGCGGGCTATAAGACTCTGGGCGAAGAACCCGCTCATCGCCACCGAGGCCACCGCGACATGCAGACTGTCGGCAAGATGGCGGAATTTGGCGGCCTGAACTCTGTCGCGAAGCTGGTTATCAAAGAGTACGCGCTTACCGAGCGGTCCCATATCCATCTCCACACCATCGGCCCCGAGCTCACGAGCCAGCGCAAACTCACCAATCTTCTGTCGCTTGAGCATCATCCAGTCGCAAGCCGCAATATGGTATTGCTGCGCGAAAGAGGGCAGTGACAAGAATGTCACAAGTAGGGAAATGGCTATATTTTTGACCGTCATTCAGGTAGAAATAGTTTTATGTCGTAAAAAAGTTAACTTTCATCAAAAGGACGGACACGGTCTAATACTGTAACACTTAAATTTTTATTTTTTTAATTTTCTTTCCTATTCTTATAGTCACGTGGGCTCATGCCATACTTTTTCCGGAAACATTTGCCGAAATAACCGACGTCGCTGAAGCCTGAGGCGTATGCCACATCAGTGATACTGCGGTCGGAATGCGTCAGCAGATCAACGGCCTTGGTCAGTTTGTAGTTTCTGACAAATTCCGACGGCGACTCTCCCGTAAGTGCCTTAATGCGCTTGAAGAGGGCACTGCGGCTCATCCCGAGCTCTCCGGCAAGGGCATCCATGTCGAAATCGGCCTTGTCGATGTTAGCCTCAACGGCATCCTTGACCCTCTGCATGAAGGCCTTATCCTCCTGCTCCATGGTGAACTGACGCTTGAATTCGGCCACCTTCGACTGCACATAGAGGTCGTTCTTCAGTCGGATCTGATACCTTACATACCGGAACAGAGCCACGGCCGCAGCCATAGCGAGCAGAAAATATATGGCATAAGCCCACCACGTAGCCCACCACGGCGGCAGAATGACGATATGGAGCCGTCTGACCGCCGGATGACCGGGGTTGGCAGCATCGGCAGCCTCGACCACAAACGTGTACTCGCCCCATGGCACCTGTGAATAGGAAGCCATGCGGTTGCGCCCGTCATAGTGCCAGTCGGTGTCGAAACCCTCAAGGCGATGACGGCAGATGATATTGTTCTGACTACCGTAGTCGAGCACGGCAAACGTCAGGGTGAGCATGTTCTGGTCGTGACTGAGCCTCATCTCGTCCGAGTAAGTTATAGAACCGTCGGTGACAGAGTGGTCTAAATGTCTTATATCCTGATTGTTAACGGTACAGCCGACAATATAAACGGGGAAAGAATCCTTAGGCTGCATGAGTCCGTCGGGACGGAAAACGAGTATTCCCTCCTTACTTCCCATCCACAGTTCGCCATTGGTATTGCGCATGGCCGCACCCTCCTCGAATACTATCGGCGGCAGACCATCGGAACGTCCGAACGTCCGAACGCGTCTCGCAGCCTCATCGTAGCACGACAAACGGTCGGAACCGGCGAGCCAGAGCTGCCGCCGCGAGTCCTCGACGACGGAGAGAACGACATCGTTCTCCATCCCTTCGCGCAGTCCCACATTATTAAATATAGGTACCTTAGCAGCCGAATCATATCCCGTCATGCGACTCAATCCGCCACCGAAGGCACATACCCACACATTCTTCCGGCTGTCGCGAAAGAGTGTGTAGATATCGGAGTTGACGAAAGGACTGGCCTGACGGTCGCGGAAAGTATCGAAACGGATGTCGGCCGGCGACCGAAACTGCGTGTTGACAGCCATCAGACCGTCGATGGTCCCGACCCACAGCCGTCCCGACCCGTCCTCCACCATGTTGCGGACCTCCATATACAGTCCGTAGCCGGGGTAGTGGGTCATGCCGTTAAGCTTATTATAAAAGGTGATGCTGTCACCATTTTCCGTCAGCAGATTGAGTCCGCCGTCGAGTGTTCCCACCCATATATTATGCTGCGAGTCCTCATAAGTGACGTAGACATTGTTACCACCGATGCTTGCGGGGTTGTTGCGGTCGTGACGGAAGTGGCGGAACCGCCATCCGCAGGGCTGCGACGCGTCGGCCGTGGCGAGCACGAGGCCGTCGCCCTTCGTCGACAGCCACAGCCGTCCCCGACTGTCAGCCATGATATTATATACCGAGCCGATGCCGTAATCGGTGTAGCGGAGCGTCTGTTTGAGTCGCCCGGAGCTGTCGAAGATATATAAATTCTTGTTGCGCGAGCCCGCCCACACATCGCCATCGGCCAGTTGGAATATCGACCTTATGCCGTTGTTGCCCGAATCGGGTACGGTGATGAGGCGGAACTGCGACAACGGGAATGTCACCTTGTATATTCCGCGTCCCGCCGTCGTCAGCCACAGGTCGCCGGAGGGGTCGGCGAGCATGCCGATATACCTCACCGTGGGCTTGCCCTGAGTCATTCCCTCAGCGGCATTCACCGGCATCACCCTCATCGTCAAGGTATTGACGCACAGAGCCTCGCCGGCTTCGGTGAGCACAAAGAGGCGGTTTCCCGACCGGCAGAATACCGGACTCGTAATCTTTCCCGACAGCGCAAGGGTATAATCGGCTTGCTGATGAGTCTTTGGGTTATATCCATAGAGATGTCCGTCGGCAAGGGCCCACACCGTCCCCTTGGCGTCGGTGCAGCGGTGCGAGGCCTCATCAAGCCCGCGGAACCGCTGGCGGTAGAAATCCAAATTATGGTATGCGGCACTCCTACCCGTTGCTATCGGCATGGCGAAAATGCTGTAGTCGCGTCCCACCCAGGCCGCATAGCCGTTGCGGATGTCGACAAGGTCGGTGCGCAACTGCATACTGCTCTTGTCGATGGCACCGTGCGAATTAGCAATGAGGCGCAGTTCGACACGTCCGTCGGCAGTGGTGGAACCGAGAAGGAGATTCTTATCCTTCGTAAGGAGGAGCACATGACCGCGCGAGTCGGACTGTATCTTAATAATTTGCAGGTTGTTAGTATAGCGTTTCAGTTCGTTCTCGACATTCTTGAACCTGTCCTCACGTTTGAAGAGCACCGACAGCCGCCAGTCGAGGGTCTTGACCCAGATATTGCCCTGACCGTCCTCGACCATCGTCTCGACCTTCCTCGGCGGCTGGTCTGATTTCGACGAGAAGAGTCCCGTGTAGTTTTGGAAGTGCAATCCGTCGAAACGGCTGACGCCATACCACGTGCCGAACCACATGAATCCGTCGCCGGTGCGTATCACACTGCTCACGATGCCATAGGGAAGTCCGTCTTCGACGGTATAGTTCTCCACGATGGCATTGCCGGTGGCGACCGGTGCGGGAGTACCGTCGACGACGTTCCTTCCCCTGTTTACGGCAAACAGAGGAAGGACGGCGAGCATTATCAGCAGTGGTTTTAGCAGATTTGTCCTCACCGTTGCGCCCTCACAGAAAAATTCCGACATTCCATTGGCATTCCCTCATCACTCGCAGAATATTGTATTGTCTACTTAATACCGAAATCGGCCTGCTGCTGTTCGACCTCTTTAAGGATGTCAGCCTTCTGCTTATCGGTCAGACGGGCTGTCGGCACCGGCGTTACAGCAGCGGTGGCAGCCGCAGACATCACTGCGGGAGCGGTGTTCTCGTCACCGGCCTTCACCCCGTTGTTCAGCACGAACGGCATCTCGGCAGGCACCGACTCTATGTCCAAATCGACTGGCTGGGGCGCATGAGCACCGGGGAACTGCACCTCGGCATGAATATGAATGCGTCCGGCGCGGCGCGTCGACTGCACAAGGATTGGCGCCGAGCCCCACTCCACGGCCCGCGGATTGGCGTTAATGCCGGCATTGTCGCCGACGATACGGCCTTCGCCGGTCACCGTGAACCGGATATTCTCCTTCGCTAAGCGCCGCACATTGCCGTTGTCGTCGGTGACCTCACACACTACGACGACGAAGTCGGAACCGTCAGCGACGAGCTTACGGCCCATCTCGTCGACCGAGAGGCGCAGTTTCGTGCTGCGGCGCGACGGCATCCTCACATCGGAGCATACCACGCGGCCGCCGATGATGCCCTCGGCAACCATCTTAACCTTCTGCCAGGCCTTATGTTTATAGCTGTGATCGCGGGCCTCCCAGAAGTTCCAGGCATCGTGGAAGATGACAGGAGCCGAGAACTGGGTGTTCAGCTCAGCATCGCTGCATCCCTCCGGGGTGTGGCGGACGGGCAGCGTCCAGCTCTTCTCGCCGTCGTAAGTGGTCAGACGGACACTGTCGCAGTTGGAGAACACCACCACATCGCTGTCGGAGAATGGTGTCATCTCGTGGGCTATATGTACCATCGGCCGGTTGAGACGGGCCAGCACGCTGTCGGCACCAACCTCGTTTCGGTCCGTAACAGCCTTATTCTGAGCGGCATAGAACCAGTAGACGGTCTTCGGCTGCCGGAACGCGTCGTAGTCGCCACCCCAGTAAGGATCGGGATGATATCCACGCTGATGGTCGAAGGGATGCCACTGCGCACCACCGATGAACTGTCCGCCGGTGCGGTACATCTCCTCCGTGGTCTTTGCCAACGAGAGAGCCTGCACGAGCATGGGGCGCTCACCCCACGACCGGCTTGCGCGGTTGATGCAGTTATGGGCATACCAGTCGTCGACATACTCACCGAACTCACGCGTGAAGATACACTGCTTGGGGCGGTTGGCCTTGGCATCGTCGCCGGGCCATCCGTAAACGACATCATAATTGTCGCGGACACCGGCCGAATTGACGTCGGCAGCGGCAGCCGGACGGTAGGGATAGGGATATTCGTCCTTCGTTATCTGTAGCGACTTCAGGGCGAAATCCTTCGGGAAACGGGTCTCGTTGAGTATCGGTTCCCACATCAGCACACATGGATGATTGCGGTCGCGGCGGATGATGTCGCGCGTATTCTTATATACTCTCTGCTCAAACCGCGGGTCGGAGGAGTTCCAGAACTGCCATCCCGGGGTAGCCACGATGATGAAAAGTCCAAGCTCATCGCAGGCATCCATGAACGAAGGGTCCTGCGGATAGTGCGCCGTGCGGATGATATTGAACCCTAAGCTCTTCAGCCGGAGGGCGTCGCGCCACTGCTGACTGTTCGGAACAGCATTGCCCACATAGGCAAAATCCTGATGGCGGTTGCCGCCGATGAACTGGCGGTAGTGCTTGCCGTTGAGCCAGAAACCGTCGGCACCACGGAACTCCACACTCCTGATGCCGATGCGTGTGGCCCCACCGTCGAGGGTGCGCGAGCCCTGCTTGACGCGTGTGACGAGCGTGTAGAGATAGGGCGACTCAGGCGACCACAGGCTGGGGCGTGCGACATGCATGCTGACAACGGCCGTAACGGTGTCGCCGGCCATGACGGTCAGCGTATTGCTCTTGCGGGCAACGGTGCGCCCGTTCTTGTCGACAAGACTGTTCTCGACAACGATTTTCGATGCCGATGCCGACAGATTGCACACGTCGGTGTTGACATGGACGTCGGCAGCCTTCGCGGTGATGTCGGAATAGTGGACGAACACTCCCCCACCCGCCTTGCGACCGGCCTCCAAGGGGTCGGTGATGTGGATGGGATTGCGCGACAGAAGCCACACGTCGCGGTAGATGCCGCCATGATAGCAGAAGTCGAGACCAGCCTGAGGCTTTCCCGGCGGGAACGACTTGTCGTCGCTGTTGTCGGCCTTGACGGCCACGACGCAACGGTCGCCTTTCCTTATTTTCTCCTTGTCGAGGTCGACGATAACCGGCAGATAGCCGCCGAGATGCGTGGCGGCGAGCTTGCCGTTGACGTAGATGTCCTGCTTGCCCATGATGGCCTCGAAGTAAAGGGTCAGGTGGTCGGCAGGAGCCGTGAACACCTTGCGGTACCACGCCACACCCTGGTAGTTGCGGCCGCCGGAGCTTTCGGCCGGTTCGAGTTTCACGCAGTGAGGAGTGCTCACCACCTCCCAGCCGGAATCATCGTAGTCGGCGCGCCAGGCACCGTCGGCATCGCCCAAATGGAAACGCCACTGAGGATTGAAATCCCATACCATCCTCCCCTGATTGCTTATCGGGAAGAATCCGGCTACGGAGGGCTTCTCGGCAGCACCGAGAGCGATAGTCACGAAGAGCAGTAGTAATACTGTAAGATGTCTCATATAATATTTTCTTTCATTTGTCGGACAATTGCCGCATTAGTTAGATTAGTGATTGCAAAGTTACACATTTTTTGTCGCTTTCCCATTTTTTCAGCCAAGAAAATGCAATACGACAGCATACCCAACGGAGATGAATATAGATTCGGGTGCGGAGGCGGACAGCCGATGCCATCAACCGGAGAATACGGTCTTAACCCGCGGAATGGGCGGACGGTCACAAGGAGCAGTGCTCTGCAACGGGTCAGTCAGGCTTGCCGAAAGAGTAAAAATATTTCAAAACGGCAAAAGAACCGATTCGCCTTTGCAACTCACTGATATTCAATTAGTTTCAAAAGAGGCCCATTTGGCGTTGCAAAACGGCCCATTTCAGCTTGCAAAACGGACCGTTTCGCATTCTAAAACGGACCGTTTCAGAACGCGAAATGGCATGTTTTGAAAAGTGTAAAGATATTTACCAATTATCACTCCGGAAACTGCTCACCGGCAGTCCGTCGTGCATGAGGTCGCCGTCGGCCCAGTCGTGGAAGGCATAACGCACGGCCACAGGCTGTCGGACACTGTCGGAGCGGAGGTAGAGGCGGTTGCGCGTGATCCAAGCCTGAGCCTTATGGAAAACATGGTCGCTGCCCGCAATCTCGTAATTGTCGGCTGGTGTTCCGTTATCGAAGTATATCCACTCACGGCTGTTGTCGAAGGCCACAACGGCAGTATCACCATGAAACTCGACGTTCTTATACTTGGCATAGTCGGGGAGACGCGCCATGCCGTAGGTGTTTCCTAAGGCGAGTAGTGCCAGACGGTCGCCGGCCTGCCGCTTCTTGCGGGGGTGGATACCCCGTTTGAGTCCGGCATCCATGAGCACAGCCATCCTGCTGTTCGGCACGAGAGCCTCTACGCGGCTCTGCTGCTCACGGAGGAAGGCACTGTTGTAGTTCCAGCCTATCAGCGAATAGTCGTAAGGTGCTATCTGACAGTAGTAGAACGGGAAGTCGCCCTGGCCCCACTCTCGGCGCCATCCTTGAATCATCGTCGACAGCTGGTCGGCATAGGTCGACGCACGACTGACGTTCTCCTCACCCTGATACCAGATGACGCCACGCATCGACAGTCCTACGAGGGGATGGAGCATGCCGTTGTAGAGTGCTGTCGGACAGCGTTGGTGGAGGCGTTTGACGTCGGCCGTCGTCACACTGTCACCACCACACTTGAAGGGATCGAGCCACGCGGGGTCCATCCGCTTGCGGTTCATCCACGCCTCGCACGCACTGCCGCCCCACGACACGACGATGAGGCCGACGGGAACGTCGAGACTCTGGCGCAGGGCCTTGCCGAAGTAGTAGGCCGTGGCACTGAACTGGCGCACGGTAGCGGCCGTAGCCTCATCCCATTGTCCGACAACGGTGTCGACAGGCTGGGCAGTGGCGTTGCGACTGACGGTGAAAAGGCGCAGCCGCGGGTCGCGGCAGCTGAGCAGGTCGGCATCGGCACCCTCGACGGGCTGGGCTTTGAAGCCCTTCATCGGCATCTCCATATTCGACTGTCCGCTGCATATCCACACCTCACCGATAAGGACGTTGCGGATGGTGAGGCGGTCGCCGTCGCTGAGGGTGATGTCGTAAGGGCCTCCGGCCGACGGGGTCGGCACCTCAAGTGTCCACCGGCCGCCGGCATCGACCTTGGTAGTGTAGCCGTGGCCGTTCCACGATGGTCGGACGATAAGGGTCTTTCCGGCCGCAGCCGTGCCCCAGAGGCGGCAGCGGGTGTTCTGCTGGAGCACCATTCCGTCACCGAAGAAGCGGGGCATGACGACCTTGGCCTGTGCCATTATGGCGACAAGCAATGCTGAGAGAAGGGTAAGTAGTCTATTCATTTTCATATTTCCAGAATTTCAATTCTACGGGAGAGAGCAGTCCGGCGGGCAACAGACGGTCCGACTTCGTACGGTAGCGTCCGTTGGTCCAGATGCCGCCGAAGGGCGCGTGGCCCTTGTCGGCGCCGAGGAGGGCGTTGTGCCACGTGTTGACGACTATGATACGAACATTGTTGCGGCCCCGGTGCAGGGCCGGAGTGATGTCGACAGCGTAGGGAGGCGTCCATGCAATGCCGCAGTCGGTGCCGTTGACGAAGACGTGGGCAACGTCGCGGACATCGACGAGCATCAGTGTGCAACCGTCGAAGTGTTCGCTGACGTCCACCGTTGTCTCTATAGTGGCATGTTCGCTATAATAGGCAATGCTGTCGTCGGGGCTCACCGACCAGTCGATACGAAGGGGCTCGCCGACGGGAAGGGGCCGGCTGATGCCCGATTCGTCGAAGACAATCCTGCTGCCGCGACCACATCTCATCACGACGGTGTGCTCTTTCTTCGGCCGGAGGGGAGCCACGACGGCACTGTCGCTACTGAGCCGGATGATGGCGGAGCCATAAGCTGACAGCGAAAGGCGAGCTGCGGTGCGGCCGTCAGGAGCTGCCAAGAGGCGGAGAGGCTCCGACCGTCCGTCGACGGGATTCATAATGGTGGCCGAAGTGTACGTACCGCGGAACGAGACCGTGACGGTCCGGGGCCGCGGAGCCTGGTTGCTGATGAAGAAAATCTCACCGCTGTCGGTGTGGCGGTGGGCATAGTCCATACTGTCGGGGAGCACGATGTCGGGCTGCAGGCCGTATTCGGAGAAGTCGCGACCGGCGTATGGTTCGGTGATGACGATCATCCCACTGCGCCGCAAGCTGTCGATGCGTGCGCTGACGGCAGCCGACAGTGGCGCGGCTTTGACACCGGGAGCATACTGACGGGGCACAACGAGGACCTTATATGCCGGACAGCGACCGCTGCGGAAGGCCGGCGAGAGCAGCGCATCGGGTCCTACGCAGTCGTATTTGTAGCCACCGAGGGCGTTGCTCCAGCCGTCGAGCGAGAAGATATTGGCCGAATGGGTCACGCCGACGGGCGATTCCTCGAGGGGCTGGCCTACGTTGGCGAGACGGATGCGCTCGCTTTCGACACGCCGCGGACCGAAAAGTGCGGGGAGCATCGGTACGAGACGGTCGGGGGTTACGGACCGCGATGGTATCTCCTCGCCCGTAAACACAGCCACATCAACGACGGGTGTGCCCTTCTGGAGCTCTGTCTGACAGCGCCGGATGTAGTCGACGAGGGCTTTCGACTCCCCATACCACGTGTTGCCGCGCTGGAAGAAGAGGCCTATTCCGTCGAGGGTCATCCCCGGACGACGGTCGGGATAGGGTTCGTGGGCATCGACATGGAAGAACAGCCGGTTCATGCCGAGACAGAAATTGCGGTCGAGGAGGGGTTTAATCATGGCGGGAGTCTCGTCCCAAGTGCCTCGGACCTCAGTGAAACCTTCAGCCTGGACGATATTCTTGCCGTAAACATGGGCACCGCTAACGGCATCAAGCATGTCGCAAGGCTTATCGTGCGTCGGTGAGCGGAGCCAGAACTCGCCCATCGGAATGTCGGAAAGCCGGTAGTGCTCTATACCGTCTGCGGGGAAGGTTGGGGCTATACTCTCGTGCGAAACGAGCATACCGTGGTCGTGGGCCACGGCCGAAACGGTGGCAAAAAACTTGTCGTTGACAAGGTCGTTGATAGTCCGGCGGACATCGCGGAGCACCTGTTCGCTCTTCGCCGGCGACTCTACCGCATAGCCGCAAAGTACTGGCAGATAGGGTGTAAGGTCGTAGCCGCGGTGCTGCCGGAACTCGTCGGCGAAATTCTCGCCCCAGTTCTGAGCACCACACTCCCACGAGTCGACATGCAAGTACTTCACTACCGAGGCGTGGGGACGGGCTGCGAACCGCAGGAACCATCCGTCGAGGAGTTTCTTTGTGGCACCGACGGAGAACTTGTCGACCTCCAATCCCTTGCCACCACCGGCAGTAGCGTTCATCTGTCCGGTCGAGGTGTGGCCGATGCGGAGTATTCTGACGTACGGCGAACGGTCGGTCGGCACGTCCGAAGCATCGATGGCAGCGGGCGGAAGGAGCGAGTCGGAAGGCACACGCCATACGATTCCGCTCTTGGCCTCGTAGTTGTCGATGCGCGATTCGTTCGAGAGGACTATATTGCGGAGCTTCAAGAGGGGTTTCCATTTGGCCGCATCGAGGTCCTCACAGCCCGGTTCGGTACCCGCGGGAGTCCACGAGAAACGGAAGAAACGGGCCTTGGTAGGTGGCAGGGCGAAGGTATAGGCACTGCCAGTGTTCTGCCATCCCTGTCGTGGGGGGACGAGCTGGCGTACGCGGTGGTAGCTGATGCCGTCGGCAGAAGCCTCAACAAGGAGGCGCTCCGACTGCACATTGTTGCCTTCGGGCTCCACAATCATACTGCGGACGGTCACCGGTGAGGCAAACGAATAGGTAATACTGGCGGGGCGCGAGGCCAGCCAATAGCCTTTCTTTGAGGAAATTTCGGGCGAGAGGATGATGCTGTCGGGGGTCCACCGGCGCGGAATCTCATTGCAGGGAATGGCTATCCGGGCAATATCCTCATAGTAGCCGCGGTAGGATTCGGGCTTATCGACGGGATAATCGGCAATGGTCTTATGGCTACGGAGGTATCGGCGGTAGTCGCGGCGGGTGATGACGGTGTCGGTCCAGACCACCTTCTGCATGCTCTCGGCGGGGGTAATGGTGGGGAATCCGGCCAGGGCAAAACCGTCGCTGACATGGATGCCCATATTCAGACCGAGGGAGTCGGCCTGCGCGAAAGCGTAGTCGACCATCGACCAGAACGTCGGCGAGAGCTGGGTAGCGGTACCATGGAACTCGGGTTTATCCTTTGGCGACCTGATGAACATCAGATAGCAGCCGCCAAGACCGATGTCCTTCATTCCGCAGAGGTCGGCATGAATACCTGCTTTCGACACCGCGCCGTACATCCAATACCAGAATGTCCACGGGCGGGCGGCCTCTTCAGCCGACGTTTTTGGGGCGATGGTGGCGGCAGCAGGATTATCACAAGCCGAAATATGGGGAAGATTAGCTACTGCTGCGGCATTAGCCGTGAGGGGCGAGAGGCTTTCAGCAGCTGCTCCGAAGCCCGATGAAATGGGTGATTTTGACGACGAAATCCCGTTTCCGAGGCAATAGTTCAAGGCTTTGGAACCCAACGGCGTCGCCACAAGGACTGCGGCAAGGAGTATGGCTTTCCGTATCGTCATGGCTTTTCAAACTTTAGGCTGAACTGTATCGTACCGTTGCCACTGAGCCAGCGTGGTTGTGCCGACGGACCATTGAGGTCGGTGCAGTTGACTTTGTTGCGGACGGCAGGGATAACGCCAAGGATGGAGATGCCGGTATGAGGAAGTTCATAGAGCAGATGGTCGCGCCCGTCGCGCGGTTCGTAGACTCCTATATAATAATGTGGGTCATTGCCGATGGTGATATCGCCTTCCGTGGTATGCAGACGCATCCAGTCGACACCGGCAAAGTAGCCTTTGAACTCGGGATAATCCCAACTCTCGCCGGGAATAGGGTCGTTGTAGCTGTTCGACCAGTAGCCATACTGAGGGCCCTGCAGCCGGTTCTGCCACACGCGGTAGGGTCCGTTGCCGACCCACGACTTCGAAAGGACGTCCGTTTCGGGGTAATCGAAACTGACACCCATAAGGTCGACAACTCCACCGAAGTGGTAACCGACGTTAATAATGGCGGTTCCATCGGCGCCGAAGGTCCACACGACGCTGTCGACGGTGCCGTTGTCGTAGTGCGCGACGAGCTTATTGCCGTCATGGCTGAACCCAGCAAAGGTGGCATAGTCCTTGTACAGCGTGTATTGCGTTTTCTTTTTCTCCGCGTCGGGGTCGTCGTGGTTGTAGAACTGGTCATAACTGCGGTCGCTGCGACGTGCCGCCACGAAGCGCGGACCGTTGGCAAGATGGATTGTCCGACCGCCGACGGCAGCGGCATTGAGGTGCCCCGTCGACTGAGAAAAGGTGTAAACGGTATTTCCGGCGGTAACGGTGAGACTGTCGCCACGGTCGGAGAATACCGGCAGAAACGATGAATTCGATGTTTTTGGCGATTTTACCGTACTGCGAGGCCAGCTCCATGTCATGATATCCTTGCCGAAAGCATCGGTGCAGGTGACCTCTATGCAGTCGGCATTGCGGGGTGCGTCGGTGATGGTGAGGAGGGTTTTCTGTCCCGGTCGGACATCTATGGGGTTCAGCCGACCGCTCTTCAGTGTCACGACACGGTCGCTGCCGGGTTCCGGCATGAACAGATAGCGGTAGCGGAAGGTGCACTGGCGGAGGTTAGTGAAGTTGTAGTGGTTTGTGACTTCCATACTGTCTGCAGCGGCAAAAGCTGCCGACGGATGATTTATCCGGCGCAGCTGAACGGGGCTCCACACCTCACGGATGGTGTAGTAGGAGCCTTCTTTCTCGAAGTGCGGACCCACAATGCCGTCGGCTCCGAAGTTACCCATACAGTCGATGATTCCGCCCTTATCGGTGCGGACGACGCCCTCATCGGCCAAATCCCACAGGAAGCCACCGGCGCAACGGGGATTCGACATCATCATTGCCCAGTAGTCGGCAAGTCCGGCACCGTGTCCGCCGTCGTAAAGACCATGGAGAAACTCCGTCGGCATGAAGATTTCGGGCTCGCGCATGTACTCCTCGGTCTCGCCATAAGACCGATAGTGCTTGGTTTCGAAGCCGTTGCGGTTGGCCCAGGGGTAGAGGACAACGCGGTTCTGAATATCATATTTATGGAAGAAAGGCTCCAGATCGTAGTTGAAGCCTCCCTCATTACCGTTCGTCCAGAACAGTATAGAAGGGTGATTGACATCGCGGGTGACCATTTCCTCAACGAGCTTGGAACCCACAACGGTCTCGTGAGCCCAATGCCAGCCGCTCAACTCGCAGTCGACATAGAGTCCGAGGGAGTCGCAGGCATCGAGAAATTCGGGGTCGGCAGGATAATGTGAGAGTCGGACGGCGTTCATATTCATCGACTTGATGAGCTCTACGTCCTCCACACACTTAGCCGGACTGAGTGTGCGACCGCTCTCCGGACGGAAGGAATGGCGGTTGACACCCTTGAGAATAATCTTCGTGCCGTTGACGTAGATGCCGTCCGACTTGCGGTATTCGATGGTGCGGAAGCCGAATTTCTGGCTCTCGCGGTGCAGAACATGACCGTCGCGGCCGATGAGTTCGAACGTAGCGGCATAGCGGTTGGGGGTCTCGGCGGTCCACAGCCGTGGATTGCGGACAACGAAATCGACATGGGCGACATCGCTGTTGCGGCAGTCGGTGACACAAGAGCCTACCGTTCTTCCGGCAAGATCCTTGACCGTGGTGTGCACTTTGGCCCCTTCGACGGCACGGTTGAGGAAGCAGTCGGCACGGAAACGGCCGTCCATACCTGCGTCGATGGCCACCCTACGGATGTTCAACACGGGCTTGGAGACGATGAATACGGGCCGGATGATACCGCCGAAGTTCCAATAGTCGGCACGGCGCTCAGCCATATTGACCTGTCCGTTGGCACTCTCCTTGCTCACTTCCACCTCGAGGAGATTCTTCTTTTTACCGAAATTGACGCGGTCGCTGACGTCGAAAGCGAAACGATAGAAACCTCCCTGATGAGTGCCGGAGCCGGCCTTACGACCGTTGATGGTCACCTTGGCATCGGTCATGACGGCTTCGAAGACAATCTCTGTCTGCCGGTTGCGCCACGATTCGGGCAGCGTGAACTCGTATTTGTACAGTCCTTTCTCGTTGGCGATACCCGGCGGATTCTTGATACCGTAGAACCGCATGCCATACTGGTAGGTGCCGAAGCCCTGAAGTTCCCAGCACGACGGTACGCCGATGGTAGTCCAACAGCCCGAATTCTGTCCGTCGGTACAGTAGAACTGCCACTTGACCATGTCGTCACAGCCGTGGCCGGAGAGATAAAGACGGTGTGTGGCAACATCGTCCTGACCCGACAGCGGCAGGACTGCAAGACTTATGAGCAATAGAAGGATGGTCTTTCGTAGGACTTTCATAGATATCTCGATATAGTTTCTTCTTTTGGGAATCGTGGTTTCGTCGCAGTCACGATATATTCAGGTAATCACGGGGTCGTCGACCAATGGAAATCAGACCGCCGGATGATGGAATGCTAAGTGCAAACCGGTTGTGACAGAGCCACTGAACAGTGGTGTTTGAGCGTCAGTCACCATCTTATTAAATGACGGAAGAACCGCTGTTTTGTAATCAGAAAGCCCAGGCATCGGTCCTTGCAGCATAATAATTCTATTTTGAAATATATTTACACCATTCCAAAATATACCGTTTCGGCTTGCGAAACGGCCCGTTTCAGCTTGCGAAATGGACCGTTTCGCGTCCTAAAACGGACCGTTTTAGAACGTCAAATGGCATGTATTGATAACCCATTGAAAATCAACAATATACAAGGACGGTCCAAAACGGATATTAATATGAATTACTTTTACATATTATTACAAGTTACCAGATTTCCGTTTCATGCTCCGATGCTATATAATATAATGTAGGCTGATGAATGAATCAAGCCATTGGACAAGTCATTTGAGCGTTACCTTATGGATGGCGATGCGGCTTTGGAGCACTTCCGGAGCCACAACTGTCACCTTACTCTCGTCGCAAAGACTCTTGTCGAGACCGAAGACGCGGACGAAGAAGTCGTAGTTGGCCTGTCGTTTGTTCGGTCCGTAGTCGTGGCGCTCACCCGGCAGATGGACGTTCTCCACCTTATCGCGGGCTCCATAGAATCCATAGACATACTGAAGGAAAGGATATTCGAGTGTGGGAACGGATGCCGTCCAGTCGCCTCCGTCGCTGACAATCTGCAAAGGACGCGGCGCAAAGAACGAGATCAGCTCGGCATTGCATGTTCCGCCGCCCGCAAGCTGGATGGGTTTGCCGCTCTCGCAGGGACAGCCGCCGTCAAAATGGCTTGCGAGGTTGACCGTCGGAGCCGCAGCCTTGATGCGGTCGTCGAGGACGGTAAGGAGCACAGTGTGGGTGCCACCGCCCGACCCGCCGTTGACACCGATGCGGTTATGGTCGATGTCCTTGCGGTTATTCCACATATAATCGAGCAGGACCTCAGCGTTGAGAGCCTGGATGACGTGGGCGCGGTCTGTGCGATGACTGTCCTTGCCATACTCTTCCTCACTCTGTCCCCATCCGTAGAGGTCGAAATCGACGCACACGGCACCCATCCTTGCGAACGTAGCCAGCCGCAGCTGCTCATCTTTGCGATAGCGACCACCGGCAAAATGGCCGTCAGGACAGATGATCAGCGCATATTTTCCGGTGCCGTTGGCTGCACGCCAGCGCCGTTGTGTGGCCTTGTCGGGATGGGGCGTGTAGATGGTTCCGAAGAGATGCTCGCCGGGAAGGGTCTCGATGCAGATGTTCTGGGTGGTATATCCGTCGCGCACAAGGACCTTCCCCAATACCGGTCTGGCATGGACGAGACAGCGCTTGTAGTCGTCGATGCCCAACAAACGGCGTACCTGAAGGCGCACACTGTCGCGACGGACCTCGAACTGCTGGCGGTTTGAGTAGAGACCCCGGAGGTAATCGAGCATCCGCGCACCCTCGTCGGTGTGACGGCGGGGATACTCGTAAGGCTTAATCTTGTACAGACCGTCGTTCTGTTTCCACCAGTTGAAATCGAAATACTTACAGATATTCGTCAGCGTTTCCTCCAACGAGTAGGGCCGGACGCGGAAATCGGCATACGGCAGACGCAGTCCGACGGTGTCGACATTATACTTAAAGCGCACATTCCAGCGGTTGCCGACGGTCGTCATGATGTCGTGGAAACTGCGGGTGTACTGTCCGCCGTAGTTATTCTGAGCGTTTAAATTTGTAGTGCAGGCGAAGATGACGCTTAGCACACATAGAGTTAATCTTCTCATAGTCTATAATGATGATATTCTTTTCGGGAGACTCCACGCTGAGGTCGAAGACTCCGTTGTCAATTTTCCAACTTACGGCCACGCGCCGTGAGCCCACGTACGCCGTTGCGCGGACCCACCGGAGGTCGCCCATCGGCACCGGTGCTATGCTGGCGCGGCCGTTCTCGATATGTATTCCTGCCACGTCGGGCACAAGATGATTGTTGATGTGACCGAGCATGAAATGGTTTCGCGACGCACCACGGTCGGGGTCCCACTGCTCCGAGAGTGTTGTCAGACCCTTACGGAGCTGCGCTCCATAGCCGGGGACGTCGTAATGATTGAGCATCTTGTAGAGAAGGTCCTCCTGACCGGACCTGATGAGGGTTCGGAAGAGATAGGGCGTGCCGATATCACCGGTCGTCAGACGGTCACCATGACGGTGGATGTCGGCCACAAGACTATCGACGAGTGCCTGACGCTGGCCGTCGCGGTAGAGTCCGAGATCCAGCATTATGGCAATGGCAGCCTGCGACGAGGGTCGGAAACCGGCCCCGAGGAACGCCTGTCTGATGCTGTCGGCACGTGCGGAGAGGCCTGCGAGCCGCGTCCAGAGATAGTAATGGGCCGTACTGACGAGGGCTAACGACGTATTGCGGGAGAAGCCGGCGCGCCACGGTCCGTAGTCGTACCAGTCGCCAAGTCCCATCTTCAGTATTCCGGCGGAGTCGCGTTTGGCAAGGTAGTCAACATAACGGCGCATCTGAGGCAGGTACTTCTCCACCAGTCGGTCGTCGCCATAGACCTGCTTGTAGAGGAAAGGCAGGGCCACAAGAGCGCCTCCCCATTCCGGCGACTCGCGGAAAGGCGGGGCCCACGAGCCCTCGAAGCGGATGTACTCGGGGGCTATCTCCGGCATGGAACCGTCGGCATGCTGGGCGTCGGCGATAACAATCATCTCCTGCTCAATCATCTTCCGGCAGTCGAAATCGGTCATCAGCCCCGGTCCGTTGAGCCAGTCCTGCTCGAGCCACCCGAGCTTTTCACGAGCTGGGCAGTCGGTCCACACCGTCATCCAGTTGCTTTTCACTGCGTTGTTGACAAGGTCGAAGGTCTTATTGAAGAGCGGATTGGAACACGAGAACGATGCCATGCGGGAGGCGGCTGCATTATATATGAAATCGGAATGGAGCGAGATGATGACAGAATCGGACGGCAAATCGACTCCGTCGCTACCGCAGTCGTAATCAATCTGCACATATCTGAAGCTGTAATAAGTGAATCTCGGATGCCAACTTTCGCTTTCCTGACCGCCACAAGTATATATATAATAATGTGGTTTGCCCGTCTGCTTCTGACTGACGAGACCGTCCGGACGCAGCGTTTCGCCAACGGTCAGCGTAAATTGCATCCCGCGACGACTGCGGACGGTAATTTCGGGGAATCCGGCAAGATTCTGTCCCATATCGTAGACGACGGTATGGTGCCCCGTCGAGTCCGCTCTGTCGAGGAGCTTAGCCATGACCGGGAACCTCTCCATGATGCGGACGGGATCACAAATCTGCTTGCGGAGAACGCCACGGGGAGCCGTCTGCACCACGGCATGGGCATCGGCGGGCAGCGACGGACGCCAAAGTCGGGCATCATAGTCCTCACCGCCGTAGATGCTATTGTAGGTTACAGGGCTCAGCCGCCACTGCCACGAGCCGTCACTCATGACATTCTCGACACTGCCGTCGGCATATTCGATGCGCAAACGGAAGAGAAGGGTCAGCGGACCATAGTTGGTTGTGAGCTTATGATAGCGTCGTCCGTTCTCATGATAGAACCCGTTGCCGAGCCAAACTTCCACGTTATGTTCGATGGAATCGGCCATTTTGGAGGATAGCGCCTTCTTGTTACCACCACGGGACTGACCTTGCCGGATATCATTAATACAGTCGGTGACATCGAGAACATTATAGAATACCGTCTTGTTATAATCGCTCCATGCCGGCGAAAGGACATCGTCGGGACTGACGCGGTGCCCGTCGATGTACAGTTCGTAAGCCCCGAGACCGCAGACGAACGCTTCCGCCTTTCTAACTTTACGCTCACTGCTGTGGAAAGTCTTCGAAAGGATAATACTGCGGTCGGCCGACGAGTCGTTGGCATCGGCTGTAGCACCAATCCAAAGGGCACCGCCAAAGTCGTCACGGCCTTCGGCAAGCACCGCCAAAGGCATGAGAGCAAACAGTATAATCAGTATCTTCTTCATTCCATTCAATTGAAACGGCAATCCGCTCCGATTATTTTAGCATCATCCCATCATTCATGCAGCACCGCTTTCAGTTCACCAATATCCTTTCGCGAGGCCATCCGCCGACCGTCGACGAGCAGGGTCAGTCCCACACCCACATGGTAACGGCTGCCGTCTTTATCCCAAACGATGGTGACATCATGACCGTGGTATCTGACCTTATCGAGGCAGAAATAATCCCATTTGCCCGCGGGCAGCAACGGATTGACCACAATCGTGTCGCCGGCGGAGGGCCTCAGACCGCACAGTCCGGTGATAATCAAATCGTTGAACGTAGAGTGATTGTAATAGCGGGAGCGCTCCCTGTCACCCATCAGCCACGCTCCGGTGGTCTCGTCGAGATACTCTCCGATGTAAGGCCGACCCCTATGGCTCTGACTTTCGACATATTTCTTCATATTGTCGAAGTAAACCTCACGCCAGAACTGTTCCCCTCTATCCATCATTTTGGCCGATTCCATCGGTCGGACACGATAGTCGTTGAGCCAGTTAGCCATAGCCGTGAGAGTCTGTGAGGACGCAAAGGGCCACACAGCCCCATCCCATTCGCACTTCCCCACGCCGTGGGAGCGGAACCGCGGGTGCCGTTGCTCAGCGGTGGTAATGCCGTAGGGAGCACAGAAGCCGCTGTCGCTGACGAGCTGGAGCCACGCCGCGGCGTCGCGTCCGTTGTCGGCGGCAGCACCGAAATACCACGGCAGGAATCCAATCTCCTCCCGCACATGCGCCGACGAGTCGCCGACGACAACGCCACCGGCCCCGCCGACGGGCTTACGGACCTCATAGAAACGGGCATCGGCATCCCAAAGACGGGTGCGGATGAGGGTGCGGAGAGTGTCGGCGAGACAGGAGTAGCGTTGGGCCGCGTCGTTGTCGCCGGCCAGACGGGCTGCGGCAGCAATGGCCTCAGCATTGCCGTACATGTAGCTGTTGATGCTCGGACGCGCGTTTTTCTCCCGTCGTCCGCCACTGATCGTCTCCTCCATAGCATCGCGGACGTCGTACTGCCAGTACAATCCCTTCCCCGAAGGAGTGGTCCAGCGATGGTTGTCCCAGTCGGAGAACTGCCTTTCCATTCGCGGCAGCAAGCTGACGAGTGAGTCCTTACGGCCGTCGACCATATAGCGCTGGACGATGGCGTAGGGTGTCCACTGGCTGTAGAAGTTCAGTTTCCGCATCGGCTCGCCACCGTTACCATAGTACCACGTGTGGATAATGCCGTCGAGGAACTCGGGATTGCGAATCCACCGGCTCTCCATAATATGGTGACCTAAGGCCGACGAGATGAGATTGTACTTGTCGGCATAGCTCCTCGGCACGAGAAACTCGGTCATGGCGTAGCCCACGGGCGTTTTCTCGATGTGCTTGCGGAGGGTCCACCAGCGGTAGTACCACATCGTCTCAAACTGCTTGTCGGGACATTCAAAGAGCGGAATGTTGCTTTTCATCCATTTCCAGGAGTCGTTGTTGGGTATCGCCTGAGCTATATTCTCATCCTCCATAGCATTGAAAAAGTCGACATAATGGGCGAATTCATCGGTTCTGAGCACCGCAGCCCCAGCGTCATCCGACATGTCGCGGGTCACGAAATTGGCTATCCGGTACACCGCCACGGTATCGCTGTCGCCCGCTCCGGCCAAATTGCCATACCAGTCGGCGGGAGTATCGACAGTGGGCGAATAGCGGTCGGCACCGGTCCGGAACGTTATCCGCTCCACATCGTGAACGGGATTGAAGAACATCCGCTGCACACGCTTGTCGCCGACGGCTATTGTCAGCTGCCGCTTGGCAGTGTTCAGCGTGATGTCGAGGTGGTAAGTATTGTCGGGCTTGTAGCTCATAACATTGGCATAGCGGGCTCCGTCCTTAACACGGATGCGGCCGTCGGCGGTGAATTCGATTCGCGAGCATGCCGTTCCCTGTTCGTCCTTGAACTCGATCTGGAGCTGTCCGTTGTGGTTCTGGGCCGGTTTGAGGTCGAAAGCCACATTCAACAGCTTCGTCGGCGGCACCTTTCTCTCGGCCACGGCATAGTCGAAAGGATCGGCATCGGCAAGCTTCAGCCACTTCCCGTCGAGCGTTACGGGAGCCATCAGGGGTGAATAGATATTCCACGACCGCAGGTCCTCCATCGACTTATAGGCGCTGAAGTCGTCGTGAGCCTGCTCCGTGGCCGTCGTCAGGACGGGCACCGGGACATGCGCCACCCATATATCTTCCTTGTTCATCGAGTAAGCGACCCACAGATCGCTGTCGGCCGGTACCCCGTTGCCCTCCTGGATGCCACGCACATACTGCGGTCCGCGACTCTTGTAGTTGCCGCCATAGCGCATCGGGGGCACCTCACCGCAGACGAGATTCAGCGTCGTGTAGTCGAGACCGTCGCTGCTCAGCGATATTCCCAAGGGCCACCGGAACTCCGCCGGGTTGTAAACGGTGGCATAGGTGCCGTCAGTCAGCCGTTGCCCCCATATCTTCGCGTTGCTGTTGACGAACCCCGGCGCACGTTGCGTCAGCGACCACGACCGTCCGCCGTCGCGGCTGACAGAGGTCAGGGCGTGTTTCCACAGAGCCACAAGGGTGCCGTCGCGGAGGGTATAGTCGTTGTAAGCCTTATAGCCGTTGGGCACGGGGATAAGGGAATCGTTGCGGTCGGCCTCCTCCACCCACTGCATACGGTAGCGGGGATTGGCCAAAATCTCCTCACAGGCCTTGCGCACCCGCCGTGGCGCATGGCGGTAGTTGGGATAGGCGGTGTTGCGTTCGTTGAAGCCGTGGTTATAATATATGAAGTAGATGGGGCCGAGACTGCCGTCCTTCCTCACCTCGCGGACGACACGTCCGATGCCGTTGCCGTCGTTGGGATCGTCCTTTCTGTCGAGGGCAACACCATAATTGCCCATGGCGAGGAGTATGCCGTCGGTGGAGACATACCACCCCACGCGCTGGTGCATGATGGCTTTCAGCGGCCGCTGCTTGTAGGCATCGGGGTACTGGAGCGATGGATTGGGCTTATAATTAGGTTTCGAGAACCATTCCGGCACGTCGTAGGTGGGGAAGAGCTCTACGGGATTGGTCCAGTGATAGCCGTCAGTGGAGGTCTGCATCATCGTATGCGATGGCGGCACATGCTCCTCGGCGGGGTCGGAAAGGTAGTGGACGTAGAACCTACCGTTCCAATATGCCATCATCGGCTGGTGGTTGTAGGTCCACCCATTGCCGTTGGCAGCGGTGGGATGTTCGCGGTTGGCACGCAGGATTTGGATGTTGTGGACACCGACGACGGGCGACAGCCGACCGTCATGGCGTGTGGCATCGGCGATGGTCGAGCCCGAATAGTGAACACGGTAGGGCTCGAGCATCAGTCTAAGGGCATGCTCCGGCACCCGGAAGATGGTGCCGTGCTTATGTCCTACGGGCACATCAACGGCATCGGACACATCCTTAAACTCGATGAAATCGCGGGTAAAGGCGGCTCCGAAGCGCTTTTTGCCATAATCATCGTAGTAGACGAGCCATCCGTTACCGATGGGATTGCCGTCGGGGAGGGCTGTCACCGTAGGTCCTTCGGTGAACTTGGCGGTGAAAGGTGCCGACGCCGACGACCACGGACCGAGCGGATCACGGGCGAAGGCCACACGGAGGTCGCGCTCGGGACGGGTGTTATCCTTGAAGACCATGACATAATCGTCGTCGCCACGCTGCATAATTGTGGCATCGATGCTACTGAAACCGGGGTCGTAGAGGAGCTTGCCGGGGGTGAAGGAGCGGAAATCCTTCGTCGTAGAGTAGTAAAGGCGCTGGTTGTTGTCGTGCTTTTCCTGTCCGTCGGGGAACCGTCCGGGCACACACGAGCTCCACACGACCATGGCCTGCTGCCGCTTGGAGTCCCAGAAGAGCTCGGGAGCCCAGACGTTGACAGTCGTGGTGTCGGGCATGACGCTGACGAATTTCACATCGGTCCAGTGCATGAGATCGCGGCTTTCGGCATAGCCAAAGCCACGGTCACCACGCCACGAGCAGGTCCACACGAGGCGATAGATGCCGTCGGGGGTGCGGATGATGGAGGGATCGCGCAGCACTTTCTGCTTGCCGACACGTGGTTCGAGGAAGATATCGGGCATCGACTTCCAGTGGATGGCATCATCGCTGTAGATAAAACGGAGGCCGTCGGTGGCCGGTTCGTTGAACGATGTCGACACGTAATACTCCTTCTCCTTCACAGTCGCATGCTTTCCGGTGGCTGGTCCGGCCACGGATGTCAGCGACAAGAGCAGACAAATAACTGTTATTAGCGGTTTCCTATACATTATATATAATTACTCCATCTTTATAAATGGACGAAAGAGAAGCGGAATTGTAACAGACGAACGGAGCCGAATAGTCTCTCCGGACCATCTTCCGGCCATATTGGCGGGACCGGAAGCCGGCTCTGGGACAACGGAACCAGCATAATCTGATGCGCTTTTGCCCACGGTAATTTAGTAAAAATAATTCAAACAGAGCATCGCAAAGACCCGTCCTCGCAACGGATTGTGTTTCAACGGCTTACAATACATGCCATTTTGCGTTGCGAAACGGGCCGTTTTAGAAGCCAAAACGGACCGTTTCAGGAGACGAAACGGCCCGTTTCGCAACGCAAAATGGCATGTATTGGATTGCTGTAAATATATTTCGCATTTTTAACCGGGAAAAAACAGAGTCATCGGGAAACAAATCGGCGAAAACGTTTTGTCATTTAATTCGTTTAGATTAACTTTGTAGGCCGACAAACTCTTACCGAATTAATCCGAAAACTATATAGAACATAACTAAAACAAAATCAGATGCGAAAAGTCTTTATACTCCTTTCATTATTGGTCGTGGGCATATTCGCCGCCAAGGCTGATGCTCCCGAATGGCAGACAACGTACAAACAGGTGGAATCGTCGATGAAATCGCCGGTTTTTAACGGTCGGACCTATATCATAACAAAGTTCGGGGCGAGCACCAAAGCCTCCGCGGCACAAAACCAGAAAGCCATAAACAAGGCCATAGCCACATGCTCACGGAAAGGCGGAGGGCGCGTGGTGGTGCCCGCGGGAACATGGAACACGGGGGCACTGACGCTGAAGAGTGGTGTCAACTTGGTGGTGGAGAAGGACGCACGGCTTGTCTTCGCATTCGACACAAGTCTGTATCCGCTGGTCCGCACCCGCTGGGAGGGTATGGACTGCTACAACTACCAGCCATGCATCTACGGCAATAATGTCAGCAACGTGGGCATCACGGGCGAAGGAACCATCGACGGCGGAGCATCGAACGACGCATGGTGGTTCATGACGGGTGTGGAGCGATTCGGCTATAAGGACGGTCGGGAGAACTGCAAGTACACCGGCGCGAGAAACAAACTGCTGAAAATGGTTGCCTACGGGGTGCCACTCAAGGAGCGGATCTTCGGGAAAGGCTATGGACTGCGGCCGCAACTGATAAACATTATAGACGGTCAGAACATCATCATCGAGGGAGTCACGCTGCTCCGGTCACCGTTCTGGGTCATCCATCCGGTATTCTGTAAGAATCTGACCGTAAGGAACGTACACGTATGGAACGAGGGACCTAACGGCGACGGCTGCGATCCGGAGAGCTGCGACGGCGTACTCATCGAGGGCTGCCGGTTCCACACCGGCGACGACTGCATAGCCATCAAGAGCGGACGCAACCAGGACGGACGCTCCGACGGACGGCCATCGCAGAACATTATAGTCAGAAACTGCGACATGGAGGACGGTCACGGCGGTGTCGTCGTGGGCTCGGAGATTGCCGCAGGGGTGAGAAATGTATTCGTGGAGAACTGCCGCATGGACTCGAAAAACCTCGAAAGGGTTATCAGGATAAAGTCGAACCCCTGCCGCGGTGGTACGACGGAGAATATCTTCGTGAGGAACGTAAAGGTAGGAAGGTGCAAGGAGGCTGTGCTGAAGATTAACCTCGACTACGACCCTAAGGAGCAGTGCTGCCGCGATTTTCCGCCAACGGTACATAATGTCTGGGTGGAGAACAGCACCTGCGAGGAGAGCGAAAATGGCGTTTTCATCGTGGGATTGGCCGATAATGACAATGTTTACGACATACACGTGAGGAACTGCAAATTCGACGGGATAAAGAATCAGACGATAAAGGTTACGGGGAAGGCTCATGGACTGTATTTTGAATAAGCTGCTGACGGCCGTTTTCCTGGTTTTGTCGGTGTCGGCAACGGCGAAGGACGGCCGCGGCTATATTCCCGACGACTACTCATGGACGACGCAGAGCAGCAACAGCAGTGGGTCGATGCCTTGCGGCGGCGGGTCGATAGGACTGAACGTGTGGGTTGAGAACGGCGACCTGATGTTCTACGCCCAAAGGAGCGGGACCTTCGACGAGAACAATACGATGCTGAAGGCAGGACGCTACAGGCTGCGGCTATATGACGCCAGGAATCAAAAAAGCAATGGTAAAAACGGCAACGGGAAGGTGAGTGTCTTCGACAGCAGGTCGTTCCGCCAGACACTTCATGTCTACGACGGTTATGTGAGCGTAGCGACGGATAAGGTAAACGTCAGCATCTGGGTCGACGTTTTCCGTCCGGTGATTCACGTCGACATCCACGGCCGTGGCTTCACGGGCACCGTGAGCTATGAGTCGTGGCGATACCGCGACCGCGAAATACGCAAGATGGAATGCCAGCAGTGCAGCTATAAATTCGGAAAGGTACCGGGGCTGAAGACCACCGCCGACAGCATACAACCTTATGCGAACGGGGTCTGGGCATACCACGAAAACGGCGATTCCACCGTCTTTGATGCCACAGCCATTGAGCAGGACTTAGGCAGCGAGCGGAGCCGGACGTTCAACCCCATAGGGCGGCTCGTGTCGGGAGGTCTTTTAGTGTGTCCCGATTTCCGGTTCAGTGGTACCGGCGACGGCATCTATGCCTCCACCGACTACCGGAGCTGGAATTTCACGACGACGAAGGTGCTGACGCGGACGCAGATTCTCATCGCTCTCGACGACACGCAAGACGGTGTCGATGCTTTCAAGCGGCAGATTAGGGCTCTCGTCAGCGGCAGCAAGAGGACGAAAGCGGACGAGTCGCGACAGTGGTGGCATGCTTTCTGGCAACGCAGCCACATCCGCGCTACGGGTGAGGCGGCAGCGATAACGCGCAACTACACGCTCTTCAGATATATGCTCGGGTGCAATGCTTACGGCAAATGGCCCACGAAATTCAACGGAGGACTGTTCACTTTCGACCCCGTTTATGTCGACAAGCGATATCCTTTCACTCCCGACTTCAGACGATGGGGCGGCGGCACATTCACGGCTCAGAACCAACGGCTCGTTTATTGGGGAATGGTCAAGAGCGGCGACTACGACATGCTGAGGACGCAACTGGACTTCTACAAGCGCATCCTGCCCACGGCAATGCTGAGGGTGAGGACATACTGGGGTCACGGTGGGGCAAACTTCACGGAGCAGATAGAGAACTTCGGACTGTCGAATATCGATGAATACGGCAAAAAACGACCGACGGACTACGACAGAGGGGTCGACTACAATGCGTGGCTCGAATATACCTGGGATACTGTCCTGGAGTTTTGCGGGATGGCTTTGGACGCAAACAGAAACGGAAATATGAACATCAGCGACTATATTCCGATGATAAAGGAGAGCGTGAGGTTCTTCGACGAGCACTATCAGTGGCAGGCGCGGAAGATGGGACGGAAGACTCTCGACGGCGACGGCCACCTTATTATATATCCGGGGTCGGGATGCGAGACGTTCAAGATGGCCTACAATCCGGCAAATACGGTGGCGGCAATGAGGGTGGTAGCCACGAAACTGTGTGACTATCTGACCGTTAACCACGCCGACAGCTCTACGATAGCTTACTTCAGGGGTGTCGTCGGCAGAGTGCCGCCAATCCCGACAAGAATCATCGACGGCCATAAGGTGATAGCTCCGGCAATGGTCTGGGCGAGAATAAACAACCGTGAACTGCCTCAGCTCTACCCCGTGTTTCCGTGGCATTGCTACGGCGTGGGCCTCGACTCACTGCAAACGGCCGTCAATACGTGGAAGTTAGACCCTTACGTGCAGCAGTTCAAGGGCGTAACGAGCTGGGAGCAAGCAAATATCTTTGCCGCCGACTTAGGGCTGACCGACGAGGCCGCCACGCTGAACACAGCCAAGTTGAAGGACGGTCCCTACCGTTTTCCGGCTTTCTGGGGTCCCGGTCACGACTGGGCACCGGACCATAACTGGGGCGGAAGCGGGATGATTGGACTTCAGGAGATGCTCTTGCAGCGCGATGCTGAGGGCCGACGGATCCTCAAACCGGCGTGGCCGGAGAAGTGGGACGTGGATTTTAAATTGAATTAGACGTTTAAACGGACTCCTGCATAGACTCTTACCGAAAGAAAAACAATTCGAACGGTCTGTCGCTTAGACTGTTACAGAAAGGAGAAGCGATTTGAATGGACTGTTACATGGATTGTCGCAGAAGGAAAAAGCCGTTTAAACAGATATTGACAAGGACGATTTCAAAATGAATCAGCCCTGAAAGCTGAAGAGCGGGAGGACTGATTCATTTTGTTTTTTCGTTATACTGATGCAGGAAAATGGCTGTGGGGACTCAGAAAGAACGGGCTCCCGTGAGTTTCATCTGGCGGAAAGTCTCCGACGAGCGCAGCTTCATCATACCACGGTGTACGAGGTTGCGGACGCATGGATAGTTCATCTGGAGAATCTGGCAGATTTCATCGTACTTCTTCTGCTCTATGAAATAAAGGTTGAAAGCCTTGCGCTGACGGGGTGTGAGCTCGGCAAAGAGCTTGCTGACATCGGCATGAAGGATGCTGTCGTCCTCCTGACGGATAAACAAATCCTCAGCACTGTCGTCGCTTCTCCGCATCTTATTGTCGTTGATGGGGGTGTCGGTGCTGAACGAACCGCGCCGAAACTCATCGGTGAGACGATTACGGAGGGAGATAAATAGGTAGCTGCTGACCTTGCTTATCTTACTTGTCTTGCACTTGACAAGGAGCTTCACGAATACGTCATGAACACAATCCCTGACCATTTCCTTATCGGAGGTGAGACACATGCCGTAGTTCAGCAGTGCCACGGCATACATATTATATAGTGACGAGAAAGCTTTCTCGTCTCCATTGCGATAATCATCGATCAAGCGCAATGCCATTTCCTCTTTTGCAACAGTATTTAAATCCATGAGCTTGTTTTAGTTTTTAGCTTAGTGTAGGTTGATTTGATTCTGTTGCAAAGATAGGAAAAAAGTGCGTTTCGATGTGGAAAAATCAGGTTTTAAAATGGGAAAAACTGGTAAAAACGACTAAATAATACCATTTTCAGTCGGAAAGTGAGGTCTGAATGCGTTTTTTCAAGCCATCGATCTCAGCATCGCTGAACTGGCATTCCATCTCGTCAAGATGCAGCAAGAGGTACTTCGACCGCAATACGGCATCCTTCTCTTCGGGTCGACGGGCTATATAGCCACGCCAATAGTTCAACTGCGAGGGTGTGCCCTCGAAGACAAACCGAATGAAATCGGCATCTTTGATGTAGCGGAGTATGTCGTCGTTGATTGTCATGACGTAGCTGTTATTATTTTGTTAAAATTATCTTTATATGCTATTAAATGCGGCTTAATCTGGTCTTTCATGCATTTTAATCTGTGATTTAATGCATTCTAAGCAGCGGTTGATTGCATCATAACACGTAAATCATTGCATTTTCATCTGCAAATCATCACATTTAAATCTGCGGTTCACTTTGTTTTTGTCAGCCAATAGATGCCGCGATTGAAGTCGGCGGCTCCGTTTTTAATTGTAATCTTTGTCGGACGGCCGACGATTCCGGTCTTTTCGTCGATCTTTCTGACGGCAAAGGTACCGTCAGACAGTCCCCTCGCAATGTAGACCTGGTCGGTATCGACATATATTACGCAGTCGCCGGCGGTATTCATGATAACGTATGAGCCATCGGTCGAAACCGCCGGATTCATCGTCGCGACAGCTTTGAGGAAAGCATCGTCGCGGACCGGAATAGCGGGACAGCTGCCACCGGCCATGAGAACCGCCCACCCGAACTGGTCGTAAGCGTTGGCATAATAGACAACGGCCTTGTCGGGCCACTGCGAACGGCACTCGACGACACTACGGTAGACATCGGCGAAAGTCACCTTTCCGGGCCGCAACCGGCGCAGATACTGTCGCGGGGCGATATTCTTACCGCCTTCCGGAGCATAGAGCCCTTTCTTATTATACCACCATTGCTCTATATTTATGATGTCGACAGCCCCTGCCGATACCGAATCCTGCATGACCGAATCCTGCACATCCTTATTAGCGGCGAGCGCGACGAGCACATGCCGACCCGTCTGAGCCTCCCAGTCGGCGATGGTATGGAGCCAGAAAACAGTGAAATGGTACGGTCCGGTGTACTCTTCTCCGATGGAATGGATGATATTTGGCTCTCCGGCGAAGGCCGAAAGCATATTCTTGATATAATGAGAATGCAACCGCGCCATCGTTGGATTGGCCGTATCGTAGAAATATTCGGCCATATAGACGCGCTTGTCACCAATGAACGGCACCGGCTCAGGGAACGCGGTAGAGTTTAAGTTGTTCACCGGTCGCCACGGACAGTCCACCCAATGGGCTCCGGCCTCAAGGATATTATGCTGGAAATAGTGCTGGTTGAGGATAACGATGCCGTCGGACGACGTTGCCTCGGCAAGGCTCTTGACGCGATAAACATACCACTGGTTGAGTCGGCTGAGGTCATACTTGCTCAGTCCGTCCCACGCATGGCCCTCTCCGCTGCGCGCTATCGTCTGCTCATAGAATGGAGCCCACACGTCGCCATCGCGCCGACGGATGCGCTCATGGTCGTCGCGGCGACGGTCATACCATAGTCCGTAGTTCTGATTAAAGAGCGCAATATGGTGCATTTTCAGGTGAGCAGCAACGCTGTCGATACGCGTTGTCGTTCCCTGACCCTCCATTCCGGGTACGAAACGGGTGACGGCATCGGCAATTTTAGGGAAAGCCGAGTAGCGCACGCGTCCGTTCCACCATGGGGTATTCTGTCTTCCGCCGACTATCAGACGCCCGTTCATAACGAGTTTTCCACCGACAACGGCATAATTGTCGGCCGTTTTACCGTTTTGATCGGTTGAATTCAGACTTCCATTATGATTTTTTCCTTGTACAGCAAGGTCTTTATTACTCTTTTGAGCAGTTGAGTTCTGGTCTCCGCGGCTACCTCTCAGCACGAACGAAGGCAACGGAGTAGCGACCGGAGCCGACAGTTTAGCACTGTCAATCCACGATTTCATCGTTATTCGGGGCACCTTTGCGATGTCCGCCATCATCCTTGCCTCAGCGGGAGTAGGATTGTTGCTGACTGAGTTTAGGCTCCTCTCGAGTACGCGGCAGACCTTTCCTGCCGTCGCACTGTCCGTTCTCGCGGCGAGCTGAGCCCAGAACAAGCTCCACGGCTTTACGTGATCGTTGAGTTCGGAGAACGACCCCGTGCCGTTGAACTGACCCCAGCAGCCCCGGACAACGTTGCCGCTGCCGTCGGGAACGCTATCGGCAAAGATGCCGGAAGCAGTACACTGATAAGCCGTTCCGTTCGACGAAGTCCATCCCGAGCCATATCCCTCAAGACCGCGGAACCCGAGATTTATGTCGTTTCCATCGATATTTACGCAGTCGAGGAGCAGTCCTGTGCACCAAGGGCCTAAGGAACCGCTGAAGCCCAGCGACTCGTAGCTGTCGCACTGGGAGAAGACGTTAGGTCCGGCGGCACACAACCCCACAGCGAAGTCGTGGATGCCATGTTCCGAATAGAGCCGTTGGAAGAGACAGCACTCACCCATACAATAGAATGTCCGGCGACGATAGCCTCCTATCTCCGATACCGGCTGCGTCGACTCACAATCCTCCACCGTCACCTGCGAGGCCGACCGCTGGACGACAACTGCCGACCCCGCAAGATGGCGGAAGTCGACCATGCGCACCCAGCAGTCGGTAGCATTGGCCACATAGACCCCGTCCCAAGCGTGGTTCTCATCCTTCGGGTTCGAGCTGTCGGTAGCGCAGTCGATTGTCAGGTTCTCTATTCCAGAGTTTTTCAGTCTTCCGTCGGCCTTAATCCGCATCAGACGGACGTGTCCCAACTGCTCCGGCGTCATGGTGAGAGGCACGTCAAACCCGATGAAACCGCCGTTTTTGGCGTTCAGCACACCTCCGTTTTGATTCTCAGACGTCCCGACAGCCGTTACCGTCCGGGTCCATTGCACATCTATTTCGCCCGGATGCCAACCCCAATAGCCAAGGTCTCCGCCACCGCCAAAGTTGTCGCAGCCTAAGAGATGAATCCATTGTTTTGTCGAAGGACGCACCACCACGACCCTGTCGCCGACCCTCACGTCGGACAAGGGGATGCTGTCGCCGGTGACGATACCACTCTTTCCTTCGATATAAACCACCGCACCACGGTCTACACCTTTCTTATATAGTACCGTTGCCTGCCTCCCCGCACCACGGATAACGATGCCGTCGGCACTGAGGCGCAGAGGTTCGGAGAGTTCGAATCTACCCTTGCCGAGGAGGATGGCACCCCTCAGCCCCGTCCGTCTGTCGGCTTTCCGACGCGCAACAGCATCGATGGCGGCCTGGATGCGCGCACTCTGGTCACCCGGTTGCCAGTCGACGAACATCACGACCGGGGCATCGGGAATCGTCTGCGCCGACTGTTTGTATCCCACCTGGGAATAACCGAAGGGCACAGTGTAAGCATCCGACGACACGACGGTCAGCACACAGAACAATAACAGGGATAGAATCTTTCGCATTTTTCGTTCGGCAGGATTTACTTTTTGTCTTTTTCAGACTATTTTTTATTTCCTTTCAACTGATTTTTCTGTTTCGAAGCCTCGATGCGTTTGTACCATGCCTCACGCTCAGCCTTTAGGTCGTAGCCACGGCGAGTAAGCCAATTGTTGATTCGTCCCTTGTATTTTCCGAACCAGCCATGCTTCGATTTAGCGTCGGGAGCGTCGATGGCAAACTCACGGGCCTCCTTGAGCCAGTTGAGAATCTGCAGTTTCTCACAGTCCTTGAGTGTCGGAATCATCTCGAGATGAGCCTGATACGTCTTCGGCACCACCCCGAACGTCATTCCGTCCTTAACCTTCTCTATCTGACTGTCGTCGAGATAGTTGGCCAGGTCGGCTGCAAACTCGAAGTGATGCTTGTAGAGTTCGGCGTCGCGCTGGGTAGGATCAGTGTACTTACTGTCTATATCGTTAATCTTGAAGTAGCGGTTGCAGACGATGTTCAGCACATTAGCGTACTTCGCCTTGTCGGTAATGTTCAGCGCGTCGACAATCTTCCGACTCCTGTTCACAATCGTTGTGACATACGCGGCACTGCGCCCGGCACTGTCGAGAGCCACATCCTGCGCGGCGGCTGCCAAGAAGCAGCCGACGCAACAGGCTATAGTCAATAATATCCGTTTCATATCAGCACATTAGTCCACGCCTCCACGCTCCTCGAGAGTGTCGTGGTTGTTCTTCAAGTCGGTCCAGTCGACCTTCTTCTTAGTATCGATACCGTTGATGTACTTCTCGATATTGGTGTAGCCGTCGCCGTTGATGTCGCCGTTGGCGTCCGTCGGGTCGTTGGGGTTCAGGCCGTTGGCAATCTCCCAGTCGTCAGGCATGCCGTCGCCATCGCTGTCCTTGCGTGGTTTTCCCTTATATTTCGGGTAGCCACCCATCTGCCGTGGGTCGGTGATAATGCCGAGTTTATAGGAGTCGTTGCCGAGACGGCGGTACTTGAAGAGTCCGTCGGCGTTCTTCGACTTGTCGGCGAGGCCCCATGTGTCGCCGTAAGGATTATCCTTCGGGAGCTTGTCGACATAGTAAGGTTTTCCCGTCCGCACCTCGTCGACAACCCTCTGGTCGATGATATCGCGCTTTGGCAGGGTGGCTCCGACATGAGAGAGGACATAGTCGAAGGTCTGCTCCTTAGGCAGGATGGTCACTGTCGGCATCGGGAACGGCTCGTCCGACCGCATCAGTGCCTTTATCGTGTCGGGGAAGTTGTTGTAACCGTTGATTTTATCGCCAATCTGCACACCGCCGTCCCAGTTGTCATTCGTCACGCGGTCGTTGCCTTCGATGATATTTCCGTTGGCATATACACGTCCATACTGAGGATAGGGGAAGAGCTTTCCGCTGCGGCTCTCCGACTTTACGATTCTCCATCCCACCGGCTGGTCCTTAGGTGTGACGGGTCCCGGCTTATAATAGTTGTTGATGAAGTTCGACATCGTCGAATATTCGCCGCCGTCGGCAGTGCGGTGCATCCAGTTGTAGACGATATTATTGATGAAGTTGAACACCCCACCCCATCCTATCGACGGGTTGCGGCCCGTGTTGTCGGCCCAGAGATTGCGCATGAACGTCGTGTTCTCGCCGCCGATTGTAGAGCCGAAAGCATGATTATAAGTGTCGAGTGCCTTCGCCGAGATAGTATTCTGGATAGTCACGTTCACGGTCGGTTCCTTTCTCTTTCCGAATTTATCGCCCAATGAGAACATGTGGCGGTAGAAAGAGATGTTCTCGTCGAGTCCCCACTCACACGAGCAATGGTCGATCATGATGTTCCCCACGGGGTTGCCGCCGAAGGAGTCCTCCCGATACCACACATGGGTGTTGCCCCGGCGGAAGCGCATGTGGCGAACAATGACATCGTGGGTATCGACCTGGAAGCTCTCACCACCGATGCAAACGCCGTCGCCCGGTGCCGTCTGTCCGGCTATAGTAATATAAGGTGCACGGACAATGATTGGCGTTTTCAGCATTATCACGCCGCTGACGTTGAACACGACGATACGGGCGCCACCCTGCTCGCAGGCCCAGCGGAACGAGCCGGGACCGTCGTCGTTGAGGTTGGTGACCACAATCACCTTACCACCGCGGCCTCCCGCTGTGTACATGCCGCCGCCCTCAGCACCGGGGAAAGCCGGAATCTTGGCCTGCTTGAGGTCGTAAGGACGGAAAGCCCATGGCACATAAGGCCGTCCGTGCATAGCTTCTTCTTTGACGATTGGGAACGCCACGGCCCAGGCACTGTCGCTATGGGCTGTCCATTCAGCCTGGAGCGCATCGAATTTAGCTTGGGCCTCCGGTGTTATGGAGGGATATTGCGCATTGGCAGTCATGGCGACGGCCAACGAACAATAAGCGGTAAGCAATAACTTTGATTTCATAGTTTAAGCGATTTTGTTTTCTTTAATGACGTACCGGAGCCACTTTTGTAACGCCACGAAACGGTAAAAGACTGTCTGAGAGTCAACGAAGAACCGCCATGAGCCCACAAATGATAAAAAAGATGAACTTCATGATTACGCCACCGTCCTTAGTCCGTCATAAAGGAAAATAACTAATTCAAACCAAAAAAGCTTATGAACAGAATTATTACCCTTGCAGCTGTAGCCCTGATGGCTATGAGCGCCAATGCACAAACCGAAAGTTGGAATGCTGTTGCAGCCGACGGCACCATCGACTCACAGTTCGGTGCTGATGGAGCATGGAACAACGACCTGACCCTCAACCCCACATCGAACGTCACAGTCCACTTCCTTTCGAGCGGAAACCCCATAGAGGTAGAGAAGAGCGGAGCCTGGGCCACCGTCTGCCCCACTCAGGAGCAATGGCCCAACTACTCGGAGGCTTCCTACAAAACAGAGAATATCATGGTCGACAGTGTTGACGCCACGGGAGCACAGGTAGGCAAGCGCTTCTATGCTGTACATGGATCAGGAGTCCCATATACCATGTTCGTCGGCGAGGAGCAGATGAAGGACGATGCCCCAACGGGCTTCTGGTATGTGAAATCGCAGGAGATCGGTGCCGACGACGGTAACGGCGGCACTAACACCACCGGCTACAAGTACTACGCTCCGGACGGTTCGAAGGGCGTACCTACCCACGGTTTCTTCGTCGAGATTACTCCTAAGGTGGCTGGACAGATGAAGGTGGGTTTCTGGGCCAACAAAGGCGGCGGCCGCAAGCTCTACATCGTCGACAAGGCTACAGGAAAAGCCCTCGACCCGGCTACCGACTACCATGCTGAGGGATGGGTGCAGAACGTCAAGGACGCTGCCGGCAACATGATATATGAGAAGCCGATGCCTATCACCGACTACTGTTTCGCAGGTCAGTTCCACACAGGAACATTCGACGACAATGGTGAGGAGAAGGTCGTCGAGATTGCCAACCAGCGCAAGGTGGGTTATCTCGTATGGAACGTGGAGGCCAACAAGACCTACATGCTCTTCGGAAACAACTGGCAGTTTGGTTTCCAGGGCTACGAGTTCACCACCGGAACAACAGGTATCAGCGAGGTCAGCACCACCGCAACGGTCGCTGCCAACGCTCCTATCTACAATCTCGCAGGACAGAAGGTAACGAAATCGTATAAGGGTGTGGTCATCCAGAACGGCAAGAAATTCGTCCAGAAATAACGATTTCATCGGTTCGCGCTGACCGTCAGGACCATCCGACAGCTGCGGCTGACGGGTTTCTCGCTACGGCCGCGACCGGACAATATGACAAGGGCATTGGATCACGTATCCAATGCCCTTGTTTCGTTACGGTCGGAAAGAGGGAATTTCTCTTCGGCGGAGGGGACAATGTGATTCTTTCTGACCGAAATACCATCACCACACAGCACGCATTTAATGTAAATTTATTTCAAAGCACAATACAAAATTTACCCCGTTTGTAAATCGCTGAGTACCAGCCAGTTGACAATACATGCCATTTGGCGTTCTAAAACAGGCCGTTTGAGGCTCTAAAACGGACCGTTTCATCGTGCAAAACAGGCCGTTTCGCAACGCCATTTGGCCCATATTGAAATGGTGTAAGGATTTTTCAGAAATGGAAATGCAATCGGAGGGTAACAGATTACGTATCTTGTTATCTGGATTCTTGGACCTTGAATCATCCTTAAATAATTGATTCAGTGAGATTTTTACGGGAGAAAGCAGGCAAGAAAATGCAGGTTTCGGCGTTTTACTATTACAAAACCGGGGGATAATCGTCTGATTAATAAAGTAGTATAGCATGAAGAGAATCCTATTCCTTAGCAGTCTGCTGATGGCTACCGCCACTGTTCAGGCTCAGAAAATCGACTTCGACATGGCCGGGCGCCAACCGTCGGAGGTCACCGAGGACGGCTACACCGGATGGTCTGTGGCCGGAGCCACCGACACGAAGACTGTCGACGGCATTACGTTCACTATCGAGGCTGCGGGCGGTGCCAACATGTTGCGGCCGCAGTGGAGCAAGGCCGACGTCAAGTCGGGGAAGGCCGACCTGAAGCTTCTCGGCGACGGTGTGGCCGCTTTCATCGCTGATGCCGACGGCAACACGCCGATACTCACCGACAAGAGTGTAGCTGTGAAGGTGACAATCAGCGGTCTCAGTGCCGGCCATCATACCATCCAGGCCTATCACAACGGGGTTAACGGCTACAAGAATCTTGCTCCCATCGACGTGAGCGTCAACGGACGGACGGTCGAGACGGGTGTGGCTCAGTCGGCAAACGCACAGACTGCCGCCGACGCCGGCATGAGCTACGTAAGCGTCGAGGCCACCGCGGGCGCCGATGTCGTTATCGTCTACAAGAGTGTTCCAGTCAGTGGTCAGACTTACGGGGCCACGAATGTATATCTCAACGGCATTGTCCTCGACGAGGTCAATACGCGAATGATGGCTCAGACACCATCGCCGGCCGACAAGGATTATCACTTCGATGCCGACACTGGGCACGCAACGCTGTCGTGGACGGCTGCCAATGGGGCCACACGCCATCACATTTTCTTCGGCACCGATGCCTCAGCGATGCGCGAAATTGCCACAACGACGCAGCCGAACTACACCGTTGACGGTCTCAGTCATAAGCTGACATACTTCTGGCGCGTCGACGAGGAAATCGACGGAAATACTTATACGGGTGCGACATGGACGTTCCGGCCGCGCCATCTGGCGTTCCCCGGTGCTGAAGGCTACGGCCGCTGGGCCATCGGCGGGCGTGGCGGTGTGGTCTATCACGTCACCACGCTTGCCGACAACGGCGACGACAGTAATCCCGTCGAGGGCTCGCTGCGCTACGGAATAAAGAAGGTGAGCGGACCGCGGACCATCGTCTTCGATGTCGGCGGCATCATCCACCTGAAGAGCAGGCTGACATGCGCCGACAAATATGTGACGATAGCGGGACAGACGGCACCAGGCAAGGGCATCATGCTCGCCACATGTCCCTTCGGTATGGCCAGCGACGGACAGACACGGTTCCTGCGCATGGGTCTCGGCCATAAGAAACTCGTCAACGGAGTCATTCCCGGCACACGCAACGGCGAGAGCTACGGCAGTGAGGCCGGAACGTCGTACGAGACCACCGTCGACGGTATCGACGGCATGGGCATGGCCGGCAACAACTTCTCCATCATGGACCACTGCTCCATCTCGTGGACCATCGACGAGGCATTCTCATCGCGCAGCGCACAGAACGTGACACTCCAGCGCACCCTTATCTCGGAAGCACTCAACGAGGCCGGTCACCCGAACTATGAGGCGGGCAAGTGTCACGGTTTCGCAGCCACCATCGGCGGTGGCGAGATGCTCTCGACGCTGTCGGTGGGCTCCTATCACCATAATCTCTTAGCGCACAACGAGGGACGCAACTGGAGCATCAGCGGTGGTCTCGATGCGTCGGGCAGCTACGACGGTCACCACGACATATTTAATAATGTGGTATACAACTGGGGCGGACGCGCCACCGACGGTGGGTCGCACGAGATAAACTTCGTGGGCAACTACTACAAGATGGGGCCGGCAACGACACAGAAGAAGCTTCTCCGACTGCAGCTCGAGGGTACCGGAAAGGGCACTCAGAGCGCGTATGTCAAGGGGAACATCCGTCAGGCCAAGGACAACGGAGCTCTCACCACCGACAAGGAGGGTGACACGTATGCCTACGAACTTTCTCACGGACAGAAGCTTACATGGCAGCCGTTCGTCGCCGAGCCGTTCTTCGACAGTCAGGCTACGGTCGAGACGGCGCTCGCGGCATATAAGAATGTGCTCTCCGATGTGGGTGCCAACGAGCCTTTCATGACCAATCACGACCGCAGAATGGTCAGCGAGACGATAAGCGGAACGGTATCGACAAAGGGCAGCCGCAGCGGCAAACCAGGACTCATCGACTCGGAGGAGGACACGGGATGTGAGGGTTTCGACGGTCTCGGCCTCACCGAGGTGCACCGTCCCGACGGCTATGACGACGATGGCGACGGCATGCCGTACTGGTGGGAGATGGCTGTGGGCACCGATCCGGAGGTCGCCGACAACAACGGCGACGACGACGGCGACGGTTACACTAATCTTGAGGATTATCTAAACTGGATGGCCTGCCCCCACTTCACAATCAACGAGCACGAGACGGTCACCATAGACATGAAGGAATATTTCCGCGGATACAATAATCAGCCTTCGTTCAGCATCAGAACGGAAGGCAATGTGAGATATTCCGATAAGGGGAATGGTGTCGTCGACTTCGAGAGGAGCACCGGCGAGGCTATGCCTTTGGCCGCAGCCGTGGTGACAGCCACCGATGCCGACAATGCGGGACAGTACACCCGCACGTTCAACTTCTATCTTCCGCCGACGGGAACGGGCATCAGCGCAAAGCAAAAGACTCCGAAGCCGACACGATACGAGGTGTACAATCTGGCCGGAATGAAGGTGGCCGACGGCAAGTCGGTCAAGGGTCTGCGACCGGGAACGTACATCGTCAAGGGAATCTGCGGCGCAATGACCGTTAAAACCTATAAAACAGTTGAAAAGTAACAAAAAAGACAGGCTGCCTGTTAAAATAACATAAACATCAAGCGCAAAGTTACCATTTTCCAATCAAAATGATAACTTTGCATTTGATTGTACATAAATTCCACGGCTATGGAGTTTTTCGCACTCATGAATGACGTGGAAAAGTATTAATTGAAAACCAAGAAGTAAAATAGTTATGAAGAAGAACCTTTTTGTAGTAGCACTGATGGCAGGAGCTCTTCTCCTCTCCGGATGTGCAAGTAAGAAAGAATTGCAGAACTGCCAGACTGAGAACGCGCAGCTCACCAGCGACTATAACACTGCCAAGACAACCATCGCAGCCAACAACGAGCGCATAAAGAGTCTTGAGGAACAGCTCGCTGCCGCTAAGAGCCATGCCGACGCACTGCAGTCGAGCCTCGACAAGAGTCTGTCGAACGCAGGATCGAGCAACGTGAATATTGAGAAACTCGTCGACCAGATCAATGAGTCGAACCAGTACATACGTCACCTCGTGGAGGTAAAGAGCAAGAGCGACTCGCTGAACCTCGTCCTCACCAACAACCTCACACGCTCGCTGTCGAAGGATGAGATGAAGGAAGTCAACGTCCAGGTGCTCAAGGGTGTGGTATATATCTCGCTGGCCGACAACATGCTTTTCAAGACAGCAAGTTATGAGGTCAACGACCGCGCTAAGGAAACGCTCAGTAAGATTGCCAAAATCATCAACGACTACAAGGACTACGAGGTGCTCGTAGAGGGCAATACCGACAACGTGCCGGTCAACTCGGACGCTCCGTCGATGAAGAACATTCGCAACAACTGGGACCTCTCGGCTCTCCGCGCGTCAAGTGTGGTTCAGTACCTGCAGAATAACTTCGGTGTCGACCCGAAACGTATGACCGCCGGCGGACGTGGTGAGTACAACCCGCTCGTCAGCAACGACACCGAGATTGGCAAGCAGCGCAACCGCCGTACGCAGATTATCATCACGCCGAAACTCGACCAGTTCATGGATCTCATCGACAAGGCACCGGAAGAGAAATAACAACGGACGGAAAGCTGAATGAGGAAAGAACGTTTTAAATAGTACTATAATAAGAAAGGTAAACAGATAAGGACAAAGGTCTTTTCTGTTTACCTTTTTGCGTTTTCTTTGCACAATATGGAAGGCATCCTACTTTTTATTCTACTTTTTATGGTTCTTCCTTCCTTCTTTTTCAGTTTTTTACTACCTTTGCAACATATAAATATACACCTATTTAATAAATAAGCAATGATTCTTTTCTTCAAAACACAGTCGAAGAGCGTGATCGCCACTGAGGCCGACCACAAACTGACAGACGATGAGGTCAGCGAGCTTTGCTGGCTTTATGGTGACGCAACACTACTGAAGGACGAAAAACTTGACGGCTACTACGTAGGTCCACGCCGCGAGATGATCACCCCGTGGAGTACCAATGCTGTTGAAATCACTCAGAACATGGGATTCAAGGGCATCAGCCGCATCGAGGAGTACTTCCCCGTCGACAGCAAGGATGCCGACCACGACCCGATGCTGCAACGCATGTATGACGGTCTGGACCAGAAAATCTTCACCGTCGACCATGAGCCGGAGCCGATAAAGCACGTCGACGACATCGAGAAGTACAACGAAGAAGAGGGTCTTGCCCTGTCGGAGGACGAGATTGCCTATCTCCACAAGATTGAAAAGGAGAACGGACGTCCGCTGACCGACTCAGAGATATTCGGTTTCGCACAAATCAACTCCGAGCACTGCCGCCACAAGATTTTCGGCGGACAGTTCATTATCGACGGAAAGCCCATGGAGTCGTCGCTGTTCAATCTCATCAAGAAGACGACAAAGGAGCACCCGAATAAGATTCTCTCTGCTTATGCCGACAATGTAGCGTTCGCTCAGGGTCCTGTTATTGAGCAGTTTGCCCCTGCCGACCAGTCGACAGCCGACTACTTCCGCATCAAGGACATCGAGAGCGTAATCTCGCTGAAGGCTGAGACCCACAACTTCCCGACAACCGTGGAGCCGTTCAACGGAGCCGCTACGGGCACAGGAGGTGAGATTCGCGACCGTATGGGTGGCGGAACAGGCTCATGGCCGATAGCCGGAACAGCCGTTTACATGACTTCCTACCCCCGTCTCGACGGCGGACGCAAGTGGGAAGATGTGCTACCGGTACGCAAATGGCTCTACCAGTCGCCGGAGCAGATTCTCATCAAGGCCTCCAACGGAGCCAGCGACTTCGGAAACAAGTTCGGACAGCCGCTGATTACCGGTTCACTGCTGACCTTCGAACATCAGGAGAACGGTGAGAAATACGCTTACGACAAGGTAATCATGCTTGCAGGAGGTGTCGGTTACGGCACCAAGCGCGACTGTCTGAAGAAGGAACCGCAGAAAGGCAACAAGGTCGTTGTGGTCGGTGGCGACAACTATCGCATCGGTCTCGGCGGCGGATCAGTATCGTCGGTCGACACCGGACGCTACAGCAACGGCATCGAACTCAACGCCGTTCAGAGAGCAAACCCTGAGATGCAGAAACGCGACTATAACCTTGTGAGGGCTCTCACCGAGGAAGACAGCAATCCGGTTGTCTCGATCCACGACCACGGATCGGCCGGTCACCTCAACTGCCTGAGCGAGCTCGTAGGCGAATGTGGCGGCAGCATCGACATGACAAAGCTGCCAATAGGCGACAAGACGCTCAGTGCCAAGGAGATAATTGCCAACGAGTCGCAGGAGCGCATGGGCATTCTCATCGACGAAAAGTACCTCGACCACGTGAAAAAGATTGCCGACCGCGAGCGTGCTCCGATGTATGTCGTCGGCGAAACGACCGGCGACGCTCACTTCTCGTTCGTTCAGGGCGATGGAAAACGTCCGTTCGACCTCGACGTAGCGCAGATGTTCGGCCACACTCCTAAGACTGTGATGAAGGACGAGACCGTTGAGCGCCACTACGCCAATGTGGAATACGACCCCGCAAATATCGATGAATATCTCAACAACGTCCTTCAGCTCGAGGCAGTAGCCTGCAAGGACTGGCTGACGAATAAGGTTGACCGCTCCGTTACGGGTAAGGTGGCACGCCAGCAGTGTCAGGGTCAGATTCAGCTGCCGCTGAGCGACTGCGGCGTTGTGGCCCTCGACTACCGCGGCAAGGCCGGTATCGCCACCGCCTTAGGCCATGCACCGCAAGTGGGACTGGCCAATCCGGCTGCGGGCTCGGTGATGTCGGTGGCCGAATCGCTTACAAACATCGTCTGGGCACCGCTCGCCGACGGCATGAAGAGCCTCTCGCTGTCGGCAAACTGGATGTGGCCGTGCCGCAGCCAGAAAGGTGAGGATGCACGACTCTATACTGCCGTAAAGGCCCTTTCGGACTTCTGCATCGCCATCGGCGTGAACGTGCCGACCGGAAAGGACTCGCTGTCGCTGAGCCAGCAGTATCCTAACGGTGAGAAGATTATCTCTCCGGGAACCGTTATCGTCACTTCGGGTGGTGAGGTCAGCGACATCCGCAAGGTCGTTTCGCCCGTCCTCGTCAACGACAAGAACTCCTCGCTCTACCATATCGACTTCAGCTTCGACAGCCAGCGCCTCGGCGGCTCGGCCTTTGCGCAGAGTCTGGGTAAGGTTGGCGACGATGTTCCGACGGTGAAGAACCCCGATTACTTCGTCGACTGCTTCAATGCCATCCAGGAACTCGTCAACCGTGGATGGATTATGGCCGGTCACGATATCTCGGCAGGTGGTCTCATCACCACATTATTGGAGATGTGCTTCGCCAATACGGACGGCGGCATCAACGTAAACCTCCACGATCTCGACTCAACGGATATAATCAAGACCCTGTTTGCGGAGAATCCGGGTGTCGTTATCCAGGTTAGCGACAAGCATAAGGACGAGTTGAAGAAGTTCCTCGACGAGGCTGGAGTGGGATTTGCCAAGATTGGCTACCCCGTACCGTCGAGTCGCGAGATAACGGTCGTCAACTACGGCTACGAGCACAGTTTCGACATCGACGCTCTTCGCGACGTATGGTATAAGACGTCCTACCTCCTCGACGAGAAGCAGAGCTTCAACGGCATGGCCCGCAAGCGTTTCCTGAACTACAAGAAGCAGCCTATCGAGATGAAGTTCCATCCTTCGTTCAAGGGCAGTTTCAAGAGTTACGGCATCAGTCCCGACCGCCGCAAGCCGTCAGGAGTTAAGGCCGCCATCATCCGCGAGAAGGGAACGAACGGTGAGCGCGAGATGGCTTACAGCCTCTATCTGGCCGGATTCGACGTTAAGGACGTTATGATGACCGACCTCATCAGCGGCCGTGAGACCCTTGAGGACATCAATATGATTGTCTTCTGCGGTGGATTCTCCAACTCCGACGTTCTCGGCTCGGCCAAGGGATGGGCAGGAGCGTTCCTCTACAACCCCAAGGCCAAGGAGGCCCTCGACAAGTTCTACAGCCGCGAGGATACCCTCAGCCTCGGTATCTGCAACGGTTGTCAGCTGATGATTGAGCTCAACCTCATCAATCCCGACCACACTCACCGCGCTCATCTGACCCACAATGTCAGCCGGAAGTTTGAGTCCAGCTTCCTCGGCGTAACCATTCCTCAGAACAACAGCGTGATGTTCGGCTCGCTGAGCGGCGACAAGCTCGGTCTGTGGGTGGCTCACGGCGAAGGCCGTTTCTACCTGCCGGAGCCCGAGGACCACTACAATGTCATCGCGAAGTACAACTATGCCGAGTATCCGGGCAATCCTAACGGCTCCGACTACAACGTTGCCGGCATCTGCTCTGCCGACGGCCGCCACTTAGCGATGATGCCTCACCTCGAGCGCGCCATCTTCCCATGGCAGCAGGCATGGTATCCTCACGACCACATTGATGACGATGTCACTCCTTGGATTGAGGCTTTCGTCAATGCGCGCAAATGGATTGAAAAAACAATGAAGTAACAATAACCAATCTCCTTCCACAAGTCAGTTGTGGAAGGAGATTTCTTTCAGACAATTATGAGTTTCTATTGGCAGGCTTTTACCACATTTTTCAAGATTGGAGCGTTCACCCTTGGCGGTGGCTACGCTATGATACCGATCATCGAGAATGAGGTGGTTGAAAAACGGAAGTGGATAGACGAGAAGCTATTCACCGACCTCATAGCCGTTGCCCAGACCTGTCCCGGTGTGTTCGCGGCCAACATCAGCATCTTCATAGGCTACAAGCTGCGCAAGACGCGGGGAGCCATCGTCACGTGCCTTGGAGCCTGTCTGCCGTCGTTTCTCATCATTCTGCTCATCGCGATGTTCTTCCACCAGTTCATGGACATTCCATGGATAGCCGCCATGTTCCGCGGCATCCGGCCGGCAGTGGTGGCTCTCATCGCCGTTCCTACCTTCAACCTCGCGCGCCGCACGGGTATCAACTGGCGGAACGCTTGGATTCCCATCGTTTCGGCGCTCCTGATATGGCTCTGCGGGGTCAACCCGATATGGATAATCATTGCCGCCGGCATCGGTGGCTGGCTGTATGGGAGGATGGCAAAATGATCTTCGTAAGTCTTTTCTACACCTTTTTCATCATCGGACTCTTCGGATTCGGTGGCGGATACGGCATGCTGTCGCTCATCCAGACCGAGACCGTATTCCATCACCACTGGCTCACGACCGCCGAATTCACCAATATCGTGGCTATCAGCCAGATGACGCCGGGTCCGGTGGGCATCAACACCGCCACCTACTGCGGCTACGTGGCCGCCCGCAACGACGGTTTCAGCATGTGGATGTCGGTTCTCGGCAGTGCCGTCTCGACCTTTGCCCTCGTCCTGCCGTCCCTTATCCTCATGATTCTCATCAGTAAGATGTTCATGAAGTATATGAACACGAAGATTGTACAGTCGGTATTCTCCGGTCTACGCCCCGCCGTCGTCGGCCTCTTGGGTGCTGCCACACTGCTGCTGTGCAACGGCGAGAACTTCTCCACACCTAATATAAATATGTGGCAGTTCATCATCAGCATCTTCCTCTTTGCCGCCACTTTCGTCGGCACGATGTGGATAAAAGTCAATCCCATCCGCATGATTCTCTATGCCGCCGTCGCCGGACTCGTCCTCCTATACTGACCACCACCGGCAGAAAACGGAAACAGGGCTGGATTTCCACTGTGGAATCCAGCCCTGCTTTCGTTTTACACTTCTTTGTCGTCACCTCCGGCGACAAGAAACGTATTATACGAGATTACGCATAACCTCGGTAAATATCTGATCATCAGTGAGATTATTGTCCTCGATGAGCTTGTTGACGTCGTAACGGTCGTAGAGTTGCTTGCTGATACCGAAGTTCAGCACCTTCACCTGCGTAGGACCATAGTAGCGTGCGATGCGCTCGCCGAATCCACCGTCAAGACATCCGTCCTCGAGAGTGACCACCACCTGATGCGAGAACTGCAGGTCGTGAAGCATCTGCTCGTCGATTCCCGAGAGATAGCGCGGGTTGATAAGCGTTGCCTGGATATTCTCCTTGGCATCGAGGGCGTCGACGAGGTTGCGGCCTTTCTGATAGAAGTTGCCGGCAGCGATGACAGCAATCTTCATTCCCTTCTTTACCATCTTATACTTATTGATGTCGCTGTAGTCGGTATCATACTCTGTTGTGGTGTCGTGCTGCACCTTTCCTGCCGGCACCCGGATAGCCACGGAGTACTTCTCCTGCGCGATGGCCCAGTTTTCCATAGCTTCGAACTCCTCCCACGTTGTCGGTGCGAGGTAGACGAGGTTCGGGATGTGCGCCAGCATCGGTATATCGAAGAAGCAGATGTGCGTGAAGTCGTTCATGCCGTAGATACTTGCACCCATAACATTGATTACTGCCGGATTGCCGTTGACGGCAAGGTCCTGAGCCAGCTGGTCGTAGGTGCGCTGCAGGAATGTGGCATAGGTGGAGAATACGGGGTGGGCACCACCCTTGGCCATGCCCGACGCGAGGGCCACAGCCTCCTCCTCGGCTATGCCGACATCTATATATTGCTTTCCAGCGGCACGACGGCGCTTCTTGTCGAAGCCGAAGCTTGCCGGCACTGCAGCTGCCACGACGACGAGTTTCGGGTCCTCCTTGACTTTCTTGCTGAGGTACTGACCGAGCAGCTCGTTGTAGTTCTCGCCCTCAAACTTCTCCGGGTTCTTGATGTTTCCGGTCTTTACGTCGAACGGGAAGTTCCAGTGCCATGCCTCCTTATCCTCGGTAGCAGGCTTGTAGCCATGGCCTTTCTCGGTGTGGATGTGCACAACGACAGGCACCTTCGTATTCTTCACGCCCTTGAAGACCTCGATGAGCTTGGCGACGTCGTTGCCGTCCTCGAGGTACTGGTACTCAAATCCGAGAGCCTTGAAGAAGTTCAGCTCTGCCTTTCCACCCGTCTCACGGAGGAGTTTGAGGTTGCGGTAGATGCCGCCATGGTTCTCGGCTATCGACATTTCGTTGTCGTTGACGACGATAACGATGCCGGTGCCAATCTCGGCCACGGTGTCCAGGCCCTCGAAGGCCTCACCGCCAGAGAGCGATCCGTCGCCGATGACAGCCACGATATTATACTTCTGCTTGCTAATGTCGCGTGCTTTCATCAGTCCGCTGGCCAGAGCTATCGACGTTGATGTGTGTCCCACCTCGAAGTTATCGTACTCCGGCGACTCTAACGGCGAGCTGTAGCCCGATATGCGGTCCATCAGCGAGGCGTCGAGGAATCCCTCCTTGCGGCCAGTGAGCATCTTGTGGGGATAGCTCTGGTGGCTGACATCAAAGATGAACTTATCCTTCGGACTGTCGAAAACATAGTGGAGGGCTACGGTAGCCTCAACGAATCCGAGGTTCGGACCCACATGGCCACCATGAGTGCTGACGCGGTTGAGGACGCCGGCGCGTACCTCCTCGGCGAGAGTCTTCAGCTCGTCGATGCCAAGACCCTTGAGGTCGGCTGGTGAATTGATATTCTCTATAAACATGATTTCTGCTGAAATAAATTGTTATCCAAATATAATCTGATTCTATTTTCGGCGGCAAAGGTATATATTAAATATGTGAAAAGGACTAACCGGGGGACAGTTTTTTCGTTATAACCCTAATTTGATGATTTTAGTCAAAGACCGTACTTTCATATTGTAACGGCCAAACGAAAGGGCAAAAACGACAAATGACGGTCGCAGGACAACGGAACGGGATGTAAATATATTTCAAACAGATTTCTCTTTCTAACCATCTTCGTAAGTATTTGGTAATCAATCGCTTGACAATACATGCCATTTTGCATTGCAAAACGGCCCGTTTCAGCTTGCAAAACGGACCGTTTTAGAATGCGAAACGGCCCGTTTTAGAAGCCCAAACGGTAGGTATTGAAACGGTGTAAAGATAATTCGCATTTCCGAGGAGTTTCAGTTTGCAAGCTAATATGGCACAAGCAACATTTAGAAACGGCCAATGGTGCATTCTCAAACCAGTTTATAGCCACACGAAGAACGCCATCATAACGAAGCCAAAAAATCCACGGAACAGTTCGATGCAAACGATTGCATCACCTTATCGCAAAATATTCATATCGCCAGAGTACAACCGATGAAAGATATTCCTAACTTTGCAGCGTAAACCTAAGAAAAATAACTATTTATGAAAAAGATACTCACACTCATCGCAAGCGTTTGCATAGCAATCAGCTCTGTTGCACAATCATCATCATTTTCGGGTTGGCCAGCCAACTATGGCGGCGTGATGTTCCAGTCGTTCTACTGGGACAGCTATCAGGACACGCAGTGGACAAACCTCACATCGCAGGCCGACACGCTGGCAAAGTACTTCGACCTCGTATGGGTTCCGCAGAGCGGATACTGCAACAGCCTCACGAATCAGATGGGATATGCCGACATCTGGTGGTTCGACCAGAAGAGTGCTTTCGGCACCGCCGACCAGTTGAAAACGATGATCAGCACCTTCAAGAGCAAGGGATTGGGCACCATCGCCGACGTTGTCATCAACCACAAGAACGGAAATACCAACTGGTGCGACTTCCCCACCGAGACATGGCCGGGCCACGGCACGATGACATGGTCGTTGGCCGACATCTGCAGCAACGATGATGGCGGAAAGACGAAAGCAGCCGGATACAATGTCACGGGTGCTGCCGACACCGGCGACGACTTCGACGGATGCCGCGACCTCGACCACACGAGTGCCAACGTACAGAAAAACATCAAACTGTACCTCCACTTCCTCCTCGAGGAGATGGGATACACGGGTTTCCGCTACGACATGGTGAAGGGTTACGCTCCGAAATACACCAAGCTGTACAACGAGGACGCCCAGCCGGCATTCTCCGTCGGCGAGTACTGGGACGGCTCGGCATCGAAGGTGGAAAGCTGGATATACAATACCGGCAAGACAAGCGCGGCTTTCGACTTCCCGATGAAGTACCTCATCAAGAGTGCTTTCGGTGGCGACTGGAGCAAACTCAGCAACTACGCCTCGTCGTCAGTGGCCGGCAACAGCAGTTGGGCACAGTATGCGGTGACCTTCATCGACAACCACGACACTGGCGAACCGGCATCCAACGCCGACCCGCAGCGCGCCAACGTAGCGGCAGCCAACGCTTTCATCCTCGCCATGCCGGGCACACCATGCGTGTGGATATCGCACTGGAAGAAGTATAAGACCATTATAAAGAAGTGTATCCTCGCCCGCAAGTTGGCAGGAGTGACGAACACCAGTGAGATTGACGCCTCAGAGACGGGCACAACCTACGGTGGATTCACGCTGACGGTAAAGGGCAAGAACGGCAACGTGAAGCTCCTCCTCGGCGGTTCGACAGCTCCCACAACGGGATATCAATTGGCTTGCGAGGGCGACAACTTCAAATACTATGTTTCCGACGGCCTCGACATCTCCGGTATCAACAGCATCACTGACGAACCGGCTGAGACTCACGAGATTCCGAGCTTCTGCACCGTTGCCGACGGCGAGGTATGCGCCTTCTTCGAGGTTCCCTCGACATGGGGCAACGTATCGAAGATAAACTGCTGGGCATGGGACAGCAAGGGCAACTACACCGGTAATAAATGGCCGGGCAAGACCTGCACCTATCTCGGCACGACAACGAAGGGCAACAAGGTGTACAAGTGGACATGGGACCGCAGCTACGTCTCGGCATCAGGAGCTACAGCCTCCGTTCCGACATACATCATCTTCTCGGCCAACAGCGGCTCGCCGCAACAGGACGACATGACTTTCAAGAACGGCAACTACTACGGACTGTCAGAGGTCTACGGCAACGTAATCGAAAACACCAATGGCATCAGCACCGTCACACGGACACCCGACGGCACGTCGGAAGCTTGGTACTCAATCTCAGGAACACGATTCAGCAATAAGCCCACGCAGAAAGGGCTCTACATACATAACGGGAAAAAGATAGTTATTAGATAGGTTATTCAGACACAAGATTGTTATTAGGTTTTAGTAAGTTTGGGGAAAAGGGGACAAGTGATTGCCCCCTTTTTTGTTTTTTTACCGATTATTTTTGTCTGTGCGAACGAAATGATGTAATTTTGCGGCACAATTACATCACAATACTAAAACAGAAATATCCAATAACAAATACATCGACTTTTACCATTCAACTGAAATCATGAGAGGAATCAAGGCAAAAACACTCATCCTTGCACTCTTTGCACTATGCATCAGTGCAAAAGCGCAAAAATATGTCGGCGGCGACATCTCCCTCCTCCCCACCTACGAGGAGCACGGTGTGCGCTATCTCGGCCGGCAGGGCAACAATAATCAGGTGCAGCCGCTACAGTACTGGGCCGACAGCGCAAAGTGGAACGCGCTCAGGGTGCGCATCTTCGTCGACCCGTCGAAGGCCAGCGAGAGTGACAAAGGCGAGGGGGTACTCCAGGACCTCGACTACGTAACGAAACTCGGCAAGCGCATCAAGGACGCGGGATATGCCTTCATGCTCGACTTCCACTATAGCGACACATGGACGGACCCGGGAAAACACTCCACACCGGCATCGTGGAACTCTGACAACCCGACGGTCCTCGCCGACAGCGTGTACAACTACACGCGGCGGGTGCTCAACCATCTCATCGCCAACGGGGCAAAGCCCGACTTCATCCAGCCCGGCAACGAGATCACGTACGGAATGCTCTGGCCTACAGGACACTGCTATCCATCGGGAGCCGGATACGGCGGCGGCACATGGGCCAACTTCATTAAGTATCTCAAAGCCGGCGTAAAAGCATGCCGCGAGGTGTGTCCGGACGCTAAAATCGTGCTTCAGACGGAGATGAGCAGGGCAAATAATGTGCCTACATTCTATAATACCATCGGCTCGCAGGTCGACTACGACATCATCGGTTTCAGCTACTACCCCGACTGGCACGGTCCGCTGAAGAACTTACGCAGTGTGCTCAACAAGCTCGAGACGCAGCATGCCGACAAGGATATAATGGTTGTGGAGACGGGATATGAGGCACAATGGCAGATAGGAAACACCTACAGTCCCTCGCAACTTGGCTGGGAGCTGTCGGAGGAAGGACAGAGGCAGTTTGCCGCCGACCTCGTCGACGAGCTCAACAAGCACCCGAAGGTGACCGGACTCTTCTGGTGGATGCCCGAAGATAACGAGTTTTGGGCCGACAAGGACCCGGCGTTGAAGGCGTGGTGGAACGCATCGCTCTACACGCAGAATACGGGAAAGCCGCTCGCGGCGATGTTCGAGATGCAGCGTTTCCTCAACAGCACGCCGTCAGCAGTAGAGAAGGTCACGACAGAGGGGGCCAAGAGCCAAACTTCCAACATTTGGTATAATCTTCAGGGTCAGCGCGTTAGCAGTCCGAAAGCCAAAGGAGTATACATCAACGGCGGCCGGAAGATTGTAGTGAAATAACGAAAACGAAACTATACGGGGGCTACGTGATGCCCCCAACAGAACAAAAAAAATGGGCTGGAGAATCTAAGTGAAAAAATAATGGGGTATTTTTAAGCCCCCAACAGAACAAAAAAAACGTGGGCTGGAGATTCTCCGGTCCACGTTTTTTGGTTCATTTTATTATGTAGAATTATATTTTCCGCAGCGTTAAAACTCTATCGGCATGAAGTACTGAGCCTGCACCGGACGTCCGTTCTCGGTTGCCGGCTTCCAGTTTGGCATGCTGTTGATTTCGCGGATAGCCTCGTTCTGCAGTTCCGTCATGCATCTGTCGGTAACCGATTGCTGGCGTTCCTTGGTCAGCTTATTAAACTTCTTCGTGTTGCCAATCTTGAAATCCTCAACGCGGATGACCGATGCGCCACTGACTTTTCCGTCGTAGGCCACCTGGAAACGGCAGATGAAACGGCCCGTAGCCTTATATCTTCTCGACAGAGGAGGATAGAAGCTGTTGTCGTTGATGTACTTTCCGAATCCCTCCTTGCCGCCGGGGAAGAGGTTGACGAGCTCGTCGGTGCTCAGCATTGGCACCGGAATCTTCTGCAGGTAGCTGCGAAGGCGGTTGATGTCGACCGTTCCTACGACCACGCGGCCGTCGGGATCGATGAGATACATCGTCGGAATCCAGTTCACATGATACAGGCGGTCGGTAGTGGTTCCATGTTTCCACTTCTTCAACTCGCTCACCTGAGTCCAGTACATCTTATATGTGTCCCAGTAACAATTTATCCATGCCGCGCGGTCGGTATCGAATGAGACACCTACGAAGTTGACGTTGAGGTCCTTAAACTGGTTGAAGAGCTCCTTCATCTGGGGGATATCCTTCCGGCAGTCGGGGCACCACGAAGCCCAAAAGTCCAAAACGACATAAGAGCCGCGGTAGTCCGACAGCGTGATATCCTTGCCGTCGGCCGTCTTCAGGGTGAAGTCGGGAGCCTTAGTGCCCTGGCGCAGCAGGTCGCGGCCGTATTTCTCATCTAACGAATCAGTCTGGGCGCTGACCGTCAGCGATAGGAGCATCAGCGCTAAAAGCAATACTTTCTTCATGTATCTTATTCTTCTATTGTTTCGATTATAGTCCAGTTGGATTGCAAAATTAGGGTATTTTATTCACAATTGCAAGTTTTTCGCGAATTAATAATTTCCCCGCCACATTACTGTGGGCTCTTACCAGCAGCGGGAGACGGTTCCGCGGGCTTTTCGCCGCCGTCGGCCTTGGGCTTATGACTGTGCTCTATGGTCCTGACGACATGCAGTGTCTGGTCGCAATAGTCGACGACAGCAGGGCGGTGGGTGATGAAGATGATGGTCTTGTCGTGCCGTCCGAGGATATTCTTCAGCAGGTTCCGCTCCGTCTCGGGGTCGAGAGCCGATGTCGCTTCGTCGAAAAGCATGACGGCACGGTCGCGGAGAAGGGCTCTGGCGATGCTGATTCGCTGGGCCTGACCCTCCGAGAGACCGCCTCCTTGCTCAGCGCACTGAGTGTCAAGGCCATCGGGGAGCTCCATGACGAAGTCGGCACAAGCCCGGTGGAGAGCCTCTTTCATCTCTTCGTCGGTGGCATCGAGGCGTCCCAAACGGAGATTCTCGCGAATCGTTCCGCTAAGAAGGGTATTGCCCTGAGGCACGTAGACGAGGTTGGCACGCATCCGCGGCGACATCTCACGGGTCTCACGGCTGTTGTAGAGCACCACCCTGCCCTTCTTCGGACGCAGCAACGAGAGGATAAGACGCACGAGGGTGGTCTTTCCGGCACCAGTCTCACCGAGCACGGCGGTACACGATCCGGGTCGGAAATCGAAGCTTAGATTGTCGATAATATTCCCCTTGCCGTCGTCGTAGGCGTAGCTGACATTCTCGAAGCGTACTCCGCAGGGTGCGTCGACGATGATGGGATCGCCCTGTTCCTCCAACGGGTCCTCCTCGAGTTCCATAAGTCGCTCAGCAGCAGTGAATACGCTGACGAACGCCGGGACAAGTTTCGTGAGCTGACGGGCCGGATTCTGGATTCTGTTTACGAGCTGCAAGTAGGCTGTCATCTGTCCGAAGGTGAGGGCACCGGCTGCCATCCGTACCGCAGCCCAGAGGAAAGCGATGAGATAACCGAGTGCAAAGCCGAAGTTCATGGCTAAATTGCTGAAGACGGAAAACACCGTCCGCTTCACCACTTTGTGGCGGAGGATGCTCTGAGTGCCCTCAAGTTTCTCCACGGCGGCGTCGTCGCTCTCCAACGTTTTGATGAGCATGCGGTTCTGAACCGTTTCCTGAAGGACGCTCTGGACCTTCGAATCCTGGTCTCTGACGTCACGCGTCAGACTGCGCATCTGTCTGACATACACCTTACTAACGAGCACAAAGACCGGTATCATGAACGTGATGACAAGGGCGAGGCGCCAGTCGAGGGCGCAAAGATAGACGAAAGCGCCAAGAAACATCGCCAAGGTCGACAGCGCTCCGGGGATGGTCTGGGTGAGAAAAACGACCACATTACTCACGTCAACCTCCAAACGGTTGAGCACATCGCCCGAATGTCGCGACTCCTTTCCGTGCCATTCGGAGTGCAGAAGGCGGTCGAGCAACTCCTGCTGCATACGGTTCTGAGCCTTGATACCAAGGATATTCTGTACCCAAATGCTGGAAATATTCAACGCAAAATCACAAAGGATAAGCACTCCCATGATGCCTACGGCCCAATAAAGGTTGCCCTCGACGGCATGCGAAGCTACGTCGATGGCATTCTGGACGGCCCACACCGATGCCAGCGAGACGCCCACCGACAGCAGTCCGATGACCGCATTGAGCACAGCCTGAAGCCGGTTGCCGCTCCAGGCATGCCACAACCACCGGAAAATTTCTCCGGAAGTGTAATGGGTCTTCGGTACTTTAAACAAGTCTTTAAACATAAGCTACTCTCTATTTGTTCGCAAACGGACGGACCGTCGCTATCACCAGACCGTCCATCTCCGTTCTTTTTTAATTTTCAAACGATATTGTTAAGCCATTCAAAAACATCATTTTCAATCGTCAGACGATATTGTCAAGCCATCCAAAGCTATCATTCTCAATCGTCAAAGGATATTGATAAGCCATCCAAAACTATCATTTTCAATCGTCAAAGGATATTGATAAGCTATTCAAAACTATCATTTAAACTATTCATCTGGCAGTGACCGGGACCTCACAGAAGCCTGTCGGTCACCCGTCGTCAGCCTATTTGTCGGACGAGAGGCTCTGCGGTGCCTTGCCCCACATCATCTTTTCGCGTAGATTCTTGTAGTATTGCTTGCTCAACCGCTTCACGATGTGAATGTTGAACGGGGCCCGGCGGATTGTCACCGTGGTACCCTCGCGGAGCTTCTCCGACCGTCCGTCGACGGCGATGAGGAAGTTGTGCGACCGGCTTTCGACGCTCATCTCCACCGTTACGCTGTCGTTGACGACTATCGGACGGATGTTCAGCGAGTGCGGGGCCACGGGGGTGAGGCACAGAACGTCCGTCGACGGAACGATGATTGGTCCGCCGTTCGACAGCGAGTAGGCCGTGCTGCCCGTCGGAGTGGAGACAATGAGACCGTCGGCCTTATATGTCGTGAGGTATTCGCCATTGATTGTCGTCCTAATCGAAATCATTGAGGCATTGTCGCGCTTCAACACCGCTACCTCGTTGAGAGCGAACGGGTTAACGGCGAGATGCCCGTCATCCACCGATGCCTCTATGACCGAGCGCTCAACGAAACGGTACTTTTTCATCATTATGTCGGCGATGGCTGCCGAAGCCTCCTCGGGGGCCACGTCGGCAAGGAATCCGAGGTGCCCCATATTGACTCCGAGGATTGGAATATTCTTCCTCCCTACCCTGCTGGCGGCCCTGAGGAAAGTACCGTCACCGCCAAGCGACACCGCAAAATCGGCCTCTACATCAGTCCCCGAGAACACTCCGGCGGGCTGGATGTCGAGATGCAGCGTCGTCGTAAGGTACTCGTAGTAGGGTCGGTCGATGAAGTATTCGGCTCCGTTGTCACCGATGGCACGCAGAATATCGGTCACCGTTCCGGCACGCAACGGCGAGTATTCATTGCCGAAAATGGCAAAACGTATTGGGTTTGAAGCCATAAATTCTCTCTTTTTTAATCTTTTTGACGCAAAGCACACCGCAAGTCAACAATTATTTGTATCTTTGCGAATGCTAATATCTGCAAAGATAGAACAAATTGAAGACAATTCAAAATGATTTGTCATTTAATTTATATGATATAAAGCATAAAAATTCAGTACTATGGCAAAAGTTTATGAGTTTCTCGCCAACGGCTTTGAGGAAATTGAAGGATTGGCACCAGTAGATATTCTCCGTCGCGGCGGTATTGACGTTACTACCGTCAGCATCACCGGAAGCCGCGAAGTGACTACCTCTCACGGTGTTACAATCCTCGCCGACACCACTTTTGAGGATGCCGGAGAGATGACTGACGCCGATCTTCTGATGCTTCCCGGCGGCATGCCCGGCTCTACCAATCTCAACGCCCATGCGGGAGTGCTGAGCGCTATGCGCCGTCAGTTCGACAGTGGAAAGCTCGTTGCGGCCATCTGCGCGGCACCGATGGTTCTCGGAACAGCCGGAATACTGCAAGGAAAGCGCGCTACCTGCTCACCGGGATTCCAGAAATATCTTACCGGTGCCGAGTATACGGGCGAGCTGTTTACCGTCGACGGCAATGTCATCACCGGCGAAGGACCATGCGCAACACTGCCTTACGCCTATAAGATTCTGTCGCTTTTCATTGGCGAAGAGAAAACGCGGGCACTGGAAACGAAGATGCAATACACCCATTTGATGGAAAAATAACTGCTTTTCGAAAGAGACGAAACTCACATTTGATGGAAAAAGAACCGTACTCGAAATGAGACGGGACTCACATTTAATGGAGAATTCACCATTATCTGACAGAGACAAGAATTCCATCCAACCGATAGACAGCCACCGTTCGGCCGAGATGTAACTACCATATAATAAGGATGTTGCCATCATTCGGCCGGGAGCTGACAAACAATTAATATTCTACTGACAATGAACTATATGATTATCGTTGCCGGAGGCCGCGGAACGCGCATGGGGAGTGATATTCCCAAGCAGTTCCTGTGTGTCGGAGGCAAGCCCGTGCTGATGCTCACCTTAGAGCGTTTCCACGCTTACGACCCGTCGATGGAGCTTATCGTCGTCCTTCCCAAGGACCAGCACGACTACTGGCGCAGTCTCTGCGAGCGCTACGCCTTCACCATTGCCCACCGCATTGCCGACGGTGGCGCCACCCGTTTTGAGTCGTCGAAGAACGGTCTTGCCCTCATTCCCGACGATGCCGACGGTCTTGTGGGATTCCACGACGGGGTGCGTCCGTTTGTCTCCGATGCCACCATCCGCCGCTGTTTCGAGACCGCCGAGGAGGAATATACCGCCATTCCCGTCATGCCGGTGACGAGTACGCTCCGCGTCGTCGACCCCCGTGGCGGCGGATTCACCGTCGACAGATCGCGCTACCGTGAGGTTCAGACCCCCCAGGTGTTCGACATCAAGCTCGCCCGTCAGGCTTTCAGCCAGCCCTACCGCCCACAGTTCACCGACGATGCCAGCGTTGTCGAGAGTCTCGGCTGCCGCGTCACCACCGTCGAGGGCAACAAGGAGAACATCAAACTCACTACACCCTTCGACCTGAAGGTTGCCGAGGTGCTCGCAGGCGAAGATTTCAAGGAAGGAGGCGAGAACTAATCCATGGCCGATTTTCTCCAACAGGACATCATGTATCTGCCCGGCGTAGGTCCGAGGCGGAAGGAGATACTGAGCAAGGAGCTCGGTATCAACACCTTCGGCGACCTGTTGGAGCGCTACCCATATAAATATGTGGACCGCACAAAGGTCTACACCATCGACACGGTGAGCCCCGACATGGCCTTCGTACAGGTCATCGGCGAGATTCTGAGCTTCGAGATGACAACGATAAGTCCGCGGAAGAAGCGTCTCGTAGCCCACTTCACCGACGGCACCGGGGTCTGCGACCTCGTATGGTTCAACAGCGTCAACTACGTCCGCGAGAACCTCCACCCCCGCAAGAAATACGTCGTCTTCGGCAAACCCGGGGTCTTCAACGGCCGCATACAGTTCAGTCACCCCGACATTGACGACGCCGACAAGATACAGCTCAACGACATGGGCATGCAGCCCTACTACACGACGACGGAGAAAATGAAGAAAGCGGGACTCACCTCGCGCAGCATCGAGCGCCTGACGAAGACCCTCTTAGCCAAGATGAGCACCCCTCTGAGCGAGACCCTGCCACCCTTCATCACCGAGCGCCTGCACCTCATCAGCCGCGACGACGCCGTCCGCCTCATCCACTACCCCAAGACCACCGACGACGTGCGCCGTGCCGAGATGCGTCTGAAGTTTGAGGAGCTCTTCTATGTCCAGCTCAACATCCTCCGCTACGCCAGCGACCACAGGCGCAAATACCGCGGTTATATCTTCCAGCACGTCGGACAGCAATTCAACTGGTTCTACTCCCACAACCTCCACTTCGAGCTCACCGGAGCACAAAAGCGCGTCATGCACGAGATTCGCGCCGACATGCGATCCGGACGACAGATGAACCGCCTGCTGCAGGGCGATGTTGGATCCGGCAAAACCCTCGTAGCACTGATGTCGATGCTCATAGCCATCGACAACGGCTACCAGGCCTGCATCATGGCGCCGACGGAAATTCTCGCCGAGCAGCACCTGCAGACGATACGGACGTTCCTCAGGGGCATGGACATCAGCGTCGAACTGCTCACCGGAATCGTCAAGGGCAAACGGCGGCAGGAAGTGCTCGACGGCCTCATCAGCGGCCGCGTCAGCATCCTTGTGGGCACCCATGCCATCATCGAGGACAACGTCCAGTTCAACCGCCTCGGCCTTGCCGTCATCGACGAGCAGCACCGGTTCGGCGTGGCTCAGCGTGCACGGCTGTGGACGAAGAGCGAGAATCCACCCCACATCCTCGTCATGACGGCCACACCCATCCCCCGCACCCTGGCCATGACCATCTACGGCGACCTCGACGTGAGCGTCATCGACGAGCTGCCACCGGGCCGCAAGCCCGTCGTCACCATCCATAAATACGACGATCAGATGACAAGTCTCTACTCCGGCATACGAAACCAGATTCTCAAAGGGCGACAGGTGTACATCGTCTACCCCGTCATCAAGGAGAGCGAGAAGAGCGATCTGAAGAACCTCGAGCAGGGATATGAGGGCCTTCTCGACGTTTTCCCCCAATTCCGGCTCAGTAAGGTGCACGGAAAGATGAAGGACAAGGAGAAAGAAGCGGAGATGGAGAAGTTCGTCAGCGGCGAAACGCAGATTCTCGTTGCCACGACCGTCATCGAGGTGGGCGTCAACGTGCCCAACGCCTCCGTCATGGTCATCCTCGATGCCCAGCGCTTCGGCCTCAGCCAGCTGCACCAGTTGCGAGGCCGTGTGGGGCGCGGCGCCGACCAGAGTTTCTGCATCCTCGTCACGAAACGGCAGCTGACGAAGGAGACCCGCCGCCGGATAGACATCATGTGCGATACCAACGACGGATTCCAGATTGCCGAAGCCGACCTCAAGCTCCGCGGTCCCGGCGACCTCGAGGGCACTCAGCAGAGCGGAATAGCCTTCGACCTGAAGATAGCAAACATCGCAAAAGACGGACAAATAGTGCAGATGGCTCGCGACGAAGCACAGAAAATTGTCGACACCGACCCCACCTGCTCGTCACCCGAATACCAAATACTGTGGGACAGACTTAAAGTGTTAAGAAATACTAATATCAATTGGGCCGCAATTTCTTGACATAGAGCAAGCATGAAACGCGTGAAACATCGATAAACAAGAGCATAGGAACGTTTCAGAAAGAATAAAGCAGTAATGTTAACGCACACATTTTGTGTTAAAAACGAAATAAAATACGTTAAGGGTGAAACATTTTCGTAATATTTTTGCTAACTTTGCAATGTTCAAATTTTAATTTTGGACTTTTGTTTTGCCCAAATTACAATATTTGACGTTCTATGGGGACAACCACTATCAAGTATTTCCCATAATACCAATCTGACAACCGCTCTAAAAGACAGATATGATTATAAACAGAATACGAACATTTGCAATAGCATCTATACTGGCTTTCTCAGCCGCTACCGGTTCCGCTCAGGACCTCTTGGCCCGCCAGGCACCGGTCGACCGCCGCAGCGCTGCCGCCGACACCATCGTTCTTCAATCGCTTCGCCATCGTGAGGAGATGGAGAATCCGTCTTCCGACCTCTACCCCACATGGGAGAACCGCTACGCCCACAAGGCAACACCGATGCCCGACGTTTACCGCATCGACCTCAGAGGTTTCTGCATGCCCACCCCGAGCCGCGTCATCACGAGCAACTTCGGACGCCGCTGGGGCCGCTGGCACAAGGGATTGGACATTAAGGTGTACATCGGCGACACCATCCGCGCGGCTTTCTCAGGCAAGGTTCGCATCGTCGACTACGAGGCCAGCGGCTATGGCAAGTACATCGTCATTCGTCATAACAACGGTCTTGAGACCATCTACGGCCATCTGTCGAAACAGATAGTAACCGAGAACCAGTACGTCCGTGCCGGACAACCCATCGGACTCGGTGGCAACACGGGACGGTCGACGGGTTCACACCTGCACTTCGAGACCCGCCTTTGCGGCGTAGCACTGAACCCGGCACTGATGTTCGACTTCCCAAATCAGGATGTCACGGGCGACTTCTACACCTATCGCAGCTCAACTATCGACGACGAGTCAGCACAGGCCACCGCTGCACGCGGCAAGGCATCGAGCCGCGGCTACTCGCGCGAGAACATCCAGGGCAACGGACAGATTAGTCATGGCAACATCAACCATAACGCAGTGCGCCGCCAGGCCCAGCCCCGCCGCACCGAGAACGAGCAGGCCAACAGCGGTGCGCAGATGCGCTACTACCGCGTAGAGGCCGGCGAGACATTGGAGAACGTCGCCGAGAAGTGCGGTGTCTCAGTCGAAAAGCTCTGCAACCTCAACCACTTCGGACGGTTCACTGTCGTAAGGAAGGGGCAGTTGGTGCGCTATTCATAAAGAAAACGATCAAGAAGAAGTATTCTCAAATATTTTTCTCTTCAATTATAACATAAGCGTAAACTCTAACAACCAGTAAAAAAGATCGTAAGAAGGTCCGTCTGCAAGTGATTGTAGGCGGACTTTTTCGTTGCATATAGCTCGAATCCATCGCAGCCACGCAGCCACAATTGCCATCCTTCCCCCTATTGTCACATCACAACACGGCATCACCCATCGGCAGACATGCGTTTCATTGTGGCACAGGATTATTCATTCACAGTGTCAGAACGCTCCACGTTCCGCTCCTCATTGTTTCACCAACACCATTTTTGCTACACAATCATTGGGAAATATCTTTACAGCATTCCAATATGGTCCATTTGGGCTTCTAAAACGGCCCGTTTCGCGTCCTAAAACGGCCCGTTTTGCATCCTGAAATGGACCATTTCGCAACGCCAAATGGCATGTATTTGTAAGTCATTGGCAATCAGACGATAACAGAAACGGCAGAAATTGTCATGTCGTTTGAATTATATTTACATTATTATTTGTTTTATTACGGATGCTGACAGCCTGATTTTTGTGCATCTTACGACGCTTGAGGCACGTCATTTGTCGATTCACGTACCGCAGTTTTGACAGTCTCCCGCATCCATATTGCAAATGCGGTCATACGCTATCCTAAATCTTGTAGGGCGAAGCAAACAAGGCATAATACGGAAGAAGGTCCTTCGTTGTTGTCATAGTTTATATTATGATGTTTGGAAATGTCGATTTTCTGTTGTAACTTTGCACAAAAATAAAGAAATATGCACGAAATTAAAGGTTTACTGTTAGCAATCGTGATGCTGTTTGTCGTGACATTGTCGCGCGCAGGCAACTACTACTTTTCGCCACTGAGCAAACCTTTCGACAATATTGCAGAACGACTGAACACCCTCGACCGTGAGAATCGCCGTTCGGAAGCTCAAGTCAAGGATTTAAGTCAACTGAAGAAGCTTGCCGGCAACAATACCCAACTGCAGGCCCGTGCCCTGTTTTGGGATGTTCGAATGAGTCAGTTAGACCGTTCGCCGGCCGAGTGCATCAAGCAATTGCTACGGGCCGAAAAGCTTTGCCGCCCTGAATATGACTATGATTTAGCCGTTATCTACTATCAGTTGGCAGGCAATTATGAGCGGTTAGGACAATATCTGCTTTGCTATAACTATTGCAACAAGGCCCTGAATGTGCTGAAACGCTATGACGACAACTTCTTCTTGGGCAACACCTACTTGCTTTTAGTGCAGCTGTTCTATGACATAGACGACATTGTTCAGGCACGCGACCAGTTGGGTCTGGCCGAACAGCATTATCGGAAAGCACATTTCTCGCTCAACCGTATATACTTCTTCCGTGCATTACTGACTGATGACTTGCACCAGAAGACAGCTTGGATAAAGAAGAGCATACTATACGGCGGCAACGACTGGGCCCTGACTCTTCAGGACTATACCAATCTTAGCGAGCTGCTTGTGAAGACCGGCGATGTGAAAGGTGCCATGCGGGCATGCGACGCAGGCGCTGAGCTTATTAGCAAACATCTTCAAGACAATGTGTACTTCACTACTCTGCTCTATATAGCCCGCGCTAAGGTCTCCTATGCGCAAGGCGATTACATCAGGACCATAAGCACAATAGACAGTCTGAAACCGTATGCAAAGATGTTGGACGGCGAGACCTTCATGTTGGATGCCTACTATCTGATGTGGAAATGCTATGACAAGTTGGGCAAACAGCCACAGGCGTATTTGGCCCTTAAGCAATATCAGCAACAATATGAGCGCAATACGGCCATCGCAAAGGCACATGACATTCCCAAGACTCAGGCCCGAGAAGAGATAATGCGGCAGAACGACAAGCTGAAATTAGTGGAAAAGGATGCCCAAATAAAGACGAACTACCTTTATCTTGCACTCCTTGCCATTGCTTTAGTGCTCATCATAGGACTGGCTTTGACCATCTACTACCGGCAGAGGTTCAAGATCAGGAAGATAGAAAATGAGCAACTGCGCGAGAATTTGAAGCAGGAAGCTCTTATATATGCCGTAAACAGAAAGAACTTTGAGGACGATATCAGGCAGAAAGAGAGCGAGATAAGCTCTAATACGCTCCTCCTGGCCAACAAAAATGAGGTGCTCAAGCAGATTAGCAGCATCACCCAGCAATTCTCCAACGACGGACTAATACCACGCTCTTATGTACAGCAGGTGAACCATGTGATTGGACAGAGTCTGAGGAACGACGACGAATGGCAACGGTTCAAGACACATTTCAACGCCGTCCATCCCAATTTCTTCCTCAAGCTGAAGGAGACATGCCCCGAGCTGACGGAGAATGACCTTCGTCTTTGTGCCTATATATGTATCGGGGTGAGGCCTAAGCAGATAGCCGAGATGCTCAGTGTGACCCCCGACAGCGTGAACAGCAACCGCTATAGACTGCGTAAGAAGTTTGGGCTCAATCGCAACGACTCTCTTGACGACTTCATCAGGCGATTGGGATAGATTAAGTATAGATAGAAACTGACAGCAAATGAAAAGCCGGCTTTGAGCTTGCCGTTTATCAGTATATTGATTACATTTGCATCAGTTTAATAATATCTATCTCATATATCTTATGAAAAAGAAGTTTTCTCTCATTTTGATCGCTTTGCTCACAAGCATCGTGGGCAAAGCGCAAACCGCTTATTTCGAGACAGGATTCGACAATGGAATGCCCGACGGAGTAACTACCTACGACTTAGACGGTCGCACACCGTCTATCGACATGCAGAAGTTGGGCTTTGAGGTGGGCAAGGGCTGGATTGTAGCCGATGGCGTTGACCCAAAGGACTCGCTCAACGAGGTGGCCATTTCCACTTCGTGGTATAAGAATGCAGGTGCAGCCAACGACTGGATGGTGCTCCCCGCCGTGACCGTAGGAAGCAATAAGGCTGTTCTTACGTTCCGGTCGATGGCGCGTGACAAGGACTACAGCGACGGATTTAAGATTTACGTAAGCGATAAAGGCTGCGTGCCCGACAGCTTCAAAAGTGCACCCGTGCTGACGGTCAGCAAGGAACAGGCATCATGGACGCAGCATACCGTGAGCCTGTCCGACTATGCCGGCAAGACTGTCTACATAGCCTTTGTCAACGACAGCAAGGACAAGGCTGCCCTGTACGTCGACGACGTGTTTGTGGGAGTGCCCTCCCACGTAGGATTGCAGGTGAGCCTCGGGCGCACGTATGACGGTTGTGGCGATGTGCCGGTGAGCTTCAAGGTCAGTGCCCACAATGAGGCAGTAAAGGGATTTACACTCACTTTCACACCCGACAATGGCACGACGCCGTTCAGCAAGACGTTTACGGCTGCGCAAAGCACTATCGCCTCGGGCGACACGATAACGCTCGACAGCCTCTGCACAGTCAATATTCCGCGTAACGAGCATGTAGGCTGGACTGCAAAGGTGAGCAGCGAGGGCGATGAAACATCGCTGACGGGAAAGACATACGCGTTCCCCTGGCGCGTGGTGGCCGAAGAAACGACCGGCACATGGTGCAAGTGGTGTGTCAGGGGTATCGGGGCCATGGCCTGGATGAAGGCTAATCATCCTGAAGGATTCATCGGAATAGCCGTTCATTATAACGGGAACCCTAACGTGCCCGACTCTATGGACTACTCAGAATACATTGATGCCATCCATAACGACATGGGAAATGCCGGTTATCCGCACGCAAGCGTGAACCGGAATGCTGAGTTCTACGGCGATCCTGCTGATATTCCCGAAACCTATAACTACATAAAGAACTCACAGACCAACAATGTCGGCATTTCGACCAAAGGCGTTTATGATGCCACAACTAAGAAGATTACAGCCACGACGGATATATATTTCAGTGAGGATGTGGATAAAGCCGACTATAAACTGGCTTATGTGGTGATAGAGAACAACGTGCATAGAACTCATGCCGAAACGGGAGTAATCAACGGTTATTGCGGTTACGACCAGATTAACGCTTATGCCGGAGGAGCCAATGGAGCGATGTATGGGTTCGAGAACAAGCCGTCGGTCATTAATGCCGACAGTATCTGGTATCAGGATGTGGCAAGGGTGATTGCTCCTTCGTATTCAGGAATAGCCAATGTCTTGGGTACGAGCACCGTGAAAGAGGGCGACCACTTTACAAATACCTACACGCTGGATATGCCAACGACGGTCTTGAAGAAAGAAAACACGCAGATTGTGGCACTGCTCATAAACTCCTACAATCAGATAGCCAATGCCGACTGCGTTGATATAGAGGGAACTGGTAATACGACTGGTATCAACGAGGTAAATAAAAAGAAGATGCCGGTCAACGCCAACATCTTCTATAACTTGCAGGGAGTCCGCACTGAACATCCCACAAAGGGCATCTACATCTGCAATGGCAGAAAAGTGATACTGTAATAATCAGTGGGCTACGGCCTTAAACAGTGTTTTGCCACGCCTCTCAATGTACAAACCACGTTGGGGAGCGTGGCTTAACTTTTTGCCATCAATCGTGAAATATTCGGCGGGAATCTTGTCGCTGTCGGTTGTCCGCGGCGTTTTTATGCCCGTGGCGAAATCCGTGAAAAACACTAAACTGTCTGACCAAGGACTTTCTTTTGCGCTTTCGGAACCCCGAGTCTGCACTTCAACAGTATAATAAGTATCCTTTTCCAATCCGTTAAGCACATAGCTGTTGACAGGAATGCCTTCCACCAAGGTAGTGTCGACTGCTATCAGCGAGTCGCTGACCTCTGCGTTTGTCGTCGAAGCGGCAGTTCCAGTAACCGGAACATTGTAGGTGTCGCCCGAGAAAGCCGAGCCGTCACCCCTGACAACGACGATACTGTCGATGAAAGCGCTGCTTTTAGCCACGTCCAAGGTAATATCGGTCTGCGTAAGACCATTGTCAAAGCGGAAGATATAATTCCGGCGGGTAGCCGAAAGTCTCGTCCTGCCTTTCTTGCCGTTGGCACTTACGGTGAAAACAGGGGTACTGCCGGCCTGACTGTATGCCTTGACGATAACCGCAAACTGCCCGTTTTCGGCGCTCAGATTAAGCGTCGGAAGCGTTAGCGAAGATGCGTCAAGGGTGTGCTGACCGTCAGTATAGGCTACCGGAATCGTCGATTCGTACACCATTTTGTGATAACGGACGTTATAACCGGCATTTTTTGCCATGTCATCCCATTGTATTGTGGCCCCGTTATCATTGATTTCAGAAGCATGAAGGTTGGTCGGAGTCTTGTAATGGTTACTCATATAGTCGAACGAAACTACGCCGTCAGAGTTTCTGATGCCCGTTATCCAACGGTCCAGAGCACCATATCCGAAAGTTTCGGAGGCCGGACTGCTCTCATCGGTGAACGAATCGTTAATCAGAATGTTGTCGGAAAGATATGGATAAAGGTCGTTTTTCTCCGTTTCCTTCTTCGCTACAGCATCATAAGCAGCCTCGTTGTCGGCACAAACAAGATAAAAACGGCGATGGTTTGACGTAGCGTTTACGGTGTTGCCCGTCCAGTTGCTCTTGTCAAAATCGAGGTGGGTAATCATCATTCCGCTGCCTTTGATGGCTTTGTCCCAACCCGTTTGCTGTCTGTTCTCCAGCAGATAATACTGGTTGGGAGCGTTTGTCGGGATGACATAAGCCTCGTTGCTTGTAGCTATATTGTTCAGTGTAAGTCCGTCGGCGGGGTCCTTCAGAATGCGGGGAGTCATCCATCCAAGCGACAAACGCTCAAAAGCGTTATACGAGGGCGGCACATTGGTTGCGTCGTTATAAGGGCCATAGTCCATGATGTCGTAGCTTCCAAGTTCGTAATCGTACGACGACGTGGTGTTGTAATGGTCAGCCAGTCCCAACACATGGCCAAATTCATGACAGAGCGGACCTATTCCGCATGGCGTAGTTCCCTCTGTGCCATACAGTTCCGCCGAACATGCGTAGGTGTCGAGTGTCTTTCCGTCTTGCTTGATGGTGTATCCTGCTTCCGAAAGCTCATACTGATGGGGCCAAATGGTATTAGGATCGGCTCCGAAGTTCTCGCCGTATCCGGCGTAAATCACGTAAACCATGTCAACTTTTCCATCGCCGTCGGCGTCATATTTGCTGTAGTCAACGAGGCTGTCAGCCAACTGCACGGCCTCGGCAATGGCCTTTGCACCGTCGGCGTCACCTGTATTGTTGCCGAAAGCATCTTTCTTGTCGGCTCCATAATAGGCGTAGTTGTGTGATAAGGTGACTGGACCGACAACGTCGAAGTGGGCATTGAACTGTCCCATACTCTGCGAATAATAGTAGTCATGGGCACTTCCAATGGCCCCATTGTCACTGAATCCCTCCTCGTTGAGCATCCGATCGAAGTACGCTTGGGGGTAAGTGAACTTGGCATCTTGAAATTGTGCGAGGATGACGATGCCCTTGAAGTCGCCCTTAACAGGGAAATTATGCATGCGCATCTTGCTGAATTCGGTCGTCGTCTGGGTTGCTGAAGCATGCTTCGTCTGCGGTGTCGCAGCAGGAAAGGCCATCACTTCCGAGGTCTTGACAGCTTTCTCCAAAAGCAGTTTGTCCGCAGCTGAGCGTCCAGACTCACCTCTTACTATAGGCATCCCCTCAGTTGTGAGCCTTTGGTCGGCTCGTCTGGTGAGGTAATGATAATAGCCGTCGTCAGCCATCTGTATGGCATAGCCGTCTGTTGTGCTTATGCAGCTGTGGTGTTCGTCGCCCATCAGCAATGTGGTTATTGCTGTTCCGTCGGGTTGTATGCGCTTTATCTTCCCCCGATAGGCAGGCATTGCCGTCATGGCCAATGTTGAACAAGCCATAAAAGCAGTCATAATGAGATGTAAGTGTTTCATAAACTGTTAAGATATATAATTGAGTTGCGGTTGCAAAATTACACATTTTTATTTCAAAATGTTATGAAAATGACTGTTATAGCTTTAAATTCTATATAGATAAAAACTGACAGGACCGTTTTTTAAGGCTTTTGCTAACATTTGCACCTATTTTTTTTATAAATTTGCAACGTTCTTTGAAATACAAAAACATATTTACTTGATATTATAATTATTAGTTTATGAGACACAAGACACTTCAATTTCTGGCCGCGTTGCTGCTATCTGTGGGTAGCGGAACGTATGCGTCAGCGCAAACAGTCTACGGTCTAAGCTCTCAAAGAGACGGTTCTCCCGGCATCTACTCCTATGAGTTGTGCGACACTGGAGTGACTAACAAGCAATTAGTACAGCCGATTGAGCTTACCGGAGACGACGCTTCGCGACGGTATGAGTCGTTAGCTGGTGGCATCTATGTCAATGGCAAGTACTATTATGTACGCTACACGCAGACCATGTCGGGCTATGAGGCGGATGGTTTCTGGGTGTACGACTTCGATTCCAAGACAACCAAGCAGATAAAAGACCTCGGTTCGGTTGCTCAGGGGCCTATCTTTGGTGAGGAAGAGTACGACTACCAGACCGGAACGATGTACTGCGGCAACTCTTTCAGTAGTGCCGGCAGCACATTACAAATACTGGATCCTTCCACGGGAAACACAACTGCGGTAGGCAACTTCACCCTGGACCGTTACACAGAAAAGGCTCAGCAGTATCCTGATTTCCCCGATTACCTTGTGGCCCTGGCCATGAACTACGACGGCGGCATGTATGGCGTTAGCTATTGGGGCGGACTTTATAAGGTGAATAAGCAGACTGCTGCCTGCACTTTGGTAGGTGCTCTCGACTATCTTCCCGGCGGTGCCCTGCAATACGCTGATGCAGCCGACTTGTTCTTCGACAATAACACCGACAAGCTATACCTTTATTTATATCAGCATCCGTCGCTTGGCGGTCACGGAAGCGGTGCCGAGCTGGTCAGCATTGACCCTGCAACGGCTCACGTAACGCCCGTTGAACTGCTGCCAAGCATAAAAGACCTGCTTCATGGCAACACTGTGACCTTCACGGTGGCTGAGGCCAGCGCACCGCAAAAGCCACAGAACTTCACGGTAACAGCCGGAGAAAGAGGCGCCCTCACCGCTACACTGGAATGGGATAACCCTTCAAAGACTTACGGAAGAGGTGGAACGCTTGAAGATCTCGATTCTATTATCATCTATCGTAACGGTGTTGAGATTCACAGAATAGCCAACCCGACTATTGGCGGCCACGAAACTTACACTGACAACGTGCCATCACGCGGTTTCTACAACTACAGATTGGTAGGCGTGAACGACATGGGACACGGCGACAGAGTGGCTGTTGGGACCTACATCGGCACCGGTGACCCTCAGAGCGTTACCGATCTGCATGTTGAAAACGCCGTGCCTAACGCTGTTGTAACATGGACTGCACCCACCAAAGGTAAGTTGGATGCATACATAGACACCACAGCCCTGACCTACGACATCACGCGTCTGCCTGACTCCGTGAAGGTGGCGAGCGACATAAAAACGACTTCCTACACTGACAATACGATTCCCAAACTGGCCAAATACCAGTATCAGGTAGTGGCAAAGGCCAGCGGCTACAGCAGCGATGCCACCGTCTCGGAAACAGCTATCCTCGGTCCGGCCATCGAAGTGCCCGACACATTGCTGGCAACAGAGGAAAACTTCAACTTATGGAAGACTGTGGATGCCGACGGCGACTATGCTTGTTGGTCATGGAATAATCCATCGCCATGGTCGTTCGGAGGTGCATATTCAGGATACAACTACACTGATTATGCTCCGGCCAACTGGCTTATATCACCTTATATACACCTGCTGAAGGACAAGCATTATAAGATTACCTTTGAGGCTTATCCCTCCAACAAGAAGATAACCGAGCAGTTGTCTATTGGATTCGGCAAAGGTCAGGATATAGCTCAGCAGGACAGCATCAACAACTTCAACATTAGTGGCAGCTATGCCCATACGCTGCGCTCCAACTTGCCGATCGTTGGCGAAGACGGTTACTACTACTTCAGTTTCCTCCAGCGCACGCTCTACGCCAACTTTGGTCTCTCCCTCAAGAACGTAGTCATCGCTGAGGACCACGAAGGCTATATAAAAGGAACGGTGACCGCTGCTGGCAAGGCCATTGCCGGTGCTACTGTAACGGTTAACGGTGGCGAATTCAAGGCCACAACCGATGAAAACGGCGAATACACACTCTCTTATCTGCCAGAAGGTACCCACGCAGTAAGCGTCAAGGCTTTAGGTTATGAGGATACCGAGGCACAGGCCACTGTGGCCCAATATGATACTACCATTGTGGATATTGCCCTTACCGCCCTGCCCACCTACACTATTTCAGGTGAGGTGAAGGATATCGCCGGCGATGCAGTGAGCGGTGCTGACGTTGAAATTAGCGGCTATAACAGCTACTCGGCAGTCACCGATGCAGAAGGAAAATTCAGTATCGGAGGTGTATTCAAGAACGATTATTACGCTATAAACGTCACTAAAAACAAGCTGAAGAGCTACAACACCAACTTCAAAGCCGACAAAGACCAGTCGTTCAGCATCTTACTGCGCGACGACATACGTCCGGCCACGCATCTGACAGCAGCTGTTGACACAGCCAATGCCGGCACGGTGAACGTAAACTGGAACGCTCCTGCCAACGATGCAGTGGTGAACCGTATAGATGACGGCACCCTGACAACGACAGTCGGACTGCAGAGTGGCACTAATAATAGTGTATTCGGAGTCATCAACCGCACACCGTCGCTCGTCTCTGGCATACAATATTATATAGGCTCAACAGCCACAAAGACGCATTATAGCGTAGCTGTGCGCATCTTCGACCTTGACGATGACGGTAATCCCACGTCCAATTTGCTCTACGAGAATACCTATGTGCCATGTACGGATGACCAGTGGAACACCTTCATGCTGCCTGCATCGGTAGACGCGCCACGTGGTTATTTTGCAACGATAGCATCCTACGGATTCCTCGGAATAGGCATCGACGGCGCTGGCGACAGCCAGAAATATCCGTTCAGACAGTACACTAACTGCTTTGCTTCCGACTATACCACAGGTCAGTTTGGCTATTTGGACAATCAGTCGAGCGAGAGTCTTCACCATAACTTCCTCCTGCGCACAATAGCAGCCCCCTATACTGTGGCCGACGACAGCTTAGCAGCGAACGCTCCAAGGTTCATATTCTCAGCTTCACGTCCATCAGCTGACAATGCCGAACTGACCAGCCTTGCAGCCTCGAATAAGCAAATTGCTGATCCGGAGCCTATTGCTCAGAAAGTTATCCAGCAGCGCGTGCGCTACAACGTGTACCGCATGAAGACAACAGACGAGGCTAATCAGGACGCATGGACCCTTCTCTCGGAGAAACAGGCAGCCCACTCGTATGCCGACACCCAGTGGGGCGGCCTGGAGAAAGGTGTCTACGCTTATGCCGTGACCGCCGTCTACACCGGTGACACACTCTCTACACCGGTCGTATCTGATTCTATCGGCAACAAGATGAACACTACAGTGAAGATTCATGCCGTTACCAACACACCCGACAACGAGGCTTATGGAGCCAAGGTGGTGCTGATAAACGGTGGCGGAAGGCACTATTACGAGACAACGCTCAATGAAAACGGCGAAGCCACCATCAGCAATGTGTGGAAAGCCAATTACGAGATGCACATAACACTCGACGGCTTCAACGCGATAGACTCTGTGGTGAATCTGGCCGACAAAGACACTTACGACTTCACGTTGGGACTGACCGAGAACATCGTAAAACCATACAACCTGATGATAGATAGCGGAAGTGCCGACAACGCACGCACCTTTATCTGGAACTATGCCGACTATTACGCCGACGACTTCGAAGGACACACCGACTTCACCATCAATTCGCCGGGTAAACTCGGCTGGCAATACATCGACGGTGACGGTGCCTCGACGGGTGCTTTCAACACAGGCGACGACACGTCTTGGCCTAATGCCTTCCAGCCCATGGCCTTCATCGTGTTCAATCCTTATCAGGTAAAGGAGAGCGATGGCAGTACGCTGGCCGACTACTTCAGCACCATGCGCCCGCACTCGGGCGAGAAGGCACTTGCCGACTTCGGTACTACTGACGCCGACCAGGACGACTGGCTCATCACTCCAAAGCTTCACTTCACCCGCAACTTCAAATATCGTTTCTATGCTCGCTCGTACGATGGTTACGGTTATCCAGAGCAGGTGGAGGTTCTCTACTCTACCACTACGGTAGACCCGTCAGCTTTCACACGCATAGACAGCGTTTCGGTATCGTCATACTATAGTTGGGTATACAAGGAGTACGACATTCCGGCCAACGCCAAGTACGTTGCGCTGCGCGCAGTGACCAAGGCTGGCAAGAGCAGATGTTTACTTATTGACGACGTAGCCTTCGGTTATGCCGATGCACTGCCTGCAACACCTGGTTATATGCCTGCAAGTCATGTCTCGACAAGCCGCATGCCGGCTCTCGACGGAGCTTACGAGATATACCTTGACGGCAATAAGGTGGCACAGCAGGACGAGACTGAGTATGAGTTTACCAATCTTTCGGCCGGCACGCACACCGCCGGCGTAAGGTCAGCTTATACTTCCGGCTTCAGCGAAATGAGCACAATAGACTTCACGGTGAGTGCTACCGACGGCATACAGAGCCTATCGACTGATTCCACAGAGCCCGCTGAGTACTATAATCTCAACGGTCAGAAGCTTAGCGGGAGCCAGGCTCGTGGCGGTGTTTACATCGTAAAGCAAGGCACACGCACTACAAAGAAAGTGAGAAAGTAGTTTTCTCGATATAGTTAACACTTTTACCATTAGGCTGTCAGCTGGCATATCAGCTGGCAGCCTTTTCTGTGATCCATTGCATAAAAACGGATGCTTTATTGTCAAAAGACTACGCATCAAAAAATCGAAAGAACCACTTTCAGCGCACTACCGTCTGAATCCATCGCAGCCACTTGGCCGCAAGGGTCATTCTTCCCCATTATTGTAACATCAAAACACGGCATCAGCCATCGGCCGACATGCGTTTCATTGTTGCAGAGGATTAATACGATGGCGTTACTTATGGCCGTCAGGAGCCTACTAACATCCAATAATCACGATATTATCCCCGTTTATAATGTCAAAATAATTCACATTTTGATTCCGTTTGTACCATCTCTGCAATTCACTGATACACACCCGCTTAGCAAAACATGCCATTTGGCGTTCTAAAACGGCCTGTTTTAGACGACGAAAACAGATAATGTAAAGCTTTACATAATCTGTTCTGGCTCTACAAGAATATCATCGACAGTGACAGGGTAAACGTGCATTCAGACTACAGCGTATATGCCACCGAACTGATTAATTTTCTCTCCGTTGTCATAACGACAAGGGTTAAGAATGAGTTTGTCAAGTTGGAACTAAACAAGAAATATTCTTACAAAGCTATATTCCGATACCTCTCAAAATACAAGAAGGTGAGGACCAAAGATGGTGGGAAATGGAGCACGACAACCATGCTTATAGCGACAATACATACGATGCGCTTGATCGCATAACAAGAACAACCACACCAGGCGATGCATGGCACTCGGCAGGCAAGAGCGTGACAAAAGAACACATAACCAACGGCGCGAGTGACGTAAAACTTTACACCGCTCCGATGGATGGGGAAAACCATCTCGTCAAATCGGGATATTATGCCAAATGTACACTGTCCGGCGAAAAGACGACCGACGAGGACGGGCATACGCTGACCATATTCACCGATAAACTCGGCAGGAAAGTCCTTGAGCGAAGGGCAAGCGACGAGGGCAACAACGACACGTACTTCGTATACAATGATCTCGGACAGCTTCGCTTTGTTTTGTCGCCAGAGTACCAAAATGACCGACATAAGGCAATATTTGCCTACGAATACCGTTATGATAACAGGGGAAACGTAGTGAAGAAGATTCTTCCCCAGTGTGAGTACATACAATATTGGTACGACACAACCGACAGACTAATCTATATGCAGGACGGACGCATGAGGACTAAAGGACTATACCGCTTCTACCTTTACGACAATCTTTCAAGGATTGTCGTCGAGGGCACATGCTCGTCGTGCAACCGAGGTGGCTCAGTAACGCACACGAAATTCAATGCCTCGAATGCCGGATTTCTGAACACGGGCTATACCTTTGATCATAATCTCAACTTGGGCAACCCAAAGCTTGAGGTGGTCAACTATTATGACGATTACAGTTTCTTAAATCTTCCCTTGTTCAAGAATGACAAGGCCTTGAAGAAAGCAACCAATACATCAAATCCGACTTGTGCAAAAGGATACGTCACCGGCACTATAACTGCAACAAACAATGGAGATTTGTTGTTAACTAAAGTTTCCCACCCTCAAAAAGTAGACTTAAAATAACAGTTTCTCAATAATTATTGGTAACTTTGTAGTATCCAAATACAATGATTATCAATAAATTAAAGAGGAACTGTTATGAATGCAAAATTAGGCAATTTTAGTGGGCAAATGGAAAATTGACCAAATTAATAAATTATGGAAAGAATTTCGATAAATTATTTAGATAGAAATATCTTTTTCTATATGCTATTTCTTTTAATTATAGAATTTTCATTTTGTCAAACAAGTTGTACGTCTACAAATGATTTTTATATAAATTATAAAGAACAAAATTATTCCTTATAGAATTCAGTCCCGCATTCGTTGCATTTGTAGTTTTTGCGCTCTCGCTGGGGTATGACAAGGACAACGCCAACCGCCAATGAGATTAGTGATATAATAAGAAAGCTAACCGTAGCTGACTCTATAGACTTCACACAGAATGGTAGGATAATGCAGACGATTCCGATGACAACTAAGAGAACGCCGATGATGACCGCCCACTTCGACAGCTTGGGCCTTACCTTGCCTAACGCTACGACATTCTGACTGCCGCAATTGGGGCACCATGGCAGTTGCTTCTCTCGCTTTTCGGTTATCTCATGCAATATGCTCTGGGCTCGCTCCAAGTCCTTCTTGAACACCCTCACCTCAATCCCGGGATTAGGTCCGTAAGCGCCATAAGCGGGGTCGTTGAGCTCGTCGTGGAGCGATGAAGCTATACCAGCGTTGGCCAGCTTAGAAACGATTTCATCGGCCAGAATAGAGTTGTCGCACTTCGTTAAGCTAATGGTTTCTTCGTTCTTGTCCATATTTCGGTTGTTTTTATCATTGACAAATTTACGAAATTATCTGTAATTCGCAAGCAAATTAACTTTTTTTAGGTTCTTCAGTTAGTTATTGTTCCTCAGGGACTTATAAAAAATATTAATAAAAAATACGCAATTAGTTGCGGAATTAAGGCGTTTCCTTTCTTCTTACTTATTGATGAATATTCAGTTTTCCGACGGCAAAGTTAAGGAATAATCTCTGATGCAGCAAGAGGGCACATGAAGATGGCTTACTTACTTTTTGGTAGGAAATGGATGTAAAGGGGAGGAAATGGGATTGCCGTTAACTTGCTTTAACTAAGCAGTCTTTTGCCGTCGGACAACTTTTCCCGCTTTCGTCGCCTTTTTGAAGTGACAAAGCTAATTGCCCGGAAATCAGCCTTTGGACCTTTGAAAATACGCGAAAATGGGTGTTTCAAGCGAATCAAATACATTTTCTTATGGCAAATATAAGGAAAAAACCGGCAATTCGTATCATCCGATGGTATTTATTCGTAACTTTGCGCATGATTTTATAACAGTAATTATTGCTGTCCGGTAAAACCCGGATTCCGTGATTTTAGCTCTCGGAACCCCAGTAAATACGGGACATGATTCTTATTTCTGAAAAGTAACCCCTATAGGTCATCAAAGAGGCTTAATTGTATATATTTCGGATTGTAAGCCAAAGCCTGCTTTCGCTGGGCCTCCTTGAGATCACGCCAAGCACGTAAGGGGTCTACGACCATGGCTACAATATCAATATAGGAGAACATTGTAAGCCGGATAGCGCATACGAGATTGGAAAACGACATCTTATCTTTTGCCTCTCTGGAGATAACACTTGTCAAGAGATAGGCTATCATAACCGACCAGATCTGTATTTCTATGGCATTAACGCTGTCTCCCAGGAAATACTTCAAGGGAAAGTTCTGCTTAAGACGTTTAAACAAACATTCTATCCCCCAACGCCGTCTATATATTTCACAGATTTCACTTGCTGACAAACTGAAATTATTGGTAATGAACGCAATAGTCCCTTTCTTATCATCGGTTTTCTTTACGACGCGTCTGAGAACTAACGTTCCCGTCTCAGTTTGTTTAACTGTAGGACGCTTCTTTGGCTTCCTGCCTCGTCTGTGTTTCATTTCCTCCTCGGTCAGCTCTCTTTCCGTAGTATGACGATAGACGACCGATATCTTCTGGTCAGATACAATGTCATCATCGCTACTACATGTTATATTCTCTATCACAGTAAAGCTCATTTTGTCCTTTTGTCTGGTGACAAAGAAGATATCATGGTCTGTGAATTGCTTCCACATCCAGTAATCTACATAACCCATGTCAAACGCAGCGAATGATCCAGATGGGAGCGACAAGATACTGCTCATTCTACTGTGGTCGTGTATGGCAGCGGCGGAGTAATCTACAAAAGACGGAAGCACACATGAGGCCTCTAACAGCGTATGAGCCTTTATACCGCCCTTTTTCTCGCTATTTTTAGGAGTCCGTCCAACACCCTTAAGTATCTGAGAGAAAAGGCTTATCGTGGTCGAGTCAAGGATGTATAACCCCTTCTGAAGAGCCTTGGAGGACTTGCTGTCCGATAAAAAGGACGAATATCGCTCGTACAGGGCCTTGTAAACATCACCAAAAAACTGGCTTGTCCGCTTCTTGTTTGCGTCAGACAGAGTGCTGCGTCTCACCAAATAGGCGATGCCTAAGTGATTCAGGCGGGTTACGTTGGCCTCAAAACCCTCTACAACTTGCCTGATAGACTTGGCACCGCTCAATGCCGCATATATCATCACTACAAGATGCGTAAAGGCATCGAAGCTCTTCACGTATCTGTTGACTTTTGTAGTTGTGGCTAACTCGTTCACTTTATCTCGGTTTATCAACTTTATTATCTGACTTAGTACTGGATGTCCGGAAGAATTAATATCTTTGCTCATGGTTACCATCGTTTTTGTTTAGCAACACAAAGATAGTAACTTTGGGGAAGAATCCAGCGGGATTTATTCCCCTTTTTTCAGCTTTTGAATTTTTCGTTTACCGGACAACAATAATAAAAAATATTAATAAAGAATTGCGCAATTAGTTGCGGAATTAAGGATTATTTTTCTTCTTGTCAAGTTTGATACCTGACACTTCGATAATTCTTCGATATATGAACATGTTGTGCATCAGCATACTATATGACGCTAAAGACATACCCTTGTATTTGTCATCACGTGCCATTGCCACCTTTGCAGTATTGATTGCGGCGAACGCGGCATTGTAAGCAAAGTGTAGTTTCTTTTTGCTTCTGGCCTGACAGTCCTGCAGGCCGGTAAACTGTTTGCCGTCGCGGAAAAGATATTCCTCTTGGAACCTGGCATGATAAATGGCCATGGTATCCTCTCCGCTCATGTCCTTGTCAGTTGAGTAATATAGACGGAAACCGCCGCTCTTAACCCGGTCGAGACCCTCAGGATACCATACCACCAGTCTGACATTCCGCTTGAGGCATTTCACATTTGCAACTATTGTATAGTACTCACCATCATCACCACTCAGACTGTCGATCTTCTGCATTCTGTCCAAATCCGGACTCTCAAAGTCAATGTATCCGTCAAATGTCTTCGGCCGGCCTCTCTTCCCCGTCTTCTTACCTGCGTACAGATATCTGACCGCTGTGTCCTTTCTCAGACGGCTGACGAATGTGAAACCTAACTCTACCATGCTGTCGGTGAAGTGCTTAGTAGAGAACGCCGCATCACCTACCATGTTATGGGTAATCCTCTGCATTCTCTTGGAGTACTTCTTGACTTGTTTGATGTAGAAGTCTGTAAGCGACATCTTGCGTCCGTCAGCTTTACCAGGCGTCTGTATTGCCCGGAAGGCCATCGCGTCTTTCTGTGTCGCATTGACGATGGCCAGCAGGGTAATCTCACAGCCGTGCTTGACGGCCTGTGCACATCCGGACCAGTAATTGCCGATGCCATAAGTCTTTTTCCCGGCCTTACGGATATAGCTCTGGTCTATTGCCACAGCAAGCAGGTCATTCTCTGTGTCAAAAAGTTCCCTGATGAGCTTTGTATTATAGACACACCAGTCGATGCCTTTCCTGAAGGCACTTCTGTATGTGTGCTCGTTGTGTTTACCGTACTTTGCCATCTGCGTAAAATTCTTTTTTCTCAGGACCAGCAAAAGAATCACGATCTCAGGGAAAAGATCCTGAAGATTTTTTCGTACCTTTGCACAAGTTGCGAGGAGAGTATCCTTTGCAAGTCCCATATAGTGGCTTATATCTTCTTGATTTGTCATATAACTTCATTATTTATTCAACCATAAAGTTACTGAAAATCAACGATATAGCCACTATTTTATGTCATAATTAATCTTATCATAATGTTAAACTTTATTATTTGCAAGTATCTAATAATCAACACGTTAAATAAACTTTGATGGAGGCGGTTTTCTTACCGAACCATTGCAAACAATAGCGGGGAAGATTTCTTAATGTGGAAGATTCTTCGTATTTTTGCATTGAAAACAAACTAACAAGATTATGATCTACCGCAAATTATTGCTATTAACAGCGCTGATGATTGCCGCCACCACACCAAAGGCTGGGGCGCAGCAGCCGACTCCACATTATGAAATTGCAGGGCGCGACACCACATGCCGGATATTCCTCTACTCGCCGGAGCCTACCAAAGGGGTTCACGCCGCTTACCTCACCGGCAAGGGCACCTGGCAGGACATGGGACAGCTATGCGCATCGGACTACGGACCATGGGGAAAGGAGAAGAAGATGTACGACCCTTACGTCCTCCATGCCCAGGACGGCACGTGGCGACTGCTGTTCGCAGTCAACAGCTACGCACCTTGTTTCGGGGCAGCCTACAGCGACGACTTGGTGACATGGCGGCCGCAGGACTTCCCGAGGATGAAGGAGCGTGGGGTACTGTCACCACTAGCTACCCAGAAGGATGCGGAGAATATCGGCATCTACTTCAAGACAAATGACGGGTCGACACATTATGTGCTGGCCTCCAACGACTTCCGGCATTTCAGCGAGTCGGGGACGACGGCCGGCACTGTCGGCTGGCTGCGCGACTCGGCCACCATAGACGGACGGAGGTACCCGGGCAATGCCTTCAATGTGTCGAAGAAGCAGTACGACCGACTCGCCAATCATTTCATAAATACGGCGAACGAGGCTAAGGAGAACAGCGAAAGCCTGCGCGACGACAAGCGGCGCTTCGGCCATACGACGGCAACGGTAAAGGCGGTGCTCGACGTCGACATGCAGAAGAGGAAGAAAATCAGCGACCACATGATGGGTGTGTTCTTCGAGGACATCAGCTATGCGGCCGACGGAGGATTATACGCCGAGCTCGTGCAGAACCGCGATTTCGAATATTCGAAGGAGGACCACAGGGGGTGGACGGCCACGACAGCGTGGACGAGCAACAAGCCTGTCGTTATCGACAGCTGCAATCCCATAAGCAAGAACACCCCCCACTATGCCGTCATAGCACGACGTGACACATTATATAATGTGGGATGGGGCGGAATTAGCGCCGCTCCGATGCAGAAATATGACTTCTCGGTATTCGCAAGAAACGCGGAAGGCGGCAACAACGTGCTGCAGGTGGCCCTGATTGGCGATGACGGAACGGTGACGGCAAAGGGAAGAATAAAACTCAAGGGGCACGTCTGGCAACGGTATTCGCTGCCACTCGCCGTGGACAGCAAGGCCACGAGGCAGAACGTCCGTCTGGCTCTGACAACGCTCAAGGATGGCTGCATTGACGTCGATATGGTCAGCCTCTTCCCCAACGACACGTTCAAAGGTCACGGACTGCGCAAGGATCTGGCTCAGGCCGTGGCAGATTTGCACCCGAAATTCGTGCGTTTCCCAGGTGGATGCATGAGTCACGGACAGGGTATCGGAAACATTTATCACTGGCAAGAGAGCATAGGACCATGGCAGGACAGGAAACCGGCAAAGAACATCTGGTCGTATCATCAGACGCGCGGACTCGGATTCTATGAGTTCTTCCAGTTCTGCGAGGACATAGGCGCAGAGCCCCTGCCGGTACTTGCGGCCGGTGTGCCATGCCAGAACTCGGCTGCCGACAGCGATGGATATGCCGGACAGCAGGGAGGAATAGACATGAAGGACATGCCGGCATATTGTCAGGAAATATTACATCTCATAGAATGGGCCAACGGCGACACCGCAACGTCGGAATGGGCCCGCATGAGAGCACGCGCCGGACATCCCAAGCCGTTCAACCTCAAATATATAGGCATTGGCAACGAGGACCTCATATCGACGGCGTTTGAGGAGCGCTACGGGATGATATGTAAGGCAGTAAAAGACAAATTTCCGGAGATTACGGTCTGCGGCACCGTCGGTCCGTTCCACAACCCGTCGTCCGACTATATCGAGGGATGGAAGTTTGCCAATGCCCACAAAGACATCATCGACATGGTGGACGAGCATTACTATGAGTCGCCGGGATGGTTCCTGCATCATCAGGACTACTACGACGGCTATGACCGCAGAGGGCCGAAGGTGTATTTGGGCGAATGGGCATCGAGAGGCAGCAGAGTGGAGAACGCACTCGTAGAAGCTATTCATCTCTGCAATCTGGAACGGAACGGCGACATCGTGGATATGGCCAGCTACGCCCCGCTCTTCTGCAAGGAGGGTCACAGCAACTGGAATCCCGACCTCATATACTTCAACAACGATTCGATAACGCGGCTCACCCCAAGTTACTATACGCAGAAGTTGTGGGGCACCACTGCTGGCAACGAATACATCTACTCCCGTCTGCAAATAGCTGACTCGCTGCGCTATAGGGTGGCTGCAAGCATCGTCGGCAAGCTGTCGGCGGATGACGAATCTGCCGGAATAACACCAGGTAACGAGGCCGCCAAGCAGCCGGTGGGCCAGCTATGGCTGAAACTTGTCAACGCCCTACCCTATCATCTTGAGATTGCGGTAAACGGACTGGCTATACCTAACGGAACCGAGTGTTACGGATTCACCGGTGCTCCCAACGACTCACAAGTCGAGCCTTATCGCTCCTCCATCAAGGGGTCTGCCCTCTCCCTGCCCCCTTATTCTGTAGTCATAGTGCCGCTGAATGGATATAACAGCAAGTAAATCAGGCCTTAACCTGTATCTTATTCTGTGACCGCAGTGCCACAACAAGTGATACGACTCACACAATGACATTTTCACATAATAGAGAATGTTATTGTGTGAGTCTCATTTAATGTTCAAGGTTTACAAAATGTACCTTTTCATCTAAGCGCCTAAGTATAAGAATGTTATATTGTAACGATATTCGAGAAGTGTACTAAGTGTACATACGATTTTCCTTCATTTTAGGTTTTTATTGTAATTTTATAATCAAAAGATTTAAAGAGTAAAAGTATGAAAAATTTGTTTATCTTAGTTTTAATGCTTTGTGGTATAGTTGTTAATACGAATGCTCAGCCACTGTTTCAAGATCATATTATTATTCAACTACAAATGCAGGCAAAGGATTTGCCTGACTATTCGGGGTCAACTCAGCCTGTACGTCGTCTCCCTCCTTATAATAAAGAGCAACTAATAACAATAGCTAATGGAATCATCTACTTCGATGAAAGCCTTTCTCCAAGTATTCTTACAATAAAGAACGAGAAGGGAGAAATTATATATACGGAAATAATAGAAGATGGCGTATCGAGTATAGCATTACCGCAAGTAGGTTCTGGTAAATATTATATACTATTCGAAACTCAGAGTTCTTTTTATTGGGGTTATTTCAATTTATAGGGAATTGACAAAAACTTCGTGACTAATTATCTTAAAATTATATACCTCATATAGTTTGGCTATTTGAAAGCAAATGATTATCTTTGTCAGAAATTTGCTATAATATGCGGAAAATACTATATTTTTTTCTCTTGTGCTTAGCATCATGCTCTGTATCGTCAGGCCGTATGGCACTAAAAGAAGCAGAGCAACTTATTGACAGTTTACCAGATTCTGCACTATCTATTTTAAACAGCAAAGAAAAGGACATTAATCATTATAGCAAAAAAGATAGAATGGCTTTTTTACTTCTTAAAGCAGAAGCCATGAATAAGTCTTTCACTCCAATGGACACCATAAAGTTTATGGGCGATGTCTTAGATTATTACAAGGGACATGGTAACGTTACCGATTTAATAAAAGCCAATTATCTAATGGGCTGCGTTTACCGTGATAAAGGCAATAGCCCTTTAGCTTTAAAATTTTTTCTTGATGCAGTAAGTATAAATGACTCTTCGTATAATAGGCACAATGATGAATTAGCATCAAGGGTTTATGGTCAAATAGGTTTGCTTTATCATCAGCAAAGGATTCCTCAAAGAGAAATAGGTGCATGGAAAAAATGTATGCATTATTCATTACTCTGTAGAGATACATTGTCGGCAATACAAGCGTTGGAATATACTAGCTTTGCCTATTCCATAATGAATCAGAAAGACTCTGCATTATCTATAGCAGAAAGAGTCTATTCTGAGTATAGACGAATAGGTGAAACCAGATATGCGGCTTCGTCGTTAGGAACAATAATAGCACATAATATAGAGATTGGCAACCTTGATGAGGCCAAAAAAGGGATTGATGAATATATTACTTCATCGGGATTATATAATCCACGAACAGGAATAGCGCCGGGTCATGAGATATTTTATTCTATACTTGGTAAATATTACGAAAAGAAACATCAACTGGACTCTGCTGACTATTATTATCGAAAACTAATTTCGTCAGCTTCTGATATAAGTAGTCTTGAAAGTGGGTATCATGGCCTATTAAGGGTTTCTTCACTGCTTCACAACACAGATTCCGTTTTGAAATATGCAAGCTTATTTGCTGAAACAAATGATTCGGCAAATATTAAGCATTCAGCCGACGAAATTAATCGTACAGAGGCCCTATACGATTACAGCGAAAGCCAGAAAATTGCCAGGGAAAAGGCTAAAGAAGCAGATAAACTACGGCTAACAGTTATATCTCTAACATTTATTATTTTTATAGTTCTACTTCTAATCTATATTTACACAAGGAGTCAAAGAAACAAAAGAGATAAAGAACTACGTGAGATTAATACTAAATATTCTGACGCTCTAATACGATATTACAGGGCCTTAAAAGAAAGAGAAAGTCTCGAATTAGGACTAAAAAAAGTCAAAGCAGACAAAGATGAAGAAATATCGGAACTGAAGACTTTGCTGTCAGCATTTTCGGATTATTCAAATAAAGACAGTTGGGATGCTGAGCAGAGTTTAATGGATCATGAAATTGTTCGTAGAATCCACAAGCATGCAGCACAAGGAGCCATGCTCCCGATCAATGAATGGAATGATTTAATAGGCTTAATTGAAAAAATTCTACCCGATTTCTATAATTTTATCAGTCGGGTAGACCTTTCCTTAACTCTTCAGGAGAAAGTCATTTGTGTGTTAACCAGATTGCATTTTATCCCGACAGAAATTGCGACATTACTCAATCTTACGAAACAACGCATATCAAATCTCAGACGTTCTCTTAACAAAAAGATTTTCAATCAAGAAGGTTCTAAAACTTTTACTGCTAACATCTATCGAGTTTAAAGATAGTAGAGAACAAGATGTACTATAGCCCTTAACCATCTGCAAATTATAGCATTAACCAATTATTGCTTTACAATAGTGTATTAAGTGTACTCAAATAAATCGTTTTTATCAATATTGCTTCTTAATTTTGCATTGTATTTCAACTGAAGATGATGCGACAGACCGGTAGTTGCGCGTCTAAATTGATTTGACATAAGATGATTGACGAATCATCATGTCCAGACCGAACTGACAAAAGGAGCAAAGCTGAAAGCTTTTAGACGGCAATAATAACTTACAAAAATGAAAAAGAAAATAAGGATTTTTGCTTTTTCTGGGGCACTGATGCTCGGCATGCTTATGCCGACCACTGCTTCGGCATATAAGTATTATGTGACTCTACCCAATGGAACTCAGGTAATGTTTCATGCTAGCAGTAAATTCCAAGCAATAAGTATATTCAGAGCTAATTTTACTCAAGGAGTTCTTACTTCTCGTCCTGAAGGAGGCTATCTGGATCAACTGTAAAATTATAGAATATTCATGTCCTTTTTACCACGAGCAACTTGGTAGAGGGGGCATGGACATTCTTTCTGTTAATGAGGTATATGAAAAAAATTCTTTTTGTTCTTATTGTTTCATTTTACTTTATAGCTTTACAAGCTCAGACGATGTTCAGCCCTGATGGCGGCATGGACCACTACGAGAAAACAGAAAGGACGGTTTATGACACGGCGAAAATTAACGTGTATTATACGCTGTATTTTCTTGCAGATTCTTCTAAAACAGACAACTATACTAAGGGGCTGATGGTGTTGCAAGTCTCCGACCATTATCTCCGCTTCGGCGACTTATACCGCATTCAGCTTGATTCTATCAATGATTTCTGCGCTATAAACAAAAAGAACGCGAAGAAAGCTGCTAACGATTTTAATCAGACAAGTAGTAAGGTGTGTTATGGCTTCAACATTACTTCATTAGTAGACTTGGACAACGAGACAGCAACGGTTCAACTGCAGGCTTTAAGGAAATATCAATACACAGTTCCTTTGCCGAAATTCGACTGGCAAATTACTGAAGGCGATTCCATCATCAACGGACTTGCCTGCAAGCGAGCTGTTTGCAGATATGCTGGCAGAAGCTATATAGCATGGTTTGCGCCATCAATCAATTTGCCTTATGGTCCTTATCTTTTCGGCGGTCTGCCTGGACTGATAATGTGTCTTTGCGACAAAAGCAACAACTGGATATTTACGAATAGCGGTATTGAGGTGGCAAGAAGCAACCGCGATATGTACCTTTACAGCGACAAGGATATAATAAAGACTGACAGGGAAAAGGCTCTTTCTGCTTACAAGAACGAAATTGAGGACTGGAATAATCTCGCCGTCGACATTATCGGGCTCCGTGTCATAAAAAATGGCAAGGAAATCAAGCCCGACACTAATTATCCGAGAAAACCAAGCAATATGCTTGAACTGAAATAATAAGCACAAAAGTTGAGTTCAATAAAAATCACAAAAAGAATACTCGCAGTCTTTCTGTTCGTAATTACAACAATATGCAGTTACGCACAGACAGAGTTCAGTGGCATAGTAATTGACAATAAAGGCGTAGCTGTCAATCGTGTCACTTGCCGGTTGTTCTCAGCGTCAGATTCCCTAATTTCGTATGCTTTTACAAACAAAAAAGGAGCATATATTCTTAGGAACATTGAAAGCGGAAGCTATATAATTTTTTCAAAAGTCGGATATACTTCAATGCGTTTAGCAGTAATCGACAAACAAACGACTTACAACGTAAAACTTGAGAGAGGTGAGATTTCCCTAAAAGAAGTAATAGTTACCGCTCCACCGATTACGCAACGCAACGACACTTTATTGTATAACGTAGCAAGCTTCCAACAGAAGGGAGACTTGTATATTGAGGATGTACTGAAGAGGATGCCCGGAATAGAAATTGACGCAAACGGTGGCATCACCTATCAGGGCGTAGCTATAAATCAGGTAAATATAGAAGGGCAGAACCTGATGGGTGATCAATATAACCTCGCAACACAAAACATGCCGGCAGAGGCAGTATCTCAGGTGCAGGTTATGCAGAACGACCAGCCCATCCGCTCGCTTGCAGGGAAGGTAAACACGAACCGCGCCACGCTGAATCTCAAGTTGAAGAGGGATTATCGCTTGCGGCCTTTCGGAGAGATCATAGGAGGATACGGGACATCGGGCACTTACGACGACCACATCACTGCGATAGAGGCAGGAAAAAAGAATCAGTTTCTGTTGTCGGCAGGCATTAACAACCAGGGCAATAACTATGCTCAGGTTGTCAACGGAGTGTCAACAGTAAACAGTCTTTACACCAATGAACCATTGCCCAACCTTTTCCTTCAGAATGCCAACAACCACAAGCCCCCGCTCTCACCAGAATATTATCTTCGAAATGAGTCGTATTATGCGTCAATGCATTATCTCCATGCACTGTCAAAATACTCTACACTAAGAATAAATGGATTGTGGTTTCATGACGCAACCAACCTTAACGACAGTACTTACGACAGATATATAGCCAACGATACAACAACAATTTTCGAGGCTTCGGCAAGCCACAGGCAGACAAATGTCATTAAGGGGCAGATGCAATACGAACTGAATTCTGAAAAGATTTACTTGCAGGACGAAGTGAGTGGAAAACTTAATGCCTGGCATACTGATGAAAGTATAAACAGTCAGCAAGGTCATGTGGACGAAAGAATGCGACGGCGGCCGCTCACATTGCAGAACATATTCAACATGAATATAAACACTGGAGCAAGGCTTGTCCAACTGTCTTCTATTTTTCGCTATTTCCATGCTAAGGAGGAGCTTTATGCTTTGCCCGATACCATTGACGACAGCACTCGGCTCAAACAGTTTTTCATGCGCAACCGCATTGGCACGTCGTTCAATGTCTTTGGCAATCCGCTGCTTATTGGGTATATAATAGAATACAAGCACAACGATGTTAAGCAATCAAATTATGACGACGCACAATATGGCGAAGGCAAATCTATCAGCAGGTACTGGCTGCACACTTTGGAACCGGTATATGAATGGAATTTCCGTGGCGGATCAATGGAGTTCCGTCTGCCAGTCGAGTGGATTCATTACAGAAACGCTTGGAAAAACAATTCCGACTCGCGATGGATGTTCTCTCCGTCGGTAAAATTTGACAAGAAGCTAAACCCAGTCTTTTCATTATCAGCCAACGCCAGTATTAATCAGGATGCAAACACCATTGATGTGCCCGTCCGCAATGCAATAACAAACAACTACCGCACATTCACCGACGGCATCGACAGCCTCAACATTAACAAGACAGACATGGTTTCGGGACGCCTTTCTTATCTGAGCACAATACATCTCTGGTCATGGGATGTTTATGCTGTATGGACTAAAACGAAGTCGGACTATTGCCGTGCTTATCTTTACATGCCCGAACTGACATATTCAATGGCGGTATGGAAACAGAACAAGCAGTATAATTGGAGCCTTGCCTATAGCATAAAGAAGAACTTTCGCAGTACGCATTTGACCATAAGCCACAGCATGTGCTATGCCTACAACAAATTCCTTCTTTCGCAAAATGGGATTGAGGATTATGTACATTCAAATGTCCTCAACATGTCATTGTCTGTCTATTGGGACAAACTAAGCTGGCTGCACTATAAGTTGTCATCGGCGGGCAATATCAGTTGGAAGGGCAAGGATGCGTTTTCACAGTCGAATAACGCACTGCATAATTTCTATTCCACAATGCATGCTGACGTGTTCCCATTTCCTCAACTACGCTTATATGCCGACTGCTCAATTGAGAGTTTTGAGATTTCACATGGAAACTATTCATCTAATTGCTTCTCAAATGTCGGATGTGAATGGAACATTACCAAGAGATTTTCATTGTCAGTAATCGCCCGGAATATCTTCAATAGAAGACTTTATGAAGAGACTGTATTTTCTGGAGCAAATTATCAGTATTACTCTATCCCTTTATGTCCACGCAGATTCGTTGTTGAATGTCGGTTTAGATTTTGAATTCTATGTTACGCGTAAGTGCTTCTACAAGAGTTTTCCCATCATCAAGCCGGGATGGAATGAAACGTGTATTGAGTCGATGTGGCTTTTTACCACGCTTACTTTCAATTTATTATTTTAATTTCATAAATTATAGGCTATAGCGATTGACGTTGTAACCTTGGTCAACAAGTTCACGGAGGATTTCCTCACGGCTCTTGTGGCGGACATTAGGATTTTCAACAGCTCGTGAGCCGGCGCCGATGTTCAATGAACTAGATAAATTGAGTATAGACGACAAGCGGAAGAACATGGTGTTCTCTATCTTCTTCACTTCGGCAGACAGCTTTACTCCGCTAAGTTGTCTTAGTCGCTTTGCAAGAGCCACGTCTATCTCTGCTGAGAAGTATTTGGCAACAATTTCTTCTTTGGAAATCTCGTCTGCACGGTAAGCCCTAACATCTTCCTTATCAGCTCTTTTGCATATAGGGTCACGGAATCCATCTGGCACGACAACTTTTCCCGCTTTCGTCGCCTTTTTGAAGTGACAAAGCTAATTGCCTGGAAATCAGCCTTTGGACCTTTGAAAATACGCGAAATTGGGTGTTTCAAGCGAATCAAACACATTTTCTTATGGCAAATATAAGGAAAAAACCGGCAATTCGTATCATCCGATGGTATTTATTCGTAACTTTGCGCATGATTTTATAACAGTAATAAAGTATGAAGGATAGCAATGCCCCCTTGCGGGCGCATCTTAGCATGTTCATCGCCGAAGCCATCTGGGGTTTTATGGCCCCTATCGGCAAGGCAGCGATGAACAGTGGCTTTGACGGTATTTCAGTGGTGTCGTTTCGTGTGGCTGGTGCAGCTCTGCTCTTTTGGCTGGCCTCGTTCATCGGTCCGCGTGAGCATATTCCCGGGCGCGATATTGTGAAGTTAGCAGGGGCTGCCGTGCTTGGTATAGTGTTCAACCAGTGCTTGTTCAACATCGGACTGAGCATCACCTCGCCTGTCAATGCCAGCATCGTAACTACTTCGATGCCCATTTTTGCCATGGTGCTCTCCTTTTTCATCCTGAAGGAACCCATAACGTGGAAGAAGGCGTTGGGTGTGGCCATTGGTTGTTGCGGCGCGCTCATCCTCATTTTCAGCAGTGCCAGTGCGGGCAATGCCAAGGTAGGCGACATACGTGGTGACCTGATGTGCCTTGGTGCGCAGTTTTCCTTTGCACTCTACCTGGCACTCTTCAATCCACTCATCCGCAAATACAATGTTTTTACGGTCAACAAGTGGATGTTCACGTGGGCCTCGTTGTTCGTATTGCCGTTCACCACGGTGCATGTCAGCCAGTTGTCCTGGGCCTCGTTTACCGCCGCCACATGGCTGGAAGTCGTCTATATGGTTGTTTTGGGCACCTTTGTGAGCTATCTGCTTAGTGTGGTGGCCCAGAGCGTACTCCGGCCTACGGTGGTGAGCGTCTACAATTATGTACAGCCCATTGTTTCTGTTGTTGTCAGTGTGGCCGTGGGCATGAGCGTATTCACCCTGCCTCAGGGCGTGGCCGTTGTACTGGTCTTTACCGGTGTGTGGCTCGTCATTAAGTCGAAGTCGAAAAGAGACGAGGAGTTAAGGGCCAAGAGATAAGGGTCGGGAAGTTGACAATTAATAATCGCGAGCCGGTAATCGGTCAGCAGTAAAGAACCATGCGACAAAACAAAGAATATCGCGGCGATGACGTTCATCGCCCTGTTTGATACTGTAGGGCTGTTGTCCTTCATGACACACGAGAGCGCCAAGAGCCGACGAAGGCGGCAAAGGCCCGAGTCCTCGGCGCTGACAGGAAGTGCGTTATTGGTTTCTGGTCTGAATATATCGTTTGTTTTAATATTGAGTGAGCATCCATAGACACAGAAATTAAACGAATTTGGGTGTCCTAAAAATGAGAACCCGATGTGGCTTACTCACTTTTTTTAGTAGGAAACGGATGCAAAGGGGAGGAAACGGGGCTACAGTTAACTTGCTTTAACCCTTCAGTCTTTTGCCGTTTGGTAACTTTTGGTTACTTTTGCGTCAAATAGGAAGATACAAGCGATTATGACGAAGAAAGAAATCAACCCGGAATATCTCACCTGCCCCATCCGCCAGGTGATAAGTCGGTTTGGCGACAAGTGGTCAATGCTCGTGATATACTCGTTGGACGCGAGCGCAACGGGGGTGATGCGCTTCAACGAACTGCACGCCCACATGGTCGACTGCTCGCAGAAGATGCTGTCGAAGACGCTCAAGGAGCTGAGGGAGAGCCACCTCGTCGACCGTACGGTCTACCCCGAGGTACCGCCACGTGTGGAGTATCGCCTCACCGATGTCGGCAAATCGCTCATTCCGGTCATCGAACAACTCATTGGATGGGCTAAGAAGCACTTCGACGATGTGGTGCGGCCGTAGCCATAGCTGATGCCGGCTGGAAGGGTGCCGAGGCGGCAGTGACTGTGGCGAGGGGAGGCCGAGGGACGGCAGCCGGGACTTTCCGCCGGGCTTTCAGTGCGTCAGTCGTCGAGTTCATAACTTTCGGGCGCTGCGGCAAAAGTAATCGGGCGTGGCTGCAGACCTAATAGTTGTTGAACAGTTCGAAGCCGAATTTCATGCCGACACCCTCAAATCCATATTTGCTCCAGCCGGTGAAGATGCCCATGGAGAACGCCCTGTTGGTGAATCCGTAGCCGGCCTCAACGTAGGGCAGGAGGCCGCGGACGGCGAGGGCACTGAGGTAGATGCGCTCTTTTTCGACGATTTGGCCTACGATGGGACAGAACGACAGGAAAAGCAACGGCGACTCGTAGGTGGCGTTGGCACGGAAGTAGTAGTCGGAGGCGTTGTACCAGTTGGCGTTGAGCATCTCGAACTCGCCCGACCAGCGGTCTTCCCACCCTAAAGAAATATAGTCCTCGTGGAAGTTGTGGTAGTCGAGGAAGTAGTCATCGTGGCCTTTATGAGTGTAGAACCCGAATCCCGACCGCAGCTGCCAGCTGCGCATCCGCGGCATGTCGAGGACGTACTGTCCGTCGAACTCGAAGCGGTCGTAGGCTATCTGTCCGCCGAAGTGCTTGATTCCGTGTTCCCACTGCGTCGTAATCACCAACGGCACACGGTCGGTCAGCGGCCGGTACTGGAGCTGAAGGAACGGGGCAAAAGTCTTGTAGACGGCGGGGCGACCGGCAGCCTCGAAGCCTTTACGGTCGACTGCCGAACGGCGGTGCTTGGTGAAACCGGTCTCGATGCCCAACGTATTCTTGATTACGTCGATATTGAATCCCAAATGGAACCGGGTGTCGCGGAAGTAATCGAGGTGCATGGCGTTCCAGTCGATGGAATCGGCATGATGGATTGTCTTGATATTGTCGAGGACGCGGGAATTGGAAATTCTGTTTCCGTTACCGAATTCGACAAGAATGTATCCGTTATGGCACTTGTCGAAGTTCCATTGAACGGGGATTTTGTAGAACAGCTGCTTCTGCTTGAAGGAATAGCCGAGTTTCAGCCGTGCCGTAATGTCGCTGTTCGGTGTGAAATTATAGAACGATTTGATGTCGAAACGGTATATGACTCCCTTGTGGGCGGTATAGCCGAAGTAGAGCGGATTGAAGATAGGGCCAATGCGTATCTGTCCTTTCTCCTCGCCACCGATATTGGTCTTAATCTTGTTCAGGATATTGTCGCCGACGATGTCCCACATTATGTGCTTGGCCCAGTTGCGTTTCTTGTGTCCGTCGGATGTAGTCGCAGTGTCGGAGCGGGCCTTCGCGTGCCGCTTGTAGTAGTCCTCCTTTATCCGTTCCTCCTCATCGGTAAGCGGTATGGGGCGCACCCGGCTCATGAGAGTGCTGTCGTCGCTATCCTCGATGGAATCGGGCATTTCGACCTTTTGGCCGTACATCGTGATGAGATGGACCTTAATTTTGTTGCCCATGAACGAGAACTTTGCCTGAACGTCGCAGTTCAGTGGCATCACGGAGATACTGTCGTCGCGCATCGTGCAATGGAGCACCGACCGTATCATGTCGTATTCGCCTTCGAAAGAAAACTCCGAGATGCGGCCTGTGGCATTGTCGACGATGGCATAACCACGGCGGATGAGCTGGGTGTTGCGGTGGCGGGAACTTATGCTGACGTATGACGTGCCGTCGCCGTTGTCGCGCATACGGTAGCGGTAGTACTTCCGGTTGTGGTAGTTGGCTGGCGAGAGTATGGCATCGGCAAAGAGTTTCTCCTCATAGAGGCGCGGAGTGACGTATTTCTCCATCGGCGGCAGGGTGTTGTGGCGGTGATAGATGGTGCTTAGATGCAGATAGCGGTGAGTGTCAATATCCTTACCGTTAGTGACAACGCGGCTGTAGCTCTCCGAGAGATGGTTGCGCTGGCCGTCGCGGAGGAGGTAGAACATCGTCGGAACGACACTGAGAAGGACGTTGCGGCGCCCGATATTTATCGTGTATTTGCTGTAGACATTCGTCGTGAGGGTGTCGCCGGCAGGCACAACGTGGGTTTCGCCGTAGTGGAGCATGCGCTTCAGCACTTCGGCGTGGCTCTGGGCACTGCACTGGATACCGGCGAGCATGAACGCAGCAGCCAATAATATGATTCCACGTTTTATCATTTCCTAAAAAGAAAACGCTTAACATCGGCTTTTGTTGTGTGGGGGCGATAATTTGGTCGTAGTACGGCCGCAGAAAATAATGATTGAAAGAAGAGCGCACCGGATATTTTCAGTTGATCAAATTTCATTCCCCAAGGACAATGAAAATGTGGCATCACGGTCCGCATTTTGAACACACATTATTATATAGGAGCTGGGTCCGACACAACTCCTACCCTACGAACTACCCTCCTTTCTATACCCCGAAAATTTGGAATCGAGAAAAAAGTTTTATAACCTTGCAGCGAAATGACAATCAACCTAACCCGACATGATTATTACTGAACCCTAATAATCGTTCTTTTCAGTCATTCCGGTCGTCAACATACATATTCCATTTCGGTAGAAAAGGATGTCAAACAACATCCATTGTAGGGCTTGAATGCGGAGGCCTGTGCATCTTTATCGGCAAACAAGGATACCGAATAACATCCGATAAGCCCGGAGCGCAATTAACACCAATCCGCAGAAGATACCCGATAGGAAAAGAAAAGTCCCACAAACCAACGTGTGGTCTGCGGGACTCTGTGATAAATTCCGGGTTCGAGGAATTTTAATCGTTGTCGTTATGCTCGTTGTTCTCACGGCGCGGACGGCGGTCGCCACGTGGACGGCGGTCACCACGCTCACCACGCTCGCCACGAGGACGGCGCGGACGCTCTACATAACCTTCCGGCTTGTCCTCAAGCACACGGTGAGAGAGCTTGTACTTTCCTGTCTTAGGATCAATCTCGAGGAGCTTAACCTGAATGTGGTCACCCTCCTTGATGCCAGCCTCCTCGACGGTCTCAAGGCGCTTCCATGCGATCTCGGAGATGTGGAGGAGTCCTTCCTTACCCGGAAGAATCTCAACGAAGCATCCGTAAGGCATGATGCTCTTCACGATACCATCGTAGGTCTCACCAACCTCAGGGACAGCGACGATAGCGCGAATCTTGGCCATGGCTGCGTCGATGCTCTCCTTGTTAGGAGCGCTGACCTGCACCTTGCCCACACCGTCGGTCTCGTCGATGGTGATTGTAGCACCGGTATCCTCCTGCATCTGCTGGATAATCTTTCCACCCGGGCCGATGACGGCACCGATGAACTCCTTAGGAATGTCGAAGGCCTCGATACGGGGAACCTGAGGCTTGAGTTCCTTGCGTGGCTCAGCGATGGTGTCGGTGAGCTTGCCGAGGATATACTCGCGGCCTTCCTTAGCCTGCATGAGGGCTTTCTCGAGGATCTCGAACGACAGTCCGTCGCACTTGATATCCATCTGAGTAGCTGTCAGACCATCCTTTGTACCGGTGGTCTTGAAGTCCATGTCGCCGAGATGGTCCTCGTCGCCAAGGATATCGGAGAGGATAGCATACTTGTCCTCACCCGGGTTCTTGATAAGACCCATAGCGATACCACTGACAGGCTTCTTCATTGGAACGCCGGCGTCCATGAGTGCGAGTGTACCTGCGCACACTGTAGCCATCGACGACGAGCCGTTCGACTCGAGAATCTGCGACACCAGACGGACGGTATAAGGGAAGTCCTCAGGAATCTGACCCTTCAGGGCTCTCCAAGCCAGATGGCCGTGACCAATCTCACGACGGCCTACGCCGCGCTGAGCCTTTGCCTCGCCGGTGCAGAACGGTGGGAAGTTATAGTGGAGGAGGAAGCGCTGATAGCTCTTGTTGAGCACATCGTCGACCATCTTCTCGTCGAGCTTGGTGCCGAGGGTACAGGTCGAGAGCGACATTGTCTCACCGCGCTGGAAGATAGCGCTTCCGTGAGGCATTGGCAGTGGGCTCACCTCGCACCAGATAGGACGAATCTCGTTGCAAGCACGGCCGTCCATACGCTTTCCTGTATCGAGGACGCTGCGGCGCATCGAATCGCGCTGAACGTCAGCGAAGTAGCGGTCGATTTCAGCATGCTTCTCCTCGAGGTCCTCCTCGCTGAGGTCTGTGTGCTGAGCATCGTAGGCATCGACGAACTCCTGCTTAATGTTGTCGTAGGTTTCCTCGCGGTGCTTCTTATCGGCATCACCCGACTGAGCCTCTGCATAGCACTTGTCGTATGTCTGTTCGCGGACCTGCTGGCGCAGCTCCTCGTCGTTAGTCTCGTCGTCGTACTCGCGTTTAACATCGGTGCCGAGCTCCTTAGAGAGCTCCTCCTGGAGCACGCACATTGGCTTAATGGCCTCGTGTGCTGCCTTCAGAGCACCGATAAGGTCCTGCTCTGAGACCTCATCCATCTCGCCCTCGACCATCATGATGTTGTCCTTTGTGGCTCCAACCATGATGTCCATGTCGGCATTCTTCATCTGCTCGAATGTCGGGTCAACGACATACTCACCGTTGATGCGTGCTACACGCACCTCACTGATGGGGCACTCGATTGGAATGTCGGAGCAAGCCATTGCTGCCGAAGCTGCAAATCCGGCGAGAGCGTCGGGCTGGTCTACTCCGTCAGCTGACAGGAGCATCACCTGCACGTAAACCTCGCAGTGGTAGTCGGAGGGGAATAAAGGCCGCAGTACGCGGTCAACAAGGCGTGATGTAAGAATCTCATCGTCGTTGGCTTTGCCTTCGCGCTTGGTGAATCCACCTGGGAAACGGCCTGCGGCAGAGTACTGCTCGCGATAATCAACTTGCAAAGGCATGAAGTCTGTGCCCGGAACTGCCTCTTTGGCTGCGCAAACGGTAGCAAGAAGGACGGTGTTGTTCATCCGCAAGACAGCGGCTCCGTCGGCTTGTTTCGCAACCTTTCCGGTCTCAATTGAGATGGTCCTGCCATCTGGCAATTGAACTGTTTTCGTAATTACGTTCATCGAAAAAATAAAAAATACTTATTGTTTTGACCAAAATCATCTTTGGAAGAGACATGTGCCAATGGCGTTTTTCCCCTTCCGCATAATTAAAATCGTGCAAATTTAATGAGTTTCAGCGAGATAAACGAATGTTTTGCTATTTATTTTCGTTTCCGCTGCGATTTTTTTCGTCGGGTGAGTCGCCACGAAGTCACTTCTGATTGCACTCTACGACAATGGAGGCGCACGCAATATGCGCCACGATAGCCTCCAAAGCTTACTTCTGATTGCACACGACGACAGCGAAAGCACCTACGACATGCACATCCTTAGCGTTCAGACTCTTAGCGTCTTCCTTCCTCGTGAGGAGGATGAAGGGAGCCCCTTTGCCAGCCAATTGAGGCACACTACGGTCGTCCTCGGCAGTAATCTGCTTGCCGAGGTATGCGTCCATGTTGGCGGCATGGTCGAGGCGCCACGCGTGTACCGACCCGATATGTGTGGTATCGGAAACCTTCATGGCTTCCTCGCAGAGCTTGCCATAACCGAGGTCGGAACTTGCTGCCGGCAGAGCCCAGGCGGCCACGAACACCGCAAGGCCTATTCCACCGGCCATCCGACGTATAATCTGCGCGAGATTCTCGGGCTGAGCCTTATTATAAAGGTGGTAAAGGACGTTGCCTCCCGACAGCGACAGCACCGTGGCAGCGGCATAGAAGAGGCCGTTGTTGAGGTAGTCGATACTCGGGAACCGCGATGCCGCCCATATAAGCACGGGCAAAGCGAGGAGAATCATCAGCGCGGGGATGGCGATGGATGTCCTTATCCACTTGCTGCCGTGGTAGCGAGGGGTGAACATTGCGGCCGAATAAACCATGAAGGGAACGGCCGGAAGCATGTAGATCTGCATCTTTGAACCTACACACGACAGCACGACGAAGATAGCAAACGATGCTGTCAGAAAGAAGGTCTGGATGCCGCTCTTTACCACCGAGTGCCTCAGCGACGCGAGATTGATGCCGATGATAAGCAGCGACCACGGCGCAAGGATGTACCAGATGGTCAGCAGATAGTAGTAGAACGGCTGCACATGGCGTGTGGCATCGAAGGTGCGGTCAACCAACTGATTCTCAACGAACTCGCGCAGGAATCCTGCTCCACCCTCGGCATAGACAGCCGTGAGCCATGCAGCCACGAGGACGATAAGCACAGACCACGTGCGCCAGCTCCAATAACGGAAGAACCGGTTCAGGCGTCCCGACACTGCGAGGTATGCGGCAGTTACTGCCAACGGGATGATAAGGCCGAGAGGACCCTTCGTGAACATCGCCAAAAAGATGTAGATTGGGAATCGCCAGCGGCAGCGGGCAGTGCCCGGCTCTCCGCTCTGCATCATCCAGAACTCGTAGAGGGCCAGGACGATGAACAGACTCATAAGCATATCCATCCGTATCGTTACCGCCGAGACGAAGAATATGCCGCTGGTGATGAGCATCAGCCGTGCCATCGACCGTCCGACCCCGTCCATATCGTGGACCGTCCAGCGGTCGATGACCCTCGCGATGATTATTGCCGGAACGAGAGAGAACAGTCCCAAGAGCGTCATATAGTGTCCGCCGGTGAGCCATCGGCAGAGCATCACGATCCACAAGTAAAGTGGCGGTTTGTCGACGAAGGGCTCACCATGGTTCGTAAAGGCAAAAAACACATGGTTGCGCAGTGCCTCATCGGCGATGCTCAGATAGCGCAACTCGTTCGACGACGTGAAATCGCGGAACAAGAGCACCGGCACGAGTGCCAAAATCAGGCAGATGTAAAGTATATGACGTTCTCTACTTTCTCTCATAAACGATTTTTCTTTTACAGCAGCGACTGGATTTCCTTGTCGAGGTCCTTCACGTCGGCAGCCTTCTTTACAATGTTGTTGCCACGGTCAATGATGAAATAATAGGGCAGACCAGGTGTGGCGGCGAGATAAGCCTGACTGGCCCCGTGGTCGTCGAAGACGTTAATCCACGGCAGAGCGCTCACCTGCGATATCCAGAACGACTTGTTGTCGTCGAGTCCAACCATATAAATCTCAAACCCACGGGCATGATATTTATTGTACAAGTCGCGGAGTTGCATGACAGCCTGCTGCGAGCCGTCGGCCGAGAACATATTGAAGTAGAGCAGCACCACCTGTCCCTTGAGGTCGGAGAGTCTGTGGAGCACATCATTACGGTCATAGAGCGACATGTCGATGATGCCCGTCTCGCTGACCTTCATGTTCTTAGCCTCAGCGGCTGTCTGCTGTTGTTCGCGTTCGTTATTCTCAATGATGCGGGCGTTTCTCATTCCGCGGATAGTGATATTGTGCAGATTCTTGCCCCGCTCAGAGTTGGGATAGAAAGTATCCCAGCTCGTTGCCACGGCACCGAACACCTTGTTGTCCTGCGCGTTACCGGCAGGATCAAATATCATTACCGGCTGATTATTGATGACGATATACTGGAACAGGGCGAAATAAGCATACGCTTTCATCGGTTCTCTGAAGATGTAGTTGCGCTCAACATTCTCCTTATAACGGCTTATCATGGCATTGACGGTAGAGTCGGAAGCACCATTGGCATAAGCAGCCTGGCACTGTGCCTGAAGATTTATCTGCATAAGAGCGAGCTCACGAATCTTCTCATTCTCGTAAGACCCCTTGACATCATAGTCGGTAGCCATGCCGGGATATTTAGCCTTGACGTTTACAGTCTCGGTAGAGTCAATGGCAATGTTGATAATCTGACCGTCGATGCGCAGACGGTAGAACTCCGGTGCGTCGGCTTTGTCGCCACTAAAGCTAAAATTGCCGTTTTCATCGAGTTTCGTTGAGTCGAGAACGGCGAATCCATCGAGACCGTTGTGCTCAAAGTAGAGAATGCTGTCCTTAGCGCCCGTGACCGTTCCCTCGACGTGGAAGGAGTCCTTACCGCAGGAGGCAAGGGCAAGAGCAGCGACTGCGAAAATACCGCAGAAAAGCAGTTTGCTAATTTTTTTCATCTTTTTTTTTCTATTTTAGCCACAAAATTACATCAATTAATATGAATAAACAAAAATAATTTCCTAATTTTGCACAATCTTTTATATCAACAGCACATAAACAAGAAAGGTTTACTGTAAAATGTTTAAAAAAGCATTCATGTCACTTGCCCTTTTACTCATCAGCGCACTAAGCTGGGGGCAAGGCAATCCTGTGCATTTCACTGTTGCACAGAAACAAGTTTCACCGTCCGAAGTCGATGTTGTCTTCACCGGCACCATAAACAACGGATGGCATGTCTACTCCACCGCCCTACCCGATGGCGGTCCCATCTCAGCATCATTAAATGTAGAGAAAGCCGTGGGAGCCAAGGCTGAAGGTCCGCTGCGCCACTCGGGAAAGGAGATAAACATCGACGACCCAATCTTCGGCATGCGCGTCCGCTACTTCGAGCATCACGTGCAATTCGTCCAGCGGTTCAAGATTACCGGCAAGACCTACAGCATCAACGGCTATCTCGAGTATGGCACCTGCAACGACGAGATGTGCATGCCGCCGCAGTCGGTCGACTTCAACTATAAGGGCAACGGTCCTAAGGATGCCCCCGCAGCCACCGACGAGACTGCTGCCGCCACTGCCGACGATGCATCTCCTGCCGACAGTGCCGCCGCAACGCCTGCCGGTGAGGCCCAGGACTCTGTAGCCGCAGCGGCCCAGGCTCAGCCCGCCGACACGGCGACGGCCTCCATCGGCGACCAGCTCTGGACTCCGGTCATCGACAAGATGAAAGCTTATCAGCCCGACACCGAGGGCAAATCGCTGTGGTACATATTCCTCATGGGACTCCTCGGTGGTATCATCGCACTCTTCACACCATGCGTCTGGCCAATCATCCCGATGACGGTGAGCTTCTTTCTCCACCGTTCGGGCGAAAAAGGAAAGGGCGTGCGCGACGCCATCATCTACGGAATATCCATCATTATTATATATATGACCCTGGCGCTTGTCATCACGGCACTCTTTGGTCCACAGACGCTCAACGAGATGTCGACAAACGCACCATTCAATATTTTCTTCTTCCTCCTTTTAGTTGTCTTCGCCCTGAGTTTCTTCGGGATGTTCGAGCTCGCCCTGCCATCGTCGTGGGGCAACAAGGTCGACTCTAAGGCCTCGGCCACGACCGGTCTGCTGTCGATCTTCCTTATGGCCTTCACCCTCTCGCTCGTCAGTTTCTCCTGCACAGCGCCTGTTGTCGGTCTGCTTCTCGTCCAGGCAGCCACAAGCAACAACTGGGTGGCACCGGCCATCGGCATGTTCGGCTTCGCCCTGGCGTTGGCTCTGCCCTTCACCCTCTTTGCGATGTTCCCAAGCTGGATGAAGAAAGCCCCGAAGTCGGGCTCGTGGATGAACACGGTGAAGGTGGTACTCGGATTCGTCGAACTGGCCTTCTCTCTGAAATTCTTCTCCGTTGCCGACCTCGCCTACGGATGGGGACTCCTCGACCGCGAGACATTCCTCGCCCTGTGGATAGCCATCTTCACGCTCATGGGACTCTATCTCCTCGGAATCCTGCACTTCCGTTCCGACGGCGACAACCCGAAAGCGCAGCCCGTGGCCTGCATCATGCTCGGTCTGTGCTCCCTGGCCTTCGCCGTCTACATGGTTCCGGGACTGTGGGGCGCTCCCTGCAAGGCCGTCTCGGCATTTGCTCCGCCCATGTACACTCAGGACTTCAACCTCAACAAGACTGAGGAAGTGAAGGCTAAGTACACCTCTTACGAGGAAGGTATGGCCGCAGCCAAAGCTCAGCACAAGCCCGTAATGCTCGATTTCACCGGTTTCGGATGCGTCAACTGCCGTAAGATGGAGGCTGCCGTCTGGACCGACCCGGAGGTACAGAAGCGTCTCAACGACGATTACGTACTCATATCGCTCTATGTCGACGACAAGACTCCGTTGGCTAAGCCTATCGAGGTGAAGGACTCGAAGGGCAACACCCGCAAACTGCGTACCGTAGGCGACAAGTGGAGCTGGCTCGAACAGACGAAGTTCGGTTATCTGGCCCAGCCTTACTACGTCACGCTCGACAACAACGGCATGCCTCTCAGCGGCTCGTTCGTCTACAAGGAGGACATTCCGGGATTCCTCGAGTTCCTCGACAACGGTCTGAAGGAATACAAGAAACGCTAAGCCGGCGCCCCCGCTGTCTCGCGCATCAACCACAGGCAGCAGCCGTCGTCCGGCAATAATTTATTGTTAGGGGCGGCATCGCCAAATCCCTTTTCGCCACACAGCAGCACACGATTCACACATCGCGCCGACGCTAACAGTGCCGGAAAAGGATTTGATGATGCCGCCCCTAATACGTATCACCTACCGTTCCGGAATAATTTATTGGAAGTTTACAGGAATTAATGTAAACAACAATCTTCACGAATTAACCACACATTTCGCATACATTCATTATTCTCGGTTAATTCACGATTCACTCACAACAATTCAATATTCAAGAAAGCGGAGTCTAATGTTCATGGTTATTTCAAACTCCAAACCATTCAACATTAGCGAAAAATATTAACAGCTTTGCCATATATGCCGTTTCATCGTCTGAAACGGGCCGTTTTGCGTTCCAATTCGGGCCATTTCAGCGTCTAAAACGGGCCGTTTCAGAACGCAAAATGGGCCTTATCTCCATCTATTTGATTATTAGATAGTTACGAAGAAAGATAAGGAAGTCCTTAAATATGAAATATTTTTACTATTGATTCGGGGATTAAAACGGAGGAGACAGGTCAGAATGATCACCTATTACATATCGTCGCCGTACTCGTGGACAGTGCCGTCGTCGGCAAGAACGAATGGACGGCGGACATCGAGCATGGCAAAATGGCTGTTGATGATGGGGTCGTTCCTACGCTGACTGTGTGCAAAGACCTCATAGTCGTAACCGTCGATGGTGTACGGATGGCCGTCGGCATCGTAATGTTCGGCTACATCGGCCCACAGCGGACCTCCCGTCGGACGCTCACCGCCGCGCATCCGTCCCACATCGGAGAGGGCGAACCACCCGTCCTGGGTGTTCATCAGCGCGTTGATGCTGTCGGCACTCAGCGGTTTCAGCAACTCGCCGTGGCGCTCAACCCACTCGCGGTTGACACCTGCATGGGTGAAGAGCACCCGTTTCGGCCCCACCATCGTATCGTAAGCCACCCGGAACAGACTCTCATTGCCAGCGAAGATGGCCTTGATAGCATCGAAATAGCGACGCGACAGTCGGCTGCCGCCGGCAAAAGCCGAGAATACTGGGTTGGCGTAATGAGCATCGTGATTGCCAAGGAGGAATACTGGCTGACAGCCGAGGACACCATCGCTGACGGTAGCGAAGAGCCGGTGCCAGTTGGCTATGGCCTCGCTCTCGTCGATACCCTCACTGTCGTAGGGGTCGAAATAGTCGCCCATGAACACTATCGAGTCGAAATGGCGGCGGTGACGGATAACATCGTCAAGGGGTTTCTGCCAGAACGAGCGGCCATGGATGTCGGGGAAAATTAGTATGCTCATATCTTCGAGGTTTTACGTAACACACTGACTGTAAACGCAAAAGTAGTTATTTTGTCGCAGACTGCCAAATTCCGGAACGGAAAAATGTCTGCCGCCAGCGGTCATTCATCAGACTTCTCGTCGCCACCAGTAAGATAGAACCGCCGGTCGGGCTTGCCGTTGAATGTGTGGCGGATGCTGCCGGCCTCCTCAAAGACCCTCGGCACCTTGTAGCTTTCGAGCTTCGCGGCCAAGGCCCGTGCCACATCACGCTTGCCAAGCATACAGCCTGGACTGACGACATAAATCAGTTTCATCGTGTCGCCAAAGATACCGGAGTGGAACGGGATGCAGATACTGTCGGCAACGGCCTCAATATCACTCGCGGCATCCTCTATTTCCTGTGGCGACACCTTATATCCGCCGATGTTTATCACGTCGTTCTGCCGCCCTTTGATGTGCAGCCGGCCGTCGCTGTCAATCTCGCCGAGGTCGTTGGTGACCACCGTGCCACCGTGGAGAACGGCTCGTGTGAGGGTCTCATCGCCGAGATAGCCGCTCATGACCGTCGCCCCGCTGCACGTTATCCGTCCGTCGGCGGTAATCGTCACGGCGGAGTTGCGCATCGGCCGGCCGGTGCATCCGGCAGGAGACGCACCCTGACTGAAGTCGGCGGTGGTCACGATGCCTGTCTCAGTGGAGGCATAGGTGTTGTAGAGTCGGACTCCGGGCAGCAGACGACGGAGTCCGTCGATGTCAGACTGTGACAGAGCAGCGCCCCCAGTCTCGATGAAATCGATGTTTTTGGCCACTTCCTTTATCCTCTTACTGCCGAAACGTAGAATCATCCGCAGACTCGCCGGCACCATGAATGTGGCAAGGTGCTGACCGGAACGGTCGAAGAGGCCGAGCAGCGAGTTGATGTCCTTCATGCCGTCGACTATCACCAGTGTGCCGCCGAGGGCGAGCACGGGCCATATTTTCGACAGCGAGCCGATATGGTTCAGCGGCCCGCATATTATAAAAGTGGTGTCGGTGGTGAACCCCTGCGAGCTGATGAGGTTGTCGGCATCGGCAATGATGGCGCGGTAACTCACCATAACCCCTTTCTGCCGCCCCGTCGAGCCGGTGGTGAAGAGCACGTCGGCAATGCTCTCGAGGGCATCGTCGGCCGGCGGCAGGACCATCGTGCCGTACTCGTTTCGCAGAGCTGTGAGCCGCGCCTCAGGCAAATCCTTCTCCAGGGGCATAGCCACCATTCCGGCACGATGGGTAGAGAGATACTCGACGATGAATTTCTTGTCGGCCGTGGCGCGGAAGATGTTCAGGCGTCCCGGTGCGGCGGCAGCTCTCAGTTCGTCGGTGCGGCGGCAGACATCGGCCCATAGCTGGGCATAGGTGGTCGTCGTTCCGCAACTGACTACGGCGGGTTTGTCGGGTGTCGAGAGGGCGTGACGCTCCACCTGCTGCTCGATGGTTGTCATTTTATTGACGATCATTCTTCTCAGCAATCTTCGTTTCGACGAGCCGTACGAGACTGTCGAGGTTCTTGAAGTTCTTTGGTGTGACGTCGGGCGATTCCAAATCGATGTCGTAAGCCTTCGATAGAGTCATAAGTATGGCCGTAATGCCCAAGGAGTCGAGTTCGGCAAAGAGGAAATCGGAGTCAAAGTCGACGAGCGGGAGTATATCCTCGAGCATCTTCCTTATATCGTTCTTCATCTTATTTTCATCCATAATATAGTTTATTTTTATGATTATGATGTTTCGTTATTTACTTTCTATCCTGATATTTCCAGCTATCCTGCAAGCCACATTGCGGCACACGTCGGCATCGTCGGCATCCAATGTCCTGGCGATGACGGTAGCCTTAGGATGCATGAGGGCCTCGACGAGGGCCACGGCACCATACGATTCACCGTCGACGGTGATGGTGCCATTAGGCGACGGTACGGCGGTGGCCGTATGGTTGCGCAGAGCTGTCTTCACCGTCCTCACGATGTCGGCCCCACAATAGTAGTAGCAATCCATCACGTAGCGTGCATAGTAGTCGTGCGTCCGGCCCGCCTCACAGCTGTCGGGATAGCGGCGGGGCATAAGCAACGACCTGACAGTCAGCGGCCGACGCCGCAGCGACCCGTTCTTCCGCGTTATCCACTTGAAGATGAAAGGCGGCAGCAGGTAGGCCATGAGGACTACCGAGAACATGCCGACGACGGTCACCTCGCCCAAGGAGCGCAGTGCCGGATGGCGGGCGATGACGAGTACGCCCATGCCAATGAACATGATGATGGCCGAGATGACAATGCTGTTTTTGTAGGAAGCGAGCATCTTCCGGCCGTAAGCGTACTCATACTGACAGCCTTCGGTGATGAAGATGGTGTAGTCGTCGCCTTGTCCGAAGATGAATGTGGCGAGAATGATGTTTATGATGTTGAATTGTATGCCGAACAACGACATCAGTCCGAGAATCCACAGCCAGCTGACAGCCATCGGAAGGAACGAGAGGGCCGCGAGCTCGATATTTCCGAACGACAGCCAAAGGAAGAAAAAGACTATCAGTCCGCATGCCCAACCGATGTAGTTGAAGTTGTCGGACAGGCTGTTGGCAATGCCTTTATTCAGTGCTCCAATCTCGAAACTGTAGCCGCAGGGAAGCGACTTGTCGAGGTGGGCGGCCACGTCACCGGCTCTGTCGGCCCTTACCGTGACGGGAGTGATAATATTATATGTGCCGGACGACTTGTCGTAGTAGTAGTTTTGGCGCAGTGGACCGTCGGTAAGCGGAGCGAAATGGGCGATATTCTCGACGGTGTATTTCTTCGAGAGGATTGCATAAAAATCGCTGAACGAGCCGGACCCGAAGCCTAACGATGCCCCGGCGGATTCAAGATTATCGCGGATGGTCTTGCCATAGCGGTCCACAAAGCTGTTCCACATGGCCAAACGCCGGTGCTGTTCGGCCTTTGAGGGCAGAAACTGTGCCGGCGAGTGGACACCGGTGACGGCCTTGTCGCGACTGATTCCGGCTAAGGCCGTCTGCATCTTCTCATTGGCTGCGAGGGCCTCATCGGCCGAACGGCCGTCAGCAACAGCATATACGGTTTTCTCCTTGGGGTTGCTGCGCAGCAGAGAGGAGAGATAACTGAGGTTAGATTTCTGCTCCTTCGTGAGATAATTGATATGCGAGATGTCGGAATCGAACTTCGTATTAAGACTCAGAACGCCGAAAATGAGGGTCAGAACAGCCGTCACGACAACTATCCAGCGCTTATTCTCGAGTTGCACATTGCCGAGACGCGTCAGCCACCCGGTCCGTGGCTCTGCGCTAACCCTCACGAAATGAGGCAGAAAGGCGAAGACGAAGAGTATGGTACCGATGAGCAGGAAAGCTGCGAAGAGTCCGAGGTCGCGCAGGGCGACCGACTTCAGCGGCACAAGGCACAGGAAGGCGCCGATGGTGGTGATGTTTCCGACGAGCAGGGGTTCCACAATCTCGCGCAGTGCCTGCCGCATGTCGGGGGTGTGATTGAGGTGGGCGACGAGATGCAGGGGATAGTTGACGGCTATACCGATGATTATCGACGAGACACCGAGGACGATAAGCGATATTGTGCTGTGGACTATCGACAGACAGCCGAGGGCGAAGACCCACCCCCAGATGATTGTTACGGCGATGAGTCCGATATTTCGGACGTTGCGGAAAGCCACTGCGAGGAGGACGAGGATGAGCACGATGGCGATGGAAACGGAGAGAATGGTGTCCGATTTTATCTGACCGGCATTGTCGACGGCTATCACCGGACCACCCGTAAACCGGATACTGACACCGGGGAACTGCTTCTCCACCTTGCCGGAGCAATCCGTCAGCCGCTCGATGAGCTGTCCGTTCCTGTCGGTCTCGCTCGAACCGTAGGGCGATTCGATTATCACGACAGCATTCTTCATGTCGGGTGTGAAGATATGCCCGTTGTAAAGTTCGTAGTTCAACGACTGTGCACCATTGCTGAGACGTTCCACCACGGGTGTGAAGAGGTTCAGCGGGTCGCGCCCGATGTTGTCGGAGAGCATACTGCCCGACGGAAACATCAGCATCTCCATGTCGTTATTGAGCTGTGAGCCGACATAATCGTGAGTCCGGAGGAGCGAGTCCATGCGGTGATAGTCGGCATCGGTGAGGAAATAAGGAATATTCCGGTAGACGAATGCGGCAACATCCGACATCTTGTCGAGGTCGATGGTGTAGGTGGCCTTGAGCTTCTCGCCGTCGATGGAGGTCACGAAGGCATCGGCAGCATCGCAGAGGCGGTCGGCATCGGGACTCTTCGCGCCTTTCGCACCGACGATGGCGATGATGCGGTTAGCCCCCGACAGTCCCTGATACATGCGCATGGCCTCCTGATCGTTGCCGCTGAGAGGAAGGAAATCGGTGATATCCTCCTTATAGCTGATGCGGTGGATGAGCACACCGAGCACCACCGTCACCACGGCAAGGACCGTAAACATCAGTCCGCGGTGCGCATGGAATGTGTCATAAAGTATGAGTATGAGTCGTTTCATTTCGTTCTTATATCGTTAACCGACTTTATTTCAGTATCTTGGGGATTGATTCCAACCGTCGGGAGCCCCGGAACCGTATCGCTGTAGAGTCATGTCCCCACCATCCGGCGGCATATCTCTGACTGTCAGAGCCTAACGGCTGATTTCGCGGAACCATCTGATGAATTCGTCCTTCCACTGGCGGCATTCAGCCGTTCCTTTCGTCTGTGATGCTCCAAAGCCATGACCGCCGGTGGCATACTGTATGTACCGGTGAGGCACATGGTTGGCGGTGAGGGCCGAATCGAGGAGTTCGGCATTATGATAGTTGACGATTGGGTCGTCTTTGCAGTTGACAACGAACACCGGCGGACAGCCGGCGGGGACGTGCTTCTCCATCGACAGCGAGTCGCAGAGCCTTCTGTTGTGTTCCCGACTGTCACCGAGCAGACCGCGCCGCGACCGTTTATGAACACATGGTGCCGTCATTGTGACCACAGGATAGACCGGCACGACGAACGCCGGCCACTCTTCGCGCGGCAGAAGTTCTACGGAGCTCATGGCGAGATGGCCCCCGGCCGAGAATCCCATAACCCCTATGCGACTGGGGTTGATACCATATTTGCCGGCCCCTTGGCGCACAATGCGCAGAGCCTGCCTCAGGTCGTTGAGACAATCGGGATAGCGGTTGCCGCGGAAGAGAAGCCGGTAGTGGGTGACAAAGGCCGGTACATAGGCCGTGCGGTAGCGGAGGACAAAGGCTGAGATGCCGTTTCGGCTGAGCCATTCGCCCACCTGCCGTCCCTCGCCGTCCATATCGTGCCAGAAATAGCTGCCTCCGGGACAGACGATAACGGCCGGGGCATGGGGCCCAGGAGCAAGATATGGGGTCATCTCCACATCGTGTCGGACGGCAGTACCACTCCAGATGTTTATTTGTCCGGAGCTGCACAGAGGCAGAAGTGCCATCGCCAAGGTTATGATTATATGGTGGAGATTATGCATCCTGTTCCATTTTATTTGACATTTCATCATATCTCTGCCTATAGAGGCGGTGGAAGTACTTCGTCAGAGCACGTCGGTTGCCAATCGCTTCCAGCTCGGAATGACTGTACCGTCGTCCAACCTCAACATGTATATGGCCCCGATGGGGAATATGCCGCTTCTTCCTCAGCACCTTTCCTGCGCCATAGAGCATAACCGTTTGGATGTCAAGGCCTAACTGTTCGGCAACATAGAAGGCACCTTGATGGAACCGTGCTATCCTACAGTCGGCCGAACGGGTACCCTCAGGGAATATGGCGATGCTGTAGCCACGGTCGACAAGCGATTGAAAGTGGGGCATAAGATTCTCTATTCCGGCGGCAGCAGGATAATATTCGGACGCATGGATAAGGAATCCGAACAGTTTACTGTGCCACACCCAGTTGTTCGTGAGGAAGATAATCTTCGGTGTCAGAGCTAAAAGGTATGGCAAATCGAGATGCGACTGATGGTTGCAGATAATCACCGAGGGGCGGGAGAAGTCGGCAGAGGCATCCTCCGTCATTGTGAAATGGACTCCGGGGAGCCCGATTTTCATTGTTATAAGCCTCGCCACACGATATGTTATCATGTGCAGACGCCACCTCTTACGCTCCGTCATGGGTCCAATCTTGGTGTATAAAAGCAGTGACGGCCAGAAGATTACGACGACGGCGACAAGTATCGAGGTCATTGCCGCCACACGCAACCATTTCATCATGGTCCGCAGAACGAACAGAGGGAGTGCGTAGACGACGGCAAGAATACAAAGAATGGTATTCAGAATGCTTATGCGGGTGAAGTCCTTGGCCGGCCGGAAGTGGCTGACGCGCTCTTCCTTGGGAGGATAGTACACGTCGACGGGAATGGAATGGATTGTCACTCCGTGCCAGGCGGCGAAGACGAGGAGTCCGAGTTCGGCCTCATAGCGGGCGGTCATAAGACGGTAGCCGTAGAGTTTCTTCAGCGGATAGAGCCGGAAACCGGTCTGCGTATCGGGCAGTCGGTGCAGTGTCTGGACGCAAAACCAGAAGTTGGAGAAGCTGTTGGCAAAGCTGCTGCCCTTCGACCGCACAATCTTCGCCTTGTTTCTGTTGCCGAGGATGATGCTTCCCGGCCACCGTCTGTTAGCCTCCACGAACGCGGGAATGTCGGAAGCGGAGTGCTGTCCGTCGCCATCCATAGTTATGGCATAGGCGAAACCGCGTGCCAAAGCCCGCTCGATGCCCCGTTTCAGGGCGTATCCCTTGCCTCTGTTCCGTTCATAAGCCACCACATCAATGCCCTTCTTCGACGATAGAATGGAGGCCGTGGTATCATCACTGCCGTCATTGACAACGATGATATCATCGCAATAGAGAAGAGCTTCGTCGACGACGCGACCGATGGTTCCGCCATTATTGTATGTCGGAATAATCACGCAGATGGCACGTTCGTGCATTATCGTGCGCAGGTCGCTGTACTTACTATCGTTAACTTGCTCGTTCATAAGGTCTTAGTTCATGGTTGCGGGTTGCCGTCATCGTCCTTCAAGGCATTTCCTTCGGCGCCGGAATCATCACTATCCTCCCCTTTCCCGGTACCGTCCATGGCACTTACGCTATAAGCTATCTTATATTTCTCGTCGGTATATGACGTTTTTCCGTTCCTGATATTGTGCAGAAGACTTCGTATATCCTTGCTGATCACCGGTTTGATGTACCATTTGTCGAGCATCGGAGCGACGCTCACGACTTTCACCTTATCCTGAGTGATGAGATAATCGAAGTCGGCGAAGGTCACACCGAACTCGTTCACGATAGCGCCATGGATGGTATCGCCGTCGTGGATGAGAATCATTATCCCGCTGACCGTCCCCTTCGGTGTCGTCACGAAGGCCAGGCACTGCGTCCTACTGCCCTCAGCCTCAGGATATAAAGAGTTTCCTGCCGTGACCGTATCGGCCACACAGCACGTGTCGGCGACACTATCACAGGCTCTTGGGCACTTGCCGACGGTAGTATCGCTCACCGACTGGCAAGCCGCTGCACCGCCACCGGCATCCGTCACGTTCGCCGCCGTCATCGACAACACCACTGCCAAGGAGCTAACGAAGATTGAAAACCGATGCATTGATGGGAATATTTGTCCTCACATTCGTGAGATTTATCGTCGTGGTATCGCCGTTACGCTCAGTCATCTTGACGGCTGTGACTGTCGACCGCCTCATATCGAAGTAAACGATGATAGAGCTGAACATCTGCCGGAGAGGGTTCCGCCGTGGTGTCAGCACCGCATGCCAGTTGTTTCCACCTCCCTGCAGTGCCACCTTAAAGTCGCGGCTGTCGTTGACACACGACCCCACGACGCTGCTCATCATTATCCTTGTTATCTCCTTAAACACCTTACTCTGAGCCACATCGGCCCTGCTCGTTCCGCGGGCGTTGCGCATTGTCACCGTCTGACCGTTCATAACGAACTGATAGCGGTACGGCGACGTGTACTCCCAGCGCAGGCGGTTGGGCTTACTGTAGTACATTTTGCCGCGCGAACTGACACTGCTCTTGAGCATGTGCAGTTTCTTCGTCTGAACGAAATTACAGCTCATAGTGTTGATATGCGCCGTCATGGAGTTTATCCGCTGACGCACCTGCGCCACCGAATAGTTCTGCGCCGACGCACCTACGAACGCAAGAATAGCTATAAATAAAGCAAATATCTTTTTCATCTTCATATAATGTTCAATCAATGTTTATCCTTTTTCTGTCTGACGGGACAGAATCCGCGCCCTTTGATGACACTGAAATCAGTCCACCGAGGAAAATTCCGTCATATTTAATGATACGAAAATATCGGTTCTCTATTGCCTTCGACGGGATATTGTTTCCCATTTTAACCATCATAAGCTACTTTACTATCAGACAACAGCCTGCCATTATCAGTCCTACCCCTGCCCACCGCGTCGGCGTCACGTTCTCATGAAACACCACGACTGCCGCTACCATGCCGAAAACATAGCTCAGCGACACAAGCGGATAGGCTATGCTAAGCGGAAAGACCTTCAGCATGTACATCCACAGCAACGAGGCCAAGAGGAAAAGCAGGCCTCCCACAGCCAATTGCCAGTCGACAAGGACACTCCTTATGAACCTCCACGACCAACTGAAAGCATGCAGTCGCATCATGGCAATCTTCATCATCACCTGTCCTCCGGCAAGCAATGCACTCTGTAATATAGCCAATGGCAGTATCTTCCACATCATTCTGTATTCTATTATCAGCTCGTCCGAACCATAGTTTTCCTATTAATAAAACCCATATTCATGCTTTTGGAAAACTCATTCTTTTGTCGTCAGACCAATATCAAGTTTATTTTGGGAAGTAATTCATTCTTCAACAAGCAAAAATTATGCCGATTTTAGAATTCCATTCCATTATTTTATTATTTTTTAACCGCTCTCAGTACTATCGCCGTAGAGGCTACCTCGGGTTCAGGGGCAAATCCCGCCATACTCATGAACTTAGCGAAGAGCGGTGCCATCTCGTCATGACAGCCCACGAGCACCGTCTTGCAGCGTCCCGACCGAATCAGCAACTCAGCCTGATACAGAGCCCATTGCATCGACTGTCGGCCTTGCGATATCGTCGTATTATAGCCATGACACTTAAGGTGAATGGCAATCGTACTGCCAGTGGTATTGTGTGTGCTCTGCATGAAGTATGTCGGCTTGAAGGCATCGCCCGTAGCCATGGCCGTCAGCAGCCGTTCACTGTATTCCAACGAGCCGTGCGCCGTGGCCGTAACGATGGCATCGGGACTCACAGCAGCCGTCTCGAGAGCCTGGAGCGATGTCATCAGGGCGCTCTTCAGCAGTTTTCCCATTCTTCGCGCCTCCATGGCACTGACGTAACGCCTTATGTCCTTGAGGTTTTCCACGCTGTTATTCTCCACTCGCGTCACCTCCTCAACACCGATATTGCCTGTGAATTCCTCACGCTGGCATCCGTTGTCGGAAGCCGAGAGGATAAGCGAAGAGTCGTTGCCGCCAAAACCGAACGAATTGACCATTACGTTCTGCAACTCCGTTTTTATCGGACTCTGGGCCGTGGGGATAGCCTTGGATATTGGATTCCCGGCTCCCAACGACACCGGAACGAACCCGTCGTGCATCGCGAGGATACTGATAACGGCGGCTATAGCACCCGACGCGCTCGTGGTATGGCCCGTAAATCCCTTCGTACTGGTCACCACCGGAGTCGTATCGCCAAACACCCGGTCGATGGCCACGACCTCACTGCTGTCGTTATTCTGCGTTCCGGTGCCGTGAGCGTGAACCCACTGAATGTCGGCCGACTTCATTCCGGCCATCGCGAGGGCCTCACGCATAGCCATCTGCGCACCGGTATCCTCCGGCGACGAGGCCGTCTGGTGGTAAGCATCACATGCATTGCCGTAGCCCGTAAGCCAGGCGTCGATGGTGGCACCACGCTCCCGGGCCTCATCTTCGCGTTCCATGACCACGTAAGCGGCCCCTTCGCCGAGGTTCAGTCCGTTGCGGCTACTGTCGAACGGCCTGCAAATATCGTGGTCGAGAATCATCAGCGAGTTGAAACCATCGAGATGGAACCGCGACAGAGCCTCCGTACCACCGGCAACAACAATATCGGCATCGCCGGCCTTCAGCATATCGGCACCGAGGATGATGGCGTTAGCCGCTGACGAGCAGGCCGTTGAGGTTGTCGTAAAGTCGTCGAAGATGCCGAAATAGTGGGCTATATCCTCCGTGCAACTGCCACAGTCGTGGTGGCCGAGCCAGCTCAGGTCGCACGATTCCTGCTTGTCGCCGGCGGCCGCGAGCATCTTTCCGAAATTCTTCTCGGTGACATCCATACCCGCCACCGTCGTTCCCGAGATGAGGATGATGCGCCGCGAGGCTCCTTTTTCCACCTCGGACTGCCGCAAAGCTTCCCTCACGGCCATGATTCCGAGCAGCGTCGTGCGGCTCACCGTCCTGTCGGCGGGGATGCCCAACAGCCGTTTCATCTCGTCGTCCGACAACTTCACCTCACCGACGGGCAGCTCGTGATGCTCCGATTGCAGATAGCGCATCTCGCCGATACCCGTCCGCGATCCACCTATAGCCGTCCGCACCGACTTCTTATCGTTGCCGATGGCACTGACGATGCCTTCACCCGTTATGACGATACCCTTGCCAGCCATCTACTTCTTGCGGTTCTTGCTCACATATTCGGCCATAGTACGGATGCTCTTGAAGATATCCTTACCCTCAGAAGCGCTCGCAAGACGGATGCCGTACTTCTTCTCCATGAGAACGATAAGTTCCAGAGCGTCGATGGAATCGAGCCCCAGACCCTGCCCGAAGAGCGGCGCGTCGTCGTCGATGTCGGCGGGAGTCATCTCCTCAAGGTTCAGAACGCTGATAATCTCGCGTTTCAGTTCTTCCATTAATTCTTCCATATCGCTATTCACGTTTAATATTCCAATATCGTTATTTCTGCCTAAGCAGATGATTCTCAAGTTCTTACATTATCATTATTTTGTCGCCGCAGGTCTTCCGCCGCCGTCCGCTTTGCGTTCGAAAATGCTCAAGTCGGCCTCAAACGCCGTCTCACTCCCACATTCGATCCATCCTCCTACGACACTGTTTGTTCCCCGGTCGCAGAAAGCCGAGCGGAGAATATCATCTACGAACGCATCGTTTCTGTCGGCCAAGAGGTAGAATCCTGTCTCGCCGTGGTACTTATTGCGGATGGCAATCTCGCCGGTGACGATATTCGGCAGCGTGTAGACAAAGCGTTCCGGACTCGGGAAGTAGTCGTCGGCATCGCTTATCGACGACAGATAGTTCATATCGGCAAGCACAGAACCGGAATGTCCCACGAGGACGACGGCCCTGTCGCTGCGTTCCACGAACCTCACGCCGCCCTCAGCGCGAAGCAGGAGCTCCGTGGCTACGAACCCCAAGCGACTCAGGAGGTCCATCTTGTAGAACCGCGGATAGTCGCCGACGACACCCTTATATATCTCCGTAAGCATCTGACGGCCCACAGCGTGTGTCGGCATGACCTTGCCGTCGATGCAAACAGTCGATTCCGTAATATGAACATTATGTTTCGCCTGCAAAGGACCATCCTCATGGCAATCCGCCGTGGCTCGGTCGGCTGCATTCTTATTGCTACTCAGGAGCATAGCGGCATTGCATCCGCCGAATCCCGACAGCATTTTCACGAATCCCTTACGGCTCGTCGGCGCAGCGTTAGCCGCTACCGTAATCCTACCGGAGACCCCAAGCTCGGCGAATCCCATCGTCGACGGAACGATGCCATTATCGACGGCACACATCGACAAAGCCGTTTCCATCACCCCACAGGCCCCCATTGTATGGCCGTAGTAGCCTTTAAGTCCCGCCACCGGCACCTTGCCGAGGCCTGCTCCGGCTATTGCCACCGACTCCATCTGGTCGTTGAAGAGTGTTGCCGTGCCGTGGGGAGAGATGAAAGCTATGTCGTCGGCGGGATAATCGCCGACAGCTTGCGTGAGGGCCATGCGCGCTCCGAGACCCGTTTTCGACGGTGCGCTGAGGTGGTAGGCATCGTTGCGCTGACAGCCGTCAACGATTTTCCACCCGTGTTCCTTGTCGTCGCCACGCCCTAAGACTATTGTCGCGGCGGCTTCACCGAGGTTCAGGCCCATGCGGTCGATGTCGAAGGGACGGCATGGCAGCGGCGACACGGCCTTCAGCGACTGGAATCCCGAGATGATAAACTTGCTCTGCACCTCCACACCGCACACTATGGCACGGTCGTAGCGCCCCATCATCAGCAGTCGCCAGGCCGTTGTCAGTGCTGCCAGACCCGAGACGCAGGCGTTGTCGACAACGATGGGGGCCGTAGTCACGCCCAACGCCGTAGCTATCATCCGTGCACTGCTGTCGGGCAGTGCCCGTTCGAGAGGATGGATGCCGTCGGCAAGCCATTCCACATTACCCTTAGTCGTACTCAGGACGAGCAGTGTTCTGTCTGATGCCGTATCGACATCCGTGCCCTTCAGGGCCGCCCGTATCGACCTCAGAGCCAGACGCTCCAGACGCGAGAGCCCCGCGGGGCCGTCCGTGGCACCGCTGCCGTCGTCGAAGAGCGACGCACAGAAATCGCCGACGGGACCAAAGCGGCCATGCCATTGGCGCACAGCCGTCTGCTGCCGGAGCACCGACCGGAAGTTGTCCTCCGTAGTCGAGCCCAAGGGCGATATGATATTATGCGACAGAACCGTTATCATTGTCAAATAATCTTTTCCTCAGTCAATCCTTTTCTTTACTCTGATGGCACCTCACCGATTCCCGGCACCATCATGCCAGAAGTCGAAGAAATTGTACCACTGGGCGGGATACATGCGCAGAACGCGCTCTAACTCAGCGGCATAGCCGTCGGCAAGAGTCCGAACCTGCTCCCGCCGCGGAGCCGTCTTGTCATAGTCGATAGGCACCACGTAGGCAGTATAGCCCCTGGCGCTGGTCTTCATCACGTTCACGGCCACGACATTGAGACCCCGCATCGCAGCTACGCTGAACGGACCCGACGGCAACGAGGCCTCCGCACCGAGCAGACTGACACCGACGGTCCTCCTCGAACCGAACACCCTGTCGGCAGGGATGCTCACAATCTCGCCGCCACGGAGGGCCTCCTCAATCCGGAACAGATGGCTCATGTCGCTCGTTATGGGTATCATACGTATGTGGTTGTCGGCAAACAGCCGGCTGCGGCCGTTCATCACCGATGCCTTCTCGTTGGCATAGACGAGGGCATTGAACATCTTACGGTCGGAAACAAGCTCGTAGCCAGCCATCTCGTAGCAGCCCACATGAGCGCTGAGGATGACGAAACCATCGTCGGCGGAAGCGAGACGGCGGAAGATGTCGCTGCCTACAACCTTGATACTCATACGCTTACCGGCGTAAAGAGCAAACTTGTCGATTACGACCTGCGAGAAGAGGGTGAGGTTTACATACGTCATCAGCAGCGACCGGAGGGGACCAAAGCCATGCCGCCGGCGGAAATAACGCCACGACGTGCGCGCTCCCTTGGCGAAAATCATACAGAAGGGTATGACGAACACCGCCGCGAAAGCATACCAGAACCTCACGTCGCTGTAGCGCAGGGCCCTGATGAGCCATCGGTGCATGAAAGCGGTACCGAACGTATTGCCTTTCCATTCCTTCTCGGCCATGGCGATCACTATGCTGTCTTACGTTCTATATAGGCGTAGAAGTCGTCAAGAGTCCTGACATCCTTCATCTCCTCAAGGTTGATCTTGAATCCGAAAATCTTCTTGACGACAACGACAAGGTCGACGAGGTCGAGGCTGTCGATGCCCAAGTCCTCCTTGAGCCGCGCCCCGCCCTGGATTTTGTCGGCTTCGATTTCGAATTCGTCAACGAGAAAATCATTAACTTTCTGTTCTATTTCCTTTCGAGTCATATTCAAGGTTGTGAGTTACTTTCTTACTACTATTATCGAATGGCCCTGCCCAAGGTGGTCGTGGATGGCCTCAACGGTCAGACCGGCCTCCGTGATGCAGTGCTCCATATCCTCGGTATTGTACATCTTCGAGTTGCCGTTGGCCATGGCCGCAAAGTAAAGGCTGGTGAGCGTCAGACAGAGTGTCGCCGGCTCATACTTCTGGCGGTCCCACAGCGTCTCCATGATGTATATGCGCGTATTATCCTTCATCGCCTTCCGCGCCCTCCGGAGGATGCCTACTATCTGCTCCATACTGAAACAGTCGAGGAACTGACTCATCCATATAGCGTCGGGACCGTCGGCAGCCACGGGGAAGTCCTGCGTCGCGTCGAGCAGGTTGATGCCGTAGCCGCTAATCCTGTCGGCACCCGGTTTGCCGTCGATATTCTCGCGCATCATAGCTATCTGCTGCGGGAGGTCGAGGACCGTGACCTTGGCCTCGGCACTGTGGGCGACACAGCGGAGTGCCCATTTGCCGGTGTTTCCGCCGACATCGTAGAGCGTTCTGACCTTATGTTCGTCGAAGACAATCCTCAGGGCCTCAGGAAACGACGAGTCGCTGTAGAAATGGTCAAAGCCGAACCAGCTCTTCTGTACCTCGGCAGGCAGTGACGACAGCCCCTCGTAGATCGTGGGCCAACTGCCGAAGTGCCTCAGTCCCACTGGTTTACCTTCCTTTAGTGACTCTTCGAGATGGAACCATCCCTCATAGTTCACGTCGTGGTTGAAGTCGATATTTACGCGTGTGGCCGGGTCGTTGATGAGAAACCATCCTGTCTTCGACAGCGTATAGCGGTCGGTGGCGGGGTCGGCGAGCACGGTGCCAATGCTCAGCGAGGCCTCTAAGAGGCACTTCACGGCATAGTCGGAGAGACGGCTCTTCGCCACAATTTCCTGACGCGTAAGCCCGTTGTCGCTGTCGCGGAGCATCTCGAGGATTCCCCACTTCAGCATCAGCCGCGAGACCTGGAAGATAGCCGGTCCCCAGGCTATGAACTCAGCGAGGCGTTGGGCCTCGGGAGCAGTGAGCTGTTCGGCAGTATATTTCTTCTTTAACGACTCTGATAAATGCATTTTCTTCTACAAATGATATTCTTTCCTACTCCCCGTCATCAGATTTTCCTCAGGACGAGTGCTGCGTTCGTTCCCCCGAAACCGAAGGAGTTGCTCAGCACCGTATTCACCGGAGTCCTGACGGCTACGGGAGTGATATTGAGTTCTTTAGAGTATTCGTCGGGTTCACAGAAGTTGATGTTCGGAGCCACGAAGTCGTTCTGCATCATTATCGTACAGTAGACAGCCTCGCTGGCTCCTGCCATCCAGCATTCATGACCCGTCATCGACTTCGTCGAGCTGATGAGGGCGTGCTCTCCGGCGAAGAGTCCGCTAAGGGCTTTTGCCTCCACGGCATCGCCCTGCGGTGTCGAGGTGGCGTGGGCGTTGACGTAGTCGATGTCGCCGACAGACGTTCCGGCATCGTCCAAGGCGCGTTCCATGGCCGTGCGGCAGCCGCGTTCGTCGGGCGACGATATTCCGCCGCCGTTGCCGGAGAATCCGTAGCCTGCCACCTCAGCGATAATCCGTGCCCCGCGGGCAACGGCGTGGTCGTAGTCCTCGACGACAAGCGCCGCCGCACCGCCACTCGGTACGAGGCCGTCGCGATGACGGTCGAAAGGGCGGCTGGCTGCCGTTGGGGCATCCATGCGCATGGAGAAAACCTGCAGGGCATCGAACGACGACAGAGAGAGGAGATTAGTCTCCTGGGCACCGCCACAGAGGACGACATCCTGCAAGCCCTGACGGACGAGCATCGCGGCCAGACCGATGGCGTGGGTACTGCTGGCGCACGCTGCCCCCACCGTGAAGTTGGCCCCGCGGAGATGGAATATGGCTCCGAGGTTCATCGTCACCGACGAGGTGAGACACTGGAACACGCTGCCGTAGCCGAGCATGGCACTGTCGTGGCCGTCGGCCATGGTCTGAGCCGACTCAATGACGGCCTTCGCCGAGGTGTCGTTGCCGAAGATGCAGCCCACCTCGTGGGCCGCAAGATAATCAGCGTCGATACCGGCGGAGCTGAAAGCCTGACGGCTGGCGAGGAAAGCATACTTCGCTTCTTCCGACATACAGGCCCGCATGTGGCGGCTGACATCGGCTTTCGTCAGTACCGGTTCGGGGACAATGCCCGTCAGTGCCGACCGGTAGCCGTAGTCCAACCGCTCGCGCTGCACACCGATACCGCTGCGCCCTTCGAGAAGCGAGCGGCCGACGGTGGCCACGTCGGTGCCAATGCACGACCAGATGCCCGTGCCGGTGATGACTACCTTTCTTTGTTTTCCTGCTCCAGTCATAGAGTCTTTCTTGCGTTGGTTATTCGTTTGCAGCATGCAAAGATACAATATTTAATAGGAATAACGCACTTTCGATGGAGAAATATTTGCCGCTATCGGGTTAACGGCTAACTCATATAACTATGGAAGCTATTGACTCTATAGATACTATAGAAGCTATAGCAACTATAAAAGCTATAAATTCTATAGATACTTTAGAAGCTATAGCGTCTATAGAAACTATAAATTCTATAGCCGCTATAGCTACAATAGAGCTCCACAAGCCCAACGACAAATGTAAATATTATTCAAACGTCGGCGCTTTCTTATCCGTCTCTGCTACCGGCTGATTACCAACGGCTTACAAATACATGCCATTTGGCATTGCAAAACGGTCCATTTCAGGACACAAAACGGACCGTTTCAGGAGACGAAACGGACCGTTTTGCAAGCCCAAATGGACCATACGGGAATGCTGTAAAGATATTTCGCAGTAGCTGAACGATTGTCAGTCATGGGGCGGAGAGGGCGCGACAGGCTGCGGAACACTCCGGCACGCGGCAGCAAATGGCCGGGTCGGAGGGACGCGACTACTCCTTTCGGCCTTTGTTCAGAACGAACTTCTCGACAACATGGGCCACACCGTCCTCCTCGTTGGAGTAGGTTATGTAGTCGGCGGTGTCCTGGACGTCCTTCGGAGCGTTGGCCATGGCTACACCCAATCCGGCAAACCGGATCATATTCTGGTCGTTATAGCCGTCGCCGCAGGCTATGACCTCATCCTTACTGAGACCCAAAATCTCGAAGAGACGCTGCAACGACCGAGCTTTGTCGATGCCCGGCGGCACACACTCGAGGAAGAATCCTGCCGAGCGGTAGGCATCCATGCGCCCTCGGAAGGCCGTCTGGAGGTTGAGCTCGAGTTCGTGGAGGGGTGAAGGATCGCCCACGACGAGACACTTATTTATCGGGTAGCGCACCTCGTGTACAAAGTCGGAGAACTCGACTACGGGCATCTTGTTGATGAAAGCCTCGTGGAGCACGTACTTGTTGGCACGTTTTGTGGCCGCAATCTTCTCGTCCTGATAGGTGAGCATCTCCATTCCCGCGGCCTTGACCTTATGGTAGAGGGGTTCGACAACGGATGGGTCGAGGGGCTGATCGAATACCACACGGCCTGTGGCGCAGTCGGTTATGCGTCCGCCATTGAAAGCAAGGATGTAGCCGCCATAGTCCTTCAGCCGCAGCTCATCGGCAAGGGCCGTGATGCCATAGGTAGGCCGGCCGGAGGCAAGCACAACCCTCAGTCCCTGCCGCTCGGCAGTGAGCAGCGTCTCGCGCGTGCGGTCGGTCATCTCCTTCTTACTGTTCGTCAGTGTGCCGTCGAGGTCGAGCACAATCATCTTGTATTCCATATCCTGAATTCTTTTGTCGGTTTACTGCCGCAAAAGTACAATAAAAATATCTATTGACCGCAGTTCCGTCCCGATTCTCTTACCAAACAATTGGCTTTACGATTGCAAAAGTGGGACTTTTGTCGCGGTCGCGGTGGTTTCGGCATCGCCTAAAGAGAAAGCCCCGGGCCATGGAATGATCCACGACCCGGGGCCGTTATGTCTGCTTGCAGCATCCACGCAGAAGGTGCCGGGCACCACCTCGCGGCTGCTGCCAAAGTTATTTCACTACCACCTTTCGGCTCTCCTGCCCATCCGTGACGATGTATGCTCCCGGAGCCAAAGTGCGTATGTCGTTGCCGGTCGATGTGAACGTGTCGACGTTACGGCCGTCGAGGGTGTAAATGTGGTAAACGTTTCCACGCTCACCGAGGAACGAAATGCCGTTCTTCACACCGCGGATGCCTGTGCTACGGCCCATAACAGTCTGGATGCCATCGGCGGTCGGCGACGAAATTGTGACATTATCGATGAACACATAGTCGTAGCCACCGCTCACGCGAGCATCGAAACGAAGGGTGCCGTAGCTGCCGAAGGCCTTCAGCGGCATGTGGAACTTAGTCCATCCGGCCTCGCCATCCTTAATGAAGATGGTGTCGGCAAGGGCCGTATAGGCACCGTCGTCAGCATTCTGACTTACAACGAGATAAGCCGGATTGGTATAGTTGTTGGCTATTCCGGTGTAAACCCAGAACTCGGCATAAGCACCTTCGTCAGCGGCGGCGAACTTAGGCGATACGAGCTGACCCTTGGCCTCACCCTCATAGTATGACCCGAAGTAGTAGAGAGCCATACCGTTATCGCCGTCCTGCGACTTGTATGTCTGGCCGTCCTGCGGCTCCGACCATGTGGCATAGTTCGACGAGCTGCCTGTCAGCCACACATTCGTCGACTCGGCACCATTGGCGAACGACTCCTTGAATGGCAGGGCGTAAGGCTTACCGAGCACGACGTAGTTGATATAGGCGTAATGCAGGTCGTAGCCGGCACTCGTCGTCGGGATGACGGTGTAGTAGTGAACGGCCTGAGTGTCAGCAGTCTCCACATTATTTATATTATAGCTTGTCTGCTTAGTCGTGCCAACTACTTGCAGCATCTTGCTGGCATCGCTCTAATTGGGGAAGTACTCGCCAACGATATACTGCAGTGAGCCGTCGATAACGCCACCGTGGACACCACCGGTAGGAGCATCCCATGAGAGACGGGCACCGGTATTGGCATCGTTACCCTTTACGGTGTAGTTGCTGACGCCAAGAGGCTGATCGACACCTACATAGCATGTGTCGCTTGCTGCGCGGCCGCGGCCATAGTCGTTGCGCGCCACCACCATATAACTGTCGTAGCCTTTGAGAGCCGAATTGTCGGTCCACGTAAGAGTTTCGCCCGGAGTGACACTACTGAAGGTCTTGACGGGGATTGTATTGTTGGCTCCACGGTATATGTCGACGGCGAGAGCACCGCTGAGACCGTTGCCGGCATAGTCCTTAGCCGGCGCATTGAAGCTGACAGTAGCCGCGAGAGCACCCGTAGGATCGTTGACAGCCTTGAGATTTGTGACCGAGTCGGGAGCGAAAGCCGAGCCAATGGTCTTGATGACAATACTGTCGATGGTCGGCGAGAGGTAGTTGGCCTCCTCGGTGCTGATACTCACGTAAGGATAGTAGCGGCCGGCCTCGCTGGTGACAATGTCGAAAGCCATGAGCTTATTGGCACCATAAGCCGTCTTTGGCAGGTCGCCAATCTTCACAAGATCAGAGGGTTGACCGGAGCGCGAGTAGCCGAACTCGGCCGGTGCCTCGGCGGTACCCCAGATGCTGTTGTCCCATGTGAAGGACACTTCGTAAACGCTGTCCTTATCGAGTTTGATGGCCGGGAACATCAGGTCCATGGTTGCAGGCAGAGCATCCTGCGACGGGAAGTAGCCGAGTTCGAGGTCGTGGCCGTAAGAGTTGTATTTCCAGCCAGTTACATTATATCCGTCGACGGGCTCCCCATTGAGGTAAGATGTGAAGAATGCATCGGAGCCCTCATCGTCGAAGGTATTGGTGTAGGTTGGAGTGTAGATACCAATGAATGCTGATGCCGACACCTTCTTACCCTCACCCTTGTCGTTGGCTATGGCAACGGTGTAGCTATGGGTGCCCACTCCCGTCACGGCATCGTCGGTATATGAGGCTTTGCTGCCTGCGGTGACATCGATACTGGCTATCGGCTCACTGCCTTTATCGCGGTAGATATTGGCGGTAAGACTGCCGGTGAGATCGGCTCCACCAAGGGTCTTTGTCGGTGCGGTGAAGCTAACGGTGCCCTTCATGGCACCATCCTCGTCGGCCTTGACAGCGAGGTCGGCTGGCGCTGCGGGTGCCTCGATAGAACCAAGGGCATCGACGGAGATTTTCTCAACGAACATTCCGGAGCCATGGGCTTTCTGACTTGTGCAGACGAGGGCGAAATAATAGGTACCGTCGGCGTCGACGGTGATATCGTTCTCGATGTCGGTGAGGGTTCCACTGACATCGAAGGAGTCGCACTCAGCTATCAGTTTAAACGTGGAAGTATCGGCAGGATTGGTTCCGCAGAGAATCTTATAGCCCTCATAAGTGCCGCGGAAGGTGTTGCGCATATTGTAGACGAGGCCGTAAGCAATGCCCTTATTCAACTTTACGCCCGGGGTTATAAGCCAGTCGTTAAAGGTATCCTTGGCACTGTAGTTGACGGTATTAATGCCCATATCCTTGTTCCACGTGTTATATGACCACGTAGCCCCGTCGTTGTTGGCATCGATGATGGTGAACAGAGGTTGCGTTTCCTCGCTGTCGAAATCGTCGGAGTAAGGCACGCTGTAAGCATCACCGTAGAGGACGCGGTTCGACTCGGCGTAGTCACCGGTTTTGTCGTTGTTAACCGGATACACACGATAGTAGTAGCGGTGGAGCGTCGACGGTGCCGGATCAGCAAAAGCAGTGTCGGTCAGGCCGTTAGCAACGGTGACGCTGTCGGGCATACGCACGACGTTGTACTTGAGGTTTGCCTTGTCGAGGTAACCCTTATTGACACCATCAGCAGGTGCCTTCCACGTGACGTTGAACTTCTTGGCAGTGCTGTCGACGGTGAAAGTGACATCGGTGACGGGGTTCGGCGTATCGTAACCAACATACTGATATACATAGTTGTTAGGCGCAAAGCCGTTATCGTTTTTCAGGACGACATCGATGTAGTGGTTGTCGTTGCTGAAGTCGACGGCCTGAGTCTGCTTGCTGCCCGGTGCCACGGTGGCTGTCTTAACCTCGCTGCCGTCAATATATACGGTCATATCGACATTGTCCGTCAGCGCGGAGCCGTCGTAGGCCTTCGATGGTACGGTGAAGGTGAGGTCGCCCTGCTGGGCTGCGGTGCCAGTGAAGCTCAGGGCCATATCGTTGATGGCTGCCGGAGCCTTGTCTTTGGCCTCGTTGCTCTTGAAGAAGAGTGACGAGAGCTGCTCGTTCTTCGACAGACCATTGACGAGAGTGGCCTCTCCTGTCTCTGTATCGACGGAGTAAAGGCCTGTGCCATCATCGGTTACGGCCTCCCAGAGGAAAGTACCTGTGCGACCGTCGTAGCCCATTGCCTGCACATAATTGGACGGTACGGGACCCGGCTGACCAACCATCGAGGCATCGCCGGTGGCCTTGTCGATCTCGTAGAAGTAGCCGTCGAGACCGATACTGAACAGACGGCCGTCGGGAGTAGCGGCAAGGGTAACGGGCTGGAAGTCGTTGCTCCACTTCTTCAGAGTCTCGAACTTACGCGTCTTTTCGTTGAAAACGGCCCAGTTGATACCGTTGAGCTGGTCGTTGTACATAGCTCCGTAGAACTTGTCGCTTGTTGGATCGTAGGCCATAACCGTGGGAATGTAGCCATAGGAGACACCACTGTATATTTCTTCCCAGTCCTGCTTGAAGTTGGCGGAGTCGAGACAGATGTAGCGGACACCGTTGAGAGCTCCCATTATTGACATGGGGAACACTCCGATAAGGCGGTCGCGGCCATAGGCACTGGCCATAAAATTATATGTTCCCGCCGTGGAAATAGCCGAGAAATCGGCGTTATCGCCGAAGGTGTAACTATAGACACCATAGGGAACGGAGCCTATAGATAATCCCGCCCAGTCATTACTGTTGACGAGATTGCCATAGAAGGTGCGGCCGGCATAGGCCGACGCATCGACAGCCTCGTGGTGCGGAGAGCGCAAAATGTGGCGCGTGGCAACAGCTGGCAGGGCCTGTCGGGGACTCACCACCTGCTGAATGCGGTAGGGTTCGCCGCCTTTCTCGGGCAGACGGACCTGTGCCTGCAGTGCTGTAGCAGTCAGACTGGCCAGACACAACGAAATGAATAATGATTTCCTCATAAGCTTTCTTTTAATAGATTATTTTACTATGTATTTCTTTCCGTTAATGATGTAAAGGCCGGGAGCCAAGCCGTGCAATGTGCCGTCGTGGCCGACGATGCGTCCGTCGAGGCTGTAGACGAGGCCACGGCGGACGGGTGTTACCATGGTATCGGTTATTCCGTCGGCCGTAGGAGCAGAGAGGGTAAAGGTGCAGGACGCAAGATCCTTAGGGGTGATGTAGGTGAGCTGCGACAAATTGACGAGAACGGCTTTATAGGTCTGACCCACCACCCCGTTCTCGAAGGGGCAAGTGAAGGTTACATCGGGTGTCTCGCCGGCCTCAGCGAAGAGGAATACGGGGTCGAAACTACCCATAACATTCTGGCCATCAGCGTCATAGATATACACAGAGAGGTCGTTGGCGAATACACCTTTGTCGACTTTGAGGTGCGCTGTCAGCGTGACGCTGTCGGCTGGGACGTTGTTATTATTGGCGAACGACAGCTGACGGGCCATAGTGATGACAGCCTCGTCGGCAGGTGTATCCAAGACGACAACCCTCTGGAGCCCAGACACTTTCTGCATATTCTCGTCGATTATACCGAAATAGTATGTCCCCGCACTGATGGTGAAGGCATTGCTGATGGCTACGGCCACAGAATCGCCGGCAGGGATGTCGTAGTTGAAGTCGCCGCTTTGGGCCACCAACGTACCGTCGGCGTTGAAAAGGGCGGTGCGGAGAGGACCCGAATACTCGAGCTCGCCGTCGTTATGCACTGTGGCAGTGGCGCGGGAGGTCACTCCGCGGTATATTTTTGTGGTCGTAACGGTATCGGCCTTAAGGTCGTAAGACTCAGCCTGATGGAAGAAAAGGCTGTCGGCGGTAACGCTGAGGCGCACGACATTGGTCTTGGTATAGTTGTAGTTGCAAACGTGGAACCACCTGCTGCCACCGACATTGCGTGCTATCGGCCGAAGGGTGTAGTCGCCGGGCGACAGTTGGGAAAGGTCTGCTGCGGGCGCTTTTACACTAATAATGAATTTATCCTTAGCCAACGGCTGCCCGCTCTTTGCGACGATGGTCTGGCGAAGGGTTCCGGTGGAGTCGTAGATGCCGAATCCGAGGTCGACGTTGACATCCTTCCATCCGTAGTTGGCTACCTTTCCACCCAAGGTGATGGTCTCGGCAGTGGTCTTGGCTGTAGCCATCGCCGACACCTTCGTGCGCTCCGAGCTGACCACCTGGAGCCAGTCCTCGCTGTCGTCGGTAGGCGGTTGGATGCCCACAATGATTCCCTGACGATAGTTGAAGCCGCCGCTGGAGCCGCCGGTGCCCTGCGAGGGCGGTGTAAGTGCAGACGTGCGGAAGTATCCGTTCGACATTCCGCTCCAGCCCCAGTTCACATGTATGAGCCCATCGGCATCATAACCGTCGAAGACAAAGGCGTGACCGCCGTTGCCATCGGTGAATCCCGTGGCAAAAACAGGGCGGGCATTGTCGATTTCGGAACGGATAATATCGTCCCATTCGGTCTGCGAATAGTAGGTACGGGTGAGGTATCCTAATCCTTTATCGTAGCCGAAATTGGTTGTCAGAGGCACCGGCCAACGGTCAATCATACTGCCGCTCTGCTCGCCATAAGCCATCTCGACGGCCACTCCGCAGTCGCGCATGAGCAGGGCCACGGCATTGCGGGCCGTGTCGGTGCTGGTGGCATCGTATTTCGGGGTCATCACGTCCCAGCCGTAATGACTCTTACTGAAGTCGACGGTGATGGTCTGGTTGAGGGTTTCTGGCTTGTAAGTCTTCTGTCCTGCACCCTGAGCCGGGTACTTGTGGTAGTACATTATCTGTGCCATAGCAGTAGCCACACATCCCGTTGCCGAGTGTGTGGTACCCACGTAGCATGGAGTCATGAGGTTGTAAGGGTAGGTCTGGTCCCACGAGATGTCACAAAGGAGAGGGCTGACTGGCTTATATTTAGCTTCACGACGAACGGAAGGTACATAGTTGTTGGTCCTCAACCACCTGATTTCGCGGCCATAATTGTCGAGAAACGAGCGCACCTGAGCCGGCGCTTCGGCATAGTCGAAATGGCCCTTCAGCGAGTAACCGAGTATCATATTAGCACGGTCGTCACCGGCAATAATAACGAAACCATTGTTGGCACCGTTGTTGAAGACGTAATAGTCGGCGGTACCCGCCGACGGTCCATAAGCGCGGCGGATGGCAGATGAAGCGCTTTTGTCAGCAAGAAGACCTTTCTGCCGGAAGAAAGCGATAGCCTCAGACTGTGCCTGACCGACAGTGACGTTGCCGGCCACAGCGGTCGATACTGAAAGAATGATGAAAAGGGAAAGGGATAGTATCCTACTCATGATGTCGTTGATTTTGATTCGACTGCAAAATTAACGATAAAATCAACAGATAACCGATGATTTGTTATCCTATATGTGCAGATTTCTACTATTTGTACGAATTTTCACGCTTTGCCTGAGTCTGATACTCCGATGGCGTTAATCCTGTAAAGCGTTTGAATGATGTGACAAATGATGTACGCGATTTGAAGCCCACGCCCGATGAAATCGCCTCTATTGTAAGATTGCCGTAGTGCTCCGTGTCGTTCATTCGCTTGCAGGCCTCCTTAATTCTATACTCGTTGAGAAACGTATTGAAGTTGCAGCCGAAACGCTCATGTATCACCTGCGACACGTATCTATATCTTGAGCCTACCAAAGAGGCAAGACGCTCAACGTTGAAACCGGGCTGAAAAATTTCATCATTATTCTCCATCACCTCAACGATGCTGTCGACAAGCCCTTCCTCGGGCACCTTGGTAACGTTTGCCTTGCGCCGCAACTGCCGCTGTTCTTCTTCGGCCTTGAGCATGCTCACGTTCTGATGGTAGAGCTGGCGGTTGCTTTCACGGAGACGGCGGTTCTGGCGGTAGACGACAAAAAGGAGCAAAAGGATAACCGCAGCCACAGCGCTGGCCACGATACTTATGGTCGTCTGAACGGCATGACGGTGGCTGATGTCGCGAATTTCGTCGCTCATGGTGTTCATCTGCTGCTGAAATTCCATCTCGTTGACGCTTGCCACCTGCCGGTAACTGGTGAGGGTGTCCTTCAGCTGGTAGTATTTTTCACGATTGGAAGTATATTGTCGCGTATCGCCTACCTTATTATATAATGCTGACAGCAGGTCATAGACTTCCAATTGGAGGTCTTTCTGATTCTGCTGCTTGGCTATTTCCCGCGGTTTTTGCATCGTAGCGATGGCATCGCGGTAACGGCCCATAGTCTCCAAAGCACGGGCTTTGTTGACAAAAGTGAAGTAAACAAGGCGCGAATACTGCTTATTGTCGCCGAGCATGGCTATCTGGCGGTCGTAGCATTCGATGGCTGCATCCTTCCGTCCCTGCTCCTCGCGGCTCACGGCATCATAGAGGATAAGGTTGTAATTGTACAGAAGTCCACCGTGGTTACTACGGCGGTACGCCCTCATTTCGCCTGCTATCGATGGCGTTTGCATCAATTCGTGGGCCACACTGATGACATTGGTCAGAGCCATGTCAATATGCAGATGGTCGTGGAGACGCTGCGAGACGGCAAAAGCCTGCCGATAGTAGCCGAGAGCCTTCTCGTTGAGCGGTGTATTGTGGCTTTCCTCGGCTATAGTCTGGTACATAGCACCGAAGGAAAGGTATATGAGCGGATTGGGCTTTTGTATCGATTTGGCTATATCACGGGCCTTGGCGATGAACTCAAAGCACTTGGGATAGTCGTAATAGGTATAGAAATAAATTGACCAGAGGTGCATGCATGTCTCCACCATCATCTGCTTTTCGGCCACGGGAGCGTCGTCCTGATAGCGGTTGTAGATGATGGTGTAGCATACAAGGGATGTGTCGTTCGACGGTTTGTTTAGCTGCAGCTTGCTGTTGGCGATGAAGAACAGCTCCTTCGACGGCATCTTAACGTATCTGTTGTAGATGTCATCTCTCCTTGCTCCTCCCGCGGTGAAGGGGAGGAGAAAGAGTAGAAGAATGGTTATCCACCGCATCAGGCTCACTTTACAGCCTCTGCAAAGTCGCGGCCATAGGCCTCACAGTCGGCAAGAGCCTCCTCGTCGGGAACCCACAGCTTCTTTATTCCGTCGTTGACGATCTCAAAACCGGCACCTTTGAGGGCCTCGGTAATCTGCTTTGGTGCATCGCCACTCCATCCATAGCTGCCGAAGGCTGCCGCTTTCTTCTTCTTGAATTTCAGGCCTTTAGCCATTTCGAGGATTCCGGCAATGGCGTAGGAATATCCGTAATTGATGGTAGGAGAGCCCACGAGAACCGCTTTCGACTGGAACATCTCGGTGAGGATGTCGTTCTTATCGTCCTTCACGGCGTTGACAATCTTCACCGTCACCGTAGGATCGGCTTCCCGGATGCCCTTGGCAATGGCCTCAGCCATACGCCGTGTCGACTGCCACATGGTGTCGTAGACGATGGTTATCTGGTTCTCCTGGTAGGCGTTGGCCCACTCGAGGTACTTCTCGATAATCTTTGTGGGATTCTCCTTCCAGATAATTCCGTGGCTCGGACAAATCATTTTCAGCGGAAGATTCATCTTCAGAATCTCGTTAACCTTCCTCGTAGCCATCATAGCATAGGGGTTGATGATGTTTGTCCAGTACTTCTCGGCCTCATACATCACGTCATGCTCGTCGACACAATCGTTGTAAAGGGACTCGGAAGCATAGTGCTGGCCAAAGCCGTCGTTGGAGAAGAGAATCTCGTCGGTATCCATATAGGTGAACATCGTGTCGGGCCAGTGCAGCATCGGAGCCTCAATGAATGTGAGTGTCGACTTACCGATATTCAGTTTGTCGCCCGTTTTGACATTCACGTAGTTCCAATCCTGATGATAGTGACCGCGAAGGATGGCCTCGCCCTTCTTCGTACAGTAGATAGGAGTGCCCGGAATCTCGCGCAGCAGCTCGGGAAGAGCACCGCTGTGGTCGATTTCGTTGTGGTTCATGACTATATAGTCGATCTTCTTCAGGTCGATAACCTTCTTTAAATTGGCTACGAACTCATCGTCGTAGGGTTTCCAAACGGTATCGATGAGCACCGTTTTCTCATCTTGGATGAGGTAGGCATTGTAGCTCGAGCCCTTCGTCGTCGACAGCTCGTCGCCATGGAAATGTTTCAGTTCCCAGTCGACCTTGCCGACCCAGGAGACCATGTCAGTAATTTTCTTTGCCATAATTTGTTTGCCTTCCCCGGGCATCCGACGACTTTCAAGCGGCCTCCGGTGCCTCAGGGCGAGGACTTAATGATAATGTTGTGTTAATAATTTTTCGTTTCTTTACATGTAGCCTAACCACCTGAGAATGTCGTTGAGATTGGCCACGATGAGCAACAGCAGGAGAATGGTTATTCCCGCGTACTCGGCGTAAATCATGAACTTCTCGCTCGGCTTGCGGCGCGTAATCATCTCGTAGAGCAGGAACAGTACGTGACCGCCGTCGAGTGCCGGAATCGGCAGGATGTTCATGAAGGCGAGGATAATGCTGAGGAACGCCGTCATCATCCAGAAGTCGTGCCAGTCCCAATAGGGTGGGAACAGACTGCCTATCGAACCGAAACCGCCGAGACTCTTGGCACCGTCGGACGAGAAGAGATACTGGAAGTTGCTGACATATCCGCGGAGGATATTCCAACCATATTTCACACCGGCAGGGAAGCTCTCGAAGAATCCGTAGGTCTCGGTAACGGGCTTATAATAGTTGCGCAACGACGTCTGAGCGACACCAACGGTGAGGTCGGGGGCGAGCGTCATGTGCAGAGTGTCGGTGGCACTCTTGCCCTGCCGTGCCACAACGAGGACCACGTTACGTATCTTCATCGAGTCGGCACTTGTCTTGGCAGCTTTAAGTTCGTCGCCGAGGACGGTCTTATGATAGTCGAAATCGCTCCATGTGGCCACCTCCTTTCCGTTGACAGCCACTATGCGGTCGCCCTTCTTAATGCCGGCCTTTGCAGCCGCCGAGCCAGCGAAGACACTGTCGACGGTGGCTGGGATATACGGGACGGCAAAAATAGGATAGCTCTTTATCATCGCGAGCATGTCCAAATCGCCGGGCATCTTGATACTCACCTTCTTACCGTTGCGCATGACATCGACACGCTTAGCCTTGGCAATCTGCCGGAAGAAGTCGCCGTTGACATTCATGAACTCCTTGAACGGGCCGCGGTCTGTGCCGATCATGATGTCGTGATCGCGGAATCCCATCGACTTGGCCTGAGCGTTGAACTCCATACCCATGCTCATATCGGCCACACGATAATAGGTGTTGCCCCAGTGGAACATAATCATGGAGTAGATGAACAGGGCAAGAATGAAATTCACCGTCACACCGCCAATCATTATCAGCAGCCGCTGCCATGCCGGTTTCGTGCGGAATTCCCACGGCTGTGGCGGCTGTTTCATCTGCTCGGTGTCCATACTCTCGTCGATCATTCCGGCAATCTTACAGTAGCCGCCGAGCGGCAGCCATCCCATACCGTATTCAGTATCCGAATTCTTTGGCTTCCAGGCGAATAGCTTTCCGGCCCACTTCCCAATCTTAACATCAAAGAACACGAAGAACTTCTCCACCCTCACGCCGAAGAGCTTCGCGAAGAACACGTGACCGCCTTCGTGGAGCAGAACAAGCAGCGAGATGGACATGAAGAACTGTACTAATCTTATCAGAAATGTTTCCATAACTTAACGCCTCCGTCGTTTCCTCCCTCTGAGTGCCCCGTAAGGCACCCTGTGGTAGTGCGGAGGTTCCGTTTTTTGCTTTTATTAATTTAGAAATATATTGATAGCGTAACTGGAGACTGCGGTCCCCGTATGTCGTTAGCGCTACAGCAGTTCGCGTGCTATGGCCCTGGCCTCGGCATCTGTACTTACGTAGACGTCGTAGTCGGGATTGGCATCGAACGTTGCGCGCTGCATTGTTTTCTCTATAATGTCGCCCATGTCGAGGAACGAGCACTTACCCTGGCGGAAGGCGGCGTTGACAATCTCGTTGGCCGCGTTGACGATGCACGGCATGTTGCCGCCACGGCGTATGGCCTCGTAAGCCATGGCGAGGCACTTGAACTTATCGACGTCGGGCTCAAAGAATTCCAACGGCTGCTTGAAGAGGTCGAGACGGTCGCCATTGAGGTGCAGACGCTTAGGGAACGAGAAGGCATACTGTATTGGCAGCCGCATATCGGGCACCCCGAGCTGGCCTTTCACGGCCCCGTCGGCAAACTGCACGGCACTGTGCAGGATGCTCTGCGGGTGGATAAGGACCTGTATTTTCTCGGCCGGAACACCAAAGAGCCATTTGGCCTCCATGACCTCAAAGCCTTTGTTCATCAGCGATGCCGAGTCGATGGTAATTTTGGCACCCATCTCCCACGTCGGATGCTTGAGGGCATCGGCGGCCGTGACGTGCCGCAGCTGCTCGTGGGTGAACGTCCGGAAGGGTCCGCCGGAGCAGGTGAGGAGAATCTTCTCGATCTCGTTGTCGTCCTCGCCGACAAGACTCTGGAATATAGCCGAATGCTCCGAGTCGACGGGCAGGATTGGAGCGTGGTTCTCCAGAGCCAACCGGCAGATGAGTTCGCCCGCAACAACCAGCGTTTCCTTATTGGCCAGACAGATGGTCTTATGGGCTTTGATGGCGTGGATGGTCGGCGACAGTCCGGCGAATCCCACCATTGCCGTGAGCACCATGTCGATAGGGCCGGCCTCAACGATCTCGTCGAGTGCGCGGCTGCCTGCATAAACCTTCACGTCGGGCATGTCGGCAAGGGCTTCGCGAAGCTCATCGTAGTGGGCTTCGTTGGCTATGACCACTGCCGCGGGGTGGAACTTATGGGCCTGCTCGGCAAGCATCTCCCAATGGTTGTTGGCCGTAAGGGCATAGGCCTCATAGAGGTCGGGGTGCTGCGAGATAACATCAAGGCCCTGAGTGCCAATGCTTCCCGTCGACCCGAGGATGCATATCTGCCGCCGGCGGACAGCTTTAGCACCGCTGACCGACGACGACATGGAATTGATATTGTTCGTTGTCTTCATTATTATAATATGTGGAGCACGCTGATCGAAGTCTTTGCGCCGCTCCGGAGTTTTGTCTTTGTTTTGTCGCTACAGCACTACCACAGTCCGTTCCAGTCACCAGATAACGACAGCCGACTGGGAATCAAAGATTTAGCAGACCATCGGGGATGGTCATAACTATCTCCTTCTTACCCTTGTCGACATCCTTTATGAGGTCGTCGACGGCCGGAATGAGATGTTCGGAGCCATCGTCGCCGACAACATCGAGAAGGATATTTATCGTGGAATCGTCGACAGCCTTTATTGTCCCGACCCTCCGACCGTCGTCGGCGACAACGCTGTAGCCAATAATCTCGGCCCAGGTGACACGCTCGTCGGCACCGTCGGCGGAGTAGTCGCGCGGGAAAAACACCTCACAGCCAGTGAGTTCGCGGGCATGGTCGGCGTCGTCGATGTCGCAGAACTTCATCAGCACGGTCTCGTCGCTGCGGAAACGGTACTCCTCAATGAAGAATGGCACAAGCAGACCGTCGACTTTCAGGAATACGTAGTCGGCATCGGTGCGGTCGAAGACATCGTCGCTGAACTGCATCGACACCTCACCGCGCACGCCGTGGGGCTTACCAATGCGGCCAATACGGAAAGCATCGATTGTGGCGCCGGCAGCTTTCGGAGCCGTCATGCCACCGTTTGTCGTGCTGTCGCTGTTCTGTTCGGTCATATATCCTTATCGTTTTATCCTTATTTCAGATTATTTTTCTGTCGTTGTCAGACTGTTTTCGCCTTCGGGAGCGGCCGGAGCCAATCTGCGATCACCGCCCCACTCCATCGTCAAATCCTTATGATGTTGGCTCCCAAGGCGTTGAGTCGGTTCTCGATATTCTCGTATCCGCGGTCAATCTGGGCGATATTGTCGATGCGACTCGTACCCTTGGCACTCATGGCGGCAATGAGCAGAGCTATACCCGCACGGATATCGGGGCTCGTCATGCGCTGGGCGCGCAGCTTGCGCTTATGGTCGTGGCCCACGACGACGGCGCGGTGGGGGTCGCAGAGGATTATCTGGGCTCCCATATCGATGAGTTTGTCGACGAAGAAGAGGCGGCTCTCAAACATCTTCTGATGGAAGAGGACGCTGCCACGGGCCTGTGTGGCCACGACGAGGAGCACGCTGATGAGGTCGGGAGTCAGTCCCGGCCACGGCGCATCGCTGATTGTCATGAACGTTCCGTCGATAAAGGAGTCTATCTCGTAGTGTTTCTGCTTGGGAACGATAACATCGTCGCCGTCGATTTCGATTTTCACGCCAAGCCGGCGGAAGGCATCGGGAATGATGCCGAGGTTCTTCACCGACGCGTCTCGGATGATGATGCCGTCGCCGACCATTGCTCCCATGCCGATGAACGATCCCACCTCGATCATATCGGGGAGGATAGTGTGGTCGGCACCGTGCAGACCCTCCACGCCCTCAATGGTGAGGAGGTTGCTGGCGATGCCCGATATCCTCGCGCCCATGGCGTTGAGCAGATGGCATAGCTGCTGGATGTAGGGCTCACAGGCCGCATTATATATTGTGGTAGTGCCCTTGGCCATCACGGCGGCCATGATGATATTGGCCGTTCCCGTCACCGAGGCCTCATCGAGGAGCATGTACGAGCCCTTCAGCTCATCGGCCCGAATCTCGTAGACATCGCGTTCCTCGTTGTGGACGAATTTCGCACCGAGGTGGTGGAAGCCGAGGAAATGGGTGTCGAGGCGCCGGCGGCCAATCTTGTCGCCACCCGGTTTCGACACCGTAGCCTTATGGAAGCGTCCGAGCAGAGGACCAATCATCAGCACGCTGCCCCTGAGAGCCGCGCACTTCTGGATGAATTCGACACTGCTGAGATAGTCGAGGCGCAGGTTGTCGGCCTGGAACGAATAGTCGTTAGCGCCGAGTTTATTGACCTTTACGCCGATTTCCTTGAGGAGATTTATGAGGTTGTTGACGTCGAGGATATTCGGGATATTGTGTATTACCACCTCCTCGTCGGTGAGCAACGTGGCGCATATCACCTCCAAGGCCTCGTTTTTGGCGCCCTGCGGCGTTATGGTGCCCTGCAGACGGTGTCCGCCCTCAATGATGAATGATTCCATAGGCCCTTGTTATTTCTTTTTCTTTTTGTTCTCCTTCAAGTCCTTCATGTTGATGCGCTCAAACTTGAAGGTGCTCAGATCGAGGCGTATCTTCCCGTCGGTGAAACGGTACAGGTCGTCGGCCACCTTCTCGTCGTCGCTGCTGCCGTGGCTCCACATCAGCAGGTCGCGCTTCATCTGGTTGGCGGTGTAGCCCACGAGGTCGTCGCGCTCCTTGCCGGGCTCCATAGTTTTCAGCTTGTCGAAGAGCTCAAAGAGAATCTTTCCGTAGTGGCGGATAGGGATTTTCGACATCGGGTAGCTCATCGGCTGCGGCTTCTGGAGTATCTGCCGGGCGTTGCTGACGTCGACGGGATAGTCGATATCGAGCTTGAAGCCCGACATGATGGCAAGGTGGTCCCAGAGCTTCTGCTCGTGGTCGATGTTCGATCGGTTCTTGGCCGTCATGCGATCCATAACGGCCACTATCGACTCGGCGCACTTCTGCCGCTGTTGCCGGTCGGGAATGGTCATGCAGTAGTCGACCATATTCTGTATCTCGCGCCCATATTCGGGAAGGACGAGCTTCTCGCGCTGGGTGTTGTAGTCTAATCCTTGTATGTTCATTATTATCGTTTGTTCTTTCTGTATGTTGTCGTTTGTAGCATCGCGGAAGCCCGCGGAGCAGCCGTCAGAGGAGCGGCTTGGGCTTCTTGGCTACGAAATCCTTCAGATAGAAGGGCACGTAGTAGGCCACATCCTCAAATTTCTCCTCCGCGATACGCTTCGCCGCCAACGGATACATGTTCTTGGCCAGCGGCTCGATACCGTCGATGAGGTGAGCGTTGGGGTGGGCAATGACATCCATGCACTTCGCCGCGCCGTTGCCGAAGAAGTAGACCGGACCACGGTCGAGGTACTCGCGGTAGGTGTCGGCGTCGACAATGTCGGAATGGATGTCGCGCACGGGCTTCAGCCCACGGTCGAAGACCTCGGCGTAGACCTCCATGCGGCGGGCGTCGAGCATCGGCACGATGAGGGCGTTGTCCTCAATCTCCTCGTGATGGAGCAGCACCGGCACGGCAAGCAGCTCGAGCGTGGGCACGCTGATGAGCTTCACGCCACGGCCGTAGCATATACCCTTGGCCATCGACACACCGATACGCAGACCCGTATACGACCCCGGGCCACCGCTAACGGCTACATAGTCGAGGGGAATGGCGTGGTTGTCGATATACGACAGGGCCTCGTCGACGTACACACCAAGCTTCACGGCATGGTTGGGACCGCTGTGGTCTTCCTTGTTGAAGATGCACTCAGCATCATTGATTATGGCTACAGAGCACACCGAAGTGCTCGTTTCGATATTTAAAATGCAAGACATAATTTAATATGTTCTAAATAAGATTGCAAATTTACTGCTTTTTCCCCGTTTTTTCGTACTTTTGCAGAAATTTAACGCTATAACAACTATGGTATTGTCTATGACCGGCTACGGCAAGGCTGTCGTAACCTACAAGGAAAAGAAAATCAATGTTGAAATCAAATCGCTGAACAGCAAGGCCCTCGACCTGTCGACACGCATTGCTCCGCTCTATCGTGAGAAAGAGATGGAGATTCGCCGCACCATCGCCAAGACCGTCATCCGGGGTAAAGTCGACTTCGCTATCTGGATAGAAAAGGATACGGCTGTCGACGCCACACCCATCAACGCGGCCCTCGTGGAGGACTACTACCGCCAGATAAAGGACATCGCCGCAAAGACCGGAATCCCCGAGCCCGCCGACTGGTTCAGCACACTGCTGCGTCTGCCCGACGTGACAACGAAGACCGATGTCGAGGAACTCGACGACGAGGAGTGGGAGGCCGCCAAGGCTGCTATCGACGAGGCAATACAGCATCTCATAGAGTTCCGGACCCAGGAAGGTGCTGCCTTAGAGAAGAAATTCAACGAGAAGGTCGACAACATCGAGCGGCTGCTCCACAGCATCGAGCCCTACGAGAAGGAGCGCGTGCCGAAAATCAGGGAGCAGATAGTCAAGGGGCTGGAGCAGATCCCAGGTGTGGAGTACGACAAGAACCGCCTCGAGCAGGAGCTCATCTACTACATCGAGAAACTCGACATCAGCGAGGAGAAGCAGCGGCTGACCAACCACCTGAAGTACTTCCGCGAGACAATGAAGGAAACGGGCCACGGCATCGGCAAGAAGCTCGGATTCATAGCCCAGGAGATGGGACGCGAGATAAACACAACCGGATCGAAGAGCAACAACGCCGAGATGCAGAACATCGTCGTGAAGATGAAGGACGAGCTCGAGCAGATAAAGGAGCAGGTGCTCAACGCGCTATAAACGCAGTCAGCGGGCGACGGTTTTCTGGTCTCCGGCGGCCGTCGCCACGGTGATGACTCCTCCTGGCAGAAGGAAAAACAGACTATCAACGACCGACAAAAAGATTAAAAATGGAAACAACAGGAAAACTGATAATATTCTCAGCACCATCGGGCTCTGGCAAGAGCACCATCGTTCAGTGGCTCATGAGGGAGCATCCCGAACTCCGGCTGGCCTTCTCCATCAGTGCCACAACGCGCGCGCCACGGGGCACCGAGAAGAACGGAGTGGAATATCTCTTCCTCTCGGAGGACGAGTTCAGAGACCGTATCGACAAGGATGAATTCCTCGAGTATGAGGAGGTCTATGCCGGACGCTTCTACGGCACCCTGAAGTCACAGGTGGAACACCAGACGGCAAAGGGCGAGAATGTCGTATTCGATGTCGACGTCAAAGGCGGCTGCAACATAAAGAAGTTCTACGGCGACCGCGCCATGAGCATCTTCGTTCAGGCACCATCGGTCGACGAACTGCGCCAGCGACTCATCGGGCGCGGCACCGACAGCGAGGAGGCCATCCGCAACCGACTCGCCAAGGCAAGCTACGAGATGACGTTCGCACCGAAATTCGACCATGTGGTCGTCAACGACGACCTCGAAAAGGCTGAGGAAGAGACTTACGAGTTGGTTAAAAAATTCTTACAACTATAAGCTCCGTACAAGGCCATTTTGCGAAACGGTCCGTTTCGCATTCTAAAACGGTCCGTTTCGCATCGCAAAACAGACCGTTTCGCAATGCGAAATGGACCGTTTTGCAATGCAGTTTGATATACTTCATTATCCGCTTGATAATCAACGACTTACAAAAAAGGACAGCAATGGGAACCAAAACTATCAAAAATCTTGACTATTTCACACCCGATGCCACGGACAGCGGGCTGCGCATAGGAATCTTCGGCGGCACGTTCAATCCCCTCCACAACGGTCATGTGGCACTGGCCAAAGCGTTCCTCCGTCAGGCCGGACTCGACGAGGTGTGGTTTGTTGTCTCACCGCAGAATCCGTTCAAGAAGAACGACGCCCTCCTCGACGACTCGTTGCGACTGGAGATGGTGCGCAAGGCCGTCGCCGACATCCCCGGAATGAGGGTGTCCGACGTGGAGTTCCATCTGCCCAGACCGTCTTTCATGTACGTAACGCTGAGACACCTCCGTAAAGTCTATCCCCACTGCACCTTCACCCTGCTCATCGGTGGCGACAACTGGGCAGCATTCGACAGGTGGGCCAACGCCGACGAAATTCTCGCCAACTACGACATCGTAGTCTATCCACGGTCCGGTGAGGTCATCGACCCCGCTACCCTACCCGCCAACGTCCGCCTCCTCAACACCCGGCTCATCGACATCAGCAGCACACTGATACGCCGCCGAATAGCCGAAGGCCTACCCGTCGATGCCCTCGTGCCACCTGCCGTAGCCGCATTCATCACCGAGAAGGGCCTCTACAGATAGTCCTCCCCGCATCATCCAGTTATATTCTTAATTAGTAACGTATTAGCAGCTGCGTTCTGACCAACCGTTTCTCGCTAATCATCTAATTATGTTCTTAGAATCAAAAGGGCTTAAGAAGTCTCGGCGATGTAAGTTAATGTCCATAATCTAAATTCGGTCGTAAATGGCGTTAGAATAGTCGAAAACGGTCTTCTTGGGGGGCGTAACTCGGTCGTCTTCTGACGTTTAAATAAATACACACCTGTTATGTGCATTGATAATCAAAGAGATGGCAAGACAACCGATGTAACGATTAAAAAATATTAGCCCTTATATCGGTCGTAGTACGGTCGTCTTTTTATTGCGTACGCTGTGTTTGAGAACGTAAATGCATGCTGTAATGCCAAGAAAAACATCCTATTTCAAAAATGAAGCAAAATGAAACAGTCTAAAATTGTTCCTTTTTGAAAAAACTTCGTATATTTGCAATCGAGAACCACATCCGCGACTTGACAGTGGGGATTGATTTATGGATTAGGCGTTTACTTAACGCTTTGTTCTTGACGCATAGAAATTCTGCAACCTTCTAATCAGTCAAAGAGCATGGCAACAGTAGATGTTCATGGGTGTGTATTCACCAGGCAAAGATATACCTTATTATATAAGGTATACCAAAGGTGCGATATACATACAGGCGTGGGTTTCTGCGTTGCTCGTTCAACTTGATTGGGCAATGCAAAGGTCTCTATGCGTGGGACGGGTGACGGTAAGAATCCCACGCTTTTTTCGTAAATATACCTATCAACCTTATGAGAACAATCGCAGGATCAGGGAATCGTCTTGCTAACATCTAACGAAGAAATAGTATAGGAAAACCTATTCATATTGTTCTAATAACCACAAATTAAAATATATGACTATGAAAGCAACTACAGTTCGTATTGTCTTGCTTATCATGTGCTGCCTTACCATGATTTCATGCGACAGCGACAAAAGCAAGATAGAGCCCCTAATAACTGTCTGATAATCAATAGCACTTTTTTGCTATAATGGCTATTCATGCTTGGCTCATAGGTTCGTTAGAAATAGAATAACATCATTATCACAAAATAATCATTTTCCACTGCTAGTATATAGAAAATTTTTCGTAACTTTGCCTATCAAAAGGTGGCATCGAAAACACCAATGGCCTCATAAGGCAATACATACCAAATGGTACTGATTTCAATGATGTAAGTCAACAGAGAATAAAAATGATACAAAGAAAAATTAACGCAAGACCAAGGGGAAAATTAAATTTTCTTACAGATATTTTCTGTAATTTTGCTATTGGATTGGGTACAACCTTTTCCAGACATTAAGAATTATTAGGAGCGTTATGCTACTCTTGTAAGTGCAAAGCCTGAGAAACTGAAACACAAAATCAACAAGAATAGGCATGGCAGTTCCCACGTTATAGCGTGGGCTGCTTTACTATCTGTTGATTAAGGTTTTCTTAGGGCCTGCACTTTAAGACGTGGCTATAGCAGTGCCACGCTTTTCGTTTAACTAATATGTCCTTTAGGCTACTGATGGACTAACTTTTTGATATGGGAATATTCGATTTTTTAAACAATAAAAAGAAAGAGAAAGCACGACAAGAACAATTGCGTCTTCAAGAAGAAGAAAAGCGTCGTGCAGAAGAACAACGACGATTGGAAGAGCGTCGTAAGCAAGAAGAGCAACAAAGGCGTGAAGAATCGTTCTTGTCTAATTTCGAATTTGATTCTACCTGTCATCAGCGTTATGAAAATGGTCAACCTGTAAGAGGATTACAAGTCTGTCCGAGATATATAAAAATCAAAAAGAACATCAATGGATGTTCTGGGTATCAGCTTACACCTGGAGATGGGTATATCTTGACTGCAACAAATGGAGATACAGGACAACCACAGTTTGCCCCCAAACCAATGCGTGTAGTAAAATTCTCAAATACCGAGATTTTGCTTAAGGGATATTGTGTCTCTGCGCAAACACCTTTTGGATGGCAAGAGATAGATTTGTCAGATTATGGCTTTTCCATAATTTGGCAGAATGGCATAATTCAAAAATGCATTCTACATATGTATGATAGAAATGTTGATTTGGAATACCAAAGAACAAGCCAATCAACAGCTTTGTTCTCTAAAGATGAACTGAAGTCGATAATTGCTATTCTTTCCGACATTAGTTATATCTTTTTGAAATCAGACCGTTTAGTTGGAGGCAGAAACGAGAAAATGAAAAGTATGCTATTCTCATACGCAGGTGTATTTGGCTACTATTATGAGGAAGAATACGCTTATGGTAAAGTTTCTGATATAACCGATAATAATATTGCCTCTCATTATGTTTTGGTTAAATTAAGCATATCTGATGATTCTCACAGACGAAACGTTGTTCGGGATTTAGCTGATAATTGGTCTGATGTTTTACAGGTTATATTCAATTTGGAGCTTGATGACAACGAAGCAGGTAATAAATTGAAAAAGATGGAAAGCAATATACATACAGTGACCAAGGCTATAGAGAAACTTTCTGGTAAAAACTGCAAGAAGCCTTCCAATCCTCTTAAAGTACACCCAAAGAAAGTCTCATACAATCCATTCAATATTACAGAAGACTTGAAACTTGCTGAAGGACGGGCAATTCCAGACATCACAGATGTCTTTGCCAGAGAGCTTGTTCCTATGCTTGCGTCTAACCAACATTCATCAGATGAGTCAAGAGATATTGTTGCGAACTATGCTTTGAGTATGATAAAGTCATATTATGACAATGCAGGTTTTGTTCCTATGTTAATTGTAGATCAAATTACAGGACAGGTTAACCAAGTCGCAGAAATGGTGGAACATATATCATATGCTCCACAAAAAAATCTAAAAGAATATATCTTAAGTAAAATATACAGATAGAATTTATGGCAACATGGGCTAAACAAAAACTTCCACGTGAGAATGGGGAACTTGTAGATATGCAAGTTCCTATTCTTGTTTCTGCAAGTAGAAGCACGGACATACCTGCTTTCTATGCAGATTGGTTCTTTTACCGTCTTGCTAAAGCTGGCTATTCTGCATGGACAAACCCTTTTAATGGGGTGAAAAGTTATGTGTCTTACAAGGACACACGGTTTATTGTGTTTTGGTCGAAGAATCCCAAGCCTTTGTTGCGTTATCTGCCTATCCTGAAACAACGTGAAATAGGATGCTATATCCAATACTCATTGAATGATTATGAGGAAGAAGGGTTGGAAAAGAATGTTCCTCCTCTAAAACAACGTATAGAAACATTCAAACAACTTACCAATGCTCTTGGTAAGGGGCATGTGATTTGGCGTTTTGACCCTTTAGTTCTCACCGATAACATTAATATCGGTAAGTTGCTTGATAAAGTTGAAAATATCGGTAACCAGTTACAGGGATATACAGAGAAACTTGTGTTTAGTTTTGCTGATATACTTTCCTATCGCAAGGTACAAGCCAATCTTCAAAAAGCCAATATAAATTATACAGATTGGCAAGAAGATCAAATGCGAGAGTTCGCTCGTCGATTATCTGTGCTTAATCAAAAATGGGGATATGAACTGGCAACATGTGGAGAGAAAATAGACCTGACAGAGTTTGGAGTTAAAAAGAATCATTGTGTTGACGATGAACTTATCATTAAGTTAGCCTATGATGACAAAAAATTAATGGATTATCTAAAAGTCAAATTCTATCCCATGCCACAAAAAAGCCTATTTGGAGACTCTGAGCCTTTACCAGATAGTGCTATCATACTTCCTAATGGAATGTATGCACTTCATGGAGACAACAAGGACAAAGGCCAAAGAGCATTTTGTGGTTGTATAAAAAGCAAGGATATTGGTGAATATAATACTTGTGTGCATGGTTGCGAATATTGCTATGCAAATGCAAGCAAGCAGGCTGCGGCAATGAATTATAAATATCACAAAGAAAATCCTTGGAGTGAAACAATTACGGGAAAATGAGCTATATAGACGACATTCATAGTATAGACAATCTGACAATCAATGAGATTATTCGTATTTCTAACAAGTACGTACCTAATCGGTATAAATTAGAACCATGGAAGTACAAGGATGGTCAAGGACGTATGTTGGAGCATGGCACTGCAGTCTTAGAAACAGAAGAGCAGTGTTGTGCTTACATGTCTGCATATGGAGCTATGCATCGTCATAAGCTTATGCGTGCTTTGGATGAAAAGGAGTTTCCTTATTCAGATTTAACTGGCGGCATTGAAATTTACGATTGGGGATGTGGTCAGGGTATAGGAACAATGGCTGTAATCGAGAAGTTCCGTCAGCATGGCATGCTTGACAAACTTCGAAAAGTTGTTCTTGAAGAGCCTTCTGATGTTGCAAGAGATAGAGCTGTCATACATGTAAAAAAAGCATTGGAAGATTATAATGCTGATGTTATTGCAGTCTCAAAGTATCTACCATCGGACAATGGAGACAATAGCAATTGTATCACTTCTATAAATGTAGAACAGCCAACCGCTATCCACATATTTTCTAACATACTTGATATTGAAACAGTGAGCTTGAAGGGCGTTTCTAAAATGATAACCTCTTCAGGTCAAAAGCATATTGTACTTTGTATTGGGCCAGCCAATCGTAACGAAAGGCGATTATTATATTTTCGCAACTATTTCGTAGAAAATCATATTCATATCTTTACTAAATTTAGAGAGACTAATTTCGGTCACCATTCTAACCGTAAAGCATATGGTTGCTTGATTAATAGTTTCAGTTATAGTCTTTCACAAACGTCTGAGATTCTGCATGAATACAAATATTTTGCGCCTATTCAGTATTTTGCATCTTTTACGGACACGATAGGAAATTCGTCCCTTAAAGAGAGTGCGTTTGAAATATTAGCTCCTTTTGATATAACTGCTCATAAGAATTTGTGTCCAGTCTATGCATTAATGAGCAATCTGATTTCACGAGGGTGTCCTACATTGGCAAGCAAGAGAATTCTGAATTACGTTTCAATCATGTCTGATGAACAAAAAGCAAAGAATCTAAATGCCGTTGCGCGTATTCAGAAAACATTTATTGAAGCAATCATCTCGGAACGACTTGATACAAACAAACAGGAATGGAAAATTCTCATTATTGAGGATAATACTTCCGTTGCAAAGATTTCTATAGAGGATTTTTCGGAGACTTATCATAATCTCATTGCCATGACAAAAGATTATGATCATATGGTATTGCCAAAAATATCTGTGAGTGCCCAAAAAGATGCTTTGTCTGAAATAGAATACGATGCTGTTATTGATGTGTCGATTGATCAGATTTGCAATGCAAAAGAGGTTGCTTTCTCTAAATTTAAGGTTTTAAATGATTGCTATTTTATCGTGCGCTCATCAGAAAGAGTGTATGAAGACCGAATCCTTTATACAACTGAGCGTATTAACTATAAGCCATTTGTAGAAAAAGATAGTCACGGAATATATCATAAGATTGAAGATAATTGCTCAAGACTCAAGTATTTCTTAAATCTCATCTTTAGGAAAGAAGATTTCAGACCTGGACAGTTACCTATATTAAACAGGGCACTCCAATTAAAGAGTGTTATAGGTCTGCTCCCAACGGGTGGAGGTAAGTCTTTGACTTATCAACTTGCAGCCATGTTGCAACCATCTGTGACACTTGTTGTGGATCCATTAAAAGGTTTGATGAAAGACCAATATGATGGGTTGTTAAATATTGGCATAGACTGTATATCATACATCAATAGTGACATCACAAAGAATTATGAGGAAGGCAGAAAACGTGAACTTGCATTGACGGGTTCGCAAGTTCAAATAATGTTCTTGTCTCCAGAACGTTTGAGTATTTATCGCTTCCGAGAGGTTTTGCGTTCTATGCGAGAATCAGGTGTCTATTTCGCTTATGGTGTAATAGACGAGGTTCATTGTGTATCTGAGTGGGGACATGATTTCCGTCTTGCATATCTTCATCTTGGCAGAAACTTATTTAATTATGTACTTCCAAAAGAAGTGGAAGGAGAAGATAACCATATATCACTGTTTGGCCTAACAGCAACAGCATCATTCGATGTCCTCGCTGATGTAGAACGTGAGTTGTCTGGTCCGAATGCATATTCTTTAGAGGATGATGCAACTGTTAGGTATGAAAACACAAATCGTCTAGAGCTTCAATATAATGTTTATGAGGTTGACGCAAAAGACATTCAAAAATCGAAGGATGTTGATTGTCTTAAGGAAAACACCTTGTTGGAAGTTATTGATGATGCTACTCGAAAGATAGTTGAAATACAAAACGAAGATGCAGTTGAGACTATCAAAAAACGTTTTATAGAGCGAGAGAATTTAATGGACTCCGACAAGGTTAGTCATATATATCATACAGACCTTAGTGTTGACGTGGAGTCGGATTGGTATAATCGCACCTATACTGATACTGCAGGTATAGTATTCTGCTTGCGGGCTAATAGGGAATATAAAGCAAATGTGTATAACTGCGTTCCAACTGTAGAAACCACTCTTCGTAATCATGGGTTAAGAAGCATTTCAACATATAAAGGTGGTGATGATACAGCCTGCCAAGATTCTTTTCTTAAAGGTAGGACTAACATAATGGTTGCGACAAAGGCTTTTGGTATGGGTATCGACAAGTCTAATGTGCGAATGACATTCCACTTGAACTACCCAGGTTCCTTGGAGTCTTTTGTGCAGGAGGCTGGACGTGCTGGGCGTGACAAGAAGATGGCATTAGCTACAATTATGTATTCTCCGAAGAAATTTTGGGTAAAAAATGTAAGGACTGATAAATGGCAAGATTTTTCGGCGCAGGGGGATTTTTCCGTGGATGCCCCCTGCACTCGCCTAACCAAATATCGTGAAACAGCGGAACATGAAGAAGGGAAGGTCACTGACCCCATGCACCTGAGCACGCAGTCCCTTAATCTTTGAGTTGAGCGACTCGGCTGGCGCATTCGTTGACCTGTTGTTGAAGAAGTTTAGCACATACTCCTCTTTGGCCTTGATGGTGTCACGTACTGATATGATTTCCCGAATGCGGGTTCTTCCGACATTCTTGTACCACTTATGGAGCGCTTTCTTTGCACTCTTCCTGTCCTTTTTCTTGCTGAAGATGTTGCGCAGGGCGCAGAGCAGACCGTATGCAGCCTTCATCTTTGGCTCAATCTCAAAGAGCAGGCGCATTTCCTCCTTCTGGAAGTCAGTCCAGTCATTGTGGTTTTTCGTCAGCGGGTATCTTACGTGCGTCAGCAAGTCGGCTTTGGTCTCTCCATTGCTGAGTTTCTTCGGCTCAAACTTTTCATTCTTCCGCTTGCGCGGCCTGCCGAGGCGTTTGCCGTTCTTGCTCTTCTTGACCTCATGGGTCTCGGCGTACCTGTCCCTTGCCTTGGCCCGCTTCTCTTGCTGCTTTCTGAACTCCCGCTCCTCTCTCTTGACCTCGGTCGTGTTGGTGCGCTTGAGCTTCATGCGCATCGCATCAAGTCCCCTGGTCGTATAAAGCTGGATGACATGGAAATCTGAATTTTCGATTAATTTGTAGCGATAATACCCACTCTAAAGCTAATTATCTATAAATCAGTAAATATTTAGTTTGTTATGTTTTGCCATTTCACTTATTATTGTTACATTTGTAGCGGTAATCAATGATATAGTATAATGGCAAGACCTATAAGCGATGAGACTGCTCACAAGGTGACGCTTCACATCAATAACGGATATAGATATGCTACACTACGTCCACGTGTGACGAACGAGGCAACCGGTAAGCGCATGAACAAAAGCATTCATTTAGGCACAGTGACCGAAAGCCTGAAGTTCATTCCGGGCAAGGTGTACCTCTACATGTCGCCTGCTGAGCGAAAGAAATTGTTATTCCCACAGGAATGGGATTTGAGTGAACTGGACTCTTTGCCAAGTACGAGGAAAGCAGGGAGACCCACCTACAATGGAGATGCGCAGAACCGTCTGTATGGCGACGTGTGGCTTATGGAAAGAGTTGCGGAGAAGACTAAGATACGCGAGGATCTGGAGAAAGTGTTCGAGGGAAACAAGGAGAAAGTGGATGACATCATGACGCTTGCCATGTTCCCCTATATTTCCAGCTATTCTTACAGCAGGCTCGCTCGCTGGCAGAGATACACCAAGACTCCGTCCGCGCGCGAAATGTCTCCGGGAGACATCACCCGTCTTACGCAGTCAATCACTGAGAAAGACCGCCAGGCCTTGTTGCGCCTTCGTTCAGAAAGAATTGGAAAGATGGAGCTCTGTGCTGTTGACTCCACAAGCAGGTCGGCTTACGGGAGCAGTCTGGCCGACATACGCTGGGGGCACAACAAGGAGAACATTGCCTTGGCGCAGACGAATGAAGTTGTAGTCTATACTCTCAGCAACCACATGCCCATCTATTACAGGTCGTTTCCCGGTAACATCCCTGACTCACGCACTATGGGTGTCATCCAGTCTGACCTGCGCTGTGCCGGTTTTACGAATTACGTAATGATAACGGACAGGGGCTATGGGACAGTGCAAATCCTTGAGGACAACATTCTTCATGACCAGCCCGCTATAATGTGTATGAAGACCGGCCACAAGTTTATCAGCGACAAAATAGACAGCCTTGGAGACTTCAATGTCCGTCCGGACGGAATGGAGATAGACCTTGACAGCAAGCTGTATTACAAACAGTACGACATTGACTACAAGGTACATGGAAAGGGCAAGTCCGAAAAGACAGCAAGCAAGATGCGCCTGAATCTGTTCTTCAATCCCTCGTGGAGAAGCGAGGGGCAAATCAACATAGACATGAAAGTCGAAGGGCAGAGAAGCAGTCTTCAGCAGATGATTGATGGCAAAGAGGAAGCCCCTGACGATGAGACACTCAAAAGGGACTTCTGCATGTTTGACGTAAAACTGGACAAGAAAAGGCATGTCGTGTCGTTTGAGAAGAACGAGAAGAAGTACAACGACTCACTCAGACTTTTAGGGTTTGTCGCCATTGTAACGCTCGGGCTGGATTTGACAGCGCCACAAGCTCTGGCTCACTACAAATTGAGAGACGAGCAGGAAAAGTACTTCCAGCAGATGAAGACGGAGATGTGCTCTGACAGACAAAGAAATTGGAGCGAGGACGGTAAGACCGGCAGGCTGTTCATCTTGTTCGTCGGATTAGTCATAGGATCATATATTAGACACATCTGGAAGACGACAGGCCTTCACAGCATGTTCGCCTCTTCACTGGACATGCTTGACGAGATGAGGAACATAAGATGTATCGAGCGACAGGGGCATACCACCAAGATAACACCTTTTGTCGGGAAGCAGGTAGAGATTGCGAAGGCTTTTGGGCTTGACATCCCAGCCGGGTGTGAACCGGGATACAAGTCGAAAAAGGTAGGTAGAAAAAGAGGAAGGCCAAAGAAAAACGAGTCTTAGAAGATTATCGCTACAAATTAATTGAAAATTCAGAATGGAAATGGTCTATAACTATCTCTGCCTGTGGGAAGGACTTCTTGACAATGCCCATCATGCTGTCGGAGAAGTCCATCGACACCTCCTTGACTTTATTTCGGCTCTCTTCTTGTATCTCGTCAAAATGCTTCGTCACGTCAGCAACGGTCGTGCCCTTGACTGCAGCTATGAGTGTTCCCTTCTTGCAGTGTCCGTCCCTGTTGGAGAGGAACGTGATCAGGTCATGGTGAAGCATCGTCTCGTCTATGCACAGTCGCTCGCCCATGTTCTTCTCTTGAAGCACCCACTCACCGGCATGCTCCTTCTGGTCCCAGTCCGTAAAGCCACTCAGATGCTCCTTGTAGGCACGCCCGAGGTACTTCCCGTCAGTCCGGAAGAAGCGCCCCACGCATTGGGCCGTCACTGGGAAGGCATCCAACCATTTTTTTTAAGAAATCCGCAAACTCTACAGAGTAGCAGGTTCCCTCTGCCACAAGAGGCAGGGTTTCAAGGACGACGTTGTGACCGTCTCCGTCCAACCAACGACGGCGACGGACATGCAGCAGAACTTTATGCTCGCGTTGTGGGAAGTCATTGAACAAGCGAGGCTCCGTGAAACCGTTGGGCTGAAGGTCATGCCAGACCTTGTCACGCAGGTCGCGCTCGTCAAGGTAGATGTGAAGAATACGGATGACGGTGCCTGTTTCGTCCTTCTCGTTAGTAACTTCTTCGTCGATCTTAGTGATCTCGAAGTAATCAAGGATGCCATCGGGCAGCATGTAACGGACTAATGTTGAGTAGTCGAATGTCGATAGTTTCTTTGCCATGCTGCAAAGGTAACATAGTTTCCCGACATCAGCAACGCTGTTTCACTATATTTTAGTTAGGCGAGTGCAGGGACATCCACGGAAAAATCCCCCTGCGCCGATTTTTCTGCAGATTACACGAATAACAAATTCTTCTATGATAGCAACTTTCTTGGTGAAGAGTTTGAATTGTTTGTCATGGAACTACTTATGAATAACCTACAAGTAAAGATTAGTAATGAGGAGTTTTATGACATAGACAAGCCGTGTATTGTAAATTCACAAGGCATTGTCAAGTTTATAAAGCGATATGAAAAGGGACAAATATTAACTTATTATATATCATACGAAGAAGACGAGAAAGTCCTTGATGAATATAATAAGTATCTTTCTGCAAAAAATATGCCTGTATTCAATACATATAATGCCAAAAATTTAAAAAATAGTCGTGGATATAGCTATATCCGTGATTATGGTTCTGCTGTTTATAAGGATGCCATACAGAAGGCTATTTATAGAATGTGCGTTGTAGGCCTAATTGATGATTTCACAGAAGATTATTCAAAACGAACGTTCCGTATCACGACTATCTGCCAAGACGAATCAGAATATTACGAACATCTCAGGCTGTACTATCGCAAGTATTATTCTGCTGAAAAGGTAGAAAGCATGATGACCGAGGTAAAAGCACTTGCCAATAACGAAGGAGTAATCATGGCTTGCTTGAAGCACCTTACTTCTTTTATTTATAAGAGTATTGCCGATAAGCGAGCACGAGGAATCCTTGATATGGAGCAGTTCTGCAATATGGCCATTAGCTCAAAAAAGGATTGGAAGGAAACAAATGAGGAGCTAAAAGACTTCATTTATTATTACTTTAATTCTAAATATGCGCGTGAGGGATTTGTTACATACGATTCCAACTTACAACAGGATGTGCCTTTCTCATTGAAAGATGACACAAGCCACGATATTTATTCAGAAGATAAGATTACAAGTTTTGAACTTGTGAGAAAGTATATGAGAGTCGTGGATGCAGAAATCGTAAACAACGACTCGCAAATGGATAATATAAAACATCTTCAAGGTGCTGTTCGATTGATACGTCGTGCCATTGCGGAAATGAATCCTGTATTAAACCTTATCAATGTATTCTGCATCCTATATCTTGGACAAGAGGCAAACGAAATGCTGGAAGATGAACTCTACAATGATTATAAAGCTGTGTATGAACAGTATATGGATGAAGGTAAGTCAGCCCTGATAGATGAGTTTACGCAACTTCTTATCAAGCATGCTGCTCTAAAAGATAAAGAATACATAAACAAAATCCAGTTGGCAATCCAATTGGAAGAACATGTAAAAGCATTTAGTAACATCAAAAATAAATATACAGAAATATGATTGACCAAAGAATCAATGACTCCCTGAAGGAGTTGGAGCAAGGTCTTAAAAATATCGACTCAGCTCGAAAACAAGTAGAAAGAACAATAAATTCGTATGATGGATTACACAATTCAACATCCGAATATGTGACTCAACTGAGAAACTTGACTACAAAAGTCAAAGAACTTGTTGCTGCCATTGGGACTGATTACAATCAGAAGGTTGCTGCTTTTGAGAAAGACCGCAAGTCTGTAATTGACTCTGCCAATTCTGCATCTCAAAAACTTTCTGAAGCTACAGACTCTTTCAGGAATTCTTTGAATAAGGTTGAGTCAAGACTGAATTATAGCTTGGCTATAAACTTTGTATTAGCTATTATATTGGGAGTGGTTATAATATATACCGCAAAATAATATAAATTAGAGCAAGTCAATAAAATTGCAGATAAGAACAAACCATATTTCGTCACCTCCAAGATTTTTCATGGAGACAATGACTATATCGAATGGCTGAAAGAGATAAAAATCGCTATCAGAACATTCGTAACCGTGTAGCTTTACAAGCCAATTACGGGGCGTTAGAGTTTACTGGCTATTTGGACGTGATATCGTACAGAAAAAAGCAAAGTCAAGATGGGGTGCAGGAGTGGTAAACCAACTCTGTCTTGACTTTAAAACTACCTTCCCTGATGTACGAGGATTCTCTGTGCGGAACCTTTATTACATGAAGGAATGGTATGAGTTTTATATGACAGATGATGAGCACAAACAAATTTTGCACCAATTAGGTGCAAAATTACAATAGTCTGAAAATCAGAACCATATAAAATTGCACATATTAGGTGCAGAAATCATATCGAACGATAAAATATCTGATATTTTAGAAAACAATGGTATGCTGCCTATATTCGGAATCGTGCCGTGGAAACATCACTTGGTCATTACATCTAAGTGCGAATCCATCAAAGAAGCATTCTATTACATTAAACGTATTATCGATGAAGGACTCAGCAAACGTGAATTGGAAGATATTATCGAGGCTGATGATTATAGCAAGTATGGTCATGCTACAACAAACTTTTCGATCCAATTGCCAGTACAACAAAGTCAGCTTGCAATGAATGTTCTGAAAGACCCTTATCGTCTGGATTTCCTCACATTGGAACGAGGCTACAATGAGCGTAACTTAGAAGATGCAATCGCAAAAGATATCACACGTTTCCTACTTGAGCTCGGAAATGGCTTCACATTCGTAGGAAGACAGCCAGAACTCGTAGTTGGTAATGAAGGATATTTTCCTTGTTATTCGATTTTGAGTTTATATTTTTAAGACAAAAACATCTCATTAGATTTTATTGTATTCAATTACACATTTGAGTAATTAAAAAATTGGGTATTTAACGGCCCAAGGGGGATTGTCCGTGGCGGGCAGATGCCGCTGCCTAACCAAAGACGGTAATACATCTATAGAAAAAGAAGGGTATATCCCTTATCCCCTTCAGGCATGACCTGAAGGCTTTCATCTTGGAGTTGAGCGATTCTGCAGAAGCATTAGTGTCTCTGTTGATAAAGTAATTGAGTATCTCGTCCTCGTAGTGCTGGATAGACTGTTTTACGGATTTAATCTCTCTAAGGGTAGACTTGGTGACCTTCTTGTACCATCCTTCAAGCGCTTTCTTCGCAGTCTCCTTGGTGCTAGACTTCGTACGAAAGATTGCTCGGAGATCGTTTATCAGCCAATACGCCTCCTTCAGTTTCGGGAAAAGCCGGAACAAGATCCTTGCCCTCTTCTTCTGGTTTATGCTCCAGTCGCCATAGCATCTGCCCAGTTGCTTCTTGCACCGGGTCAGAGCTTCTACCAAGGTCTCTCCATTGCTCAGCCTCTTGGGCTCAAACCTTGTATTCAGCCGCATTGGCTTGCGGCCTCGGCGCTTACCCTTGCATCGCTTCTTACCTTGCTTTTTCCTGCTGTTACGATAGTACTTGCGTTGCTTGGCGAGTTGTTCCAGGTGTTTCTTGAACTCTGCCTTCTGGCGGTTTACATCCTTGACAGCTTCCCGCTTGTATTTCATGCGCAGTTCCTCGATCCCTTCACCACCTCGTTTCATGACATGGAAGCAGTCGCGTACCACCATGGCATTAGGGAAGGCCATTCTCACGATAGAGCGCATGCTGTCGCTCAGGTCCATGGAGACCAGCCCTACCGCTTCCCGATCCTTTTGCGGCATCTTTCTCAGGGCTTTGGCAACTGTCTCGGGGTCGGTGCCCTTGACAATAGCAACGATGGCGCCCTTCTTGCCATGCGCATCCTTGTTGTGGAGAATCGTGTACACCTCATGCCCGAACTCAGACTCGTCAATACCGAGCCTCGGGCCGAGGTTCTTGGCGATAAGTATTCCATCATCGACATTCTCTTTCTTAACCCAAGTGGGAAAATCGCTCAAAGTATCCTTGTAGGCACGCGCAAAAGTGTTGCCCTGGATCATGTAAGTCCAGCTCAGGCTCTTGGCCGTCACTGGCTCATTGTCCATCCGCTCTCTTTAAAAAAAGCGCCAGCTCCTTGGAGTATGACGTACCTTCGCAGACTATCTTCGCTGCCTCTTCCAGAGGAAATGAGACACTCTTACCATCAGCTGTAAGCCAGCGCCGACGACGCACATGAAGTATCGTCTTGCGGTTGCGAACAGGGAAGTCGTATATCATCCTCTCTTCACCGAAGCCGTTTGACTTGACGCCATCAAAGCCCTCTGGACGATTGTCCTTCTCATCAAGATATATGTGAAGCTCGGTCTTGTAAAGCTTCCCGTGATCTTTGGCTGGCTGCTCGTTGAAGTCCACCACGTCAAAGTAGTTAGTCACGCCCTCGGGGAGGATATATATCGCTAAACCTTTGTAGAAGTCTATCTTTTCTTGTTCCATGACCGCAAAGGTAAGCAAAAAAAATAGTTTTAGCACGCTATCATATCAAGTTCTTTGGTTAGGCAGCGGCATCCGCCTGCCACGGACAATCCCCCTTGGGCCGAAAAATCACAAAAGACAAGATTAACAAGCGTGGCTACAATAAATTTCTTGAAATAAGCAAGGGCGTGGAAGTCACTATTAATCAAGAGAAAATTGACGAGGATGCAAAGTGGGATGGTCTGAAAGGCTACATAACCAGCACGGACTTAAGCGGTGAGGATGTCATAAAACAGTATACCGGGTTGTGGGTGGTTGAACGTGCCTTCAGAATCAGCAAGGGCAATTTGGAGATGAGACCTATGTTCCATTTTACCGAAAGACGTATCGAAGCGCATGTCTGCATTTGCTTCATTGCTTACAAGGTATATAAGGAATTGCAGAGGTTGCTGCCAACATATGGCATACACATGAGTGTAGACAAGGTACTAAAGATAGCCAAGACGATTCCAACTGTCTATGTAAAGCTGCCCAATGGTAAAATCATCAATAAAACCTTGTTTCTGACCGACGAACAGGGGCAAATCAAGCCTTTATTTGACATGTAGGAGATTTTGGGTGACGCAACGCTAAAGTCAGGAATAATTCGCGCACAGATACCGCAGATTACGCAGATCTTTAATTTCCACCTGAGACCACGGACTATAACCCATTAATATCAAATCTCTCAGCCACTACCAGCCCCGACGGGGCTGAATCATCAATAACCCCGGACTAAGCGAGCGATAGCGAGTGCAGTCCGGGGGACTATGCATAAGGGATTCACTCAGTGCCTCGAAGACGCACAATAGCACGTAGTGCGCATCTACCTTTGTCATTGACATTAATGCGCGTTCCGCTATTCAACCTCTTCGAGGCTGGTCATTGATTTCTTGCTCCACGTTCTACCCCAGACTGCGGTCGCTGCGCTCCCTTAGTCTGGGGTAATTGAGAATTAAGCCTCCTCGGGGCTTTCCGTTGGCAGAGGAAATTACACACTTGTCAGAAGGACGGGATAAACCCAGCCCCCAAAGCAATAATCCTCTGTAGGATTCTACTGGAATAGCTCCTCACACCTCTCAACCCGTGCCTTCTGCGATGGTGTCATCCTATCATAATAATTACTATAAATAGCATTGTCAGCTTGGCCGAATGCGGACATGAGTTGATTTACACGCATTGCGTCATCTGTAGAATGCATTGCTTTGTCTATTGATTTTGCCGTGGACTCAAACTCGCGGAGAGCCTGTTCAACTTCATCCACATCTCCTATAGTGGAAGTAACGTTTGAGGATAACCGCTTATAGTCAGTCACGACAATATTGCCGTTCTTGACCGTCACTTTAAGTTTTGTAGCACCTTTCCATCCCATGTCAAGATACCTTACCACGTACCAGTCTTTGTCTTTGGTAATACTTTTTACTTTGCTGACATCAGATGGCCCATCCTGAACTCCGGTTCGCAACTCCCACAAGGCCATACTGCCATCATCGTAATCATTGGCGGCAATAAGCCGCTTCTTCATCTCAGGCGAAAAATGGCTCGTGAGTTCCTTCTCACTGCCTTTCTGGTTAAGCACCAAGTTGTAGAGCTTTTCCAGATAGGCCACTACAGCCGCACTGTCGGCCTTCTCGACACTGTCTTTTATAGCCGTAGAGTCAACTGGAGCACTCGCTACGGTAGTATCAACTTGCTTGCCTTCCGAGCTGTTCTTATTGTTGCTACATGCACATATAAACAGAAAAATAACTAATACTGCTAATAACTTCTTCATGACTTTTCGTTTTATAGTTAATGTGCCTATGGGTGATATCAAGGTTGCGAAGAGCCTGAATCACCTAAAGGTCTCGTACGTGGTCCTCGGTTGCAAATACGAAGAAATTCCGAATACAATCTATTTCAAATTATTTCATTTTCAAAAAAATAATGATTTTCTTTGTTTTACGGTATTCCCAACGCAATTCATCTGCATTATGCCGCCCCACCCGTCGGTTGCATAAGGCAAACGCGCCATATTTTTGTCGGTTTCGTATTCCCTCTATGAAGCATCCCGGGACAACCAAAATCAGGAAAAGACAGCCCTTGCAAACACAATAGCTTTTACCGTTTTTTCCTGATTGTGTGCGCAGTTTTCCGCCTTCGCAACAGATTTACCGGCGTAGCCTTTGCGTTCTTGGCGGCTTTGCGAGACAATAATCGTCCACCTGATGGTAGGATGGCGACAAGCACTACTCACACGAAATATGCGTGCAACACATTAGCTATCAACGCGCTGCGCACATATCCCTGCAGGGCACCGCATGCCCGTTGATTGCATGATACAATCCCTGTTCATTGTTCTACCCTCCTTTCTACCCTCCTTTCTACCCTCCTAAAATTTGGATTCGGGGAAAATATTTCGTACCTTTGCAATGAAATAAGAACCAGCCTAAACTGGCATCATCATGACCCGAACTTTTATTACCGTCTGGTCCATCTTGGTTATCAGCATATTTTGGAAAGATATTTGATGGCAGTATTCTTGGACTATGGTCAAGAAATAACAAAAGTACGTTCAGAAAGGCAATAACGAAAAAAGAGTTGCGAAATCGCAACTCTCTCATTCTTAATGCGCTTCAGGATGGGCTTGAACCAACGACCCCCTGATTAACAGTCAGGTGCTCTAACCAACTGAGCTACTGAAGCAGTCATTTCTTGTAAGCGGTTGCAAAGGTAGGGGTATTTTTTGAAACTGCCAAATTTTTTCGGATAAAATTTTCGTTTCCGTGTGATTTTTCTTCAGTCAAACAATGGCTGAGAGGGGCAAAAGAACTGATTCTCACGCACATACTGCAATATTAGCGGATGGAGACGGAGATGATGAAAAATCGGCAGGATTCTTTCGTTACTCAGATTTTCTTCTTACCTTTGTCGGGAATGTCGGGGGCGATGGCGTTCTCCACTGGTGTCCCGTGACTTCTTTACGCTATGCAAGGATGTACTTAGAAATAAATTCGGCCAACCTGACTGAGTTTCGAGGTTTTCTTTGCGGGAGAACCGGAGGGAGATTCTTAGTCAGGACCGCAATAATTGAGATTTGTTGCGAACGCGATGATAAGTAGGACGGAAGGAGATTATCAAGCAGGACCCAATATAATAGCAATTAGTGCGGGGCTGATTATAAGGAGAACGGCAGTAACCGGAAAGGGTGCATCGGCTATATATAATAAGGTGGAGGCACGAAACTGGGTAAGTTAACAGTATTGTTATACATATAAAATATTATAAAATATAATTCTATTTCTTGTAAATGTTAGCATACTTTACTACATTTGCAGTCATGAAGAAACTGCTTTCTATAGGCGAAGCTGCCAAAGCTCTTGGCGTTACCACTACCACGATGCGCAATTGGGATAAGAACGGAATGCTTCATCCCGACGAGCGTACTCGTGGTGGCGACAGGCGTTACAGTCTTGACACGCTCCGAAACTTTGATAAGAACGCCGCAATTCATGTTGACGAGTTGAAAACTATTGCCTATGCCCGCGTATCTTCGCACGACCAAAAAGAAGATTTGGTACGCCAGGTTGCGGTATTGGAGGCTTACTGCGCAAGCAAAGGATACACTTACGAAGTCATACAAGACCTTGGTAGTGGTATGAACTACTATAAGAAAGGTCTCAAAAAGCTGCTCAACATGATACTCAGTGGTGAAGTCGGACGACTTGTGCTGACACACAAGGATCGTTTGCTTCGGTTCGGAGCCGAATTGGTCTTTGCCATTTGCGAAGCTAAACACGTAGAAGTCGTAATCATCAACAAAGGTGATGAGGACATTCAATTTGAGGAGGAACTTGCCAAGGACGTCCTTGAAATCGTTACCGTATTTTCCGCCCGCCTTTATGGAAGCCGTAGCAACAAAAACAAGAAGATGCTGGAGGATGTCCAGAAAGCCGTAGAGAACAACGTCAAGAAATAAAACATGATTACACTCGCCCACCGCATTCAGCTCATGCCGAACAACAAGCAGAGGACTTACTTCCGTAAGGCCATAGGCTGTTGCCGCTTTGCCTATAATTGGGGCTTGGCGGAATGGCAGAGACGCTACAAGGAGGGCGAGCGAGGCTTGACCGGACGCAAGTTGCGAAACCACTTCAATGCTATCCGTGGCGAAGAATTTCCATGGACATACGAAGTGACAAAATATGCCACCGCTCATGCTTTCGATGACCTTCAGAGAGCTTTCGATAATTTCTTTGCCCATCGTGCCAAATACCCGACAATGCACAAAAAGCGAGATGGCTATGGCTCCTTTTATATCGGTGCGGGACAAGAGATTAAGCTCTCTGATACCCACAAAGGACTGAAGCATCTGAGAAATACGGCACACAATATTCACGGCAAACACCAGTATATTAACGTCCCAAACCTCGGTTACATAAAGATGGCCGAGCGCTTGCGTTTCGTTGGCAAGATATTGGGTGCGAAGATTTTGCAGGACGGAGACAAGTTTTTCGTTTCCATACAAGTTCAAATCACCGAGGAAGAATACCATAGAACTCATGCGCTTGCTTCTGAAAAAAGCAAGTGCAGAGCCGTAGGCATCGACTTCGGACTTGACGAAGCCATGACTCTCTCTGATGGAATTGCTATCCATAATCCCCGAACTATTCGTAAACATCAAAGAAAGATAACCAGACTGAGCCGCCAACTCTCCAAACGCCATCATGCGAAAACCAAACAAGAGCGTTTGCAGGGTGTAAAGCGGTCGAATAATTATCGCAAACTCTCTCGCAGTCTCGGACGTGAGCAACGGCATATAGCCGCTATCCGTAGAGACTTCATGCAAAAGCTGACAACAATCCTCGTAAAACATTATCGTGCTATCTGCATAGAGGACTTGAATGTCAAAGGTATGCAACGCGGCAAGTTGGCGAAGAGTGTAAGCGATATGGCCTTTGGAGAACTGCGACGCCAAATTGAATACAAGGCTGCTATGAATGGATGCAATGTTACCATTGCAGACCGCTTCTACCCAAGCAGCAAAACTTGCTCCAATTGTGGCGAGAAGAAAGACGACCTCACTCTTCGGGACAGAATATTTGTCTGCCCGAAATGTGGCCATGTCATAAACCGAGACCTCAATGCCGCTTTGAACCTGCTCAGTCTTATTCCAAACGTAGGGACAGATTATCCCAAACTTACGCCTGCGGACTTGACGGCTCTGCAATCCCGATTCTTTACGAACGGGATTGCAACCAGCAAGGTTGAAACAGGAAGGCAACATAAATTGTAGCATTTTCTATCTTATGTTATGATTTTATAAGTTTGTCAAATCGAAATTTAACCAATAAAACGCAAATACGATTACAGACAGAAAACGGAGAAATTCAGCACAATGAGACGGACAATGGCGACAGCAATCATTTGTCTGACGGCAGCGGTCATGAGTGTGGCGCAGTCGGACAGGACCATCGTTTATGGTGAGCACGATGGGCTCTCCCACCGCCATGTGACGCAGATTCTCCAGGACAAGTACGGATTTATATGGCTTTCGACGTGGAACGGCCTCGACCGCTTCGACGGTCGTGAGTTTGTCACGTTCAAGTCGCGACCCGGCGATGGTGTCGCGATGCCCTCCGACCGCATGCGCAAGATTGCCATCGACGACCACAACGACAACATCATCAACTGCCGCGTTGACGACAGTTGGTTCCGTTTCTCCCTTCTCACCGGCAAGTTCACGCCCGTCAGCACCACTGAGCAGAAGGCCATTGCGGCTCATCCCGGCCACGGCTGTGGCAAAGCCGTGAAGGGAGATAGTCTGCGGCGGTTCATACTCACCGACCGCCAGGGCCTGCTGTGGACAGTTCTGGCCGACGGTGTAAGTGTCACATCACCCAATCATGTTCCAGCCACGGTCGAGAGATGGGGCGAAAATGCTGAGGTAAAGAGCATTTTTGCCGATTCCATCGGTAGGATATGGGTGGCGACGAAGGACAGGACGATAAGAATCTTCGACCACGGGAGCATCGGTTATCTCACGGCGGAAGGAACTATCAGTACCACTCCGGCGAAATTTTCCTCCCCTATTTACTGTATCTACAGCGACCGCGCCACTGGCGATATCTGGCTCGGCAGCAAGCCCGACGGTCTCTACCGCCTCCAGCACCGCGGCGGGGTCTTTGCCGTCAGCCACATTGAGATGCCCAAGGGATTCAGCATGAATGAGATATACGACATTACCACCGACAGCCGAGGCCGTCAGTGGCTGGCCACGATGGACAACGGTCTTGTCTGCATCGACCATGGCCGCTATTCAGCTATCCACTACGGGCGCGAGAACAAAGTCAGGAGGATTGTCCTTCCCGACCCCAACACCCTTGTGGCAGTCACCACTGAGGGGCTGCTGACCGTCGACATCACTCCCGGCCACGGCAACCGCCGGCACCTGCACCGCCGTGAGCCCAACCGCGCAAGCAGTCTGAGCAACAACGCCTGCATGGATATCGCCGCTGTGGACGGCAAATGGTACGTAGCCACCGAGAGCGGCGGTGTGAACATGACCGCCGACCGGATTACGGCACCGTCGCTGACCTTCCGTCACTACGACCGCGAGACGGGACTCGGCAGCGACGTCATACTCTCGTTGACACCCTTCACATCGCCTTCAGGACCCTGTTTGTTAGCCGTAACGAACAAGTCGCTGATTATTATCGACGGACGGACGGGCGAAAGCCGTGAGTTTGCCGATACGTTCTTCGGACAGCAACTGTCCTTCAGCGACGCCCGACCTGTATATATCAAGGCTGAGAACAAATGGATTATCGGCCTCAACGACGGCATAGCCATCATCGACGGCAACATTATCAATGCCGACAGGAGGATGTTCCCCATTGTCCTGACATCGATGACGATAGAGAACAGCCCTACGGAATACATGGTCAACAGACTAAACGAGATTCACCTCACCCCCACAGAGCGCACCATCGACATCAGTTTTGCCGTCCTCGACTACCGCAACGCCACGAACATCCACTACGCTTACCGTGTCAGGGGCGATGCCGACTGGCACTATCTCGGCAACGACAACCACATCCGGCTGGCCGAACTCGCTCCCGGCGACTACCTTCTCGACCTCAAAGCCACCAACGCCATGGGCACATGGAATCCCACCGTGCGAACGCTGAAGATTATAGTAGAGCCAAAATTCACCGAGACAGCATTCTTCAAGGTCCTTCTCATCATCATCACGGCCACCATTCTCTTGGCTATCCTGCTCACCGTAAGATTCATAAGGAGGATGAAAAGGAAGCAGAAAGAGACCCTCGAAGCCTACCTCTCACTCTTAGAGGAATCAAAGAAACAACAAAAAAGCCCGATTTCATCGACACCGAGCCTCTCACCGGAGGACGAAGCCATCATGAATCGCGTCGTAGCTTTCGTCGAGGAGCACCTCGCCGACTCCGATATCGGTGTCGACGATATGGCCTCGGCGGCTGCCCTGTCGCGCTCAAGTCTAAACAGAAAGATGAAATCGCTTGTCGGACTCACCCCCGCCGACTTCCTTCGCGAGGCACGAATCAAGCGGGCCTGCACGCTGCTCACCGAGTCAGGCACCTCAATAGCCGACACGGCATACCGCTGCGGGTTCACCGATCCAAAGTACTTCTCACGCGTTTTCAGACAGTCTGTGGGTGTCTCACCGTCCGATTATAAGGCAGGAAAATAGCCGTTGACTTGTTTTTGCACCCTTTTTGGTTCTTTTTCGCCCCGTCATTATGGCGTAATGACCGTACCTTTGCAACCAAAGATTTTCAATTACAAAACCAACTAAAAACTATTTTAAAACAACATGAGAAAGAACCTATGTCTGTCATTGCTGGCGGTCATGCTCATTATCGGCCTTGCCACGGCGCAAGCGATAAAGGTGCACACCATCGGCGACTCGACAATGGCACAGTACGACCCCAATTCGACCGTCACGCGGGGATGGGGAATGTACCTGCAGCAGTTCCTGAACGGAATTACTGTCAACAACCGGGGAAAGGGAGGAGCCTCCACCCGTAGTTTCTATCAAGGCAGCCAGTACTGGCAGAGCGTGAAAAGCCAGATGAGTGCCGGCGACTATGTCCTCATTCAGTTCGCACATAACGACGAGAAGAACCAGGGCATGGACGGCGATTCGCTTAAAGCCTACTACACCAGGACGGGTCAGACGGCCCTGGCCGAAAAGACCGACAACCGCGGCACGGTGCCTACGGGCAACTACAAGCAGTACCTTATTAAGTATGTTAACGAGACCCGCGAGGCCGGCTGCAATCCCGTTCTCGTCAGTCCTATCTGCCGCAAGTACTTCACCGGCTCAACAATCCGCCGTAACGGCCGCCACGACCTTGGCGACAACTTCTCGAAACTCACCGCCAACGGTGTCGTTACGAACCAGAGTATTCCCGAGACGGACCACACGATGGACTATTCCTACCAGATGAAACTCGTGGCCGACTCGATGAATGTGCCGTTTATCGACCTCACCACCGCCACAAAGGAACTCTATGAGAAATATGGCGACACCCAGACGAACACCCTTTTCTTCGACGGCAACGGCTCTACCCACCTCAACGAGACCGGAGCTACGGTCGTAGCACGAATGTGTGCGCAGAAGATGAAGGAGCAGGGAATCCTCGCCGACAACGTCAACCTGAACACTGAATTGGCCGTTTTGCCCGATTCCATCGACTTTGGAACAGGCTATAAGGGTCAGACTCTCACCAAGCAGGCCATCATCAAGGGTTTCGAGCTCAGTCCGGAGAGCGGCGATATCACCATCACCGCCACCAAAGGTCTTGACGTTTCGGCCGACCAGAACACATGGGGCAGTACGGCAACGATTCACTACGATGCCGGAATGGTTGTCTCATCGTTCTATGTCAAGGCCGACATCGTCAGCGACGATGCCGACATCAACGGCCAGGTGACTGTAAGCCAGGGCAGTACCACAATCACGATACCCGTCAGCGGCAAGGTGGTAAAGATTACCCCGGGAGAAGCCCAGGACGGTGTCACCACCTCATGGCCCCTCGACAACGGCACTGAGAGCTCAATGAGCGGCGACATGTCGGTACCCGGTCTCGCCTCAGTGGCCTCGATGACCATCGGCAGCGACCTCAAAGTGGCAGCACCGCAGAACATTGACGGAATGTCGTTCTACCGCGTCCAGCCCACCGCCACGGCAGCAGCCGACGACGATGCCAACGCCATTACCTACACCATCGTTCCGAAGAAGGGCCTCACCTTTGTCCCGACAAAGTTCACGATGAAGGCCGCACGCTTCGGTACCGACGGCGGAAACATGGATATCGTAGCCGCAGTCGGCGACAATAAGGTGACTTTGGCCGAAAACATCACTCCGAACCGCAACAACGCCAAGAGCGGCGGCCACTACAGCGACTATAGTTTCGACATCGCCAATCTGCTGTCAACCGGTGATCCCGTGACCGTCAAGGTGTACATCAAGGGGCTCGCATCATCAAAGCAGTACGGATTCCGCGACGTCGTCCTCACCGGCAACTTCTCAGGAAAGGCCGTCGACGTGAAGTCATACAAACTCAACGTCAGCAGCGAAACGCCTGAGGCCGGAACGATTACGGTCAGTCCGGAGGGCTCTGTCTTCGACGAAGGCACAGAGATTACCCTCTCCACTACCGAGAATTTCAGCTATCACTTCATTGGATGGGAGGACCCCGAGGGCAACTATGTATCTGAGCGCAACCCGTTCACGTTCAATATCGACCACGACATGACGGTGAAGGCAGTCTACGAGAAAGCCACCGTCTACAATCTCAACGTCAATCTCACTGGCGGAGCCCGCAAGAACCTCGTGAAGGTGGAGCCCGAAGGCCACCTCGACGGCAATACCCACCAGTATGAGACCGGCACTCAGGTGAAGCTCACAGCCCTGAACAACAAGATTATGACGTTCACCGGATGGGACGACAACAGCACCAACGCCGAGCGCACCATTACGATGGACGCCGATAAAAACGTCACAGCAACCTTCAGTCCTGCCGATTACATCGTGGGCTGGGACCTCTACGACGACGAGCCTAAGAGCGAGCGCGCCGCCGACTACAAGAGCGACAGCGAGAACGCAGGACTTCTCAGTTTGCGCGATTCCATCGGAAATACAACCTCATGGCTCAGTCGCGGAGCCGGCAACGGACAGGAGCACGGCAAGTATGCTGCCCGCATCTGGCGCCCGCTGACCGACAAGCTCTACTTCGAGATAAGCTTCTCGACCCGCGGCCTGCACAATATCGTCGTGAGCAACGACCTCGGCAACGATTACAACTCCTATACCACCTACTACGAGCAGGCTTCCGTCGACGGCAAGCACTACGAGACCGTAGGCACATTCACCCTCCCCGACCGCGGCTGGGCCGGCAATCAGGACATTGCACTCCCCGACTCGTTCAGCAACCGCGACAAGGTGTACGTCAGATGGATGCCCGACTATTCATCGCCACTCATCGGAGCAACCTCCGACAAAGACGGTCTGTCGATAGCTGAGATCTATGTTCTCGGCGAGAGCGACATTGCAAATGATACGATTCCACCGACACTCGTCAGCTCGAATCCCGAAAACGCAGCCACAGGTGTCAGCGCCAACGGTTCCATCGTTCTCACCTTCGACGAGAAAGTGAAAGCTGGCAACGGCGACGCCACCCTCGACGGCGAGGCCCTCCAGCCCATCGTCAGCGGCAAGACAGTAGTCTATAAGTACAGCGGACTGAAATATGCCACCGCTTACACCTTCGTACTGCCCTCCGGAGCCATCACCGACCGCAACGGCAACGCCTTTGGCGGCACGTCGATAACGTTCACGACAATGGAGCGCACGCAGCCCGCAGCCCGTCTCTACGACGCTGTCGTCGCTGCCGACGGAACCGGCGACTACAAGACTCTCCAGGAAGCCATCGCCGCAGCACCGGAAGGACGCACCGCCCCATGGCTGATATTCGTCAAGAAAGGCAAGTACACCGGACACGTGACGATACCTTCGAGCAAGCCATACATACATATTATTGGTCAGGACAAGAACCTCGTGACGATTGCCGACAGCCGCTTGTCGGGTGGCGACAAGTCGTATGGCATCAGCGACGGAGCTACTCTCGACATCGAGTCGGACAACAACTACATCGAGGGTGTGGACCTTCAGAACAGCTATGGCGTCGAGCAGAACGCCGGACCTCAGGCTCTTGCCCTATGCTCCAACGGTGACAAGCTGATTATGAACAACATTAAGCTCCGCTCATATCAGGACACCTGGTACACCGGTGGCGGCATAAACCACCGCGCTTTCATCACCAACAGCTGGATTGAGGGTGCCGTCGACTTCTTCTATGGTCAGGGCGACATCATGATTACCAACGACACCATCAACATTGTGCGCAAAAACGGCGGTTACATCGTGGCTCCGAACCATCCTCAGGGCACAAAGTGGGGCTACGTCTTCCTCAACAACGTCATCACCGCACCCGGTGTTCCGTCGGAAACGAGCGTATGGCTCGGCCGTCCTTGGCACAACGCGCCTAAGACAGTGTTCATAAACACCAAGGCAGAGGTAACTATTCCGGCAACGGGATGGTACCCGACGATGGGCGGCATACCCGCTCTGTGGGCCGAATACAACACCATGGACGGCGACGGCAATCCCGTCGACCTCTCTCATCGCCGCACCGACTACTACTATACCGTTAAGGATGGCGCCGGCAACACCACCGATACCATCCGCGGCAACAGCACCACGGCAGTGCTCACCGCCGAGGAAGCCGCTCAGTACACGGTGAAGAACGTATGCGGAGGCGACGATGCATGGAATCCGGAGATGACCTGCGAGCCTTGCGACGCACCTCTGCCGACCGTCAGCGGAGCCGTCATCAGTTGGGAGGCTATACCTTACGCCATCTGCTATGTGGTCACAAAAGACGATGAAATCGCCGGTTTCACCACCGACACGCAGTTCACCACCACCGCCAAAGGCACCTACAGTGTGCAGGCAGCCAACGAGTTTGGTGGTCTGAGTGCAAAGGCAAAGGTGAGCGTAGCCGACGGTATCGACAACATCGCGGATACCGACAAGGCCGGAACGGTGGTCGGGATATATACCATCGACGGCAAACGAATCATGAAGACCGTACCGGGCATTAATATAATAAGGTATGCCGACGGTACCGTAAGGAAAGTAGTTGTCAGATAACACATACCATCATTACCGTTGAATCCTGCAAGCAGCACGAGCCGCTTGCAGGATTTTTCTTTTCCCGACGATGCTCTTTGCAACCCGCTTGCACAAACTTATTCATACCTTTGCACACAGAAAGGCACCAGAGTGGTGCCCGAAACGGAATTAATAAGTTAAAAAAGTATTGGATATAAACTGCAAAGTCATGAACAAGAAAGTTATTAGAATCATCGTCACAGCCGTTCTCCTCTTGGCTGCATGGCTGACGACCAGCAATCTGGGCCTGTCGGTATGGGCATCGTTTGCCATCTTTCTCATTCCCTACCTGCTTATCAGCTACGATGTGCTCGGCGAGGCGTGGGAGGGCATAGAGGCCAAGGACCCGTTCAACGAGGATTTCCTCATGTCCGTAGCCACTATCGGCGCCATGCTGATAGGTTTTGTGCCCGGTGCCGAGGCCCAGTTTCCCGAGGCCGTATTCGTAATGCTGTTCTTCCAGATTGGCGAAGTCTTCGAGGACTATGCCGAGGACAACAGCCGCCGGTCGATATCCCACCTCATGGACATCCGTCCCGACAGGGCAACGGTGCTCCGCTGTCCCTCCGGCAACACTAAGGCCGAGGAGATCAGCGTCGACCCTAAAGACATCAAAATAGGCGAAACCATCGTCGTTCGCCCCGGTGAGAAGATACCTCTCGACGGAACGGTCACCGACGGCGACGCGAGTCTCGACACGACAGCGCTGACCGGCGAGAGCATGCCGCGCTCTGTGCATAAGGGCGACACCGTGACATCGGGTTGCGTCAGCACAAACGGAGTGCTGAAGATTAGAGTCGAGAAGACTTTCGGCGAGTCAACGGCATCGAAGATTATCAGTCTTGTCGAGGAATCGAGCAAGAACAAGTCGAAGAGCGAGACCTTCATCCGCAAGTTCGCCCACATCTACACGCCGGTGGTAGTCTTCGCCGCCATTGCGTTGGCCGTCGTCCCACCACTGATTGCCGGTGGCGGATGGGCGCAGTGGATATACCGTGCGCTGACATTCCTCGTCGTCAGCTGTCCGTGTGCGCTCGTAATCTCCGTTCCACTGACATTCTTCGCCGGTATCGGCGGAGCCAGCCGCATAGGTGTTCTCGTCAAGGGCGGCAACTATATGGATGTGTTGGCGAAGGTGAGCACGATGGTTTTCGACAAGACCGGCACCCTGACACGTGGCCTTTTTGTCGTTGAGGATGTCCATTCGGAGAAGTATTCATTCGGCGACCTGCTCCACCTTGTGGCCCATGTGGAGCAATACTCCAACCACCCCATAGCCTCGGCGCTGCGCAACGTCAAGCGTGACTGGCATGACGATTGCCGTGTAGAGAACGTGCACGAGATTGCGGGCAACGGTGTCGAGGGCTACGTCAACGGCCGGAAGGTATCGGTGGGCAATGAGAAGATGATGAAGTCGCTCGGAATAACCATCAGCGAGTGTCCGCGATGCCGTGGTTTTATTGGCACCGTTGTCCACGTAGCCGTCGACGGAGTCTATGCCGGTCATATCGTCATTGCCGACCAGATAAAGGACGATGCGCCCAAGACCATAAGAGACTTGAAGGCTCTCGGTGTCGACAAGACGGTGATGCTCACCGGCGACCGCGAGGTTATAGCTGCCGACACGGCCCGTAAGATTGGCATCGACGAGTACCACTCCGAGCTTCTTCCGGCCGATAAGGTCAGATACGTCGAGGAATTGCTGAAGACGAAGACCAAGGGAAGAACTCTCGCTTTTGTCGGCGACGGCATCAACGACGCACCGGTCTTAGCCCGTGCCGACATCGGAATAGCTATGGGCGGTGTCGGTAGCGATGCGGCTATCGAGGCTGCCGACGTGGTGATAATGAACGACCGGCCGTTGAAGATTGTCCGTGCAATCAAGATAGCGCGCCGCACGATACGCATAGCCCGCGAGAACGCCTGGTTCGCCATAGCCGTGAAGGTGGCCATCCTCATCCTCGCCGCCACAGGACTGCTTGGTTCACTGGCAATGGCATTGGCTGTCTTCGGCGACGTTGGCGTCATGATTCTGTGTGTCCTCAATGCCATGAGAGCATTACAGACAAAGAAGTTTGATGTAAAGAAATTTGAACATTGACACAATTTGATAGTACCCTTGCAACGCACTGATTGACAGTGCATTACAAAAGATGCCAAATTGCGTTGCAAAACAGCCCGTTTCGCAAGCCAAAACGGGCCGTTTCAGAGCCTAAAACCTACCGTTTCGCAAGCCGAAACGGTAGGTTTTATTTTTGTGTAAAGATTTATCGCAATTTTACAATAGTCAAACCGGTGATTCAGAAGTACTGTCCTGAAATAGAACTTTCAATTTGATGTCCCAAAATTCTCTTCTGTTTTTCTGCGATTTTCCTTATGTTAGCGCATTAATTTTCCCCCTTGCAATAGTGGCTCTTATGACCATCCGCAATCATATTTGACCTTTGGATAAGGTACGCTGCATTCGGACATATCCAAAAGAAAGTTCTCACAAAGTTCGAACTTTCTTTGGCTATGTCGCTCATTTGCAGTACCTTTGCACGCAATTTTGGGGACGAACCACCCTACAATGAGTTATGAGAGGGTTGTGTCAGACGGGTGTTGGTGGTTTATGTCCCTTTGTTTTTAGGATAATAAACCATTTAACAAGTGAAGACATTTGAAGAATTAGGTGTTTCTGAGCCAATCAGAAAGGCCATTGAAGAGCTTGGCTTCGAACAGCCAATGCCAGTACAAGAAGAAGTAATCCCCTATCTCCTGGGCAATCGCAACGACGTCATAGCCTTGGCGCAGACAGGAACGGGAAAGACAGCCGCCTTCGGCATTCCACTCCTTCAGCGCATCGACACATCGAGCCGTGAGACTCAGGCCATTGTCCTGAGCCCTACGCGCGAGCTGTGCCTGCAGATTTGCGACGACCTGAATGAGTTCTCGAAGTATATTCCCCACATGCACATCGCGGCAGTGTACGGCGGCGCCAGCATCGAGGAGCAGATACGGTCGCTGCGCCACGGCGCGCAGATCATCGCAGCCACACCGGGACGACTCATCGACCTAATGAAGCGCGGCAAGGCCAAGCTCGAGAACGTGCACAACGTGGTGCTCGACGAGGCCGACGAGATGCTGAACATGGGATTCCAGGACTCGATAACGGAAATTCTCTCCGGCGTGCCCGACGACCACAACACACTGCTCTTCTCGGCAACGATGAGCAAGCAGATAGAGACGGTGGCCAAAGGCTATCTCCATGACTATAAGGAGATTGTGGTGGGATCGCGCAACGAGGGTGCCGAACACGTGAACCACATATACTATCTCGTCAACGCCAAGGACAAGTATCTCGCCCTGAAGCGCATAGTCGACTTCTACCCGAAAATCTACGGCATCATCTTCTGCCGCACAAAGAGGGAGACCCAGGAGATTGCCGACAAGCTCATCCACGACGGCTACAATGCCGAGGCACTCCACGGCGACCTCTCGCAGCAGCAGCGCGACCTCACGATGCAGAAGTTCCGCAGCCACCTGACGCAGCTCCTCGTGGCTACCGACGTGGCAGCCCGCGGTCTCGACGTCGACGACCTCACTCATGTCATCAACTACGGACTGCCCGACGACATAGAGAGCTACACCCACCGTAGCGGACGAACGGGACGCGCCGGCAAAAAAGGCACCTCGATAAGCATCATCCACACAAGGGAGAAGTTCAAAATCAGGCAGATAGAGAAGGAGATAGGAAAGGAATTCGTCGACGGAACACTGCCCACACCGGAGGAAATCTGCAAGAAGCAGCTCTACAGGACGATGGACGAGATTCTCAAGACCGACGTCGACGAGGAACAGATTGCTCCTTACTGGCAGGACATCAAGCGGCAGTTTGAGTACATCGACAAGGAGGACATCATCAAGAAGATGGTCACGGTGACCTTCGGCCGCTTCCTCGACTACTACAAGGACGCTCCCGTCATCGAGAAACCGGTTACGGGCAAGGGCTCACGGGGCGGCAAGACCACTACGAGACAGAAAGAGGGCCGGGGCTCTGCCGGCCGCCACGAGCCGGAGAAGGGCTTCGCCCGGCTGTTCATCAACCTCGGTAAAACCGACGGTTTCTACCCCGGCGAGGTCATGCAGTTCATCAACAAGCACATGCGCGGACGCCAGGAGGTCGGCCATATCGACCTCATGCAGCGCCAGAGCTACATCGAGGTACCGGCCGACGACGCAAAGAAGGTGATGCGGGCTCTCGACGGAACAGTATATAAGGGTCGCCGCGTGCGCTGCAACGATGCCGACAGCCGTCTGACCACAAAGGGAGAGCGCAAGGACAGAGCCCGCGGTGAAGGCCGCTACAAGGGCGATGCCAAGGCGAAAGCTGACAGCCGGAAAAAGCAAACCAAGACCCGCTACGGCAAGGACGACTGGCGCGAGCTCATAGCTGGAAAGCCGTTCAAGCTGAAAGGCGACGAGCCCGACTTCTCGGAGGAAGGATGGGCAAGAAGAAAACCGAAGAAAGGCTAAGCCGACAAAATACGGAAAAGATTCTTTCGGTGGCAAGAATAGACTTGAGAACCGATGAAATCGAAAAAAATTGTCATTCTTATCCCGATTGATTATCGGGAGATTTTGCTCTCAGAGTCGATGAAATCGGGGAAAATGAGAGATGGATTCCCAATTGGTTAACATAGGAATCCGGACATGATAACAATGCAACAAAAAAGCCGTTTCGAGTGGTCGAAGCGGCTTTTTTGGTTATATAATAATGTTGGATGATGCACGTGGCTGCACGACGGCCACCCTGTGGCTCAACTGTTGGCTTTGAGTATGCGCCTGCAATCCTCCAAAATAGCGATGAGATCGGCCATTTTGTCGGCACGGAGCATGGCAATGCGGGTCTGGCGGAAGTCGGGAATGCCCTTGAAGATGGGGCTGGCGGCAAGATGACGACGGGTGTGGAGTATGCCCCGGTATTCATCGATGCGCTCCACGTTGATGCGGAGCATCTCCTCGAGCACATCAATCTTGTCGTCGATAGTGAGGCCGCTGTCGCCCTCGTTCTGTATCTCGCGGAAGATCCAGGGACGGCCGAAGGTGGCGCGCCCAATCATTATGGCATCCACGCCGTAGCGGTCGAACTTCTCACGGGCCGTGGCATAGTCGACGACATCGCCGTTGCCGATGATGGGGATGTGTATGCGTGGGTTGCGTTTCACCTCACCGATGAGTGTCCAGTCGGCCTCGCCGGTGTACATCTGACTGCGTGTGCGGCCGTGGATGGTAAGAGCCTGTATGCCACAGTCTTGGAGCTGTTCGGCAAGGTCGGTGATGATGAGGTGGTCCATGTCCCAGCCTAAGCGTGTCTTCACGGTCACCGGCGTACTGACGGCGTCGACAACGGATCGCGTGATATCGAGCATCAGGGGGATATTGCGGAGCATTCCGGCTCCGGCACCCTTGCCGGCAACCTTCTTGACGGGGCAGCCGAAGTTGATGTCGATAATGTCGGGATGGACGCTCTCTACAATCTTCGCGGCCTCAACCATCGACTCGACGTCGCGGCCGTATATCTGTATGCCCACGGGACGCTCCTCGTCGTCGATGTGCATCTTAGCCAATGTCGACTTGATACTGCGGATGATGGCATCGGCGGAGACGAACTCGGTGTACACCATTGCGGCTCCGAAGCGCTTGCACATCTTCCGGAAGCCAATGTCGGTGACGTCCTCCATGGGAGCGAGGAACAGTGGGCGCTCGCCAAAATCAATATTTCCTATCTTCATTATGATTCAATAAATCTTCAATTTGTCGACAGTCAGTGTCTGCTGCCGGTAATATTCGCGCTGGTTTTTCTCGTTGACGGGCTCCACTCCCTGCAGACTGGCATCGAGGTTCTGCATCTGCCACGAGATGGCAAAGCCGGCGGCCTTGCGGATAGCGATGCAGCGGTCGAGCTCATAGCGGGCCCGAGGCTTGTCGACGGTGTAGAGGAGATTGGCCAACTGCCACCGGGCTTTCTGGGTGAACTTCTGCTCGCGCTGTGTGGCTATAGCCCGGCAGAGGAGCGCAGTCTTCACCGCGGTGTCGCCGACGAGGTCGGCAAACTCAGTGAAGAGGTAGCTCTGGTTGTGGTGGGCGATGATGTGGCGGTAGATGTTTATGGCCTTGTCGGTCTTACCCATAATCTTATAGATGAGAGCTTTGTAGCGCTGATTGTTCACGTTGTACGGACTGTGGCGCAAAGCCTCGGCAAGGATGGGTGCCGCTTTCAGTGCCATCTCGGTGGTGGGATTATCGGCCACCTCCTTGAAAACCTTCCCTACGATACGCATTCCCAACGACGGCACAGGGTGGTTGTTGACGCGCTGAATGACCCAGTCGTCGGCCGTAAGACGGGTGATATCCCACTTGGTGATGAAGTCGAGCATCGAAAACTTTGGATTATGGTCGAAGACGAGGATGGCGGCGCGCATAATGGCACTTTGGCCGCGGCGGTCCTGGTCGTCCATCGTGGGATAGAGGCGCAGGAGAGCAAGGAAAATCTTGTGAGCTTCCTCCAACCGTCGCTGCTTATAGCGCAATTCCATCATATCGACCCCCACCCAGAACATGCAGATGGTGGTGTAATGGCCTTTGTAGGTGGCATATCTCGTGCGGATAGCGGCATAGGCCTCCTCGATTTTTCCCTCCTTCCTCAGTTTGAAAATATCCCTTACTTCCATAGCTTTCAGTATTTTAGGTTCATCATTATGGAATATTCACCGTCGTCAGCGGGCAACCGACAGGGGCTGACACCCTACTGCGGATTAATCTCCTTGAGCAGTCGGTCGGCATGGCCCCATTTGTCCATCATATAGAGGACGTAGCGGATGTCGACACCTATGCACCGCGACAGGACGCTGTCGAAGTTGATGTCGGAAGCCAAACTGTCCCAGTTGCCATCGAAGGCGAGACCAATGAGGCGTCCTTTTCCATCGAACATCGGGCTGCCGGAGTTGCCGCCGGTAATGTCGTTGGTAGTTAGGAAGCACAGTTGCATCTTGCCTGTAGTCTTGTCCTGATAACGACCGAAGTCACTCTGCGACAGAAGGTTGCGCATTTCTGCCTCAGCCTTATAGTCGGGAACGTCCGTAGCGCGGTCCATCTTGTCGACGATGCTCTTTGCATCAGTATAGTAGTTGGTTACGCGGTTGCCGATGCGGTAGCCCTTCACCTGTCCGTACGACAAGCGCATCGTGAAGTTTGCGTCGCTATAGTGGGGCAGATCCTGCTCCATACGCATCTTGGCGGCACAGAGCTTTCGCTCCTCTTCGTCGATCTTCTTCGACTGGTTGAGATTCACCATCTGCAGAACGGTCATCGCACTCTGAAGGTCGGCACCTAATTCTGCGCCCGGATCAAGCTTTTCGGGGCATCTGACGATATGGAATTTTGCTCCCGGGCGGAGGAGCTTACTCTTGCTGTAGAGATCTTCGACGTATGCTTTGTAGTTGTTAAGATACTTCTTTCTTATCTCCGTGTAGAACACGGGGAGATACTGTTTCGGCACATTGCGGGCGAAGGTTTCAAGCATTGCTGCCGTCAGTTCCTTATCGAGTTCGATGTTCCACTTGTCGCTGTTGTCCTCAAACTGAACATATTGTTTCTTCAGCGGGGAAGTGGGATTGACCGGTTTCATCGTTCCACCGGCTAACAGCATAGCCCGGCGGAGGAACTCGGAGCTGCGGCGGAAGCACTCGTTGAAGTAGAACATAGCACTCTTCATGGGACGGCGCTTGGCGTAGAGCTTCTTAAGCAGACCGAAGTCGACCTTTTCCTTATAGTCGGCAGTATCCTGCCATTCGCGGATACGCTTCTCGAAGGCCTGCTTCTGGTGGTAGATGCCGATGGAATCGATACAACGGTTCATGCCGATGGAGTTCTTATAGTAGTTGGCCGAGTTGGCAAAGGCATTCTCGTAGTTTATGCGGTCCTTCTCGTTTCTGTCCATATATTTCTTCAGGATGGCGAGTTTGACGGCACGGACGCGGATGCGGGTGTCGTTCTCGGTGGTCTTCATGTCCTCAATGCCGTAGGACGAGAGGTAGCGTTCGGTCGACCCCGGATAGCCGACGGTCATGGAGAAGGAACCCTCGCGGTAGCCCTCGAGCGACACCGGTGCCCAGCTCTTGGGGTGATAGGGTACGTTGTCCTTGCTGTAAGGGGCCGGACGGTTGTTCTTGTCGGCATAGATACGGAACACCGAAAAGTCGCAAGTCTGACGCGGCCACATCCAGTTGTCGGTCTCGCCACCGAACTTTCCCATCGACTTCGGGACGGTAAAGACGAGGCGAAGGTCGGTAAAGTCCTGATAGGTAGTGGCATAATAGCGGTTACCCTCGAAGAAAGGATCGACGTCAACGTGCAGTGTGCTGTCGACAGCCTTTACGGAATCGGTCAGCGCATTGGCCACAGAGTCGATGACAGCGGCCTTCTGAAAAATGCTTTTTCCGGCTATCAGCGGCAGAATCTTTGAAGTAATGTCGCGCTGGTCGCGCATGAAACTGACGAACATATTATCGTTTGGCAGCTCATCGGCATACGTCTTGGCGTAGAATCCGTTGAGCATGTAGTCGTGTTCGACGGTGGAATGGCTGTTTATGGCAGAGAAACCGCAGTGGTGATTGGTGAAGACGAGCCCGTCGGGCGATACCACCACTCCCGTGCAATAGCCCGAGAAGTTGACAACATTATTCTTGATGGCATTATCGCTCGAATAGATATCGGCGTAAGGAAGGGTGAATCCCTCCTCCTGCATCTTGTCGTAGACGGCCTGGGGAAGGTTGTAGAGCGTCCACATTCCCTCGTCGGCGAGGGCCGAAGTTGCTAACAACAGCAAACCTGCCAGCGCTCCGGCCTTTTTACTAAATTGTTTTCGCAATGTAATCATAATACTTGTGTTGTTTTAAAAGAGCAAACTATTGTTGTTATTTATATTCTTTAATTCCATAATCTTTATCGCCTTTCTCCGCCGAACGGTATCTTTGGCTCAATCGGCAGAAGCGGTCAGAACCATCATTTCGGCTTTCCGGCTATGCTGCAGTGGCCTTTTCATCATCTGAAGGAGCAACCACGGCAGGTAGCCGCAGGCCATTTTCTTCTCCTTTTCAGCAGTTAGCGCTGAAGGACTCGGACCTTTATTTTCTCCTTTTCAGCAGCCGTGGCTGATGGACTTGAACCTTTATTTTCTCCTTTTCAGCAGCTGTGGCATGTCACGTTTGACGATTAAAGCGGCAAAAGCCACCACCATCAGCGTGTTGACAGCTAAGGCTCCCCATATCGGGAGGTAGGCGTTGGAGGCCGAGATGGCTCCGAAGATGATCAGCGACACCACGACATAGAACGTTATCTCCTTGATAGGATAGTTGATAGGGTAATATTTCTGTCCGAAGAACCAGCTGAGCACCATGCTCACGGCATAGGAGATGAATCCTGCCCAGGCACAGGCCCAATAGCTGAACTTAGGGATGAAGATGATGTCAATGAGTATAAGGACAACGGCACCGATACCGGAGAAGTAGGCTCCCCAGATGGTCCTGTCGGTCAGTTTGTACCAGAAACTGAGGTTGAAGAATATGCCGAACATTATCTCGGCAGCCATTACTATCGGCACTATCTCCAGTCCCTCCCAGTAACTGCGGCCGACAATGAATTTCAGCACGTCCATATAGCCCATCACACAGAGGAAGGCAAGGAGAGTGAACACCACGTAATACTTCATTGCCTTGGCGTAAGTGTCCTTATTGTCCTTATCTTTCGACTTACCGAAGACAAAGGGCTCGTAGGCATAGCGGAAGGCCTGGGTGATCATAACCATAATCATGGCTATCTTGATGCAGGCTCCGTAGATGCCAAGTTGCATGCGGGCCTCAGCGGGAGTGCCGTCGTAGACGAAGGGGAATATTATCTGTGAGGCACACTGATTGAGCTGTCCGGCCAGTCCCATGATAAGCAGCGGCCACGTATACGACAGCATCCGCTTGCAGGCAGCCATATCGAAGGGGAACCGGAAGCCGCGGAGCTCCTTCCAGAGCAACAGCAGTGTGGCCACCGAACAGAACATATTGATGTAGAACACCCACACCACATCGAGCGTGAAGTTGGCATCGTATATGCCGAAAGGATTTATCTTAAAGTGCGGGAAGACAATGAGATAGAGCACATTAAGACTAATGTTGAACACAATATTCATTATCTTCAACAGCGCAAACTTTATAGGGCGGTGAGCATAACGCAGATAAGCGAAGGGGATAGCGGCAAAAGCGTCGATGGCTACGGTGACATACATGACGAGAATATACTCGGGATGGTCGCTGTAGCCGAGGAGTCCGGCAATCTGTTTGTTGAATATTATTACCAACAGAGCAAACGTCAGCGACGTCGTAGCGACAGTACGCAGTGTCGTGGAGTATATTTTCTTAGGGTCCTCACCCTCCCTGCTCATGAAACGGAAGAACGTTGTCTCCATTCCATAGGTAAGGATTATTATCAGGAGCGCCACATAGGCATAGACGTTCGTGATGATTCCGTATTGTCCTCCGGCAGCATTGAACTTCGCTGTCTGGATTGGCACAAGGAGATAGTTTATGAACCGTGCCATGATAGAGCTCAGTCCATATATTACAGTGTCCTTAGCCAGTGATTTTAAATTTGCCATAAGCATTTCGACATCGTAGCCGGGAGATGGAAAGACGGGGCGCACTCCGAAGTCATTCCTTTGTCGCCGTCATTCTCACGCGGTCGGCCGATGTTTCTTTTTTAATGTATTGAACGTTTATTTTATATTGTTTCTTTATCTCTTTTTGTCTGTCTCAGCCGTCTATTCTAAGCGGTTCTGAGAGTCGAATATAGCGTATCGCCAATTTATCCGAATGAGGTGCAAGGCCCAATCGCCCGCAGTGGCCGTCTACCCGAAGAAGACGTAAGCCACGACGATAGCCGCAATGACTCCCGCGAGGTCGGCGAGGAGCCCGCAGGCCACTGCATGCCGTGTGTACTTTATGCTCACCGAGCCGAAGTAAACGGCTAAGACATAGAACGTTGTGTCGGTTGAGCCCTGGAAAACGCAGCTCAGCCGTCCTACGAACGAGTCGGGACCATAATTCTTCATGGCCTCGAGCATGAGTCCGCGCGCTCCGCTTCCCGACAGCGGTTTCATGAAAGCTGTCGGCAGGGCACCCACGAAGTCGGTGTTGAGACCACACTGCTGCACGCACCACTTAATGCCGTTGATAAGCATGTCCATGGCTCCTGAGGCACGGAACACGCCCACAGCCACGAGGATAGCCACGAGATAGGGGATTATTCTCACGGCGGTGGTGAATCCCTCCTTGGCTCCTTCGATGAAAGCGTCGTAGACATTGATTTTCTTGAAGAATCCCGCGAGGATGAACGTCACTATCACCGACAGCAGTATAAGGTTCGATGCCACCGACGTTACGGTAGCCATCGTATTCTTGTCCATACGTCCAAAGCCCCATATTACGAGCCCTACGAAGGCGCAGAGTCCGAGCAATGTGGCAATGAGCACGGGCTGGAAGATGTTTATCCGCTGCCATGCCGCAGTGATGATTATTCCGGCCAGCGTCGCCACAGTAGTGGCAAGGAGTATGGGGATGAACACATCGGTAGGCTGAGCGGCACCGTAAGAGGCACGAAAAGCGAGGATTGTCGTCGGTATGATGGTCAGTCCGCTGGTGTTGAGCACAAGGAACATAATCATCGGATTTGTCGCCGTATCCTTCTTCTTGTTCAGTTCCTGCATCTGCGCCATAGCCTTCAGACCCGTCGGCGTGGCCGCATTGTCGAGTCCGAGCATATTCGAGGCGATGTTCATGAATATACTTCCCATGACGGGATGGTTCTTAGGGATATCCGGAAAGAGCTTCGTGAATACCGGACTCAGCATCCTCGCCAGCACGTTCACGGCCCCGGCTCTCTCGCCAATCTTCATTATTCCGAGCCAGAGAGCCAGCACCCCCGTCAGTCCGAGGGATGTCTCGAAGGCCGTTTTCGACGAGTCGAAGGTTGCATCGACCATCTTCTGAAAGAGAGTAGTGTCGCCGGTGCACAGTCCCACGATGCCGAAGGCGAAGCCAACGACGAAGAATGCTATCCAAATATAGTTGAGTACCATTGTTCTGTTCTTTTCCGTGCCCATCCTGCTGCGTGGCGCTGACAACGGCATTTCGCTGCCGCCATCGCACCGCCACGGGGAGAGTACTGTTCAATACATATTATATATAGTGTTCTTATCTTCTAATCACCTTCTTGCCACCGACGATAACGAGACCCTTGAAGGCCTTTCCTACGCGCTGTCCGGCTACGTTGTAAGCATTGCCGTCGGTCTCAGTGCCGTTTTCGGTGGTCACCGCCGATATTCCTGCCGGGGTGAACTCAGCGGCATAGTCGGGCAGATAATATCCGAGATGCGCCGGCTGGTTGTACGCTGTCTGCTGCCAGGCCACTCCCATGCGGTAGGTATGGTCGTGCATGAGCGTCGGAATCCTATAGTCGGTAGGTATCGTCGTCGAATAGATGTCGAGCGATGTCTTGTCGCTCCAGTCCCACATCACGATTTCCTCGCGCCAGTCGCCGAAGAGATCGGCAATGAGACACGGTGTCGCCTTCGTTGTATTGCACGTCTGCGGAGTGCCAAGATGCTGATGGTCAGTGAAGTAATAACCATTTATCTTCTCCGTTACGGTCTGCGTTCCGTTGCTGTTGAGACTCACGACCTGTGGCGAGCACTTTCCCGTCGAGGTACTGTACTTTCCGTCGAAGAGCTCATCCTGCAGGTCACCATTCCAATACAGGCGGAAGCACTGCGACAGACTCTTCGTGCTCACGACCTCACCGGTGGCGGCACTGCGCAGACTTCTGTCGTTCGACGACCAGAATTCATAGCCGCGGTCCGACGCCATCACGTCGGCGGCCATACCGCGTCCGTTATCGCTTGAGCCGGCAGCACTGAAGAGAATCTCTCCAGTGGCAGCGTCGTGGACATCCCATCCGTAGGGCATATTCTTCTCCTCGTGAACCTCAAAGACCTCCAGTCCGGGACGGTCGGGATTAAGGTCGCCGAGATGGATGGCATCGCCGTGGCCCATTCCGGTGGCATAGAGGAGCGAACCATTATCGTCGATGGCACACGAACCCATTATTATCTCGTCCTTGCCGTCGCCGTCGACATCGGCACACGACAGATTGTGGTTGCCGTTGCCGAAAGCCGTGGCACTGCCCTTGCCGCTTGTACTCTGAGAGTGCTTCGTTGTGGTAGTATGACCATCGGCGTCAGTCACCGTCACCGTGTTCTTATCGGTCGACGCATGCAGCCACCGTGTCTTCAACTTCGACCCGTCAAAATCGACAGCCCAGAAGTAACTGCGTGTGTAATAGCCCCTTACGAACACCGCTGAGGGGTTCTCATCCTTTCCCGCGAGATAGGCCACCGTAGCGAGATAGCGGTCGGCGCGTCCGCCGTAGTTGTCGCCCCAGAACGACTTTGAGGGATGACTCGGCGCACCACCCAATCCTCCGGCGCGATTAGGATTGTAGAAAACCGTGTTGACAGCGGCTCCCGTGGCACCGTTGAACACCGTGAGATATTCCGGTCCATCGTTGACATAGCCGTTGCTGTTGCGGTACGACTTTGCGTTGTCGGCGTTCTTTATAGCATCATCGTCGGCCGCGAGGGTGACATATTTTCCCTGTCCGTCCTTCGAGCCGGGTGCTGTCTTGCACATCACCTCCGCCTTGCCGTCGCCATCGAAGTCGTAGACGAGGAACTGGGTGTAGTGAGCTCCGGCCCTGATGTTCGGTCCGAGATTGATGCTCCACAGCCTTGTGCCGTCGAGCTTATAGCAGTCGAGGACGACGTTGCACGTCTTTCCCTTCTGCGAGTTGTCCTTCGACGGTCCCTTTCCCTGCGGGTCCCATTTCACTATTATCTCATACTGTCCGTCGCCATCGACATCTCCCACTGAGCAGTCGTTGGGATAGTACAGTGTGTCGTTGTTGTTGACAGTCGGGTCGGGGGCCTGCAGCTGCAGCTTCTTGTAGTACCCCGACCATGGTCTCACGTCCTCGGCAGTACCTACGACCGTCGTTCCCGACATATCGGTGGCGTAGGCCTTCAGCGAGTAGGAGTCGTTGGCCGTTCCCGTAGTGTCGACGTAGCATGTGCCGCCGTCGAGTGGATTGCCGCTTGTGCCTCCGGCAATGAGACTGCCGTTGCGGTACAGCTCGAACCCGACGTTCTTATCGTCGGTGCCGAGCATGCGCCAGCTTATGAAGTTTCCCCGTCCCAAGGTACCGTTGGGTATGACCACGAGTCCCCGGTCGAGCTTTTCCATTTGTTTCAGTGACGTGCTGTGAGGTCCCTGCGCCATGGTTCCCGTTGCCGTGAGGGCCATGCCGCAAGCCAAGAGCAGTGATAGCTTAGTTTTCTTCATTGTAGTTCGTTATGTATGTAAGTTTGTTTTTTCAGCGAGGCGCAATTGCTTATAAATATGCAAAAGTAGCAAGAAAAGTGGACAACGACAAGAAAACGCCGCATTTTCCGCCGCGTCACCCTATTTTCATTCAAAGATGAGCGTCGTGAGACGGCTGCTGTCGAAAATGTCGCAGGCCACGTCGCGCAGCTGAGGGGCCGTGATGGCGTCAATCTTCTCGTAGAGTTTGTCGACGTCCTTCTCCCATCCGTAGTGCAGGAACGCCTTTCCGAAGTCGAGGGCAAAATTCTCCCTGTTGTCGCAGGCAATGCCTATCTGCCCCTTTATCTGGCGTTTGGCGGCGGCGAGTTCCCCGTCGGTCATCGTGTGCTGGGCGGCATGGTCGAGCTCATCCCTGACGAGTTTCAGACATTCGTCGACATCATGAGGGTCGCAACCGAAGTAGACCGACCACGTGCCGGTAGTGGCGTAGCTCACCATCGTACTCTCCACGGTGTACACCAGGCCGTGGCGTTCCCGCAGACTGAGGTTCAGCCGCGCGTTCATTCCCGGTCCGCCGATGATATTGTTGAGCAGATAGAGGGGCATGCGGCGCTCGTCGTCGACACCATAGGCGCGGCATCCGAGCATGACATGGGCCTGATGGGTGTTCTTCACTATGCGCACCATCTGTCCGATGTATGGCGACGGAGCCTCTGCCGGGGCCTCTCCGCTGGCGGAACCGTCCACAGGGCTGACAGCCGGACCAAAGTCCATCGCTGCGAGCATCCGGCACAGACCGTCGAAGTCGACACTGCCGTAGGCGAAGAAGATGCTGTTGGCCGGACGGTACAGCCGTTCGGTGAACGCGGCGGCATCGGCAGTGGTGTAGGTTCTCACTCGTGGTGCCGTGCCGAGGATATTGTGGCCGAGGGGTGTACCCTTGAAGACGAGATTGTCGAACTCATCGTAGACGAGCTCCGCCGGCGAGTCGTTGTACGATTCTATCTCGTCGCAGATGACCTCCACCTCCTTTGCTATCTCCTTCTGGGGATAGGTGCTGTGGAATACGATGTCGGTGAGCACGTCGACAGCCTGCGGCAGACTGTCCTTGAGGATTGCGGCATAGTACACCGTGTCGGTTTTCGTAGTGTAGGCATTGAGATCTCCGCCGACGCTCTCGAGGGCGTCGATGACGTCAATCGACGTCCGGCGGCGCGTACCCTTGAAGGTCATGTGCTCGCAGAAATGGGCCAGTCCCTCGTGGGCACTGTCCTCACAGGCCGACCCTGCCGCTATCTCATAGCCGCAGTAGACCACTGGTGATGATGACGGCAGGTGAATGACACGCAGGCCGTTTGGAAGTGTTGCAGTATTGTACATGGTTAAAGGTACAAAATTACGGCTTTTTTGGAAAACAATGAAAAAGAACCTATTTTATTTTGTCGTTTATTATACGGTTCTTTCATTTAAATTTTGACTGACATGGCATGATTATTGCTCAGCTCTCGTTTCTCCGCATAAATTCTATTTACGATAAAGGTCTGATAGCCAATAGGTAAAGTATCCCCTACCCAAGCCGGATGTAGCTTAGGAGTTATTATATATCCCTCAAAATTAACGACATCTACAGACTAAGAAGAGAAATAGCATAGGCCAAGCTGTTCTTGGCGTAAGATGCAATGGCTGAGAACTTGACTTTCAAGAGTTCTTTTCTCTTTCTGATTGCCTCTGGCAGGTGTTTTTTTGAGGCTATGGTGTAGATGATATAAACAAGTTTCTGGATCGAGTCCAAGTTTCTGGCAGACTTTGTTTCTTTTCTCTTTGTGCTGTCCTGGCTCATTCTTGCATCCAGCGTCCAATGCAGATTGTTCTCGATTCCCCAATGCATGCGACTGATTCGGTCTAACGTCTGTGCCCCTTCTTCCAAACTGGTTATATAGTACCTCGTCTGGTTTTGTTCCGTTCCGCTATTCTTTTCAATCGTATGTGTGTCTATTGTAACCACAGCCTTGACATTGAGGAATTTTTCAAGTGCCTTGATGCCTGATATGTCTGAATACACACGGCAGCGGCGTTGGTACAGCCTTCCGTGGGCAAGTTCCCACTCCGACTTCCATTCGTCGTTAGGACGCAGCGTAGGCACTGTGTCCTCTACCGACCATCTTGCTGCTTTCTGGTTGGCTTTCAGCGCAATAAGATAGTCAGCTCCCTTCCCGACGATGCCTTTGATGATAGAACTTTGGCACGACATGGCATCCGCAGTTATAACACATCCATTCATGTAGTCAGCCCGCTCAATGATTTTTGGCGTTGCCTTTATCTCATTGCTTTTCACCTCACACATTTCAGTGTCAAGCGGCAACCGATCGGTTACGCTGAAAGCGGTCACAACATCAGGAGAACGTCCGTCGCCAATTTTCGTACCCAGCATGAACTTGCCGTCAATTGCAATGTGCCGTCTGTTTGCTCCATCATGCTCCGACACGTATTTTCGTGATAATGTCGAAACCAAAGAGGCCAAAGTAATGTCGTCGATTCCACCTTCCATCCTGCAAAGTGTGGGCTCGGACGGACATCCCTTAGCAAGAATGCCGAGGTGGTCTTGCAAGTAGCTCAAATGGATCGTTCCAAAGGCCACAATGTCCTTGCGAGTCTCGCAGCCGCATGCCCTGGCCAAAATAACCAGCAGAAGCATGTCGGACAACTTGTGTTTACAGTTGCCTTTGTTCATCCTACGATAATCTGGTACTGAGTGGATAAAATTTAACAAATCTCGGCTCAGCAAATGCGGTTTTTCAACCGCCAAACTCTTAATCCCTTATAGGGAAGAAAAAGTTGCATCCGAGATGATAAAAGTGCGTAATTGTTTGGTTATTAGCTAATTATTTTGTATCTTTGCAGTGTAAAAAGAAGAGGGGGCACAAAGTGCACTAATCGCACAAATACCATAAACCCCCTCTTCAAAAATAAAAATATATGACAAAAGGTATTAAGAGCCTGGCGGTTGAGAAACCGCCTTCGGGCGTTTGTGCCTATCGTCACATTCATTTAAACGGATTACATTGTGACATATTGTCTTCTATGTCGGCTTAAATGAAAGAGCCCTTCGTTTATTAGGAATCGTTTATTTTTGCATCATCAAAAAAAATCAAGACTATCCCATGCATAAAGTAATAGGAATTGGCGAGACAGTTCTCGACATCATCTTCAAGAAAGGACAGCCGGTGAGCGCCATGCCCGGCGGTTCAACGTTCAACGCCATCATCTCCCTGGCCCGCGCCGGTGTGGAGACGACATTCATCTCGGAGGCCGGCAACGACCGTGTGGGCGAAAAGATTATCAACTTCCTGAAGGACAACGGCACCGACGCAAGCCACGTGAGCGTCTTCAGCGACTCGAAATCACCAATTTCACTGGCGTTTCTCGACGAAAACAACGACGCCGACTACGTGTTCTACAAGGACCACCCCCACGACCAGTTGGAGTTTGCCTATCCCGACATCACTCCCGGCGACATCGTCCTCTTCGGCTCGTTCTATGCCCTCAACCCCGTCATCCGGCCGCAGGTGGCGGCTTTCCTCGACTATGCGAAGACTCACGGTGCCATTCTCTACTACGACGTTAACTTCCGTCCGGCTCACAAGAACGAGATTATGAAGATTACGCCGAACCTCATAGAGAATCTCGACTACGCCGACATAGTGCGTGGCAGCTACGAGGACTTCCTCACGCTCTACAAGAAGGACAACGCCGACAAGGTTTACGACGCCGAGATATCGTTCTACTGCCGCAACTTCATCTACACCCACGGCTCCGAGCCCGTGGAGGTGCGCGGTACTGCCAACTTTGCCAAGTGCTACGACGTGCCAAAGGAGGACACCGTATCGACCGTAGGAGCCGGCGACAACTTCAACGCGGGATTCATCTACGGACTGATACACAACGGGGTGACGCGCGAGCAGCTCCAGCAGGGACTGGCACCGGAGCTATGGGACAGCATCATAGGCTGCGCCCTCGACTTCTCGGCCGACTGCTGCCGCGACATCTACAACTACGTCAGCGTCGACTTCGGAAAGAAATACCGACAGGCCGCCGACAAATAGCCCATGATTATATACCTCAACAACGGCCGCAACACCGTCGCGGGGCGCGTCATCTCGTTTCTGCGCTTCCCGCTCATCGTCCTCATCCTCTTCATACACAGCAACTTCAGTACGGTGAGCGGAGCATTCGCGCAGCAGACGGTGGCCACGGCGGTATCGCAGTACGTCTCAGGCACCATAGCGCCAGTGGCTCTCTGGACATTCTTCTTCATCAGCGGAATGCTCTTTTTCCATGAGGGCACATTCTCGACCGACATCTACCGCCGGAAGTTGCGGAGCCGCTGCCGCACACTGCTGTTGCCCTACGTGGTGTGGAACGCCCTGTACATCGTCCTCCTCCTTGTCGCGGAGCGGCTCACGGGCCACACTCCGGGCATCGACAAGCCCGTCAGCGACATGGGCATTGCCGACATCCTCTACTGCTTCTTCGACATCTCGCTCATCGACCACAGCAGCGCTCTGCACGCACCGATAGACCTTCCGCTGTGGTTTGTCCGCGACCTCATGGTCCTGGCACTGTTGTCACCAATCATCTATCTGGCCGTAAAATACTACTCCAAGCTCCACATCTACGTCCAGACGTGTCTGCTGCTCCCGCTGTTCTACTGCATGGACCGCTGCGGATGGTGGCCGCAGGACTTCGCCACGCCGGCAGTTTTCTTCGCCATAGGGGCTTATTTCTCCATCAACGGCATCGACATCTGCCGCGTGTTCCGCCGCATGGATGCCGCATTCCTCATGTCGGTGTGCGTAGCCTTCTACTATCAGTACATCCTTACGGGCTATCTTATCATCATCTTCTTAGCTTTCAGCTGGCTGGGCAAGTACGCCACGAGTGGACGCCTGCCAATGAATTCACTCCTCGAGAGGTCGACATTCTTCGTCTTCGCCTACCACACCCTGCTCTCGGGAGCATACGTCTATGTCATCAAGAGCGGGCGCATACCCATCACCAACGATCTCGCAGCCTTGGGAGTATATATCTTGTCGCCGCTGTCGATGGCTGTCACGGGGGTGTTCCTATACTACATCCTCGACCGCTACCTGCCCCGTCTGGCAGCAATACTGACCGGCGACAGATGATACGGAGGACAGAAGAATGCTCGAAAACGCTCTTATTGTTTGTAAAATAAATTCACACCACCCCACACTTTTTACCGTCTTTGTAATCCACTGACTATCAATGCGTTTCCAATACAGTCCATTTGGCGTTGCGAAACGGCCCGTTTTGCAGCCTGAAACGGCCCGTTTCGCATCCTAAAACGGGCTGTTTCGCAACGCCAAATGGCCCATACGGTTTTGGTGTAATGATTTTTCGGAATAATAAAAGGTGCTGACCACCGTCGCGTTGCAGATGCCGACGGAATACCACACGGTTATTTCGGGACGGGAACGGGAACCGGAGGGTGGTACTGAGAAGAAGAAACAGGATGCCGCCGCGGCCAATGGCGTTCTATCAGAAAGGCCTAAAAATTAAAAGACCGGCATCCTCAAGGACACCGGTCTCTTCTACGTTAGTATGTTATGAAAAATTTGAGAGAATTTGAAACTTCACAGTTTCATTGTTTTACTAAACATGATTTTATAGAGAAAGCATAGAAATTGTCTTACTTACTTGACCGCTGTGACGGGCGTTGACTTCGATATTATGGCCGAATCGGAGTTGGTCATCGAGTCGATCTTCGCTACCGAAGGTCCGTCTTTCGGTTTCTGGACGTTGGCAACACTCTCGGTCGGCGTCTTCTGAGCGTCGAAAGAGCTCTGGACGGCGTTGCCTAACGTAAGGAGGATTGCCACGACAGCCGCAGCCTTAAAGAGCGGCATGAGGCGCTGGTGCATCGTGATGACGCGAGCCTTGACGGGCTTTTCTTCCTCAACCTTAGCAAGAATCATCTGGTCAAAGTCATCTCCCAATACGTCAGCCGTCGTTTCTTCCTGCTCATACTCGAACAGAGGCTTGTACGGGAGCAACTCAGCAGGAACGTCCTTCTGGGAGAAGAACGTGCGGAGAATCTTCTCTTCTTCGAGAGAAGTCTCGCAGCGCCAGTAGCGCTCCAGTAGTTGTTTTATGTACTTATAATCCATATTTAATTCCTTGGTTCTAAATACTCGACGACTGAAAGAATGAAAAGTTACAAAGGAGCCGTCGCTTTTAACATTTATTTAGATTCTCTATGCTTTGCATGGAAGGCCTCGGCCTCAAGAAATTTCTGTTTTATGGTCTGGCGGGCCCGGAAGATATTGACTTTCACCTGTTCTTCGGTAATAGTCAGGATACTGGCAATCTCCTTATATTGCTTTCCCTCGAAGTCGCGCAACTGGATGCAGCTTCGCTGTTTTTCGGGCAGACTGTCGACGATGCGGCGCACTATCTGCACGCGGTCTTGGTTGACGGCCTGTTCGAAGGGGTTCGACGGTGCCACCGGCTCTCGCACATTGTCGGCGTCGAGGCGCTCGTTGTCGTTCTCCCTCCGCTTGGCGTGGTCGAGGGCAAGGTTACGGCAGATGGTCATGGAGAAAGCCTCTACGTTGTCGATATCGTCCCACGAGTCGCGCTTGCTCCACACCTTGATCATCGTTTCCTGCACGACATCCTCGGCATCAGCCCTGTCGAGGGTGATGCGCAAGGCCAGCCGGAAGAGCTCATTCTTCAACGGCAGCACATCGTTGCGGAAACTGACATTCTTCATTATCGTTGTTTAATTATCGCCGTAGCCGTGGTTCCGGCCCGTATAATAGTGTATATATAGTTGTCGTAGAGACAGTTACAGTCAATATTATCGTTACTTGCTTATCACCGTCCCGTGCCGGCCGTCGATGGCATTAGCCCTGGTGATTATGACGCGGGCCACTCCCGCGTCGACGGCAGAGAGGGCATTCTCGACCTTGGGAATCATTCCGCCGGCGATAGTGCCGTCGGCGACATAGCGCTGGAAATCAGAACGGGTGATGGTGGGGATGACACTGCTGTCGTCGTCGGGGTCGCGGAGCACTCCGGCCTTCTCGAACGTATAAATAAGAGTAACGTCGTAGCGCGCGGCAAGGGCCTTGGCGGCTGTCGCGGCAATGGTGTCGGCGTTGGTATTGAGGATATTTCCACGGCCATCATGGGTCAGCGGAGCTAAGACGGGGGTTATTCCGGCATCGAGGAGCGTCGCGAGGGCATCGGCATTGACCTTATCGACATCGCCGACAAAGCCGTAATCGACAACCGTCGGCTCTGAATGACTACCGTCGGCGGCTGGCAGAGCGACCTCGACTGGCGGGCGGCGGTGACTGCGGATGACGTCCATGTCGGCTCCGGTGAGGCCGATGGCATCGATGCCGGAGGCCTGCAGACGGGCAACAATATTCTTATTGACGAGTCCACCGTACACCATCGTGACGACTTCGAGCATATCAGCATCGGTGACGCGGCGGCCGCCGACCATGCGGGTGTCTATTCCGAGGGCTGCTGCCACCTTTGTAGCACGACGACCACCGCCATGGACGAGCACCTTGCGGCCCTCAATGGCCGAGAAGGCGGAGAGAAGGGCCGACAGACGGGCCTCATCCTCAACGATGGCACCGCCAACCTTGACGACGACAAGCCGCTCCTTGCAGTCCGTGGAGCTGTGGGCGGCAACGGAATTTTCCACTCTTTTGTCTCTCATTGTTTCCTTCATAACCTATATTTTTTATAACCTCAAGATTTCACAGCCACCGAACGCTAAAACGTTTTTACCGCTTTAAATTGGCCAAGTGGCTGATTCTCAGTAATATGTTTATCTCTTGGGATTGGCACCGGGGTCGAATTCCGCCGAGATCTTACACGTCGAGATATGTGTAACCGTAGAGTCCGGAACGGTAGTTCGACAGGAATTCCTTGCCTTCCTCGAGGGTTATCTTCCCCTGACGGACGCTCTTGGTGACCCACTGCTCCAACTGTCTGACGAGCTTTTTAGGATTGTACTGTACATATTCGAGCACTTCGTCGACAGTCTCGCCGTCGATAATCTGGTCTATGTGGTAGGTGCAGTCCTTAACGCTTATATGTGCCGCCGTCGTATCGCCGAAGAGGTTGTGCATATCGCCGAGAATTTCCTGGTAAGCACCTACGAGGAACACTCCGAGGAGATACTGCTCGCCCTGGCGCAGGGCATGGACAGGCAGCACATTCGACAGCGATCCGCCGGTGGTGAAGTTCGTAATCTTTCCATCGGAGTCGCAAGTGATGTCCTGGATGGTGCAGTTGCGTGTGGGCTTCTCGTCGAGACGCTCTATCGGCATGATAGGGAACAGCTGGTCGATACCCCAGCAGTCGGGCAGCGACTGGAAGATGGAGAAGTTGCAGAAGTACTTGTCAGCCAACAGTTTATCGAGACCGCGGAGCTCATCGGGCACATGCTTCATCGTCTTTGCAATAGCATTAATCTCGTGGCAGACGCTCCAGTACATCGCTTCTATCTCGGCACGCGTCTTGAGGTCGACCATTCCGTGGGCGAACATGTCGAGACAGTCCTCGCGAATCTGCTCAGCGTCGTGCCAGTCCTCAAGCATCGACTTAGGATTGAGGTTGTCCCAAATCTCATAGAGGTCCTTAACGAGCTGATGATCAGTGGGCTTAGCCTCAAACTCCTCCGGCATTTCGGGCAGCGAGGCGGCACCGAGGACGTTCAGAACGAGAACGGAATGATGCGCAGCCAGACTGCGTCCGCTCTCGGTGATGATGTTCGGGTGCGGAATATCATTCTTGTTGGCGATGTCGGCGAAAGCGTATACGCAGTCGTTGATGTACTCCTGGATGGAATAGTTGACCGAACTCTCGTTGTTCGACGACCGTGTGCCGTCATAATCGACACCGAGTCCGCCTCCGCAATCGACGAATTCGATATTGTATCCCATCTTCCGGAGGTTGGCATAGTACTGTCCGGCCTCGGTCAGAGCCGACTGTATGCGCCGTATTTTCGTTATCTGACTGCCTATGTGGAAGTGTATCAGGCGGAAGCTGTCGTGCAGTCCCACCTCGTCGAGGCGATTGAGGGCATTGAGGAGCTCCGATGGCGTGAGTCCGAACTTCGACGCGTCGCCGCCGCTCTCGGCCCATTTGCCTGAGCCAGAGGCTGCAAGCTTGATGCGGATGCCCACATTCGGGGTGACATTGAGGCGCTTGGCTGTGCGGGCGATAATCTCTATCTCGTTGAGTTTCTCGACAACGATGAACACTTTCTTGCCGAGTTTCTGGGCGAGCATAGCCAGTTCGATATAGCTCTCGTCCTTATATCCGTTGCAGATAATGACCGAGTTGCTCTTGTTCTGGACGGCGAGGACAGCGTGGAGCTCAGGTTTCGAGCCTGCCTCAAGGCCGAGATTATACTTCTCGCCGTGCGAGATGACCTCGCTGACGACAGGCTGCATCTGGTTCACCTTGATGGGATAGACAACGTAGGTCTTGCCCTTGAAGTCGTATTCCTCACGGGCTTTCTCGTAGCACTGGGCTATTTTCTCAATCCGGTTGTCAAGAATATCGGGGAAACGCAGCAGCACTGGCGGACGGACATCGCGCAGGGCGAGCTCGTCCATGATGTCGCAGAGGTCTATCTGCGTATTGTCCTTGCACGGCGACACGTAGACATGGCCTTTCTTATTGATGCCGAAATAGGATGTTCCCCACCCTTTTATATTATACAACTCCTCAGAGTCTTCTATAGTCCAATTCTTCATTCTATATTTAAATATCCAACAGCCGACGTACATTGTCGACTGTTATTGCAATTTTCTCATAATTATCCATAAGACTGACGTCGATAACGTGCTTTGCCTTCGTGTAGAACGGCTCGCGCTCAGCAAGTTGCCGGCTGACGAAATCCTTCACCTCGTCGGGCGTTTTGTTGAGCAGAAGGGGGCGGACGGTGCGTCCCATCTTCAGATGACCATAGAGAACATCGGGTGTGGCCTTCAGATAGACGGTCTCACCCTGCTGGTTCATATAGTCGATATTATCGAAGAAACAGGGTGTTCCGCCTCCGCAGGATATGACGACATCCTCAAATTCGGCCACCTCGTGGAGCATATTGTGCTCTATTTTCCGGAATCCCTCCTCGCCGCGCTCATCGAAGATCTGCTTCACAGTCATGTGCATGCGGTTCTCAATGTACCAGTCGAGGTCGTAGAACTGGAGGTTCAACGCCTTTGCCAGTGCCTTTCCGACGGTTGTCTTGCCGGCACCCATATAGCCTAATAGGATAATTCTGGGTATTGTCATTTCCTTCTTGATTTTGGTTCCGGTGCATTCTCCACAATCTCCTTACACTCCTCGTAGGTGAGTTCGGACGCACGTTCGCGCTGAGCCTTATTGAGGCGGTAGTTCTTCCCGTCGTAGGCGATGTAAGGACCGTAGCGGCCGTTCATCACTTCCATCTTCGGATCCTCGTCGAAAGCCTTGAGATGACGTTTCTTCTCGGCCTCCCGCTTCTGCTGGATGAGCTCCACGGCCTCGTCGAGGGTTATCGCCATGGGGTCGATGGTCTTCGGAATGCTTACATAACTCTTGTCGTGAAGGACATAAGGGCCAAAGCGTCCGGAGCCGATAGTGACATCGGAGCCCTCAAACTGGCCCACGGTACGCGGCAGCTTGAAGAGTTCCAGAGCCTCATCGAGGGTTATCGTCTCCATGCTCTTGTTGGCCGGAAGCTGCGAGAACCGCGGTTTGTCGTTGTCGTTGGCATCGCCAATCTGCACCACAGGACCGAAACGGCCAATCTTTACGTACACCGGCTTGCCCGACTTCGGGTCGACACCGAGTTCGCGCTCACCGGCTTTATGCTCCGACCGCGCGTTCATAACCTTCTCAACCTGAGGCTCAAAGCTCTTGTAGAAGGTCTTCATCTCCTTGTTCCACTTCGCTTCGCCCTCGGCAATCTTATCGAAGTCCTTCTCCACCTTGGCCGTGAAGTTATAGTCGAGGATCTCCGGGAAGTTCTCCATGAGGAAGTCGTTGACGACGATACCGATGTCGGTAGGTATCAGCTTGCCGCGGTCTGAACCGGCCATCTCCGTTTTTTCCTTCGTCGTAACAATCTTTCCTTTCAGCGTATCGACGGTATACTTGCGCTGGGAACCCTTCCGGTCGCCCTTCTCAACATACTGCCGTTGCTGGATTGTAGATATTGTAGGAGCGTAAGTCGACGGACGGCCGATGCCGAGTTCCTCAAGTTTATGCACAAGACTGGCCTCAGTGTACCGGCTTGGGGGCATAGAGAAACGCTCTGTCGACGTTATCTCACGGCGGGTGAGCTGGTCGCCGACCTTCATCACGGGCAGTTTCTGCGCTGAGTCGGCCGATGCCGACTGCTCATCATCATCCGACGACTCCTTATATACCTTCAGGAATCCCTCGAAGGTGACCACCTCACCGCTGGCGACGAACACCGGCGACGGGTGCTGTTTGGCGTTTACTGGTGCCAAAGCCTTGTCGGCATCGGCTTCAGCGGGCACTACCTCGATGTTGACCGATGTCTTTTCTATCCTTGCGTCGGCCATCTGCGATGCTGCCGTGCGCTTCCATATAAGCTCGTAGAGGCGTTTCTCCTGCGGTGTACCGTCGACGGTGGGCTTGCTCATGAACGTCGGACGGATGGCCTCGTGGGCCTCCTGGGCTCCCTTACTGTGGGTGACGTAGTTGCGCGGATAGCTGTAAGTGTCGCCGTAGAGCTTGACAATCTCCTCCTTACTGGTGTTAATGGCCAACGACGAGAGGTTGACGCTGTCGGTACGCATATATGTTATGTGTCCGTTCTCATAGAGATGCTGGGCCACAATCATCGTCTGGCTGACGGTGAATCCGAGCTTTCGCGCTGCCTCCTGCTGCAAGGTGGAGGTGGTGAAAGGTGGTGCCGGCGACCGCTTGAGCGGTTTCTTGGCTATGTCGGCAATTCTGAATTCAGCATTCTTGCACTTGTCGAGGAAGGCGAGGGCCTCGTCGTGGGTCTTGAACCTATGGTTGAGCTCGGCTTTCACCTCACTCTGCGAGCCGTCGGCATTGGTAAGGCCGAAGATGGCGTTCACTCGGTAGAACGGCTCACTCTCGAATTTCTGTATGTCACGTTCCCTCTCAACGATAAGGCGGACGGCGACACTCTGCACGCGTCCTGCCGACAGGGCCGGTTTCACCTTCCTCCACAGCACCGGCGAGAGGCGGAAACCCACCAGACGGTCGAGAACGCGGCGGGCCTGCTGGGCGTTGACGAGGTTCATGTCGAGGTGACGCGGATGCTCTATGGCCGCCAAGATAGCGGGTTTTGTGATTTCATGGAAGACGATACGGCTCGTCTTCGCCTCGTCGAGACCGAGAACCTCGCAGAGGTGCCAGCTGATGGCCTCTCCCTCGCGGTCCTCATCGGATGCGAGCCACACCTTCTTTGCGGCCTTAGCGTTCTTCTTCAGTTCGCTGACAACTTTTTTCTTTTCCTCCGGAATGACATAATGAGGTTCCAGGGTGTCAGTATCTATGCTCAGTTCCTTCTTTTTCAGGTCGCGGATGTGACCGTAACTGGACATGACTTTATAGTCTTTGCCAAGAAATTTCTGAATCGTCTTAGCCTTCGCGGGGCTCTCTACTATTACTAAGTTATCTTGCATAATCATTGATGGTAAGTGCAACATTCTTGAGCTCTTTCGATACGTCTGTAAGCTCAAAGGCGCAAAAGTAAGAAAAACTTTTGCTTACACATATTATAATAGACAACTTTTTTATTTTTTTAAGTATTTGGAGGTATTTCTTAGGAACTCCGTCACGGCCTTCCTGACACTCGCGAGACCAAAAAGTTCGGCCCGCACACTACCGATATCGACCCACTCAGCACTGGCGGCATCGTCGGCGGCATGCACTGCGGTGGCATTGCGGGTGCGGCAGAGGAAGAACGAATCGAGGGTGGGCACGTGGAATCCCGAATAGAGGTAGTCGTTGGGCAGACTGAAGAGGAACCGCGGGTCGCTGACCTCAAGGCCGGTCTCCTCCATAACCTCACGGGCGATGCCCTCCTCAAGGCTCTCACCGACATCGCTGAAGCCCCCGGGGAGGTCGAGGGTGCCCTTTGCCGGGTCGAGCTTGCGGCGGACGACGAGCATCCGACCGTCACCGTCGACGACGAAAGCCGCCGTGGCCGCACTGGGATTGATATAATACACAAATCCGCAGTCGAGGCAGTGCCGGCTCTTGAAGTCGTTGTCGACGAAGCGGGCACTGCCACAATGCGGACAGAATTTAAAGAAAGACAGCCGGGAGGTCATTTGTCCCATGTGTCTGTACGGAACGGAATTAGTGGCAGACCGCCCTGATTGCCGAGGTTGCCGAGCTGAAAGCTCTTGAAGCAATAGCGCACGGCTACCGGCGACTTCACATCTTTCGATATGACCTGAATCCATTCGTTGTGCGGATCGTTGCCCTGTTTCCAGTAGTGGCAGGCCTCAGCAGGATGGAAGACCTTGTCGGCACCGGCCACCTCGAAGCCTTCGATGCCGTCATAGCGCGACAGACCGCCGTAGTCCTTCTTCAGCTTTATGAAGCAGGTGTCGCCCGAAATCTCCATCTTGTCGAACTCCGGACTGTCGCAGTAGAGGTTGCTGAAGCCGTAGTTGTGGTTAAGGGCGATGAAGGCGAGGCGCTCACCGACCTGCCGTTTCTGGCAAGGATGAATCTGATGGCGCTCATAAGGATATACGAGGTCGTTGGTGCAGACCATGTCGCTGTTGGGAATGAGGTCCATAGCCTTAGCCTGCTGCTCGCGGAGCTTGGCTGCCTCGATGCCGGGACCGTAGTCGAAAGGAGCTATCTGGACGAAATAGAACGGCACATCGCCGAACGACGACCGCCACTGCTCGACGAGTTTCGACAGGCGGAAGGCGTAGTCGGTGGTGTGGTAGCCCACATTGCCGCAGCCCTGATAGAAGATAATGCCCTTGATGGTGCTGTTGATGACGGGGGCGAAGGTACCGTTGCCCCATACCAGCGTGCGCTCGTAGTCGTAGCGGCTGTTGCGTACTATCGACATCGTGTCGAGCTTCTCGTCGGTATATTTCTTCAGACTGGCCTCGTTGAGCCAGCTCTCCACGCGCGTACCTCCTTTATTTGCCTCGATGAGTCCTATAGGGATATTGAGACTGCGCGAGAGCATCCGGCCGAAGAAGTAGCCAGTTGCCGACTCGTCGCTGACATTCCGCATGTCGGAATTGCGCCACTGGCAGTTGGCGTCGGCGAGGGGTTTCATGCTCATCACACTCGGAATCTTGCAGTAGCGCAGACCACGGTTGTTGGCCGCGTCGGCCACCACATTATTATATTCCTTCACCGGACAGCCGTTGAATCCTTTCACCGGCATCTCCATATTGCTCTGTCCGGCACATATCCACACGTCGCCGGCGAGGACATTGCTTATCGTCGCGGCACCGTCGCCGTCGTCGAGGGTTATGGTCAGGGGCTCGAAACTGGCTGCCGGAGTCGAAACCTTAACAATGAATTTACCGTCCTTACCCGCCGTAGCGTGGAATTTCTCAGCCGTCCAGCTGGCCGACACGGTGACTTCCGACTTTGGCTTGGCCCATCCCCAAAGGTTAGCGTTGGTGTTCTGCTGGATAACCATACCGTCGGACAACAGATGTGGCAGGCGCACCTTGGCCTGCGACGATGCCGAGACCGCCAAGAGGGCGGTGGCAATTATTAAAAATCGTTTATACATATAGAATGTCTTTAGTTCTGAGTGCAAATATACTAATTTTTTATAAAACACAGAACACGTGACGGGGTTTTTAGTAACTTTGCAATGCTATAGACGAAATTAACACGATTATGAAACATTTTAAAATACTTCTTGTGCTGGGAATGCTCGCAACAGCCGTTGCAGCAAGCGCCCAGGAGACTTTCGATGCCACTCTGTATAATGGCCGTCCCACCTACGACAACGGTGATCCGAAGGACACAGCCAAGGTGCGTGTCTATCTACCAAAGGAGAGTGAGGCCACTGGCCGCGCCGTCGTCATCTGTCCCGGCGGAGGATACGACCACCTCGCCATAAAGAAGGAGGGCTACGACTGGGCCGAGTTCTTCCAGAACAACGGCATCGCCGCCATCGTACTAAAATACCGTATGCCCCACGGCAACCCCGACGTGCCCATCAGCGATGCCGAGCAGGCCATGAAACTCGTGCGGATGAACGCCAAGGGATGGCACATCGACCTCAACAATGTCGGTATCATGGGATTCTCGGCGGGAGGCCACCTCGCATCGACGATAGCCACACAGAGCACCGGCGATGCCAAACCGAACTTCCAGATTCTCTTCTATCCCGTCATAACAATGATGGAAGGCTACGGCCACGAGGGCAGTTTCCACAACTTCCTCGGCGATAACGACGGCAAGAAATACCAGAAGCGCTACTCCTCCGACATGCATGTCACCCGCGTCACGCCCCGCGCATTCATCGCTCTCAGCGACGACGACAACGTCGTGCCGCCCGCCAACGGTGTGAACTACTACATGGAGCTATACCGCAACGACGTCCGCGCATCGCTGCATGTCTATCCCAGCGGAGGCCACGGATGGGGCAGCAACCTCAAGTTTAAGTATCACGACGAGATGATGCTCGACTTCAAAGCCTGGCTGAGGTCGTTCTGATGGGGCTGAGAAACTATTTCCTTTTATGCGCGCGATGAAAAAATCTAAACTTCTAAATTAAGGAATTACCTTACATTCGAAATGGAAACAGCCGCTATGGGGATAAAATGAGGTAAAAAAAGCCAAAAACAAATGGAAATGACTGATAATAAGAAAAGTTCCACCAAACGTGCCAAATACAACAACTTCGGCGAATTGCTGTATTATGCTTACGCAAACCTGCAAATGCTCTGCTATGCATTGGGCTCGAACACTCCGAAATACGACAAGAAGTGTTACATGATACGAGCCAAGGCGTACAAAGCATACAAAGAAGGGAGATGGAATATCCATGACCTAATGCAACTGAACGTGGCTAAGATTAAGGAAAACAACTTCTGCTGGTATTGCGGCAAAGAGATGCCGCCAAGCAAGTTGACCATCGATCATGTCTTTCCACGCAATAAAGGGGGCAACAATGACATGGACAACATAATCATGGTCTGCAAGACATGCAATTCTTCAAAAGGTAACATGGATTTGTTCGAATGGTATTCCAAGGTTCAAAAGCATTGGCCACCATTGAACATACTTATACATTATATGAAGAATATATACCAATACAGCAAGGAGAATGGACTAATGGACAAGCATGCCGAAGAGATGGACTTACTGGAACTTCCGTTCAATTGGCGTTTTATTCCTATCCATTATCCGCAACCGGAGGAAATATTTCCAGAATGTTTTAGCAAAACAACTGAGCCAACACAGAAATAAAGCAGCTACAATAATATTTATTATTTCGTGGAATAACTTATAATCCACTTGCAGGGGCGGCCCTTGTGGCCGTCCGATTGGGCTGAAAAACCGAATAAAATATAATTATTTGGCTTTTCAAAGCCTGGCTGAGGTCGTTCTGATGGGGCTGAGGAGCACTCTGCTCCCCCGCCCTGCGGCCCGCGGCAGCAGCTCTTCATAATTTTCCATAGATGCTATAGCCGCTATAGAGGTCTATAGAGCCCTATAAATTCCTATTGATGCCTATCATTTCCTATGGCTCCCTATCAATTCCTATAGATGCTATAGCCGCTATAGATTTCTATAGGGCCCTATCAATTCATATAGCCCCCTATCAACTCCTATAGCGCCTCCTATCAATTCCTATAGCCTCCTATCAATTCCTATAGCTCCCTACAATTCCTATAGGCTGCTATAGGAATAATTTTCCTCCTCCATTTGACAGGCTAATCAATCCATCTTCCTCCTTCTCTTTTGTAAAGACAATTCAGAATTACGGTCAGTTCTTTCCATCCTTATAATCTATTGATATTCAACACCTTACAGAAACATGCCATTTGGCGTTCTAAAACGGGCCGTTTCAGCCTCTAAAACGGCCCGTTTCGCAAGCTAAAACAGGCCGTTTTGCAATCCCAAACGGTATGTATTGAAACCGTGTAAGGATTTTTCCCAAATAACAGCAATAAGAATAAACTTATCGTAAGGCCCGGCGGCACCACCTGCGGCCTACGGCAGGAACTCGTCGATGTCGCGGCCGAAGTAGCGGAGCTCACGGACAAGGGTGCTGCTGACACTCTCCAGACCCGGCTCGGCAAAGAGAAGGACGGTCTCAAGGCCCCCGAACTTACGGTTGAACTCGGCTTGCTCGCGCTCGTACTCATAGTCCTTCACCGACCGGACACCACGAACGATGAACCGGGCACCGACGCGTTTGGCCATATCGATGGTGAGATCGCTGTAGGCTATGACCTCCACACGCGGCTCATCCTTGTAGATTTTCTCGATTTCATCGACACGCTGGGATATCTCTTCCTCCGTATTCTTCAGCTTACTCATGGCTACGGCGATGACGAGACGGTCGAAAAGGGGGAGCGCCCGGCGCACTATCGAGTCGTGGCCGACGGTGAACGGATCGAAGGTACCAGTGAAAACGCCACAGCGCCCAGCAGGTGCCGGTGTGCTGTGGTGCTGGTCGTTATTTGTCATTTCATTATTCTTCATAACTGAGATGTTCTGAACTGAATTGGTTCAATAACGCTTATTTTCTGCGATTTCATCGGTTTGTCGCAGTCGGGGAAACCAAAAATACGTGGCTTACCGATGCTTCTTTTGCGCGAATTCATCGATTTGTCGCAGTGGGGAAGCGCCAAGGGACGCAGCCCAAAGATGCTTCTTTTCCGCGATTTCATCGATTTGTCGCAGTCGGGAGGCTCAGAACAGCGTCGGCTCCATGACGTTTCCCTTATACGGATTGCGGCCGAGATGCTCGTAAGCGAGCGGTGTGGCCATGCGGCCGCGCGGTGTGCGCTTGATGAATCCCTCCATGATGAGGAACGGCTCGTACACCTCCTCGACGGTTCCGGCATCCTCGCCGATGGCCGTAGCTATCGTCGACACTCCCACGGGACCCCCGCGGAACTTGTCGATGATGGTCAGGAGAATCTTATTGTCGGTTTCATCGAGTCCGTACTGGTCGATATTCAGAGCCTGGAGAGCCATCTTCGTTATCTCGCTCGTGATGCGTCCGTTGCCCTTTACCTGCGCAAAGTCGCGCACACGGCGCAACAGCGAGTTGGCTATTCGGGGCGTTCCGCGGCTGCGTTTCGATATCTCCACAGCGGCATCGTCGTCGATGGGCACCTTCAGCAGGCGCGCCGAGCGGCGTATAATCTGCTGGAGGGTTTCGGGATCATAGTACTCCAGGTGGAGGTTGATGCCGAAACGAGCGCGCAGAGGGGCCGTGAGCAGTCCGCTGCGCGTGGTGGCTCCGATGAGCGTGAAGGGGTTAAGGTCGATCTGGATAGACCGCGCCGACGGTCCCTTGTCTATCATTATGTCGATGCGATAGTCCTCCATGGCCGAATAGAGGTACTCCTCGACGACGGGACTCAGACGGTGAATCTCATCGATAAAGAGCACATCGTGGGGCTCGAGCGACGTAAGAATGCCGGCGAGGTCACCGGGCTTGTCGAGCACCGGACCGCTGGTAATCTTGAATCCCACCCCAAGCTCATTGGCAATGATATTGCTCAGTGTGGTCTTTCCCAGTCCGGGAGGACCGTGAAGGAGCGTATGGTCGAGGGGTTCGCCACGGTATTTGGCGGCCTCTACGAACACGCGGAGGTTGTCGACAACGTTCTTCTGTCCGCTGAAATCGTCGAATTTGAGAGGGCGCAGGGCTTTCTCAAACTCTTTCTCGGCGGCGCTGACGTGCTCGTCTCTTATATTAAAATCGTCTGGCATATATATCCTTTACTTTCTTATGACGTGCAAAGATACTATATTTTTCGGTTTAAACCAAATGAAACATCATACAATGAAGAACCATATATTTTGGTATTGACAACATTCATGCATGTTGCTCATTATTGAATTGGGACATTAATAAACTAAAAACAAAAAAGAACTAAGGTAAAAGTAGAAGAAAGCAATCTGTGTGGTGATGTTAGCGCCAATGAAAGTAAAGCATTCATCACTATAGTATGTGAATGTTGCAAGTGGAACTTCTCAAATCAATTTGTCGGCTACAGGCTCGAAGATTCTGAATTCCCAATTAGCCCAGTCTGAGCGAGCGCAGTCAGGGATTGCCAACCAACTCGTACGTCATTGAGAATCGCTTCTTTTGGTTTGATACTAAAAAGTCAGTGGAAATACAGGAAGTGAAAAGTCTTTGAGGAACTCATTGTTCCTCAAAGACTTATAAAAAGTATTGATAATAAATGGCGCTAATAGTTGCGGAATCAAGGGGGACTATTATTTAAGGTTTGTCCGTTCTACCGGCTCATCATCCTCACCTCGTTTCCGAGTCGTTTTGCGGGGTCTTGCATGAATCTCCAGTAAGCGACAGGCATTACAGCGAGTATGAAGAACATCGTAATAATCGTTCCCCAGAAGATGACTGCGGCCATTGGCATCCACAGACTGCTGCCACCCAGCAGCATCGGAACGACGCCCATCGAGGCACATGCCGACGTCAGGAATATCGGGCGCATACGTTCTTTTGCCGCCTCGAGAATGGAGTCGCGCATTGTCATCTGCTCCTTATTGTACAGTTCATGGGCGTAGTCAAAGAGGATGATGCCGTTTCTGACGAGTACTCCCATCAGCGACACGAATCCGAGGACGCATGTGAGACTCAGATCGATGCCGGTGAGAATGATGCCGGCGGCAGCTCCGAAGACGCAGAGCGACAGGCTGGCGAGCATTATCAGCGACTCCCTCACATCACGGAAATGCCATATCAGTACGACGAAGATTATGCCGATGGCGATAATCAGTGCCACGATAATGTTCGGCATCTGCTCCTGGTCGACCTCATACTGTCCTCCGTAGCTCACCTGCACCTTCGGCGGCAATTTCATACCATTCACCATATTCATTATTTGTCCGGTAAGCTTCTCGACATTCTTGTTCTGGTCGACCTCTGCAATGACCGATATGGTTCTCAGTCCGTTGCGGTGCACGATCTGTCCGTACTCCATTTTGTTCTCCACGGTAGCTATTTCCCTCAGCGGAACAGTCTTTATTCCTCCGAGAACAGGTATCTGCTCGTTGAGTAAGTCGGTGATTGAGGCATTGTTGCTGCGCTTGGACTTTATCACAGCCTGCGGTCCGTAGTCGCCGTCCCACATCTGGCACACTGGCAATCCGGTGGAATAGCGCGACAGAAGGGTCATCTGGACGATGGCGTTAGTCAGTCCGAGCCGGCTGACGGTATTGTCGTCGACCTTCACCCGCGTTGTGGCGAGTGGCTCCCGGAAGTCGGTACGCACGAGTTCCAGCCCGTCGACATGCCGCAGGCGCGCCACTACGCTGTCGGCAGCGGCAGTAATATCGGCCAGGTTATTTCCCGTCAGCCTCACCTCAATAGGATTCTCTTCCTTGCTGTACGACAGATGTTTTATCTTTACAACTCCCTCCGGGAAGTAGTTTTCATATTTTTTCTTGGCCTCCTTGACTATATCCTCGGTGGCATCCATGCTCTTGGTGTTGACGATAAACTGCGCATAGTTGTCACCGGGTATCTGAGGAGCGTACGTTGTCTGGAATCTCGGCGACGACATTCCATGGAAATTAGCCACCGACACCACTCTTGGATCCCGTCGGAGCATATGTTCGAGCGAGTCGGTGACCTTGTTCGTTCCCGCCACGGTTGTTCCCGTTGGCATGAAAACTTCGACAGCGAACTGGTCGCGCTGTGCCACCGGCATCAGTTTCTGTGGCAGATGGACAAAGATTATGGCGCCCGCAATGATCGTAGCCACAGCGGTGCCGATAGTTATGCGATAGTGCTCGAAGCACTTCTCGATGGCCTTGTTGTAGAACGCCTGCATATAGTCGAGCAGGTTGAATGCTTTCCGCCCGTTAACCGTTACTCCCGTCTTTATCGGTTTCCTGATGCAGTAGTACATAAGTATAGGCAACAGTGTCTGGGCGATTATCATCGAGATGAAGAGCACAATGGATATGGCCCACGGAAACATTTTCAGGAAGTCGTGCATGATTCCCGTCATTGTAATGAGGAACGGGAAGAACGTGATACTTATGCACAGCGTAGCCGAGAAAATACTCTTCAGGAAATGGTTGGTGGCCTCAACGGCACTTTTCCATCGTGTCATTCCCGCCGCAAGATTATTGACATATCCGTCGATGATAACGATGGAATCGTCGACAATCATTCCGAGGGTCATGATAAGTGCCGCAAGCGTAACGGTGTTCAGTTCGAGGTCGAAGACGTAGAACAGTCCGAGTGAGATAAAGATTGTCACCGGCATTGTCGCCGCAGCCACCGCGGCCACCTGCCGTGGCATGATGAGCACAACGACGAGCAGTACGGTGACGATGGCTATGAGCAGCTCACGCAGGAAGTCAAAGATTGAATCGTCGACGACCTGCTTCTGGTCTGTGATCTTGCTTACCTTCACATCCTTAGGCAGTTCCCTTTCGATATTGGCGAGCTTATTGTTGACCTGCGTACCCATTTTGGAGATATCTTTTCCTTTTTTGTTTGTCACCGAGAGCATCAGCGCCTTAGTGCCGTTGACGGTAACATACTTGTCGAGGTCGGGATACTCATATTTCACGTCAGCCACGTCCTTCAACCGCACGATATTTCCGCGCATGTCGCTGTAGACGACGGCATTCTCGACATCGTAAATCTTGTTCAGGCTTTGGTCGACATATATCGGACTCTTATAGTCGGAGCCGCCTATACGTCCGCCGCTGCTCGTAAATCCTTTTCCAGCCAGCACCTGCGCTATCGACATGTAGGTCACCCCGTAATGTGCCAGCTTGTCGTTGTCGAGATAGATGGCTATCTGCGGCATCTGCATACCCACTACACTCATCTTTCCAACGCTGGGAATCATTCGCAGCGAGTCCTCAACGGTCTTCATATAGTCGTTAAGTTCGCGGTAGGTCTTGTCCTTACTTTCCAAGGATATGAGTTCAGAGCTTACATCACCGAAATCGTCCTGTACTCTCAGCGCTATGACCCCAGCCGGCAGATTGGAGGCTTTGAAAGTCTGCACGCCATGCTTGAACTTCGACCAGAACTCGTCATTGTCCTCAAGATCCTCGTTGAGCTCCACCACTATGATGCTCATGCCGGCACGCGAGTACGACACCGTCTTTTCCTTCAGCACCTCCTTGTATGTGAAGATATAGTTCTCCAGCGGTTTTGTCACCTGCTGCTCCACTTCCTCCGAGGTCGCACCAGGATAGACGGCGGCAACAATGCCCTCGCGGACGGTATAGTCAGGGAACTCATTCTTGTTGATGTGCACGAGTCCGAAGACGCCGAGAGCCACAAGGCTCGTCACCAACAATATGACTATCTGCCTGTAGTAGAGGCATATTTCCTGAAAAGGTCTTCTTTTCTTTCTCATGGTTCCAGTCCTCTACTTAATTATTTGACAAGGAGTATTCTCGCTAACCATCTGCTGTCCTGCTACAATAAGCTTGTCGCCCGGTTCCAGTCCTCCACCAACTCGCACTCCCTGCGACGTGTCGGCTACGTAGTCGATAAACCGTTTTGTAGCCCTGCCGTTCTTAACTATCCATACGAACATTCTGTTGTCAGGATTGAGCTGAACGACATTGGCCGGAACGAAGATGCTCATCTGTCCGCGTGTGAAACTTGTATATACATTACATATCATTCCCGGCAGCAGCTTGTGGTCAGGATTATCGACAAGCAACTTCACGCTGTAAGAACGGCTGAGGGGATCGGCGTCTACACCTTTCTCCACAACCCGGCCATAGAAGTCGGCACCACCAATGGCGTCACATCTGACCATCATCATCTCGCCTTTCCGTATTTTGTCGATTTCCTCTTCCGGCACGCTGATTTTCACCTTTACCTTATCTATATGGACGAGTTTGACGACCATCATTCCAGGTATAACGTTCTGTCCCACTTCGGCGTTCTTCTCTGCCACATATCCGCTGAAAGGCGCTGTGAGCCTCGTATCGTCAGCAGCTTTATTGGATATACCCTCCAATGCCGCCGCTGAGTTGACGGCTTCCCTCGCCGCCTCGAGCACCGTCTGCGCCGAGACGTACTTCGATTCGGAGATTACTCCTTGTGCATGCAGACTGCGAGCACGGTTGAAGTCGTCCTGCGCCTTTCTCAGTGCAGCCAGCGCCTCGCCGGTCACGGCGTGCGCCGATGCCCTGGCACCGGCCTGATCGACACCGTCGACGGTAGCCACGAGCTGGCCCTTGCCGACGGTCTGGCCTTCATCGACATCCATAGTGCGGACAGTGCCTGCCACGGAGAAACTGAGACTGACACCGCTCTCCTCCTCCACCGTGCCGGAGAAGCCGCTCTCACCGTTCACCTGAACGGAGCCTACCTCCATGACCTTCACCCTCACCGGTGCATTCGATTTGTCAGGATACTTGTTTCCACAAGAGCCACAGACTGCAATAGTCGCCATGGCTAAGAAAAATGACTGTAAGAATTTCATGACTGATTTGTCCATGATTAATGTCTATCCTAATACTTTCACATCCTCGCAATGCTGTTGCAAAGCCTTTGTACAGCGACCGCAGGAAAAGAAGCCGTGTCCGGCCGCTGTCATGCAAAAGTACTAAATAACGACGACAAAACAAAGAAAACCTCGAAAAAAGGCATCAATCAGCTATTGCCGCTGCGAGTTCATCAAGACTGCCCACGAATTTTATGCAGTCGGTGTATTTCCCGCGTATCATTCCACGCTGCTGGAGGTCGTCGAGGAGGGCTCTGAGACTGTCCCAGAATCCACGGATGTTATACACTACCAACGGTTTCTGATGATAGCCGATGGTCCGGCTCGCGGCGACGGTGAAGAGTTCGTCGAGTGTGCCGATGCCTCCCGGCAGCACGACAGCGGCATCCGACTGTGCCAACATTAGGTCCTTGCGGTCGGAAAGGTTGTCGCAGGGTATCTCAACATCGATGAATTCGGACGCTCTCCCACCCTTTTCGAGTATCTGCGGCACAACTCCTATGACCATGGCACCGGCCTCGTGGGCACTATTCGCGAGCCGCTCCATCAGTCCGGTGTTCGCTCCGCCATAGACGAGCGTATGGCCTTCGCGGCCAATCCATGCGCCGAAGTCATCGACTTCCTTGGCAAACTCGTCAACGACGCTGTTGTTTGCCGAGCAAAAAACTGCTATCTTCATTTTTAATCTGTTTTTTATTACGAAATAATTTGTTGTGTTCAATAATGTCAATGGCCTATAAGATGATAAATACTCCCGGCCAACGGCTTTACGATACCTTTGAGTTCCATCTCGAAGAGCATTGCCGAGAGCTGTCCGACGGGCAGCGATGTGGCCGCCGAGAGCATATTCAGATGCTGGTCGTTGGTATCCTTCAGAGCGTCGACGATGGCTTGCTCGCCTTCCGACAGGTCGGGGAAGAAGTCGCGCTGTATGCCTTTCTTCCGGGCTTCAGCCAGCCTCACGTCGTCGTTCCAGCCCATGGCATTGACGAAATCGTAGGCCGAGGTGATGAGCGCAGCGCCGTTGTCACGAATAAGATTGTTGCATCCCTCACTGTATTTTGCACCTACAGCACCCGGGAAAGCGAACACATCACGGTTGTAACTTCTTGCCATGCTGCACGTTATCAGGCCACCTCCCTTTGCCGCGCTCTCCACAATGATTGTCGCATCGGAGCATCCGGCGACGATACGGTTACGACTGACGAAGTTCTTCGCAACCGGCTGAGTGTGAGTCATATACTCGGTGAGAAGCCCACCCTGGTGGATCATGGCTATGGCCGTGTCGCGATGGACCCTCGGATAGATGTCGTCGAGACCATGTGCCAGAACGCCCACCGTCTCGAGACTGTTGTCGAGAGCCTCCGTATGCGCACAGATATCAATGCCATAGGCCAGTCCGCTGAAGATGAGAACCTCCGGACAGAGTTCGCGAAGGTCAGTGACAAAGGCCTTTATAAGGTCCCTGCCGTAGTTCGTACACCTCCGTGTGCCTACGATGTTTATAGTGTGTCGCGGGTTGAGGTCGGCCGTTCCGAGATAATACAGCACCAGAGGTGCGTCGGCACACTCCCTCAGTCGCTGCGGATACCGTTCATCCGAGATGTCGATGATGGCTATATTATGTTTCCGGTCGTATTCCATCTCCTCCTCGGCACGTGCCAGTGCTGCATCAGCATTGGCCAGTCCCTCAATGAGATAGCGCGAGGCATCGGGTATAGCCTCCCGTATATTATTGCGGTGGGCCATAACAGCCGTTGCCGAGCCGAGCCGCTTGTAGAGTTCTCTCACTCCGGCCGGATGAAAACGGTCCATGCGTGTGAGCGCCATAGCGTTGAGAGTTTCCTGTTCGCTGTTTGTTGTTGGCATAGCAATTGACAAGGTTTAAAATACCGCTGTGGCGGCACGTTATTTCACATACGGCGAGAAGGCCTCCTCATAGTCCTGACTCAGTGCCAGCCGGCCATTGACGAGAGTCACAAGTTCGGCCGTGCAGTGGAAGCACAACCGTTCATCGGAAGCTCGGTAGAGGTCGTGGGTGAACACATATCGCAGTCCTTCCTTCCGCAGATTCATCCGTGATATTATCTCATCATCGCATCTCAGAGGAGACTTAAACTGCAGGTTCATCCGTGCTACCACGGCATCAACGCCTTTCTCGTGGAGTTTTGAGAAACTCACACCGATACTCTTCAGAAACCGGTGACGTGTGTGTTCGGTATAGTGGAGGTAGTTGGCGTTGTTCACTATGCCCTCAATGTCACACTCATAGTCCCGGACCTCCATACGGGTTTCAAAGATATATTTCTCCATTTTATGCTGTTTCTTTGTTTATTTTAGTTAATTTTCTTCAATACTGATGGCGCAGAACCGCTGGCTGTGCAGGCTCATCGCAAAGCCATTTACGGCTGGCGGCGCTGTCATTTACGGCAAATCGCAAAGCCATTTACGGCTGGCGGCATTAGTGTTATATTCATTTTCCGCTGCCGCTGCTGCCTCCGGGCGAAATATTATTATCCGCGCCGTCCTTTCAGATACTCATATCCGAAGCGACATCTCAGGCAGTCCTTTCTGTCGCAATATTCGTTTTTCAGTTGGATAAGTCCCTGCGAGTCACCAGCATTATCTACAGGCAGTCCCACCTCGCGCCACATTCGCGTGATGTGATTGTTCTCGGCGCCAAGCTGTTCGAGGAAGTCGAAGGCCCTGTCGCACAGCCGTTCGTCGCCCTTATAGCGTCCGTAGGCGAAGAGCATCGGCACTACTGTATTGATAAGCAGGAGGTTAAGCGATGCTTCCGAGAGATTTTTGGCACTCTTTGCCCCCGCGTTGCCAAACGAATAGTGAGTCTCCCAGTATGGCGTGACATGCGTTTTCATCAGTTCGCGAGCCTTCTTCAGTGTGTCGCATTCGGTGAGTGCCGCCAAGCTTGTCTTCCTGTTGAAGTACAAATTCACTAATTGTGATATGCGGATATGCGGAAAATTCTGCGGTCGCAGTCTGAGAAAGCGCCACAGTCCGGCGTCAATGGGTTTCAGCGAGAACTTATGTGCCAGATAGCCGTATTCGTTTCTGAGTCGCGCAAAATATCCTTCGGCAAGTGCATCCTTACGGTATCGCTCCGGCACCGTGGCTATATCGAGCAGTCCTGCCTGCCCCATGAACATCGCCTCAACCTGGAAGATGTCGTCGCGGTGGTGCGCCACATCGTTGAGGGGTATGTCCTCGCCCCACGCTTCGAAGGCCGCGCCGTTGATGCCGAACCCATAGTTGCGAGCCAACGTCACGAAGTAAGCCTGTTCCCACGACCCGTTGCATCGCCGCGCCCGCTCGGCTATTTTCTCCGTTTTCTGTTCGAGGCGCTCTGTTTGCAGTGCGCTCATCCACGAGTGGACGGTCAGTCGCGAGAGGTTGGGGATGACTTTGTAGCACGGCGGATAGCTGTCGGTGGTGAGCAGCTCATGGTAGTGGCTGGCGACAGTCTCCGGAACGTCGAGTTGCATCTGCGGGAGTGTCATACCGTTCGACGTCCGCACATCCGTATCGACGATGCCGGCGACGTGCAGGACCACGTTGTCGTAGTGAGGATCGTGGTCGTGACCGTGCAGAAACCAGTCCGACGACTTGTCGTGAATCTCCACGTTGCCCACCCACAACGTACCGTCTATCTTCACCTTAGCGTTGAAGAAGTCGGGTCCCGCGTTGCTGTTGTGCAGCCCGGGATCGACGACTTCCACCTCCCGTCCGTCGGTGGTTCGCAGTCCGTCGAGTGGAAACATCTTGTGTTTCCATACGTAATGCAATAGCTGTTCCATCCTTTTGAGTACTATAATAGTGCAAAACTACATAAAATTTCCGTAATATATAAGTAAAAGAAAGAAAAAAAAACTACCTTTGCATTGTTTTAAATTGGATTAAAAGACTACTTATATGAAAATTGCTCTTATCGGCTACGGTAAGATGGGGCACATGATTGAGCAGATTGCCCTTGCGCGTGGCCATGAAATCGTATGCAAAATTGACGTCGACAACCAGGAAGACTTCGACTCACCGGCCTTTGCTAACGCCGATGTAGCTATCGAATTCACCAATCCTACGGCCGCTTACTCCAACTACCTTCGTGCCTTCAAGCACAACGTCAAGGTTGTCAGCGGGTCGACGGGCTGGATGAAGGACCACAAGGCCGACGTGGAGGCCCTGACGAAGGACGGGAAGCAGACCCTCTTCTGGGCCAGCAACTTCTCCATCGGTGTGGCTATCTTCTCGGCTGTCAACCGCTATCTGGCCAAGATTATGAACCAGTTTCCTCAGTACGACGTCGATATGGAGGAGACGCACCATATCCACAAGCTCGACGCACCGTCGGGGACAGCCATCACCCTTGCCGAGGAGATTGTCGAGAACGTAGACCGCAAGTCGACATGGAAGAAGGGCACGACACGCTGGGACGACGGTCACGTCGACGGTTCCGACGACCACAATGCCGACGAGCTGCTCATCCGCAGCGTCCGCCACGACGAGGTGCCGGGCATCCACAGTATCCGCTACGACAGCGATGCCGACGAAATAACCATCACCCACAACGCCCACTCGCGCAAGGGATTTGCCCTCGGTGCCGTTCTCGCCGCTGAATTCACCCAGAACCACACCGGACTGCTCACGACGAGCGACCTGTTCAAATTTTAGTTCTCTTAGGAGTGGCCTTCCACAGTGACGGGCTCTCTCCGCAAAATCGTAATAACCCTTCCTGAAAAAATGATTGATAAGGAAAAAGAAAAGCTGAACCCGCGCAAGCAGTGGATGAAGTTCAGCGTCGTAATAATTCTCTATGCGCTCTTCATAGCATGGGTAGGACCGCGCAGTATCGTTGGATGGATACTGACAATCATCGGTGCCCTGTTCTTCTTCGATGTCTACATAACGAAGAAGATACACTGGAGCTGGTGGAAAGACGGATCAGCCGTCACCCGCACGGTGATGAGCTGGGTCGACGCCATCGTCTTCGCCCTTGTCGCCGTTTACTTCATCAACCTCTTCTGCTTCCAGAATTTCGTCATTCCTTCGAGCTCGTTGGAGAAGAGCCTGCTCACCGGCGACTATCTTGCCGTGAGCAAGGTGAGCTATGGTCCGCGCATTCCCGAGACCCCGCTGACGATGCCTCTCACCCAGCACACGCTCCCGCTGTTCGGCTGCAAGAGCTATATTCCCTGGCCACACTGGGACTACCGCCGCATGAAAGGCTTGGGACAGGTGGAGCTCAACGATATTGTGGTGTTCAACTTCCCCGACGGCGACACCATCATGACCGCCGACCAGTACCAGGCTCAGGACTACTACAGCATTGTATATCAGAACGGTACGGCCCTCATGGCGCAGCAGAACCCTAACATCGACCTCTCGAAGATGAACGCTGAGCAACAGCGCGACTTCTACGCCAAGGCCTATGCCCTCGGCCGTCAGTACGTCATCAACAACCCCCAGACCTTCGGTCCGCTCGACAACCGGCCCGTCGACCGCGAGGAGAACTACGTCAAGCGCTGCGTGGGTCTGCCCGGTCAGACTCTCCAGATACGCAACCGCATCGTCTATCTCGACGGAAAGGCCAATAAGGAGCCCGACAACGTGCAGTACACATACTTCATAAAGTTTGCCAACGGCATCACCGCCACCGACCTCATCGGCGACAACTACGATGCCCTCCGCAAGGAGCTGGGTATCAGCGAGGAGGACGTGCAGTGCCTCGGACAGCTCCACGGCTACTGCGTCGAGAGCGGCAGCGTGCTCAACAGCGCCGTCCTGAACCGCTATGACGGCTACATGCCCCTGACGAAGAACGCCGCTCAGCAGCTGCTCAAGCGCCACATCGTCACGGCAGAGCAGATAGTCACCGACAAGGACATCTACACAGGACCCGTCTACCCGCTCAACGGCTACTACGGATGGACCCGCGACAACTACGGACCGGTATGGATTCCTAAGCGCGGACAGTCGATAAAGCTCACCCTTGAGAACCTTCCCATATACGAGCGCTGCATAACGGCCTACGAGGGTAACGACCTGAAAGTCAGAGGCCGCAACATCTACATCAACGGGAAACTCACCGACCATTACACTTTCAAGATGGACTACTACTGGATGATGGGCGACAACCGTCACAACTCGCTCGACTCACGCTACTGGGGCTTCGTTCCCGAGGACCACATCGTCGGCAAGCCACTGTTCATCTGGTGGAGTTCCGACCCCGACAGGCACGGCTTTGGAGGCATTCGCTGGAGCCGGCTCTTCAAGTGGGTGGGAAACATCAAGTAAGGCTACTCATAAAAAGAATCCTCTCCGCCCGCCGGGGAGGATTTTTTTATTCTCAAAAACCAACAATACGACAACTATGAACGAACAGAACCCCACCGACCACTGTGCGCCCACGGCCTCCGCCACCCCCGAACAGGCCTCAGGCACCCGTGCCCTGCTGTCGACAGCCTACTTCGGACCCGTGCAGTGGTATCAGAAGCTGAACCGCTACGACACATGCCTCATAGAGCGCTGCGACAACTTCGTGAAGCAAACCTACCGCAACCGCTGCGTCATAGCCACGGCCTCAGGCCAGCAGAAACTCACCGTACCCGTGGAGGGAACAGCCGGAGAGGGCGGAAAGATCCTCGAACGCGACGTCCGCATCAGCGACCACGGCAACTGGCGCCACATCCACTGGAACGCCATAGCCTCGGCCTACGGCGAGAGCCCGTTCTTCGAGTTCTACGCCGACGACCTCCGCCCGTTCTTCGAGAAGCGGTGGACCTACCTCTTCGACTTCAACTGGGACATAACGCTGAAGATGTGCGAGCTTCTCGACATCCATCCTCACATCGTTCCGACAACGGAGTACGCCGCCGAGGCCGACAACGACTACCGCGACGTCATCCGCCCCAAGCACCCCGGCGACGACCCTATGTTCCAACCAGAACCCTACTATCAGGTATTCCGACAAAAAAAGCAAGCCTTCGTGCCCAATCTAAGCATCCTCGACTTGCTGTTCAACGAAGGCAACGAGGCTGTGCTCTATCTCTGAGCACAGCCTCGTTTTCGTTATATCAATTTGAATTTCAGTTATTTGTCGCCGGCGGGCCTCATCCTTGCAGCCAACTGAATGACTGACGGGATGGCGATGCAGAGCGAAAAGCCGATACCCATATACATCATCTTATTGTCGCCGTGGAAGAGGTCGATGAGCTTACCGTCGTTCATCTGCGGCATGATATTGTACATCACGTAGGCCACCGTGTTGTTGACCCAGTGGAAAGCCACCGTCGGCACGATGCTCTTCGTGCGGTAGTACATCCATCCGAGAATAAGACCGATGATGAAAGCGTGCAGTCCCTGGGCCAGGTTTCCGTGCATGGCACCGAATATCAACGCCGAGACGGCTATGGCAACCCAGTGCCACCGCTCACCGAAGATGCTGAGCAGACGCCGCAAGATGGCTCCGCGGAACACCATCTCCTCAGCCACCGGAACGAGCAGCCCGATGGCGGCATAGCCCCACGGCTGCTTCATCACCCCGTCGAAGAGCTGCGTCAGGCTCTCGGGCATCGTCAGCGCTATGCGCTCGTAGACCCACTCCAACGGGAGCACCGAGCCTAAGGCCAGGAACACTACCCAGCAGACCACGCCCCACGGCTTTGACCGCAGGTAGGAGCGCGACACCGGAGCCCACTTCAGCGCACCGTAGAGGGCTATGGTGAGCAGACTGCTGAAGACTACCGTCACGGTGAGCAGTTCACTATAGCGGCCCATGGCCATGGCCTTCGTCACACTGTCCACACTCATTCCGTGGCCGAAAGCGTAGATGGCAGCACCTGCGGCCTCAGTTATAAACTGCAGCAGAAAGAATACTGCCGCGAAGAGAACGACATATAATATGTCTCTTATTAAATCATTCTTCATTATCCGTTTCCTTATTAAACTGTTCCTCTACAATCTTTGCATCCTTCCTCATCTGAGCCTGGAGAGCCTCGGCGCTGTCGAACTTATGCTCGTCGCGAATCCTGTGGGTGAACGCCACGAGGAGCGTCTGGCCGTAAATATCACCGGAGAAGTCGAAGATGTAGGCCTCTACCGACACCCGTCCGTTGTCGAAGGTGGGCCGTGTACCGATGTTCATCATTGCCCTCCGGAACTCCATCGAGTTCTTCAGTCTCACCCTCACGGCATAAACGCCCCGCGCAGGTACTAATTGCGGCGAGTCAGTCATGTCGATATTGGCTGTGGGGAAGCCTAAGCGGCGACCCTCCTGCCGTCCGGCCACCACCTTTCCGACGATGGTATAGTCGTAGCCCAGGCACTTGTTGGCCACCTCGAGCTCACCGCCCTCAATCATCCGGCGGATATACGACGAGCTCACATTGACGCCATCGAGGGTGAAAGCCTGGCTCCGCAGCACCTCTATGCCTATCTCGCGGCCAATCCTCACGTAGTCGTCGAAGCCCTCGCGGCGGTCGTGGCCGAAGCGGTTGTCGTAGCCGATAATCAGCGTCCTGACGTTCAGTCGCCCTAAGAGAATCTTCTCCATGAACTCGCGCGCCGACAGTGAGGCCATGGACTCGTCGAAGTGCAGCACCACGGCGTTGTCGATGCCCGTCCGCGAGAGCAGGATGAGCTTCTCGTCGAGGGTGGAGAGCAGCTTAGGCTGGTAGTCCTGGGCCAGCACCTGCCGCGGATGACGGTCGAAGGTTATCACTGCCGACTCCATACCTCTGCGCCTGGCCTCAGCCGTCACCTGACTGATGAGGTACTGATGACCGCGGTGCACACCATCGAAGAAACCTATCGTGGCCACCTTTGGGCCACCGGCGACGGTCTTGTCGTCGAGGAATATCTTATTCATAATCTGACAATTAGACTGCAAAGTTATAAGTTTATGAAGATATTAAAGGTAATTGTCCGGCACTTTTATATTTTTTTAGGATGGTTTCGTAAAACGTATTATCTTTGCGAAAAATATTAACAGCATTGCAATACATACCGTTTGGCGTTCCAAAACGGGCCGTTTCGCACGCTAAAACGGTCCGTTTTAGACGACAAAAAGGGCCGTTTCAGAATGCGAAACGGCCCCTTTTTCTATCTTGTTGAGTATCAAGTGATTAGCGAGACGAAATTATTCACCCGTCAAAGCGAAATATTTTTACAATAGAACTTGCCCTTTTGCTCTTCCGTGGGGTGGCTATAGGACGCTATGGGACACTCCCCTGCCCCATCATTTCCATCTCCGGCTGCTGGCAGAAAGGTATCTCGCTGAATGAAATAGAGTTGGAGGAGAACGGCCGGAACTACAGAATAATTTTCGTGCGACGGCCGCGGCAGAATGAAGAAAGATAAAGATGAAAACCAAAAAATATTTGGTTATGTATCAGACAAATATTAAATTTGCACATAGAAACCAGCAACTAACTAACTTCAAGCCAAAGTGCGATGAACGGAAATAAAGGAAGAATCAAGGGAATATGCCTGGCACGGCTGCTCTTTTTGCTGCTTGTAGTCATTCCAGGACGGGCATGGGGCCAGCTGCCAATGGCGCTCACGCGCGGCACATTCCTTACGTCGAACATAAATACCGACCAGGGATTGTCGAGTGCGAGGGCATATTCGGTTCTCGAAGGGGCCGACGGTGCGATATGGATTGGCACGAAGCACGGTGTCGACCGGTACAACGGGCTGTCGGTGAAGAACTATCTGCTGCCCGGACTGCAACACTTCAGCGATGCCAGCGGAGTGGTCATAAAGCTCTGCAAGGACACCCGCGGAGCAATAATCGCCTACGACAACAAAGGCCACATATACGAGTACAGTGCTGTTTTCGACATGTTCGTCGCCCGTCATAATCTCATCACGACATTGGGTGGATCTATGGTCGTCAACGAGGTGTGCGCCGCGGCCGACAACACCCTATGGGTGGTCCTCGACCGGGGGGTATGCCACATCGACAAAACGGGGCGGCCGACACTGCTACTGAAGGGCCATTACGCTGAGCACGTGGCCAATGTGGGTGGCGGAATGCTCGTCGGGGCAGTCGACGGGGTGTTCGTGGTCGGAGGCAACAAAGTGCGAAAGGTGGCCGACGTGAGGAATGTGCTCTGCTCCTACGACGACACGATGCGCCACATACTGCTCTTGGGAAACTTCCACGACGGTATTGTCACCCTCGACGACCGCACGTTCAGGCCCGTAAAGAACGAAGCTTTGCGGCAGATACCGATGATGCCGGTGCGCGACATCCTCGGCTGGGACTCCAACACCCTATTCTTGGGCATCGACGGGGCCGGTGTCTACAGTTTCAGCTGGCAGGGCGGTGCTCCAGAGGAGATGCTCAACACCGACGGGAGACCCACGGCGAGCATCCAGGGCAATGGTGTCTACGACCTGCTGCGCGACCACTGGGGCAACCTCTGGGTGGCAAGCTATTCCGGAGGCGTCGACCTCGCCGTTCCGCTCGGCCACGCCTTCACCTTCGTCAAGCACGAATATCTCAACGGGCAGAGCCTCATCAACAACAGCGTCAACTACATCGTCCAAGACCATGAGGGCCGGTTGTGGTACGCTACCGACCGCGGTGTAAGCATCTACGACGGACACAGCGGACGGGGATGGACGCACGCACTATATAATAAGGTAGTGCTGAGTCTGACGGAATATCACGGCCGCATGCTCGCATCAACTTATGGCGACGGCGTTTTCAGTGTCGGCGCCGACGGCAGCAGTACGCTCGAATATGCCATGGAGAAGGGAAATCTGAAGACAAACTACGTCTACTGTCTGCTCACCGACCACAACGGCGACCTGTGGATAGGCTGTCTCGACGCTCCACTGACGCGCATCACGGCCAACGGACGGCAGGAATATCCCATAAAGGAGGTGCAGTGCATGCTCGAATCGCCCGACGGCAGCTGCGTGGTCGTCGGAACGAGCAACGGCTGCTACCGCATCGACATGGTATCAGGACGTGTCGGCAGATTCTTCAGCCCCGATGAGTTCAAGGGTGTCGACTACAACTACTTCGTTAACGCCATGAGTTTCGACGGCAACGGAAAGCTATGGATAGGCACCGACGGGGGCGGCATCTACAGTTACGACTTGCGGAGGGGAACCGTGAGCAACATGTCGACGGCCAACGGACTGCCATCCAACGTGGTATCGTCGCTCGTCTACGACGGCCGCCACAACCTCTGGATGGGTACCGACAGGGGGCTGGCTTGCTTGAAAGGTGGCATTATCACGAACATAAATTACATGAAGGGTCTCGAATGCGAATACAAGCGGTTGGCGGCAACGGCCACCGCTGACGGTCGTCTCGTGTTCGGAAGCAGTCAGGGAGCGGTAATCATCGATCCGAGTCAGACTGTAGGTATAGTCTATCAGGCCCCGTTACGAATCACGGGAATAACCGTTGAGGGTGTCGACGAGGACAGCCTGTGGCACAAGGAACTCTATAATATGCTGAAAAAGAGCGACATACGATTGAGCCACGACCGGAATACCATCACTGTGCACTTCGAAAGCATCAACTACCGCTATCAGAACGACATCCAATACCAGTGTCTGCTCGAGGGATTCGACAAGCAGTGGAGTCCGTTCAGGCGCCAGCAGGAGGTCAGATATGCCAATCTTCCGCCCGGAAACTACAAGCTTCACCTGCGCAGTGCAAGCATGAGCAGCCGGAGAATTCTCGGTTCTGCCACACTGGAAATAACCATCGCGGAGCCCTGGTGGAACACTATATGGGCGTGGTTGGTGTACACGGCGTTCGTCGTATGGCTCGTTTACATGGGATGGCACTACTACCGCAACCGGCTGCAGCAGCGCTATGACCAGGAGAAGATAAACTTCTTCGTCAACACGGCACACAATATCCGCACTCCGCTGACGCTCGTCTTGGGGCCGCTGAAAGACATTGCAGCCGACAAAGGGCTCAGCCAGCGCAGCCGACAGTTCCTCGGTATGGCCATAAAGAATGGAAACAGACTCATGGAGATAATCTCGCAACTGCTTGATTTCCAGAAGGCAAGTGTGGCAAAACACGATTTCCACCCGCAGCTCCTCAACGCCGCCGATTATGTCAGGGCCATGGCCGACAGGTTTATGCTTGCTGCCGCCGACAACGGAATAACGTTAAGCATCGACGTTCCGGACAAGGAGCTGTCGTTCATCTCCGATAATACAATCCTCGACCTGATATTCGAGAATCTCATTTCGAATGCCATAAAGTACACACCAGCAGGAGGTTCCATCACACTGAGGGCTCATGTGGGCACAAGACACGTGTACTTCGATGTGGCTGATACAGGCAAAGGCATTCCGAAAGAGGAGCGAGGAAAGCTCTTCACAGCCTTTTACAGGGCGACGAACGCCGGAAAGGGCAAGGGCTACGGACTCGGACTGAATATCACCCGCGACCTCGCGACGCGCCTCGGCGGTAAGCTGACGTGGACGAGCGAGGAGGGCAAGGGCAGCACTTTCACGCTCTCACTGCCACTGCCGGAGCACCAGCAATGGCACGAGGCGGCTGACGACAGCAAGAAAGGTGACACCATACTCTTCGTCGACGACAACAGCGACCTGCGGCAGTACATGAGAATGGCCTTCGGAAGGAGCTACAACGTCGTGACGGTGGCCGATGGTGAGGCTGCCCTCGACTATCTGAGCAAGAACGAATGCGACATCGTGGTTTCGGATATTATGATGCCGGGAATCCAAGGCGACGAACTGTGTAGGCGAATAAAGGAAAACAAAGAAACGTCATGGCTGCCGGTAATCCTCCTGACGGCCAAAGGAACAAAGGATTTCATGATTGAAGGACTGCAAAAAGGTGCCGACGACTATATTGCAAAGCCTTTCGACACCGAGCTCTTGGAGTCGAAGATAGCGTCGATACTGGCTAACAGGCGTCGGCTGAGCAAGTATTACATGCAGAAGAGTCTGATGATGGCCCAGAATACCAGTGATGATAATGGTGGCAAAGGCACTACAGAAGGCACCTTAGGACAGTCGGCTGACAATGGAAAGGCTGTGGACGATGGCCAGAACGCCACCGACAGCATTCCTGCCGACATCACACTGAACCCCGCAGACCAGGAGTTTGTCGACCGTGCGACGACCATTGTCATCACGAATCTCAGTAACACGGAGTTCAACATCGACCGGCTGTGCCGCGAAATGGCCATGAGCCGCACACTGTTCTACGGCAGGCTGAAGATGCTCACGGGTCTCTCGCCCCACGATTTTATTCTCCGCATAAGGATGGAACGCGCCGCGGCACTGCTCAAGGACGGTCAGCCGGTGCTCAATGTCTCCATAAAAACGGGATTTGTCAACTCGAAATATTTCAGTACCGTGTTCAAGAAGTATTTTGGAGTGGTACCGAGCAAGTATCACGAATAACGACATGATATTGAAAAACGGTACCGAGAAGATATCAATAAAAAGAAAGCTATTGGAAGGCGGTACCCGGCGGGTACCATAAGCAAGTATAGGACGCAAAAAGGCGGACTCCAAACGGAGCCAGCCTTTTTGCGTTTTCATCGGCTTTTTCCATGTGCCTGGTTTCAGCAATAGGCAACAATGAACCATAAATTCCAGGAGAAACAAGGCTCTTTCTATCCAAGATATTCGGCGAGAGTGTCGTGGCAAGGCTTGCTGAGATATTGTTTTGTCAGAATACAAACCCATAATTGTCAGCTATCAAACCCGCTAAAGAGCTTTCAGTCATTACCTTTGCAGCCAAACTTAACTAACAACTATGAATATAAAAAACTTTCTTTGCGGCGGACTCACGCCGTTGTTATCTTTTCTTTTCTACTGTAATGCGGTATGCGCGCAAGACTATGAACTGGTGTGGAGCGACGAGTTCGACACCAACAGCCTCGGCATTAACTGGAATGTGGAGACTACCGACGCTCCGTACAACAACGAGTTGCAAGCTTATACGGCACGGCCGGAGAATGTGACCGTGGCCGACGGCAACCTCATTCTGACTGCGCGCCGGGAGAGTCAGGGCGGGAAGAAATTCACATCGGGACGTGTCAACACCAAGCACAGAGTGGCGTTCACGCACGGAAAGATCGAAGCACGCATCAAACTGCCACAGTTGGCCAACGGACTATGGCCCGCTTTCTGGATGATGGGCAACGACTTCGACGAGGTGGACTGGCCGAAATGCGGTGAAATCGACATTTCGGAGATGGGAATGAAGGAGGCTATAGCCAACGGAACAACATCAAGGACTGTGGCCGGAACAATACACTGGGGCGAAAATGCAGGCTCCCATCAGCAGTATTCGGGCGGTAACGTGACCATAGACCACGACCTCACCGGCGACTATCACATCTTCACCGCCGTGTGGGACGACGACTATCTGAGGTTCTATGTCGACAATTCTACAGAGCCTTACTTCACGAAGATGATAAAAAAAGGATTCGGAAGCGGCGACTATTTCCACAAGCCGTTCTTCATAATCCTAAATATGGCTGTCGGTGGCGACTACACCGGCATCTTCCAACCCGACGCCGTGACAGCCCTGCCGGCCGATGGCAGTGAGGCGAAAATGTATGTCGACTACGTTCGTATCTACCAGAAGAAAGGCCAGAACAACGTCACCACGGGTATCAACGACCTGCAACTATCAGATCAAAACTCAACCAATAACTTACAGAACGTGACAGGAGCCTTGTATAATATGGCCGGACAGCGCGTCAGCTCCGACTACCGCGGTATGGTCATCGGACAAGGCAGGAAACTCATAAGAAACATCTAAAATTTAATCAATCTGACATGAAACAATTAAACCGAAACGCTACACGGATCGTTTGCATGTGCCTCCTGACTATGACACCTGGCATTGCAACGCGGCTGGCCGTCCCGACGATGGCACAAGCCGTCTCCAACCAGACTGAAACGGTAACGGGAAAAGTCACCGATGGCAGCGAGCCCATTATAGGAGCAAGCGTCATGGTGAAAGGAACAAAGGGGGCTGGTGCCGTCACCGACCTCGACGGTAACTTCGAACTGAATGTACGACCCGGAACACTTATTGAGGTGAGCTACGTGGGCTATAAGTCGCAGGTGCTGAAAGCAAGAAAAGGCATGACCATCGTGCTCAAAGAGGATGAAAAATCGCTTGATGAAGTTGTCGTCACGGCCTTGGGCATCAAGCGCGACCGTAAGGCTTTGGGCTATGGTGTCGGCGAGGTGAAAGGCGACGAGCTGAAGAAAGCCAAGGAAACCAACGTCATCAACTCGCTGGCCGGAAAGGTAGCCGGACTCGTTGTCAGCCAGACGGCAGGAGGAGCAAGCGGAAGTACACGTGTGGTACTCCGCGGAAACACAGAGATGACGGGAAACAACCAACCGCTCTACGTCGTCGACGGGGTGCCATTGGACAACACCAACTTTGGCAGCGCAGGCACTAACGGAGGCTTCGACCTCGGCGACGGCATCTCAAGCATCAACCCCGACGATATCGAGTCGATGTCGGTGCTGAAGGGTCCGGCTGCATCGGCTCTCTATGGTAGCCGCGCCAGCCATGGCGTAATCCTCATCACGACAAAGAAAGCGGCTAAAGACAAGATGAGCGTGGAGTACAACGGTTCGCTGACCTTCGATACTCAGCTCGCAAAATGGAACAATACTCAGAAGGTGTACGGTATGGGCAGCAACGGAAAATACAGCATTGATGCCGTATCAAACACCAATAAGAGCTGGGGACCAAAGGCCGACGGAACAAACATGCTGAAATATTTCGACGGAGTGGAGAGACCTTATCTCATCATTCCCGACAATGTTTCCGACTTCTTCCGCACAGGTTTGACAGCCTCGAACACCGCTGTTGTGGGAATGAATAATGGCAAGACGGGTGTGAGATTTACTTTCACCGACATGCGGAACAAGGATATCGTACCAAAAACTCACATGAGCCGCGACATCTTCAACCTGCGTGCCAACACCACAATGGGAAAAGTCGACTTCGACTTCAGTGCCAACTACACACGCGAGTACGTCAAGAACCGTCCGGCCCTCGGCGACAGTAAGTCGAATGTAGGTAAAAACCTCATGACGCTCGCCACAACATACAACCAGGCATGGCTCCGTACATATCAGGATGAGGATGGAAACTACTCGAACTGGAACGGCATGGACCCATACAATGTCAACCCATACTGGGACCTGTACAAGAATTTCAACAACTCAAGCAAGGACCTTCTGCGCATGACAGGCAAGGCCGTATGGAACGTCACCAAGCACTTCCGCTTGCAGGCAACTCTCGGCGGCGACCTCAACTGGTTCACCTTCAACGATTTCAAGGCTCCTACAACACCGGGATTTGAGGCCGGACGACTCCAGATAAGCAACTTCCGCAACAGAATGTACAATTTCGAGCTCCTCGCTCTATACAACAATACATGGGGAAAATTCGACTTCAACGCTACCGCCGGTGGCAATATCTACAGGGTTAACAACCAGACAACGGTGACAACAGCTCAGGACATGCAGATACGCGACGTGGTCACGCTGATGAGTTTCAACGAGACGAGCATTGAGCCTTCAAGCTATCGCAAGCGAATAAACTCGTTGTTCGGCTCGGCAAGCATCGGATGGAATCACCTCCTCTACCTCGATGCCACACTCCGTGGCGACCAGAGTTCTACGCTGCCGACAAGCAACAATGTCTACGTCTACCCGTCGTTCTCGGGCTCGTTCGTATTCTCAGAGTTGCTGAAGGCCAATCGTATTCTGCCTTACGGCAAACTGCGTATGTCGTGGGCACAGGTAGGTAGCGACACCGATCCTTATCAGCTCGGACTCGTATACACCAAGTCGAAATATACCTATCCGGGATATACCATAGGATACATCAACAACAATGTCATCCCGAACAAGGACCTCAAGCCTACAAAGACAAATTCGTTCGAAATCGGTCTGGAGACAAAGTTCCTCAACAATCGCCTCGGCCTTGATGTGACCTACTACACTCAGAAGAGTAAGAACCAGATCATGAGTATGGCCACCTCGTGGACATCAGGTTATAACTACCGCCTCATCAATGCCGGCGAGATCGACAACAGAGGTGTGGAGATCACCCTTAACACGCGACCCGTGCAGACAAAGGATTTCGCATGGGACCTGAACTTCAACTTCTCTAAGAACAGCAATAAGGTCGTTAGGCTTGTCGACGGTATGGACATGTTCGAACTTGAGAAAGCATCATGGCTCGACGTACAGGTTGCCGCAAAGGTCGGCGAGAACTTCGGTTCCATCGTTGGACCAGACTTCAAGCGCAACGACGCAGGACAGGTGCTCATCGACCCGTCGACCGGTCTGCCGGAGTATGACAAGAGCAACCACGTATTGGGCAATGCCTCTTGGGACTGGACTGGAGGTGTGACCACAACGCTAAGCTATAAGAACCTCTCACTCAACGCCATCTTCGATGTCAAGGTCGGAGCCGACCTCTACTCTATGTCGGAGCGCGCTGCCTACGAGAGTGGCAAGGCCAAGGCCACACTGCAAGGCCGCGACGAGTGGTATCGTTCCGAAGAGCAGCGCGAGGCCGCCGGAGTGGCAAAGGGAATGAGCAACTGGACACCAACAGGAGGATTCGTTGCGCCGGGAGTCATCGACAACGGCGACGGCACATACCGTCCTAACGACATAAAGATAAATCCTGAGGACTACTGGATGAGCGTATGCCGCAACGCTCCGTCAATGTTCATCTACGACAACTCGTACATCAAGTGCCGTGAGCTCACACTCACCTATCAGGTGCCGACAGCATGGCTCCACAACTGGGTAAAGGCGCTGAGCGTGTCGTTCGTGGCGAGAAACCCGTTCATCGTCTGGAAGAATATCCCGGATATCGATCCTGACTCAAACTATAACAACACCACAGGTATGGGACTGGAGTACGGCTCGCTGCCATCGCGCAAGAGCTATGGATTCAATGTCAATATTAAGTTCTAATCCTTATTTTACGACTTCAAACAACATTCATCATGAAGAAGATTCATCAATATATTGGTATTGCCGTCGTGGCATTAGCCTCGCTCACTGCAGCATCGTGCAGCAGCGACGACACCATGACCGACATCAATACCGATCCGTCGAAGGCAGCTACCATGGACCCCAACGCCCAGCTAACCACAGCTGAGCTACAGACATACGGCGACCTCGGCATGGTAGAGATCTACCGCAACTATCACTACGCGTTCGACCAGCAGCTGATGGGCTGTTGGAACACAACCAACTACGGCGGCCACCACACCATAGACAATAACGAGATGAGCCGCGTCTGGACATCACTCTACCCCACGGCCGTAAAAAATATTGTCGACGCCATAGCCCATGCCGACAGCAAGCCTAACCTCAAGGCTGTGGCCAGCGTCTACCGTGTATATCTCATGTCGCTAATCACCGATATCTACGGCGACTGCCCTTACACAGAGGCCGGACTCGGCTTCATCAAAGGCATATCCAATGCCAAATACGACGAGCAGAAGGACATCTATTACGACTTCTTCAACCAGCTCGACAGTGCCGACCGCGAACTCAACGCCGCCAACGATAAAGTAACCGGCGACGTTATCTACAACGGCGACGTGGCAAAATGGAAGAAGCTCGCCAACTCGCTGCGCCTACGCTATGCCATGCGCATATCCAATGTGGAGCCCGACAAAGCCCGTCAGGAATTCGAGAAGGCTCTCATCGCTGACGGAGGAATCATCGAGAGTGCCGACGACGACGCATATATTCATTATATGACTACGTCGATGAGCTTCGGACAGGAATCGTATTCCGACTACCGCGGAAACCGTCTGTCACAGTTGCTCTTCGGTAACGACCCGGCAAACAACCCAAGCTACATCTGCTCGACATTCTTCAACAAGCTCAAGGACACCGGCGACCCGCGCACCTACCGCATCTGCCGGTTCTACTACGATGGTCTGATGAGTGCCACAGGTCCTGACAACCGTATCGACCTCACCGACGAGATGATCAGCCAGCATCAGAAGATGGAGCCTTGTGACCCGGGTGCCTACTCGTGGGACGCATGGCCCACAGGCTACACCAGCGACCTGCTCACCGAGATGGCGAAGACGAACTCAAAGATCAATCCGTCGCTGGCTCGTGAGGTGCGCCCGAAACTGGCCAACAACTTCCTCAAGACCGATAATCCCGGAATAATCATGACATCGGCCGAGGTCGACTTCCTATTGGCCGAGGCCACACTGAAGGGATGGAATGTAGGCCGTGGCTCCGTCGACGACCTCTACTGGCAGGGTGTGCGCAAGGCCATGGACCTCCTTTCCGACCGCTACGACTGTAAGCCCGTCAGCGATGAGGAATTCAATACCTATAAGGCCAACAACAGCATCGGCCACACCAATGACCAGAAAGATGAGGCCATAAACACACAGGCGTGGATACTCCACTTCACTAACCCCGCAGAGTGCTGGGCCAACGTGCGGCGGTCGGGATATCCCAAGCTGCTCTCGCCCGATGCCTATGGATGGGGCTCTATGCTCACCGGTGGTAAGGACATCCCCGTACGCCTCTGCTATCCCGTACTGGAGTCATCGTACAACAAGGCAAACTACGACGAGGCACTCGGTCGCATGGGAGGTAAAAACGATTGGCATACACCGCTATGGTGGGACCAAAAGCAATAAGTTAATCATCAACAAGCAATCATAATGAAAAAGATATTTTCTTTCATCCTGCTGGCTTTGACATTTATGGCGCCGGTACTTACCTCATGCAGCAACGACGATCCGCTGTCAACGGCCAGCGCCGACGACGACCCGCGCATCATCGACCCCGTATTCCCAGACCGTGTGAACGGACAGTTAGCCACTTTCGCCACACTGAACCGCGACAATAAGCTGAGCATGACACTCACCGTGACACCGGCCGACTACACCACATGCACGTGGTTCCTCGATGGTGTGCAGGTGAACGAAGGTAAGGCAATAGAACAGCAGTTAGAGGCGGGCACATACGACCTGAAGATTGTGGCCACGACAACAGCCGGAAAGTCGACAAGCCGCGAAGGACTCGTGGTGGTAAAACCTCTCGACGGCGACCCCACAACAACCACTAAGAGTTTTGAGCGAATTATCGCTCCGGGAACCGTGGCTACACTCTATGGCCGTAACCTCGACGGTGTGAAGGCCTTGTCAATTGGCGGACAAACCGTTAACGACATCGAGATAGAGAACACCGACGACGGACAGTTGCTGCAATATCTCGTGCCCGACGGTCTCGCCGACGGCACCTACCGCGTATCGCTCATCACTGCCGACGGACAGAGCTATGGTGCCGACAAGGTGACCGTTTCCAGTCAGCCGCTCGTCACCACCGGAGCCGGCCGTGCCAACGCCAATGCCGAGTGGACGCTCAAAGGCATCAACCTCGACAAGGTGGCATCGGTAACCGTTGGCGGAACCACCGTCACTAACTTCACCAAGCAGACTGCCGGCGAACTGACGCTCGTCTGCCCGGCTCTTGCCGAAGGCGAATACACCGTAACCGGAAAGACACGCGACGGCAAGAATCTCACCTTCTACAGTGGCGACAGCATCGCCACAAGTCTGACAGTGACCATATCGTCGGAGCAGACACTCTGGGAAGGCCATCACTATGTGTCATGGGATAAGCCCGACGGCGACCCCAACAAGACCTTTAACCTCATCGGCAAGGACGTATTTGCAAAGTTGAAGGCCGGAACAATATTGAAGGTCTACTACTCAGTGGAACCATCTGACACCTACCATCAGATGCAAATCATGACTGCATGGTGGACACTGCTGCCGGGAAGCCAGAAGATGGATATTACCGGCGAAGGAGCCTACACCTACACTCTGCAGCAGGACGCTCTCGACCTCATACAACAACAGGACGGATTCCTTGTCGGCGGACATGGATTCTATGTCGACAGAGTAACAGTACAATAACTACTTATCGTCAACACTCTCTTTTTGCCTGCCGTAGCCTTTCATGGTTTCGGCAGGCTTTTTTAATAGTATGGCGTTATCTCTATCATACTTACAGCCCGAAAACAATATCGAAATATCTTTACACCATTCCAAAACAGACCATTTCGGCTTCCCAAACGGACCGTTTCAGCTTGCGAAACGGGCCGTTTTGCGTCCTAAAACAGACCATTTTAGAACGCAATATGGCATGTATTAGCAACCCACTGATAATCAACGTTATACAAAGACGACACAACAGACGAAATAATATGAATTATCTTAACAACTTGCTGTCGGTATTCTCTTGTTGCTCCATGGCCATACTAAATAATACTGACAAATGAAAAAAAACACAGCATCTACACCATGGCATACTATAAGCATCTGTCGGAGGCAACAAATGCAACCATCAGGCCATATCAGTCAAAATTTAAATGAAAGAGCCGTATACTTTCCGTTTTTTCAATAACATTTTCTTAATTCTTTTCAAAAAACTCCTTAAAATTCTTTTTTACTCCCATCTTTTTTATTACCTTTGCACCACGAATTGAAAAATTCACTGGACTTGTAGCTCAGTTGGTTAGAGCAACAGACTCATAATCTGGAGGTCATAGGTTCAAGCCCTATCTGGTCCACACTGAAAATCAGCAACTTAAGACGATTCTTAGGTTGCTGGTTTTCTTTTAGGGAAAACAATGGAAAAACACATCTTCCTTGATACGTCCCTGATATTTCGTTTATCTTGACACCAAAATCGGGCGGGAAAACAAACGGGAAAACAGATCAGAGAATATCATATAGTCAACACGTTGTTTCTACTGAACATGTTCATAAAGTCAGCAAAAACTGCGGAGAGTTGATGCTAAGACAATACAAAAACTGCGGAAGGTTGATATTAAGACAATTCAAAAACTGCGGAAATTCGATATTTTATTATAATAAAAACTGCGGAAATTCAATATTTAGCTGGAAAAATTTGTGTATCTTATTAATTATTAGTAACTTTGCCAAAAATAGGAATACGAGCTATGGCAGAAACGCTTTTTAAGAGAAAGATCTACGACAAGATGCTTGCTTGGAAGAAAAATTCGGCAGGTGGAACGGCTCTGTTGATAGAAGGTCCACGCCGTGTAGGTAAATCTACTATTGCAAGGACATTCGCAGAAGAGGAGTATAGAAGTCACGTAATCATTGACTTTGCGAAAGCTTCTTCAGAAGAGATAAATCTCTTCAACGACATCTCCGATCTTAATATGTTCTTCACCCGCCTCATGCTTCTCGAGGGTGTATCGCTCTACGAACGGCAATCCGTGATTATATTCGATGAAGTACAAGAGCACCCCAAGGCCCGTCAAGCAATCAAGTATCTTGTTGAAGATGGACGGTATGACTATATTGAGACGGGATCGCTCATCAGCATTCATCGCAATGTCGACAACATCGTCATTCCGAGTGAAGAAGAACCGGTCAGTATGTATCCTATGGACTACGAGGAGTTTAAGTGGGTGCTTGGAGACACTGCAACCATCCCTTTGCTCAGACAGATGCTCGAAAAGCGACAATCTTTGGGCGACGCAGTGAACAGAAAGCTGATGCGGGACTATCGCCTTTATATGTTAGTGGGAGGCATGCCTCAAGCCGTTGACAAATATATCAAGACCCACGATCTCAGTGCAGTTGACAGGGTCAAGAGAGGGATAATCCGCATCTATGAACAGGATTTCCATAAGTTGGACAAGACAGATAAAGCCAAGGCTTTATTCAAGGCAATACCTGCGGAACTTCATAAGAATGCATCTCGCTTTCAAACGACAACGATTATAGGTAAGATTAGCAGCAACACAAGTCGGGGCTTAGTGGAGATGATAGAAGACAGCAAGACTGTGAATGTAGCCTACCATGCTGACGACCCCAATGTGGGTATGGAACTTTCAACCAACAAGTCATCGTTCAAAATGTACGTTTGTGATACAGGTCTTTTCGTGACACTGGCTTTTTGGGATAAAGATTTCACTGAGAATATCATCTATCAGAAGCTCTTAAATGACAAACTCGATACGAATCTCGGTTACGTTTATGAAAATGCAGTAGCACAGGCTATAGCATCTTCAGGAAACAAGCTATTCTATTATACATGGCTTGATAAGAACAACCATCTTTATGAGATCGATTTCTTACTTTCCCGGGGCTTCAAGCTATGTCCTGTAGAGGTAAAATCTTCGGGTTACTCTACCCATGCTTCGCTTGATGAATTCTGCCAGAAATACTCCGAAAGGGTCAGCAATCGCTACCTTATCTATACCAAGGATCTCCGGAAAGATGGCAACACACTGCTGATACCTATTTATATGGCAGGACTGATATAAGCGCACTATAATTATTCTATGATGGATGATGGGGCGTTCAAACACCAATCGCCGGATGAGATTGCATCAGAGGCAGATATTCAAGTAATGCTGGTCTTGATGATTCATAATTTGTGGACCTAGATTCAAGCCCTAGCTGGTTCACTCTGAAAATCAGCAACTTAAGACAATTCTTAGGTTACTGATTTTCTTTTAGGGAAAACAATAGGAACCGAAGGTCGCTGTTCGCGCAACGAAACCGTTGATGCAACCGCGGCAACAGTTAAGTACATAAGAAAGAGCCTGCCACGGTTAATACCGCTGCAGGCTCATTCTTATGCATTGATACGAAGATGTTACTTGACAACGACCTTCTTGCCGTTTACAATGTAAACGCCTTGAGTGGGCTTATTCACCTTGCGACCTTGCAAGTCATAGATCTTCACTGATGAAGGATCTACGGTGATACCATTGATACCTGTATCAGTAGAGACGGTAACCGTTGATTCACTGTCGGCAGGGTAATACTCCTTCTCATCGGCAGTGGCAAGCACGACGCGCTCCATCTTAAGTGTATAATCACCTTCTGCTGCATCTTTCTCAGCCTTCAACTTGATATTGACAACTGGACCATTAACTCCATCAACATCAGTATTGGAAAGTGAGAATACAATTACACGGAAGCGGTTACCCCTGATAAGATTCGAAGTCAGAGAATGGTCTACACACCTTGAAGTAACTAAAGAAGCAGAATAGCGAACTTTTCCGCTTTGGTTTACGGTGCTATCTACAGTGATACCCTTTGGAAGAAGAATATCGAACTGGAAGCTACAATACTTGCCACTGTTGTCAAGGTTGACTGGCAAGGTAGCTGTCTCTCCCGGAGCAACTGTTATATTACCGCAATACATCTTGTCGTTTGTAGTAACCTCATTGGCTGCTGCCAAGATATTCTTCTTAGCCGATGCAGGCGTCTTTACCTCAGCGAGAACATTAACGATAGCATTCACATCAGACACATTGATAATACCATTGTTGTTCATATCTGCCGCAGCAAAACAGAAGTTCTCTGACGGTTTCTCCGCAATATAGTTCACTGTACTGTTCACATCTGCAAGCGAAACTTTTCCGTCACTGTTAGCATCACCCATTATAACATCGTTAACATGGATAACGCCAGTAGCATCTTGACAGTAATATTCCTTTTCTGAAGCATCTGCTAAAACGATGTTGCGGATACTGATATTGTAATCGCCTTTCGCAACATCCCCAATTGTAATAGGAATATTGACAAGAGCACCACTCTTTCCTGAGAAATTATCATTAGCTATTGAGAAAGCAATGACACGAATGGCACCAGTACTTACCTTATTCGAGGTGATAGAGTGTGTATCTTCCTGTCTCCCTGCAAACTGGATATCGTATTTACCCTTGCTGTTCGTGGCGATATCCATACCGTCCGGCAGATAGACATCGAACTGGAAGCTGCATACAGGATCCTCGTTGTTCAGATAGACCGGATACATGATGGTCTTGTTCTTTAGCGTGGTCGTATCTTTAAGCACAATCGTATCGTTAACCGGGGCATAGACTGTAACGATTGCTGAATCGGACAAGTTCGAACCATCCGTTGACGTTGCAATAATCGTTGCCTTACCATTACCGACGCCTCTCACAACGCCATCCTTAACAGTAGCTATACTCGTATCTGAAGAAGACCATGCGATAGTCTTGTTCGTTGCATCGTCCGGCTTAACCGTTGCTTTCAACGTAGCAATCTGACCTTTCTTCAGCGTAAGCGTCTTCTGATCCAAGGTAACACTCGTAACAAGACCGTAAACCGTCATGTCAAGCGTAGGCCATGCCTTACCTTCATCAATCTTCCACACACGGCTGAAAGACCAGCCAAGCTTCTCATAGGTTGCTTTCGACTTCAACTCATCCTCCGTCTTGGCATAGCCATCAAGGATGTTATCCGTCACTTTCTTAGGCACGCCATTGACCGAAAGAATCATCGTACTAAGTGCATAGTTGTTTTCTCCCGGCTGTGCAGCTCCATTCTTGAAACCGCCAAGCACACGGATGCTCCAACCACTCTTGTCTGTGACATTCACCTGCGGGTTGCCAGCCACGAGATTGTTGACAGTAGCCTTAGCACCATCATTGTAGCCTACAGCACCGGCACCGTAGAACTCGCTATTCACATTGCCCTTGCTATAGCTGTTGCTAACCTTTCCATAGTTGTAAGCCACAAGACCAGCAGCATAGAGCGTAGAGGTTGCATCGGCGGTTGAATAGCAATTCTCTACAGAGGCACTATCTATATTCTGACCGATAAGGCCACCACCATATGAATTTTTGCCTGTCAGCGTAACAGCTCCACTTGCAAAAGATGAGCTGACAGCCGAATTATTCTTTCCTACTAATGCTCCGGCAATAGTACTATCGCCTTTAGCAGTGATTTTTGAACTTGCCTGAGACTTGGTGATCTCTCCACCTTGAATCTCACCAACAATTCCACCTAAGATAGCATTCGTAGTATCTGACTTCAATGTGCCGTCAAACTTCGAACTGCTTATCTTCAGATTATCAGCTACACCTACAATGCCACCGCATCTCTTAGAACCATTGACGGTTCCCGATGCAGTAACATTATCAATGATACCATTAGCAAAGTGACCGATCACGATACCTGTACGATCGCCACCTTTGACTTCTTTGCCTTCGGCCACCTTGACATTAACCCAAGTTTGACGCTCTAATGTTTTTTTTCAGAATTTTTTCCAGTGTTTATAGGGGTTTGCGTGGTCAAACTGCTCAAAATCGCAATGTAGAACACAGCAATGTCGTAGGGATTGCTTATCTTTGCGGCATGAATTTTACGTCCCAAATACGTTACAACCCACAGACGTGTAAAGACGAGAAGTATTACCGTCTGAAGGAGTCCTATCGCGATGCCAGCGGTAGGGTATGTACTTTGATATTGCTCAATGTCGGGTTTATACATGACCTATCCCCAGAGCAGATAAGAGATGTTGCGCGTGGACTGACGTATCTGTACAATCACCAGAAGGATGTCCAACTTTGGGATGAGAAACTGCAAGGTTACTCGGAAGTGGTTCGTGACAGAGTGCATGCGTACTGGGCCAGACTTGTCGAGGAGGAAAAACTTGATATTGTGGGCAACGCCTACGAGAGAAGCAAGTCCAAGGCCAGGAAACGGATAGATGTTGACACTATGAGGCATACAGACGCAAGGGAAGTCGGCTGCGAATGGCTATGCCTGCAAACGATTCGTAAACTTGGTCTGGATACATTTCTCCGTTCTTTGGGATGGTCTGAGGACAAGGTGAAGGTCACTTTGGCCCATCTTATTACGAGGGCGGCCTATACTCCGTCCGAATTAAAGTCAATATCCATTATAAAAGAGAACTCTGCAGTGTGCGAACTCCTTGACCTTCCTATGGCCAAAATAACTCCAAGGAGGATATATCGAGTTGCCGATGACCTTTATTCCATAAAGGATAAGCTTGAGAAGTATCTTTGCCACAAGACCGATGACCTCTTCAAACCGACCAACCGCATTATGCTCTTCGATCTCACCAACTTTTATTTTGAGGGACGCAAGACCGGCAGCAAGAAGGCTGCCTTTGGCCGTTCAAAGGAGAAACGCAGCGACTGCAAGCTGCTTGTCCTCGCGCTATGCATCAATACTGACGGCTTCATACGTTACAGTGCGGTACTGGAAGGCAATACCGCCGATCCAAAGTCACTTCCCAACATGGTGGACGAGCTTATTGCTGAGAATCCGGCCAAATGTCCCGATAACGAGGGAGTGCTTGTAGTCATTGACGCAGGTATCTCAACTGAAGATAACCTCAAGACTATAAGGGACAAAGGATACAACTATCTTTGTGTATCCCGCAAAGCTCTTACCGAATACACCACCCCCGAGAATGCTCCCAAAGTCACAGTTTGCGATTGCTTGAAGCGCGAGATAACGCTTCAACGCGTAACAACGGCCAAGAATGACGACTGTTACCTCAAAATAGACTCTCCTGCAAAAGCGTTGAAGGAAGAATCCATGAACCGCAAATTCCGTGAGCGTTTTGAGGAAGGGTTGAAAAAAATCAGAAAGAGTACCCAATCAAAACACGGGATAAAAAACTACGGCAAGGTACAAAACAGGATCGGTGCCCTGCAAGGAAAATATCCCTCTATAAGCCGATATTACAATATAAAAGTTGAGGATGACGGACACGACAAAGTCGCTTCTATGACATGGGAGGTCAACATCCCGGACAAGGTGGAATACGGAACATACTTCCTCAGAACCAATGTGAAGAAATTAGATGAGGAAACGACCTGGAACTACTATAATCTTATACGTGAAATAGAATGCTCCAACCGGCAGCTCAAAACCGACCTCAGCCTCAGGCCCATATACCACCAGACTGACAATAGGGCAGACGCACACCTTTTCTTAGGGCTGCTGGCTTACTGGATAGTAAACACCGTGCGCCATCAGATGAAGGTTGCCCGGCGAAAGCAAGGCAAGGATGAGCATGGGCGGGAGCGTTCGACACCGTACTGGTCGGAGATCATGCGGATCATGAAGACTCAAAAAGCAGTTACTACCACAGCAGTAAATGCGCTTGGAGAGGCTGTCGAGACCAGACTGTGCAGTGTGCCTACAGATAGTGCAGCTGAAATCTACGAGTTGTTGAAAATCAGTAAAGTGCCATTTAAAAAAATAAAAATCTGTAGAACACAGTAGGACTTTTTAAAAACACTAAATTGCTGATACAGAACAACTAAGCAAAATACGATGTCAAAGTTGGGTTAAGATTTTTGATATAGCCGTCAGGGAAGTTTGAGAATAAACCGTTATAGTCAGCCGTTGTATTGCACAAGAGACCGGACACTGTATGCCCGCCTCCATCGAAATAGACAGCTGTCAAACCATTCTTACCAATAGCCGGCCATCCATCTTTAGGGCTATTCTTGTTGATCCATTCTGTCAAGTCGACATCATTCATCAACTTGTAATAGCCCTTCTTGTAGACACCCTGGAGGTCTGCAGCCGTATAGACACGATACGGATCAGCTTCAGTACCACTACCCGGATAGTTCACAGTAGCATCCGTATAAGGAGATTGTCCCTTGCCGTCTACTACGGCATACAAGCGCACGGGGTCTCCGGACTGAAGAGCAGGCACAGAGAATGACCATTGATTACCGTTACAAACGACTGATGACTTATATGAGTCACCTACCTCTATATATACAGTACCGCCGTCGATACTCTTACCGCTAATCGTCGTCTCTTGAGATACAAGATTGGATGTAATCTTTGGAGGAGCTGCCTGCCACGGCTTATAAGGGTAAGTCTCAGTTTCTTGTATTGTCCAATCGTTGTTGAAGTCCCAACCTTTTGAAACATAATTAGCTCTCAATTTCATTCCGGATTCACCCATTGAAAAGCCATTTTGCTCATCATCACTTATGTCTAAAGTAACACCCGCCCTAGAGACAATAGAAGTTGAAAGAGCAATATTACCATCTTTTGTGCCGTTTTGCCCAACAATATTTTCATGACTATCCCCATGATATCCATGGGTCAATGAGCCATAGATTCTCCCAACATTATCTTCTAAAGCAACAATTTTGTGATTAGCTTCAAAACACGAAATAATACCAATGCCCCAACTGCCTCCATCTCCTTTTCCTATTATTCCACCAACAAACTTACGTCCAATCGTATTTCCTGTTTTAACTACATTCTTTATTTTGCCTTCACGTTTAAAACCGAAAATACCGCCAACATAATCTCTGCCTTGAATAGTTCCACTATGATAAGAGTCTTTGCAAGTTAGGTATCTGGCATATCCACCATAATCATAGCCGACTAAACCTCCAACATAATCTCCGCTGGAACTAATATTACATATAGAGAAACTATTTTCTACATAACACTCAAGTGGATTATAATTATCATCACGACTTGAGAATCCAATCAACCCTCCTGTATAATTAACTGCAGAAATGTGTCCTGTAACCGAACAATATCGAATATGTGACTCGAATCCTTGATTAAACGAGCCTATTAAACCACCTACATAATCACCCGTAGCTATGATGTTTATCGAACAAAAACAACTATCAATTATGAAATTCTTCGTATCTCCTATGACACCACCAATATGATTATTGCCAACAATATCGGCATTAACTTTACATTTCTTAACACTTGTTGAATTAGCTTCACCGCCACCAACAAGTCCTCCTACATAGTTAGTTCCAGTTATTGTAGAATTAACCGAACATAATGATATATTATCAGAGCTATCATATTGTTTTCCTACTATGCCACCAACATATTCAGTACCAGAAATATTGGCTCCATTAAATGTACAAGAATTAAAGGAGCAACCACTATCAGAAGTGCCAACAATGCCACCAGAGCAACCTTTAGAAACTATACTCATGGAAGAACTACAATTTTCAAATAATGTTGAATTGGCATATCCAGAAAAGCCACCCGCACTAGATTTTGCTTTTATTGAGCCCTCAATTTTAACATTTCGTATTATGGCAGTAGTTTCACCTCCATCCCAATGCCCGGTCATGCCAAAAAGACCCACATTATCAGAAGATGGACGATTTATAATAAGTCCACTAATAACATGATTATTACCATCAAAGACGCCCAAAAAAGGTGAAGAACCTGTGCCAATTGGCTGCCATCCTTCCTTAGGCGCATTCTCAGAAATCCAGTCAGACAAGTCAATGTCCAACATGAGTTTGAAGTACACTCCCTCCTTATTGAGGAAGTTGCGCACCTGACTCAACTGCTCAGCATAGAAAATCAGATAAGGGTCATCCTTGGTTCCTGACCCCGATCCGCTGAACTGAGCGAACGCTGCTGTTAGCGAGCATAGGAACAATGCCCAAATGAGTAAAAGTCGCTTCATAATTCTACTCTTCGTTTGTTATTTTTTTTACAAATTCTCTAAGCTCATCAGAATTATTAAATTCCAATGTGAATTTCACATTCTCTCCATTGTCAAGTAAACTATAGAAAGAGTTCATGATTTGTGAGTATTGAGCACTATTGCTCAAAAGCTCTCCATACGGTAATATTAATTCTCGTGCCATATAAGTTAATTATTAGTTAGGCTGTCAAAAATTTAGTCAGTTTTTATACTCATAATTGCTTTTGATTTACAAGGATTTATTCTTAACTTATATAAACATATTCCATAGTATATATTAACTTTAATAATTTGCATAAGTCATTGAATATTAGTACCTTTACATAGAAAATATAACAATGTAAAGTAAAATATTATGACAAAAGAAAGTGCAAAAATAAAGAGACTGGAAGCATTACTCGCTAAGAAGAACGAGAAGGAAAAGGCAGCATCGGCTAAGATTAAAAAATTAGAAGCTTCAATTATGGCTAAAGACAAGAGTAGTAAAAAATGGAAAGACAAGTACAAGGAGTTGAAGAAGGAGAGCAAGGCCAAGGATACAGAGCTCAAAAAAAAACGTCGTTTGAGTCTGAACACGACGGAGGAATTGTTCGACTTGCTTTCACGCCAGTTAAAGGACACTCATTCTGGGCGGAAGTGATAGCTTTGGCCGTGTGCATGTACATCCGCATGGGATGCGGATTTCGTTCAATCGTCAACGGATTGGAGTTATTCAATGACTTTCTCGGCGGTGCCCTCGGTGTAATACCATCACACCAGACAATTGAGAATTGGCTGCTCAAGGCTGGTATCGTAGAGTATCTTGACTCATGTAATAAGTTCAGAGGGAAGGAATACTCTATCATTATAGACGAGAGTATCACCGTCGGAAGTCAGAAGTTGCTGGTTATTCTCGCAGCTCCAGCACAGCACGAGGGCAAGACATTGAAGCATGGGGATGTCGAGGTGCTGGCAATGGCTGTATCGTCATCATGGAAAGCCGGAGACGTAGAAAGGGAGATAATAAAACTGAAGGACAAAATCGGAAAGACTCCAAAATATATTGTCAGCGACAACGGGCATAATCTCAGGAAGGGAGCAGAGTTAGCTGATGTCCCGCGCCATCGAGACATCAGTCACACGATTGGTCTTATTCTTGAGGACGAATACAAGGAAAGAACTGATTTCAAGGAATTTATGGATATAATGAACAAGAAGAGATTGTCATATCAGCTTACCGCTAACGCATATCTGCTCCCGCCAAAGTTACGGACCATATCGAGGTTCATGAATATGTCAAAGTGGGTGGAATGGGCTTGGGCCATACTCCAAGTCTATGACGATCTTGGCGAAAGCCAGAAGGCTGCCTATACGTTTGTGCTTGACTATAAGGAGCTAGTTACAGAGCTCTACCATGTAATGGAAACAGTTGACGTTGTATTCACGAAAGTAAAGAAAGAAGGTCTTTCGCATACCTCTGCAAAGTACTGCAAGGATTACATCTGGATCAATCTGTTGCGGAAGGACGAAATAGCAGAAGGATGCAAAAGAGTCGGTCGTGCCATAAGGCGTTACATAAATGAAGAGTGCGCCCTTCTTAAATCAAAGGACGAATGCCACAACATCACGTCGGATATCATAGAATCAACTTTCGGCGTTTATAAAAGCATACAGCCGAAAAACAAACACTGTGGGATAACGCCCATAGTTCTGGCCTTGCCTCTGTACGGAAAAGTTACGGACAGCAAAAAGAGAAGAAAGATTGACTTCAAGGAGAAAATGGAATGCGTGAGAATGGCTGATATAAAGGATTGGAAAGAAATGACTCTGCTTGACAATTGGCAAGTAAGGAGAATGTTGGACCTCAAAAGTAAGAAACGAAAAACGGCTTAAATTTTTGACAGCCTAATTATTAGTTGTTGTACCTGTTATGTTATTTTCCTCATCTACAAAGTTCTCAGCCATCAATGAAGCCTTATCTTCCATCTCCATAAGTTCACAACATGCACTATAGAAATCATCGTAGAAATCTTTACATCCTATTATAATGTTCGTTTTATCGCTAAAGTCATTCGACCCACCGGAGAGGGATAAGCCTTGTTTTACCATAAAATTGTGTGCAAAACCACATCTTAGATGGTGATACAGCCAATTTCCACTATCCAATGATGAATCACACAAAAAGCTATACTTCGCAAATGATTTCAGGTTACATACTGCATAATTGAAGTTATTTGCACTTTCCCCTTTTCCCGCATCTCCGCAAATATCTTCTATGGTAGTATAATTCAAACACTTCCCTAGGAATTCTATTCCAATGCTCATAACAGAAAATGCGAGGAAAGGATGATCACTTTTAATCTTTCCTACCTCCTCAATTAGATACTTCGTTATAAATTCACGTAAATTCATAAATGGAATTCATTACAATGTGCTACTCCCCTGACACATAAAATTTAGTATCTATTTTTTATACACGAAAAAAGCGTGGGAGTCTTATCGTCACTCGTCCCACGGATAGAGGCTTCTCGCATTGCCCACTGTAGTTGAACGAGCAACGCAGAAGCCCACGCCGATATGTATATCACACCATTGGCATACCTTATATACAATAAGGTATACCTCCGGCTTGGTGACTACACACCCATGGACATCTATCGCTGCCTCATCCTTGACTACAGTCGAAACTTTGCGAGAATTTCTATCCGTCAAGAACAAAGCGTCAGATAAACGCCTTAATCATATATATGATCCCCAATGCCAAGAAGCTCCTCATGAGCATCTCTTCCCCACCCTTTGCGGGCTTCTGCATGAAGGACGACCACTTTCCTGTTCCCCGATAACGGGGAGAGCACGAGTAGGGTGGTCGCACCCTACTAAGCCTCCCTCTGGGCTTCGAGCATGGTTCTCGGTTGCAAATATAAACAAATATTTTGATTTACATCAACTTTTCAAGGGAAATTTTAAAAATATTTTTTGAAGGGTGGGAATTTGCTGATTGATGAAGACGTCTACCTCACCAAAAAATGGCTACTAATAAGGTGTTTTTATCCGAAAAACGACTTTTTTCAAGAAAAAACGCATTATTTCTGCATTTTGTTTGGGCATACTCTGAATTGTAGTTGAAATATACCTACCTTTGCAACCGTCAAGCTATTGACAACCGGTTCAACGTGGTGTCGATAAGGGCACTAAACTTATTACTAATCTAACTAAACTTTCGTATGAAGACCTACAATTTAAACGATCTTCTTCAAAAGCACGTTTGTGCAATGACCGGAGAGGAATTTATCTTCCTTATGAGCAATCTGTCGGTTCTATCCGACAAATCTATTAACCACTCTACGGATGACGAAAAGCCAAGGCACTTAGTCTATGGTATCAAGGGTATCGCAGACATCTTCGGATGCAGCATCCCGACTGCCAACCGTATCAAACGCAGTGGCATCATCGACGGTGCCATTACACAGGTGGGCCGCAAGATAGTCATTGACGCTGATCTCGCTCTCGAGTTGGCCGCCAAAGCCAAGAAACAAGGAAAGGAGGTGTGTGCATGACTATGATTTACAACATTCCAACTTTCGTTTCACGCTCTGAGATGAACAAGGTGCCTATCTCAGACCTCCTCACCGCCATGCGGTTCCCCTACTATGAGCAGGTTCAGTCGCTCCGTCATTACCGTGCGATAGTTAACGCTAACGGCTTCATCGCTGATTTCACAGTCAACATGGCCCGCAACGAATGGATATCGCGTAAGGACGGTGTACATGGTCAGACGGCTGAACTTATCGACTATCTGAATTTCAAGCCTCGTGACTTCGACGGCAATTATCATGACCACATGGAGCTCATGCTCAATGCCTATCAGGAATCTGAGACTCTGCCGGGCAGTTTCCCGACGACAACAGTAAGATTAGGTAAGTTCAGGACGACGTTGACCGACAACATCGACGAATCCGTTTATGAACTGATGACCCGCCACGGCATCTCCACAGATGTGCTTGACCAGTTCTGCAAGCAAGTCGAGGTCAATGACCCTCAGAAGTCGAAGGATAGGTTTCTGTTGGCTTTCCCTGCCGACAATGATAACTGGATGGTCTTCTGCGACACTGCCTGGAGACCTTATGATGAAAGTACAATCACCACCATCGGCAAGATCAAGAAGAACCAGTACTGCTTCGTCTACGACAGTCCATCTGACTTTCTCGCCATGATGGAGATGTGGCACAAGAACCAGGTGAGCCAGTCCTTCAGCAGTACCTACCACCTCATCATCAATGGCAGACAGAACATCGAGAAGGCGCAGCAGTTCATCCGTGACAATCCCGACTTCTTGTCGGTCAAGACATTCTTCCCCAACACGGCTGATGGCAGACAAATGTTCAAGGATATCAACGATGCCTGCAAGGGGACAGCAGTAAACCGTTCTGACATTTTCAAAGGTTACGAATCTCTTGCCTCCCGAATGAGGATGCAGATGCCGTCGGACATTTATGAGAAGTATGTCGTGAAGATGTCTGACAACGAAGAGGCTATCTCCCCATCGCTGAAAGATACGAACCGTCTGACAACGGACAAGACATCGAACTCACAGTGTCTGACGAACCAATCTTCTGAAGAAGGACAGCAGGAGGCAGAAAAGTCCGACAAGATTGCTAAGGGTACCGGTCCTGTTCAAAATCTCACCTTGGAGCCCAAGCATAAAGGGTGGGGACTGTGATGGCAGACATTGTCTGACAAAGGGTATGATCAACGAATGACAGTGCCATGCAAATGATGTCTCGAACGGGTTGATAGTGCAAGATGTGGCTTTGTCTGACAACTCTCCGAGATTGTCCGCCAAGCCACCCTTGCTCAGGGAAACCCCGAGACCCGGGAAGTCTTCGCTAAGCTTCGACTTCCTTTGCGGGAAATGTCTGACATTAACAACAAAGATATATCTAAGATGATAGCAAAAGTATTACGATCAGACAACGTGACCTACACGCTCAGCTACGGACAAAATTCGGAGAAGGGAGGTGAAGTATTCTACCTCAATGAGACTCTCGAAGGACAGACGCCTAAGGAGATGGCTGATGATTGGCTGGCAATAGCCAATAAGTACTCACCGATGTGCTACCACATCATTATCTCGATGAGTAACGGTGACACGGAGAAGATAAGAAGTATTGACAATCCGGCTGACCGCGTGGAGTTCGAACGCAATGTGATAGATGCCTTCATGCGCGAGCTTGACCAAAGGGGAAACAATGTCTTTGACTGTCCGTTTGTCGTAGCCCATCATGAGAACACAGACAACGAGCACTTTCACATTGCTATCCTCACAACGACGGTCGATGGCAGACGACTACGTGATTCTTTCATCAAGAAGAATGCTGTTCGCGCGGCAGCCAAGGTCAGTGAGGAATATGGACTCGAGGCAGCACCCCGTGCCTTGTATCTGGAACGGCAACATCAGAAGGCTGTCGGAACAAGGAAGGAAGATCCTCTACCTTCCGATGCGGATGAGAGACATCTGTCATGCAAAGAGCAGAATAAGAAACGCACCTATACACGTGTAGAGAAAGATCCGGGTGAATTAAAGGAGCGGCAGCGCAGAGCCATCAGGGCACAGCAGCGCAAGCAGAGGTGCAAGTACATGATTGAGAAACTGGCACAGGACAAGACTACCACCGATGCCAACTTCCTCAGTCGGCTAGTCTCAGAAGGCATTAGCCTCTATCGCGATCCGTATGAGCAGTGTCTGTATGCCGAGATTTTCGACGAGGACGACGATAAAACTCGTACCTACTCCATCGAGAAGGAACTCGGCGTAGATCTGCTACTACTCCAAAGACTGAATGTCAACGTGACAGTTAAGGAGCGCATTGATAAGGTCGGCACCAAGAAGTATCAGGAACTCAAAGCCAAGGTAGAGAAAGAACGCAAGGCTGCGGAAGCAAAGGCTGCTACAACGAGTAGGAAGACAGTCAAGCGAACTACAGGCAATTCCAAGGCGACCAAAACCGCAAAGACTTCCTATGGCCGAAAAGGCTCTGGTATTCTCAATGCCTCAGGAGGTGCTGCTCATGGTCAAAACCGGGAACATGAAGTCGGAGGGCATCACGGAAGCAGTGACGATCTCGATGAGAAGTGGCGCTTGGAATCCGGCTATTACGGCTACTAATAACAAATTCGTCCTTAAATTGAAATATTCAATAACACATTTCACTATGAGAAAGAAGACAACAACAAAATCAAAACAGCAGGTAAAGGCAGTGGAGCCAAAGATGACCATGCCTTGCCGTATCACCATCCGCTTGACAGAAGAGCAGATGAAGCAGGTTGCGAACAACGCAGCGCTGAAAGGACACAAGCCATCGGCTTACTGCCGTCAGGTTATCCTTGGACGGAAGGTCAGAGACCTCAGTCCCGACACCCGCAGCTACCGTCAGACGCTCACCAACCTGGGCAACAACCTTAACCAATTGGTGCGGCACATGAATACCAATGGCTCTAACAAGAGCGACATTGCCAAGGCAATGTCACTGATCACCGACATCAAACAACTTAAGTCTAACCTCGATAAATCATGAAGAGTATGGATTTCAACAACAAGAAGAAGGGACTCGGAGACTATGTCTCTAACCCAGTTGCAGACAAGCCGGGAAAGGATATGACCGGTATGGTAGGAAACATCACCAAGGCCGATCTTGACAAGATCGTCAAGTCCATGGCAGAATCAGCCAAGTCCATGGAGAAGAGTGCTCAAGAGAACAAGGAGAGCTCAGACAGGATGTTTGACCTCTCAGCAGAGCTCTGCAATGTCTACCTCAATGAGGATGGCACTCCCAAGGACTTCGCAGACCGTGAGGGACGGAAGGATCTCATGGACTGTATCCATGCCAACACTTATATGTTGGAAGAGTTCAAGAAGGATTTGGCGACATGGATTAAGAAACTGCTAAGCAAGATCCCTGACAAAGTGGAAGCGTTCCTCTGTGACGAGCATGCCAAACTGCTCAATTCATTCTACAAGAACCGTGTCTACTATATTCTGACACTTGTATTGATTGTCATCATAGCAGTCACAGCAGTTATTGGAGGAATAGTAAAAGCTAACGAATATGCTGACAAGGCTGCAGAGTATGAGGAGTGCTGTCAGGAAGCTGATCAGCGGGAGAAAACCAATAAGGATGCTGCTGCCTTCGGCATATACATGAGACAGAACAATCCCAACACCTTCCGCCGCTGGAAGGAGCGCCAGGAGAACAACGACTAAGATGACAGAGCCCGCAAGCATTCGATTAGATAGCTTGCGGGCTCTTGCCCTAATAGTAGTAGCAAGCTATGATTGATCCTTATTCGGATTCAAGACTTTCCAGAAACCACCACGAGCAGCCCCAACTCGGGTTATGATTCCTTTTTCTGTTAAATTCTTTAGATGCTTCTTGATAGCAGGAATTGAAACATGAGCAGCAGCTGCAAAGTCTTCCGTAGTTGATGTTGGATCAGAGACCATCATATCTATAATCAGTTGAGCAGTTTTACCCAATGGTTTTAGTATACCTCGTTTTAGTATAGCCTTTCCTTTTGGTATACCTTGTTTTGGTATACCTTTAGAGCTGGTTTCTGGTGAACTTTCTCCTTTTAGTATACCTTTGGGGGTAGTTTTTGGTATACCTACCCCTATGACACCTTCCCCATGGTCACCAATAATCTGCAGGAAATCGTCATCCGTAAGACCATAGTTCACGTTCCTGAAGGTCGTGAAGAATGCATGAGGGTCACTGCGGAACGTTGGCGTCAGTACTCCTTTGTACGTAGGAAGTGTCGACTCCAGATTCTGCATTTTCTTAAGACCAGAGCCACGCTTCTCCATGTAGTCCAATTGGGCAAAGACATCTGCAATGACGGGGTTACGACGACGCGATGGTACGGTGTCGATATCACGATTCTGGATAGGCTGGCCACCATCATACATTCCGCCCGGGGTGTAGAACTCTATACGATTGTCGTAGATATCCACATGCAGCTCGCTTCCCATCACGATATAGTCACGATGAATAAGATGGTTAACGACTGCCTCCAATATGGCACGGTCAGAATATTCCGGTATATTCATCCGGTGCGTAGGCAACTTATACCATCGCGTTGCCGTGTTAGCTCTGATGAAGCTTGTGGTCATTTCAAGGAGATAGATGAGATTGCCCTGATACTCTGAATCGTTGATGGCATCATCTTTCTGCAGGCCTGTCCAACGCGTACAGAAGGAACGCGACTGGTAGACAGGACAATTATCGGCAAATAATAACCCAGCATTAGTCAGGTACCCATCAGAAGTGACAAGACCGAAAGACTCAATCAACTTGTCATTCCACTGCTGATGTGTCCGCTTCTCATAGGTATTGGCAAGCATACGGAACGAATACTTGTCGGCATGTTCCTGGCTTTTCAGGCTATCCCAAGTATGACCGGAGCCACGCAGCACCAAAGACAATAGCTGCTGGCTATTACACTCTACGCTCTCGTTGCCAACCCGCACAAAAGCTGTACGTGCACCGTTCTCGTAGTAATAATAAGGTGTCGTCTGTCCCGGTTTAATGGCAACCTCAAGCAAGTGCTTGCCTTCGCGCTCAAATGGCGTCAGAACCATATCCGGAATAGGATCGATTCTCGTCTTGATGATCTCGCTGATGAATTCTGCATCCGACTGGACATCATCCAACCCGATGACGCTACCATCATCAGCAACGCCAAAGAACAGACTGCCTCCCTCGGTATTGGCGAAAGCGGAGACTGACTTCAGCCATGATTTAACCTTTCTACGCTCCAATGCTTGCTTGAAGTCATATGTTGTGCATTCTGCGATGAATTTCTTATTGCTCATAAAACGGTTATTTACGTATTATTGTCGTGCTCATCCATCATCAGACGGATCTGTGATTCCATCTCCTCAGAGGTTGGCAGGAAGCGCTTCAGGTCGTAAGCGGCAACACCGATAGGTTTGTTCAGCCCATCGAATGACCATTCCACCTTTGTGTTGTCCTTCGACTTGCAAATCAAGAGACCGATTGTCGGCTTATCGTCGTCCTGTTTCAGTAAACGGTCTACGGCAGTGACATAGAAGTTAAGTTTGCCCACATATTCCGGCTTGAAATCGGTGACCTTCAACTCCACTACCACGTAGCACTTCAACCGAACATGATAGAACAGCATATCGAGGAAGTAAGACGTGCCAGACACAACCAGTTCCACCTGCCTGCCATAGAAAGTAAAACCTTTGCCAAGTTCCAGGAGGAAGCGGGTGATATTGTGAGTGAGTGCATCCTCAAGGTCACGCTCCTGATATTTGAGAGGCATCTTCAAGAAACCGAAGTCATAAGGATCCTTCAACACTTCCTTCACCTTCGCGCTATAGTCCTCGGGCAAGGTTGTATCGAAGTTGGATGGCAAACTACCCTGCGCTTGATATAGGCCCTCTGCGATGAAGTCTTCAAGAACACTGCGGCTCCAATGACCATCAATGTCCTTAAGGAGATAGAAGATAGCTTCGTCAATATCTTTGCACTTATTGATGATGAGACGATGATGTCCCCAAGGAACGAGACTGAAGAAACGTGGATAGGCCAAAACTCCCGCAGCTTGTGGGACTTTTGGCGACTGTCCTACTTCTGCTACAAGTTGTGGCAGTTTTTCTTTACCGAATAATTCTCCCACAACTTGTGGGAGTTTTATTAGTTTTTGTAATTCTGCAACAGCCCGTTGCATTTTTGAATACTGCTTACTGTAGAATACATACCATTGCTTGACATACCACAGATTTGTAGTTGAGAATCCTCTTACATCTGGAAAAGCAGTCTTCATATCCAGGCTCAGTTGTTCTATCACTCCAGTCCCCCACTTGGATTCAGCCTTCAGATCCACAATGTCATGACCGAGCTTCCAATAGAACTCGATCATGGCATCGTTAACCCTCATAGCTGCCTTTGCCTGACTGCTGCGATATTGCTCTTTGACTTTCTGGAGCCAATGTATATACTCCTCATCCTTCTTGAATGCGGATGAAACGAAATGTGGTTTATTACTGTCCATAGGCGTTTTCTGTTGTGGCTACAAATATAAGGCATTTATTTTGATTGCGCAAGCAATGCTGCCAATTCTTCTGTTGACATCGATGACAACTGCTCTACGAGCAGCTCATGCTTGGTCTTCTTCCCTTCAAGGTTGAGCAACAGAGAGTTGTATTCCATCTGCTTTTCCAAGGGATAGTGGTCTATGTAGAGTTCCGTGATGGAATGGTCACTCGAACTATGCCCCATACTCTCAGAGATGTAATTGATGTCCACACCGGCATTACGAAGATTGGTGGCAAAGGAATGGCGGCACCAGGTACCCGAAGGCCTTACTTCCCAATGAAGCACATCCTGACAGATCTTGATGACACGGTCCTGAATGTTGGAGTTCTCTGCTGACGTGCGCACGCGCTTCTCCGCTTTCGTTGTTGCCCCATCAAGGATATAAGGGAAGACGAGAGCATTCAACTTGGGTTTTGCAGCGATGTCGTCCAAGATACGCTGAAGAGCCGGGATGATAGGGATGATGACCTCTGATCCACTCTCACTCCTGTTCGTAGTCTTGATGCGGTTGAACTTAAACGCTCTTCGCTCAGAATTGAAGTAATAGGAATTATAACGCAGTTCACTGGCATCCACAAGGTTGAAGCCATTGCAGAGATACTGGACCAGGAACAACCCGAGCGAGCGGTGAGCTTTCTCTGCATAGCCACTCTTCCAGCTATCTGACTTTTCATTGTTGATGAACACCTGATAGAGCCGTGTCATCTGCTCAACCGTCAGATAACGGTCCTTGCGCGTCTTCCCGTTAGGAATAGCCACAAGATCCTTCTGTCGGATATTGGAGAAAGGATATTCCTTGTTGACAAGGTACCCTTGCCGTACGCACTCGTTCCAGACTGCACGGCAGCAGCGCAGATAGATGCCGCGAGTTGTATCACTGATCTTGCCGGCAGTCTCTCCCTGGGCATCCTTTACCCCATTCTTCATCCCGTCACTCCACTGCTCTATCTCCTCCTTCCCTATCTTGAACCCAGTTATAGGGTGCTTCCACATAATCTTCCGGAATGAACGCAAAGCGTACTCATACGACTCAGCCGTCGTGCAACGGGCTCCGTCATTCTCTGTCTTGAGTTTATGGATCATATCTTCCCATACACTCATGAAGGTAGCCTCCTTGTGCGTACCTACGCCAAGGATTACCATTTTGATACGGTCTAACGACAGATTATTGCCAAGCTTCGAGATGATGCCACTATACTTGTCGAACAGTCTGTCAAACTCCAACTTCTTCTCGTAGGCATCCGACCGAACCGATCGGGCATTAAGCGTACAAATGCGTGAAAAGTCACGCTCCGTATACTCCCCCTCAATGTAATGATACCATGACTTCCGGTCTATCGTATAGCGCATGGCTACTGGGAAGGTGTCCTTCTTCACCTTCGGATGGCGCTTATCGAGGATAAGCGAGAATGTGCAGGCTCCGTATCTCATTGTACGGAATGTGGTCTGTAATTTCTTGTCTCCCATACTGTAGTCTATCTGTGTTTTCCCGATGTTTTCCCGGAAAACCGGGAAAACAATGGGAAAACAAATTAAGTTTGATATAGGGTTTAATAGCCTATCTTTAACAATCACAAAATTACTAACTCATTGATAATCAACACGAATTATTTTAGCTAAAAATCATTAAATATCATCCTCCCAAACTCATAATCTGGAGGTCATAGGTTCAAGCCCTATCTGGTCCACACTCAAAATCAGCGACTTAGGAACATTTCCAAGCCGCTGATTTTCGTATTGGGAAATCATTGAGAAAACCACAGTGCTGTTATCCAACTGCGAATCGCCATCTTTTTTCTTTCGACCTTGCCATGGATGCAGCTATTTCCGTTACTATCAACGTCTTACCAATGATAGATTTTTTTTTGCGACGAAGCGCGGCAATAAGGCGCATAAGCGGCTTAAAATATATTAACATCGCTATTTCATCGTTTTATTCGTTGCTCCGCTCGGCGCGGTAAAATTCGGGCACAGTACAAAAAAAATCGGACACAGAGAACAATGTTATCGTAATTTATTGGTAACTTTGCCATGTTATGGAAAATTTCAGTGTGATGATAACTCTGTTTATCATCGTCATCTTAGGCTATATGCTTGCCAAACTGCGTTATATGAGTGTCGACTTCTGCCGCCAGCTCTCAGCTATTGTAGTGGATGTGACGTGTCCGTTGCTTATCCTTTCGTCGGTGATGGGCGATACGATGCCCGACCGCAGGCTCATCCTGCCCCTCTTAGGTGTGGGTGTGCTCACTTACGTCATTCTCACCGTTGTGGCCTATCTCGTGCCGCGAGCCCTCACGCAAAAAGCCTCCGACCACGGTATCATCGGCTTTGCACTGATGTTTGCCAATGTGGGGTTCATCGGCTATCCCATCGTAGCCTCCATCTTCGGTCATGCCGCCGTATTCTATGCCGCATTGCTCAATATGGCCAACACATTCTTCATCTTCACCGTGGGTGTCGACCTGATTAAGGGTCACGACAGCAGCGGACAGAAACACCGTTTCGATTTCAAGGTGTTGTTCAGTCCCGGTCTGTTAGCTGCCTATGCAGCCGTCGTCATCGTAGCCTTAAAACTGCACGTCAGTCCCCTCATCGCCCGTCCGGTAACGATGGTGGGCAACATCACCGTCCCGGCCTCGCTGATGGTGATAGGAGCCACCATGGCCTCACTGCCCCTGCGCGACATGTTGGGCAACCGTCTTGTCTATGCCGTGACGGCCCTGCGGTTGGGCGCAGTGCCTATCGTGCTCTATTTTCTTTTCCGTCTCATGGGAGTCAACGCCCTCGTCAACGACATCAATACAGTGGTGATAGCCATGCCCGTTGCCTCCTTTGGCACCATGTTCTGTATGAAGTATGGGCGCGACGTGACGCTTATGACCGAGCTCACGTTCCTAAGCACCGTGGCCTCCATCTTCACCATACCCCTCATCACCCTTATCTTCCATTAATAACGATGCATGGCAAGCAATCAACCATCACCGGCGTTGCTGCCATCCCCCACCCCGCTGGATGACCCATAGCGCGCAGATTCCTCGCATTTGATCCACTCACAGATTACACAGATTACGGGGCCACGGGAAATATCCAGTGCGCCCGAATCTCTACATTTTTTTTCCGACGCCGACATTATACTTATCCATTGTCCGCAAATGTCCCCCTAACCCTGCCTTTCCTTACCCGGCAAAGGTATATAGTCGCTTGTTCGTTGATATATAAAAAAAGCGAAATCAGCGCGAGGTAGAAGATACAATTCTCACGCCGGTTTCGCTGATTACGCAGATACCTTAGCCGGTTTGCGGCATCTGGATGATATTAATAGCCGATGGTGAAGCGCTCCTTGTGGTGGGCAGGCTTCTCAAGTTCGTCGACCATGGCAACGGCATAGTCCTTGACGGAGATATGGCTGGTGCCTGTGGCGGGGTCGACGACGAGGTCGTCCTTACCGAGACGGAACTTACCGGTGCGCAGACCGTCGGCATCGAATTCACCGGCAGGAGAGAAGAACACCCAGTCGAGGTCGTGTTCCTTGGTGAGGTAGTTGAGATAGAAGTCGCCCAAGGGCCGCACACCGTCCATAATCTCGGCGGGAATGGCACCTGAGTCGACGACACGCAGTCCGGGTTTGACGAAGAGTGTGCCGGCACCGCCGACGATGAGCAGACGGCCTACGCCGCTCTTCTTCACGGCCTCAACGATCTTGGGATAGTTTACCTCTATGAGACGCTTGATGTCGGGATTCGACCAGCCGGGGTTATAAGCCGAGATGACGGTATCCTTGCCCTTGGCGATGGCGGCGATGGCATCGACGTCGGCAACGTCCTCTTCCACTGCCGTGAGGTTATCGTTAGCGGGGAGTTTGGAGGCATGACGGACCACTGCCGTCACCTTGTGACCACGAGAGAGAAGTTCGTTGAGAACTGCTGAGCCTACGAATCCTGTTGCGCCGATTAATACTACGTTTGCCATAACTTTGTCCTTTCTTTTATGATGTGAATATTTGTCTTGTATATAAGAGCGGTTGCCGTGACGGCTCACCGCGGCATTTCCCTGCCGGGACAGCGAGTTGCTGGCTATACTCTTATTTCCGATTGCAAAGATAGAGAAAAAGAAAGGACTGTGCAAGAACGCACTTCCCCGTCATCTACTAACCTTTTGGTAGGAAATGGGTGGATAGTAGGTGACGGGGAAGCAACGTTAACTTGCTTTAACCTGATGTTAATTTCCGGAGGCTATCAGCAGTAGGTAAAAGCCAGCATATCGGTGAACTATCATTCCTTCATAGCAGCGAGGAGAGCAAGGGCCTTGTTCTCGTTGGCCTCCATGATTTCCCTCTCGCCGGGCCCTTTGTCGTTGATACCGCAGAGGTGAAGGATGCCGTGGATGAGCACGCGGTGGAACTCATCGTCGTAGGCCTTGCCGAATTTCTCGGCGTTGGAGCGCACCGTATCGAGCGAGATGACAATGTCGCCGTTGATGGTGTCGCCCTCGTCGTAGTCGAAGGTGATGATGTCGGTGTAATAGTCGTGGCCGAGATACTGACGGTTGGTGTCGAGAATCTTCTCGTCGTCGACGAACATATAGCCAATCTCGCCCACTTTTCGGCCGTAGGTATCGGCCACGGCGCGTATCCATTTGTTGGCCTTGCGCTTGTGGAACTTTGGCATTTTCACTCCATCGGTGTTGTAAGTAATCATATTCTGTGTCTTTTAGGGGTTTTCGTACTTATTATTATGCCAAGCTATTTGCCGCTGTCGATGAGCCGCAATGTACGCTGGAGCACATCGTTCTCGTCGTTCCATATCTCGAAATACTCGTTCAGCGACCATAAGTCGCGGGCTATGAGGGCCTTGAGCTGCGTTTTCAGAGCGGGGATGGTGGTCCGTAGCTCGGCTGAGTCCTTAGGTTCGAGCCCCTTGGCCTTTGCCACCGTGAGCAACGAGCTGATGAAGGCGTCGGGCACGCTGTAGCCATCCTTGAAGGCGTTGAAGGTCTTGTACTGCCGGAGTATCTGCTTTCTGTTGTGGTCGACGTAGTTGAGCAGCTGGTCGATGACTACGTTCTTAGCCATGAGCTGACGGTGGAAGTGAGTGAACTTGGCTGTATCGAGGGGTACAAAGACGTCGGGCATGATGCCACCGCCTCCATAGACGACGCGGTGCAGCCGTTTGGTGTAGAACTGCTGGGTTGAGTCGAGGTGGATGGAGTCGACATTGGTGAGCTCGCCGTGCTTCAGCCGGTTTTCGATGTCGCGCTCATAGGCATCGGAATCGCCTTTCTTGTATGGTTTCTGGATGCATCGGCCAGAGGGAGTGTAGTAATGAGCAATGGTGACGCGCATGGCACTACCGTCCTCAAAGGTGACGGGACGCTGCACAAGTCCCTTGCCGAAGGTGCGGCGACCGACGATTGTGGCCCTGTCGTTGTCCTGAAGGGCCCCTGAGACGATTTCTGCCGCCGACGCGGTATATTCGTTGACGAGGACGTAGGTCTTTATTCCCCGCAGGGCTCCGTTGCCCCTTGCGGTGTAGACCTTCATCGGTGTCCGCCGGCCGTACATATACACGATGGTGTCGTTATCGTCGAGGAACTCGTTGGCAATGGAAGCCGCGGCCACCATCAGTCCGCCACCGTTGTCCTCGAGGTCGAGAATGAGGTTCTCCATGCCCCGGCGTCGCAGCGAGTCGACAGCCTGGAGGAACTCGCGATGGGTTTTCTCGCCAAAGCTCGACATGTGGACATAACCGGTGTGAGGACGAATCATATAGGCTGCCTCAACCGATTTGACGGGTATGGGGGCCCGCTTGACGACAAAATTAAGACGTCCTTTCACTCCCGGACGGACGACTCCGAGGTGGACGATGGTGCCCTTCTTTCCACGCAGTTTCCTGATGATGGTAGCCCTAGGTATCTTCACACCTGCGATGAGCGTGTCGTTGACCCACACGATGCGGTCGCCGGGACGGATTCCGACCTTCTCCGACGGTCCATTGAGGGTCGGCTGGATGACCACCAACGAGTCGTTGATGATGTTGAACTGTACCCCGATGCCGTCGAAATCGCCCTCAAGACTCTCCTGCATGGCTTTAGCCTCATCGGGAGTCATATACGACGAGTGGGGGTCGAGGCCTTTCAGCATTCCGCGGATGCCGTCCTCTACAAGCTTTGTCTCGTCGACAGAATCGACGTAGACGTTGTTTATGAGCATCTCAGCGAACTGAAGTTTCCGCATCGGATTGTTCTTCGACGTATGGAATGTCAGCTGCGCACAGACAAAAAGCGGGACGAGGAACAGCAACAGTGCTGTTCCGCCCCGCTTTAACGTGTTATTGGATATGACGGCAGAAGTCCCTGCCAGTGTATTTTTGTCGGTGATGAATCGTAACATTATGATGATGAATCTTATGCTTGTTTTCGATCTTCGGCCATTTCCTCGTCCTGTGGAAGGTCTTCCTCGATGACGAGGTTGTCGATGATGAAGTTCTGACGCTCCATGGTATTCTTTCCCATATAGTATTCGAGGAGCTTCTGCACCTGATCGTTCTTGTGGAGGGTCACCTGTTCGAGGCGCATGTCCGGTCCGATGAAGTGGACGAACTCGTCAGGGCTTATCTCACCAAGACCCTTGAAGCGCGTAATCTCGGGCTCAGGACCGAGGTCGCGGATGGCGTTGAGCCGCTCCTCCTCGGTGTAGCAGTACCGGGTGATGAAGTCGTTCTTCTTCTCCTTGACTCCGAGACGGGCATCGGCATCCTTGACGACCTGCTTGTTCTTGATTTTTGAGCGCTTGTTGCGAACGCGGAACAGGGGGGTCTGGAGCACGTAGACGTGGCCTTTCTTTATCAGTTCGGGATAGAACTGGAGGAAGAATGTTATCAGCAGCAGTCGGATATGCATTCCGTCGACATCGGCATCGGTAGCGACGATAACCTTGTTGTAACGAAGATTGTCGAGTCCGTCCTCAATATTGAGGGCAGCCTGGAGGAGGTTGAACTCCTCATTCTCGTAACACACCTTCTTTGTCAGACCGAAGCAGTTCAGCGGCTTACCGCGGAGCGAGAACACGGCCTGCGTGTTCACGTCACGGCTCTTGGTGATACTTCCGCTTGCCGAGTCGCCCTCGGTGATGAATATCGACGATTCCTCCTTCCGGTTGTTCTTCGTGTCGTTGTAGTGTATGCGGCAGTCGCGCAGCTTACGGTTGTGAAGGCTGACCTTCTTGGCACGCTCACGGGCGAGTTTCGCCACTCCGGCCATTGCCTTTCGCTCGCGCTCGGCCTCCTTGATGTGCTCCTCCATGATGTCGGTGCAGTCCTCCTTGTGGATGTGGAGGTAGTTGTCGACATTCTGCTTGATGAAGTCGCCGACATATTTGTTTATCGTCTCGCCGTCGGGGGCCATGAGTGTCGATCCGAGCTTAATCTTTGTCTGCGACTCGAAGACCGGCTCCTCAACGTTTATGGCTATCGCTGCGACGAGTCCGTTGCGTATATCGCTGTACTCGTACTTGCCGAAGAACTCCTTGACGGTGCGTGCAAAATGCTCCTTGAAGGCCGTCTGGTGGGTTCCGCCCTGCGTCGTGTGCTGTCCGTTGACAAAGGAGTGATATTCCTCACCATACTGCTTGGTGTGCGTGAAGGCTATCTCGATGTCCTCACCGGTAAGGTGGACGATGGGATAGAGCGGCTCCTCGGTCATATTGTCGGTAAGAAGATCCTTCAGACCATGGCGGCTCAGAATGCGCCTACCGTTGTACATTATCGTCAGTCCGGTGTTGAGGTAGGTGTAGTTACGGAGCATCGTCTCGACGATATCGTCGTGGAAAGAATAGTTTTTGAACAGCGATGGCGAGTCGTCGGGGCGGAAGAAGATGTACGTTCCGTTCTCGTCGTCCGACGCTGTTGTCTCATCGCTCTTCAGAACGCCCTTCTCAAAGACGAGATGGCGCACCTTTCCGTCACGGTAGCTTTTCACCTCGAAACGCGAACTCAATGCGTTGACGGCCTTGACACCGACGCCGTTGAGTCCCACACTCTTTTTGAAAGCCTTTGAATCGTACTTTCCTCCCGTGTTCAACACCGACACTGCCTCGACGAGTTTGCCCTGCGGGATGCCGCGTCCATAGTCGCGGACGCTGACACTGAGGTTGTCGATGACGTCGACTTCTATCCTGTCGCCGGCATGCATCTTGAATTCATCGATGGAGTTATCGATAACCTCCTTCAGCAGCACGTAGATACCATCCTCGGGGAGCGTGCCGTCGCCGAGCCTACCGATATACATTCCCGGTCGTGTACGGACGTGCTCCATATCGCTAAGGTGGCGAATGTTGTCGTCATTATATTCTGGTGTGGCCTCACCGGTACCCGCAGCAGGAGCGTTGTTCAGCTCTTTCTCCGTGGCATCGCTGCCCACAGCCTTAGTATTGTCTGTATTGTCTGGCATATATATTATTCCTTTCATTATGAGCACAGGGCCATTGCCGACTGCGCTGTTGTAACCATAGTGTCTTGCTGTCAACGGTGCGGACCACCGCTCCGATGCATTCTATCCCTCAATATCGATGTTCCCTTGTGCCGAAACCGAAGTCATAGCTCTTCCAAATGATACATTTACGACACGGAAACATATTGTTCATCACGGCTAAATGATACATTTACGACGCGGAAACATATTGTCTTGTCAGTCGAAACGATGCATTTACTGCGCGGAAACCGATGGTATCACTCCACTGACAGATGCATTCGCCACACTGAAACCGATGGCAAAGTACACTGGAACCGATGGCAAAGACCACTATTTTATAATCTTTTTATAACAGCGGCGGCGCTTATGGTTTTCCGGATTGAGCGCACCCCACTGCCGTTGTACACCCTCGTTGTCCTCCATCTCTACCTGACTCTCGCCCCATTTGAATCCGTAGTCGATATAACGGGGAATAAGGTCGGCGAAGAGGAGAGCGTTTGCGCCCTTGCTGCGGTATTCCGGCATGACTCCGAGGAGCAAGAGGTCGACTCCTTCAGTCTTATGGAACTTCCCGGCACGCAGGATATGCCACCAGCCGAAGGGCAACAGCCTGCCGCGATGGCACTTCTGTGCCGCACGACTCATCGAAGGCATGGTGATACCGATACCCACGAGCTTGTTGTCGGCGTTGGCATCCTCTATGCAGGTGACGAGGTTGAGGTCGAGTAGTGGCAAGTATTCCTTCACATACTGGTCAATCTGACGCTGCGACAGCTCGGAGAATCCATAGAGATCCTTGTAAGTCTCGTTGATGAGTTTGAACACCTTGTAGCCGTATCCGGCGCGGATGTCCTTCATTGTCAGCTTCTTCACGTGGAGGTTGTACCGCTTCTCAATCATTGAGGCAATCTTAGTGTACTTCTCCGGGACCTTCTCCGGAACCCGCATGTAGTATTCCACATAGTCGGTGTCCTTCTCCCAGCCCTCGAGTTGCTCGATATGGCGCGGATAATAATCGTAATTATATATCGTCGGCAATGTTCCGAGCTTGTCAAATCCCCAGATAAGCATTCCCTCGGGGTCCATATCGGTGAATCCCAACGGTCCGACGACCTCCGTCATACCCTTGCTTCTGCCATAGTCCTCGACGGCTTTGAGCAATGCACTGCTGACATCGGTGTTGTCGATGAAGTCAATCCACCCGAAGCGTACGCTCTTGCGGTTCCACTTTTTGTTTGCCTTGTGGTTGATGATGGCTGCCACGCGCCCTAACACTTTACCGTCGGCATCGACGGCAAGGTAGTACTCGGCCTCACAGAACTCAAAGGCGGGGTTCTGCTTTGGCGACAGAGTGCGTTTCTCGTCGATATAGAGATTAGGGACATCGTACGGATTTCCAGCATAGAGATCATAATGGAAATCGATGAACTCCCCTAATTGTTTATTGTTCTCAACCTTTATTATCTTGACTGATGACATGTCTTATTTTTCTGAATTTGCAATTACAGATTTCCTTTTAAACACGCAAAAGTAAGAAATAAATGTCAATTATCCAAAAATCAAGTTGCTTTTTTGGTTATTATTAATACATGCGAGCCGTCAGCGACTGTCGTTGCGAATATATAAACGTCGCCTCCGTCGGTCACTTTCAGCCGTTTACGCAGTACTTCGACGCTCATAGGAAAGTTGCGTGTGGCTATATTAGCGTGTTTGACACCTGCAAGACTCCGCTTTAACTCCCGCTTGTTCATCGACGAAACGGCAATGATGCGGAACACGCGTCCCGGGAATCCGTCAATCATCCGACCGGAAACGAACAGATGCGAGTTGGGTCCCACACCGTCAACGGCATAATGCGAGGCCAAGACATGGAAACATCCGGCCTTCATGACGGCACTGTTTGGAACATAAAGATACGTCGTCACATCCCCGCCATCACCCTTTGGTAGCGTCGCCAAGGCAACAGCAGAGTGTTCCATGGCCTCCTTTAAAGAGCAACTGAAAACATTGCCGTCGTCGACACAATACATCTTCGGCTCGCAATCATGCTCACAACCGCCATATAGAGTCTTCTGACGGTCATTCTTGGCAACGATGAGCAATTCCTTGCATTCGTTTCTCACGGCCACGATATGGACAGAAGAAACCGTAAAGAGAGATTTTCCGTCTTTTGTCGGACCCACGCCATCGGCATTAGCATCATCCTCCGGCACCATATTAGCCTTATCTACGGCCACTACGCAGCCAACGGCATTAATCTCCCGTACAGCCTCATGCCAATCGAGCATTGGCGAGAGTTTCAGTATGAGCGTCGACGTGAAACGGGACAGTGCCGGCAAAAGTGCCAAGACATCGGGTTCGCAGTCGCGTATCGACACCATCTTCCTGCCGTAAGAATCCCTTCGCGCCGGGTCGAGGAACACCGTGACCTCATTATCGGCTTTGGCAGTAGCCGATTCAGGCACTTTGGCAAGTCTCTCGATATGATTCTGCACCCCACTATCGACTTCATCATTAGTGTCTTCAGTCCCTTTCTCAGCAGACGACTTTCCATCTGCTGAATGGAACTGTTCCTCAATGATTCCCGGCAGCCCCTCGATGAACGCCACATCGGAGCTGTCGGCATTGACGACCGCGGCATTATCCATGCCGAGCATGCGGAAGTTATGCCGCGCTATGGTGCATAGACTCTCGTTTCGCTCCACATAAACAGCTCTACGGAAAGCCCGCGACAGAAAGCTGAAGTCGACACCAAAGCCCCCGGTGAGGTCGACGAGGATGCCGTGAGGCCCATTTCCGTCGTCAGCCGCCACCATTCTCTTGTACGTTGCCGTCGTCTCACTCGAGCACTGTTCCATATTCAGATGCGGAGGATAGACTATTCCGTCGGTGGCAGCCCACGACGGCAGCTTACGACGAGCCGTCTGCCACCCTTGTATCTGGTCGACAGCCATCCGCACATCGACCCCGCTGTACTTGTCGGCAGCAAGAGCCAGACGGCGCACATCATCGTTGCGATGGTCGAGAATGAATTTCCGTGTATTGTCGTCAATGAGTTCCATAGCTATGAATCAGAAGTGGAACGCCCCGCCAACGGTCAGCTCATAAGTGCTGCTGTGCTTATTCGGGTGATAAGCATAATGCGTCAGACGGTTGTAGAACGCCCCATGAATGATAATATTCCATCCGTTCCCAACCTTTATCTCGGCCACAGGAGCGATGACGAGCAGCTGGGCGTTGCTCTTGTCGCCCTGAGCGTTGAGGAAGAGAGGATTGAAGTCGGGAGCCTCGATGTCCTTCTTCTCGAATCCTTTCCACGTCCACAGCCGGTAGTATTCCACGTTGAGGATGAAGTTTCCGAAGTTTTTGAAGTTCATCCGTGTGTTCGACTTCCATCCGAACCCGCTTCCTATGTTATAGTCGCGGTCGATAATATGGTAGTAGTCACTCTTGCTTCCCCCGAGGAGGATGCCGTTGACATACAGTTTCTGCTCCAACAGCGACAGACTGCCTGTAGCCGGAAACTGCATGAGCAGTCCTGGTCCGAAGGCCGCCGTCTCACTTATCTCAAACGGATTCTTCATCTCCGACCCCCGTATGCTGTCCGAGGCATAATAGTCGAAGTGCTGGAATATACCCCACTGGGCGCGGAACCGTTTTCCCTCATAGATGTTATGGCCGTACAGACGGCCAATGAGATGGACGTCGCTGAGGAACGGCTGCGTACCGACATTGAACCCGATGTCGGCCGTAAAGTAGTCGTAAGGCTGCGTAGGCTCATCGGCGTAGCTGTCGCCATAGTCGAGATGGAAACCGAACCTCAAATTCCTGCTGCCACGGGCAATACTGTTCTCGTCGGCCACATAGCGACCGCCAATCATCACTGTAGCGTCGACAGGTATACGGTTGTAGTCATGGTAGAGGTTGTGGCTGGTCCTCACCCTCCACGCGTCGCCCGTGATGATGCGGTTGAAGAGCCTCACAGGATTGAGGATACCGGCAGCGAGCTCGTGCCAGAATCGTGGCCATCCCACCTTACTGTCGTCGAGAGCGAGGGCCGATGTGCGGTAGAACACCTCACCGAGGGCCATTCCTCCGCATGTGGTCGAGATGACATCGTTGATGGCCGGAGGCTCATTCTCGCCCCAGAACTCCCACATCAGGCTGCCTCCGAGGGCATAGGGAATGCTCGTCCAGAAGTTCAGGCCATTATTGCGGGCCGTATTGAAATAGAGGTTGCCGTGATATGGATGTGCAAACTGATTGGTGGAGAACTGGTCGTTGTCCCACACGAATCCGTTGCGGAAGTTATCCGCCATTGTCGAGAAGTTGGTCTGGGCATAGTCGGCATTGAGGACGAAACGGTCGAAGTAGTGGACGAGGAGGTTGATACCCACATCCTCGGCCACCGCTCTCCACGGCCGTTTCCTCATGAACGACGGGAGGTTATAGGCGTAGAGGCTGTCGCGTTCCGACCCCTTATATATCCCGAACATTGCTTCAAACTGCCGGTCGGTCATTCCCTTCCGCCTTGCCAGTGCCTCCAGACCGCTAACGTCGTTGCGCAACGGCCGGAGGTCGAAGGTCAGACCGGCTTCTACGATAGGCTTACTGTTGAAGCGGCGGTGGTGGTTGTACCATCGTGTCTGTCCGTAGCCTCCCGAGACGAACGCACCGAGATACTTGTTTATCTGCCAGTCGGCGTTGATGCGCCATTCGAGCGAGTACATACGCTCAGGGCGCGTAGCGGTCTCGTCCTGGAAAGTTTCTATATGTGAGTAGCCGATATCCCCACTGAGCGAGAACTTCGGCGAGAGATTAAAATACTGTCCTATACGATAGCCGATACCACCGGAATAGTTTTTCACACCGAAACCGGAGTAAAAGGAGTTCAAACCGACGATATAGTATGTACTGCGGTTGCGGAACCTCACACCCACAGACAGCTTGTTGTAGTTGCCGCTGTACGCCATGAGCTGTATGCGCGTACGTGGATTGATATTGATAAGACCGAGATGACGGCTGTCATTCTCATTAGTCATATTAAGGATGCCTATCTGATAGCCCTTAGGACTGCGGTCGGTGACATTGATGATGCCAAGCTGGAATCCGCAGAGGGTGTCGGCGTAGTTGTATGTACCGAACTGGAATCCACGCTGGTCGCCCGAATTGATGTTCAGCATTCCCACCTGCACGCCACCGCGCATACCCTTTGTGACATTCGTCAGAGCGGCAATCTGCACACCGTAGAGAGGATGAGCCGAGAGATTCGACAGCATTCCCACCTGCAGTCCGTGCTGATAGCCAGCGACATTGAAACTGCCAAGTTGCAGCCCTTTGAACATTCCCACCGTAAGATTAGTTCCTAAGGCCGCCTGCACACCACTCACACTGCCCAAATGGCCGTTGAAGATTCCACCGATACTAACCCCCGACATACGCTGCGAGGTTCCCGACTTGAACAATCCCAACTGGAGACCACGGAGCGTATCGACAGCCGTCCACAATCCTACGTTCACCGATGCCACACTCAGAGAGTCACTCTCACGCCGTTGACCGCCGAAAGCCAGATTCTTATAGAAATGCCGTGGGATAGCAGTCTTTACGAAAGCACTGTCGGACCCTGTTTCCTGACAATAACCAAAAGAGGTGGACAGAAATAGTATGATGATAAAAAGCAGTCGTCTCTTCATGGGAAAACAAAGATGAATCAGAATGGAATAATAACTGTAGCGAAACGGTTCGTTTTACCGCAATATTAAAAACTAACTGCAAATATACAAAACTTTTTGAGCGATTTCAAGTTTTTTGGCAATTATTCTTCTATCACGGCCAAAATTTTCGGAATTAATGACAATTTGCGACAAATGGAACAGCAACGGCAAAGAAAAGGATTTCCACTTTAGTGAACGACCAGATGCAATGCCATCAGATTATACTCAAAAACGATGGTATAGCTTTCAATCCTCAAGTAAGACAAAATCTCCAACCAAGATATATACACCAAGAAACAGCTCATCCAACCACCGGGCTGACATTCCCGCGTACCGCCATAAGTCGCTATAATCGTGAAAAAGTCCGCCGGAGGTTATTCCGACGGACTTTTAGAGAAGTATTAATCGTGTGATAGAATATTAGTCAGCAAGCTTTGCCTTGATGAACTCACGGTTCAGACGAGCGATATTGGCTATCGACTCATTCTTCGGGCACTCAGCCTCACAAGCGCGGGTGTTGGTGCAGTTACCGAATCCGAGCTCCTCCATCTTCATGACCATAGCCTTGGCACGCTTTGCAGCCTCCGGACGACCCTGTGGGAGGAGTGCCAGCTGGCTGACCTTCGACGATACGAAGAGCATTGCCGAGCCATTCTTACATGCAGCTACGCATGCTCCGCAGCCAATACATGTAGCGCAGTCCATAGCCTCGTCGGCAGCATCCTTAGGGATGAGGATAGCGTTGGCGTCCTGAGCCTGTCCTGTGCGCACCGATGTATAACCGCCGGCAGCGATAATCTTGTCGAAAGCTGAGCGGTCGACCATGCAGTCGCGGATGACAGGGAAGGCTGCCGAGCGCCACGGCTCGACGGTGATGACGTCGCCGTCGTGGAAACGGCGCATGTAGAGCTGGCAGGTAGTAGCACCCTGAGCCGGTCCGTGTGGATGACCGTTGATATAGAGTGAGCACATACCGCAGATTCCCTCACGGCAGTCATGGTCGAAGACGAAAGGCTCCTTGCCGTCCTCGATGAGCTGCTCGTTGAGGATGTCCAACATTTCGAGGAAAGAAGTATCACCGGGGATGTCCTTCATCTCGAAGGTGTCAAAATGGCCTTTCTCGTTAGGACCCTTCTGACGCCAGACTTTAAGTGTGAAACTTATATTTGTATCCATTGCTGTATTAGTTTATAATTTATAGTTTTAAAGTCCTGAGGTGCCAATTACTTCTTGTAGTTACGTACCTGAACCTTAATATACTGGTAGTCAAGAGGTTCCTTGAGCAGCGTTGGAGCTACTTCGTCAGAGCCCTGGTACTGCCAACAAGCAACGTACATGAAATTCTCGTCGTCACGCTTAGCCTCGCCTTCCTCGGTCTGGCTCTCCTCGCGGAAGTGTCCGCCGCAGCTCTCCTTACGCTCCAGGGCATCGTAGGCGATAAGCTCACCCATGGTGATGAAGTCGCGGAGGTGGATAGCCTTGTCGAGTTCGACGTTCAGACCCTCCTTGTCGCCAGGGATGCGGACGTGCTCGTTGAACTCCTTACGGATGTCCTTCAGCATGGCGAGGGCCTTCTTCAGACCGGCCTCGTTACGTGCCATACCTACATAGTCCCACATGATGTGGTAGAGCTTCTTGTGGATGTGGTCTACGCTCTCGTCGCCCTTGATATTGTATATGCGGTCGATCTCGGCCTGGACAGCCTTCTCAGCAGCGTCGAACTCAGGAGCCTTTGTGTCGATGTGCGGCACCTGAATCTGGTCGGAGAGGTAGTTCTGCATAGTATAAGGAATGACGAAGTAACCGTCGGAGAGTCCCTGCATCAGTGCCGATGCACCGAGGCGGTTAGCACCGTGGTCGGAGAAGTTACACTCGCCGAGGGCGAAGAGACCCTTGATGGATGTCTGAAGCTCATAGTCTACCCACAGACCACCCATGGTGTAGTGGATAGCCGGGAATATCATCATAGGATTCTCGTGCGGGTCGACATCGGTAATCTCCTGATACATATCGAAGAGGTTACCGTAACGCTCGTCGACACGCTTGCGGCCGAGGCGCTGGAAAGCCTCGGAGAAGTCGAGGAACACAGCCAGACCGGTGTTGTTCACACCATATCCGGCATCGGTGCGCTCCTTGGCGGCACGCGAAGCAACGTCACGCGGGACGAGGTTTCCGAATGCCGGATAGCGGCGCTCCAGATAGTAGTCACGGTCCTCCTCAGGAATGTCACGTCCTTTAATCTCTCCGCGCTGCAGTTTTTTAGCATCCTCGAGGTTCTTCGGTACCCAAATGCGGCCGTCGTTACGGAGCGACTCCGACATAAGAGTCAGCTTCGACTGCTTGTCGCCATGGACAGGAATACAGGTTGGGTGAATCTGGACGAAACATGGATTAGCAAAGTAAGCACCCTTGCGGTAAGCCTGGACGGCAGCTGTGCAGTTACAGCCCATAGCGTTTGTCGACAGGAAGTAGGTGTTGCCGTAACCGCCGGTAGCCAGACAGACAGCGTGTGCGCCGTAGCGCTCGAGCTTTCCGGTGACGAGGTTCTTGGCGATGACACCACGGCAGCGGCCGTCGATGACGACGATATCCTCTACCTCTGTGCGGGTGTGGAGCTCTACGGTGCCGTTGTTAACCTCTTTCATCAGTGAGGAGTAAGCACCGAGGAGCAGCTGCTGACCGGTCTGACCCTTAGCGTAGAACGTACGGCAGACCTGCACACCACCGAAGGAGCGGTTGGCGAGCATACCGCCATACTCACGGGCGAAAGGCACACCCTGTGCCACGCACTGGTCGATGATGTTTGCGCTGACCTCAGCCAGACGGTAGACGTTAGCCTCGCGGGCACGATAGTCACCACCCTTGATAGTATCGTAGAACAGACGGTAAACGGAGTCGCCGTCGTTCTGATAGTTCTTGGCGGCGTTGATACCACCCTGAGCTGCGATAGAGTGGGCACGGCGAGGCGAGTCCTGGATACAGAAGTTGATAACATGGAATCCCATCTCACCAAGAGAAGCTGCTGCCGATGCACCGGCCAGACCGGTACCTACGACGATGATGTCGAGCTTACGCTTGTTGGCCGGGTTGACAAGTTTCTGATGAGCCTTGTAGTTGGTCCATTTCTCGGCAAGAGGGCCTTCAGGAATTCTTGAATCTATTTGATTAGCCATAATCTTTCTTAATTAATAGTTTAAAGTTTTTTGAGCCTGCCATTCCTCTGGTAATGACATATTATAATGTATCGACCGGAACGGCACCTCGCTGTTTACAGTGCTGAGCTGTAGCTTGGCGCAAATCCAAGCCAGAAGGAAAGGATAAGGAACGCGAACACGCCCATAAGCACTGTCACGTAGACAATACCTATCATCTGCCAACGCTTGAGCCATATCTTACCGCTGAAGCCCAAAGTCTGCATAGCACTCCAGAAACCATGAGAGAGATGGAACCAGATAGCGCAAAGCCATACAAGGTAGAGGATAGAGAATACCGGATTGGCAAATGTGTCCTGAATCCAGGCAAAGCCGTCAGCAGGATCGTGAGCCACGCTGACACCGGCAAGCTCGGCGAACATCATGTGACCCCAGAAATTGTAAAGGTGCAGGAAAAGGCCTATAAGAATGATAAGACCAAGAACGAGCATGTTCTGCGATGCCCACGACACCTCAGGACGACGGTCGGTGACCGCATAACGCTCGTCACCGCGCGCACGCCGGTTCTGGGCAGTAAGAATAAAGGCATACACGATATGGCATACGGCGAGGAAAGCCAGGCCGAGGGTGCCAAGAACAGCATACCAATTAGAACCTAAGAACTCGCACACTGTGTTGTATGCACTGGCCGAGAAAAAGGCAGCGACATTCATACAACAGTGGAAGGTCAAAAATAGAATAAGGCAGATACCCGTTACGGACATCACAACCTTTCTACCAATAGGTGAATTGATTAACCACATAAATTGTTGAATTTTATTAAAAATAATTTGTTAGAATTTATTAATCTGCTTGAATGTCAGAGACTTTCACACTAATATCCTTTCGAACCAGTCACGGCCCACAATGAATAGTTGTCGATAAAATACTTACATGTAGGTATTCACAGCGCAAAATTAATACTTTAAAATGATAATTCAAAGTCTTTACGTTTAAATTTTCCAAAATATTTGCTACTTTTGCGACCGTTAAAACAGGAGACTACAAATGAATTTCAATTATGACGTATTAGTTATCGGAGGCGGCCACGCCGGTTGTGAGGCCGCCACGGCCTCCGCCAACATCGGTGCGAAGACGTGTCTGATAACGATGGACATGAACAAGATAGGGCAGATGAGCTGCAATCCGGCCGTCGGCGGAATAGCCAAGGGACAGATTGTACGCGAGATCGACGCCCTCGGCGGACAGATGGGCCTTGTTACCGATGCCACCGCCATCCAGTTCCGTATGCTCAACCGCTCGAAGGGACCGGCAGTATGGAGTCCGAGGGCACAGTGCGACCGCGGAAAGTTCATCTGGCAGTGGCGACATGTCCTCGACAACACCCCGAACCTCGACATCTTCCAGGACCAGGCCGACGAACTCCTCGTCGACAGCACCACGAAGATGGTCGTCGGAGTGAGAACAATATGGGGCGTGGAATTCCACGCCAAGGCCGTCGTCGTCACCGCCGGCACCTTCCTCAACGGCCTCATGCACATCGGCCGACGGAAAGTTGAGGGCGGACGCTGCGCCGAACCCGCCGTCCACAACTTCGCTGAGAGTATCGAGCGGTGGGGAGTGAGAAAGGGACGGATGAAAACCGGCACTCCGGTGCGCATCGACAAGCGCTCGGTTCACTTCGAGGATATGGAGGAACAGCCCGGCGAGAACGACTATCATCAGTTCTCGTTCTTCGGTCCTCACCGCCAGCTGCCACAGCTGCCGTGCTGGACGTGCAACACCAATGAGGAGGTGCACGCCATACTCCGCGCCGACATAGCCAACTCACCGCTCTTCAACGGGCAGATACAGAGTACCGGACCACGCTACTGTCCGTCGATAGAGACAAAACTCGTAACCTTCCCTGACAGGAAGAGTCATCCGCTCTTTCTCGAACCCGAGGGCACCGATACGAACGAGATGTACCTCAACGGATTCTCGTCGAGTATGCCGTGGGAGACGCAACTCGAGGCAATCCATCACATTCCGGCACTCCGAGACGCAAAAATCTACCGCCCGGGATATGCCATCGAATACGATTATTTCGACCCGACACAGCTCAAGCACTCGTTGGAATCGAAGATGATTGGCGGTCTTTTCCTCGCCGGACAAGTCAACGGCACCACGGGTTACGAGGAAGCCGGGGGCCAGGGAACGGCTGCCGGCATCAACGCCGCCCTGCTCTGCGGTGGCAGCGACCCGTTCATCATGCACCGCGACGAGAGCTATATCGGCGTACTCATCGACGACCTCACCACGAAGGGCGTCGACGAACCATACCGTATGTTCACCTCGAGGGCCGAATACCGCATACTGCTCCGCCAGGACGATGCCGACGACCGGCTGACGGAGAAATCGTACAAAATAGGTCTCGCAACCCGCGAGCGCTACGACTGGTGGAAGGAGAAGCGCGAGAACATCGATAGAATAGTCGACTTCTGTATGACAACACCGGTGAAGCCGAAAACCGTCAACGGATTTCTCGAGAGTATCGGCACTGCACCCATCAAGGGAACGGTGAAGATTGCCGACCTCATAGCACGGCCGCAGGTAAACTTCAAGAACCTTGCCGACCAGATTCCGGAACTGAAAGAAATTCTGAATTCACCGAAAAACCGCGTCGACGAGATCGACGAAGGTGCAGAGATAAAAATGAAATATAAAGGTTATATAGACCGCGAACGAGTCTTCGCCGACAAGATGCACCGTCTTGAGGATATAAAGATCAAGGGCCGTTTCAACTACTCCGAAATCCACGACCTCTCGACGGAGTGCCGTCAGAAGCTCGAACGCATTCAGCCCGAAACCATCGCTCAGGCGTCACGAATTCCTGGAGTCTCGCCGAGCGATATCAACGTGCTCCTCGTCCTCCTCGGACGATAGTCCTCTACCCCACTCCACGCCTCTCAGACAATCCCCGGCGGCGTGGAGAAGGGCTAAAGTTTCACGTGAAACAAAATCCGTCTAACCGTATGATAAAGAAAGATTTAGATTCCGACTAAAGTAATACTTGAACAACGAAAAAAACACGGTTCTATCGTGAAACTGAGACGAAAGAAACGACAAACGGGCTCCCGTTGGACTCATAAGGCAACGGACGAAAAACGGACTGGCAGAGAATAAATAAAGGAGTCTGTAGAAAGAAGAAAAAGAACGAACTTCGAGATAAAACAAAACATAAACAATTAATAAAAACAACAAAGCAAATGAACAAACAATTACTGTTGGACCACCTGCGGTGCATACCCGACTGGCCAATCAAAGGAGTTAATTTCAGGGACATCACTACCCTATTCAAGAACCCTGAATGCCTAAGAGAAATCGCCGATTCCATGGTAGATCTCTACAAGGATAAAGGTATCACGAAGATCGTTGGAATTGAAAGCCGCGGCTTCGTAATGTCGTCGGCAGTGGCAATGAAACTCGACGCTGGTGTCGTCCTTTGCCGCAAGCCCGGAAAACTGCCCTGTAAGACGGTACAGCAAAGTTACGTCAAGGAGTATGGCATGGACACAATAGAAATTCATGCCGATGCCATCGACGAAAACGATGTTATCCTCCTCCACGACGACCTGCTCGCTACTGGTGGCACGATGGATGCAGCGTGCAAACTCGTAAAGAAGTTCCATCCTAAGAAGATATACTGCAACTTCATCATCGAGCTCGAAACGGAATTTCCGAATGCACGAAAGGTTTTCGAGGACCAGGGCATAGAGGTAACTTCGCTGCTTAAATTCTAAATCCCAGAAAGAGGAAAGAACAAGCAGAAAGCTACAAGAATAATACTAAAACTGAATATTAACAAGCCTGCCCTACCGCTGCTCTACAATTCTCTTTCGGCACAAACAGAAAAAGAATAATAGCCGCAGACTGAACTGCGAGAGCAACAACGGCCAACCCACAGCCACGAGACACAACGACCACACGGATCGCTGAAGATGCAGAGACGGCAGAGGGAGGACAGGCTGACAACCAAGGCAGGAAACGGGCTAAAGTTTCACGTGAAACTTTTTGCCCGAAAACTGCTTTAAACAAAGGAGTTAGGAGAAATGACACGAGAAGAAAATGAAGAGCGTCTGGCCTACTTGAAGAACATTGTACTGAACCTTCCACACAAGCCGGGAACGTATCAGTACTACGACGAGCGACGGAAACCGGGAGCCGAGGCACCCGACCAGAGCCATATAATATATGTAGGAAAAGCCAAGGACCTGAAGAATCGTGTATCGTCATACTTCCACAAGGAGGTCGACAGATACAAGACGAAAGTGCTCGTGTCGAAGATTCAGGACATCTCCTACTCCGTCGTAAACACCGAGGAGGACGCTCTGCTCATCGAGAACCAGCTCATAAAACAGTATAAACCTAAGTACAACGTACTGCTTAAGGACGGAAAGACGTATCCGAGCATCTGCGTAACGAAGGAGTTCTATCCGCGCATATTCAAGACAAGGACGATAAACAAGCGCTTCGGAAACTTCTATGGCCCCTACAGCCATATAAGTTCGATGTACGCAATACTCGAAATAATAAAAAAAGTGTTCAAACCGCGCACCTGCCGGCTTCCGTTGTCGCCGGAGAGAATAGCCAAAGGCGAATTCAAACCGTGCCTCGAATACCATATACACAACTGTGGAGCGCCCTGCATCGACAAGCAATCGTACGACGAATACCAGGAAAATATACGTCAGGCACGCGAAATTCTAAAGGGAAATACGAGGGATGTGGAGCAATATCTGCGCTCAAAAATGATGGAATATGCCGGAAAACTGGAGTTTGAGAAGGCCGAAGAATACAAGCAGCGCATCCACGCACTGGATAATTTTGCGGCAAAGAGCGAAATCGTAAGCCACACCATCACAGATGTCGACGTGTTTACTATCGTCGACGACGATGCACGAAAGAACGCTTATATCAACTATATTCACGTCAAGAACGGTGCCATAAACCAGAGTTTCACCTACGAATACAAGCGGAAACTCGACGAAACCGACGAGGAACTGCTTAACGACGCCATCCCGGAGATTAGACAGCGCTTCGGGAGTACGGCAAAGGAGATAATTGTGCCCTTCGAACTCGACTTTAAAATCAAAGACGCGGAGTTTTTCATCCCACAGCGCGGCGATAAGCATCACCTCTTGGAACTGTCGGAGATGAACGCCAAACAGTATAAATTCGACCGTCTGAAGCAGGCTGAAAAGCTCAATCCGGAGCAGAAACAGACCCGTCTGATGAAGGAACTCCAGGACAAACTGCGACTGCCAAAACTGCCTTATCAGATAGAATGTTTCGATAACTCGAACATCTCCGGCACTGATGCAGTGGCAGGATGCATCGTCTACAAAGGTATGAAACCCTCGCGAAAAGACTACCGTAAATACAACATCAAGACCGTTACGGGCCCCGACGACTATGCATCGATGCAGGAGGTCGTCAGACGCCGCTACAGCCGCATGATTGAGGAGCACACTGCCCTACCCGACCTCATCATCACTGATGGCGGCAAAGGCCAAATGGACGTCGTCAGAGAGGTTGTAGAAGACGAACTGCACCTTAATATTCCTATCGCCGGACTGGCAAAGGACGACCGCCACAGGACGAATGAGCTACTCTACGGGTTTCCGCCGGTGGTCATAGGACTGAAGACCGACAGCGAGCTTTTCCACGTTCTGACGCAGATTCAGGACGAGGTGCACCGCTATGCCATCACCTTCCACCGCGACAAGCGGTCGAAACACCAGTTGCACAGTGAGCTCGACGATATCAAGGGTATCGGTCCCAAGACTAAGGACCTGCTAATATCGAAGTTTAAGAGTGTCAAGCGCATCAGCGAATCAGACATCGCACAGCTAACTGAAACCATCGGACAGGCCAAGGCAAAGATAGTTTTCGACCATTTTCATGGCAGCGAGAAGGAAGAAAAAAAGTAGAACTTCGGCAATTAATAGATTATTTTTGGTAGAGATATGAATTAAATTTGTCGTAGAAGGAGTGAAGAAATGAGAAGCCATTCAGTGGGATTTATGGGGGTGAATGAGTGAATAAGGTGAATGGTAGAAATGGGCGCACTGGATATTTTCCGTGGAATAAGAGTGAGAGAATATATAAATCTTTATACTGTCATTATCGCTTTGGCATTTTCAAAGGGAAAGGGAACAGAAAATCATGGCCAGGCTTATGCTCCCCAAAGAGCAATGGGTCTAAAGCTATGGGGTAGTCTTGCGAGCAAGCTCGCTGCCTACCCCATAGCTTTAGCCCCACACCTTTGGTGTCAAGCCTGCCCATGACGAAAATCGCTAACGCGTAAAATTGCCCCTTGGGCATAAAATCCTGCGGCCGAAAAGATAGTCCATAGCGTCTTGAAAGTCAGCAATGCTACTTAGGCTCTGTTGAGCGGCACAGTATTTTATGCGCCTTGGCGCTATTTTATGCCAAGGCAATTTTCGTCATAGGCTGGCTTTAACCCTGTTAGGGGTGGTGTGGAAGTAATGGGGCAGACTGCGAGCTTGCTCGCAAAGGCTGCCACATCACTTCCACACCATAGCTCCATCGGGAGCTTAAGCCAGCCTATGACTATTTTCTTTGAGTTATGGACCTCTCTAACCAATTAAGAACATATCGGCCACGGGAAATATCAAGTGTGCATAAGAATGTAAATAATTTATCAAACAAATAAAGTTAGAATCTCAAAGTTAACCGACGCTATAACCATCTAATAATCAACACATTACAAAGAGGCCGATTTGACTTTCTAAAACGGGCCGTTTGGGAGGCTAAAACGGACCGTTTGACAATGCGAAATGGACCGTTTCAGAATGCAAAACGGGCCGTTTTAGAAATAGGGATGGTCGACTGTAAAGATAAATGACAATTATTCTGTGCTGATTGTAAAGTAAAATTACAGGATAAAGAGAACAAGGAGGTTACTACGCAAGGACTAATCTGAAAGAAAACTAAAAACAATCTATAAATTTGGAATAGTCGAAAAGAATCGCTAAATTTGCATTATGAGAATAGTAATACAACGCGTTTCCAGAGCATCGGTGACCATCGCCGACCATGTTAAGAGCAAGATAGGTAAGGGATACCTCATCCTCCTCGGCATCGAAGCCGCCGACACCACCGACGACATCGACTGGCTCGTGAAGAAAATCATCGGTCTGAGGGTCTTCGACGACGAGAATGGGGTCATGAACCTAAGCATTATGGAAACCGGCGGCGACATTATCGTTGTCAGCCAGTTCACACTAATGGCAAGCTACAAGAAAGGCAACCGACCGAGTTGGATACGTGCCGCCAAGCACGACATCTCTATCCCACTCTACAACGAGTTTGTAAGCCGACTCTCTACCGCCCTCGGTAAGCCCGTAGGAACGGGAGAATTCGGTGCCGACATGAAGGTGGAACTCATCAACGACGGACCCGTGACGATATGTATGGACACTAAAAACAAAGAATAAGAACCCTTAGGCCGCGCGGAATAGCGCGAAATATAAGTTACGAAGAATAGTTTTTTAGACTAAAAACAACGGAAAGAATTTGGATTATGACTATTGACGAAGCACAGAAAGCCGTCGACGAATGGATAAAGAAGTACGGTGTGCGCTACTTCTCCGAACTGACGAACATGGCTTGTCTCACTGAGGAGGTCGGCGAACTGGCCCGCGTGATGGCCCGCAAGTACGGCGACCAGAGCTTTAAAGCCGGTGAAAAGGACAATATCGGCGAGGAGATGGCAGATGTTCTATGGGTGCTCATCTGTCTTGCCAACCAGACCGGTGTTAACCTCACTGACGAACTAAAGAAGAGTTTCGAGAAGAAGACACGACGGGACTCTCAACGACATATCAACAACGAAAAATTAAAGGCCTGAAGGCCGTGCTGCGCCAGCCGCAGGTCGGAAGGAAAAAACAACAACATTATGGGAATAATAAAGAAAACTGTCGACAACGACATCAAACAGCAGGCAGAGAAGACAAAGAAAGATGCCGCTGAGTATGGACCGAGCAAGTATGAGCAGGCGTTCAAAAAGTACGATCTCAACGTCGATGAAAAGGCCGTCGACGAGGCAGTGAAGAAAATAATTGCCGAGAAAGTGCCCGAGAACGACAATGTAGAGGTAAAAAAGTTCCTCCTCGGCAGTGTAGAGCTGACATCGCTGCACACCACCGACACCGACGAGAGCATCCTCGCCATGACGGAGAAGGTGAATAAATTTGACAATGAATACCCTGCCCTGCCCCATGTGGCGGCTATCTGCGTATACCCACGCTTCACAGAACTGGTGGCTCAGAGCCTCGAGGTCGACGGTGTGGAGATAACGAACGTCACGGGCAATTTCCCATCGTCGCAGAGCCGTATGGAGGTGAAGGTTGCCGAGACGCAGCTCGCCATCGCCGACGGTGCCACAAACATCGACATCGTCATGCCAGTTGGAAAATTCCTCAGCGAGGATTATGAAGGTGTGGCCGACGATATTAACGAACTCAAGGAGGTCTGCGGCGACGTGCCGATGAAGGTTATCCTCGAGACTTGTGACCTTGGCAGTCTGTCGAACGTTAAAAAAGCCGCGATTTTATCGATGTATGCCGGTGCCGACTACATCAAGACGAGCACGGGAAAGGAGAAGGCCGGTGCCACTCCTGAGGGCGTATACGTAATGTGTCAGGCCATCAAGGAGTACTACGACGAGACGGGCATACAGATAGGTATCAAGCCCGCCGGCGGCATCAACACCGTCATGGACGCTGTTGTCCTCTACACAATCGTCAAGGAGGTTCTCGGCGAGAAGTGGCTGACAAACTATTGGTTCCGTCTTGGCACCAGCCGTCTGACGAATCTTCTGCTCAGCGAGATCACCGGTAAGGAGACAAAGTGGTTCTAAACCCACGATACAATGGTCGGCAACGACCAAAAGATGCTTTCGGAATCCAGGAAAAACAATAGGATTAAGAAAGAAAAATAAATTAAAAATAGCCAGAATGGGAATTTTCTTCTCACTCTGGCTATTTTTATTTTCTTTAGGATGAAAGGGTGCGAGGGTAATGATAAGGAGTCTGTAAGCTGATGACTGCGGGTCAAGAGAACCACCTCACTACCCTATTATTTGTCGCGCTTGATAACGAAGTCGAGGTAAGCGTGGAGCGATTTCCTTATGGCTTCATCGCTGACATCATTATTCAGGAACTCCTCGGCCTTTGCGTGGAACTCCCACATGCGCTTGTCGGCATATTCGATACCACCGTTGCTGATGGTGAAATCGACCAAAGTCTTGATTTCGTCCGATGAAATCGTATGATTTTTCACCTTGTGGGCCAGTTCGAGCATGGCCTTGTCGCCGGTGTGACGGAGCGCATAGATGACCGGAAGGGTGAGCTTTCCCTCGGTCATATCGTTGCCAGTGGGCTTTCCTATCTCCTTTTCATCATTGTAATAATCGAAGATATCGTCACGAATTTGGAAGATAATACCCAACTGACGGCCAAAGAGCTTAGCACGCTCCACCTCCTCATCGGAGGCCCCTGCCGACAGAGCTCCGATGGCAGAGCATGCCTCGAAGAGCGCTGCGGTCTTGTTCTTTATTATGTTATAATAGGTTTCCTCCGATATTTCCTCATTGTCGATACTCGAGAGTTGGAGAATCTCGCCATCCGACAAGGTGCGGCCGAGTTCGGCAAGATATCTTACAATCTTCTCGGAGTGGGTATACGACACGTTCAGCAGAGCCGTCGAGAGGATATAATCACCCACGAGGACGGCTACTTTGTTGTCGTACAACGCGTTAACACTCTCCTGGCCACGACGTTCCCTGCTCTCATCGACAACGTCGTCGTGGACGAGCGAGGCTGTATGCAAGAGCTCCAAGCCTACCGCCGCATGCTGGGTGACATCGGTGACAGAACCATAATTGCGAGCCATAAGAAGGATAAGAATAGGACGCATACGCTTCCCGGCACGCTGACGAATATGATCAAGAGCCTGCTGCAACAGTCCGTTCTCATGCTCAAGACTATGGTTGAACATTCGGATAAAATCGGACAATTCGGCAGTTATCGGCTCCCGTATAATAGACAGATAATCCATGTGATTCTTTAATTCGATACAAAATTAATGAAAATCATCGGATAATCCGCAGGAATTTAGTAATTTTACAGACAAATTACATTTGATATGGCAAAACTATTTCTGCTTGATGCTTACGCACTCATTTATCGCTCATATTACGCCTTCATCAAAAGTCCAAGAATAAACTCAAAAGGACTGAATACATCGGCAATTATGGGATTCTGCAACACGCTCCACGAGGTGCTCACAAAGGAACATCCCGAATATATTGCCGTGGCCTTCGACCATGGCAAGACCTTCCGTCACGAGGCCTTCCCGGCTTACAAAGCCCAGCGCGAAGCTACACCGGAGGACATCAAACTGTCGGTGCCGATAATAAAGAATATTCTTGAAGCCTACCACATACCTATCCTTCAGGTCGATGGATACGAGGCCGACGACATCATCGGAACGGTAGCCACGAAGGCTGGTGCCGAAGGTATAGAGACGTATATGCTGACGCCCGACAAGGACTATGGTCAGCTCGTGAAGCCGAACGTCTACATGTACCGGCCGCGACACGGCGGTGGCTACGACAAAATCGGTGAAAGTGAGATTGAGGAAAAATACAGTATCACTTCCCCATCGCAGGTCATCGACCTCTTGGCGCTTATGGGCGACTCGGCCGACAACTTCCCGGGGTGCCCGGGTGTGGGCGAGAAGACAGCCGCAAAACTCATCAACGAGTTTGGCAGTGTCGACAATCTGCTTGCCAACACCGACAAACTGAAAGGAAAGATGAAGGAGAAGGTGGAGGCAGCCGTCGACGATATAAAGATGAGCTACTTCCTCGCGACCATCAAGACGGATGTGCCGATGGGCGACCTCACCCTCGACGAACTGAAGGTTGAGCAACCCGATACCGAAAAACTCGACAAAATCTTCACCGAACTCGAGTTTAAGACGCTGAAGAACAAGTTTCTTAATAAGACTTCAGAAAAGAAAAAGAACGTTAATTCAGAGCCCGATTTATTTTCAGCATTTGCAAACAAGGGCACAGAAGAGCCAGAAAACGCGAATTTTGAGAGCCTTAAAACGATAGCTCACAACTACCAACTCGTTGAAAATGAGGAGGAAGCGAAGAAACTTTGTGACTATTTATTGACAAATAAAATAGTCAGTTTAGACACGGAAACGACATCCACCCACCCCATCGATGCCGAATTGGTGGGTTTAAGCTTCTCAGTGAAAGAAAACGAAGCCTTTTATGTGGCTGTTCCGGCAGACTTTAAAAAAGCTCTAACAATAGTAAACATATTTAAAAAGGTCTACGAGAACACTGAAATCCTAAAGGTAGGACAGAACATAAAGTACGATATGGAGGTTCTGCACAATTATGGCATTAATGTGCAAGGGCCCATGTTCGACACTATGATAGCCCACTACCTCATCGATCCGGAGCTTCAGCACAACATGGACTATATGGCTGAGACGATCCTCCACTACCGGACCATACACATCGAGGAACTCATCGGTCCTAAGGGTAGGAACCAAAAGAACATGCGCGACCTCGATCCAAAGGACGTATATGAATATGCTGCTGAGGATGCCGACATCACACTGAAGTTGAAGAACGCCCTCGAACCGCGTCTGAAGGATGTCAACGCTGAGAAACTCTTCTGGGATATGGAGATGCCACTGGTTCCCGTGCTCGCCGATATGGAGACTACAGGAGTGTGCCTCGATACTGACTCACTAAAGGAAACGTCAACATTATTCACAAAGAGAATGAAAGCGTTAGAGAAGGAGATATTCGAGGAGGCCGGCGAAGAATTCAATATCTCAAGTCCTAAGCAGGTGGGTGAAATTCTCTTCGGGAAGATGAAACTCGTAGACAAGCCCAAAAAGACGCGCACGGGGCAGTACGTCACATCGGAGGAAGTGCTGCAGCAGTTGCGCAGTAAGGCCAAAATAGTTGCTAACATCTTGGACTATAGAGGATTGAAAAAACTCCTCGGCACTTATGTCGATGCCCTCCCGAAACTTATCAACCCCCGTACCGGCCATATCCACACATCGTTCAACCAGACGATAACGGCCACGGGACGACTCTCGAGCTCCGACCCGAACCTCCAGAATATTCCCGTCCGCGACGACGACGGCAAGGAGATAAGGAAGTGTTTCATTCCCGAGCCTGGATGTTTATTTTTTTCAGCCGATTACTCACAGATAGAACTGCGCATCATGGCCCATCTCTCGGGCGACGAGAATATGATTGAAGCCTTCCGCGAAGGGTTCGACATCCACCGCGCCACGGCAGCGAAGATATGGCACGAGGATATGGACGAGGTTACCGATGCCCAGCGAAAGAAGGCCAAGCAGGCCAACTTCGGAATAATATACGGTATCACCACCTACGGACTGGCCCAGCGAATGGACATCCCCAACGGTGAGGCGCGACAGCTCATCGACGACTATTTCACTACATTCCCTAAGGTGCACGCCTACATGGAGAAAGCCAAGGAAGAGGCACGCGAGAAAGGCTATGCCGAGACACTGTTCGGTCGCCGCCGCTATCTGCCCGACATCAACAGCAAGAACGGCACCGTCCGCGGGTTCGCCGAGCGCAACGCCATCAACGCTCCTATCCAAGGCAGTGAGGCCGACATTATAAAGGTGGCGATGATAAGAATCTGGCGCCGGTTCAAGGAGGAAGGCATAAGGTCGAAGATGATTCTGCAAGTGCACGACGAACTGAACTTCTCCGTATTCCCGGAGGAGAAAGAGAAGGTCGAAAAGATTGTCATCGAGGAGATGCAGGGAGCCTACCACCTCGACGTTCCGCTTATCGCCGACGCCGGATGGGGCAAGAACTGGCTGGAGGCACACTGATTCCGTCCGAGAACTAATAGGACTTAATTTGCTCAATTCAGAATTATTGAGTAATTTTGCAGTCAAAATAAACGTTTATAACTGAAATATGGCATTAAAATGTGGTATTGTAGGTCTGCCAAACGTTGGCAAGTCTACACTATTCAACTGTCTGTCGAGTGCTAAGGCACAGGCAGCCAACTTCCCATTCTGCACGATAGAACCGAACTTGGGAGTCATCACTGTCCCCGACGAGCGCCTTAACAAGCTCGCCGAGATCGTTCATCCGGGAAGGATAGTACCGGCAACATGCGAGATTGTCGATATTGCCGGCCTCGTCAAGGGAGCCTCGAAAGGTGAGGGTTTAGGAAACAAATTCCTCGGAAACATTCGCGAGTGTGACGCTATCATCCATGTCATACGCTGTTTCGACGACGATAATGTGGTGAGAGAGGGCGGTGCCCCCGTCGATCCCGTTGAGGACAAGAGCGTCATCGATACCGAGCTGCAACTCAAGGACTTAGAGACCATCGACTCGCAGCTCGACAAGCAGAAGAAGGTTGCGGCCTCGGGAAACAAGGATGCTAAGACAGCCGTGACGGTACTCGAGGCTTACAAGGAGGTGCTGGAGCAGGGCCGTAACGCCCGCGAGGTGACTTTCGACACCAAAGAGGAGCAGAAGGCTGCCCACGACCTCTTCCTTCTGACCACAAAACCGGTGCTCTACGTCTGCAATGTCGACGAGGACAGCGCAAAGAACGGTAACGAATACTCGAAAAAAATCGAGGAGATAGCTGCCAAAGAGGGTGCCGAGGCAATGGTCATAGCAGCAAAGACCGAAGAGGACATAGCCTCACTCGACACCTATGAGGACAAGAAGATGTTCCTCGACGAGCTCGATCTCGAGGAAAGCGGCGTCAACCGGCTCATCGAGAAAGCTTATCATCTGCTTAACTTACAGACATTTATCACCGCCGGCGAGATGGAGGTGAAAGCCTGGACATTCCATAAGGGATGGAAAGCCCCACAGTGTGCCGGAGTCATTCACACCGACTTCGAGAAAGGTTTTATCAGAGCTGAGGTGATAAAATACGACGACTACATCAAGTATAAGTCGGAAGCAGCCGTGAGAGAGGCCGGACAGCTGCATATCGAGGGCAAGGACTATGTGGTGCAGGATGGCGATATCATGCACTTCAGATTTAATGTTTGATGAAGATGCTCGATTTCATCTATTGGCAACCCAACGAAATAGCGTTCCACGTAGGCAGCTATGGGGTGAGATGGTATGGACTGTGCTGGCTCACAGGACTCACTCTCGGATTCTTCCTCATGCAGTGGCTCTACAAGAAGCATAAGTATCCGGATGAGAAATTTGAGCCGCTGTTCCTCTATGTTTTCATTGGCGTACTCGTAGGAGCACGCCTCGGCCATTGCATCTTCTACCAGCCCGACTACTTCCTGACCTCGGGAAAGCACTTCGTAGAGATGTTTCTGCCCATAAAATTCCTCGATGGAGGTGGTTGGAAATTCATTGGCTACGAGGGACTTGCAAGTCACGGAGGAGTCGTGGGAATGCTCGTAGGACTCTATATGTACATCCGGAAGTACAAGATGCCTACATGGGTGGTGCTCGACTTTATGGGTATATGCTCGGGAATAACGGCAACGTTCATCCGTTTGGGCAATCTCATGAACTCCGAGATTATCGGCAAGCAGACTGATGTGCCATGGGCTTTCATCTTCGCCAATGTCGACCAGGCCCCACGCCATCCCGGACAGCTCTACGAGTCGCTGTTCTATCTCTTCACCTTCATCGTGATTCTGCTCATCTACCGCAAGCATCCCGAGAAAGTGGGAACGGGATTCTACTTCGGACTCTGCCTGACGATGATCTTCACCTTCCGTTTCCTCATCGAGTATACGAAGGAAATTCAGGAAGCTTTCGAGGCCGGACTACCCATCGACATGGGACAAATCCTCAGTATTCCGCTCATTGCCTTGGGCGTTTGGGCTATGATTACAAGCAAAAAGAGGATAAAATAAACACGATAAAACATTGTTATACAGGGTTTTATTGAGCCTTTATAACGATGAGAAATATAGTAGCAGAGTCTACAGAACATCGAAAGATGTTTTAATAAGACAGCTGTTAAAATGAATAATGGTGGCAAGAGTTTGCCACCATTATTCGTTTCAGCTCTTTCCGGTGACTATCTTTTTAATCTCGTTGAGCTTGTTCAGAGCCTCGACAGGCGTAAGATTGTTGATGTCGAGGTTTAGAATCTCGTCGCGAACCTGCGACAGTACGGGGTCGTCGAGCTGGAAGAAGCTCAGCTGCACGCCCTCGCGGTTCTGCGCCACCTTCTCCATGTCGGGTTTCTTGACGGCAGAACCTACATTGGCATTGTCGGCCTCGAGTTCCTTCAACACCGTATTGGCCCGCTTGACAATGGACCGCGGCATACCTGCAATCTCAGCAACATGGATACCAAAGCTATGTTCTGACCCCCCGGGCTCAAGCTTCCGGAGGAAGATAACCTTTCCGTCGACCTCCTTTACCGAGACGTTGAAGTTGTGGATGCGCGGGAACGACTTCTCCATCTCGTTCAACTCATGGTAGTGGGTGGCAAAGAGCGTGCGGGCCCGTGCCCTCGGATTCTCATGGAGATACTCCACGATGGCCCATGCTATGGATATTCCGTCGTAGGTGGAGGTGCCGCGTCCGAGCTCATCGAAGAGTACGAGCGACTTCGGGGTGACATTGTTCAGGATGTTGGCAGCCTCGGTCATCTCGACCATAAATGTCGATTCGCCGAGCGAGATATTGTCGGAAGCACCCACACGGGTGAATATTTTATCGACAAGACCCACTCTCGCGCTCTCTGCCGGCACGAAACAGCCCATCTGGGCCAAGAGTACTATCAATGCAGTTTGGCGCAGCAGAGCCGATTTACCGGCCATATTCGGACCAGTAATCATCATTATCTGGTCCTTCTCGGTGTCGAGTTCCACATCATTGGGCACGTATTTCTCACCTATCGGCAACTGAGTCTCGATGACAGGATGGCGGCCCTGCTTGATGTCGATGACGTCGGAGTCGTCGATAACAGGCCGGACGTAGCGGTTGGATTCCGATACCTTGGCGAAACTCAGCAGGCAATCGAGATGGGCAATGATGTTGGCATCAATCTGAATCTGAGGAATGAACTTCTGCATATCCTGCACAAGTTCGTTGAAAAGCTGCGTCTCGAGGATGATAATCTTCTCGTCGGCGCCCAGGATTTTCTCCTCGTATTCCTTCAGTTCGGGCGTTATGTATCGCTCAGCCTGAGCCAATGTCTGCTTACGAATCCAGTCGGAAGGAACCTTATCCTTGAAAGTGTTGCGCACTTCAAGGTAATAGCCGAAGACGTTGTTGTAGCCCACCTTCAGCGAACTGATGCCCGTCTCCTGCGACTCACGCTCCTGAATCTGCAGTAGGTACTGCTTTCCGTTGTCACGGATGGATCGGAGGTCGTCGAGTTCGGGTGAGTAGCCTGGTGCAATGACGTCGCCCTTGTTGACAAGCAATGGCGGGTCGGGCTGTATCTCCTTTGCTATGCGGTCGCGGAGAGCCTCACAGAGGTTCAGCTGCTCACCGACCTTGCGCAGCGCCTCGTTGTCGGTGTGGACGCAGGCCTCACGGACCGGGCGCAGAGCGGCAAGGGCATGATAGAGCTGGACGACCTCACGCGGCGACACACGGCCCACGGCGGCCTTGGAGATGATGCGCTCCAGATCGCCGATACGGTGGAACTCGTCGTCGACGGTGGCACGGAAAGTGGTGTCCTTAAAGAAATATTCCACTATGTCGAGGCGCTCCTGGATGGGGTGGACATCCTTCAGGGGGAATACTATCCACCTGCGGAGCAGACGACCGCCCATCGGTGTCACCGTCCTGTCGATGACACCAAGCAGCGAGGAGCCGTCTTCCTGCAACGGACTGAGCAGTTCGAGGCTGCGGATGGTGAACTGGTCGAGGCGCACAAACTTATCCTCCTCGATGCGGGCCAGCGACGTTATGTGCGAGATGTGGGTGTGCTGGGTGAGCTCAAGGTACTGCATGATGGCTCCAGAGGCCACAATGCCGTTGTGCAGATGGTCGACACCGAAGCCCTTCAGCGACTTTGTACCGAAATGCTTCAGAAGTTTCTGGCGCGCCGTCTGCTCCGTGAAAACCCAGTCGTCGAGCTCAAAAGTACAGAGCTTTGTACCGAAGAACCGCTCGAAATCGGCTTTGCGGGCCCTGTCGTAGAGCACCTCCTTAGGCTGGAAGTTGCCGATGAGCTTCTCGACGTAGTCGTATGTGCCCTCACCGGTAAGGAATTCTCCGGTGGAAATGTCGAGGAAGCTGATGCCGCACGACCCCTTTCCGAAGTGGACAGCAGCCAGGAAGTTGTTCTCCTTGTAGTTAAGGACGTTGTCGCTCATGGCAACACCGGGGGTTACAAGCTCCGTGATGCCGCGGCGCACCATCTTGTCCTCGGCCGACAACCCCTTCTTTCCACGCAGTTCGGCGCGCTTCTTCTTAGGGTCCTCGAGCTGGTCGCAAATGGCAACACGCTTTCCGGCACGGATGAGCTTGGGCAGATAGGTGTCGAGAGCGTGATGGGGGAAACCGGCCATCTCAGCTCCTGCCGATGCTCCGTTGTTCCGACGGGTCAGCGTAATGCCGAGAATGCGCGATGCCTCCACGGCATCATCGCAGTAGGTCTCATAGAAATCGCCACAGCGGAAAAGCAATAGAGCATCGGGATGCTGGTTCTTCATGTTGAAGAACTGGCGCATCATAGGAGTCATCGTATTATCGTTCTGCTTCTTTGTTGCCATTATCGTTCTCTTATATTTTCGGTATGCCGTGCAGTAACCATGCGTGGCATAGACGGGTATCTGATTTTTGTGACTTGCAAAGATACTGAATAAAATCAAGAACGCAAAATAATGGTTCAAAATTATACTTTCTACGAATGGTTATTCCATAAGCCAACAATATTTTGTAGAGGCATCGAAAGACAAGAGAATGCCTACAACAAGATGTAAAAATAATTCACATTATCTTACGCATTATTCCGTCTTTGTATATCATTGATTTTCAACGGGTTACTAATACATGCCATTTAGCGTTGCAAAACGGGCCGTTTTAGGATGCGAAACAGGCCGTTTTAGCTTGCGAAACGGTCCGTTTTAGAAGCCCAAACGATAGGTTTTGGAATGGTGTAAAGATATTTCAGTATTGGACTGTTGTTGAGTTGGCATTTCCGGGCTGTAAAGACGACTGAGAAAGAGCCATGATATTGATTAATCGCTGCACCCACAGAAAACTTCTGAATGAAAGAGCAGTAATCGCTCCGAAAACGTTTACGTTAAGTAAATAAAGGTTTTTGTTGCTTTTGGTTAAATTATCTTCTATCTTTGCACAATAGAATAACTGACATCTATCTATTTGAAATAATCAGAACTATCTTTGAGAATATCAGTATCCTTAGCTGATCTGAGAATGGGACAAGCACGAACCGGAATCATCAGCAGGAGCCGACAATTGAATTTCACGATACGCACCAAAGAATAGAATCGTCCGTAAAGCATAAGACTATAGCTTGGAAGGTGAATATATATCATCTGAAAAGCGTCAGCATACCGTTTGAAAAGAGCTTAACTATTGTTTGAAAAGAGAATAACTATTATCTGAAAAGAAATTAACAAACGTCTGAAGAAGAAAATGAAAAAAGCCATTACCATCATCGCAGCCATAGCGGTCAGCATCGCTATGAGTGCGCAGGAGCCTGCGGCAAACAAGTCGTGGACCTTCACTACCCTACCCTCACCCGACGTCGAAAACCTCAATGCCGACACAGCGTGGACCACAGACTCGAAAAACCGCTACTGCTTTGTCAAGGCCATCGACGATGCGGTGCTGACAGCCAATGGCACTGAGCTCACCGTCACCGGCGGACTGCGCTTCACGGCCACGGCAAACAGCAACGGAAATATACGCCTCGGAGGAACGACAGCATCGCTGTGGCTCGGCGATGCCGACAAGCTGACGATCCCGGCACGCAAGAAAGGTGATGTTGTTACACTGACTTATATGACATCAAACAAGTCGGCAACAAGAAATCTCGGTCTCGAAAATATCACAGGAACGTTCCCCGCAACAACAGGTAAGGAGCAGCAGACGGGCACGGGAACCGTCGTTGCCGACGGCGACGTGACGTTCACCATCGAAGGAGGCATGTACTTCTATACCCTTTCCGTCCAGGACAGTGCATCGGCGGAGGACAATCCCAACGGCGGAGGCAGCGGTAAGGGCAACGAAAACAACCCCAACGACCAGGCCCGCGGGATGAGCTACACCGGCGAATCAATCAATACGCCGACGGCTACCGACTCCGTAATCATCTGGTGCGCACCCGACGGCGACGATACTACTGCCGACGGAACGGCGACAAAGCCTTACTTCGACCTCCAGAAAGCCATCGACAGAGCACTGCCGGGAACAACCATCAAGATGAAAGCGGGAAAATACGTCTACAACAAGCGCCTGAACATCAACGACCGTAACGGTACACACGATAAGTATATTACCGTTATGTGTCCCGACGGACGCGCCGTTCTCGACTTCTCGGCAATGCCCTACCATGCCCACAGCGACAATCCGTACCAGGGTTTGCGCCTGACATCATCGTACTGGCACTTCTACAAGATTGACTTCACCAATGCTTCCGACAACGGAATGCTCATAGAGCGCAACAAACCGACAAACGGTACATCGGCAGACGTCATTGCACGCACTCAAGACGCACACGATAATATCATTGAATTCTGCAATTTCTACCGCAACGGCGATACCGGTCTGCAAATGAAGAACTTAGCATCATTCAACTATGTCATCAACTGCGACTCCTACGAGAATAAGGATGAGGGTGACGGCGATGCCGACGGATTCGCCCCGAAAATCTCTGTTGGCGACGGAAACTACTTCTTTGGTTGCAGAGCATACAACAACTCTGACGACGGCTACGATGTCTTCTTCAAGAAGGACGGAGGATTCCAGGACAATAAGACCATCGTCTTCGAGAGTTGTCTGGCCTACGAGAACGGCTGGATCAACGGTACCGCCACGAAAGGCAATATGAACGGATTCAAATGCGGGTCGAAACAAGGACGCATGAACGTTGTACTCAACCGCTGTTTAGCTGTCAACAACGGATCGAAAGGCTTCGACCAGAACCATAATCTCGGCGATATAATCATCAACAACTGCACCGGCTACTCGCTTCAGGCATTCGGTTCGAAAGCCTATGCCTACAGAATTTACGAGCCACTGGCCGAGGGAAGCGTCTGTGAGGTGAGCAATTCCGTAGCCATCGACGATTACACCGTGAAGACAGCATCGGACAAAGGAGAATACGGTTACAAGGATAAGAAATACGGAAGGGTACAGGTTACCGTAGCATCGAAGGAACAAACCAACGACTGGCTATGCTCCGAGGCTAACTTCCAGTCGATGAACGACTATGCCGACCTTATAGGACCACGTCAGGACGACGGCAATCTGAACTGGGACAACATTACCTGGGGACATCCGACAGTGGACAACGCAACTATCGTTGACCGTGGAACAGCCATCGCAGCCAACACAAGATACGATGCTTCAGGAGTAGCAGTACCGGCCATCGCCTACGCCGGCACAGCCCCAGACCTTGGAGCTTTCGAGCAGGGACTGGTATCGAAGAAGGCCAACTACGGCACTATCGATGCCATAAAGACCCTCTCAGCCAAAGCAGGACAGAAGAGAGCAAGTCTCGTTCAGGCCTTCAACGGAATGGTAATCGTCAATATTGAAGGTGGAGTAGCCCATGAGAAGTATACCGTAAGCGCATACTCAGCCAACGGCGCACTGCTCGGAGAGCACCATTTCAACGGCACCAACACTTCTGTTTACCTCCCATCGACTCACGGAACCATCATCCTGAGAATTTCAGGCAATGGACTTAACGAGGCTTTCAAGGCTGTAATGAAGTAGCAGAGGGCCCATTGAGGCTGTAAAATTCATATCATTAAAGAAGCCACCGCTTACAATCAGCTTGATTGCAGGCGGTGGCTATTTTTTTTGCTTTCCATCCTATGGGAATGCCGTAGGAGGAAGAAAAACAATAAAAAGGCGGAATCAGTTCACTACAACAATCTTACAGACAGTGCCTTTATCCCCACTTTCAGTAGTCGTCATAACCATATAGACACCACTGGCCACCCGTTTCCCGTCGAGATCAGTGCCATACCACACGAAAGAACCGCCGTTGCTTCGGCCCTGAGCCACAAGAGTGCCATTGGATGTGACTATCTTCACATCGGCGTTGTACGACAGGCCTGTGATGGTTATAGGCCCGTTGTAGCCCGGTTTCACGGGGTTGGGATAAGCATAGGTGTTATTCTTGTCCATTTTGTCGACCGTAGCCGTAGCATCACTCATATAAGAGCAGAGGCCATTATCGGTTCCGAAGAATACTTCTCCGGTTTTCGGATTGATGGCTATCGACTGAACGTTGTCCGACAGCAGTCCGCTGTTGGTCGAGAGGAAGTGGTGAATCTGGGTGTTATTGTCGGCACTGATGAGATAAACGCCATTGCCGTTAGTGCCAAACCACTTTCTGTTGCCTCCGTCGACGGCCATACACATGACGTCGACGCCCGAAAGCAGATAATCGGCAAGGTTAGTTCCGTCGTTGCGGGGCACCTTATACTGCTGGAAAACCATTTTGTCTGGCGACAGGGTCTTATCCTCCGCATTGATAAAGAGGGGTCCGGCATTGGTCCCTACCCATATATTTCCATTCAGATCCTCAGCCACACAGCGTGCGCCACCGCCTACGGTAACCGCTGTACCATCCTCGTTGACATAGTTTTTGTACACGTTGGTGGCATCGGTAGAAGGCTGATAGCAAACGAGATAGGGCGTTGCCCAGTAGTCGCTGACAAACCACAGCAGATTGTCCTTGTCGAACATCATGCTGTGAACGTGGGCGAAGCTGAACTTATGATCCGTGTCCATATACTGATCCTTATGGTGGCTAACCATCTTTCCGCCGGCAGTATATTCCCACAGCGACTGCGACGTACTCTGACTGTTGGCAAACCAGAAGTTGCCACTGCCGTCGAAAGCACCCGAGGTAACCAACGTATAATTGACACTACCCCCTACAGCCTGCTGGAGGTCGCTGTTCTGGCAGTACCAGTCGCGTACATATCTCCCGTTTCTGAACTCATAGAGTCCTGTTCTGGCACCCACCATGACATGCGAGTGGTCAGTAGGATCAACGTCGATGCATAACGCGTCGATGTAGGAATGGCCCGACTTGTCCTGTATACTGTCCTCATAGACAGTCCATTCGCCGTCCTCCGGATTGAGCACCTGCACCGTTCCGGGCATCTGTGAGTCGCCGGTCTGATTGTAGCGGCCGCCGACAGTGTACAGATTTCCGTACTTGAACTTCATCGAGTAGAAGTTGTTTGCCTTCGGACCATCGGGGCGATGGGACCGCGCCGTGGCCAAAAGGTCGGCATCTACGGTGTAGGACCGCGGTGTGTAAGCCCCCACCCTACTCCATTTTCCGGGGTCGAGGAGATTGTCGGAGAGTGCCGCACGATACAAGCCATTGGTCGACGATGCGGCATAAATATAGTTTCCGTCGATATAGCAGTAGTCGACGCGGAATTTAAGGTTGTAGGTATCGCTTATCTCATTGTCGCGCATGTTGACCTTAACGATTCCGAATCCCGTGCTGAGATAGGCAAAGCGCCCGCTCATATAAATATTATTGACCGTCTTGTCGCCCGATATCGTGGCCGAATAGAAGTCGGACAGATTGGTGATATTGCCCTTGGCGTCGAGCATGTCGATATTATAGTCGCTGTAGACGATAATAAGCTTGCCGACACTGCGGTTCCATTCGATTTTCGCTATGCCACAGTCGCTGAGACCGTTGACCTTATCGTAGGTCTGGATGCTGCCGTCGCCCTCGTTATAGGAATAGAGATTGTCGGAAGCGAGCACATAAAGCACACTCCCACCCTTCTTAACGTCCTGTACATCGTAGTAGGCCATATAGTCCTTCCACGTTCCTACCTGCGCCTGAGCCGTACTGCCACACGCCATTGTCAGGACCGTCAAACCGACAAAAAATATCCGTCCCGTTCTGTTCATAGCTGAAAATCAATCATTCGTTCGTTATCTTTTGTTTCTTCTGCCCTACCCTTTCAGGTATGCGGCAAGCTTTGCCACGGCGCGCGCACGGTGCGAAATCTGGTTCTTAACGTCCTCGCCGAGCTCGGCAAAGCTCTTGTCATAGCCTTCAGGAACGAACAAAGGGTCGTAGCCGAAGCCCTCCGTTCCATGCTTTTCGCGTGCTATACGCCCTCTCACCTCACCTTCGAACTGCACCTCATGGTACTGTCCGTCCGGGCCTTTCTGCATCAGCGAGATGCAGGTGCGGAAGCGGGCATCGCGGTTATCGCTGTCGCCGAGGCGCCGGAGCAACTTAGCCATATTGGCTTCAGAGTCGTGGTCGGTACCTTCAGCATAGCGTGCAGAGTGCACTCCGGGCTCGCCGTTGAGCGAAAAGACCTCCAGCCCAGTGTCGTCGGCAAAGCAGTCGTGGTCGTAATGGTCGGCAATATATGATGCTTTCTGCCGTGCGTTAGCCTCAATGGTGTCGCCGGTCTCAGGAATTTCCTCATGACAACCGATGTCGGAGAGCGACAATATCTCGAAATCGGGACCTAAAATCTCCCTTATCTCCTTGAGTTTATTCTTGTTGTTTGTAGCAAATACTATTTTCATTTTTCCTTCTTTTTAGGTACACTCACTTTTATCGGGTCGAAACCTTCACCATAGACTCCGATGACGGCACTCTGACTGACAAACGCCTGAGGGTCAATCATCTTAATAAGTCGGAAGATATACTGGCTCTCGTTCTTCTTGGCGAGGATACACAGCACCTTTATAGGCTGTCCGGTGTACCATCCATGGCCGTCGAGAATGGTCACTCCGTGCTCAAGCTCAGTGCCGATGGCGTTGGCAATCTCCTGATATTTACGTGAGAAAATCATAAACTGCACCGACTCTCTACGGGCGTTGAAGACATAGTCGAGCATATAATTCTCGATGACCATCGTACAAAGACCGAACACCGTCATGTGAACCCTCGAGAGCATATCGCCGAAACGCGGTATGAACAGACAGGACCCGATGATTACAAAGTCGACAGCAATAAGCACCCGACCCAAAGAGATGTTCTTGTACTTATTGACACAGGCTGCGATAATATCCGTTCCACCCGTAGAACCATTATGCAGAAAGACTATGGCAAGACTCGTTCCGGTAATCATACAGCCTATGACGAGCGACATAAACTGCTGTCCCTCACCGAGAACGAGGTGCATCTTGCCGTCGGGACCGGTCATCAGCCACTGCGCGAAAGCCAACAGCAGCGACAAAACGGAGATGGCATAGATGGTCTTAATCATAAACTTCAGACCAAGAATCTTCAAGGCTACGAGGAGCAGAATCAAGTTTATGGTGAAGTAACTGTAGGAGATAGGAATTCGTGTGGCATAGAAGATGATTGCCGACAGACCCGTCACTCCTCCAGTAACGATATGATAAGGCAGCAGGAAAACCGTCCAGCCGAAGGTGTAGAGCAGCAGACCGATGGTTATCCAGATATAATCCTTTGCCTCATTCCAAATATTCTTTCCCATATCAAAGTACATAATGCAAAGAATTAAGGAGCTCCGGGGAGCCACGGCCGAGAGATATCTCACTGTCGGTCAGGGCTCCCGGAGAACCATAATCTTTATTTTACAACTATATTTACTATGCGGTTGGGCACGACGATAACCTTCACGATGTTCTTTCCGCCAAGGTATTTAGCCGTACGCTCGTCGGCGAGAACGGCCTTCTCGACCTCTTCCTTAGGAGTATTTGCGGCGAAATTCATCGGGAAGCGCACCTTTCCGTTGAAGCTTACCATCATTTTCACCTCGTCCTCCTTGAGATATTTCTCGTCGTAAACGGGCCACGAAGCGTCGCAGACACTCCCCTGCCCTCCCATGGCATGCCACAGCTCCTCGGCAATGTGAGGCGCAAAAGGAGCTATGAGCACCACAAGGTCGGTAAGCAGAGCATGATTGGTGCACTTCTGCTGGCCGAGTTCGTTGACACATATCATAAATGCCGAGATGCTGGTGTTATAAGAGAACTTCTCAATATCGTCGCTGACCTTCTTTATGAGCTTATGAACGCTCTTGAGCGACTCAGCCTTTGCCGGCGCGTCGTCGACGATACTGTTGGAATCCTTCTTCCAGTAGAGATTCCAGAACTTCTTGAGGAATCGGAAGCAACCGTCGATGCCATTGGTATCCCAAGGCTTGCTGGCCTCCACAGGACCAAGGAACATCTCGTAGAGACGCAGTGTGTCGGCACCATATTCCTCCACTATATCGTCTGGATTTACTACATTATACATCGATTTCGACATCTTTTCGGTAGCGAATCCACATACATACTTGCCATCCTCGAGGATGAACTCAGCGTCGCGGTACTCCGGACTCCACTGCTTGAAACCTTCGATATCGAGGACATCGTTCTTCACAAGGTTTATCCAAACGTGGATTGGCGTGACATCCTTGTAGTTCTTCCGCAGATTATAGCTTACGAAAACGGGCTTCTTATCGGTCGACAGCTCGTTGACACGATATACGAAGTTGCTTCGGCCCTGGATCATTCCCTGGTTGACGAGCTTCTGGAACGGCTCCTCCTCACAGCTGTAGCCGTAGTCGTGGAGGAACTTATTCCAGAACCGGCTGTATATAAGGTGACCCGTAGCATGCTCTGTTCCACCAACATACAGGTCGACGTGGCGCCAGTATTCGTCGGCTTTCTTACCCACAATTTCCTTGTCGTTGTGCGGGTCCATATACCGCAGATAGTATGCCGACGACCCTGCGAATCCCGGCATCGTGTTAAACTCTATCGGGAATACGGTCTTATTGTCGATGAGACTCTTGTCGACGACCTCCTTCTTAGCTGTGTCCCAGGCCCATTTCTTTGCCCTGCCGAGAGGTGGCTCACCGGTCTCCGTAGGCTCATACTTGTCGATTTCGGGCAGTTCGAGGGGCAGACACTCCTCCGGAATCATCTGGGGCATACCGTCCTTATAGTACACCGGGAACGGCTCACCCCAGTAGCGCTGGCGCGAGAAGATAGCGTCGCGCAGACGGTAGTTGACCTTCACGCGACCGATATGGTGCTCGGTGACAAATTTTTTCGTTGCTGCAATAGCCTCTTTCACGGTCAGTCCGTTGAGCGAGAAGCCGTCGAGACTCTCCTTCCCTTCCGCCGGCGAGTTGGTGACAATACCCTCCTTGGCGTCGAAACTGGCCTCGCTGACGTCAGCACCCTCGATAAGCGGGATGATGGGCAGGTTGAAATGGCGCGCAAAAGCATAGTCGCGGCTGTCGTGAGCCGGTACGGCCATGATGGCTCCGGTGCCATATCCGGCCAGGACATACTCCGAAATCCATATTGGAATGCTGTCGCCGGTGAACGGATTGACGGCATACGAGCCCGAGAATACACCCGTGACGTGGTGGTCGGACATGCGCTCAAGCTCGGTGCGGCTCTTCACATAAGCTAAATATTTGTCGACCTCGGCCTTCTGATCAGCTGTCGTCAGCTCGGCAACGAGCTCACTCTCAGGGGCTAAGACCATGAACGACACACCGAACATGGTATCGGCGCGAGTGGTGAAGATAGTGAAGTGCTTGTCGCTGTCCTTAACGTTGAATTCCACCTCAGTACCCTCCGAGCGGCCAATCCAGTTGCGCTGAGTCTCCTTTATGGAGTCGCTCCAGTCGATGGTGTCGAGACCATCGAGGAGGCGCTGGGCATAAGCCGACACGCGCAGGCACCACTGCTGCATGCGGCGCTGAACGACAGGGAATCCGCCGCGGACGCTGACACCGTCGACGACCTCGTCGTTGGCCAGCACCGTGCCGAGACCGGCACACCAGTTGACCATCGTCTCGCCGAGATAAGCTATGCGATAATTCATCAGCGTGCGCTGCTTCGTAGCGTCGTCCATGGATTTCCACTCGTCGGCGGTGAACGAAAGCTCCTCACTCTGAGCCACATCGAGGCCATCGGTGCCCGACTCCTCAAAGTGGCTGACAAGTTCGGCGATAGGGCGGGCCTGCTGACACTTGTTGCAATAGAACGAGTTGAACATCTTCTCGAAGGCCCACTGGGTCCAATGATAATAACCTGGATCACAGGTACGTACCTCACGGTCCCAGTCGAAGGAGAACCCAATCTTGTCGAGCTGCTCACGGTAGTGGGCTATATTCTCGTTGGTGGTCTTCTCCGGGTGCTGACCGGTCTTTATGGCATACTGCTCGGCAGGCAGTCCGTAGGCATCGTAGCCCATAGGGTTGAGAACGTTGAACCCCTTCAGCCGCTTGTAGCGCGCATAGATATCGGAGGCAATATAGCCAAGGGGATGACCCACGTGGAGCCCGGCACCGGAAGGGTAGGGGAACATGTTCAAAACATAGTACTTCTGCTTAGTCGTGTCCTCGACAACCTTGTATGTTCTGTTGTCGACCCACGCCTTCTGCCACTTCTTCTCAATTTCTCTGAAGTTGTAATCCATTGTTATTATCTTGATTTTATTCTCTCTTTTATATTAATTAAGGTACAATTACCCAATTTACTTTGCAAAGATACACCAATCGCGAGATATAACAAAATAAAAACAAAAGTTATTGTGGATAAACCTGTGGATAACGTGTGGAAAAGTCGTGGAAAACGCGTGGATAAAGCTTTTGGTTATCCACACAACGCACTATGCCACTTCCACGGACGGGATATCCACAGGGTTATTAGCGGCTTTTGCAAAAGTTTTCCACCGTTTTCCACACATAAAAGATATAAACTTATTAACTTTGCACCGAAAAAGGAAATTGTGGATAAAACACTTTATTCGTTGAAAATCAGAAAGAAAGAATTAACAATAGGTGTTGATAACTTGATGACAGACGTTAATAACGGAAAAAGCAAGAAAAAAGACAAAAAGTTTTGCACTTTTCCACGGCATATCATACCACTACATACTTTTTCTTTAAAATTAAAAAAAGAAAGAATATAAATATAATAAGACTCGAAAGAATACTGCGATGACACCAACGAAAGAATGGAAAGACGCCGGCTACGTGACAGAAGCCGTCGACAAAAATTTGAATCTGAAAGAAGAAATCCGCCGGTTGTGCAAGGAGAAGGACGCCATAATCCTTGCTCACTACTATACTGTGGGCGCTATACAGGACATTGCCGACTTCGTTGGCGACTCGTTAGCACTGGCCCGCAAGGCTGCCGACACCGACGCGAAGGTGATGGTAATGTGCGGAGTGCACTTCATGGCTGAGACCTGCAAGCTGCTGTCGCCCGACAAGACCGTGCTCTGTCCCGACCTCACCGCCGGATGCTCGCTTGCCGACAGCTGCGATGCCGCCGACCTGCGCAAGTACAAGGCTGAGCATCCGGGCTATCAGGTGGTGTCGTATGTCAATACCACTGCCGCCGTGAAGGCTCTCACCGATGTCGTCGTCACATCTGGCAACGCCGTGAAGGTCATGGAGAGCTTCCCCAAGGACGCAAAGATTATCTTCGGCCCCGACTATAACCTCGGCAACTATATCAACTCGGTGACGGGACGGAACATGCTGTTGTGGAACGGCGGCTGCCACGTCCACGAGAAGTTCTCCGTCGAGGGCATAGTAAACCTCAAGAAAGCCCATCCTGGAGCCGTTGTCATGGCTCATCTGGAGTGTAAGGCTCCAGTCCTTGCCGTTGCCGACGTCAAAGGCTCTACGGCCACGATGCTGAAGTATGCTCAGGCCCATCCCGAGCAGAAGGAGTTCATCGTCGCCACCGAGGCCGGCATCCTCCACGAGATGCAGCGCACGTGTCCCTCCCAGACGTTCTATCCTGTGCCGCCGGAGGTCAGCGAGGGCTCATTGGGGTGCAGCTGCAACGAGTGTGAGTTCATGAAAAAGAATACTCTCGAGAAGATATACAACACCCTGAAGTACGGCTGGCCTCAGATTGAAATCGATCCCGCCATCGCCAAGGATGCCGTCAAGCCCATCGAGCGGATGCTCGAGCTCAGCTGATAGCGATGCAGAGCGGATGCTGTGGGGGCGGATAGCTCCTATAGGCTCTATAGTTACTATAGCTTCTATAGTCTCTATAGCTTCTATAGTTTCCTGACTTTAGCGCAAAAAATATTTACATTTTTAACTACTTGATAATGAAGTAGTTATAAAATTACCCTTGAATTTAGGGTGACGCAAACTCGATTTTGATTACCTTTGCGTCATGTTTATACGCAAAAAGAAGAATAGGTCAGGCACCATTAGTGTGATTGTAGTGGACAAGAGCCGCGGCAAGTTCCGTGAAGTAAAGAAGTTTGGTGTGGCATCTACTGATGAGGAAGCTGATGCGCTGGTTAAGGACGCACAGTTGTGGCTCCGCCGTTATGGAGGTATGCAGTACTTGGACTTTGACGGGACGGACAAGACAGAGGCCGATATTGACTATGCCTTGTCGCACATAAGCAAATTCCTATTGAACGCTCCTCAAACTATACTTGGACGTGTCTATGACAGCATAGGCTTTGACAAGGTGGGAGATGACATTCTCAGGCATCTTGTTATAGCCAGATGTTGCGAGCCGCAAAGCAAGCTTGCTACTTCTGCCTACCTGAAGTCTTACTTCGACGAAGACATAAGCCATTTCCAAATATACAGGTATATGGACAAGCTCTACAACACCCGACAGGAACTTGTACAACAGATAAGCGTCGAACATACGAAGAAGATTCTCGGTGGAAAGATAGAGATAATGTTCTACGACGTAACCACCCTTTACTTCGAGGCATCGCCAGGCCCAGAGGCAGACATGCGGCAGGCAGGATTCTCCAAGGACGGTAAGAGTAAGGAGGCACAAATTGTACTGGGTCTGCTTGTTAGTGAAGATGGCTACCCCTTGTCATATTCCATATTCAACGGAAGCCAGTATGAAGGATTCACCATGATACCTGTAATAGACGATTTTGTCAGGAAGTTCTCCCTGAAGGATTTTGTTGTCGTTGCAGACGCTGGTCTGATGAGCTCAAAAAACATTGAACTGCTTAAATCAGCCCAATACAAATATGTCATCGGTGCGAGAATAATCTGAATTTTCAATTAATTTGTAGCGATAACCTTCTAAGACTCGTTTTTCTTTGGCCTTCCTCTTTTTCTACCTACCTTTTTCGACTTGTATCCCGGTTCACACCCGGCTGGGATGTCAAGCCCAAAAGCCTTCGCAATCTCTACCTGCTTCCCGACAAAAGGTGTTATCTTGGTGGTATGCCCCTGTCGCTCGATACATCTTATGTTCCTCATCTCGTCAAGCATGTCCAGTGAAGAGGCGAACATGCTGTGAAGGCCTGTCGTCTTCCAGATGTGTCTAATATATGATCCTATGACTAATCCGACGAACAAGATGAACAGCCTGCCGGTCTTACCGTCCTCGCTCCAATTTCTTTGTCTGTCAGAGCACATCTCCGTCTTCATCTGCTGGAAGTACTTTTCCTGCTCGTCTCTCAATTTGTAGTGAGCCAGAGCTTGCGGCGCCGTCAGATCCAGCCCGAGCGTTACAATGGCGACAAACCCTAAAAGTCTGAGTGAGTCGTTGTACTTCTTCTCGTTCTTCTCAAACGACACGACATGTCTTTTCTTGTCCAGTTTTACGTCAAACATGCAGAAGTCCCTTTTGAGTGTCTCATCGTCAGGGGCTTCCTCTTTGCCATCAATCATCTGCTGAAGACTGCTTTTCTGCCCTTCGACTTTCATGTCTATGTTGATTTGCCCCTCGCTTCTCCACGAGGGATTGAAGAACAGATTCAGGCGCATCTTGCTTGCTGTCTTTTCGGACTTGCCCTTTCCATGTACCTTGTAGTCAATGTCGTACTGTTTGTAATACAGCTTGCTGTCAAGGTCTATCTCCATTCCGTCCGGACGGACATTGAAGTCTCCAAGGCTGTCTATTTTGTCGCTGATAAACTTGTGGCCGGTCTTCATACACATTATAGCGGGCTGGTCATGAAGAATGTTGTCCTCAAGGATTTGCACTGTCCCATAGCCCCTGTCCGTTATCATTACGTAATTCGTAAAACCGGCACAGCGCAGGTCAGACTGGATGACACCCATAGTGCGTGAGTCAGGGATGTTACCGGGAAACGACCTGTAATAGATGGGCATGTGGTTGCTGAGAGTATAGACTACAACTTCATTCGTCTGCGCCAAGGCAATGTTCTCCTTGTTGTGCCCCCAGCGTATGTCGGCCAGACTGCTCCCGTAAGCCGACCTGCTTGTGGAGTCAACAGCACAGAGCTCCATCTTTCCAATTCTTTCTGAACGAAGGCGCAACAAGGCCTGGCGGTCTTTCTCAGTGATTGACTGCGTAAGACGGGTGATGTCTCCCGGAGACATTTCGCGCGCGGACGGAGTCTTGGTGTATCTCTGCCAGCGAGCGAGCCTGCTGTAAGAATAGCTGGAAATATAGGGGAACATGGCAAGCGTCATGATGTCATCCACTTTCTCCTTGTTTCCCTCGAACACTTTCTCCAGATCCTCGCGTATCTTAGTCTTCTCCGCAACTCTTTCCATAAGCCACACGTCGCCATACAGACGGTTCTGCGCATCTCCATTGTAGGTGGGTCTCCCTGCTTTCCTCGTACTTGGCAAAGAGTCCAGTTCACTCAAATCCCATTCCTGTGGGAATAACAATTTCTTTCGCTCAGCAGGCGACATGTAGAGGTACACCTTGCCCGGAATGAACTTCAGGCTTTCGGTCACTGTGCCTAAATGAATGCTTTTGTTCATGCGCTTACCGGTTGCCTCGTTCGTCACACGTGGACGTAGTGTAGCATATCTATATCCGTTATTGATGTGAAGCGTCACCTTGTGAGCAGTCTCATCGCTTATAGGTCTTGCCATTATACTATATCATTGATTACCGCTACAAATGTAACAATAATAAGTGAAATGGCAAAACATAACAAACTAAATATTTACTGATTTATAGATAATTAGCTTTAGAGTGGGTATTATCGCTACAAATTAATCGAAAATTCAGAAGAATAAAGAATGAGAATGTGAAAATACGCGATTGGGTTTTGGCCTTGGAAAAGGAGGACAAGAAGGTATACGAGACATCTCACGGCGATGGCGAGAGACTGGTTGTCAGTTATTCCGAAAAGCGCGCCAAGAAAGATGCTTACAACCGCAACAAAGGAGTTGAAAGACTGCGCAAGTCATTCAAAAGTGGAAAAATCACAAAAGACAAGATTAACAAGCGTGGCTACAATAAATTCCTTGAAATAAGCAAGGGCGTGGAAGTCACTATTAATCAAGAGAAAATTGACGAGGATGCAAAGTGGGATGGCCTGAAAGGATACATAACCAACACAGACTTAAGCGGTGAGGATGTCATAAAACAGTATACCGGGTTGTGGGTGGTTGAACGTGCCTTTAGAATCAGCAAGGGCAATTTGGAGATGAGACCTATGTTCCATTTTACCGAAAGACGTATCGAAGCGCATGTCTGCATTTGCTTTATTGCTTACAAGGTATATAAGGAATTACAGAGGCTGCTGCCATCATATGGCATACACATGAGTGTAGACAAGGTTCTAAAGATTGCCAAGACGATTCCAACTGTCTATGTAAAGCTGCCCAATGGTAAAATCATCAATAAAACCTTATTTCTGACCGACGAGCAGGGGCAGATCAAGCCTTTATTTGACATGTAGGAGATTTTGGGTGACGCAACGCTAAAGTCAGGAGCCCATTGAGCGGATGTTAGAGCTCAGCTGATAGCGATGCAGAGCGGATGCTGTGGGGGCGGATAGCTCCTATAGGCTCTATAGTTACTATAGCTTCTATAGTTTCTATAGTTACTATAGTTTACTATAGCTTCTAAAGTTTCTATAGTCAACTATAAATGTAATAATATTTCAAAATATTAAAATCATTTTATCTTACAATTTGTTCATTGTAACAAATTGAATATCAATGAATTACAAAACGGCCTGTTTTGCATTGCGAAACAGGCCGTTTTAGCGTCTAAAACGGGCCGTTTTGGAATGCGAAACGGCCCGTTTCAGAACGCCAAACGATAGGTATTGGAATGCGTGTAAATATATTTCAGAATTTCCTATCTATTGGAAACAACTGCGAGGAGTAGGGTAGGGGCAAAATAAAAGGACTGTCTCACGACAGTCCAAATACTTTATACAAAAACATTATGAATTTATTTAGCGAACAAGATTCATTTCGTCATTTGTCCGCGGGGATGACTTTATCTCCGTTTCGGTTGCAAAGGTACGGAGTAAATGGCTTTTGTGCAATACCTAAAAATAGTCATTTTCAGTCTGTGACAGTGGCATTTAGCTGCCTGAGACACAAAAAGCGGGCAACCAGTATGTACTGATTACCCGCTTGTTATCTTTACTTGTCCTTGTCCCTCAGTCAGGACAATGTTCCGTTAGCGTTGTCCGGAACGTGGACAGATGCTTTTCTTACTTCTTGAAACCACGGTTGTTGAGTGTGGTGTTCAGCAGCATGACGTATGTACGATACTGCTCTGGCTCGAGAACTGCACGCATGTAAGCGAGGTCGCGGTTGACAGCCTTCTTGCGAAGTGCTGCGCGCTCATTGCCGCTTGCAGCAGCAGCGTTGGTCATGTCGGAAGCGAACATGTTCATGATGTCGCCGACAGCCTTCTGCTGGTCGTAGTTGAGATCGAGCGACTTGCTCAGTGAGTTCATGTTGAAACGGATTTCATACTTTGCTGCCTCTGCAGCCTCGTTGTCAACTTCACCTTCTGCGAATGCTGCTGTCATGCTCAGCAGTGCTACCATTGTCAATACAATCTTTTTCATTTCGTTATCCTTTCTTTCTAAGTTAAACATCCGGGACTCTTGCGAATCCCTCTTTGTACCAAAGTATCTTTCTTTTTACGCTTGCAAAGGTACGGCCTTTTTTGCTCCTAACAAAACAATTTGAAGATTGTGTGCGCAAACAGACTATATTTTTGATACATATCAACGTGTTTGATGTAAATCATTAAGATATTGCTACATTCCCGTTGCCGTAGCCTTAATTGTTGTTTCATTCCGTGAAAGGATATGTAATGAGCCCCTTTCCCCGCTGTTCGCGTTGCCGCCGACTATAGAAACATTACATTATATATAGGTAGATAGGTGATGCCTTTGTCCTCGAAGATGCGCCGCTCGTTCGACAGCACTATGGCTTGATGGATGTTGTACTCGCCGACGGCAAGGAAGCGGTTGATGGCACTGTGCACCATATAATCCTTTCCCGACTTCACCTCAATAGGAATCACCGAAAGGTTCTGCTGATCATCGATGAGATAATCGACTTCGCCGGTTTTCTTGTTGTCATAGTAGAACAGCTCGTGACCATGGGCGCGCAGCTCCTGGGCCACAACCGTCTCGTAGACAGCACCGAGGTTGATGCTGCTCACGTCCTTGAGTATAGGAGTGATGTTGGTGCCGTAGAGTACTCCGGTGAGCAGCCCGACATCGTTAAGATAGAGTTTGAGCAGGTTCTTGCCGCTGTTCTGCACGAGCGGGTAGCTTGGTTTGCTAATGGCTTTCACCTCCAAGGCTACCCCCGATGAGATGAGATAATCGAATTCGTCGGTGTAGTCGGCCATGCGCTTGCCTTTCTTGTCCTCAATATTCTTGGCTACGATACGTTTTTTCTTGTTCTCCATGTTGGAAGGAATCATACTGTAGATTCGGATAATCTTCAGTTTACGTGTCGACTCTTGTTCGTATTTTGCCGCATCGTCGCCGTAAAGGTCGTGAATATCGTTCTGTATCTGGCGCGTATCCACTATGTTCTGCGTTGACAGAAAGGTGTTTACGGCATCTGGCATTCCGCCGGTAAGCAGGTATCTGCGGAAGAGCGACATCATCTTCTCATGGATATTCTCCGGAATAGTTATCCTGTTTGAGAAACTTTCTCTTAGGGTATCGATGAAAGTATTGCCAATTCCGTTGGCCCATAAGAACTCTTCGAAGTCGAGCGGATACATGTGCTTACGGATAATGCTTCCTATTGGTATCGACTGCGTCTTCTTGAGCGTTACGCCAAGGAGGGAACCGCTGGCTATATAGGTGAACCGATGGTCTTCCATAAGAAACTTAACCAGTGTGAGCAGATGGTCGTAAGCCTGTATCTCGTCAATGAAGACAAGCGTATTCTCGCGGTCCTTGAGCTTGTCACCGGCGACAATACTTAGTGCGAGATAGAAGTCTTTTACGGTCCTTGCCTCGGCAAAGATGCGGTCGCCGAGTTTGTCGGCTTCCATGTTGATTTCTATGTAGTTGGGAAACATCTGCTTTCCAACCTCCCGAATGATATATGATTTGCCCACTTGTCGTGCTCCGTCAATAATCATCATTTTGTTGGAATGACTTGACAGATAGGACTTTATGTCGTTTTCTATTTTTCTTCTTAATGCCATAACCACACTTTTCCTATGATTTTATATCTGCAAAACTACACTTTTCCTATCAAATGAGCAAGCAAAAACTACACTTTTCCGATAATTTAACCCTCTACTACTACACTTTTCTTATGATTTCAGCCCCTCAAAACTACACTTTTCCTATGATTTCCTCTCTCATCACTACATTTTTCTTATGATTTCAGCCCCTCACTACTACACTTTTCCTATGAGATAGTAAGCTAAGACTGTGTTTTATGGAGAAAAAAAGTATTGTGATGAATGCTTTTTATAGTCTGTTGCTTGCTTTATTCCATTATTAGTTGTATTTTTGCGGTGGAATAACTTAAAACTGACAATACCTGTATGAAAAGACTATTATTGGCTCTCATAGCTGTTGTAATGGCACTCACGGCTTTTGCCCAGACCGACAGCGCATCGTATATGGCGAGGTTTAATGATCTTAGTTCGGCATACGAGGCCGGCAATTACCAGCATGTCATCGATGAGGGAGAAGGCCTCGCCGTTATCTGCGACAGCCTGAATCTCGCTTGCTCCGACTCAAGTTATGTCAGCATACAAACCTTTCTTGGTAAGAGCTATTTCCGTATGAAACGGCCATTGGACGCTGCCAAGGCTGCCGACAAAGCCTGGGGACGGCTGGAGAAGATGGGATGGAACGACTGCTTGCTCTATGCGGTGATGCTCGACAATGCCGGACTGTACTATCTCAGTGCCAAACAGAATGATATCGGACTCGAAAGGTCGAAGAAAGCATTGGGAGTTATAAGTACCATTCCCGACGCGGCGGTGTCGAATGATATGTCGGTCATTCTCCTGCACATTGCCGAGGGCAGTTTCTACACGGGCAAGTATGACGATGCCATAATCTACGAGATTAGGGCCCTGAATATCATTGAGAAGATATATGGAAAGCATTCGAAGGAGTATATCGACGAACTGTCCTATCTGTCAGAGTATTACAGGGCTGCTAAGGAGGACGCAAAGGCCGACGACAACGATGCTGAGATAAAGTCGCTGCAAGCCGAATATGATAACGGGATGCGCGACCTGCCCGATGCCGACAACCGTGACTTCAGCTCGGCGGAGGAGTGCCATAAGTATAAGTATGAGGTTTACCGCTGCGCCGACTACGTTCTGACGCATAGTGTGAGAAGCAAGTACATCAACCAGTGCCTTAAATACATGATGCTCTGGACGATAGCGACGGATGAGGTGTCGGTGACATTCGATAAGAATGAGGCTAAACTGGTTGAGAAAGACAATACAAAACCATACTTCGTGGCTTATTTGGCAGCTTGCATCAAGTATGCCCTCGATAAAAATGACTCCACTTTCAGTCAGGATATGTATATCGAGGCAATAACCAGCATGCTCAACTACTACATTAACAACCGCGATCTGACGGGAAAGGTGGCTTATATGGAGAAGTATATAGCCCTTTATGACAAGGGTGAGGAGAAACTCTTCGATGTCCTCCGTAAGAATTATGCAAGGCTGATGAAGCAAAAATGAGAATCAATCTCAGCCATACCTGAGGCCCGAATGACGGTATCGTGGGCCGGGGTAGGGTAGAATACAGACAAAAAAAGACCGCTGCATACCTCCATCTTTTGAAGAACTAAACCTTACCAAAAGTAGGATATGGACAAAAAAAGACCGCTGCATACCTCATTGGTGTGCAGCGGTCGTTATATTTTGGTTATCCTGAGGTTATAAGCCGTAACCTCAGGATGTGGTCTTTATGCCACGGCAATGTGCTTGATTTCCTTCTCAGCGTCCTTGTCGGTGATGACCTTCGGGAGAGTAATCTCCAGAATGCCGTTGTCAACCTTTGCTGTTATGCCGTCGCGGTTGACATCATCGGGCAGAACATAGGTCTGCTGGTAGTTTGAGTAAGAGAACTCGCGGCGCAGATAGTGTTCCTTCTTGTCGTCCTTGCCTTTCTCTTCCTTGTGCTCCATCTTGTTCTCTATGGCAACACCGAGTTCACCGTCCTTGTTGACCTCTACGCGAACGTACTCTTTCTTCAGCCCCGGAACGGCAATCTCCATTGTGTAGTCCTTGTCGCTTTCCTTGACGTTCACAGCCGGAGCTGTGGTGCTCACCTGGAATGAAGGAATGAGACTATCGTTGAAGAAGTCGTCATCAAAGAAATTGTTCAACCAGTTCATTGCATTGTTTCTACGAGCTAACAACATAATTAAAATCCTCCTGTATTCTTTTATTGTCCTCCAATCTTAATTATTAAGCTTGTCGGACATTGTTTTTAATTTATTTTTCTTGAATACCGGTGTTCTGCTTTCGCTCTCACCGGCGTTCACTGAGGATTCTGCAAGTTATGTACCAGCTCGTAAAACGTGACATTATGACTCATTCGACCGACAATATGTCAGTATTATTTAGGCAATTTGAAGATGCGGGTGAGGTCGGCCATCTGCTGGTCGCTCATGCCTTCGGGTTCGAATCCCATTGCTTTGGAGTCGATATATATCTTTGCGCTCTTCGACAGCACGTCGACTTGGTCGAAAGCATCCATGATGTCGAGACCCTTGGCGAAGACTCCGTGTTTCTCCCATAGCACCACATCGTAGTCGCTGAGCTCATTGAGGGTAGACTGGGCGAGCTGGTTGCTGCCGGGAACCTCGTAGGGAACGACACCGAGACCGAGCGGACAGAATGCCTTTGTCTCAGGAATCATGCTCCACAGCAGTTTCGTCAGTACGTCCTTCTTGAGGAAAGCGCGGTTGTGGCTCATGGCTACGAGCTCTATAGGGTGTGTGTGGAGTGTGGCGCGATAGGGGCTTCCGCTGGCCACGAGGCTGTCGTGGACGAGCAGATGGCTTGGCAGTTCCGATGTAGGCATGACGCAGTTGTCGGCGATGATGACGTAGCTGGCGCAGTCGTCGAGGATGCGGATGACGCTGCCGTTGTCCATAGGCCAGCGCGCAAGGTCGCGCATGCGCTTCTGGGTTCCTTTGCAGAAGAAGTAGCAGCCTTTGAGGTGGGGAAGGGTCTCACCTATCTTGATGACGTCGCTGATAGGTTTCATGGCGCGGATACCGTCGTCGACGAGGTCGGTGATGTTCACCGTGATATTGCCGCCGTTACGCTCGGCCCAACCATTCTGCCAGAGGTAGCCTGCCACCTCAGCTATTTTGTCCACTTCTTTCTTCAGGGCTGGACGACCCTCCAAGATACTTTTCATAGTGTTTTCTGTATTTGCTTTAGTTCTGACGGCAAAATTAGGACAAAAAAGAATCACTGCACTTCAATTTTTGTCCTATTGTCTGTGATTTCGGACAAGTGCAGTGATATTTTCGTTTTCAGTTGGCTGTATTGGCGCTAAAAGCACTTTGTACTGCCGATGAGAGCTTTTTTCTCAGTTGCCGTGGCTGTTCTTTCTGTCAACAGTGTTTCCATTCCGTCATAAGCCGGTTTATTTCTTTTATTGGTTGTATACTTTTTTTCGTTACCAAACGATTGGTTTCTTTTACAATTTGTATACTTTTTTCGTTGCCGTAAGGTTTATTCCGGTTTGAATTTACTTGTTCGACTCATCGCGGAACTCACTTGGTTTCAGTCCTGTTTTGAGCTTGAACTTTGTCGAAAAGTAGTCGGGCGACGTGAAGTTGAGCTGGTAGGCAATGTCCTTAATGCTCAAGTCGGTGGTTGAGAGTAAGTCCTTGGCTCTCTGCAACTTCAAGTCCATCTGATAATATGCCGGCGACAAATCGGTAAAGTCTTTAAAAATGCGTCGAAACTTGCTGTAGCTCACCCCGAGGTTGTTGGCTATCTCCTGTATGGTCAGCGACGTTTCGAGGTTCTCGCGAATCATCAGTCGGCCACGGTTTACAAGGTTGTAGTCGTCAGAATTTTTGCTCAGCGACTCCGATTTCTCCAGCGAGTACATCATTCCGATAAGGTAGTTGACGATGCCGGCGAGGGTCTGCTGGTAGTGGACGGGCTCCTTCTCGCTGATGTCGAGGGCATTATTGAGAATGCGGACCACCTCACTGTTGTATCCTATATAATATATTGGCTTCTCGACCGACAGATATTTGGCTTTCACCCTGTCGTCCATATTCTTTCCCTTGAATCCTATCCAATAGCATTTCCAGCCGTTGCCCGTCGGATGGTAGGTGTGCCATTCGCCGGGATAGAGAAGGAAGATGTCGCCGCTGTGAAGCTCCAGCGTGCCGGCACTGGCCGTTTGGAACACGCCTGTGCCCTCGGCGACATACTGAAGTTGGTATTCGTCGAGGACGCGCCCTTTGTCCGTCTGAAAGAAATAGCCGTCAGCATGGCCGCGGGTGGGGTATTCGTCGTCCTTGTCTATTTCCTCATAGCCTACGGTGGATACCGTCAGACCCCATTCGAGATCGTGGTCGGTGGCAACAAGATACTTAAACTTCTTTTTCATGATGGTTGAACTTCTTGCTTATGTGTGCAAAGATACTGAATTATTTTGAATTATGAGGATATTATTACTGTTCTTTTCTTCGAGAAAAGAGATTTAAAAATTCAAATATTATAGTAATTAAATCATTTTGTAAGGGTGAGACGTTCAAATAGTAGAGTATTAAAATCATTTTGTCAAGCTATGAAATCATTAATAAATATAATTTTGCAGCGTAAAACTAATCACTTTCCTAAATAAGGATACTAATAACAAGAAATTACGAAAGGATATATGAAAGAGGAACAAGTATATTTCGCCGTCGACCTCGGCGCTACCAGCGGACGCACAATCGTTGGTCGTCTTGCCGACGGAAAGATTGCTCTTGACGAGATTACGCGGTTCGACAATAAACTTATCACAACCGGAGGACATGTCTACTGGGACATTTTCGCTCTCTATGACGAGATTATCCGTGGTCTGCGCACGGCCCATGAGCGTGGTATCAACATAACAAGTATTGGCATCGACACATGGGGCTGCGACTTCGTTTTCGTGGCTTCGGACGGTGCTCTGCTCCGTAATCCGCTGTCGTACCGCGATCCGCACACCTTCGGCGTTATGGACGACTACTTCGCTGGGAAGCTCCCGAAGGAGAAAGTCTATGAGCTCACGGGCATACAGTTTATGAATTTCAACTCGCTTTTCCAGCTTTATGCCATGCAGAAGGCTGGAAACAGTGCCCTGAAGAATGCCGACAAGGTGCTCTTCATCCCCGATGCCCTCAGCTATATGCTCACTGGCAAGGCTGTATGCGAGTACACGGTGTGCTCGACGAGTCAGATGCTCAACCCCACGACTGGCGATATAGCCCCCGAACTGCTCGACAGTCTCGGCATGAAGCGCAGCCAGTTCGGTCCGATGACGGCCCCGGGGACTGTCGTCGGCAGCTTAACGCCTGAGGTTCAGCGGCTGACAGGCCTCGGCGAGGTGCCGGTGGTGGCTGTCGCAGGCCACGATACGGCATCGGCAGTGGCTGCTGTGCCGGCAAGCAACGAGAAGTTTGCCTATCTCAGCTCGGGCACATGGAGCCTTATGGGAATAGAGAGTGCCAAGCCAATCATTAACAGTCACTCCTACGACCTTAACTTCACGAACGAGGGCGGAATAGAGGGAACAACACGTTTTCTGAAGAATATCTGCGGCATGTGGATATATGAGTGCTGCCGTAGAGAGTGGAAAGCGTCGTGGAAAGAATCAATGGGTTCAGCCGAAGAGCTGCTCTCCCACAAGACCTTACAGCAGGAGGCGATGGCCGAAGAGCCTTTCCGCTTCCTCATCAACCCCGACGATGCCGTCTTTGCTAATCCACAGTCGATGATTAAGGCCATCGGCGACTACTGCCGGAGCCATGGTGAGGCTGTTCCGACGACACGGGCAGAAATCTGCCGGTGTATTTTCGACTCTCTGGCGCTCCGCTACCGTCAGGTGTTCGGGTGGCTGAAGGACTTTGCCGACTTCGATATCGACACTCTGCACATCATCGGCGGTGGATCGCTCAATGCCTATCTCAACCAGTTCACGGCCAATTCGTGCGGTGTAACGGTGCTTGCCGGACCACAGGAGGCCACGGCCATCGGCAACATCATGATGCAAGCTAAGGCCGCCGGAGTCGTTGAGAGTGTATGGCAGATGCGGAAAATCATTGCCGAGAGCATCGACCTGCGCCGTTTCGAACCCCAGAACAGTGCCGACTGGGATAAGGCTTACGACAAATTCCTGTCGATAACAAACAAATAAATGAAGGAGAAAGCCATGGCAAAGGGCTTGGATTTATGATGTATTTCTATCTATAAACAACTGATAACGAAAGAGATAATGTCATAATCAGAACAGAGCAATGGCAAATTTCTATTTAAATCCAAACGATAAAAAGATATAAACTTATGAATGAAGAGACAATCAAGAAAAATTATGAAGTAGCAAAGGAGCGTTACGCTGCCTTTGGTGTTGACACCGACAAAGCCATTGCGACTCTGGAGCAGACCCCTATCTCGCTCCACTGCTGGCAGGCCGACGACGTTGTCGGCTTCGAGCGCAACGATGCTCTCAGCGGCGGTATCATGACAACGGGAAACTTCCCCGGCCGTGCCCGCAACATCGATGAGCTCCGACAGGACATCGAGAAGGTGCAGTCGATGCTTGCCGGTACCTTCCGCCTTAACCTTCACGAGACTTACGGCGACTTCGGCGGCAAATTTGTCGACCGCGACCAGGTGGAGCCAAAGCACTTCGAGAGCTGGATGCAGTGGGCAAAGGAGAAGAATCTGAAGCTCGACTTCAACTCAACCAGTTTCTCCCACCCTAAGAGCGGAAGCCTCTCGCTGGCCAATCCCGACGATGGCATACGCAATTTCTGGATTGAGCACACCAAGAGATGCCGCCGCATTGCCGACGCCATGGGTAAATACCAGGACGATCCGTGCATTATGAACATCTGGGTGCACGACGGTTCGAAGGACTACACGACCGAAAAGTACCGTTACAGAAAGATTTTCAAGGAGAGTCTCGACGAGATTATGAGCGAGAACCTCCCGAATATGAAGACCTGTCTTGAGGCAAAGCTGTTCGGTATTGGCCTTGAGGCCTTCACCGTTGGCAGCCACGACTTCGTTGCCGGCTACTGTGCCAAGAACAATATGATGTACACCCTCGACACAGGCCACTACGAGCCCACCGAGGACGTATCCAACGCCGTTTCGTCGCTGCTCCTCTTCGTTCCTGAGCTCATGCTTCACGTCAGCCGTCCTATGCACTGGGATTCCGACCACGTGACCCTCTTCGACGACAATACGCGCAACCTCTTCTTCGAGCTCGTCCGCGCCGGACAGCTCCACCGTGCTCATATCGGTCTCGACTACTTCGATGCGTCCATCGACCGCATAGGAGCTTATATCATCGGTACCCGTGCCACACAGAAGTCGCTGCTCGCCGCCTTCCTTGAGCCGCTCGACCTGCTGCGCAAGTATGAGGACAACGGACAGCTCTTCCAGCGCCTTGCGCTCATGGAGGAGGAGAAAACTCTGCCGCTCGGAGCCGTCTACGACTATTTCAACCTCAAGAACAATGTTCCTGTTGGTGAGGAATACATCCCCGAGATTGAGAAATACGAGAGTGAAGTGACATTCAAGAGAAAGTAATCATCGCGTCCTCCTCCGGCCCGACACTCCATTGTGGAGGGCTTGGAGGAGGTTTTTTCATTATGGAAATACTATTAGGACTTTTGATTATTGCCGTGGGAGCCTTCTGCCAGAGCAGCTCCTACGTCCCGATAAACAAGATTAAGGACTGGTCGTGGGAGAGTTACTGGCTCGTCCAGGGTGTCTTTGCGTGGCTTGTCCTCCCGTTTTTAGGTATGCTGTTGGCTGTTCCCGAAGGCCATTCGCTGACTGAGATGTTCGCCGCCGCGCCGTCGTTCAACATCGTTATGACCGTTTTCTTCGGCCTTCTGTGGGGCATCGGCGGTCTGACCTTCGGACTTTCGATGCGCTATCTCGGCGTAGCTCTCGGACAGTCGATAGCCCTCGGCACATGTGCCGGATTAGGAACAATCATGGGACCGGTCCTGCTTAACATCTTCTTCCCCGAAATGAACGCCCTCTCGTCGCTCACAGCCGCCGTTCTCATCGGTGTTGCGGTGACACTCGTGGGTATAGCCATCATCGGTGTGGCGGGCAAGATGAAGGCCGACTCGCTCAGCGACGAGCAGAAGAAGGAGGCTGTCCGCGACTTCAACTTCCCCAAGGGCATCGTCATTGCGTTGCTGTCGGGATTCATGAGCGGATGTTTCAACGTCGGTCTGGAGTTCGGCAAGGACATCAATTTCGGCGATATGACCCCCGATATGTTCAAGACCCTCCCTGCCACGTTCCTCGTTACCCTCGGCGGTTTCTTCACCAATGCCGTCTATTGTTTCTGGCAGAACCACAAGAATAATACCTGGTCCGACTACCGCAAGGGCAATGTCTGGTCCAACAACCTCCTCTTCTGCATTCTTGCAGGAGCGTTGTGGTACAGCCAGTTCTTCGGTTTGTCGCTCGGCAAGGGATTCCTTACGTCGTCGCCAACGCTCATGACCCTCTCGTTCTGCATTCTTATGGCCCTCAACGTGACGTTCTCGAATGTGTGGGGGATTATTCTCCACGAGTGGAACGGATGCTCACGTAAGACCGTAACGGTGCTCATAGCCGGTATAGTGGTGCTCATCGTGTCGTGTTTCCTTCCGCAGCTGATATAATTACCGCTTTTTAAATCACGAAAAAAGGTCTTTTCCACATCATAACCCTTGCAGGTTAAGACAGTGGAAAAGACCTTTTTTATTGTCTTGCGGTTTATTTTTACCGGTTCTCAGTGCTTGTTTATACCTCAGAAGCGGTAAAAACCATGCTTATGCTTCTACAGGATAGCGATTTCCTCTGATGCTTACAATCTTGGCCTTTGCCGAACCGAACTTGAGGTTGAGGTCGATGAGCACCGGTATATGGTTCTTATCATCGGTGACGTAGAATGTGGCTATGCGCTTGTAACCCTTTCCTTCGTTCTCGAAGTACGACAGTTTCAGGCAGCGGTATTTATGTCCGTTGTCGCCCGAAATATTCGTTTTGCCGCCATATTGGATGTAAGCCGGGTTGCAGCTGTTGCCGTCGACGATATTGAATCCCACCTTATAGCCCGTTCTCCAGTGTGCGGCATCCCACGAGCGCGCTCTGAGGAAGACGCTTAGCATGTCGAAGGCGTTGCTCTTGACAGTAGTCTTGTAGTGGTTGGAGCCATCAGTCTTGCGGCGGCGCTGCTTTATAGTGCATCGCGAACCGTTGAAAGTGTAGTTCACCTCGTCGAGATTCCGCCTGTCGCCCTCGTGTGTCGTCTTCGAGTAGAAGAGCGGTACGAGATTGCCTGTGCAGTAGGCTGTCAGGTTGTCGCGGATGATATAGAACTTGTCGGCTCTCGAGTTTGTGCTTGCGTTAAGGCTCGCTTTGTAGGCGTTCTGACCCTTGAATCGTGTGAGAGTCGTCGACAGCGATGCATTTCCGGCCTTTATCCAAACGAATTTCCAGTTGAAATAGAGATTGTAGGAGAGGAATTCCCCAGCCTTGAATGCAGTGTTTGCCATTCCCTGAGCGTGGACTCCTACCGACAGTGTCATGAGGAGCGCGATGAGGAGCAGTCGCAATTTCTTTGCTTGAGTATTCATGATGCGTTCTGTTTACTTTCTACTTTTTGTTATTTCTTTTCCGTTACTCCCGTCTGTCCGGGTATATATGGGATGCCGAGGCTCTTGGCTCTCTCGGCATTGCGGTTTTTGATCTTCTTCTGAGCCGTACTTTTCGTCTTCACTAATCGGCTCGGTTTCTGCTGATTAAGCGGTTTTGCCGTCGGATTCCACGTGACGACGTCGTCCCATTTGGCCTTGCGCTCTATCTTGTCGTCGTAGTAGTAGAGCGCCTCCGGCTGCCGGTTGGCCTTGTAGTCGCCCGTGTCCCACCGTCCGTTGCGGTTGTCGTCGACGAACATACTCATGTAGTACGTTCCCGGTTTTATCCATTGGAATACCACCTGCGAGTTGTCCGAGGCCTGCTCCTTTATCGTTTTTCCCGACTGGTCGAGGAGTCTGACGACGATGTGCTTACCGTCGAATCCGGTGATATTCACTGGCAGCGTATTGTATTCGTCCTCTTCGGGCACTCGGAATCCCTGCTTGTCGGCCGCTGAGACGTGGCCGTAGATGTCGGTGAAGGCCATCGAGTCGGTTTCGAGGCTGTACTGCCGTCCCGGTCGCCACTCGCCGATGAGCCGGTAGGTGCGCGGTCGCGACGGGTCCTCACCTATCTGGAACGGTATCGGGGTCCATGTGGTGTCGATTTTCTCGTAGAGATGGATTTTCGCCGTGTCCATCCTTGCCAGCGGCTTGGGCATGTATATCGTCGGTGTCTGGTCGGGATTGATAGTCGAACCGATATTATAGTCGGGCTTGAGCACTTCGGCCGGCATCACCGTCTGATACGATTCGCCCTTCTTCTTTCTCTTTTCCTGAGCTTTTTTCCATTTGTCGAACTGCTCCTGCTGCTTCTTCAGCCGCTTTTCGTAGGGCTGTTTCGAGAGTATTTGCAGGGTATCGGTCTGCGGTACGAGTGTCCCCGTGCTGTCGGTCATGCGGTATTGCAGCTGAATGTTCAGCGTGTCCTGGTCGACGAGAGCGGAGTCGCGGAGCCAGTAGGTTATAGTGTCGGTATTGACCGATGGCTCGACGATGAACGCGTTGTCGGCGTTGAAGTTCAGCCCTTTAATCCTCGGCATCTCGCTGTCGCCGTAAGTGAAGATTAGCGAGAAGTGGTCGGCCTCCGCGCGGTCGGCCTTCTGGAAATATCGGTCGGTAAGTTCCTCGTTGAACGCCCGCAGGACTATGTTGTCGGGCAGGAAGTGAGTGTATGGAATGCGCTTAATGTCCTGAATATGAAGCGAGTCGCGCCAGATGGTGTCCTGCCTGATGTCGGGTCGGCAGGTGGTGGCATAGACGGTCTTGTCGAAGGCTATCATCTCGCTCTTGGCATTGAAAATATAGTTGTTGTCGGCATCCTGCAGGGCGAAGACGTGATATTTTCCGTTGCGCACACCCTTGATGTCGAAGTGTCCTGTGTCGTCTGTGCGTGCCACGCGCAGCATGGGCAGTGTGGTGAAGGCACTGTCGGCGAAATTGTCGTAGAGTCCTACGAGAATTCCCTTCACCGGTTCGAGATTATCGGCCTCTACGACGCATCCTGCCACCTCCATGGTGTCGATATGGTCGCCGGTGGAGAAGGTGTAGGTGTAGTTGCCCAACGGATTTCCCTCGTTGTTGTCCGATATGGCGTTGGAGAAGTCGATGGTGTATGTAGTGTTCGGCTTGAGGTCGTCGATGAGTTTGACCGATATTTTCTTTCCCTCGTTTTTTATTTCCGGAGCCTCCTTTTGTGGTGGCGAGACGACGACATTCTCCGTTGGATTGTCAATTTTTATGTACTCGCTGAAGTATAGTGTGGCCTTTTTGCTGTTGACCCCTGTGGCCCCGTCTGACGGCGATTCGGCGATGACCTGTGGTGGTGTCTCGTCGTACCATCCCCCATCGGGTTGTCCCATCTTGGCGCAGGCTGAGAGTAGGAGTGCAAGAGCGCAAAAGGGTAAGAAGTGCAGTGCCTTCCTGCTTGACGGTTTATCGAATTTGCTTTGTTTCATTATCCTTATGTGTGTGTATTACAATCCTTGCCTCAAAGCCATCTTCCGGGTTCATCATATCCGCTCACTGCCCTTGCTTTTGGCAGTGTTCATCTCGAGTAGTTCGTCAATATTTTTCCGGTTGTTCGACAGTCGCGGCACCTTGTGCTGTCCGCCGAGCTTGCCCTTGGCCTTCAGCCAGTCGTTGAAGAGGTTCGGGCGTGCCTTGACGATTTCGAGGCGCTGGAGCGTGATGTCGTGGTAGCGCTTGGCCTCGTAGTCGGAGTTGATGGCCTGAAGGTGCTTGTCGAGGATGTCGGCGAAGGCGTCGATGTCGGCAGGTTCCTTGCTGAACTCTATGAGCCACTGGTGGCGGCATCTGGCCTTATCGTCCATATAAACCGGTGCGGCGGTATATTCGGATACTATGGCACCGGTCTTCTCGCAGGCGTAGGCGAGTCCTTTCTCGGCGTTGTCCATGATGAGTTCCTCGCCGAAAGCGTTGATGAAGTATTTTGTCCGGCCCGTGATGACGAACTTATACGGATTGCGGCTCGTGAAGCTTACCGTGTCGCCGATTTCGTATCTCCACAGTCCGCACGACGAGCTGATGAGCATGGCATAGTTCTTTCCGAGCTCGACGCCGCTGAGGGGCACGATGTTCGGGTGGCTCGATCCTATCTCGTCGACGGGCAGGAACTCGTAGAATACGCCGTAGTCGAGCATCAGGAGCATGCTCTTGTCGGTCGGGTCGTCCTGTATGCCGAAGAAACCCTCGCTGGCGTTGTAGGTTTCCATGTAGTGCATCTTATCGCTTGTGATGATCTGCTCGTACTGCTTGCGGTAGGGCGTGAAGGCTATTCCCCCGTGGAAGAATACCTCGAGGTTAGGCCATACGTCCTCGATGTGCTTCTTTCCCGAAATTTCGAGAATGCGCACGAGTACGGAGAGCATCCACGACGGTACGCCGGAGATGTTTGTGACGTTCTTGTTCATCGTCTCGCGGGCAATCCTGTCCCGTTTCACCTCGAAGTCGCTGATGAGGGCTGTAGCCTTCTTCGGCACCCTGACGAGTTCGGCTAACGGCGTGATATTCTCGATGAGGATGGCACTGAGATCGCCGACGAGCGAGTTGGGGAGGTTGTAGTTCGACTGGTGGCTGCCTCCGAGAATGAGGCTTCGGCCGTCGAAGATGCGGCTCTTGGGATTGTTGCGCAGATAGAACGTGACGCAATCCTTCGGACCTTGATAGTGGATGTGCTGCAGGCCCTCCTGCGTGACGGGTATGAACTTGCTCTTGTCGTTGGTTGTTCCGGAGCTCTTGGCATACCACTTCACCAGTCCGGGCCACAGAATGTCCTTCTCGCCATGGCGCATGCGGTCAATGTCGCCCTTGAGCGTCTCGTAGTCGTTGACGGGTACGTTCCTCACGTAGTCGTCGTAATTGTTGATATGGTTGAAAAGGTGCTTCATACCAAACTCCGTATCCTTTGCCCTCGAGACGAGAAAGCGCAGCACGTCGCGCTGCATCTGCTCGCCGTTGGCAGGATAGGTGTCAAGCTCGCGCATGCGGCTCTGGAAGAACATCCTTGCTATACTGGTCAGACTCATTTGTTTGATAGATAATTTTTTGAACTGACAAAATTACATAAATCTCCGGCAAAAGCATCGTTTTTTACTTTATTTAATATATATAATCTGGTTATTATGCCTTTTTCTGCTGCGTGGCGGTGACTCCGCGATGTTGTCATTCCTTACATTACCGCACTCGAAAGAATTGAAATTGCGTAGGCAAGGCACGTTTGTCACTTCATTTTCATCAGCAGGAGAGGGTGGGGGAGAGGCTTATAAGATGTAAAAATAATTCAAACAATACTCCTTTCTGAACCATCTTTGTAATTAATTGATTTATAATCACTTATCAATACATGCCATTTGGCGTTCTAAAACGGGCCGTTTCGCACGCTGAAACGGACCGTTTTAGAAGCCGAAACGGGCCGTTTCGCAAGCCGAAATGGCCCATATTGAATTGCAGTAAAGATTTTTCAGAATTTCGATTCGTTCCATCCACTCCATTCACTCCACCTAAGGCAACAAAAAAAGTTGCAGAAACTGAATGGTCAACAGCTTCTGCAACTTTCCTAAAATCTATTTGCGCTACAGTTATTCCTTGCCCTCGAAGGCTGCGGCCTCTGCCGCCGCGATGATGCTTTCGCGCTTGCCGTCATCGCTGTTGTTATTGCCGTCGAAGTCGTCTTTCTCTTCTTTTGTCTCTGCTTTCAGCTCCGGGTCCACGCTATTGTCCTTGACTATGGGCTTATCGTCGAACACTTCCTCGTGGAAAGGAGTCTCGTGCTTCTCCTTGGGCTTGGCAGCCTTACCGATGAGGAAGTCGCTCTGCTGCTCCGTCTCGGGAACGTTCTCAACGGGTTCTTCCTCCATCTTTGTGCGGTTGCCTTTGGCCTGGAAGACGGCGTCGATGAACTGTGGCATGCGGCGCAGCTTCTGAAGGGTGAGCTTGGCGGCCATCTGCTGGCTCTCTTTCTTCGAGAATCCCTTGCCGTCGCAGCCCTCAAGGTCCTCGATGAACACCTTATAGTCGAACATCGGACTGCCGTTCTCGTCCTTGCCCTGGCTGATGAGCCTGAACTCTACGTTCACGCGGTTCTTCTGACTCCACTCTATGAGCTTCGACTTGAAGTTTACCTCCTTGTAAGCAACCTTGTCGATGTTGATGAGCTCGCCGAGAATCTGTCGCTTCATGAACCGCATGCAGGCATCGTAGCCATGGTCGAGATACAGCGCTCCGACGACAGCCTCGAATGCATTGCCGCCCATATAGCTGTTGTGGGCTGACGAATGGCCCGAGGAGAGTATCAGGTCGTTGATGCCCATGGTCTTGGCAAGACGGTTGAGGGTGTCGCGCTGCACGATTTTCGACCGGGTGTTGGTAAGGAAACCCTCCTTTTTGCCCGGAAAATGGCGGAAGACGATGTCGCCGACGATAGCGTCGAGGATGGCATCGCCGAGAAACTCCAACCGCTCGTTGTTGACTTTCTTGCCTTTGGCGTTGCGGTGGGCAACGCTCTTGTGCATCAGCGCAATCTTATAGAAACTGATGTCGTGGGGAAGGACGCCGAGAATTCTGTTCAGAGACAAATAAAGCTCCTTATCCTTGCGGAAAGGGAGCTTTATTCTATCAATGATATTATTCAGCATACTTCTTGAAGATAACGCATGCATTGTGGCCACCGAAACCGAAGGTGTTGCTCAGTGCGGCACGTACCTCGCGCTTCTGGGCCTTGTTGAATGTGAAGTTCATCTTGTAGTCGATTTCCGGATCGTCGTCGCCGTCAGCGTGGTTGATGGTCGGCGGAACGATGTCGTCGGTGATTGACTTCACGCAAGCTAATGCTTCAACAGCTCCGGCAGCACCGAGAAGGTGTCCGGTCATACTCTTTGTCGACGAGATGTTCAGGCGGTAAGCGTCGTCGCCGAAGACATCCTTGATGGCCTTGGCCTCTGAGATGTCGCCGACGTGGGTCGATGTGCCGTGGACATTGATGTAGTCGATGTCGGCAGGAGTGAGATGAGCGTCGTCGAGAGCGGCCTCCATGACAAGCTTTGCACCGAGACCCTCGGGGTGAGAGGCTGTGATGTGGTAGGCATCGGCACTCTCGCCCTCACCAACCATCTCAGCATAAATCTTTGCGCCGCGTGCCTTGGCATGCTCGAGAGTCTCGAGGATAAGGCATCCGGCACCCTCACCCATGATGAATCCGTCGCGACTTGCCGAGAATGGGCGTGAAGCGTGCTCAGGATCGTCGTTGCGTGTCGACAGGGCTTTCATCGAGTTGAATCCACCGACACCGCACATGCAGATGGCGCTCTCGGCACCACCGGCAACGATGATGTCGGCCTTACCTAAGCGAAGGAGGTTGAAAGCGTCGGCAAGGGCGTTCGTCGAAGAGGCGCATGCACTCGTCGTTGCGTAGTTGGGGCCGTGGAATCCATACTTGATGGAAATCTGTCCAGCGGCAATATCCGAGATCATCATTGGGATGAAGAACGGCGAGAAGAACGGGCCGCGCTCGATGTTCTGACCGTAGTCGACAACTTCCTTCTGGAAAGTGTTTATACCTCCGATACCAACACCGTAGATAACGCCTACACGATTCTTGTCGATACCCTCTGCATCGATGCCGGAATCCTCTACGCCCTGAATGGCACTGGCCATAGCCAGCTGGGTGTAACGGTCCATCTTGCGGATCTCTTTGCGGTCGAGATACTGCTTGGGATCGAAACCCTTAACCTCGCAGGCGAAGTGTGTCTTGCATTGTGAGGCATCAAACTGGGTAATCGGGCCACAGCCGCTCTTGCCCTCAACCATCGACTTCCATGTCTCTTCGACATTAAGGCCAAGTGGTGTGACAGCGCCGAGGCCTGTTACTACTACTCTATTTAATTCCATTTATTGTGCTTTTGGGACTGCTGGACAACCATCGGCGGCCGTCACAGCATATTATAAAACTCAAAAATGTTGGGCGCTGAACGCTCTATCGGCTTCCAACACCCAACATTTCTTAAATCAACTATTGAGGAAATTGATTACTTTGCGTTCTCCTCGATATACTTGATGGCGTCACCGACAGTGGCAATCTTCTCAGCCTTGTCGTCAGGGATTGAAATGCCGAACTGCTTCTCGAACTCCATGATGAGCTCTACGGTGTCCAGAGAATCGGCTCCCAGGTCGTTGGTGAAACTTGCCTCAGGCTTTACCTCTGCCTCGTCAACACCAAGTTTGTCGACGATAATGTCTTTTACTTTTGCTTCAATTTCTGACATAATTGTTTTCTTTTTAAGATGTTATAATTGTTTTCTATTTCCAAAATCGGGTGCAAAGGAACAAATTTTTATCCGAGTGTGCAAATAATTTTAAAGAAAACTTATTTTTCAATGCACAAATGATATACCATTGTGCAATTTTTTCACCGAAAAACAGTGTAAGATGCGTATTATCACACTGTTGATGGAAGAATTTTGTGGTATTCGAAACGAAAAAAACAGTCTTTTATTTGGAATCACGTTTAAAATTTCGTATTTTTGCATGATGTATCGAAATGAATCGGAAATCAGCATACAATAATAAAGAATTAAACAATAATAAGATGTCATTCACTGAACATTGCAATGAGATTTTCAATCAGGCCATCCGTGACTACCACGTGAAGGACGATGTCGACACACCTATCAGCAATCCGTACGACCGCGATTCCATCGAGAACCGCCTCTATCTGAAGTGCTGGATTGACACGGTGCAGTGGCACTATGAGGATCTCATCCGTGACCCGCACATCAATCCGGTCGATGGTATGAACCTCAAGCACCGCATAGACCGCAGCAATCAGGACCGCACCGACCTCGTGGAGCAGATCGACTCGTACTTCCGTCAGCTCTTCTCTGACGTTACGCCGCTGCCCGACGCTACCATCAACACGGAGAGTCCTGCGTGGGCTATCGACCGACTGAGCATCCTTGCACTGAAAATCTATCACATGCGGGAGCAGACAGAGCGTACCGACGCTACGCCGGAGCACATAGCACGGTGCAAGGACAAGCTCGCCGTGCTCATAGAACAGCAGAAGGACCTCTCGACGGCCATCGACCAGCTGCTTGATGACATCAAGGCCGGAAGGAAATACATGAAAGTCTACAGACAGATGAAGATGTACAACGACCCGGCTACTAACCCTGTATTGTACAAAAAGTGACCCAGCACGTTCTCATAATACGACTGTCGGCAATAGGCGATGTGGCTATGACCGTGCCAGTAGTGGTGTCGGCGGCAAAGCAGTACCCTGATGTGAGATTTACGGTCCTCAGCCGTCCCTTTGCGAGGCCGCTCTTTGAGAACCTCGCGCCGAACCTCTTCTTCATGGAGGCCGACATCGATGGCGAGTACAAGGGGGTGCACGGACTCAACAAGCTCTACCGGCGGCTGATGGCGAAGAACTTCACTGCCGTCGCCGATTTCCACGATGTGCTGCGTACAAAGTATGTCAGAACACGGTTCAACGTCAGTCTCACCGACCATGTAAAGGTGGAGCACATCGACAAGCACAGGGCTGAGAAACGGCGGTTGTGCGACTATAGTAATAAGGTAAGGAAACAGCTGCCCACGTCTTTCGACAACTACAGTGATGTTCTTGCCAAATTGGGTTATCCCGTAAAGCTCGACTTCACAAGCATCTTCGGCGAGGGGAAGGGCGATATGGCGGCATTCCCGGCGCTTATCGGCACCACGAAGCCTTCAGGACAGAAGTGGATAGGACTGGCTCCGTTTGCCGCCCACCAGTGGAAAGTATATCCCGTGGAGATGATGGAGGCCGTAATTCGGCTTATAATCAATGCTCATCCCGACTGCCGGATATTCTTCTTCGGCGGCGGAGAGGGCGAAATGATGCACTTCGACCAATGGTGCGCCAAGTACGACCAGTGCACCAATGCCTCGAAAGTGCTCGGCGGACTTGCCAACGAGCTTATCCTCATGAGCCATCTCGACGTGATGCTGTCGATGGACAGCGGAAATATGCATCTCGCAGCGGTGGCAGGATGCAAGGTTGTCAGCGTCTGGGGAGCCACACACCCCTTTGCGGGATTCCAGCCATGGCATCAGGACGACAGCGACAGCATCGGTGTCGACTTGCCATGCCGGCCCTGCTCGGTATATGGAAACAAGACTTGCCGCCGCGGCGACTTTGCTTGCATGCGGCAGATAACACCGGAGATGATTGCAGAGGCCGTGGAGAGGCATCTCAAATAGATTATCATTCATCCATTATATGTCCCAAGTTAAACAGATAAATAAGGTAACCCTCCGTAATTTAAGGATGGAGGATTACGACCAATTGGCTAAATCGTTCCGGCGCATATACGGCGACAGCGATGTATTCTGGACCCACGAGCAGATAAAGAAGCTCATAACCATCTTCCCGGAAGGGCAGGTGGTCATCATCGCCGACGACAAAATTGTGGGCTGCGCGCTCAGCATCATCGTCGACTACAATATGGTCAAGGGCGACCACACATACGCTCAGGTCACTGGCAACGAGACGTTTAACACCCATGAGCCCGACGGAAACATCCTCTACGGCATAGAGGTGTTCATCCATCCCGACTACCGCGGACTGCGCCTTGGCCGACGGATGTATGAATACCGGAAGGAACTCTGCGAGAAACTGAACCTCAAGGCTATAATGTTCGGCGGTCGTATACCTAATTATCATAAGTATGCCGACAAGATGCGCCCGAAAGAGTACATCGAGAAGGTGCGCTCAAGGGAGATTTACGACCCCGTTCTCAATTTCCAACTGTCGAACGACTTCCACGTCCGGAGGGTTATCAGGAACTACCTGCCCAACGATGAGGAGTCGTGCCATTGCGCTTGTCTGCTCCAGTGGGACAATATCTACTATGAGCCGCCCAAGGAACAGAACAAGGTGGAGCGCCGTCCGACGGTCAGAATAGGTCTGGTGCAGTGGCAGATGCGAAACTATAAGGACATCGACGACCTCGTGGAGCAGGCCGAATTCTTCGTCGACTCGGTGTCGAGCTATAAGGCCGACTTCATCCTCTTCCCCGAATATTTCAACGCACCGCTCATGGCTCCGTTCAATAAGATGGGTGAGGCACAGTCGATACGTGCCCTGGCACAATACACTGAGAAAATTCGCGACCGCTTCCGCGAACTCGCCATCAGCTACAACATTAATATTATCACCGGTTCCATGCCGTTCATAAAGGACGACGGGGGACTGTATAATGTGGGATTCCTTTGCCGGCGCGACGGCTCCATGGAGATGTATGAGAAGATTCATGTCACCCCTGATGAGCAGAAGTTCTGGGGTCTCAGCCAGGGCTCGAGGGTAAAGACCTTCGATACCGACTGCGGGCGCATCGGAGTGCTTATATGCTATGATGTCGAATTCCCCGAATTGTCGCGACTCTTGGCCGACGATGGCATGCAGATCCTTTTCGTTCCCTTCATGACCGACACGCAGAACGCCTACAACCGGGTGCGTATCTGTGCGCAGGCCAGGGCTATCGAGAACGAGTGCTACGTGGCTATAGCCGGCAGTGTAGGCAATCTGCCGCGCGTTCAGAATATGGACATCCAGTATGCGCAGTCGGGAGTGTTCACCCCTTGTGACTTCCAGTTCCCGTATGACGGGCGGCGCGCAGAGGCAACACCTAACACTGAGATGATTCTCGTTGCCGATGTCGACCTCAATCAGCTCTCAGAACTCCATACTTATGGTTCCGTCCGCAACCTCCGCGACCGCCGTAAGGATCTCTACGAAACACGGTTCAAGAAGTAAATCACATGCCGGCCACAGCTTTCTGCGGCCGGCATGTTGCATTATATTGCCATTGTCAGCCTATCGTCACGACCGATTTTTATCGCCGTCACCACTCTTCCGATGAGTTCTACCTGTAGTAAAATTCTGATAACCAATAACCTAAGCACCACCTTATCAAGGCAAGTGTAGCTTACGACCTTTTATATATCCCTAATAATTACGGTTTCTTGGTGAATTCTATGGATGCAGAGATAAACCAATAGCATAGTGTTTTCTCTATCATCCTTGTAGCCTGGAAAAGACAACTCAACAACAAACCAATATCGAAATATCTTTACACCATCCCCAAACCTATCGTTTCGGCCTCTAAAACGGCCTGTTTCAGCTTGCGAAACGGACCGTTTTGCATCCCAAAACGGACCGTTTTAGAACGCAAAATGGCATGTATTGGCAACCCTCTGATAATCAATGCAGTACAAAGACGGTGCGATAGACGAAATGATATGAATTATTTTTACATCTTATTGCCGGTATTCTCTTGTTGCTTTACCCTATTCCATCAGTATTCCACCAACTGTTGCCATGCAGATGCGATGGATTCGGGTAGCGGGGTGATAGTCTCGGGGATGGTAAAACTCCAGATGTGGTTCTTCTCTTTCATTATTTTCTTCATCTGTTGCCTTGTGACCATCTGCCGGTCGGTGACGAAAAACTCGCTTGTAACGCTGATTTTCTCGTCTGTATCCTCCCCGCGGTACCTCGCAAGATACTCCGTGTGCTTGCCGAAAGAGATTATGGCGTTGTGGTTTTTGCCGTTTACAGTAGAGCGTTTCTCAAAGTCCTGATATCCCGTCATGGTCGCTTTAACGCCGTACATCTTCAGTTGGCTCATGTCAAGGCTATGGTCGGGTCGTCCCGCTAACTCGTCGAGAACAATCGTTGCCGTCGAGTCGGTGCGCGCGATGTTTCCCGCTTTATGGCTGAGGAAGTAGATGTCGCCGTTATTGCGGGTGGAATATTCGTCGGCACTGATACTCTTCGACAGCGGTGTCACCTCAAGATTGGGCAGATTTATCTGTACGAAGAGGTCGTCGCCGTTGGCTTTCGGGGCTTTTCTGCGCCTTTCGCCGAGGAATTTCCGCTGGCAGAACGTGGCATCGTCGGTGCTGTCAAGAGGTACGAATATCTCCATGTAGCCGTCCCAGAAGTATGTCAGCGCCGAGTCAGTGGTCTGATATACACGGTAATAGCCTTTCAATCGCTGAAAATCCTGTGCGCCGGCGGATGCAGCGCACAGGATTGCCATCACGAGAATTATTATCTTATGAACGTTCATTACTATTTTTTTCTTCTCTTTCCGCCTTTTTTCCCGCCTTTATTCCGTTTCCGGTCGTCGCGCCGTTTGTCGTCGAGACTTACGGTTTTCTTCGTTGTAGGAGCGTCGGGAGAGTCGTCGGCAATGATGAAGTCGAGTTGTTTCTTCTCGAGATTAGCCTTTGCCACCTGTATTCTTATGGGGTCGCCGAGCTGATAACAGTGGTGATGGCGTCGTCCGATGAGACAATAGTTCTTTTCGTCGAAGTCGTAGTAGTCGTCGCCGAGGTCGCGCATGGAGATCATTCCCTCGCAGTGGTTCTCGTCGATTTCGGCATATATGCCGTAGCTCTGGATGCCAGAGATGTGGGCGTCGAACTTCTCTCCAACGTGCTCGCCCATGAATTCGACCATCTTATACTTTGTCGAGTCGCGCTCAGCGTTCTGTGCCACCTGCTCCATATCAGAGCAGTGCTCGCACAGTTCCTCATACTTATCCTGATTTGCCGACCGTCCGCCGTTCTGATACCTGGTCAGCAGGCGGTGCACCATGGTGTCGGGGTAGCGCCGGATAGGTGATGTGAAATGCGTGTAGTAGTCGAACGCCAGTCCGAAGTGGCCGATATTGTGGGTCGAGTATTTTGCTTTCATCATCGACCTGAGGGCAATGGTCTGAATCAGCTTGGCCTCCCTCTTTCCTTCAACCTCATCCATGAGGGTGTTCAGAGCCCTTGCCGTGGCACCTTTCGTGCTCGACGACTTCAGCTTGTAGCCGAATTTGGCCGAGAATTCCCGCAGGTTCTCGAACTTCTGCGGGTCCGGATTGTCGTGGATGCGGTATGGCAGCGTCTTGGCTTTCTTTCCTTTTTTCACCTTTCCCACCATCTCAGCGACACTTCTGTTGGCTAAGAGCATGAACTCCTCTACGAGCTTATTGGCATCCTTCGAGCGCTTGAAGTAGCAGCGTATGGGCTTTCCCTTCTCGTCGATGTCGAAGTGCAGTTCCTCGGTATCGAACTTCACGCTTCCGTTTTTGAAGCGTTTCTTCCTCAGCATCTTAGCGAGTCGGTCGAGGGTGATGAGCTGTTCGGCATACTGTCCCTTGTATCCGTCGGGTCCGGGAGCCGGTGCCGGCTCACCCGTTCCGTCTATAACACCGTTATCCTCAAGCAGTTGCTGCACCTCCTCGTAGGCGTATCTCCTGTCCGATTTTATTACGGTGTGTACGAGCCGGAATGCCTTTACGTCGCCTTTCTCGTCGAGATTGAACACTGCGCTGTAGCACAGCTTCTCCTCGTTAGGGCGCAGCGAGCATACGAAGTTGCACAGATGCTCCGGCAGCATGGGTATTGTCCTGTCGACGAGGTATATGCTTGTGGCCCTCTTCTGGGCCTCACGGTCGATGATGTCACCCTCCTTGACGTAATGGCTGACGTCGGCAATGTGCACGCCGACCTCCCACAGTCCGTTGTCGAGCTTCTTTATGCTCAGCGCGTCGTCAAAGTCCTTGGCGTCTTTCGGGTCGATGGTGCACGTCCATGTGCCTCTGAAGTCCTCCCTCTCGTCGAGATCGGACTTCGTCACCTCACCTGTAATCTTGTCGGCGGCATCCTCCACGCGTTTAGGATACTTGTAGGGCAGACCATACTGGGCAAGGATAGTGTTCATCTCGACGTCGTTGTCGCCGGCAGGACCGAGCACGTCGATGACCTCACCGACAAGATTTTTGTGGTCGGCATCGGGCCATTGCGTTATCTTCACTACCGCACGGTCGTCGGTTTTTCCTCCTTTGAGTTTCTTTTTTGGTATGAGAATATCGTGTACGAAGAGGTTCTCCTGCGTCACGAGGAATGCGATGTCGCGGTCGACACGCAGTCGTCCGACGAATGTATCCTTCTTTCGCTGAAGAATTTCCGTCACCATTGCCTCCTTGATGTGCTTCTGCCGCCGGGCCATTATCTGCACCCTCACCCTGTCGCCGTTGAGTGCCGACATCGAGTTGCGTTCCGACACGAAGATTGGAGTGCCGCCGTCGTCGGGCTGGAAAGTATTCTTTCCGTTCGATTTTCTGATGAAAGTACCCTCCTGGACCTGTCCTTTAGTGTTCAGCCGGTAGGCGTTGTCGCCGACCTTGGCCAGGAAGTCGTCCCATGCCATCTCGTCCATGGTGTCGATGGCGAGCATCTTCTGCGGGTGTGTAGTGAGATGCAGGGCCTTGAATATCTGCTTGAAGCTGAACGTCTCGCCTGGTTGCGTCTGGAAGAAAGCCGTGAGCTTTTCAGCCATTTGCTTTTTAGTGAGGCGTCTGCCGTTTCCATTTCCTTTTGCCATAGTAGTAATATCCACAATGTTAATAAAATAAGACGAATTGTACAACAATCGTCGCCGAAATCATTAATGTAATGATTCTGTAGGCAAAGTAACAAAAAAGTTTGTACCTTTGCAAGCAAAACAGATTAAATCTTGATGAAAAAAATATTAATTACGGGTGCATCGGGCTTTATTGGCTCGTTTATCGTCGAGGAGGCCCTGCGCCTTGGCATGGAGACGTGGGCCGCCGTCCGCTCTACGTCGTCGCGAAAGTACCTCACCGACAGCCGCATCCACTTCATCGAACTCAACCTTCAGGACGTGGCGTCGCTGCGCCGTGAGCTCGAGGGCCACCAGTTCGACTATGTCGTCCATGCCGCAGGAGTGACGAAAGCCCTTCGCAGCGACGATTTCTTCCGTGTCAACACCTACGGCACAAAGAATCTTGTAGAGGCCTTGATGAGCCTTCACATGCCCTTGGAGCACTTTGTCTACATGTCGTCGCTGAGCGTCTTCGGGGCCATCCGCGAGCAGCAGCCCTACACTGAGATTGAACCCACCGACACCCCACGCCCTAACACCGCCTACGGCCGCAGCAAACTCGAGGCCGAGCGCTACCTCGCCTCGCTGCCGTCGGCCTTCCCCTACGTCATCCTCCGGCCCACCGGCGTCTACGGTCCGCGCGAGAAGGACTACTACGTGATGATGAAAAGCATCAAGGGCCACACCGATTTTGCCGTTGGTTTCAAGCGTCAGGACATCACCTTCGTATATGTCGGCGATGTCGTCCAGGCCGTTTTTGAGGCCCTCGACCACGGTGTCACCGGTCATGCCTACTTCCTCAGCGACGGCAGCGTCTACCAGAGCAGCACCTTCAGCGACCTCGTCCACGAGGCCCTCGGCCGTCCGTGGTGGGTTCGCATCACCGCTCCCTGCTGGTTGCTGCGCGTAATCACGGCTGTCGGCGACATCATCGGCCACATCACCGGCCGCATGATAGTGCTCAACAACGACAAGTATAATATTCTCAAACAGCGCAACTGGCGGTGCGATATCACCCTTGCGCGCAAGGAGTTAGGCTTCGACCCGCAGTGGGACCTCAGCCGTGGCGTCGCCGACACCGTGGCCTGGTATAAGGCCAACGGGTGGCTCTGAGGGCCGCACCGGAGCCGTTGTCGTTCCCTGCAAAATCCTTTCCTCCATAGGAAAATAACCAAAACGAATCAATGACAAAGAAAGATAATACCAGTCTGCTGACCGTGGCAGGTCTCAAGGACCTCTTCGCCATAGAGAAGAAACCCCTCGGCGGTCTGATGGTCTTCGAGAAAGTGGCCATCGCCTACGCCGCGTTGACAACCCTTCTCGTCCTTTTTCTCTATACCCGCATGTCCGACCCGTCGGCCATACTCATGGCCCGTGTGCGATTCTTGGCTATGACCCTTGCCCTGTGGGGCGTCTATCGCCTTGTGCCCTGCCGCCTGATGCTCGGCATCCGCGGGGTCGTTCAGCTCGCACTGTTAGGCTTATGGTACCCCGAGACCTACGACTTCAACCGCTTGTTTCCGAATCTCGACCACCTCTTTGCGCAGTGGGAGCAACAGCTCTTCGGCTGTCAGCCGGCACTGCTCTTCTCGCAGGTGCTGCCGAGTCACGTAGCCAGTGAGCTCTTCGACATGGGCTATGGCTCCTACTACTTCATGATAGCGGTGACGGCCATGTTCTATTTTGCTTTCCGCTATCGCGAGTTTGAGCGCGCCACCTTCGTCATCCTCGCCTCGTTCTTCGTCTACTACCTTATATATATATTCCTCCCCGTTGTCGGTCCCACGTTCTACTATCATGCCGTAGGACTGAAAACGATAGCCGAGGGAGTGTTCCCCAACGTCCACGACTACTTCCTCACCCACACCGCGAGCCTGCCCTCGCCGGGCTATACCGACGGTGTGTTCTATCAGTTTGTCGAGGATGCCAAGGCAGCCGGCGAGCGTCCCACAGCCGCCTTCCCCAGCAGCCATGTCGGGGTGAGCACCATCTGCATGCTCCTCGCCTGGCATAGCGGCAACCGCCGTCTGTTCTTCGTTTACCTTCCTTTCTATATCTTCCTCTGCTGCGCCACAGTTTATATCCAGGCTCACTACCTCATCGACGCCATCGCCGGACTCATCACCGGCGTTGGGTTCTACTTCCTCATGATGTGGCTGTCAAGAGGAATGGAGAGGAAATAACCGTCGGCCGAGGCGTGCCGGCAGAGTGATTATTGCAAATGGAATGAATAAAATTCCATTTTGCAATAAATCACTAAAATAAATGGCTTAACAGTAAGCTACTTCAGATATTTATTACTACCTTTGCATAAATTGCTTGTTTAACCTGTATTAATATTCAATCATTATGGCATACACAAGGATGACGGCCTCGGAGGCCGCAGAACTTATTCACGACGGTGACAACATAGCCATAGGTGGATTCACACCCAACGGCGACCCAAAGGCTGTGTTCCGCGAGTTGTCGAAACGTGCCGTCCGCGAGCATGAGGCCGGCCACCCCTTCAAGGTCGGAATCTTCTCCGGCGCATCGAGTTGTCAGAGCATCGAGGGCGACATGGCGTTGGCCCATGCCATAAAATTCCGGGCTCCGTTCTCGACGAACAAGGATTTCCGTGAGCATGTCAACCTTGAGGAGATAGAATATGAGGACATGCACCTCGGCCACATGGCTGAGCGCCTGCGCCATGGTGTCTACGGCACTATGGACTGGCTTATCATCGAGGCCTCCGACATCGTCGAGGGTACCGACGAGTGCCGCTTGTCGCTGACGTCGGCCGGTGGCATCGCCACTACGGCAGCCCGGCTGGCCCGCCGCATCATTATCGAGCTCAACCACTTCCACAGTCCGCTCTCGCGCATGCTCCACGACACTTTTGAACCCGGCGAGTGCGGTTTCGGCCGTCAGCCAATACCCATTATCCACGTTCTCGACAGGATTGGCAAGGACTACGTATCCATCGACCCTAAGAAGATAGTTTGTGTCGTCGAGTGCAACATCCCCGAGGAGGCCCGTCAGTTCAAGGCTCTTACCCCCACGACGGAGCAGATGGGCAACAACGTTGCCGAGTTCCTCGTTGCCGACATGAAGGCCGGTCGCATACCACCGCAGTTCCTGCCCATCCAGAGCGGTGTGGGGGCCACGGGCAACGCCGTCTTGGCCGCTATGGGCAAGAACCATCACATTCCGAGTTTCGAGGTTTATTCGGAGGTGGTCCAGGATGCGGCCATCGACCTCATCGAGCGCGGTCTCGTCAAGGCGGCGTCGGCAACGGCCATGACAGTCACCAATGAGGCCCTGCACCACGTCTACGACAATATCGACTTCTTTGCCAAGCACCTCGTCATCAGGCAGAGCGAGATTGCCAACTCGCCGGAGGTCATACGCCGCCTCGGGAGCATCGCCATCAATACGGCCATCGAATGCGATATCTACGGCAACGAGAACTCCAGCCACATCTGCGCCTCGCGACTGATGAACGGTATCGGCGGCTCGTGCGATTATGAGCGCAACGGCTACGTGTCGATATTCACCACACCGTCGACGGCCAAGGACGGAAAAATTTCGGCCATCGTGCCGTTCTGCTCGCATATCGACTCCACGGAGCACGATGTCGACGTCATCGTCACCGAACAGGGCGTTGCCGACCTCCGCGGCAAGGGCCCTCTGCATCGTGCCCATGAGATAATAGAGAACTGCGCCCACCCCGACTACCGGCCTCTGCTCAGGGAGTATCTGCGCATCGCCGAGAAAGGGCATACGCCCCACAACCTGCGCGCTGCCTTCGCCATGCACGACACTTTCGAGCGCAAAGGCGACATGCGGCTAACCGATTTTGGCGAGTATATAGGGTAGGGGGAGTGATGTTTCAAATGCAATATTATTTCATTCAGGTGCACTTAACTTCATCACTTTTCATCAAGACATAAATTTCTATCCTGATTATCAGCTCATTATGGTTTATCTATGATGATTTGGGGCGACGCATTGGCAGTGTAATCCCATTGAACGAAGAACGGTTAAATAGACAACCATAAACTGAAACCAAAACCAATAAAACCCTTTGTGTCAGCGCCAAGAGCTTTCGCTCTTTGCCATTTGTGGTTTGATGGCTTGTGAGAGGCTGGGCCTCTCACCGCCCTCAACCCACAAATGGCAGATTCACCTTCGTAGGATCTTGGCGCTGACACAAAGGAAAACCTTCAAAACAAGCTAACGCCACAGAGATTCGGTCTTACGACCGACCGGACGGCTTCTAACCTGCCTATTATCGAGCCAAAAGCCATAAAAATTTCGCTTTTTGGCTCACTAATAAGTTATAAGTGAGCCAAAAGGAGCAAAAATTGAGGCTTTTGGCTTGGTAATATCGGTTTTTTTATGTATTTTTGCCTCAGTAAAAAGAGCTATATATGAGTGGACTGATAGGAAGAGAAAAGGAGAAACAGCTATTGAAGCTGTACATAGAGAGCAATCGCTCTGAGTTCATTGCCATTTACGGACGGCGGCGCATCGGTAAGACGTTTCTCGTGACAGAGACGTTGGGCGACAGGCTTGACTTTGACATGACCGGCGTCATCAACGGCGATTCAGCCATGCAGCTCACCAGCTTCGCATTGTCCCTCACACAGAGCGGCTACACGGGAAAACGCCCGGCAAACTGGATAGAAGCGTTTTCGGCCCTGAGAGAGGTGATCACGGCACGCGGCAATCAGCAGCAAGTGCTTGTTTTCATCGACGAGATGCCGTGTCTCGACACGCCAAAGTCGGGTTTCGTCCCTGCGCTCGACCTCTTCTGGAACGGGTGGGCAAGCCGACAGAAAAACATAAAACTGATTGTTTGCGGCTCGGCTACGACATGGATGGTGGACAATATCATTGACAGTCACGGCGGTCTCCACAACCGTATCACGCACGAGATACACCTTCATCCTTTCACTTTGCACGAGACGGAGGAATACCTCAAAGCCAATGATTTTCACTGGAACCGTCTCACTATATGCCAGACCTATATGATACTCGGTGGTGTTCCTTATTATCTGAGTCTGCTCGACAATAAGTTGGGGCTGCCGGCGAATGTCGACCGCTTGTTCTTTTCGGATGATGCCGAGTTGGCCGGCGAGTATGAACGGTTGTTCAGTTCTCTCTTTCGCAATCCGCAGCCTTATAAGGACATTATACGTCTGCTGACGGACAACAAAAGCGGACTGACGCGCAAGGAGATAAGCTCCAAACTGGGAAAGGAAAGCGGTGGCAATCTGTCGAAAATGCTGACAAACTTAGAGAACTGCGACTTTCTGAGGAAATATAATGTGCGCGAGAAAAAGATCAACTCCAACAATGGCATCTATCAGCTGACTGACTTCTATGTAAGATTCTACAACGATTTCTGTCGACTGCACTCCACCGACAGCCACTATTGGTCGAATTCGTTGAACACGCCTAAGCAGAACAACTGGTATGGTCTGGCCTACGAGCGGCTCTGTATGGCGCATGTCCAACAGATAAAACAGGCACTCGGTATCGCTGGAATACGCACGGAATATTACTCCTGGCGCAGCAAGCAAAGCAAACCGGCTGCACAAGTGGACCTGATTATCGAAAGGGCGGATGACATCGTGAACCTCTGTGAGATCAAATACAGTCGGGGCAAGTACACGATAGACGCCAACGAGGAGGAGAAGCTCCGCAACCGTATTACCGATTTCGAACAGGAGACGGGACTCAAGAAGGCCATACAGCTGACAATGATTACAACCTATGGCCTGAATGAAAACGCCCACTCCTACGAGGTTGCAGCGTCGCTGGACATGAACGCTCTATTTTAAACTGTTTGTCACAGCCTTAGGAATAATGCGACTTACACTTGACGACAGAGCCAAGCGTAAGCCGGAAATTATGATTACAGCCTTAGCGTTGCTCCAAAACCTGCGTGTCGCCTTCGTAATGTACGGCATTTCCGACCGCGAAGGCACCAAGCGGCTCACCGATTTCGGAGAGTATATAGGGTTGGGGAGAGGTGTTTTAAATGTAATAATATTTCATTCAGTTGCGCCGTTTGGTTCACTCTTGCAACTGATTGATAATCAGACGTGTAGAGAAACATGCCTTTTCGCGTTCTAAAACGGTCCGTTTTGCAAGCCAAAACGGACCGTTTCGCGTCCTGAAACGGGCCGTTTTAGAACGCAAAACGGTATGTATTGTAATGGTGTAAATATATTTCAACAACACGAAACGGTTTCCAAGGGTCTCGCAGTCGGTTTCGTGAGTGATTTATTTCCTTTCCTTTTCGCCGTCGGGAAAGAACCGGAATGATTGCTCTGAGGGCGGTTGTGCTTTCAGTGTAAGCTTATATAATATATGTGTAGCGGCCGTTCATCTCTTTCCTAACTTCTCCTCAATGCCATCGCGGTAGGCTCTCCACAGCACGGGCAGGTCGCTCATCGTCCACGCGTTGGTGAACGGCATGGAGAGAAGGGCCGGAATCCAGTAGCCAAGAAGCATGACGAAACCGCGCAGGTGGCGTACGCCCCAGTTCTGTCCGTAGTGGTGACTCATGTAGGTTTCGTTGCGCAGCTGATAGTAGCGCTTCCATTTCTTCTTCTGGTTGCGCGTCGTCCACGTGTCGGAAGAGAAGAACTTATGCTTGTCCATGAGTGCCGCGGGAATATAATAAAGGCTGAAACCTGCAAGGTGAGCCCTCAGACAGTAGTCGGTATCGTCGCAGAAGATGAACAGGTCGCGGTTGGGCAGTCCGATAGTCTCGACCACCCGTCGGCTGATGAGCGGTCCCTCGAAGTCGCAGCCCACAATGGCTATGGCCGTCGCGGGGTCCTGGGCCCTGTCGGCGAAGGTCTTCTGGCGCAGCTTCTTTCCATGCATCGATGCCAAGGGATTGGCGAAGTTGAAGTGGCAGAACTCATGCGAGAACACCTCGCCGTCGAGCAGTCGGCGTGGCGCGAGGATGCCTGTGCGCTCATCGGTGGTGTGGAGGAGCAGCCGGCTGAGACAGTCGGGACGCGGGAATACGTCGTCGTCCATGCACCATATCCAGTCGGCGCCACCGTTGTAGGCCTCCTTGATGCCGGTGTGGAAACCACCTGAGCCTCCCACGTTCTCCTGGTGGATGACCCGTAGGTCGGGACCCGCGGCCTCGGTGTCGAGCCACTGGCGGGTGCCGTCGGTGGCTCCGTTGTCGACAACGATGATGTCGGTGAGGCTCTTCTGTGACCGCAGGGCGGCTATACTCTTCTTGAGCAGTTCAAGACGGTTGTAAGTGACGACGACAGCTGTAACTTTCATTTTCGTTGATGAATTATAGGGGTTGGTTGATTGTAGAATACAAAATTACGAATTTTCTTGTATTTATATGATAAAAAAGCTGATTTTGTCGACAAAAAGAATATATGACCCCAAAGATAATCCATTTATGCTGGTTCAGCGACGACCCTTATCCTGTGGAAATTCAGGCCTGTCTGAACACGTGGCGGCACCTTCTGCCCGACTATAAGATTCGCTTGTGGGACGCCGATGCTGCCCGCTCCATCGGCTGTCCGTTCATCGATGAGGCTCTGCGGTGCCACCGGTGGGCTTATGCCGCCGATGCTGTCCGCTTCTATGCCGTGTGGAAGGAGGGTGGTGTGTACATGGACAGCGACATCTTCCTCCGCCGGAGGTTCGACGATATCATTGTCGACGAGGGCTGCGTGACGTTCAATGAGTTCTTCCCCGACCATGATGGCCATAGTGCGCTCCAGGCAGCGTTCTTCATCGGCAGCAAGGGCAACGAGTTCTGCAAGCGGGTGTTCGACCATTACAATACCTCTGACTATGAGGAGGTTATCTCGCCTTACATCATGGCCGATGTCGCGGAGAAGTATTTCGGCTACCGCAACGAGGATACCGAGCAGCACCTCGATGGTCTGACGGTCTATCCCTCGCGACTTCTCACCCCGAGCAAGCGTTTCAAGGTTGCCGCCGACGCCTACGGTGTGCACTGTATCTACGGCAGCTGGCGCAAGCGGCGGTTCGGCCGGCGCATCGAACTGGCTTTGAAGCACGCCCTCTTCTGGGTGAAATTCAGAATTCTTGGCATGTACCGCTGACGGTTTTGTGGGGCTGAAGAGGCCGTATTGTCCGTCAGAAGGGATATTTCCGACGGATGAAAACAAAAAAAAGAGACCCACGTCAGTCACAAATTGTGGTTGGCGTGGGTCTCTTTCTCTTATTATAAGGGACGGAACAATGATTTCTGACAGATGGGATGGGCTGTTTTTCCGCGACTCTTTCTATTACAGTTCGAGACGGAACGGCACCTCGTGACGCTTTCGGTAGCTCGTCCAGAACTTCGCTCTTGCCGGCATGACAATGGCTAAGGCCTTTGCGGCATCATAGTGGCGGCAGTCGGCATAGGTGCGGACGACAATCTCGGTGAAGGCTTTCGGTCCCCAGAACTTACGCAGATTGAGCAGTCCCTCCTTCATTGCCACCGGTCCGAAGTGCATCCTGTTGATGTCGACGATGGCGAGATGATAGCCGTCGGCGTCCTCCTTCCACAGCACGTTGCCCGGTGTGAAGTCCTTGTGGAGCACATCCTTCGAGTGCATGTCGGCGGCATAACGACCTAAGGCTGCTGCGGCCTCCTCGTATTCGCCCTCCTTTGCGTTGCCGAAGTCGTAGTAGGTGTGGCCCCAGTCCATCTGCTGGCTGACGAAATAGCTGTAGCCGAGGAATCCAAGGGCGTTGCGTTCCTCGATGAGGGCGATGGGTTCCGGGGTGACGATGCCCTTGGCTAAGAGCAGCGGAGCATAGCTGAAGGCGCGCTGTCCCTTCGGTTTGCGCAGTCCGGAGGAGTACACTATGCGGTTGATGCCGTGGGGAACGTGGTAGCGCTTGACGTTGATGAGTGTGCCGTCGGGGGCTTTTATCACCTTGATAACGTTCCGCAGATGGTAGATCTCGGAGCCTTCGTGGTCGAAGACGGTGGGAATGGCGGTGAGAAAGTCGCGCAGTGGCTCGTATTTCGGGTTTATCGTTATTGTCTGTGGCATGGTGTCGTGGTGTGGGTTATTGCTTTTCGGCGGTTTCTTTCCTCGGTATCACCTTCCCGTTGACAACCTCAAAGCGGCGGTTGAACTCCTCGTGGGTGCGCTTCCAGCGGTTGTGCGACCACAGATAGTATGCCGGTTCTCGGCGGATAGTGGCCTCGAGCATTTTGAAGAAGCGGCGCGTAATCTCATATTCGGGCAGTGATGCCGGATTCTTGGTGATGAGACGGTATGTCAGCGAGTAGTAGCCGCGGCGCTGACGGGTTAGCTCAGCGTAGTAGACGGCATTGTTCATCTTGCGCATGATGAGCTCGCCACCGGTGAAAACGGGGGTGTCGTGATTGAGGAAGGGCAGCCACAGATGGATGTTCTCCCACTTCGGGAGCTGGTCGCTGATATATCCGAAGATGTTCATCCGTCCCTCCCGACGGCAGGTAACGAGCTGTCGGAGGATGTCTTTCTTCGGTACCGGTACGGCGTTGGCCTCATGTGAGCGGATGCGACGGAAGAGATCGTCGAAGGCTTTGTTGTAGAGCGGGTGGTAGATGAGGCCCACCATCGAGTCGCTGGGCAGGTCCTTGCCAACGCACGAGAGCCACTCCCAGTTGCAGTAGTGGCCGAGGATGGCCGCAACGTTCTGCCCCTGACTGAAGCATTCCCTTATCTCGTCGCTGTTGGTGATGGTGAAACGGCGGTTGAGCTCGTCCTCGCTGATACTCAGGAGCTTGACGGCTTCGACGAAGTAGTCGCAGAACCAGCGGTAGAAACGCCGCTCTATGTCCTTAATCTCTTTCTCGCTCTTCTCCGGAAACGATGTCACGAGGTTGCCGCGGACTATCTTCCGTCGGTATCTGACGATGTAGTAAGCGATGAAAGCTACCACATCCGACAGACAATACAGCAGCCTGAAAGGCAGCAGACTTATGACATAAAATATCCTGTACACCATTTTCCTTCTCTTCTTTAGTCCTTATTCTTGCATGTTGTGGAGTTTTCCATTCTCTTTTTTTAACCCTTACCTTGCATGTTGTGGAGTTTCTCCTTCTTCTCTTTAGTCCTTATTCTTGCATGTCGTGGAGTTTTTTGTAGTATCCTCCGAGTGCCATGAGCTCGTCGTGGGTACCGCGCTCCACTATTCTTCCCTCGTGCAGGACACATATCTCGTCGCTGTTCTTGATTGTCGAGAGCCTGTGGGCAATGGCAACGGTGGTGCGTGTCTTCATGAGTTTGTAGAGAGCGTCCTGCACGAGGCGCTCACTCTCAGTGTCGAGGGCCGATGTGGCTTCGTCGAGGATAAGAATCGGCGGGTTTTTGAGGATGGCCCGGGCTATCGATATGCGCTGGCGCTGACCGCCGGAGAGTCGTCCGCCACGGTCGCCGATGTTTGTGTCGAATCCTTTCTCCGACTCCATGATGAAGTCGTAGGCATTGGCTATCTTCGCCGCTCTGACGACTTCCTCCTTCGTTGCGTTCTCCACGCCGAAGGTAATGTTATTGTAGAAGGTGTCGTTGAAGAGGATTGCTTCCTGGTTGACGTTGCCGATGAGACTGCGTAGGTCATGGATTCGCAGGTCGCGGATGTTTATTCCGTCTATCAGAATCTCACCTTTCTGTATGTCGTAGTACCGGGGAATGAGGTCGACGAGGGTCGACTTGCCGCCTCCGCTCTGTCCTACGAGTGCCACGGTTTTTCCCTTAGGTATCCGCAGATTGATGTCGCGGAGCACCCAGTGCGGCTCACCGTTGTCGTTTTTGCTGTCGTTGTAGGCGAAGGAAACGTTGCGGAACTCTATCTCATGCTCAAAACTGTCGATGCTGACAGGGTCGGGGCGCTCGGTGATCTCGGTCTCGGCTTTGAGAATTTTGTCCACGCGCTCCATAGAGGCAAGCCCCTTCGGGATATTGTAGCTGGCCTTGGAGAAGTCCTTCAGCGGGTTGATGATGCTGTATAGGATAACGAGATAATAGATAAACGTGGGTCCGGTGATGACCGGATTGGACCTGAGGACGAGCGTACCGCCAAACCACAGGACCACGATAATCATCACTGTACCAAGGAATTCGCTCATAGGGTGGGCCAAGGCCTGCCTTGTGTTGACACGAGTGAGGTCGTCGCGGTATTCGGTGTTGATCTTATTGAATCGTTCGTTCATCTTTTTCTCGGCAGTGAAGGCCTTGATGACGCGCAGACCGCCAAGAGTTTCCTCCACCTGACTCATCGTATCGCTCCACAGCGACTGCGCTTTTATCGACTGCGCCTTTAGCTTTCGGCCTACGAAACCCATGAACCACCCGAATATTGGGACAAAGATAAGGGTGAAAAGTGTCAGCTGCCACGATACGAAGATGAGCGTTCCGAAGTATATAATGATAAGTATCGGGTTCTTGAAGAGCATCTCCAACGATGCCATTATGGAACTGTCGATTTCCTGAACGTCACCAGTCATGCGCGCAATGATGTCGCCCTTGCGCTCCTCTGAGAAGAATCCGAGGTGCAGGGATGTTATCTTCCGGTACAGCTGATCGCGTATATCGCGCACCACCCCCGTCCGTACCGGAATGAGGGCGGCGGCACTCAGGAAGTAGGCCCCGGTCTTGAGGAATGTAGCGAAGGCCAACAGCGCACCGATGATGAGCAGTGTGTTGCTGGCGCCGACGGCATCGATAACCTGCTGGACGTAGTAGTTGGCGTTGTTGGAGATAACATCCTTGATGTCGGCCGAGCCCAATGCCATGAGGTGTGTGACCCTTGCCCCACCGTCAGTCTTGAAGAGTATCTTCAGGATTGGGATGAGAGTGGCGAACGAGAAGATGTTCAGCAGTGCCGACAACAGGTTGAACACTATTGTCAGAACGATATACTTCTTATATGGCGGTACAAATCTGCGTAGAACTTGAAGGAATTCTTTCATCGTTGTTTTTTTCTCGTTATTATTTTTCGTCTACTACCTCGCCGAAGAGCGTGGCACTCGTCGAGCCGGTGATGCGCACCCTTACGGTCTCGCCGATGTGGTGACAGCCCTTGTCAATGATTACGGCCTTGTTCTGCTGGGTGCGTCCCATGAGCTGGTTGCGGTCGCGCTTGCTGAACCGTTCGATGAGAACGTCGAACTCCTTGCCCTCGTCCTGCTTGTTGCGTTCGGCCGAAATGGCTGTCTGAATGTGTATTAGCTTGTTCAGACGGCATATCTTCTCCTCCTCGCTGACATTGTCGGGGAGGTGCTTGGCGGCGTAGGTGCCGGGGCGCTCGGAGTATTTGAACATGAAGGCCGAGTCGAAACCGACCTCCCTGACGAGCGATATTGTCTGCTCAAAGTCCTCCTCGGTCTCGTCATGATAGCCGACGAAGATGTCCGTAGTGAGCCCGCAGTCGGGTATTATGCGGCGAATGGCATCGACTTTCCGCAGATAATCCTCGCGGGTATACTTCCGGTTCATGTCGTGCAGCACCTTATTCGAGCCGCTCTGGGCCGGGAAGTGGATATGATGGCAAAGGTTCGGCTCGTCGGCAATGGCGTGGAGAATATCCTCCGACATGTCCTCAGGGTTCGAAGTGGTGAACCTCACCCTCATATCGGGAACGGCCTCGGCCACGGTGCGGAGCAGATTGGCGAACGAGCAGACGTGTACCTCGGTGCCGTTCTCCTCTTCGACGATGACACCATTGTCCGGCCGCTTGCCGTTGGGGAGCAGACCGTAGGAGTTGACGTTCTGTCCGAGGAGCGTAACCTCCTTATATCCGCGGTCGTGGAGGTCGCGCACCTCAGCGAGAATGCTCTCGACGTCGCGCGACCGCTCCCTGCCCCTTGTGTAAGGCACTATGCAGTAGTGGCAGAAATTGTTGCATCCGCGCATTATACTCACGAATCCGCTGACCCGGTTTCCGCCTATCCGCGTCGGGATGATGTTGCGGTAGGTCTCCGTTGTCGACAGGACGACGTCTACTGCCGGTGTTCCGTTCTCCACCTGGGCAATCATTTCCGGCAGGTTGAGGTAGGCGTCGGGACCACAAACGAGGTTGGCATGATGGTTCTTTATGAGGTCGTCCTTGACCCTTTCGGCCATACAGCCGAGAACGCCGAGGATGGGCCGCGGCGCGCTGCCGCCTCTCTTCTCGTCGTCGCCCTTCGTCCTCATGGCGTTGAGCTGGTCGAGGCGATGATAAATCTTGTTTTCTGCGTTGTCCCTGACGGAGCAGGTATTAAGGAAAATGGCGTCAGCGTCGGTCTCGTTGTCGGTGGGTTCGTATCCTGCCATCTGCATAATGCTGGCTACAACCTCCGAGTCGGCAACGTTCATCTGACACCCGTAAGTCTCAATAAATAACTTCTTCATTACAATAAATGTGGGTATAAGCATACAAAGATACACAATTTTGAAGGCGATTGCAAGAAAATGCCAATATTTAACATATCGAAAATGATTTCGACCAGTACAATTTAATAATTTTTTAATGTGTCTGTAGACTTTTATGTAGGGGGATAATATTATCTTTGTCGGACAAAACGGAACCATTATTAAATACTGACGACGGTGCATTACACGATAAGTCCGGTGGCTGGGAGATTCGTCCCAAGTGGCTGACTCTCATCCCTCAGCAGTTATTTTACCCCTGATGAGTTCAATACATCCCATTTATTTGCATGGGTTTTGTTTATTTTCTACCTTTGCATCCGAAGAAAACATTATTCACGAACAGACAAAACGAACGACAAAAATATGAAACACTTATTTCTTCTCCTGTCCCTCGCGCTGACGGTTATGACCGCCAATGGTCAATCGTACCGCAGCGTGATAGCCCAGAACCCCCGTAAGTCGGCCAGCAACTACTCCGTCTATCCGTCTCCTAAAGGCCCGTTGGCACCGTCGCCGGCCGGCTACCGTCCCTTCTACATGTCGCACTACGGCCGTCACGGTTCCCGTTTCCTCATCGATCCCCGTCAGTACAGCCGTCCGGTAGCCATCCTTGCTCATGCCGACTCGCTCGGTATGCTCACCGCCAAAGGCCGTTCGGCACTGGCCTCCGCACGTGCCATGGCTGCCGAAGCCCTCAACCGCTATGGTGAGCTGACACATCTCGGAGCCTTGCAGCACCGTCAGATAGCCTATAGAATGGAGCACCGGTTCCCCGAAATCTTTGCCGACACCACCACGACGATACAAGCCCGCTCGACGGTAGTTATCCGTTGCATCCTCTCGATGGAGAATGAGCTCCAGGAGTTGCTGCGCTACAACAGCAGGCTGAAGATAGACTGCGATGCCTCGGAGCACGACATGTACTACATGAACAACTATAAAGACACTATGGTTCAGCGCCTTCGCAAGTCGGAGGAGGTTCGCAAGGCCTATTCCGACTGGGTTTCGGCCCACGTCGACAACCGTCCTCTCATGCATCGGCTGTTCAATAACGCCACTTATGCCGACACGATAAGCTCGGCTGACGTACTTGCCGCCGACCTCTTCCATCTCGCCACGATAGCCCAGAACTCCGAGATTGGCGATAAAATCGACCTCTACAACCTCTTCACCACCGACGAACTGTACCATCTGTGGCAGCAGACGAATGTGTGGTGGTACCTCAACTATGGTGCGTCGGCTGTCAGCGAAGGCCGCATGCCGTGGGCCCAGCGGCTCCTCGTCCGCAATATTGTCGATGAGGCCGACTCCTGCCTGCGTCTCAGCCACCCTAATGCCACAATGCGCTTCGGCCACGAGTCGGTGGTGCTGCCGTTGGTATGCTTGCTCGACATCGACGGCTATGGAGTCCAGACTGCCGACCTCGACAGCCTCGAGGCCCTGAAATGGATAAACACCAACATCTATCCCATGGGCTGCAACGTGCAGTTCGTGTTCTATAAACCCACCGACGGAAAATCTGATAAGCCCGTCCTCGTGAAGGTTCTGCTCAACGAGGAGGAGGCCACCCTGCCCATCCGTCCCTACACCCTGCCCCGGAAACCGCGCTCCCGTGCCGCTGCCGACAACGGTAGAACGGCCGCAGGAGTATATTATTCGTGGCCCGATGTCAGACAATACCTCCTGTCGAGGGCAATGCAGGGGTGTTCCGAAGAATGCTGCCGTGGCTCCAAAAACGGTTGAAAAGCTTGCGTGAGGCACCTCTCCGTGACTCTAAAAATAAGTGAAATGCTTGCGGGAATTGATTTATAGTTATACCTTTGTGGTCGAAACGGCCTGAGCTAATGATTTGAGAGCTACGTTGTTGCAACTGTAGAAAGCTGATTGGCGGCCCTCTGTTCCGTCGGATGCCAAGCTGTTTGGCTTCAAAGGATAACGGCATCGTGGTCTGCCGGGAGGTAGAAAATTGCCATCCGGCGCGTCATTTCCATACGATGAGACCCGCCGCGCCCCCTACACATTAAAGAATAAAACATAAATACTATCATTAAGATGAGGCTTATAACCAGAATTATGACCATGCTGCTGATGTTCGTTTGCACCGTAGCAACGGCCCAGACCACCATTGTCAAAGGAGTGCTCCAGGACTCTGTCACTCACGAGGGCGAGCCCTACGCCACTGTCAGGGTGTATAAAGGCACGAGCACCAAAGGCTCTGCCGATGCCATGTCGGTGACCGATGCCGACGGCAATATCCTCCAGAAGGTCACGGGCCGCGGCCGCTACACCATCGTCATCAGCAGTGTGGGCCGCAAGACCATCGTCCGACAGCTGATGCTTGAGGGTCAGAAGACCATCAACCTCGGCACATTATACGTCGAGGACGACACCCGCCAGCTCCAGGGCGTCGAGGTGGTGGCCCAGAAACCCCTTGTGAAGATGACCACCGACAAGACAACATACGACGTCCAGAGCGATGTCGACTCGAAGTCGCAGACCGTTCTCGACATGCTCCGCAAGGTTCCGATGGTCACCGTCGACGGTCAGGACAACATTTCAGTAATGGGTTCGAGCTCGTTCAAGGTGTACGTCAACGGCAAACCGAGCATAATGTTCTCGTCGAACCCGTCGCAGATTTTCAAGTCGATGCCCGCCTCGTCGGTGAAGTCGATAGAGGTGGAGACCAACCCCGGAGCGAAATACGATGCCGAGGGCACTGGCGGCATACTCAATATCATCATGGCCGACGGTGGCGGCAAGGGCGGCGGCGCGTCGAGTCTTAACGGCTACAACGGCTCAGTGCGCGTCAGTGCCACGAACAACAACTGGAACGCCAGCACGTTTGTCAGCGGACAGCAGGGCAAGCTAACCTACAGTGCCAATGTCTTCCACAACAATCCGTTCCCGATGAAGACCTCCGTCGACTTCCTCCGCACCACCTACGGCTCGGCTGGGGCCTCGGGCAGCAACGGCAGCGCCTACAACATGCACTACTATCAGGACAGCAAGTCGCGTGTGCCGTTCTCGATGATGAATGTCAGCCTCGGTTATGAGATCGACTCTGCCAACCAAGTCGACGTCACCGTCGGCGGCAACCACTTCGAGCTGAAGAATACCGGCCACCCGCTGACCACCCTCAGCGGCGGCGTCTTCGGCAACGGATTCTCCTATACCAACCAGTTCGATATGAAGCAGCGCAACTCCTCAATCGACGTCAGCGCCGACTACCAGCGCTTCCTCAACGCCAAGCGGACGAGCAATATAGTCTTTACCTATATGTTCAACAATGCGCCGTCGCACAATTCCACCCGCACCGTCTACGACTGGTTCAGCACCGGCACCACCGTATCGCCTACGGCCACTGCCGACGCGCAGGCCGCAGGCAACGGCCAGATGCCGATGTCGTTCAACGACCTCTACTCCGACGTCCACAGCCGCGGCACCGAGCATATCGGCCAGATCGACTACGTGACACCCCTCGGCAACGACAACCACAAGCTCAGCGCCGGAACAAAATTCACCTCGCGCGCCAACCACAGCGACTCGCGCTACTTCAACGTCGTCAACGGGGAGGATGTCTACAATGCCGACAACAGTTCGGAATATAAGAACGACGTGAACATCCTCGCGGGCTACGCCGAATATACCGGCACCCTCGGCAAATTCTCCACACGCCTCGGCGCACGCTACGAGCAGTCGTGGGAGAAAGTGAAGTTCGTCCATGGCGCCGGCGACGACTTCAGCCGCCACTACGGCAACTTCGTTCCCACCGGCAGCCTCACGTGGAGTATCGCCCCGACGACAAATCTCGGAGCTTCCTATGCCATGCGCATATCGCGTCCGGGCATCAGCTACCTCAATCCGTACCGCGACCGGTCCAATCCGACCTCGCTCACCTATGGTAATCCCGACCTCGACGTGGAGAAAACCCATAACATCAATGTCGTATTCAACTACTTCACACCGAAGTTTGTCATCAACGCCACGGTCAACCAGAGCTTCTGCGACAACCAGATTTACCAGTACAGCTTCATGGACGGCGACATCTTCAATACCACTTACGGCAACATTGTAAGGACGCGCCGCACCAATCTCAGCATCTTCGCCAACTGGTCGCCGACGCTCAAGACCCGTCTCATGGGTAATGTGCAGGTGGGCTACGGCGACATGCGCTCGCGCCAGTTAGCCTATCACAACAGCGGATGGAACACCAGTGCCTTCGTCAACTTCCAGCAGACACTTTGGTGGGACGTGAAGTGGAGCCTCGGCATGTTCGCACGCACCAAGGAGATTAACCTCCAGAGTCTGTCGGGCGATATGAGCATGCTCTTCACCACGCTCTCGAAGGATGTCATCAAGGACAAACTCAACATATCGGTGATGTTTGTCTCGCCGCTGAGCAGCCGTCTGAAGATGAACAGCGAGAGCTTCAACAACGACTACTACCAGCGTCAGAACATTGGTGTCGACATGCGCAGCGTCGGTCTGACGGTCACGTGGAACTTCGGAAACACCAAGCGTCAGTTCCAGAAAGCGGGTGCAAACAAGTCGAGCGAGTTCAACGAGCGCCAGCAGCCAGGCCAGCAGCTCGGAACGCTGGGCGGCGGCAGTGGCTCAAATGAGGGGATAGGATTCTGATGCCGCCCCCTCCGAGCCCCACGCCCTTGTGGTGTGGGGCCGTCGTCCGGCCAACTGTAGTGTGTGGGCGAGCCCTGTCCGCAATGATGACAGCGATGCTCTCCCGTAATCGGAAGGAACCGGTTATTAATACGAAAAATCCTTACACGATTCCAATACATATCATTTTGGCTTGCAAAACGGCCCGTTTCATCTTGCGAAATGGGCCGTTTTGCGTCCTGAAATGGGCCGTTTCGCAATGCAAAATGACTCACTTTGTAAGTCGTTGATAATCAAAGGATAACAAAGACGGGTGGAAAACGCGTTGAGTTTGAATTATCTTTACATCATCAAACCGGTTCCTGCCGATTGTTTCCGCTCCATTCCGGCTCTCTCGTCCGGTATCTGAAATGTTATTGGGCGGTTACGACGGAAATGTTGTTTAGGCGGGTTGAGAATCTGATTCCGATGTGGCGGTTACAGTCCCGTGGGTGCCACGATGCATATTGTCTTCATCTTGACGTAGTCGACGCTTACATACATGAATCCATGATAGGGGTTGTCGGTGCCCCAGCTGTTCTTCATGATGAAGAAAGGCTGGCCCTTGCTGTCGTGGGCCAGACCCATAATCTCCATGCAGTGGTCGTCGGTGGTGAGATGATTCTCAAACTCCCGCTGCCTCTCGTCCTGCACATCGTCGCCGGGATTGTCGTCGAGGGTGGCCACACCGTTCTGGAACGCGAATCCCGGTTCGCTGATGTCGCCCTCCCAGCACACGGGATGTCCGTGGCGGATGTTCCTGACGATGATGCTCACGAGCGAGTCGATGGGCACGTTCATGAACGCGTCGGAGAATCGGTTGTCGGGCACCTCGAGGATGAACGGCTGTCCGAAGGGATGATGAGTGAAGCTCGTGAAGGCCTGATATTCATTGTCGCGGCATACGCTGTGGGCAAACTCCAGTGGCGTATATACCGCTCCGAGCATGTAGACGCGCGGTATGCAGGTGTGGATGTCGCGGTCGAGGAGTGCCGAGAGGCGGTTGTCGAACTGCCGCAGCGACAGTCCGCCCTTGGCCATCTCCTGCACTTTGCGGCAGACGACGTGGTAGTCGGTGGTGCTGTCGGCGTGGAAGGCATCGTAGTGGTCGAGGCCGTAGATGCCGATAAGGTGGATGAGCATCGGTGCCATGCCCCGCAGGCTGACCGTTCCGCGGCGGGTGATGAAGAGTCGGCTGGCCTGCTCCTCGATGAACTTGCGCGCCACGTAGTCGGCACTGAGGTTCACCGAGTCGCCCTGCATGAGGTGCTCGGTCTCCATCGTGGCCAACATGGCGTAGGCCCAGCACAGGTCGCTGTGGCCCTGGTCCTTCACAGGAGTGGTCTTCAGTACCACGTCGTTGGTGAAACGCTCACCGGCGGCTTTCCGCTCCGGCTGCTTCCGTCCGCAGCCGGCGATTATCATGCATGTACAGAGTATGGCTATTGCCTTCTTCATCATCGCGTATTGATTTTTGCTTTCGTCGGGAATCTGCGCCCGTGCCGTTCCGTTCATGACAGCGCGGGGACTCAGCGGCTCCCGTGTAGCAGTTGCAAAATTACAAAAAATATCCCGAATATTTATGTAATCCCAACCGCCAATTTTCAATTCTCAATTATTATCGTTACCTTTGCACCCATGAATGCAAAACTGAACGATTTTGAGATAATGGCACCTGTCGGCTCCCGTGAGTCGCTCTCGGCAGCCATCCAGGCCGGCGCCGATTCGATATACTTCGGTGTCGGCAAGCTGAATATGCGGTCGCACTCGGCCAACCACTTCGACATCAGCGACTTGAAGGAGATTGCATCCGTCTGTCGCGACCATGGGATTAAATCCTATCTCACGGTGAACACCATCATCTACGACAACGACCTCGCCGACATGCGCGAGATTCTCGATGCGGCCCGCGAGGCCGGTGTGTCGGCAATCATCGCCTCCGACGTTGCCGTCATGGCCTATTGCAATGAGATTGGCCTCGAGGTCCATCTGTCGACGCAGCTGAACATCTCCAATATCGAGGCCCTGAAGTTCTACAGCCGCTTTGCCGACGTGAGCGTCCTGGCCCGCGAGCTGAACATGGACCAGGTGAAGAAGATTCACCTGGAGATCGTCGACGGCGACGTGCGCGGTCCTAAGGGTGAGCTCATGAGAATCGAGATGTTCTGCCACGGTGCCCTGTGCATGGCTGTGTCGGGCAAGTGCTATATGAGTCTGCATGCCGCCAACCGCTCTGCCAACCGCGGCGAGTGTGTGCAGATATGCCGTCGGTCGTACACCGTCACCGACAACGAGACGGGCAATCAGCTCGACATCGACAACAAGTACATCATGAGTCCTAAGGACTTGAAGACCATACGCTTCATCGACCGCATGATGGATGCAGGCGTGAGGGTGTTCAAGATTGAGGGTCGGGCCCGTGGACCAGAATATGTCTACACCGTCGTCACATGCTATAAGGAGGCCATAAAGAGCGTGCTCGAGGGCACGTTCACCGAGGCCAAGAAGGACGAATGGGACAAGCGGCTCGCCACCGTCTTCAACCGTGGATTCTGGGACGGCTACTATCAGGGTCAGACGCTCGGCGAATGGAACAAGAACTACGGCTCGATGGCCACGGAGAAGAAGGTGCTCATCGGTAAGGTGACGAAGTATTTCAGCCGTCTCAACGTGGCTGAGATTGCCGTCGAGGCCTCCGATTTCAGTCTTGGCGACCGTCTGCTCATCACCGGTCCTACCACGGGAGTGATGTATGTCACCGCTACGGAGATTCACGACGACAACGGCCCCGTGACGCATGCGCCCCAGCACATCCGTGTGTCGGTGCCCGTCGAGGGAAAGGTGCGCCCCAACGACAAGGTTTTTAAGCGCGTAAAGGTAGAAGGCAACAATTAAGTGATGGAGCCGCGGGCTCCTTAACAATTCAATATACGACAATGACAATAAACGAAGCTCAGGATGAGGTCATAGAAGAATTTGCCGACCTCACCGATTGGATGGACAAATACCAGATGCTCATTGACCTCGGCAACGACCTCAGTGAGCTGGACGAGAAGTACAAAAACGACTCCAACCTCATCGATGGATGCCAGAGCCGCGTGTGGCTGCAGTGCGATTATGTCGACGGACAACTCATCTTTACCGCCGACAGCGACGCCCTCATCACCAAGGGAATCATTGCCCTGCTCATACAGGTGCTCTCCGGACATACGCCGCAGGAGATTCTCGATGCCGACCTGTACTTTATCGACAAGATTGGACTGCGCCAGCATCTCTCGCCGACACGCTCCAACGGTCTGCTCTCGATGGTGAAGCAAATCAAGAACTACGCCATAGCCTATAAAGCCAAGGAGGACAATGCATAAGCTGCGCACGATAGAGATGTCGCGGCTCACCGTCGGCGAGTTCAAGGCCTCGCGGAAGATTCCCCTTGTGGTCGTCCTCGACGATGTGCGGTCGGCGTATAACGTCGGCAGCGTGTTCCGTACGGGCGATGCTTTCCGCATCGAGAGGGTGTGCCTCTGCGGTATCACGGCCACACCGCCAAGCGCCGAGATTCACAAAACGGCTCTCGGAGGTGAGGACAGCGTCGACTGGACGTATTATAAGGATACCGCCGACTGCGTCGCCGCCCTCCGCGAGCGCGGCTACAGCGTGTGGAGCGTGGAGCAGGTGGACCACAGCGTGAAGCTCAACCGCCTCGATGAGGTGACCATTCCCGGTGCCGACGGCCACGGCGGTGTGGCTGTCGTCTTCGGCAACGAGGTGAAAGGGGTGCGCCAGGACATCGTCGACATGAGCGACGCATGCCTCGAGATACCGCAGTTCGGCACAAAGCACTCCCTCAACGTCAGCGTTACGGCCGGCATCGTCATCTGGGAGTTTGCCCGTCGCCTCATGACCTCCCTCCGCGGCTGACGGTATTTCCGAGTCCGAAGGACGGTGGAGCTATACATTATATATATAGCAACGACGGCACTCAGGCTATATAATCTGTTGAAATCAAGAAAGTTTCTTCGGCTTTTATGCTAATCCAATAGTAAGAATAATCCTTAATCACAGCCCTGCATTGCGACCGTAGTCAGGCCTGATTGAGGATTATTCTTGCTGCTGAGGTCGATTTGACGGCCCTGAGGGCTACTTCTCAAGTGTCCATGTGGACTGCTCCGAATACTTAGGGCGTAGTTAATATTTTTCTTGAGTGTAGTTAATCTCTTTTATGCAAGATAGTTGCCCGCATCGGAGGAGATAAACTGCGAACGGAATAAGGTTTCTGGGCTCTGCTGGTGGCTGCCAGACACATTTATATAATATATTTCAGCATTTTATTCTTTTTTACCCTTTTAACTTACGGCCTTCCTACTTTTTTTTACTACCTTTGTACCCCAAAAAGTTTATAAGGACAATTAATCACAAGCGTATATGTCTTATTTATTCTCCTCAGAGTCAGTTTCGGAGGGACATCCCGATAAAGTTGCTGACCAGATTTCCGACGCATTGCTCGACCAGTTCCTCGCTTACGATCCCAACGCCCGTTGTGCCATTGAGACGTTCAACACCACGGGGCAGGTCATTATCATGGGTGAGGTGCGCTCAACGGAGTATATCGACCTGCAAAATATTGCCCGTCAGACAATTAACAAGATTGGCTACACGAAGGCCGACTATCAGTTCGACGGCAATTCATGCGGCATCCTGACGGCCATCCACGAGCAGAGCGACGACATCAACCGTGGTGTCGACAACGGCGACGACGACAATCAGGGTGCCGGCGACCAGGGAATGATGTTCGGATATGCATGCAACGAGACTGAGAACTATATGCCGGTGACCATCGACCTGGCACATCTCATCATGCGGACTCTGGCTCAGATACGCAAGGAGGGAAAGGTTATGAAATATCTCCGCCCCGATGCCAAGAGCCAGGTGACGGTGGAATACAGCGACGACAATATACCCCAGCGCATCGATACTATCGTTGTGTCGACGCAGCACGACGACTTTGCCGACGACAATACGATGCGAGAGATTATCACTCACGACGTTGTTAACATCCTGATTCCCAAGGTTAAAGAGCAGATTCATTCGCCGAAGGTGCTCAGCCTGTTCAACGACGACATCAAATACCTCGTCAATCCGACGGGAAAGTTCGTCATTGGAGGCCCTCACGGCGACACCGGACTCACCGGACGGAAGATTATCGTCGATACCTACGGCGGACGCGGTGCCCACGGTGGCGGTGCCTTTTCGGGAAAAGACTCCTCGAAGGTGGACCGTTCGGCTGCCTACGCTGCGCGCTATATAGCTAAGAACATGGTTGCGGCAGGCATCAGCGATGAGGTTCTCGTCCAGCTCGCCTACGCCATCGGCGTTGCTGAGCCCGTCAGTGTGTATGTCAACACCTACGGACGCAGCCATGTGGCAATGAGCGACGGTGAGATTGCCGAAAAGATAAAGACGATGTTCGACCTTCGTCCAAAGGCTATCGAGAAGACTCTCAAGCTCCGTCAGCCAATGTATTTGGAGACTGCGGCCTACGGACACATGGGACGGAAGAACGAGATAGTAGAGAAAGAATTCACAAGCCGCTACCACGAGACAAAGAAGATGAAGGTGGAGCTCTTTACATGGGAGAAACTCGACCAGGTGGAGCGCCTCAAGGAGGCTTTCGGACTGTAAGGAAACAACCGCGGGCACGGCACTGCTGTGCCCGGAAAGGAAAGAAAGGAAATAATGCCAGACAGCACATATACCGTACGACCCGTAGGAATACCGAAGGTGAACCCGCTGAAGGGCTTCGACGCTACGCACGTTACCTTCGTCCGCAACGACACCGACACGCTGCGACTGTCGCTGTCGGTGAAGGAGGAGGGTATCCTCGGCGACAACGTTCCGTACGCTGTCAGCAGCGACAACACCATCACCTCGCTGCTGTTGGGATGTTTCATCCTCGGCATGCTCGCCATTTCGGTGTCCAGAACGTTCATTGTCAGGCAGATAAAGAACTTTTTCTACGTGCCGAGGAGCGTGGCCGACATGACCGAAACCGACTATGAGATAAACGTCCAGGCCTTCCTCGTCGTCCAGACGGCACTCACCATGGGCATCTTCTACTACATCTTCTCCCACTTCGGGCTCCACAACGACTACTCACAGATGTCGCAGCTGAAGGTCATAGCGATTTTTACGGCCATCTTCATGGCATATTTCGTGGTAAAGAAGATTAGCTACCACGTCGTGGGATGGGTGTTCTTTAATGCGAAAAAAAATGACCAATGGGCTAAGGCCTGGCTCTTCCTCACAGCCATAGAGGGCGTACTCTTCTTCCCGGCACTGTTGCTTGAGGTTTACTTTGCACTGTCACTGCAAACAGCAGTGATTTATGGGGCAATATTAGTAATAATAGTTAAATTGCTTTCATTTTACAAGTGCAATACAATCTTTTTCAAACACAACGGCGGAATTGTCCAGAATATTTTGTACTTTTGTGCCCTTGAACTGATGCCGCTTCTTGCTTTAGCAGGCATTTTGCTTATCACAGGAAACAATTTGAAGGTAAATTTTTAAGACAGAAATGGTTAAAAAGATTCTTATTTCCCAACCAAAGCCGAGCAGTGAGAAATCACCTTATTTCGACATCGCCAAGGAGTTCGGCGTAGAGCTCGACTTCCGTCCTTTCTTCAAGGTTGAGGGAATATCCGCGAAGGAATTCCGTCAGCAGAAAATCAACTTGCTCGACTACTCAGCTGTAGTATTCACTTCGCGACATGCAATTAACAACTACTTCAACTTAGCCAAGGAAATGCGCATCACCATTCCCGAGGATATGAAGTATTTCTGCTCCATCGAAACCATAGCACTCTACATACAGAAGTTCGTCCAGTACCGCAAGCGGAAGGTGTTCTTCGGAAAGACAGGAAAGATTGACGACCTCCTGCCTACAATGGTGAAGCACAAGACCGAGAAATACCTTGTCCCGCTGAGCTCGGTTCATAACGATGACGTGAAGAATCTCCTCGACTCGAAGCATCTGAAGCACAAAGAGTGCGTCATGTACCGCACCGTCAGCAACGACTTCACCGATGAGGAGAAGAAGAATTTCGACTACGACATGCTCGTCTTCTTCAGTCCGACGGGTGTCCGTGCGCTCCTGAAGAACTTCCCTGACTTTAAGCAGGGCGACATCAAGATAGCTGCCTTCGGACCTGCTACGGCCCGCGAGATCGACGCCCAGGGTCTCCGTCTCGACCTCCAGGCACCGTCGAAGGAATTCCCGTCGATGGCAATGGCCTTGGAGAACTATCTGAAGGAGGAGAAGTAACCGTCAGTAAACGGTGATGCCGCCGACCGCGGCAATACTCAATAATGATTCACCCACGTTGACAGAACGTACATTCACACTACCTAAGGAAGAGCGGTTAAAGAGCCGGACGCTCATCGACACGCTCTTCGATGGCGGAAAGAGCCGGGCAATGACGGCCTTTCCGCTACGGATGGTGTATATGGTGAAGGACCGTATCGACCTCGAGCCGCAGACGCAGGTCCTCGTCTCGGTGCCGAAGCGGTGCTTCAAGCGTGCCGTCAAGCGCAACAGGGTCAAGCGGCAGGTGCGCGACGCATACCGGCATCATAAGCTGACGGTCGTCGGCGCACTGAAAGCGCACGAGCATTTCGACCGCACAGTCGTCATGGCCTTTATCTGGCTCGACGACAAACTGCACTCCTCGGCCGATGTCGAGGCCAAGGTTTCAGGACTGCTCACACGACTCAGCGAGAAGATATGAAGGTGCTGAAAGCTTTATGGCATGCCCTGGCGTGGCTGTTGGTGCAGCCGATAGTGTTCTATCAGAAGTTTATCACGCCCTACACGCCCCCGTCATGCCGGTTCACACCGACCTGCTCGGAATACGCAAGGCAGGCCATACTAAAGCACGGACCCATAAAAGGCCTCCTGCTCGCTATATGGCGGATACTTAGATGCAACCCATGGGGTGGCAGCGGATACGACCCGGTGCCGTAAGTTGTCCTCATCGTGAGGCGCCCCAATAACAGTCCCGACCGCGAAACAATGCTCCGGCGGGGATATACGAATAAAAATAAACAATCAACTGAAAATGAAAAACTTTGTTGAAGAACTGAGATGGCGAGGAATGCTTGCGCAAATCATGCCAGGAACGGAGGAATATCTCATGAAGAACCTCACCTCGGCTTACCTCGGCACCGACCCTACTGCCGACTCGCTTCACATCGGACACCTCTGCGGAATAATGATGTTGCGCCACTTCCAGCGCTGCGGCCACAAGCCTTATCTGCTCGTAGGCGGAGCGACGGGAATGATTGGCGACCCGTCGGGAAAGAGCCAGGAGAGAAATCTCCTCGACTCCGACACCTTATATCATAACCAGGAGGCCATAAAGAAGCAGGTTTCGAAGTTCCTCGACTTCGACGGTACGGAACCAAACAAGGCTGAGATGGTCAACAACTACGACTGGATGAAGGACTATAAGTTCCTCGACTTCGTTCGTGACATCGGTAAGCACATCACCGTCAACTACATGATGGCCAAGGAGAGCGTACAGCAGCGACTCAACGGAGTGGCCCGCGACGGACTCTCGTTTACCGAGTTCACCTATCAGCTGCTCCAGGGCTACGACTTCCTCTACCTCTACGAGCATAAGGGCGTGAGGATGCAGATGGGCGGCAACGACCAGTGGGGAAACATGACCACCGGAACAGAGCTCATCCGCCGCACCCTCGGCAACGACAACGAGGCTTTCTGCCTCACCTGTCCGCTCATCACCAAGGCCGACGGAAAGAAATTCGGCAAGACCGAGAGCGGCAATGTATGGCTCGACCGCAACCGCACCACACCGTATGCTTTCTATCAGTTCTGGCTCAACGTGACCGACGCTGATGCCGAGCGCTACATAAAGATATTCACCGACCTCGACAAGGACACCATCGAAGGACTCATCGAGGAGCACAAGCAGGACCCGGGCCGACGCGTTCTGCAGCACCGTCTGGCCGACGAGGTGACGACGCTCGTCCACTCGAAGGAGGATCTCGACATGGCTATCGCCGCATCGAACATCCTCTTCGGTAAGGCAACGAAGGACCAGCTCGCCAAACTCGATGAGGCTACCCTTAACGATGTCTTCAAGGACGTGCCCCACTACGACCTGCCTAAGGACCAGCTCGGACAGCCGGCTGTAGAGGTGTTCTGTCGCGAAGGATGGCAGATATTCCCAAGTAAGAGTGAGATGAGAAAGCTCGTCAAGGGCAACGGAGTCAGCCTGAACAAGGAGAAGGTGACCGCCTTCGACCGTCCGGTGACCGCCGACGACCTTATCGACGGCAAGTATCTCCTCGTTCAGCGTGGAAAGAAGAACTACTATCTCATCACAGTGAAGTAAATCAGCCGCCCGGAGGATTGAAAATCAACCGACAGGGCACCGTTTTCTTCACGACGGAGAAACGATAACGTCCGGCTCACGAATATGCAGCAACGTATTTGTGAGCCGGATTTTTTTGTGCCTATATATTATATAAGATATTAATAATATGGGTGTCGGAATGTAAAAGTATTTCAAACGACATACACTTTGATACCGCCTTTGTAGTTGTCTGATTATCAATGGATTACAAAACATGCCATTTTGCGTTGCGAAACGGCCTGTTTTGCAATGCCAAACGGCCCGTTTTAGACGCTGAAACGGGCCGTTTCGCAAGCCAAAATGGTATGTATTGAAATCGTGTAAAGATAATTCGTATTTATCGGACCGATGTTATCCATTATCTCAAATGACGAAACCGGCTACGACAATCACTTGAAGTAGTCGCGCAGCTGGGCGGCAAGAGCCGAGAGAGTCTCCGGGTTGTCGTTGCCATAGCGGTTCCATATCTCCTGACAAGGGAGGAGAAGGGGATTGATTATCATGTCGTCGCGGTTGAGATAGGGGTCGCAGAACTGGAAGACATCCATGACATCGGCGACGAGCTGCGGTGTGATGTGCATGAGTTTGGCCAGCTGGCGCACCTCTGGAGTCTCCGGGCTCATCGTTATCGGGGTCAGCCGGAAGTAGAGGTCGAGAATCATTATGAGCATCACGGGCTTCAGTTGCTTGTTCTGTGGCAGCGGACGGAAGTCCTTCTCGAAGGTCTCCTTAATCTCAACGCCGTCGTAGAATTTCTCCGACTTGCCGAATCCCTTCATCCTCTTCAGCTTTTTCACGTCGTCAGCCAACTTCTTCGGCTGCTTGCCGTAGGTCTCCCACAGCAGGTGGAGCAGCGGCGAGTCGCTGTGGCGCAGGCGGAACATCTGGTTGTAGAGATAGCGTGGGGGCACATGGGTCTCTAAGCTCAGGTCGACAAGTTGTCGCGAGTAGAAAGGCTTCATGCCCACAGGCTTCTTCAGGTACAGTTGCAGCAGCAACAGCCAGTATTCGTCGTTCCAGAGAGGATGGGTCATTTCGTGATGGTTTCTTGGCGGTTCAGAGTTTCGGCAGCATCTCGGCGAGTTCCTTCATTCCCTCGCTGGCACCTTTGCGTATGTACGTGATGTTACGGGCCTCGGTGCTGACGGCATTGGGGTCGATGAGGAATGTCGGTGTCCCCGGCTTGGTATAGTATAGCAGACTGGCTGCCGGATAGACGTTCAGCGATGTGCCTATGACAACGAAGATGTCGGCATCCTCGACCTCACGGGCCGCCGGCTCAAGCATGGGAACGCTCTCGCCGAAGAAGACAATGAACGGCCGCAGCAGCGATCCGTCGCCGGCCTTAGTGCCGGGAGCCACCTGCGAGTTGTCGGGACCGAGCTCCTCGATGTACTGCGGGTCGTAGGGCTCACGGCTCGAGCATACCTTCGTCAGCTCGCCGTGGAGGTGTATGACGTGCGTGGAGCCCGCTTTCTCGTGCAGGTTGTCGACGTTCTGGGTGATGACCGTCACGTTGTATTCCTTCTCCAGGGCCGCAATAATCTTGTGACCCTCATTGGGCTGGGCGGCGTAGAGCTTCTTGCGCAGCATGTTGTAGAAGTTTGTAACCAGCGTCGGGTCCTGTTCCCAACCCTCATGGCTTGCCACCTGCTCCACGGGATAGTTCTCCCACAGACCATCGTTGCCGCGGAATGTCTTGAATCCGCTTTCGACCGACATTCCGGCTCCGGTAAGAAAAACAATCTTCTTCATACTTTATTTCCCTTTCTGCTTTACATATCTCAATAACACTGGCAAAATTAAGAAAAATTATTGGAATAACAATGCTTTGTTTTCAGAAATTAATTACCTTTGCACGTTAAATTGTACAGATAGCATAAAAACTACATTCAACATCATCAATGGACAAATTAAGTTACTCCCTTGGCCTGGGCATTGGCCGCCAGCTTTCACAATTAGGAGCGAAGAACATCAACGTTGACGACTTCGCGCAGTCAATCAAGGATGCTCTCAGCGGCAAGGAACCTGCCGTCAGCGACGAGGAAGCACAGCAGATAGTAAACCAGTTCTTCGTGGAACAGGAAAAGGTAAAGTCGGCAGCAGCAAAAGCTGAGGGCGAGAACTTCCTGGCCGAGAACGGAAAGAAGGAGGGGGTCGTCACCCTGCCGTCCGGTCTACAGTACACTGTCCTCCGCGAGGGCAACGGAAAGCGGCCGTCGGCCACCGACACCGTGGAGTGCGACTACGAGGGAACGCTCATCAACGGAAAGGTTTTCGACAGCAGCTACCGTCGCGGCGAGCACGCCACATTCCCCCTCAACCAGGTTATCGCAGGATGGACCGAGGGTCTGCAGCTCATGCAGGAGGGTGCCAAGTACCGCTTCTTCATCCCTTACAACCTCGCTTATGGTGAGCGTGGCGCCGGACGGGATATCCCGCCTTACGCTGCTCTCATCTTCGACGTTGAGCTCCACAAGGTGAAGTAAAGCGACACGACAACGAAATACAACGATATAACAATAGACAAGCAAATGAAAAAAATCGCATTGGTAGCCGGTATGGCTATCGCCGTGGCTGCAACATTCACAAGCTGTGGCAATTCAAACAAGAAGTCGGATGCAGGCTCGCAGAAGGAAGAGGACTCTCTGGCTTACGCAATGGGTGTCATGGAAAGTCAGCAGATGCAGATGGCTCTCCAGCAGATAGGTGTCGATTCCACCAACATCGATGAGTTCCTCAAAGGTGTAAAGGATGGTGTCCAGAGTGCCGGCGACAAGGATAAGGACGCTTACAACAAGGGTCTTGCCATCGGTGTCAGCGAGAGCATGCGCTTCAAGCAGGTCATATACCCACAACTCTTCGCCAACGACTCTACAAAGACTCTGCCTATGGATAAGTTCATGGAGGGCCTCAAGGCCGGCATGAAGCACAAGGCTGGTGCCATGACGCCGCAGAGAGCACAGGAAGTGTTCCAGCGTAACGCACAACTGGTGCAGGAGCACTACTTCGAGAAGGCTTATGGAGCCAACAAGAAGAAGAGCGATGCATATATGGCCAAGGTAGCCAAGATGCCGGGAGTGAAGTCGTTGGGCAACGGCGTATATTATAAAGAGGTGAAAGCCGGAACCGGAAAGACTCCTACCGTACAGGATATGACAAAGGTTAACTACAACGGTCAGACCCCTGACGGCAAGACTTTCGACAAGCGCGACAACGCCGAAATGCCGGTATCGGGCATGATTCCGGGCTGGACGCTCGCCCTCACACACATGAAGGAAGGTGCCACATGGGAGGTTTATATTCCTTACGATGCCGCTTACGGTGCTCAGGATAAGGGTCCTATCAAGCCTTACTCTGCACTCCACTTCACCATTACCCTCCTCAGCGTTGAGAAGAATCCGCAGGCTCAGGGTGCTCCACAGCAGATGCCTGTGAGATAATCGGACGAAAGAAACAACGTTTCTTAAACACTCATTAAAATGAGAAAAACCATATTATTGGCGCTCGCTATCCTGGCGAGTGCCTCTTTTGGCACTGTCAGTGCCAAGGACAACAAGAAAGACAAGAAGACCGCCCCTGCTACAGAGCAGAAGGTGGTACTGAAAACAGCCAACGACAGCCTGAGCTACGTATCGGGAATGGCTCTCACGAACGGTCTGATGCCGTTCCTGCACCAGAATTTTGACATTGCCGATGCCGACATGCCGAACGTTATAGCCGGTTTCAAGGATGCCGTGGCAAAGCGTAAGGACCCTAATCAGAAAGGATTCCACGCCGGTGAGCAGATTGCTCAGATGGTTATCAGCCGCATGTTGCCGGGACTTCAGAAGGAGTTCACAATCGGTTCGGACTCCCTCAACGAGGAAATGGTGTTCAACGGATTCCTCGCATCGCTGACAAACGATACCACTCACTACACGCTGAGCAAGGCTGAGAAGGTCTTTGCCGACCAGAGAACGGCCTACAAGAACCGCGCCGACAGCCTGAACAAGAAGAAGGGAGAGGACTTCCTCGCCGCCAACAAGACGAAACCGGGTGTCGTCACCCTGCCTTCTGGCCTCCAGTACCGCATCATCAAGAAGGGCGACGGAGCCATTCCTAAGCTCTCCGACAAGGTCGAAGTGGTCTATGAGGGCCGCACTATCGACGGTACCGTCTTCGACGCGACAAGCAAGCACCACGGATCGAAGACCGATATCTTCACGCCGCAGAACCTTATCAAGGGCTGGCAGGAAGCTCTGACGATGATGCCCGTGGGCTCGAAGTGGGAGCTCTACATCCCTTACAACCTCGCTTATGGCGAGCGTGGTGCCGGCCGCGACATCGCTCCGTACTCTACTCTCATCTTCACCATGGAGCTCAAAGGCATCCAGGAGAAGAACGACGAGTCGCTTGCTGTTGACGCCAAGACCGCTGCAAAGAATGCAAATGCTGCTGCCAAGAATGCAAAAAAGGTACCAGCAAAGCCAGTAGTGAAGAAAGCACCTAAGAAAGTGGCTGCTAAAAAGCACTGATTGGACCGAACTTTGTCAATATCATTGACATAAATAAATTAAATGCGCCTCCTTGGCGCATTTTTTTTGTCTTTGAGTTGCACGTTTGAGTAAATATCTGTAATTTTGCTTTCGGATTGCAAACCAATATGCGACAAACTTACCAAAAATTATATTAAATGGATAAAATCGACAGATTAGACAAGAAGATACTCTCCATTCTCTCGAAGAATGCGCGCATCCCGTTCAAGGACGTCGCCGAAGAGTGCGGTGTCTCCAGGGCTGCCATTCACCAGCGTGTGCAGAAACTGATTGAGATAGGTGTTATAACGGGCAGTAGTTTCGACGTAAATCCCAAGAGCTTAGGCTACAACACATGTACCTATATCGGCATAAACCTCGAACGCGGCTCCATGTACCGCAAGGTCGTTGAGCATCTTGAGCACATCGATGAGATTGTCGAGTGCCATTACACCACCGGTCCGTACACTATGCTCATCAAAGTCTACGCCAAGGACAACGAGCAGCTTATGGACCTGCTCAACAATCAGTTGCAGGGCATCCCCGGAGTTGTCAGCACCGAGACCCTCATCTCGCTTGAGCAGAGCATTAAGCGCGGGCTGCCGATAAAACAGCAGGAGGAGTAATCGAGCGACTATGAGATTCAATTTGGACGACCAACTGTCCGACTTCTACAACACTTTCCCCGAGGGCAGGCACCAGCCGGTTATCGGCATCACCGCCAATTATGCCGATGGTTGTGCCACTCTCGCCGACAAGTACTACACACAAGTGGTGGAGGCCGGTGGCACTCCCGTGCTCATACCTCCCGTTGCCGACCGCAACGTCATCGTCAACACCCTTGACCACATCGACGGACTGCTTCTCACCGGTGGCGGCGACTACAATCCGCTGTGGGCAGGGGAGGAACCGTCGGCGAAGTTGCATGGCATCAACGCCACCCGCGACCTCCCCGAGCTGCTCATTACGCGGCTCGCGTTCAACCGTCAGATTCCTATTCTCGGTATCTGCCGGGGCATCCAGACCCTCGTTATGGCCCTTGGCGGCGAAGTCGACCAGGACATCTACGAGAAGGGAGCTACCGTGAAGCACAGTCAGGATGCCATGCGCCAGGAGCCGACACATACTGTCAAGCTTGCTGCGGGGAGCATTCTCCACAGCATCTACCGTGCTGACACGATTGTCGTCAACTCATTCCACCATCAGGCCGTGCGCAAACCGGGACCCCGTTTCAGGGTGACGGCTGTCGCGGCCGATAACGTCGTGGAGGCCATCGAGAGCCGTGAGTACAAGCCAATTATGGGTGTGCAGTGGCATCCCGAATGGCTCGGCGACGAAGGGAGGAAAATCTTCCAGTGGCTTGTGGGTCAGGCAAATAACTTCTACATTGCCAAGCGCGTCCACCGCGATGTGCTCACACTCGATACTCACTGCGATACGCCGATGTTCTTCCCTCAGGGTGTAGAGTTCAGTCACCGCGACAAGCGCATCCTCTACGACCTCCACAAGATGACCGACGGCCGTCAGGACGCTGTCATCATGGCCGCTTACCTGCCACAACCGAAGATTGGGGTGCGCTTCTCGCAGAACATTGACCTCGAGGGAATAGCGAAATTCAATCCCGACCTCGCCGAGAAATACATTCGGACAGCCGAGGTTAAGACCTCGAAAGGGACGGTGACGGAACGCACGATAGCCCCCAACGACTATGCCGACCTCATCTTCGACAAGTTGGAGTCGATTGTCCGGGCCAATTCTACCTATATAAGTATAGCGCGCACCCCCACCGATCTCTACGAGGACAAGCGCAAAGGCCGCAAGAGTATCATGTTCGGCATCGAGAACGGACTGGCTCTCAACGGTGATATTCGCAACGTCAAGCACTTCGCCCAGCGCGGTGTCGTCTATATGACGCTCTGTCACAACGGCGACAACGACATCTGCGATTCGGCCCGCGGTAGCAATATGCACAACGGCGTGAGCCAGTTCGGTGCCAAAGTCATTGAGGAGATGAACCGTCAGGGAATCATGGTCGACCTCAGTCATGCGGCGGAGAAGAGCTTCTACGATGCCCTCGACATCAGCAGTCAGCCCATAGTGTGCAGTCACAGCAACTCCCGTGCGCTCTGCGATGTGCCGCGCAATCTCACCGACGACCAGATGCGGGCCCTCGCTGCCAAGGGTGGTGTGGCGCATATTACCCTCTACCACGGATTCCTGAAGAAGGACGGCGAGGCCACTATCCTCGATGCCATAGCCCATCTGGAGCATGCGATAAGCGTAATGGGCATCGACCACGTGGGTGTGGGTACCGATTTCGATGGCGACGGCACTGTCCGAGGCATGGCCGATGCCAGCGAGATGATAAACTTCACCCTCCAGCTCCTGCGCCGGAAGTACAGCGAGCGCGACATTGCGAGGATATGGGGCGGCAACTGGCTGCGCGTCATGGCTCAGGTTCAGGCCGTCAGGAAATAAAAACGAAGGAGAACAATCAATAAGATGACAAGGAAAATGAAAATTGTTACCGGCATCATCGTCGCTGCCCTTATCGGTGGCGGCTATGGCTGGAAACTCCATAAGGACAGCGAGGCAGCGTCGGCAGCAGCCGGCGACGACGATACGGTGGCTGTGGCACCCGTGGGACCGCAGTTCAATGCCGACTCGGCCTATGCCTTCACCGCCGCCCAGTGCAGCTTCGGGCCGCGGACGATGAACTCGACAGCCCACGACAACTGTGAGAAATGGATTATCAGCAAGTTCAAGTCGTACGGTCTTCAGGTCAAAACGCAGAAAGCCGACCTCAAAGGCATCGACGGTGAGGTGTTCCACTCGACGAATATCATTGCCAGCTATAACCCCAAGGCAGCAACACGCATCCTCGTCAGCGCTCACTGGGACAGCCGTCCGTGGGCTGACAACGACCCCGACAGCACCAAGCACAACGAACCGGTGATGGCAGCCAACGACGGTGCCAGCGGCGTGGCCGTCATGCTGGAACTGGCAAGAGTACTGTCGGCCGACAAGAAACTCAGCAAGGACATCGGTGTCGACTTCGTCTGCTTCGACGCTGAGGACTCCGGAAAGGACGGCGACGACGACAGCTGGGCTCTCGGAGCACAGTATTTCGCCGCTCATCAGCCCGAGGGATTGTCGTGGAACTATGGCATCCTGCTCGACATGGTCGGCGGCGAGGGCGCTCAGTTCTACGAGGAGCAGATGTCGTCGCAGTTCGCTCCCGACATCGTCACGAAGGTTTGGAACGCTGCCGCTGCCGCCGGCTATTCGTCGTACTTCCCGACAGCTGCGGGCGGAGCCGTCACCGACGACCACATCCCGCTCAACAAGGCCGGGATTCCCACCGTCGACATCATTCCGTTCTACCGCGACCTGCCCGACAACTCTTTCGGTCCGACATGGCATACGACCTCCGACACGATGGAGCACATCGACAAGAACACGCTGAAAGCTGTGGGCCAGACCGTCGTTCAGGTGCTCTACTCGGAGCAACGCTGACGCTCGGGCGACTACAAGCGGACGAAAAAGAATGATTGTCGGGCAGGGTTCATACAGTATGAAACCCTGTCCGCCACTCTAATAAAGGAGATTATTGATGTAAATATATTTCATAGTTACGTTCAACGAAATCCACGTCTGTAATCCATTGAAATTCAATGGGTTATCAAAACCTACTCTTTGGCGTTGCAAAAGGGTAGGTTTTGTAGTGCAAAACGGTCCGTTTTTGACGCTGAGACGGTCCATTTCGCAACGCAAAACGGCATGTATTGGAAAGGTGTAAAGATTTATCGCAATTATGACGGGGCAATCAGCCTGTTGTTATAGGGGTAAATTGCGATTATAGGACGATATAGGAAACGATAGGAAAGGATAGGAAAACGGGGGCGATTCGCTCTCGGACCCGATGCCAATATGTTCGTTTTTGAATACGGGAATGTTCGTAATGTCGGCATATATGTTCTCGGTGGAGTGACGGTTTCGTTAAATATTGTTTATTTCATAGTCATTACAATAAGAAATAAGTACCTTTGCAATCTAAAAAGCAACATTGATGGGGGGTATAATAGTAAAACCTGCAGATAGTAGATCTATGATGAATGCCTTTATAAAGTTTCCGAATATTCTTTATAAAGGTAATCATTCTTATGTTCCTGACCTCGACATCGATGTGCGGAATACTTACAACCCAAAGAAGAATCCGGGCCTTCGGTTCTGTGATGCCCAGCCTTTCGTAGCCTATCGCGACGGAAAAGTCGTGGGGCGCGTAGCCGCTGTGATAAACCATCATGCCAACGAGACGTGGAAGAAAAAGGTCGTCCGGTTCAGTCAGATTGACTTTGTCGACGACGACGACGTATCGCGTGCGCTCATCGAGGCTGTGGAGCAGTGGGGCAGGAGTCGCGGCATGGACACCATCGAGGGTCCTCTCGGCATCACCGATTTCGACAAGGAGGGCATGCTTCTCGAGGATTTCGACTCGATGTCGGCCATGACCGAATATTACAACTATCCCTACTATGCCGGTCACATGGAGCGGATGGGGTTTGCCAAGGCAGTCGACTGGGTGCATATCCGTGTGAAGGTGCCCGATGAAGTGCCGGCGCGCTATGCCCGTGTGGCCCGGCTGTCGAAGGAAATGTTCGGTCTGCACGTGCGGGCGCTGACGAAGAAGGAGGTGCTCGGAGGCTACGGCATAAAGATTTTCAAGCTCCTCAATGCGGCCTATGCTCCGTTGTTCGGGTTCACACCGATGTCGGAAGGCCAGGCCATGGAGTATATCCGGCAGTATCTTCCGCTGCTGAACCTCAAGCTGGTGCCCGTGGTGGAGAACGAGAAGGGCGAGCTCATTTCCGTGGCCGTAACGATGACGAGTCTGTCGCATGCCCTGCGGCGCACCCACGGCCGTCTGTTCCCCTTCGGCTGGTTCTACCTTCTGAGGTCGCTCAGGTGGCATCCTGAGCATACGGCGGGCCTTCTGCTCATCGCCGTCCGTCCCGACTATCAGGGCTTTGGCGTCAACGCGCTCATCTTCGACCATCTTATACCCGTCTACAATAGTATGGGCATACGCTACGCCGAGACGGGACCGCAACTCGAAAACAACGTAAAAGAAATATCGCAGTGGAAGCCTCTCAACCCCGAATTCCTAAAGAGGCGGCGCTGCTGGACAAAGAATATTTGATTTCTATGAAGAGAGTAGTAATAACTGGTATGGGTATCTGGTCCTGTCTGGGCACCACCCTCGACGAGGTACGCGACGCGCTGTATAACGGAAAGAGCGGAGTCATCTTCAGCCAGGAGCGCAAGGACGCCGGCTTCCGGTCGGCACTGTGCACCGATGTCAAGAAACCCGACCTGAAACCTTACGTCAAGCGCAACCTCCGGCAGTTCATGCCCGAGGAGGCGCAGTATGCTTATATGGCCACCCGCCAGGCCTTGGAGATGGCCAAGATGGACCAGGAGTTTATCGACAGCCACGAGGTGGGAATCATCTATGGCAACGACTCGGTGGCTGAGGCTACTATGGTGGCTCTCGACAAGTTCCGTGAGTTCAAGGATACAGAGATGTGCGGCAGTGGTGCCATATTCCAGAGCATGAACTCAACGATATCTATGAACCTCGCTTGTCTGTTCCATCTGAAGGGCATCAACCTCACGGCGTCGTCGGCTTGCTCGTCGTCGAGCCAGGCTATCGGTCTGGCCGCACTGCTCATCCGCAACGGTCTGCAGGACTATGTTGTCTGTGGCGGTGCCGAGGAGAACAATATGTACGGCATAGCGAGCTTCGACGGTATCCAGGCTTTCTCCACCCGTGAGGACGCTCCGACAAAGGCCAGCCGCCCCTTCGACCGCGACCGCGACGGTCTCGTGCCCGGTGGCGGTGCCGCAACGGTCATTGTCGAGGACTATGAGCACGCCGTGAAGCGCGGTGCACCAATCATCGCAGAGGTCCTGGGATGGGGATTCTCGGGCAACGGCGACCATATTTCCACACCGACGGTGGAGGGTCCGGCGCGCTCGCTGAAGCACTGCATTGAGAACAGCGGTATAAAGGACATCAGGGAGATTGGCTATGTCAACGCCCATGCCACCTCAACACACGTCGGCGACAGCCGTGAGGCACTCGCCATAGCGCAGAATTTCGGTGATTATCGCGTGCCGGTGACGTCGACAAAGAGTCAGACAGGCCACGAGATGTGGATGGCCGGAGCCAGTGAGGTCATCTACTCGACGCTGATGATGAAGAACGACTTCATAGCCGGAAATATCAACTTTGAGAATCCTGATGAGGAAAGCGCAAAGCTGAACATCATCCCTGAGACGCAACAAGCACATTTCGACATGTTTCTCTCGAACAGTTTCGGTTTCGGAGGAACCAATTCAACATTGATAATAAAGAATATTTAGGAGTAAATTTTATGACACGCGAAGAAATCATCCAGAAAGTTAATTCCACGCTCGCAGAGGAATTTGAGGTAGATGAGTCCAAGATCTCTCCGGAAGGAGCCATCAAGGACGTTCTCAGTCTTGACAGTCTGAGCCTCGTCGACCTCGTTGCTGTAGTCAATTACACGTTCAAGATCAAGATTCCGACAGAGGACCTGCGCAAGATCGAGACCTTCAACGACCTCTATGACTACATTGAGCAGCACGCAAAGTAATAGTCACGGCGACGGTTCCGCCACCGCGGCGCCCGCCGACTACGACGTAGCGATAATCGGCAGCGGCCTTGGTGGGCTTGAATGTGCACACATTCTTGCCTCCCAAGGTCGTCGCGTTATTGTTCTGGAGCGGTGGCGGCAGCCCGGCGGATGCACCCAGGGCTACCGCCGCGGAGGCTATGTCTTCGACACGGGCATGCATTATGTCGGTGGTCTCGATGCCGGTCAGCCCCTCCACGATGCCTTTAACAGGCTGGGACTCTTGCGGTTACCGTGGGTGAGACTCGACGCGGGAGGCTTCGACCGGGTGACGATAGGCCGTCAGTCGTTCCGTCTGGCGCAGGGCTACGACCGCTTTGTCGATGTGCTCGCAGCCGATTTTCCCGCCGAGAGGGAGGCCCTCGAGCGTTATGTGGCGGCTGTGCGACAGTCGGACAATGTCGGCGACATGCAGATGTCGCGGCAGATGATGGAGACGAACGCCTGGGAGTGGCTCACGCAGAACTTCTCGGATGAGCTCCTCGTGAACGTTGTCTCGGGCGCTTCGATGAAACTTGAGCTCCGGAAGGAGTCGTTGCCGCTCTTCACGTTCCTCCATTGCAACGGCGGTTATATCGGTAGCGCGTGGCGGCTGCGTGGCGACGGCGGTCAGATTGCGGCCTCGCTCATCGGCGATATCCGCCGTATGGGGGGCGAGATTGTGTGCGGTGCCGAGGTTGTGGAGCTCGTCGAGGACGACGGCCGCATCGATGAGGCTGTGTGTAATGACGGCCGCCGTGTGCGTGCAGCGATGTTCATATCCGATGTCCATCCAGCCGTCACGATGCAGTGGCTCCGTGGCAGCAGGATGGCGAGGGGCGTCTACCGTCGGCGGATAGCGATGCTGCCCGACACTTTCGGCATGTTTACGGTGTCGGTAGTGCTGAAGCCCCGCACGGTGCGCTACTTCAACCATAACGAATACGTCTACCGCAATGCCGATGTGTGGGATTTCTATACGAAAAAAGGACCCGTCGGCGGACTGATGGTGTCGTGTCGGGTGCCGGAGGATGCCCATATCGACGCTTCGGGAAATATCACTGACAGTGAGCTCTACGCCACACAGATTGACATTCTGACCCCAATGCTGTGGAGTGAGGTGGCTCAGTGGGAGTCGACGAGCGTTGGCCGCCGCGGCGACGACTACAAGGCCATGAAGCAGCGGCGCGCCGAGGAGTGCATAGAATTGGCCTCCACGGTCGTCAAAGGGCTCTCGGGGGCTGTAAAAGAGATATATACGAGTACGCCTCTCACCTACCGCGACTACACGAATACGCCCTATGGCTCGGCCTTCGGCATAAGAAAGGACTACAGCAACGCGCTGATGACACAGCTGTCGGTGCGCACGCCGGTGCCGAACCTGATGCTCACGGGGCAGAGTCTCATCCTCCACGGACTCCAGGGGGTGACGATGACGGCCCTGGCGACGGTGGGGGAGATAAGCAAACAATATAACAACAGATAGAAAATGAGATACGCATTAGTAACCGGAGGAAGCCGCGGAATAGGACGGGCGGCATGTGTGAGACTGGCCCGGATGGGCTATCGCATACTGATAAACTTCGTTCACAATAGTGAAAAAGCTGAGGAAACCCTCGAACTCGTACGGAAAGAGGGTCAGGACGGCGAGCTGCTGCAGTTCGACGTGGCCGATGCGGCATCGTCGCGGAAGGCTATCGACGACTGGCAGCAGGCTCATCCCGACGATTATGTGGCGATATTGGTGAACAACGCGGGCATTCGGCGCGACAATCTGCTCGCTCTCATGCCCGACGAGGACTGGACGGCGGTGCTGAACACCACGCTCAACGGATTCTTCAACGTCACAAAACCGCTCATTCCGATGATGCAGTTCCATAAGTTCGGCAGAATAATCAATATGGCCAGTCTCAGCGGCATCAAGGGCCTGCCCGGACAGACTAACTATTCGGCGGCTAAAGGCGGCATAATCGCTGCTACTAAGGCCCTTGCCCAGGAGGTGGCGAGGAAGAATATTACGGTAAATGCCGTGGCACCGGGATTCATCAAGACCGATATGACATCGGATCTCGATGAGGACGGACTGAAAAAGACGATTCCGGCACGCCGCTTCGGTGAACCGGAGGAGGTGGCCGCGCTCATCGGTTTCCTCGCTTCGGACGACGCAGGATATATCACCGGCAATGTCATCTCGATAAACGGAGGACTCTATACTTAATGACCAGTGGCGGATTTCAGCCCTAAGAGAATGGTTGCGGCGGCGGAATGATGTTTCCGTATTGCCCAAGAACGATGCTCGTGAGGTCGGAAATCAAGCCCTGTTTCATTTGGGAGATATGTCCATAATGGCCTGTTAGTGACGACGATATAACGGAAATGACAAACGTAAGAGAACAGATGAAGAAGGAAAAGGATAATTTGGAGCCGATGCCGGCTACCCGCCAACTCGAGGATATCACGCGGATAAAGGTCAAATTCAGCGAGATCGACTCTATGCGGTGTGTCTGGCATGGATCGTATGTCAAGTACTTCGAGGATGGACGGGAGTCGTTCGGACGCCATTATCCGGGCATTGGATATGCCGATATGGAGCGTGAAGGCATCTACGCGCCTGTCTACGACCTTCATGTCCATTACCATTCGCCTCTCGGTCTCAACGATGTGGCGGTCGTCCACACTCGCTATAACTACCATCCCGGGGCCCGTCTCGACTATGAATATGCCATTTACCGCGAGAGTGACGGCAAGCTGTGCTGTACGGGGGAGTCGGTGCAGCTGTTCATAGGGCCTGACGGAAATCTGATGGTGGACCTGCCGGACTACTATACGGACTGGCAGAAAAAATATTTAGGTGAAAACAACAAAAATCAATAATATTATGCAGAACTTGATAATTTACAATACGCTTCACAGGCAGAAGGAGCTCTTCAAGCCTATCAATGCGCCCCACGTGGGAATGTATGTCTGCGGACCAACCGTTTACGGCGACCCGCACCTCGGACATGCCCGTCCGGCAATCACTTTCGACATCCTTTTCCGCTACCTTCAGCACATCGGATACAAGGTTCGCTACGTCCGGAACATCACTGACGTAGGCCATCTTGAGCACGATGCCGACGAAGGCGACGACAAAATAGAGAAGAAGGCCCGTCTCGAGCAGCTTGAGCCCATGGAGATAGCGCAGTATTACACTAACCGCTACCACGATGCGATGCGCGCGCTGAACGTTCTGCCGCCGTCGATAGAGCCGCATGCCACCGGACATATCATCGAACAGGAGCAGCTCGTGAAGGAAATTCTCAACAACGGCTATGCGTATGAGAGCAACGGATCGGTATATTTCGATGTCGAAAAGTACGACAAAAAGTATCACTATGGCGTACTTTCGGGACGAAACCTGCGCGATATAGTCAACAAAAGCCGCGAACTGGCCGGTACGACGGAGAAACACAATCAGGCGGACTTCGCTTTGTGGAAGAAGGCCATGCCGGAGCATATCATGCGGTGGCCGAGTCCGTGGAGTGACGGATTCCCCGGATGGCACTGCGAGTGCACGGCCATGGGACGTAAATACCTTGGCAATCACTTCGATATACACGGAGGAGGAATGGATCTCGTATTCCCGCACCACGAGTGTGAGATTGCTCAGGCTGTGGCTTCGCAGGGCGACCAGATGGTGAAGTACTGGATGCACAATAATATGATTACCATCAACGGCCAGAAAATGGGAAAGTCGCTCGGCAATTTCATTACTCTGGAGCAGTTCTTTACGGGTAATCATCCTACGCTCGACCAGGCTTACTCGCCAATGACGATACGCTTCTTCATCCTCTCTGCCCACTATCGTGGCACCGTCGACTTCTCGAATGAGGCTCTGAAGGCCGCTGAGAAGGGCTATCAGAGGCTGATGTCGGCCGTCGACGACCTGAAACGGGTACAGGCTTCCGATGCCAGCGATGCTAAGACACATGAGCTCGTGGCCGCTCTGAGGCAGAAATGCTACGACGCTATGAACGATGACCTGCAGACGCCGCTTGTCATAAGCAACCTCTTCGAGGCCACACACGTCATCAATTCCATCCTCGACCACAAGGCACAGATTAGCGCTGACGACCTGAAAGAGCTTACCGATACGTTCAACCTCTTCACCTTCGACCTCTTGGGACTCAAGGATGAGCGCAGCGGCAATAACAGTAAGCGTGAGGAAGCCTTCGGAAAGGTTGTCGATATGGTCCTCGACCTCAGGGCAAAAGCTAAGGCTGCCAAGGACTGGGCTACTTCCGACCGCATCAGGGACGAACTTGCCAAGGACGGTTTCGAGATTAAGGACACCAAGGATGGTGCCACCTGGAAGCTGAACAGCTGATAGACAGCCGGCAAAAACGTGAGATAATAACGCTAAGAGCGGGGAATGTATGGACCGGTTTCGGTCGCGTACGTTCTCCGCTCTTAGCGTTGTTGGGGTTACAAATGGTCGTAGGCTCGTTCTGGAACCGCCCTGCCTTCTCTATCATACTTACAGCCCGGAAAGGACAACGCGACAACAAACCAATATCGAAATATCTTTACACCATTCCCAAACATGCCATTTGGCGTTCTAAAACGGCCCGTTTCGGCTTGTCAAACGGTCCGTTTTGCGTCCTAAAACGGCCCGTATTAGAACGCAAAACGGCATGTATTAGTAACACGTTGATATTCAGCGTTTTATAAAGGTGGAATAAAACGTAGAATTGTCTGAATTATTTTTACATCTTATTGCCGGTATTCTCTTGTTGCTCCATGATCCTGCTAAATAATATAGACGGATGAATAGAGCCACACCATCTACATCATACTATGTAGTAATCATCTGTCGGAGGCTATCAAGGCTACAATCATGCCATGTCGTTCAAAATTTAAAATGAAAGAGCCGTGACCCTGACCGAATAATATTTTGGTTGCGGAGACATTACCGGAACGGTCCCGGTGTTGGATTATACCGTGAGCCTTGCGATGCCGGCTATTCGAGTTCTACGTGCTTAACATCGATATCCTCAGGCAGGAAGATACGTGCGTTCTCGGTGAATTTATCCGCGCTCTCGGTGGTGTAGAACTGTGCTGTGGCTCCTTTAGTGCACATCTTGTCCATCTCGGGGTGACGCGAGAGATAGTCTTTGAGGCTGTCGGCGACATATTCGCTCTGCGGCACGATGCGCACTCCGTTAGGAACATACTTCATAATCTTCGGCATGAGGATGGGGTAGTGGGTGCATCCGAGGATGAGAGCGTCGATTTGCGGGTCGAGACGCATGATATGGTCGATGCGTTTTTTCACAAAATAGTCGGCACCGGGACTGTCGGCCTCGTTATTTTCGATTATTGGCACCCACAACGGGCAGGCGACGCCGGTGACGGTAATGTCGGGCCACAGCTTCTTTATCTCCATATTGTAGCTCTGGCTCCTCACCGTTCCCTCAGTGGCGAGCAGTCCTACGTGGCGCGAGACGGTCAGATTGCCTATAATTTCGGCCGTAGGACGTATAACACCAAGTACGCGGCGCGATGGGTCGAGTTCCGGCAGATCGCGCTGCTGGATGCTCCTGAGAGCCTTTGCTGATGCAGTGTTGCAGCCGATGATGACGAGATGGCAACCCATGGAGAAGAGTTTGACAACGGCCTGACGGGTGAACTCGTAGACGATATCGAACGAACGGGAGCCGTAAGGGGCCCTCGCGTTGTCGCCAAGGTATATATAGTCGTAGTCGGGAAGCAGCTGACGGATGCCGTGGAGGATCGTCAGACCGCCATAACCAGAGTCGAATACTCCAATTGGTCCTGGATTTTGTGAAAGTTGATTGTCCATAATATTACTCGGTAATAACTTGTTTTGCGGTCAGAGGTGGTGCGCTTTCGTTCACCGGTAAGCACCTTCGGCCGCTTATTTCTTGGCGAGTTTCTCCTCTATGGCCGTTGTGATGTCGTCGCAGTACTGTGGGTTGACGAAGGGAACGCTGTGGTTGTCGGTGTTGAAAACGAAAGCCAGTCCATGCTCCTGTCCTACCTCCCGTGCTGCGTTGTCGATGAGACGGCAGAGCGAATCGGTAGCACTGTTCTCCGCGGCGCTAATGAGTTTTTCGGCCTCTTTCTTGAAAGCGATGTTCTTTTCCATCAGGTCCATAATCTCGGCCTGACGCTTCTTGCGGATGTTTGAAGCCAGTCCGGCCTGCTCATCGAGGAAAGCCTCATACTTGGTGTTGAAGTCCTCCTCCGACCTTTTGGCCTCGGCAGTGTACTGGTTGCGCAGTTGGTCGATGTTATGGCGCACTATCGAATAGCCGTCCATGGCCTTGAGAACCTTCTTATAGCTGAAATAGCCATAGCGTGCCGGTGCCGGTACGGTCTGCGCGCAGATGGCCGACGGCATTAATACCGTCAACAGTAAAGCGAGAAACAGTTTCTTCATATTGCTAAAAAAGACAAAAGTCTGCAGCGCCCGCCCCTTTCCGGAGCAGCACTACAGAACTTTCATTACTTAGATACAATAGTTTTATTTTAGCTTGTTATACTCCGTCTTGACCTGTGCCGAGACATCATCGCTGAGGGTCTCGTTGATGTACAGGGGCTGACCGGCGTTTTTCTCCATGATGTAGACATACTTTCCAGCCTTGGCAACGTTCTGGATGGCTGTGCGAACCTTGTCGAGGATCGGGCCGAGCTGCTTCTGCTGCTCATCGTTGAAGGCCTTCTGGTTGTCCTGAGCGGTCTGCTGGATCTTTGTGTACATATCCTGCAGCTGCTTCTCGGTCTCCTCCTGCTTAGTGGTACTCATCGTAGCCTTCTGAGCATCGTAGTCCTTGGCCTTGCGCTCCAGTTCGTCCTGCATGGCCTTGAGGTTCTTCTGGTACTCGTCGCCCTTTGCCTGGAGAGCCTTCTGGACTGCCTGAGCCTCAGGAAGCGACTCGAGGAAAGCCTGGGAGTCGATGTAACCGAACTTTGTCTGTGCGAACATTGTCATTGGTGCTAAGAGCATCAACATTAAAATCAGTTTTTTCATCTTCTTCGTTTTGTAGTTATAATATTATTTAATGTGTTAATTCGTGATTCAATCAGTGGCTGTCGCGGCCGTTTACTGGTCGTTGCTGTAGCCGAGTTTCTGCAATACCTCGTTGGAAATGTCAATCTTCGGCGAGCCGAAAACGATTCCCGCGTTGGCCGAACGGTCGACAACGAGGCTGTAGCCCCTCTGGTCGGCGATGTCCTTTACGGCATTGTAAATCTCGTCCTGGATAGGAGTCATGAGTGCTTCACGCTTCTTGAAGAGCTCGCCCTCCGGTCCGAAGTACTTCTTCTTGAGCTCCGAAGCCTCCTTTTCCTTTGCGAGGATATCGTCCTGGCGCTGTTTTTTCTGCTCCTGCGAGAGGAACACCACCTCGTTCTGGTAGTTCTTGTATAGTGTGCTGGCCTCCGTGTTGAGAGCCTCGACCTCGGCTTGCCATTTCTTGCTGACCTGATTGAGCTGTTCGTTGGCGCGCTCGTAGGCCGGAACGTTCTTCAGAATGTACTCCATATCGATGAGAGCAAACTTCTGGGCACTCATGGTCATGACTGTCATGAGCATCAATGCCAACATCAAAACCTTCTTTTTCATTTATGTAGCCTTTCTTTTTAAATCGTAATTTTTTTATTATCGTCCTGCCGCAATTGTCTAAGCAGTTATGCCGCAGGGAGGTATCGTTTAGAACTCCTGTCCGAGGATGAAGTGGAAGTTGCTTCCGCCTTTCTCCCATCGTGTACCCGTGAAGACCTTGTCGAAACCGTATGCCCAGTCGATACCCATGAGTCCGACCATTGGCAGGTTGATACGGATACCGATACCCGCCGAGCGTTTCATGTCGAACGGGTTGAAGTCGCTGGTGTTGTACCATGAGTTACCGGCCTCTACGAATCCGAGTCCATAGATAGTGGTATTTCCCAAGAGGAACGGATAGCGCAGCTCGAGCGAGAATCTGTCGTAGGCGTAGGCGTTGTAGCTTCCCACTCCGGCCTTGGCAGCGGCACTCTGCGATATCGAACCGTTGTCGTAACCGCGCAGTCCGATAGTCTCCTCAGCATATCCAGTGGAGTATCCGCTCATACCGTCACCACCCATGTAGTACGTCTCGAACGGGCTCTTGTTGTACTTGTTATAGTGTCCGAGCAGACCCATCTCCACTCTTGTCATGAGTACGAAGCATTTCTGTCCGCTGGTGAGGGCTGTAAACATCCTTCCCTGGAATTTCCACTTGTGGTATTCAATCCACTTGTACTTCTCCTGCTGTTCCTGCTCGAATGTTGACGAGTTGGCGTCGGTGGCCAGATGCTTATAGTCCTTGTTGTTGAACACTGACCATGGCGGGGTGAGGGTGACGCTGGCGGTGAATTCCGAGCCCCGTCGTGGATAGAGCTGGTTATCCGTCGACGATCGGTTGAGGGAAACGCTGAGGTTGATGTTGTTGGCATCGCCGTTGCGCATCAGGAAGTATCTCCAGTTCTTCAGCATGTATCTGTTGTATGCGAGCTGCATTGTCAGCGTGAAATAGTCGTCAGGCCAGCGCAGGCGCTTGCCCCATCCGATGTTCACCCCCAACATCTTCACGTACGTGTTCGGGTCGTAATAGTTCTCGTAGTTGTTGTAACCGTAGCTGCCCGAGCCGTAATAATAATTGTAGTAGTTCTGGAGATAGCCCTGATTATAGTATCTGCTCGACACGTCGGTCTGCTTCGAGTAGTACATTCCGACGCTGAACTGTATAGGCCTCTTGCCTCCGAGCCAGTTTGTCGAGTAGCTGGCGTTGTAGCTCTGGTAGTAAGTACCGTTGGTCTGGGCACCGATCTGTAGGGTCTCACCGTCGCCGATAGGCATTATTCCGTGGCGTTTCCCGTTTTTGTGGAAGAGATTTGCCATTGAGAAATTGGTCAGTTTCAGTCCCACACGGCCAATGATACCCGTCTGACCCCATCCGAGCGAGAGCTCCACCTGGTCGTTACCCTTCTGCTTGAGGTTCCAGTTGATGTCGACGGTACCGTCCTCGTAGTTCTGCTTCACGTCAGGCGTTACAGCCTCCGGGTCGAAATATCCCATGCTTGCGAGCTCACGTGCCGAGCGCTGCAGAGCCTCTTTCGAGAAGAGGTCGCCCGGTTTTGTGCGCAGTTCGCGCCGTACGACGTTCTCATAGAGCCTGTCGTTACCGTTTATCCTCACATGGCTGATGTGGGCCTGCTGTCCCTCGTAGATGCGCATCTCAAGGTCGATGGAGTCGCCGACGATATTTACCTCGGCTGGATCGAGGCTGTAGAAGATGTAACCGTTGTTCCAGTAAGCGTTTCCTACGGCATCCTCGTCCTCTGTCAGACGCTTGTGGAGGTACGTCTGATTGTAGACGTCGCCCTTCTTCATGTCGAGCAAGCGTGACAGATAGTCGGTCGAATATACCGTGTTGCCCACCCATGTGATATTCCGGATGTAATATTTCTTTCCCTCATTGAGCTTGATGTAGATATCGACATGCTTGTCGTCGACATTCCATACGCTGTCCTTGAGGATTTCAGCGTCGCGGTATCCGTATTCGTTATATTTCGTAATGATATTTTTCTTGGCCTCCTCCCATCTCTCGGGAGTGTACTTCTTGGGCTTAAAGAAGTTTGCGAACTTTCCTGCCTCGTGTATTTTCTTGAAGGCACCCTTAGTGAAGAGGCCTCCTTTTAACTTCTTGTCCGACAGTTGGTTGTTGCCGTCGATGATGATGTTCCGCACCTTCATCTTCTGCTTTTTGTCAACATCGATGTCGAGAATCACCGAGTTCTTGTTGGCCACGTCGTCGCGCTGCCGGATGGAAATCTCTGCGTTGTTGTATCCCTTATCGTCAAAGTATTTCTTAGCGAGCGTTTTGGCGCGGTCAATCATGTTCGGCGTTATCTGTCCGCCCTTGATGATGCCGAGCTTTTTGTCCATATCGTCGCGCTCGCTCTTCTTCAGTCCGATGTAGTTTATTACCGATACTCGCGGCCTGGTCTTCAGATAGATGTGCAAATAAACCTTGTCGCCGACTATGGAGTCGGCAGCTATCGACACGTCGGAGAATAGTCCGTGCTTCCAATACCTCTTCACGGCCTCGGTAATCTCGTTTCCCGGCAGACTGATTTCCTGTCCGACGGTGAGTCCCGAGATGCCCGTGAGCACATAGTCGTCGTAGCCTTCCACCCCCGATGTCGTTATACCACCTATAACGACAGTCTGTGGATTGCCGGCATACGATATTATCGGGTTGACGACTTTCTCCTGTGCCAACGCTTTTATAGAGATGCCAAAGAGAACTACCAACAGCAAGTGTTGTATTATTCCTGGATGGTTCCTGTACATATATTATATATATTATGTTTTATTTGCTCTCCCCCTCGTTGGGTGAGGTTTCAACCTGTTCCTCTGTTTTTCCGAATCTTCTCTGTCTGCTCTGGTAGCTTGCAATGGCCTTGTGGAGGTCTTCCTCCGAGAAGTCGGGCCAGTAAGTGTCGCAGAAGTACAGTTCTGAGTATGCTATCTGCCATAGCAGGTAGTTGCTTATTCTCAGTTCGCCTCCTGTTCTGATGAGCAGCTCCGGGTCGGGCATGAAGTTTGTCGTAAGCCGCTGGCTCACTGTGTCCTCGGTTATGTCGTCGGCGTTCAGCTCACCGCTCTTCACTTGCTCTGCAATCTGCCGTGCGGCCTCGGTAATCTCCCAGCGTGCGCTGTAGCTCAGGGCCACGACCATGGTCATCTTTGAGTTGTTGCGCGTGTGCTCCTCGGTCTCGTGGAGTTTCTCCTGCACCTCTTTCGGCAGTCGTCCGATGTCGCCGATAACCCGGAACCTCACGTTGTTCTTCATGAAAATCTCGTCCTCGAGCGATGTGAGTACGAGTCCCATGAGGGCGTGAATCTCCTCGGCGGGCCTGTTCCAGTTCTCTGTCGAGAAGGTGTAGAGCGTGAGGTATTTCACCCCGAGACGTGTACACTCCGATGTTATTCTCCTTACGGTGTCGACCCCGGCCTGATGGCCGTAGCTGCGGGGCTTGTTTCGCTCAGTGGCCCATCGTCCGTTGCCGTCCATGATGATGGCAATATGGCGTGGAATCCTTGACATATCGAGTTCGTTAGTCTTCATCTTCATTATGGCATGTACGGCACCGAGCCGAGAAACTGTATGTCAGCGTCAGCTGCAAGGTGCTGTAGCAATCAGTGTTTTTGAAAGCCCCCGAGCTGACGATGCCATACGGGTCCTTCTGACCGTCGAGCTCATCGCTCAGCGAGAAGTGCATGGCCCATTCCACCCCGAGGTTCATTCTTTTGTTTATTTTATATTTCAGTCCGATACCTATCGGAACGTTTGCCGAAAAGTCGCTTTTTTTGTCTCCGTTCTTTATGCTGACGTATGTGCCGCCCAATCCTCCGAAGATGAACGGTGTCAGCCGCTGTGCGCCACGGTAGTCTCTGCCGGTGCCGTAGGGCCAGAAGTTGTATTCGAAGGTAATGTCCAAGCCCACGAGCGTGTTGCTAAACTCGTACGGTTTTGTGGCGAATGCGGGATAATAAGTCTTTACGTCGGCCGACGAGCCTTTCATCTTGCCTGTCTGCAAATTGAATTTCAGTCCGTAGTAGGGATTGAAGTTATACCTCGCCACTACGGATGCCATGGGCTGAAGGTCCTTCGTCAGGTTGCCGTTGAAGTCGCCGAGATACCCCATAAGTCCTCCGCCGACACCAATTTCCATCCTGTATTCGGGGTCTTCCTGCGCCTTTGCCGGCACGATTGCCATGGCTGCGGCGAATAATATCAATGTCAGAATCTTTTTCAAACCTCTGTCCGTCCTTTAATTTTTCCACACAACGCCGTCGGCTATTATCCACAGCGAGCCCTCACTGTCGGTGGTCATGGCCATCTTTCCCACGGTAGCCTTCAGCAGCGCGGGCAGAGCTCTGTCGGCCTCTTGCCATGTCAGACCGCCGTCGCGGCTCTGCAGCATCGGGCTGACGCTGTCGGCCGAGCATACTACGGCCGTGGGGTAGCCGCCGTAGGTGGTCACCGCCAACGACGGAATATCGCCAAGAGCATATTTCGTGTTCCCGGCGTTGTCGACATAATTCCACGATGACTTTACGGGACTGCTCGAATAGTCGTCGAGCTTTGTCCAAATGCGTGCTGTGATGTCGTTGGCAGCGGTGCAGCGGCCCACAATCATCACCTGTGCTATGTTGTCGTTGGTTGTCAGCGCGTTGCATGTGTAGGCCACACCGTCGTCGGGCAGCATTGCTGCGTTGTCGTCGATGCCGTCGGCTGTCCACGTCACACCATTGTCGGCCGATGCCGCCATGCCCGTTGTAACGCCGTTGCCGTCGGCTGTCAGGGCAAAGAGATGAGCCGGACTTGCCGCCACGATGCGTTTCAGACTGCTGTTTGTCGCCACCGTTGTCCATGTCTGACCGTCGGCCGATGTCATTACGGCATCGTTGTCGAGGGCATAGAGGGCTTTGTCCTTGACGACGAATGTTGCTGTCGGCGAGAATGTCGCTGGGAGCTTTGTCCATGTAGCCCCGTCGGTGATGTCGGTGGCGTAGCCCACGGTGCGTCCTCCTTCGGTTCCGAAGGCGTAGAGCCGTGTTCCGGCTGCAAGAGCACGGATGTCGTCGAGTGCAGCGAGCTCAGCGTTTGTGGTCTTTGCTGTCCATGCCATTGTTCCCTCCGGCACCTTTCTTGCGTTCACGCTGACGGTGTAGTCGGCATATCGCTGACCGTCCTGCGCTACGATTCGCACCGTCCGTGGTGTGCTGAAGTCGAGCGAGTCGGTGTTGCTATAGTAGCTCAGCGAGTCGCTTGTCGCCGATTTCATGAGAATAAGACCGTTGTTTACCGCCGTGATGGTGGCAATGACGTGCTTGAGGTCGCTGCCGCTGGGCATCGAGTCGGTGTTGTATATGCGGTGCCCAATCTGGTCGATGGTGAACTTATACTTCGAGCCGGAATATGTAACCTTATACACCGAGTCGGCTCCCGTCGACGATGTGGTATGCAGATACCTGTTCATCGTGCCGAGGCTGAAGGCCGATATGGCGGTGTCCTTATAATAGGTGTATTCAGTGTTATCATTGTCATCGCTGAGGCAGGATGTCATCAGCAGCGAGGCTGCTGCCAGGGCAATCAGCGAGAAGTGTCTTTTTCTCATATAAGCACAATTATTGAATTTAGCTGCAAAGATAAGGAGATTTCACTAAAAAGACGGATTTTTTCCGTGATAATTGTGTTTTTCTATTAATAATGTGGTTATTTTAAGTTTATTTAGACAGACGGGATTGATTCACACGGCATTATTGGAGGTGGAAGTGTGGGTGTGGGGTCGACTCAAAGGATGTACTAATACCAACCTTAGGACATGCTCTTTACGACAACTGTAGAGGCGGATGGCATAGATTATCACCGACTATCGGACTATCTTTCATCTGACAGGGTTATGCTTTATAATGCCCAATTGATTTTGTTGTTTTCTTATTTTAGTTGTTTTAAGTTGTCATGTCTTCGTTTTGCTTTAGTGATTTTGTGGTCTATGGTGTCAAAATAATTCGCATCGCAATAAAATCTTTATCACCTTCGCTACTCGTTGGTAATCAAGCGGTTACTGATATGGCCTTTTTGGCGTTGCGAAACGGCCCGTTTTAGAGTGCGAAATGGCATGTATGGGAATGGTGTAAAGAAAATTCTGAATTTCCGTTTGATGATACTCGATTTTTACTCCATCCTGTTTGACTTCTTTTTTCGGTGTTGGCATACGCGCATTTCGTCAGCAAGGAAAGATGCCTGCGACTGTTTGCCTCCTTGTTACAGTGTTGGCATACATGTTTTTTGTCGCTGACAGTATGATGATGTGCCGCTGGAACGAAGAAAGGCCCGTCCTTTTGCAGGGACGAGCCTTTCGATTATCATTCATCGGCCGGTGGCATTATGCCGCTGAGCGGCTTGTGCATGGGTCGGTATTGGTTCTTAGTCGAGGTGAGGACCAGCAGCTACGAGAGCCTTACCAGCCTCGTTGCCTTCGTACTTCTTGAAGTTCTTGATGAAGCGTGCAGCCAGATCCTTAGCCTTCTCCTCCCACTGAGACTCATCAGCGTAGGTGTCGCGCGGATCGAGGATGTGAGAGTCAACGCCCTCGAGCTCTGTAGGAACGACGAAGTCGAAGTAAGGAATAACTTTCGTAGGAGCCTTGTCGATCTCGTGGTCGAGGATGCGGTCGATGATACCACGTGTATCGCGGATAGAGATACGCTTGCCGGTACCGTTCCAACCAGTGTTGACGAGGTAAGCCTTTGCACCGCTCTTCTCCATGTGGCGAACGAGCTCCTCAGCATACTTTGTTGGGTGCAGCTCGAGGAAAGCCTGTCCGAAGCAAGCCGAGAAAGTAGGAGTCGGCTCAGTGATGCCGCGCTCTGTACCTGCGAGCTTTGCTGTGAATCCAGAGAGGAAGTAGTACTTTGTCTGCTCTGCGTTCAGGATAGATACTGGAGGCAGCACACCGAAGGCGTCGGCGCTGAGGAAGATAACCTGCTTAGCAGCCGGGCCCTGGCTCTCAGGACGCTGGATGTTCTTGATGTGATAGATAGGATAGCTTACACGAGTGTTCTCGGTAACGCTCTTGTCGGCGAAGTCAACCTTTCCGTTCTCGTCGACGGTGACGTTCTCAAGGAGAGCGTCGCGTGTGATAGCTCCGTAGATATCGGGCTCAGCCTCCTTGTCGAGGTTGATGACCTTGGCGTAGCAGCCGCCCTCGAGGTTGAAGACACCCTTGTCGTCCCATCCGTGCTCGTCGTCGCCGATGAGCTTACGCTTCGGGTCTGTCGACAGAGTGGTCTTACCGGTACCAGAGAGACCGAAGAAGATTGCGGTGTTCTCACCGTTCATGTCGGTGTTGGCAGAGCAGTGCATGCTGGCAATGCCGCGCAGTGGCAAGAAGTAGTTCTGCATAGAGAACATTCCCTTCTTCATCTCACCGCCGTACCATGTGTTGATGATAACCTGCTCCTTGCTTGTGACGTTGAATACGACAGCAGTCTCAGAGTGCAGGCCGAGCTCTTTCCAGTTCTCAACCTTTGCCTTCGATGCGTTGTAGACGATGAAGTCAGGCTCCTGCTCGAAATCAGCCTCTGTCTTTGGACGGATGAACATATTTGTCACGAAGTGTGCCTGCCAAGCCACCTCAACGATGAAGCGGACCTTCATGCGGGTGTCGCGGTGTGTGCCGCAGAAACCGTCGACGACGTAGAGCTTCTTGTTTGAGAGCTCTTCCTGAGCAATCTTCTTGACAGCCTTCCAAGCCTCCTTAGAAGCACGGTGGTTGTCGTTGTGGTACTCCTCAGAATCCCACCAAACGGTGTCGTGAGATGTCTCATCGTCAACGATGAACTTATCCTTAGGAGAACGACCCGTGTAGATACCGGTCATGCAGTTAACTGCGCCCAGCTCGGTCTCCTGACACTTGTCGAAGCCCTCAAGGCCTTCCTTTGTCTCCTCGTTGAAGAGAACCTCGTAAGAAGGATTGTACAGAACCTCGGCTGTGCCGGTCTGGATTCCGTAGCTTGCTAATACTGACTTGTCAAACTTTGCCATTTCTTGAAATGTATTTTAAAGTTGTTGTTGAATATGCTTTAAATTTGCCGTTTGCAAAATTACGTATTTCTTGGATTAATGCCAAACGGGGAAAAGACAAAAAATCTCAATCCGGTGCATTGCAAGGTTAAAGAAACAAAAAATCGCCCTGCCTCTTTTACTTTTGCTATATGCACTTTGCAAAAGAGGTTGGAATTTATTACTTTTGCACAGCTAAGATAAAACCATCTACATTTATGAAAGTCATTAATTTCTCTGAGTCGAACAGTATCATCAATCAATATCTTGCTGAAATTCGCGACGTACAGTATCAGAAGAACCGCCTCCTTTTCCGCAACAATATAGAGCGGATAGGTGAGATGGAGGCCTTCGAGATTTCGAAAACGCTCAACTACGAGTCGAAGGACATAGCCACACCATTAGGTATCTCGCGTGTCAACGTGCCGTCGGACAAGATTGTCCTGGCCACTATTTTCCGCGCCGGGCTGCCGTTCCACAACGGATTCCTGAAGGTTTTCGACCATGCCGGCAACGCTTTCGTCAGTGCCTACCGCGAATATAAGGATGAGGCTCACCACAGTGTGAACATCCATGTGGAGTATCTCGCCACGCCGAGCATCGAGCAGAAGAATCTCATCATTGCCGACCCGATGCTCGCCACCGGCGGCAGTATGGAGTTGGGCTATAAGGCTTTCATCACCAAGGGCACTCCCAAGCGCATCGACGTGTGCTGCGTCATAGCCACTCCTGAGGGCATTGAGCACATCAAGAAAACCCTTCCCGACGATAAGACGACTATCTGGTGCGCGGCTATCGACCCGGGCATGAACGAGCATAAGTATATTGTTCCCGGTTTCGGCGACGCCGGCGACCTGTGTTATGGCGACAAACTGTAAGCGCGCCATAGTCGTCGGGGCCAGTTCGGGCATGGGGCGGCTCGTCGCCGAGCGCCTCCTGCGCCGCGGATGGACTGTCGGTGTGGCCGCACGTCGCACCGACAAGCTCGCGACGATAGAGGTCGCGCGACCCGACGGCACCGTTGTCCGCCCCGCGAAGGCATCCATCGACATCACCGCCGCCGACGCTCCGCAGCGCCTTCAGCGGCTCATCGATACCATTGGGGGTATGGACCTCTACTTCCATTCGTCGGGTGTGGGCAAGGTGAACATGCTCCTCGAACCGTCGGCCGAGCTCACCACCGTGAGTACCAATGCCTTAGGATTCACGCGGATGGTGGGCGCAGCCTTCCGGTATATGGCCGACCACGGTGGCGGCCATATCGCCGTCATAACGAGTATCGCCGGAACGAGAGGTCTGGGACCTGCTCCCGCCTACAGCGCGACGAAGGCTTTCGACAATACGTACATCGAGGCCTTGGAACAGCTTGCCGCCACTCGTCGGCTCAATATCCGGTTCACCGACATCCGTCCCGGATTTGTCGACACCGATCTTATCCGTGGCAGCCACTTCCCAATGACCATGCGGCCGGAGACGGTAGCCGATGACATCGTGAGGGCCGTAACCTCCCACCGGCATGTGCAGGTCGTCGACTGGCGGTGGCGCATCATTGTGGCGCTATGGAGGCTGCTGCCCCGCTGGATATGGCGAAGGATGCCGCTGAGGGCTTAGCCCCGCGGCATCCTTCCGTTAGTTTTTTCTGGTTCTATACCCCTTTCTACCCCTCGTTCTACCCTCCTTTCTATACCTCTGAAATTTGGAATCGGGAAAAATATTTTGTAACTTTGCAGTCGGAAAACATCACCTATTTCACTTCCCAAATATCATTGGTTTCGAGGAGTTCCATGAAGTTGTGATACTTCTTCTGCTGCTCCACCTCTTTTAATTGGGCGTGCAGAGCATCGTCGTAAGTGGGGGCCTCGACATCGCGTATGACACCGAGGGCCACGGGAAATCCGTGCTCGTTGTCCATCATGGCGAGCTTCAGCTGCAGCGTATCGTCCTCACAGTGAGCGTCGTGGACGAGGATGTCGTCGATGGTTATGCCGTTCTCACCAATCTTCACGACCTTCAGTCCGAATCCCTCCTGCACGAGTCCGTACTCGTTATTCTCGCCGAAGACTAACGGCTTGCCGTGTTCCACGTATATGGCGTTGCGCTTCCGGCCCTCGTTGGTGTACACCGGCCCGTACGCTCCGTTGTTGAAGATCATGCAGTTCTGGAGAATCTCCACCACCGATGATCCCTTGTGGCGGCATGCCGTCTTCAGAACGTCGACGGTGTGGCGGGTGTCGTTGGCCACGGCGCGGGCGAAGAAGTGGCCCCGTGCACCAAAACAGAGCTCAGCAGGACGGAACGGGTCCTCGACGGTTCCGTAAGGACTTGACTTCGAGACGAATCCGCGCGGTGATGTGGGCGAGTACTGTCCTTTCGTCAGACCGTAGATGCGGTTGTTGAGGAGAATCATGTTGATGTCGATGTTCCGTCTGTTGGCGTGGATGAAGTGGTTGCCGCCGATGGCCAGTCCGTCGCCGTCGCCGCTTATCTGCCACACGGTGAGGTCGGGATTGGCAACCTTCACGCCCGTGGCTACGGCTGCCGCACGGCCGTGGATGGTCTGCATGGCGTAGGCATGAACGTAGTAGGGCAGTCGGCTCGAGCATCCGATACCCGATATTACGGCCGTTTTGTATGGTGGAATGCCAAGCTCTGCCATCGCCTTTTGCAGCGAGGCGAGAAACGAATGGTCGCCGCAGCCGGGGCACCACCGTGGCTGTCCTTTCTTGAAGTCGTTCTCGTTGTACTGACGGTCAGTGGCCGTAGTAGCGTCGGGGGTAGCTTCCCCGGCAGTCGGATTTATTGTTTTGTCAGTAGAATTCATTGTTTCCATAGTGAAAAATCGTCTTTTTGTTGTCGAAAAAGTGTCATTGGCGGACCTCGTCATCGTCGAGCAGGGGCAGCATCGCGGCTACGAGCTGCTCCACCTTGAATGGCTGTCCTTTCACCTCGTTATACTGATGTGGGGCGAATCCGTCGACATTGGCCCTGAGCCAGGCGGCAAACTGTCCGAGGTTCTGCTCGCAAACGACTACCTGCTTGTAGCCGAGGAGCACCTCACGGGTGTTCTTAGGCAGCGGATTGATATACTCGAAGTGGGCCAGAGCCACCTTGTGACCTTTCTCGCGCAGTGCCTCCATGGCGGTGTAGAGGTGGCCGTAGGTGCCTCCCCAGCCCACTATCAGCAGGTCGGCGGTGCCGGCATCGCCCTCCACCTGCACGTCGGGCACCTCTATTCGCTTCACTTTCTCCTGCCGGGCGTGTACCATCCGGTTGTGATTGTCGGGGTCGTTGGATATTTCGCCGGTCGTTCCGTCCTTCTCCAGTCCACCGATGATGTGCTCATAGCCCTCGTTGCCCGGTATCGCCCAGTAGCGTGCGCCGTTCTTCGGGTCGCGGTAGTAGGGCCGGTATTTCCCGCGCATGGCCTCGGTGGCATAGTGAGGGTGGATGGGAGCGAGGTCGTCGGCTACCGGCAGCCGCCATGACGCTGAGCCGTTGGCAATGAACGCGTCGCTGAGGAGGACCACCGGTGTGACGTGTTCGACGGCTATCCGGCAGGCATTGTAGGCTGCCTCGAAGCAGTCGGTAGGACTCTTGGGGGCCACGACGGGCATGGGGCTTTCGCCGTTGCGGCCGAAGAGAGCCTGCAGGAGGTCGGTCTGCTCGGCTTTCGTGGGCAGTCCCGTCGACGGACCGCCCCTCTGCACGTCGACGACAACGAGCGGCAGCTCGTCCATGACGGCTAAGTTCATAGCCTCTGACTTTAGGCACATGCCCGGTCCGGAGGTCGACGTGACGGCCAAAGCTCCCGCGAAACTTGCACCGATGGCTGAGGCGCAGGCCGCAAGCTCGTCCTCGGCCTGTACCGTGATGACCCCGAGCGACTTGTGCTTTGCCAGCTCGTGGAGGATGTCGGTGGCCGGAGTGATGGGGTAGGAGCCCAGGTAGAGCTGCATGCCAGCCCTCTCTGCGGCTGCGATGAGGCCGTAGGCAGTGGCTTTGTTGCCCGTGATGTCCATGTATCTTCCCGGGTGGCGGTGACGCGATTCTACGCGGTAGGTGTGCGGCACCGATGCCTGGGTGTGCTCACCGTAGTCCCATCCGGCCTCCATCACGCGGATATTGGCCTCTGCTATCTCTGGTTTCTTGGCGAATTTATGGCGCAGGAACTCCCTCCCGAGTTCGAGATTGCGGTTGAAGAGCCAGCATACGACCCCTAAGGCGAACATGTTCCGGCTCTTGAGAATGGCCTTCATGCTCAGTCCCGAGTCCTTCAGAGCCTCCTTGACCATATTCGTCAGCGGACAGGCCACGACGCGGTCGCGGTCGATGCCGAGCTCCTCGAGGTAGTCGTAGCTCTTGAATTCGGCCTTCTTAAGGTCGGTCTCCTTGAACGAGTTGGTGTCGATGATGATGGTTGCCGTGGGCTTTGCGAACTTTATCTGCGTCTTCAGTGCTGCAGCGTTCATAGCCACGAGCACGTCGCATCTGTCGCCCGGTGTGAGTACCTTGTCGACATCGTTGCCTATGTGCACCTGATAACCGCTCACACCGGTCAGCGATCCTTGCGGGGCGCGGATGTCAGCGGGGTAGTCGGGGAACGTAGATATGCCGTTGCCCTCGGTAGCCGAGATTGTTGAGAAAATGTTTCCTGCAAGTTGCATACCGTCGCCGGAGTCGCCGGAGAAGCGTATCACCACTTCCCGTAGCTCCTCGACGCTCATTCCTTCTGTCATGGTTTTTAATTATTTTGTTTTAGTATTTAAATGAACTTCCTCCAAGGAATTCCCTCAGCAGGCTTGTCGGTGGCAGCGACCGTGCGGGTATCGGGTGGATATAGCTGAGGAATTTCCTCAGTCTGTAGGCCTCCGAGTATTCGTCGCAGTTCTCGGGTACGAGCTCGAGCACCGGTTCTGCTTGCTGCTTGATGACTGCAAGCTCGAAGAGCATGGCCGTGTTGAACATCACGTCGGCATTCTCCTGATACGGGAAAATCCACTTGTTCTCGCCCGCCCTGACGCTTGGCCACCGGTGGATAGTGTCGCGTGCGCTGGCTCCGCGGTATTTGTTGTCGCGTATGATGCGGCGCAGCAGACGGTTGTCGGTAGTGGGAATGTAGTTGTGGTCGTCGAGAAGAATTGTCGTCAGAGCCGAGATGTACACCTTAAACTTACTCTCGTCGGGAATCTGTGCCGTGAGTTCGGGGTTCAGCGCGTGTATTCCCTCCATGACAAGAATCTGGTTGTCGGCCAGACGGAGTTTCTTTCCGCTCTTCTTGCTCGTCCCCGTCTGAAAGTCATACTTAGGCAGTTCCACCTCCTCACCGCGGAAGAGGGCCTTCAGCTGCTCGTTGATGAGTGGCAGGTTGAGGGCATAGATGCTCTCGTAGTCGAGCTCGCCGTTCTCGTCCTTCGGTGTTTTCGATCGGTCGACGAAGTAGTCGTCGAGTGAGATCTGCACCGGTTTGATGCCGTTGGTGAGCAACTGTATCGACAAGCGCTTGCAGAATGTGGTCTTTCCCGACGACGATGGTCCTGCGATGAGCACCACGCGCGTACCTTTTCTATTAGCTATCGTCTCGGCAATCTGCGAAATCTTCTTCTCCTGCAGGGCCTCCGACACGTTTATCAGGTCGGTGGCCAGTCCGCTCTCCACCGCTTCGTTGAAGTCGCCGACGGTCTGGATGCCCATAATCTTCTGCCAGCGGTGATGCTCCTTGAATATCTCGAACATCTTGTCCTGCCGGATGAGGGCACCGAGGCGCGATGGGTCGTTTCTGTCGGGGATGCGCAGGAGTATTCCGTCGTAGTATTTCTCAACGCCGAAGAGATAAAGTTTCGACGTGTTCGTGAGCAATGAGCCGTAGAAGTAGTCGACATAGTCATCAATCTGGTAATAAGTGGTATATAGCTTCCCGGCACTTCGCAGGAGCTTGGCCTTCGAGATGTCGCCCTTCTCCTCAAACATCTTTATCGCGTTCTCCGTAGGCACGACGAAGCGGCGCACCGGAATCTTGGCGTCGATAATCTCCTGCATCCTCCGCCGAATCTTGTCGACATCCTCGAGACCCACGGGGTGGCCTATGTTCAGGTTGCAGTAGTAGCCGTTGGAAACCGGAATGTCGATGATGACATTCGACTTCGGGTATATGTCGTGGACGGCCTTGGAGAGAACGAAGAACAGCGATCGTGTGTAGTTTCGCAGTCCGCTTGATGTGTGGAGGTCGAGATATTCGAGGTCTTTGTTGTTGTAGATGCGGTAATGCAGTCCTTCCACCACATTATTTACCTTGCAACTGACTGGTCCGTAGTCCATTTTCAGGCCCGCCAAAGAAAAAATCTCAGAAAGTGTGCTACCTGTTGGTACGTTTAGAGATTTTTTATTATTTTTGCAACGGATTTGTATCATCTGTTTCATTTGCGTTAAGATTATGTTAAACAATCCCGTTTCATTAGGTCTTGTCACCGCTTTCATCGAGGCGGTGCCATTAGTCACGCACAAAGATACTACATTTCTTTTGACTCTCAAAACAATTTTGGCATGTTTTCTCCAAAGTTTTCGACAAGAACAAAACATTTGAAAAAATAATATATGGGTGTTTACTTATTAACAATTGTAGGAGCATTAGCGCTGCTCATCTACGGAATGAAAATCATGAGCGAGGCCTTGCAGAAGATGGCAGGCTCGCAGTTGCGCCACGTCCTGAGTAAGATGACGACGAACCGCATCTCGGGTGTCCTGACAGGAATGTTCACCACCGTTGCCGTCCAGTCGTCGACGGCCACCACCGTGATGACGGTGTCGTTCGTCAATGCGGGTCTTCTCACCCTTGTCCAGGCTATCTCGGTCATCATGGGTGCCAATATCGGCACCACTCTCACGGCCTGGATCATGTCGGCCGGTTTCTCCTTCAATATCATTAATGTGGTGTGGCCGGCGTTCCTCATCGGTTTGCTGCTCATCTACTCAAAGCGTCACCGCTACATCGGCGACTTTATCTTCGGTGTAGCGTTCATGTTTTTCGCCCTGGGAACACTGAATGCCACCGGCAAAGCGATGGACCTGGCTCACAACCAGGGCCTTATCCACATCTTCGAGAGCTTCGATCCCTACAGCTACAGTACCATTCTGCTGTTCCTCGTTATCGGAACGGTGCTCACATGTATCATCCAGAGCTCTGCGGCACTGATGGCTATCACGATGGTCCTGTGCTCCAGTGGTGTCCTTCCCATCTATCCCGGTATAGCCCTGGTGCTCGGCGAGAATATCGGAACGACGCTCACAGCCAATCTTGCGGCCCTCACTGGTAATACCGAGGCCCGTCGTGCGGCCTTCGGCCACTTCTTCTTCAATGTCTTCGGTGTCTTCTGGGTGCTCATAGTCTTCTATCCCTTTGTCGATTTCGTATGCAGTCTCGTCGGTCTCGACCCCCATGCTGCCAAGCAGAGCGCCGTCCGCCTGAGTTTTGCCCTTGCCGCTTTCCACACCTGTTTCAACGTCACGAACACCATCATCCTCCTGCCTTTCGTCAAGCAGATAGCCAAGGTGTGCTGCATGGTTTGGAAACCAAAGAAGAACAAGGACGAGGACGACTTCCGTCTGCGTTTCATCCAGGCTGGTATCATGAAGACTCCGGAGCTCTCAGTGCTTGAGGCTCAGAAGGAAATCCACTCCTTTGCCACCCGCATCCAGCGCATGTTCCACATGGTTGAGGAACTGCTCAACGAGAAGGACACGAGCAAGTTCACCAAGCTTTTTACGCGTATTGAGAAGTATGAAGGCATCTCCGACAATATGGAAATAGAGATAGCCAAGTACCTCGACCAAGTAAGTAACGCCCACCTCAGTGACGACACGAAGAACAAAGTGAGGGCTATGCTCCGCGAGATCAGCGAGATAGAGAGTATCGGCGATGCCAACTACAATATGGCGCGCACCATCAACCGCCTCGTCAAGGGCAAGGAGGACTTCAGTGCCGACCAGTATGAGCACATCCATCAGATGATGCAGCTCACCGACGATGCCCTCACCCAGATGAACCGCATCCTCGTGGGTCATAAGGCCGACAACGATGTGAACCGCAGTTTCAACATTGAGAACGAGATGAACAACTATCGCTCGCAGTTGAAGAGTCAGAACATCAACGACATCAACGACCATAAGTACACCTACGCCATCGGAACGATGTACATGGACCTCATCCAGGAGTGCGAGAAACTTGGCGACTATGTCGTTAACGTCGTTGAGGCCCGTATGGGTGAGCGCCAGAAAGAGGCCTGAAACAATACGAATCCCCACCGCGAATCAGCCCTGTAAAGGAGCAGTGAGGGTGGGGAGAAATGCTATTAGTGGCAGCGAAAGTTTCACTATGAGGCATAACCTTATGTTACAACTCTGCCATTTACAGCCTCGAGAGGCTGAATCATGATTAACCCCGGACTAAGCGAGCGGTAACGAGCGCAGTCCGGGGTTAATGTGTTATAGGGGTTATGCAGTCAGTGCCTCGAAGAAGTACAATAGTACGGAGTGCGCAAGACCTCATTATGTGGCGTTTCTGCGCATTCCGCTATTCAACCTCTCCGAGGCTGGTCGTGGATTTCTTGCGGCCGCGTTCCTCCCCAGACTGCGGTCGCTGTGCTCCCTTAGTCTGGGGTTATTGAGAATTAAGCCCCGTCGGGGCTTTTCCGTGGCAGAAGGTAGCCCAATGATGGGCCCGAAAATAATGGAAATAAATGTAAGAATAATTCAAACATTATTCTTCTTCTGTTCGTCTTTGTAACTTGTTGGTAATCAATCACTTTCTAATACGTGTCATTTTGCGTTGCGAAACGGACCGTTTTAGACGCTGAAACGGCCCGTTTTGCAAGCTCAAACAGGCCGTTTCGCAATGCCAAACGGTATGTTTGGGAATCGTGTAAGGATTTTTCTCAATTTTGTCCTGTTCCTCCCCCGTGCCGACAAAATAGTAAAACTTCACCGGAATTACACGTTATTGCCTAAGCAAAAGGACGGCTATGAACAATGAGGCCGGAGGAAAGAATTTTCATCGGCACATAAATGAGAAAAGATTCTGAATAATTTGCCTGTAACGGAAAATAATGCTATCTTTGTGCACGAATCAATGATAATTATTGCCGATAGCGGAAAATGGAAACATTGTCATCATCACAGTTTGCTGAATTGTACGGCCTTTCCGACAGGACTGTCCGTAACTACTGTCGTCAGGGAAAGATTGCCGGAGCGTTTCTCACGGGGAAGGTTTGGAACATTCCTGCCGACTCGTTGCCGCCGGAGAGAAAGAAGAAACGTCTTTCGCCACTGCTCAAGGTGCTGCGGGAGCAGAAGGATGGTAAGTTAAAGGGCGGTATCTACCACCGTGTGCAGATTGACCTTACCTACAACTCTAACCATATAGAGGGAAGCAAGTTGACTAAGGATCAGACGCGAATGATTTTCGAGACGCACACCATCATGGCGCAGGCGGATTCGACGGTCAGGGTTGACGAAATCATCGAGACGGTCAACCATTTCCGTTGTGTCGACTTCATCATCGACCATGCCCTTGACCCGCTCACTGAGGGTATGATAAAGCAGCTGCATAAGATTCTGAAGACTGGCACCGTCGACAGTACAAAGGACTGGTTTGCCGTGGGCGATTATAAACGTCTGCCCAATGAGGTGGGCGGTATAGAGACATCATCGCCGGAGGATGTGACAAAGGACATGAGGACATTGCTTGACTGGTACCGACAGCAGAAGCCCAAGACGGAGGAGACTATAATAGGTTTCCATAAGCGTTTCGAGACCATCCATCCATTTCAGGATGGCAATGGCAGGGTAGGGCGGCTTGTGATGTTCAAGGAGTGTCTGGCCAACAATCTTGTGCCTTTCATTATTGATGAGAATCTGCGGTTCTTCTATTACCGGGGACTGCGCGAGTGGCCGCACATCAAAGGCTATCTCATCGACACATGCCTTGCCGCACAGGACAAGTTCAAGGAGTTGCTTGACTATTTCCGGATTAAATACTAATCTCTATGTCTTCGCTTCAGGGCTAAGCGTATTGCCACGTGATCCATTTGCATGGGTTGGGGTTTATCCCCATCCTACGGCCAAGAGAGATTTGCTTTTTGCCACTACCAGCCCCAGCGGGGCTGAATCATCAATAACCCCGGATTAAGCGAGCGATAGCGAGCGCAGTCCGGGGTACACGTATCCGTGCGGATAAGCACTCAGTGCCTCGAAGAGGTACAATAGCACCAAGTGCGTAAAAGTCACAGACAGAGATGATTCTGCGCGTTCCGCTATTCAACCTCTCCGAGGCTGGTCGTGGATTTCTTGCGGCCGCGTTCCTCCCCAGACTGCGGTCGCTGTGCTCCCTTAGTCTGGGGTTATTGAGAATTAAGCCCCGTCGGGGCTTTGCGTTTGCTGAAAAAATCACACGTTGCAGTAGGATGGGGATAAACCCCACCCCTACTGTGGATGCGTGCAACACATTAATTATCAGAGGATTGCAATCGGAATCCCCTTTGCATGGCAGGTATGCAGGGTTACGGACCGACCGCTTGCCTCGGAGAACCAATGAATACAACTATTCGGTCTTACGACTGAGTCCCGTCTCTCTTTCGGGCACCCCCTCGTTATCTCGATGCGATACCGCAATCCGTTTCATCCGGTTGCAGTAAGTATGTAAACGTAGAATTTAATTCTTTTAATAACGTTATAATTGTAATAACAGATAAAAGTTGTACTTTTGCATTTTGTAAACAAGCAACTATCATTCGGATGTCACAAGGACTCTATCAGAATCAGGAACAAAAGCAACAACAGCTTCAGCGGCTCTCGCAGCAACAGATGCTACAGGTGCGTCTGTTGGAGATGCCCATTGCCGAATTGGAGGATGCCGTCAGTGCCGAAATCAACGACAACCCGGCCTTGGAGACCGGTCGCGACGATGACGACCACGGCGACGACATTGCCTCTGGTGCCGACGATTCCACTCCGGCCGACGACGACTACGTCAGCAGCGAGGAGCAGGAGGAGCGTAAGGACGAACTCGACTCCGCTCTCGACAGGATGGGAGCCGACGACGAAATGCCGGAACCTGCGGCCTACGGACAGAACAACAAGGACAATGCCGACTACGAGGAGATTGTCTATGGCGACACCACCTCGTTTATCGACAAGCTCAACGAGCAGATGAACACCTGCGAGCTGACCGACAAGCAGCATGCCATCATGGAGTATCTCATCGGCAGCCTCGACGACGACGGACTGCTGCGCAAGGACCTCGACACCATCAGCGACGAGCTCGCCATATACCATAACGTCGATGCATCGGAGAAGGAGATTGCCGATGTGCTGAGGATTCTGCAGACCTTCGACCCCGCCGGCATCGGTGCCCGGTCGCTCCAGGAGTGCCTCCAGCTGCAGGTCAGGCGGAAAAAGGACTCCAAGGTCAAGGACCTTATGCTCCGTGTCGTCGGCGACCTCTACGACGATTTTATCAAAAACCACTGGGAGAAAATCCGTACCCAGCTCAACCTCAACGACATACAGACCAAAGCCCTGCAGGACGAGATACGGAAACTGAACCCCAAGCCGGGTGCGTCGATGGGCGAGACCATGGGACGCAACACCCAACAGATAACCCCCGACTTCATTGTCGACACCGCCGACGACGGAACGGTGACCTTCACCCTCAACGACGGCGATATTCCCCACCTGCACGTCTCGCGCACCTTCGCCGACATGCTCACGGCCTATAAGGACAACAAGAAAGGCATGAGCCGCCAGACAAAGGAGGCCCTGCTCTACGCCAAGGAGAAAGTCGACAAGGCCCAGGGCTATATCGAGGCCATCAAGCAGCGGCGCCACACCCTCTACACGACGATGAAGGCCATCATCGACATCCAGAAGAAATTCTTCCAGGATGGCGACGAGGCCGACCTCAAGCCGATGATTCTCAAGGATGTAGCCGACAGGACGGGCCTCGACATATCGACAATTTCGCGTGTGAGCAACATCAAATATGCCCAGACTAAATGGGGAATGTTCCCCCTGCGGTTCTTCTTCACCGACAGCTACACCACCGACAGCGGTGAGGAGTTCTCGACGCGGAAGATAAAGCTCGCCCTCAAGGACGTCATCGACGGCGAGGACAAGGCGCGGCCCCTCAGCGACGAGGCCCTCACGAAGGCCATGGCCGACAGGGGATTCCCAATAGCGCGCCGGACCATTGCCAAATACCGCGAGCAGATGGGCATACCGGTGGCGAGAATGCGTAAACAATGAAAACAGAGGTACAGCAACAGTGAACGAAAAGAAAATCATATTGGCATCGAGGATCATCAGCATGGTCACCACACCGTTCTATCTGCCGGTGTTGGGACTGATCTTCCTCTTCACCTTCAGCTATCTGAGCATCTTCCCGACGATGTACAAACTGCTGATGGTGCTGCTCTTCTATCTCTTCAGCGTCCTCCTGCCGACGTATCTCATCCACGTCTACAGCAAGTACGAGGGATGGACGACCAAGCAGCTCATCAACCGCGAGCGGCGCATGGTGCCCTACGTCATCTCCATCCTCTGCTACTTCCTTGGGTTCTACCTGCTTACGCTGATGAACACCCCCGACTTCATCAGCGTCATCTTCGTCGTGGCAATCATCATCCAGGTGCTCTGCGCCGCCGTCAACCGGTGGTGGAAAATTTCCATCCACAGTGCCGGCATCGGCGGTGTCACCGGCATGGTCGTCGCCTTCTCGTTCATCCTCAGTTTCGACCCCACGTGGTGGCTGTGCATGCTGCTGCTCATCGCCGGACTCGTGGGTACAGCGCGCATGGTGCTCCGCCAGCACTCTCTGGCCCAGATTGTCTGCGGATACCTCATCGGCCTCGCCTCGGGATTCATCATCGTGATGGTAATTTAGAATATAACGATTCGTCAACAACAATATAAAAAAAGAGATTACTATGAAACCATTAGTCAGCATTATCATGGGCTCGACAAGCGACCTGCCCGTAATGGAGAAAGCCTGCAAATGGCTTGAGCAACAAGAGATTCCCTTCGAGATCAACGCTCTCTCGGCTCACCGCACCCCCGACGCCGTGGAGTCGTTCGCCAAGGGCGCCAAGGCCCGTGGCATCCGCGTCATCATCGCCGGTGCAGGTATGGCTGCCGCCCTGCCGGGAGTCATCGCAGCGTCGACACCGCTGCCCGTCATCGGTGTGCCTATAAAGGGAATGCTCGACGGTCTCGATGCCATGCTCAGCATCATCCAGATGCCACCGGGGATCCCCGTGGCCACAGTAGGTGTTAACGGAGCCCAGAATGCCGCTATCCTCGCAGCCGAAATCATGGCCCTCGCCGACGAGAAGATTGCCGCTAAGGTGGAGGCATGGAAGGCCGGTCTCGGCGTGAAGATCGAGAAAGCCAATAAGGAGCTCGACGCCATCAAGGACTATAAGTTCAAGTGCTGAGCCTATGGACCTGTTCAATTTCGAACGACGGAAGAGCAGCGTCGCCCATGCCGGCACGCTGAACATCGGTGGCGACAACCCCGTGCGGGTGCAGTCGATGACCACCACCAACACCAACGACACCGCGGCGAGCGTGGCTCAGGCCGAGCGCATCATCGATGCCGGCGGTGAGCTCGTACGCCTCACCACGCAGGGACGCCGCGAGGCCGAGAACATGAAGAACATCAAGGACGCTCTCGTGGCCGACGGCTACCGCCAGCCCATCTGTGCCGATGTCCACTTCAACGCCAATGTGGCCGACGTGGCGGCGATGTTTGCCGATAAGGTGCGCATCAACCCCGGCAATTACGTCGACCCCGCGCGGACGTTCAAGAAGCTCGAGTACACCGATGAGGAGTATGCCCAGGAGCTGAAGAAAATTGAGGACCGCCTGACGCCGTTTATAAAGATATGTAAGGAGCACCACACCTGCGTACGCATAGGTGTCAACCACGGCAGCCTCTCCGACCGCATCCGCAACCGCTACGGCGACACGCCGGAGGGAATCGTCGAGAGCTGCATGGAGTTTCTACGTATCTTTAGAAAACAGCACTTCGACGATGTCGTCATCTCCATCAAAGCGTCGAATACGGTCGTTATGGTCGAGTCGGTGCGCCTGCTCGTAGCTCGCATGGACAAGGAGGATATGCACTATCCGCTCCACCTCGGCGTTACCGAGGCCGGTGAGGGCGAGGACGGCCGAATAAAGAGTGCCGTGGGCATTGGCGCTCTTCTTGCCGACGGCATCGGCGATACTATCCGCGTCAGCCTTAGCGAGGAGCCGGAGGAGGAAATTCCCGTTGCTCGCCACCTCGTGTGGTATGCCCGCCGCAAGCAGGGTCACATGCTTATCCCCGGCAGGGAGGCTAAGAGCTTCAACTGGGTGCACCCCACACGGCGGAGCACCGTAGCCGTGGGCAATATCGGCGGCGACAATGTGCCGGTGGTCATAGCCTCGGCCGTGAAGGCTGCTGACTCCGACGCTGGCAGCCGCCCGAACGTGGTGAAACTTGCCGGTGGTCCGAAGGCCGATTATATATATGTAGGCGACAAAATACCGGAATCTCCCGTCAAAGGGCAGAAATACATCGTCGACTTCAACGTCTACGATCAGCTCTTGGCCGATGCCGACCGCGACAGTGCGGAGGTGGCGGCAACGTTCTTCCCCATCTATCCCGCACCATCGATGCCGTTCGTGGGCCGGAACAATGCTCCACTGAAGTTCCTCACCCTCCAGTTCGGCACTCCCTCGGAGGAGTATCTCGCTTGTCTGAAGGCCCATCCCGAGGTCGTAGTGGTGTGTATGACGCACCATCAGAACCGCCTCGGCGACCAGCGCGCCCTCGTCCACGAGATGATGGAGGCCGGAGTGACCAATCCGGTGGTCTTCGCCGAGATGTACAACCACAACAGTGCCGACAACGGGGCTGCGAAATTCCAGCTCGAGGCTGCTGCCGACATGGGCGCACTGATGATTGACGGACTCACCGACGGACTATGGCTGATGAACGACGGCGACATTCCGGACGATTTCATCACCGATACCGCCTTCGCAATCCTGCAGGCCGGACGACTCAGAATGGTAAAGACGGAGTATATCTCCTGTCCGGGCTGCGGTCGCACTCTCTACGATCTGCGCTCCACGATAGCCCGCATTAAGGAGGCTACGAAGGACATGAAGGGTCTGAAAATCGGAATAATGGGATGTATCGTCAACGGTCCCGGCGAGATGGCCGATGCCGACTACGGTTATGTCGGTGCCGGTCCTGGCAAGGTATCGCTCTATCACAAGAAGGAATGTGTGGAGCATGGCATCCCCGAAGCTGAGGCCGTCGACCACCTCCTCCGCCTCATTCGTGACACTCAGGCCAAGCAGTAACCCCGCTGCCCGTAGCCAATAACATCTAAAAGCCGGACCATCATCCTGATAGCCCGGCTTTTCTCTGCCATTCCGTTTCCGCCTTTCAGCTCCCTGCTCCTGCTCCGTAGTCCATTGCAAAGGCTCGGCGCAAGAGTCCCGTGGCGACAATTCTTTGAAATTCATTTTCCATGGAATCCATGGAATAAAACGTCACTCACGAGTTAAATGTATCGATCATGCTATTGATATTCATAAGTTAGTGACTACCGCTCTTTCATTTAAGCTCTTTGACAGCGCGGCATAACAATTATGCCCCCTCTCTTCAGACGAGTTCTGCTTGTAGCAAAATTCCGACAACCAGTAACCTAAGCGCTACCTAACCAAGGCGAAAGTAGCTTAGTATCTTTTATATCTAAATCTCGTTTTATTTTTCTCGAAAGATACTTTTTGGTTAAAACCAAGAAAAATAAAATGACATTATCCTAACAACAGTCCCAGCAGTTCCTCCTTCGTCATCTTGTCTTTGAGCATCTTCACCAACTCTTCCTTGCTGTAGTCATTGTGGCGAAGGGCTTTGAGTTCTGGCAGGTCGAGAAGATACGAGTTGTATTCATCTGCTCCTGCATAGTATCTACACCATGGCATGCAATGAGCATCTGACGGAGACGACTAATGCAACAATCATTCCATGGCAGTAAAAATTTAAATGAAAGAGCCGTAAGTTAGTGACTTCGTATCATTGAAAAGTCATGCATGCTTACTCACGATTTCAATCTTCAGATTTAGATTAAGCCGTTTGGAAATCTTTCTTAGCTGTGATGCTTTCCCGCTGGTGTTGCTGTGAGTATTGACGTACCAATCTTTGACTTGGTGCCATGACGCATTACTTGATCCTGTAGACGGAGTTTTAGACACAAAGTTTGCTTTGTCAACACTGATGCCGAGATCAGCAACCTTAGCTGGGCCGATTTTCTCTATTGCCATTAAAAACGTCGTTGTAGCATTCATGTCTTGAAAGACAACGCCATCTGGGAATGTGACTTTCAAACGCGTTTGTGGGTTTACAACAATATGTTTCTTCTGTTTCTTGGTTGGAGAAGGCTTCTCTATCGGCAGTAATGGATATTTCTTGGTCTCTGCCTCGTCTGTTATGACACGTTTACGAGTCATAAGTACGCTAATAGGCACCGATGGGTCATAATCAACTACTAACACCATTTTACGTTGGATCTGTCTCAGGGTTGGCTCTATATTCTTGCCGATAATAGGCAGAATCTCATCGCGGATGATTTGTTCTTCCGCTTCATCCAAACGTTTTGAAAGATTATCGTCAATAGGAATATTGTTCTTTCGCAATGTTTCTATTGCTTTGTAAAGGTCTTGGAGTTTGCTCATTATCTCTTGCTTAGTTTTCAATTACTTTTATGATGCAAAAATAATAAAAATTCAATGGAAATCACTACTTTTACTGAAAAAATGATTTACGGATATATCAGAGTGAGCAGCGACAAGCAGACAGTTGAGAACCAGCGGTTTGAGATTAACAAATTTTGCGAGCATGAGAAGTTGCACGTCGATGACTGGATAGAGGAAACTATCAGTGGTACCAAGAACTACGACAAGCGGCAATTAGGAAAGTTACTCAATAAGGTGAACAAGGACGACATTATTATATGTAGCGAGCTGTCGCGCCTCGGCCGTAACCTTTTCATGATCATGGAAATCCTCAATATCTGCATGAACAAGGAGTGTCGAGTCTGGACGATCAAAGACGGCTACCGTCTCGGTGATGACATCCAAAGCAAAGTTCTCGCTTTCGCCTTCGGACTCTCTGCCGAGATTGAACGCAACCTGATCTCGCAACGCACTAAAGAAGCATTGGCAAGAAAGAAAGCGGAAGGAGTTGTCCTTGGCCGTCCTAAGGGGAAAAGAACTTCTCCAGAGAAACACAAATTGTACAACAAAAAAGCCTTAATAATTGGGTTGATAAAAGAAGATGTTTCCTATAGGCAAATAGCTAACATTTGCAAAGTGGACCGGAATACGCTGTCTCGATACATAAAAGACCAAATGGCTGATATGATATGAGCAATTTCGTGCAGCAACAGCATACTGTCAATGCCTTCACATCTTCTGATTCATGGGTAATATTGTCACCAATAGAGCAGAGCATCAAGCAGAAGATTGAGGCTGTTGGCGTGCCATTGAAAGATTGGGACATCCAAATCAACTATGGCATAAAGACTGGATGTAATGAGGCGTTTATCATCAATACTGAAAAGCGTAACGAAATCTTGGATAACTGCAAGGATGAGGCAGAGCGTAAGCGCACTGAGGAACTTATACGACCCATTTTGCGTGGCAGGGATATAAAGAGATATGAATATTCGTGGGCTGATCTTTATCTGATTGCCACATTTCCAGCTCGCCATTATGATATCGAACAGTATCCAGCTGTTAAAGCATATCTACTTAGTTTTGCTGAGGATTACTTACGTAAAAATGGTTGTGAGTGGGTAGTGGCTGATTATCTTGCTGACTACTGTAGGCAAAAACTTTCACAGACTGGTAAGTTCATCGTTATCAATGGAACTGAGCTATCCATAAGCGGGAAGAAGGAAAAAGCCCGCAAAAAGACCTCTAACAAGTGGTTTGAGACGCAGGATAGCATAAGCTATTGGGAGGATTTTGATAAGCCAAAAATTGTGTATCCAGAGACTACGCAGGGTGCTTACTTTGCTTTTGACGACAAGGGATTTTACATAGATAAGACTTGCTTTATACTCATATCTAACGATGCTGAATACTTGCAACATACATTATCTAGTCGTTTGTTTGAGTTTGCTTACAAATGTATTTTTGCTAGTGTGGAATTGGGAGAGCATGGCTATCAATATAATAAACACGCACTTGTTAAATTGCCAGTAATAAAACCTAGTAAATCTTTTAAGTTTGATGATAATGATATTGATAGTCAAATATACAAACTTTATAACATTTCGAAAACACAAATCGACGAAATAGAGAGCATCTAATGCTCTCTATTCTCTAAATAATCTATTTCTTGCTTTGATAAATTATAAAGCTTATAAATTAATGCTGTCAATTCTTTCTCTTCCTGCTGATTAGGTTGAAAGGGATAAGTCTTCAACTTTTCTAAATTTGTCCTTGGTATAGGTATTTTATCTACGAACATTGGTTTGTATTCAAAATACCCGCCATTACGGGTAACACCCAACGAACGGATGTAATAATCAGCTATTTTAGAATTAAGGATATGAAGGATAGCTGTATTATTAGTGGCTATAAACGGGCAAGGCGCGTTAATAAACATTCCTTCAGGTGCAAATGAATAACTGCCTTTTAAATTAAGGTTTCCCCAAGTAATTTTTGGCTTATCAAAATCCTCCATATATGCGCAGTTACGGAGATTATAAGGCGTATCGCCCTTGTCGGCACGCTTTGATATTTTACTCCAATATTTATCAAGATGCGCTTTAATAGCAGGGTAATTGTTTATGTCAACAGGAGGAACTTTTCCTTTGATGCCATTATGCGTGTTTATAAGCCACAGCCCCGCCCAGTTATATCCATATCTCTTTATATCCCTGCCACGCAAAATGGGTCGTATAAGTTCCTCAGTGCGCTTACGCTCTGCCTCATCCTTGCAGTTGCTAAGAATCTCATCGCGCTTTTCTGTATTTATGATAAAGGCCTCATTGCACCCTGTGAGAACGCCGCGATAGATGTTAATGTTCCAATCTTTCAGTGGTACACCGACAGCCTCTATCTTATTTTTTATACTCTGTTCTATAGGAGATAAGATGACCCATGAGTTGCTATCAGAAAACTCGCATACAGTATGCTGTTGCTGCACGAAATTGCTCAAATTATGTAAGCAATTTCGATAATCCTTGTTTGCATTAACACAGATAGTATTTCTTTTGTTTTTCCCCTTTTCAAAGAGGAGTATGTTCGTATCTACAGTGGCACTCTCAAATATTTTCAGCCCGGCAAAATCAATGAGCATCTTAGGATTTGTGCTGTTTGCTATGAATTTACGCAGTTTTTCTCCATATCCTGCACGCATCCATTTATTAGATGTTATATAACATAAATGTCCTCCATTTTTTAATAGTTGCCATCCACGTTCATAAAAGAGACAATAAATATCCCCCGTTCTTGTAAACGACGCAAACTGAGCATCTTCATACATTTTTGCCAATGCACCCTCATTACTCTGGAGTTGCACGTAAGGAGGATTGCCAATTACTATATCAAAACCATTCGCACCGTTTGGACGATTAAACACATCATTAAACATAATGTGCCAATCAAAGAATGGTACATTGATTTGAGATCTTTCTTTTAATGACTTTGCTGGGTCCAAAAGCAGCTCATCAAGCTTTCTGCAATCGGAAAGAATGTCCATTCTCTCTTTAGAGAAATCTTGAGTATATTTAGTCTTTTTGGCTTTTGCTGCCTCGCCTCCAAATATATCTGGTGTCGCATACTTGGTGGCTTTCCATGATCCAAGTTCATAGTCAAGTTGACTGATAATAGAATCAAGGATCAGATGTTTGGTTCATCCGACAAATCGTGTGATAAAGTGTGGATGATGTAAAGAAAATAGCTGGAAATCCATTACCTTTGTAAGTGATTAAAAAAAACAAGACAAATGGACACCAGCTATATCTATTATGCATACGGAATCAGGGACTTCGAATGCACTAAGACTGAGTACAAAGGTAATACTATTATTCATCATATCCAAAAAAGAGATGTAAAAACTCGATGTGAATGTTGCCATAGTCACGTTGTCGTACGCAACGGGTTCAAGATTCGTAAAATCCGCAGTGTCAACATTGGTACCAAGCAATCAATCTTACATGTAAAGGTGCGTCGTCTAAAGTGTAAGACATGTGGTGCTGATGTCTATGAGGATCTTCATTTCGTTACCGGCAAGCAGCGCTATACACATCGTTTGGCAAGGCTCGTGATAGAACTGCTTCATAGAATGACGATAAAAGATGTAGCCCACTATCTCGGTCTGAGTTGGGATACGGTGAAGGATATCCACAAGAACTATCTCAATCATAAGTTTTCTCATATAGATATCAAGGATGTCAAGCACATTGGTATTGATGAGTTCGCTTTGAGGAAGGGACACGTCTATCTGACTATTGTGGTCGACATGTTGAGTGGTGCCATTATACATGTCGGAGATGGCAAAGGAATCGATTCTTTGAAGAAGTTCTGGCCCAAATTGAAGAGAAGCGTCGCGAAGATAGAGTCCGTGTCTTCAGACATGTCCGCTGCGTTCATCTCTGCGATTAAGAAAAACCTACCTGATGCCATTCACGTTTTCGATCACTTCCATGTGCAGAAACTGGCAGGCGAAGCCTTGGACAAAGTCAGAAGAGAGGTCTATAATCAAGAGAAGGACTTAGAAAAAAGAAAAGTCATAAAGGGAACGCGCTGGCTGTTGTTGCGCCATGATAAGGATATTTTTACAGAGGATGAAAAGAAGAGATTGGATAACGTAATCAAGATGAACGAACCTCTGAGCAAAGCCTACATTCTCAATGAATACTTGCAAGAAGTATGGAAGCAGGACTCATATAAAGAAGGAGAAGCTGTGCTGGATGACTGGATAAAACAGGCTCGGGAATCAAAAGTTCCCACCCTTGAAAAGCTGGGTAATTCCATCGCCGCTTACAGAACTGGAATCCTGGCTTATTACAAATGTAGGACAAGCAATGCAAAAGTAGAAGGGATCAACAATAAAATAAAAGTCTTGAAGAGAAACGCCTATGGCTACCGGGACATTGACTATTTTAAGTTAAGACTTTTCAATTTGCATAATGACAAAATCACACGATTTGTCGGATGAACCAGATGTTTGATGTTTATTTCATGTTCAGACCTCTCTTCTCCGTTACTATTGTAGAAAGCTTTCTGCTCCTTTGTAAGTTCCCTCATGTCATGCATGATCTTTGTATAGCTCTGCCTTTGAAGGTCATGCTTTGTATCGAGGTTAATATATAGCCCTCGGTATGTTGTAACAAGCGAGTTGCCTTGCATAATCTTGAAGTCGAGGTTTGGCAGCGTTTCTGGTGTTTTTTCGTCAACAATCAATGTCAGCCAGAAACGTAGGCGAGCAATCTCCACAGCGCCTTTTTCTATATCTACACCATAGATATTGTTCTGAATGATTTCCCGCTTGATTTGTGCCGCATCGGTAACTTTTTCCAGTTCGCTCCGGCAGAGGAAAATCTCTTTCAGCATGCCCATGGGGAAAGCTCCAGAGCCAATGGCAGGGTCGCAGATTTTCACCTCTTTAAGTTGGTTGTCAATGTCTTCTTTAATGGTAGCTATACAATCTGCATTTTGTGTCTCAACAAATTGGCGTATAGCATCTTGCTGGGCTTTGTCTTCGTACCCTGTTTGTAGATAGGCAATAAGGCTTTCGCGGCACATATAATGTACCACTTCTTTAGGTGTATAGTATGCTCCCTTGTCCTTGTTGTCCTCAAGCAGGTTCTCGAAAATACGGCTAAGCATCTCCGGGTCGATACCAACTTGTGCATCATTGGGATCGTTTTCGTCAACGGTGAAGTTGTATTGGCTGAGGAATTCTAACAAATCGGCAAAATACTCCTTTGGGAATCGTGATGGAATTTCGTCGTCCGCGTCACGCTCGAAGAGCCCGCCATTGAGATAAGGCACATGCAAACAGCCAAATACCTTTGTGTCGTAGAGATAACTGTTATCCGAGCGGTTTGTGTCTATAGCGGTAAATAAGGGTTCAAGAACAGCATCGAGGAAGTCGTCCTGTTGTTCGGGGGAAGCATTATCGTAAAGACGTTTCATAAAATCAAGGTCGCCCTTGTTGCTGTCCCATGCTTCTCCATCGGGCAGTCCGAGCCACCCTTTCTTTTGTACGAAATGAAGGAACAAAATGCGTCCGAGAAGTCTCTTCACATAGTCGCGCACGCGCTTGTCGTCATTGCCGAAGGCTGCGTAAAGAGTTTTGTCATTTTCAGTATTGACAACTTTCTCTACATACTTGGAACCCGACTTAACATATGCCTTACCCGTAATATAGCTGACAAACTTTTCATACCGTTTCTTGTATTTGTCGAAGAACTCATTGGAAAGAGCCTCGACGCTGAATGCAGTTTCAAGATCGTCATCGCTAATATCCCCATGTTTGGCTTCGAGTTTCATAAAATTGCTTGCAGCTGTGAGACAGGACTGCCTGGGACCCAACAAGAAAGTAAAACGTTTGCTCTCTGTCGTTTCACTCTCCTTACTCCCTTTATGACAATATGAGAAACGCCAATCCCATTGCATATCATTGTCGTAATGGAAAATCATGAATGCATACGAGTACTTATCCATGATGCGTCTTACGATATTCTGTACGCCAACGCGGTTGCGGTTCATCATTATATGGTCGTTAACAGTCACATCGAAGATGAGTAATGGCTGCATTCCAACGAAAATCTCCCAAATCTCCTTTACACTGCTAATACCGGTTTTTTCAGCTACTGGTCGCAATTCGGGATATTTGTCAAGCAATTCGCCACTGTCTACATCATCGTCACCAGTATCTCCGAAAACAGGATGGATGACTTTTTCAAGGAACCATTCGCTGCCTTGATATTTGCTGCTAAGTATTTTTTAAGTTCTTCTCTATCCATTCCTTTATCCTATTTTATCAAGCCAAGCAGTATGTCGGCCTTTCCCTGTCTTAATTCTACGTTTGCAGCAAGTTTTCCGATTTCGCGCTCTATGACAGCGTCTATGTCTTGCTGGCCTATTTCAAATAACTGTGGGTTACGGTCATTTATTTCATTGTCAAGTGCAATAATTTTTCTTATCATGTCATAACTGCCCTGATTTACCAATCTCCTTGCATTTTGCAGCAAGGTAACAGAATGTTTGGAAAGATTTGGCTGTGAGCCTATGCGGATAATGATCTCTTTGGCCTTAGTCGCCTTGTCTCCAGCACGTGACCTGTTTATGCGTACGAAATACTCATTGTAGGCCTTTTTAGCCTTTTCGCTAAGGGCGTTCCAGCTATCTGGCAGTGGCATACTTTGCGCATTTTCCGGCACTCGCATATCTTCAAGCAGGTCGAGCAGTGAGATAATCTCCGCATTCTGTTCTTGTTTAATGCGTATGGCAAGCCTTGCCGACTTGGGTGCTTTTACGAGGAAGTAGGCCGTGCCACTTTTTGCCACAGCCATTCCCCAATTGTCGTTAGTATCCGCTATATGCTCATAGCGCTCAGGGTGTGCCTCCTTAAATCGCTTTAACTCATAGACATACTTCTCCAACGGAGACTCTTCGCCATCTGCGGCTTTCTGAATGTCGTAATGTCGTACTTCTTCGTCCTCTGTAAATATCTTGCTGTCCTCACCAAAGAGCACGTGGAAGGACTGGAGCTTGGTGTAAGCCTTGCGTACAAGCTGTATCTCAGCATCACCCTGTGCGCTTGGCATGAAGTTATAAACATAAACTATTGGCTCTTTTGACCCGATGCGGTTCACACGGCCTATGCGCTGCATTAATCGAGTGGCATTCCACGGCGTGTCATAGTTGAGGATGACATTGGCACGGTGCAGATTGACTCCTTCGGCCAGCACTTCGGTAGTGATTATCACATCATAGTCATTCTTCTGCTTGTCTACAGGATAGTTGGCATCGAAGTTTTCTTCTATCGTATGCTCCATCTCGTCACGGTTGGCAGCCGTAATAACAAGAGGTTTGTGCTTTTTATTCTTCACTGCACGCTTCAGCGATTCAACGGTGTCAATAGCCTCAGAGAATATTACAAGCTTACCTGATGTGTTCTTTTGAGGGTTGAATAGTTCGGGTTCGAGATTCTCTTTGAAAGCGTCATATTTAGGATCTTCCGAATTGCCATCCCAACGGTAGAAGAGATCTTGCAGAATCTGGTAATCTTGCTTCAATAGCGTTATATATTCTTGCTTGAAGTCTTTACGACTGTATTCGGCATTCTGTCCTTTGTCATTGTGTCCCAGCTCATTGAGCTTGGCTATTTTGGAACGCACATCATCTACACAATCAGCAAAGGTCACGGTCTTACCTCGCTTTTTTGATTTAGCCTCAAAATCCAACTCCTTATTGACATCTATTTGTGGGCAAACGAAAATCGTGTCATTCTCCCACATGCGTATCATATTATCTGTATACCGAAGCAGATTCTTCAAAGACTGGCGGAACGCCTTAAAGGAACTTTCTAAACGCTTGACAAGCAGTATCTGCATTATTGTAGCCAACTGTTTGGAGACATCTGTCACACCACGATTACCACGACCCGAATGCTTTAATTCATTGGTAGGGTCAACAAAATACTCAATGATGCGATAGCGATAATATCTGAGCCAATAGTCCGACTGCAGTTTGTCATTGTCGGAAGGAGCAATTATACGCATGGTATCTGAGAAAAGCTGCGCAAGTTCGTCGTCCATGACATATTGTAAGTCAATGGGGCCTACTATTTTAGGAAAGATGATTCCTTGCTTCTTGATGTCATCGGCATAATACTTTACAATGTCTGTGCGTGTACGCCGCTCAAGAATGTCTGTGAGAATGCAGTCGCGAAGCTTCTTCGACACTTCGTCAAGCCGCTGTCGACGCTCTTTATCGGGAATAATGTTTTTCCTGTCTATCAGAAATTCGTATTCGCGGCTGACATCAGCAAAAAACTTCTCTATATTACCGCCTTCCGCTTTTTTCAAAGTGCTCTCATTGTGGTTGCGCTCGAAGAGGTAGATCTGGTTCTTCAAATCATTTGGTCGGTTGTTTTGTGGCGTTGCAGACAGCAGGCCTATGTATGGGAAAACGCCAGTGTTGGCACCAATGTTCTGTATCAGCTCATCAAGTGACTGATACATAATGGTATTGCTGTTTCTGAATTTGTGGCTCTCGTCAATGAGAATAAGCCCATAATTTTTATATTGTAAAGATGTACTAAACTCGCCACTATCGGTTTCGTCATTATCGTCGTCAGCATCGTATTCCTCGTCTATATTGCCAATACGGCCTGTCGTAATGAAATCGATGTATGGAGTAATCTTGTCTTCGGAGTTTTTGTCAAAATCTGTTATAGTCTTTTTCCAACCCGACTGTATGGCGGGTGGCGTGATTACCAGTACCTTGCGTTCGCGTCCATCATCTTCCGGCATTGAGAGAAAACGCTTGATTATCAGTGTGCCGATAATAGTCTTGCCAAGACCTACTACATCTGCAAGCATGAACCCCCCATGCTCATGCATGATGCCGATACAACGTTTTACAGCTTCTATTTGGAAATCCAACTTATGAATATTAGTCGGTAGGTATGACTCTATCTGCTGGCTCAGATTCTTGTCAACAACATCGCCAAACTGAATCTGTAAAAGCTTGATATATAGCTCATAGGGAGTAAAAGGAACTACTCGGCTTTCTTCCTTCTCCTTCTCCATTTGTTTAACAGGCTCAGACACCTTCAGTACCTGCTCAAGAAATTCCTTGTTCCATGGTTCACTGTGAGTCCATTTGTCGTCAAACCATGCAATGTGCCCTTTCCTTTTTGCATTTTCACCCTTTGGGCTATGATAGTTGATAAAGGGGATGTCAGTTTCCAATACGTTCAATTCAGAATTCCCCTCCAGACCTTTCTTCGTGAAGTTGCTGCTACCCAATATGGCATACATATCCTTGTCATCGTCGTCATCAGATGTAAAAATGTAGCATTTGGAGTGGAAAAATTGACTCTCGTCGTTCTCGTTGGTTTTGAAGACGCGTATCTGTATTCTCGAGTTATCTTCATTTTCCAGACAATAATCAAGCAACAACTGGAAGGCTTCTCTGTATTCATCTTTCAGATTGTTACCTATTCTGTCGAAGTCAGCACGGATGTAGTCCTTTGGATAACTCTTATCCTTAAACTCGGGCACCTTTAATACGTTAGTATAAACGTATGGATCTTTGCCAATGATAATTTTCAATTTAGCATTCTTGCGTTCAAGGAATTTTTTTAGCTTGTCAGCTATCAAAGCCATACCAGGTATATCCCAATAGCCTGTAGCTATGCGGATGGTATTGACATTGATGTCATCAATACATTCGCCCAGCTTGTCAACCATTTTTAGGTTCTCCGAGTTGTCTATGAGGGTTTTGTTCATTCGTAATGATTTAATGGCCTTCAAAATTACAATAAAAATTTGATAAAAGCTAAAAAAAACGGATTTATTTTCTGGCCACTTAGGATAGATGCCTCTCCAGGACTTCACCTCCTCTTCCGATATTGACTGGACGAAGAGCGTTCATGATATAGACTTGCAGCTCTATGACAAATACGGGCTGACGGACGACGAGCGGCAGTTTATTGAGACACACGTCAAGGCTATGGAGTAATTGACTTTACGTCAATACACGGCAATCCAACTCTCGTATAAGGGCTCTTTCATTTAAGCCGACATAGAAGACAATATGTCACAATGTAATCCGTTTAAATGAATGTGACGATAGGCACAAACGCCCGAAGGCGGTTTCTCAACCGCCAGGCTCTTAATACCTTTTGTCATATATTTTTATTTTTGAAGAGGGGGTTTATGGTATTTGTGCGATTAGTGCACTTTGTGCCCCCTCTTCTTTTTACACTGCAAAGATACAAAATAATTAGCTAATAACCAAACAATTACGCACTTTTATCATCTCGGATGCAACTTTTTCTTCCCTATAAGGGATTAAGAGTTTGGCGGTTGAAAAACCGCATTTGCTGAGCCGAGATTTGTTAAATTTTATCCACTCAGTACCAGATTATCGTAGGATGAACAAAGGCAACTGTAAACACAAGTTGTCCGACATGCTTCTGCTGGTTATTTTGGCCAGGGCATGCGGCTGCGAGACTCGCAAGGACATTGTGGCCTTTGGAACGATCCATTTGAGCTACTTGCAAGACCACCTCGGCATTCTTGCTAAGGGATGTCCGTCCGAGCCCACACTTTGCAGGATGGAAGGTGGAATCGACGACATTACTTTGGCCTCTTTGGTTTCGACATTATCACGAAAATACGTGTCGGAGCATGATGGAGCAAACAGACGGCACATTGCAATTGACGGCAAGTTCATGCTGGGTACGAAAATTGGCGACGGACGCTCTCCTGATGTTGTGACTGCTTTCAGCGTGACCGACCGGTTGCCGCTTGACACTGAAATGTGTGAGGTGAAAAGCAATGAGATAAAGGCTGTGCCCAAAATCATAGAGCGGGCTGACTACATGAATGGATGCGTTATAACTGCGGATGCCATGTCGTGCCAAAGTTCTATCATCAAAGGCATCGTCGGGAAGGGAGCTGACTATCTTATTGCGCTGAAAGCCAACCAGAAAGCAGCAAGATGGTCGGTAGAGGACGCTGTGCCTACGCTGCATCCTAACGACGAATGGAAGACGGAGTGGGAACTTGCCCACGGGAGGCTGTACCAACGCCGATGCCGTGTATATTCAGACATATCCGGTATCAAGGCGCTTGAAAAATTCCTCAATGTCAAGGCTGTGATTGCCATAGACACGCATACGATTGAAAAGAAAAGCGGAACGGAACAAAAACAGACGAGGTACTATATAACCAGTTTGGAAGAAAGGGCACAGACTTTGGATCGAATCAGCCGCATGCACTGGGGAATCGAGAACAATCTCCATTGGACGCTGGATGCAAGAATGCGCCAGGACCGCACAAAGAGAAAAGAAACAAAGTCGGCCAGAAACTTGGACTCGATCCAGAAGCTTGTTTATATCATCTACACCATAGCCTCCAAAAAGCACCTGCCAGAGACCATCAGAAAGAGGAAAGAACTCTTTAAAGTCAAGTTCTCAGCCATTGCATCTTACGCCAAGAACAGCTTGGCCTATGCTATTTCTCTTCTCAGTCTGTAGAGGTCGTTAATTTTGAGGGATATATAATAAGCCCTAAGCTACATCCAGCTTGGGTAGGGGATACTTTATCCATTGGTCATCAGACCTTTACTACAAATAGCATTTCTGCGGTAAAGCGGAGACTGAGCAACAATCATGCCATGTCAGTCTAAATTTAAATGAAAGAACCGTAACTCTCGTATGAAAATAATAACGACATCACTTGCATAGTTCAAATATTATGTCTATATTTGCCAATAAACAAGTGGGCTATGGAACATATAACGACAAAAGAGCAAGCCATGGCATGGTTGATGCGAAACAAGAAAATAAAGGCAGAGCGTCTTGAGGCTATGAAATCCATCGCCATCAAGAAATATGAGGAGCGCACCGGACTCAAGGCTAATTATGTAGAGACATTATGAACATTGATGTCTCGCTAATAAACAAACGTGCTCCCTATCACGTTAATGCCACAGATAACATCAATAATCTGGACTTCGTTACTGACTATGGAGTCCAGTATAATCAGGAATTCAGCCTCTGCGAGGCTGGAGCATGAAGGTTTATGGTGTTTTAGATGGTTTAATGTTAAAAGTACGATTCGGATCGAAAAAAAAACAAACTCTGAGTAGGGGTTTCCGGTGTTTTTACCGTTATTAGAATAAAGCATAAAAAAGAAGATGAAATGAAAAAGTATTTGTTTTTTACAGTATTAACCATGTTCACAGCGATACTGTTCATTGCCTGCAGTAAGGATGATGAAGATTCCGACCGCTTCCCACAACTTAACAAGGAGTCTTTTTCCCTCTCATCGCTGTCACCTGACACCTTATATTCTGTCAACAAGAAAGACTACACTCTTGAAAGGATGATTGTTCTTTCAAGGACTGACAATTCTACATTGGGGGAATTGAAATTCTCATCCAATCAGTCTGACATCGTAGTTGGAGGCAACAAAATAGGCTCTGTCTCTTACCGCAACGGAAAGGTCTCTTCAATTGACATACCCGACTTTTGCAGCATCACTCTCATTGGTGATGTCTTAAACAAGAAATGCGCCTATAAGGTTCAGGCATATGCCAAAGCTTCTTCTTCACCTTATTATATTATCCTCTTCGCCATGGACGGAGCTCCGGTTGGTGTCACGATAAAATAATCTTAGGCGTTCGTTGATTTCTGAATCTTATTGCTTTATTACTGAGCTATAATATTCTCAAGTTTCGAACGTATATTTTCCTTTGCAGGGGCGGCCCTTGTGGCCGTCCGCAACCCAAAAAATAACTTTTCGAAGGAAAGCAATGCATTTCTCATAGGCTGCGGACGGCCACGAGGACCGCCCCTGCAAGGAATTACGGTACTTCCGAATTAGGTTGTTCAATATGGTGTACCCATAATATCGTTCAGTTTCAACTCCCCTGTTTCTTTCACAGGTCGATTACCAGCTATTTCCAAAGTAGGGTGTTCAATATGATGTACCCCAAATATCGGCACTGCGGATATTTTCCGTGGATTCATGGTAAGTTGATATGTAAAGGGGAAGGAAAATGGTCATGTCCAGGCTTACTCTCCTAACGGAGCTATGGGTCTGAAGTGACGGGGGTAGCCTTACGAGCAAGCTCGCCGGCTACCCCCGTCACTTCAGACCCACACCTTTGGCGCCTCACACCCTACGGGGAAAAACCTGTCCATGACAATTTTCCATTACCATTTGGGGGATTGGAGGTCACGCATTGGCGAAGCCACGACAATATGTTTCCCCACGAGTTGTATTCAAGAACTCATTAAAAAGTGGGTACAAGAAATTGAACATCCTACTTCCGAATCTTGAGTAATTCTCATTGTACCGACCTCAGCTTGTCAAATAATAAGAAAAAAGGCGAATAATTTATGAAAGTTTTTTGTTTACATTTAGTCGACGGATAATGTCTGCATTAATAGTATTTTCATTTCATAACCGTTATGGCTTGCTTGTGAAATATCACAACATCGAAAAAAATATTTTCGAAAATACTTGCATTCGCCTCAAAAAATTTGTATCTTTGCATTACGAAAAGCACAGAATCATTCCACAAATTGGTCAGATATATGTCGATGCCCGATTGTTAATGCGGGCGATGGTGACGGGCGTTTGTCAATAATGGGTATGATATGGTGATACGTATGCGTATTGCGTTAATAATATGTTGATAATCAATGTGTTGCACGTACACGCCGCACGCGGTTAATTTCTACTGTAAGCTATCCTGACAATAACCGGTAAAATCCTTGCCGTGATGCAAGGAGTGCGCACTATATTTTTTCCGGCTGTCGGCTTGCTTCGAAGCGAGTTTCGATAATCCGACAGCGCCAAGAAAAAAGCTTTCGTTCCTCAGGCTTGCATCACACCAAGGAAAACCACAAAACGCTGATGGCGCGGAAAGGTGCCGCTCACAGGAAATATCCAATGTGCTAATCAGGAATAGACCATAGAGAGGAGCGTATGTCGTCAATGCGACACACTTTTTCTTCTTTTCTTCTTGATTTACAAATTATTTGTGTAAGTTTGCATTATCTTACCTGTTGGCCGGAGTTGCTCCGGCAACAGGTTTCAAACAATATACATGGCAAAGAAAACTAAAAATACAAAGCAAGAGGCATTAAGCCTCGACAATATTCTCTTCAAGTGCAGGGACATACTCCGTCAGGCCAAGAACTCCGGATCGTTCTTCGAAAAGCGTGATATGATGCTCACGCTGGTCTTCCTGCGTTTCGTCGGTGAGAAATATGAGGATGGCGTGGAGCGGCTGCGTGCCTATCTTGCGAGTCAGGGACTTGACCCCGACGACGAGAACATACACTCATGTTTCTTCGACGATCCCACCTTCGCCGACGGCACATTCAATTTAGCTGTGGAGGCACGGTGGTCCACTATCATCAACACCCCGGCGCCGCAACTCAACGTAGCCCTCGACACGGCGCTCAAAAGCATCGACGAGAATACGCCCGAGCTAAGAGGCTGCTTCGTGGAGGGCACCTTCACGCAGCGCAATCTCGCTCCCAACGACATCAAGCGTGTCGTGGATGAGATCAACAAAATCAGCCATAAGGCTTTTGGCGAGGAGAAGGACCTCATAGGGCATGTGTATGAATATTTCCTCAAGGAGTTTGCCGTCAATGCCACTAAGGAGGAAGGAGAATTCTATACGCCCCATGACGTGGTGCGTCTCATCGCTACGGTGATAGAGCCTTTTGACGGTACGCTCTACGACCCTTGCTGCGGGTCTGGCGGCATGTTCATTCAGAGTGCGGAGCTGGTGGAGTCGAAGCAGGGCGACATCAGCCGCATCAACGTGTATGGACAGGAGAAGGAAGCAGCCACCTACCGGCTGGCCAAGATGAACCTGGCATTGCGGGGCATAAGCAATAATCTTGGACCGGAGAGCGACTCCACCTTCACCAACGATCTTCACCGTGGTCTCTACTTCGACTATATCATGGCCAACCCACCTTTCAATCTTAAAGGATGGTGGGACGACAATCTGCGCACCGACCCACGTTGGGCCGACTATGGACTGCCGCCACAGAGCAATGCCAACTATGCGTGGATTCTTCACATTCTCTCTCATCTCAGGCCTTTGTCGGGGGTGGCGGGCTTTCTGCTCGCCAATGGTGCGTTGGGAGATACCGATGCCAAAGAAATCCGACAGAAACTCATTGAGAATGACAAGGTGGAGGCCATCATCATCCTTCCCCGTGAACTCTTCATCACTACCGATATCAGCGTGACGTTCTGGATACTCAACCAGAACAAGCGGGGCGGCACATATCATGGACGACAGCTGCGCGACCGTCAGCATGAGATTCTCTTCATGGACTTGCGCCGGTGGACGGACAATGCCGTGAAAGGTGAGCAAAAGAAAAAGGTGCTGCTTGATGAGCAGCAGATACACCGTGTGGCTGATCTCTACCATCAATGGCAGAGCGAGGGCACCGATGGACAACACTTCGCCGAGCCGGAGCTCTATCGCTCCGTCGGTATCAAGGAGATAGAGGACAACGATTGGTCGCTCGTGCCCAGTAAGTATATCGAATTCATCGACCACGATTTAGAGATAGACTATCCAAAGGAGATGGCTCGTATTCAGCAGGAAATGAAACAGCTCCTTAAGAGAGAAAAAGAATCGCAGCGTATGCTCGAAGAGGCTTTTAAAGGGATTGGATATGGCATTGAGGAAATATAAATTGGGGGAGCTGATAGAGTTGGTTGAAGAAACTAATTCTGAGAGCAAGTATGGGCCTAAGGATGTCAGGGGTATTAACAATCTAAAAGAGATGATGAGAACGAAAGCTGATTTGAGCGGTCGAGACTTATCGAAGTTTAAGATTGTTAGACCAGATAATTTCGTCTTTAATCATAGGACATCCAGAAATGGAAGTAAATTCAGCATAACTTACAATTATGATTCTGTGCCACATATCTTTACCGAGGATTATGTTGTATTTCGAATCAAGGATGTCTGTGAAGATATTATTCTGAAAGAATGGCTTTATATGTATTTTTGTAGATCAGAGTTTGATAGATTCGTTATCACCAATTCATGGGGTAGCTCTACAGAATTTTACAATTGGCAAGACCTTTGCGATTTTAATATCACCCTTCCTCCTCTTGACGTGCAGCGTAAATACGTTGACGTATATTTGGCCATGCAGAATAATCTTGCCGCTTATCAAAGTAAGGTGGACGAGCTGAAAACTGTCTGCGACGGATATATGGACAGACTGAAAAAGACAGTAGCATATGTAAGGGTAAAAGATATTCTGCGTCCGGTAGATAAGCGGAATAAAGATATGAAGTATACAGAGGTAAAAGGCATAAATATCAATAAAGCCTTTTTTCCTACGGTTGCGAATATTGATACAGACAGCATACGTAATTATAAAATTGTGGAAAATAATCAGTTTGCTTTTAGCGGAATGCAAACTGGTAGAGATAAATGTATCAGAATTGCACTGAATGAAAGGAACGAACCAGTTATTGTTTCTCCCGCCTACATAGTGTTAGCCGTAAAAAACGATAAAGCATTGAGCCAATACGTCCTACTATGGTTTTCAAGACAGGAGACTGATAGATATGGATGGTTTGCCAGTGACGGAAGTATACGTTCTAATTTAGATATAGAACGTTTCTTCGACATGAGAATTCCTCTACCTGATATAAAGATACAAAAGAATTTAGTTGAATTTTTCAAGTGTTACTTGGAGCGCCAGCGCATCGTCGAGGAGCTGAAGGCACAAATCAACCGTCTCTGCCCTGTGCTCATCAAAGGTTCCTTGGAAACCGGAAACTGATAAAAAATAGGAAACATGTATACGCCACCATTTACAGTAAGTGCCAAGGCTATTAACCTGATAGCCGATATCGCAGGTCTGATAGAGCGTTATGCCATCCGTCTGGAACAAGAGGATGGATTGCTGCTCCGTAAGATAAACCGCGTGAAGACGATACATTCTTCTCTCGCCATTGAGGGTAACAAGCTGAGTGAAGATGAGGTGCGCGACATCATAGATGGAAAGACGGTAGTGGCTCCCATCAGAGAAATACAAGAAGTGAAGAACGCCATTGCTACCTATGAGCTTTTTTCTCAACTGGATGCTTTCAAGGAGAATGATCTGTTGAGGGCTCATGGAGTGATGATGCAGGCACTGGTGGATAACGCAGGACACTATCGCCGTGGCGGCGTGGGTGTGTTTGGTGAACAGGGATTGGTACACCTGGCTCCACCGGCCGACCGCGTACCCATGCTGATGGGCGACCTCTTCGACTGGCTGAAGCATTCAAACGACCACTTGCTCGTACGCTCATGTGTGTTCCACTACGAGTTTGAGTTTATCCATCCATTCATCGACGGCAACGGACGAATGGGGCGCCTATGGCAATCTCTCATCTTGGGCAAGCTGCATCCTCTCTTCGAACATCTGCCAGTAGAAAACATGGTGTATGCAAATCAGCAAGCCTACTACGATGCCATCACTGCGAGCACCAAAGCCGGAGAGTCAGGTCCTTTTATCGACTTTATGATGCAGGAAATCTACAACGCGCTAAAGGCTCATCAAGGAAAGCCATTGAAGAATAAACAAGTGCCTGGAGTTCCTAATAAAGTTCCTAATAAAGTTCCTAATAGACTCCGGATGCTATACCCCGATATTTCCAATGCATGTTGGGAGGTCTATCTACAGATTAAGGCAACCCCTCATGCTACAACAAGCGAGATTGGACTGGCGTTGGACATCAGCGACCGAATGGTCCGCAAGCACATTGCAACACTACGTGATTGCCGGCTGATAGAACGTGTAGGTGGAAATAAGATGGGGTATTGGAAAATCAACAAATAAGGTTTTGACGGAAACAACATAAAGTCTGCAACTATGGCAAAAACGAAATTGATAAAAATGAACGGCCATTTCGTGGAGAGTGATTATGAGAATGCACTCATCACGCTCTTGGAACACGAAGGCTGGCAATATATCCCCGGCGACGAGATACCGAGAGACAACCTTAGGGAGGTAGTCTATGCCGATGACCTCCTCACCTTTCTGAAAGATGCCTGTCCCACACTCGACAACGACGACATCCTCAGCATTGCCGACAAGGTGAGGCTCGTGGGTGGTGAGTCGCATTTTGCCACGTTGCATAAGATGTACGGGTGGATGGTCAACGGAATGCAGTTTATCTCCAGTCAGGGTATGCCGATGATGGTGCCGCTCCTTGACTTTGATCGACCGAAGCGCAATATCTTCCGTGTTGTCAACCAGTTGTCGGTGGAATATGTCAATAATGGCGAAACAAAGACTCGTCGTCCCGATGTGCTACTCTATGCCAACGGCTTGCCTGTATGCATCTTCGAACTGAAGAATCCAGCTGATGCCAATGCTACCATAGAGGATGCGTGGGAACAGGTGAACACCAGATACTGGCGCGACATTCCCGCCCTGCTTCACTACTGTCCGCTGGCTTGTATCAGCGATGGAGTGAAAACGCGGTTAGGCACGGTAAGGGCTCCCTACGAGCACTTCTACGCCTGGAGACGCGTAGAAAACGGCGATAAGGTATCGACCATGCCTTTTGACGAACTCGATACCATGGTGCGTGGCGTGTTCCGTCAGGAACGGTTCCTGGAGATATTCCGCGACTACATCTATTTCCAAGACCGCAACTACGATCACGACGAGGTGGAGATCGTATGCCGTTATCCTCAGTTCTTCGCTGCCCGGCTGCTCCGCGAGAGTATCCTACAAGCGGTGAGCAGACAGAGCGGAAAAGGCGGCACCTACTTTGGTGCCACGGGGTGCGGCAAGACCTATACCATGGCTTTTCTTGCCCGACAACTTGCCATGCGTTGCAGCAAGGAGTTGGGATCGCCCACAATATTGATGATAGTGGACCGTGACGACCTGCAGAAGCAGGGAGCCAAACTCTTCACCAAGAGCACAGAGTATCTCGGGCTGGGAGAGGTGACAACCGTTGCCGACCGCAAAGCCCTCAGACAGGAACTCGGGGCAAGGCAGAGCGGTGGCTTTTTCATCTGTACCATACAGAAGTTTTGCGACAGGGCTGATGATCCTATCGGGCTCATCAACGACCGTTCCAACATCATCTGCTTCAGCGACGAGGCTCACCGTACACAGATAGAAGGCTCTCGCCGCATACAGTTCAGCGGCAATGCCAACGACAACATGAGGGCTTTAATCTCCAGACCTTATGCCAAGGTGCTGCGTGAGGCCCTGCCTCATGCTACCTTCGTAGGTTTCACCGGCACACCTATCGCCGAGACCTACCAAACTTTTGGAGAGGAGATAGACCGCTATACCATGGACCAGTCGGTGGCAGACGGTATTACTGTACCTATAAAATATTGCCCGCGCATTGCTAAGGTGCTGCTCAATGAGGACAGAGTGAAGGAGATAGAGGCTTACTATGCCAAATGCGCCGATGAGGGGTCGACACCGCAGGATGTGGAGCGGAGCAAGAAGGCCATGAGCTCATTGGAGGTGATACTCGGTGAGCCGGGACGGCTTGATCGTCTGGCTGTCGACATTCACGACCACTACACGGCCTCTGTGGCCAATGACCCGGAACGGGTGCAGAAAGCTATGATAGTGTGTGCCAACAGAAAGATAGCCTACGACCTGCTCATGAAGTTTAAAGATCACTATCCCGACTGGTTTGTAGAGCGGAAAGCTCCCAAGGGTGTTTCGGTCTCGCCCGAGGAACTGAAGACTCTCAGCGATATGCCAACCATTGCCATGGTGGCCAGCGTAGGCAGCAACGACCCCAAGGATATGTATGAATATCTTGGAGGCGTGAGCAACGACAAGCGGTCGGATGCCCTCGACGCGGCTTTCAAGCAACCTCACTCCAACTTCCGTCTCGTCATCGTAGTTGATATGTGGATTACAGGTTTCGATGTAGAAAGCCTTACTTATCTGTATAACGACAAACCACTACAGAAGCACGGACTCATTCAGACTATCAGCCGTGTAAACCGAAAGTATCCCGGAAAGGAATATGGTCTGATAGTGGATTATATCGGCATACACGACCAAATGATGGAGGCGATGAAGATGTACAGTAGCGGTGACAACAGTCTGGCTCCCAGTGAGGACGACGTAGAACAGGCTACCGTCATCTTCCGTGAACACTTGGCCATACTGAAAACACTGTTCAAGAATTATGACCTTTCTCCATTCCTTCATGCCAACACCGACCCCGCTGAGCGGTATAGGTTGTTGGCACGCGCGGCTGAGTATGTCTTTGCCTCTACCCAAGTGCTTAATACGGTCAGCAACGATGGGAAGAAGAAACGAAAGGTTAGCTTCAAGACCTACTTTCTCAAAGAGGTAAAACGAATGAGGAAAGCCTACGACATCTGCCAGCCGTCGGGTGAGTTGGGCGAGGAAGAATCGGCACTGGCCCAGTGCTTTATGGCCATTGCCGGCATGGTGTATAAGATGAACGGAACCGACGCTCCCGATACCGATACCATGAACCGGAGAGTCGCCAAGATGGTCGAGGAGGCTTTGCGCTACAACAACATAGAGAATGTTCTGGAAGAGGGTGAACAGACGGATGTTTTCAGTCCTGAGTTTGTGGAGAACCTTTCAGATGTCAAGATGCCCGCTACCAAGCTCGAACTGCTCATTAAGTTGCTGCGCAAGCAAATCACTGAGTATGGAAAGACCAATGGAGTGGCCTCACACAAATATTCCGATCTGTTGGAGGCAACCATACAGGAGTATCATAATCGTCGTCGGTTCCTATCCGAGCAGGAGGCAACGGCCACACAGGAGGTAACAGCAGAGAGCATCATCAGCAATGCCACGGATCAGGCACTGTCGATCCTCAAAGCAATGCAAGCTGACCGAGACAGCTTCCGTAAACTTGGTCTTACTTTCGAGGAGAAAGCGTTCTACGACATTCTCATTCATCTGAGAGACAAGTATAACTTTGTTTATGGCGAGGACAAGCCACAGAATGGTATCTTGGTCAACGCTAAATGTAAAAGTCTTGCAGCTCAGATACGTGAAATTATCGATACAAAGTCGTCTTTCGCCGACTGGCTCAACAACCAGCGCGTGCGAGACCAGCTAAAGCTCGATATCAAGATATGCCTTGTCAAGAACGGCTATCCACCGCAGTACACACCCGAAGTGTTCAGAGAGGTGATGGGGCAAGTAGAGAACTTCAAGGAAAATGAGACATCTAATGACAATGAGGGCACACATACTAACACGACGCTGACGAAAACAGATATGGTCGGCACGACTTCGCTGTACATCCATCCTGAGATGGAGGAGGTAGGTGACCTCGCGGCCGAAGATTTCCTCTGTTATCGCTGGAACAATTTCGACCGTCAAATTTCAGACTTCTTCGAAGGGAAAACGGTGTTAGTGGGCTGTGCGAAAGACAAACGGCAACGCCAATGGATTCTTTCACACAATCTTTACAACGTAAGGATAGGTAATAGCAAAGGGTCTGTTGCTGATAAGAAGGCTCTTTTTGACGAAACTGCTTATCTGCTACTTTATGATTCGAAGAACACAGACAATCTAAAGGCTTTCTCTATCGTAAGTCATAGGGAGATGAGCAAAGAAGAGATGAGGCAGGTGGATTATCCTAACCCTCAGCGTAAGAGTTATATGGTATTCAGTATTAGTCCTCTGGACAAAGACTTGACAACGTTGTCTGAAGGTCACCTAATAAATCACATTTTGCAGGTTAGGGGCGGGAGTATAAAAGGTATGCCCGTCTTTATTGAACCATAGAAAAGTATGATTTCAAAGAGTATTCATGATGAACGTACCTATTGCATAAAGTATTAAGTTCATTCCACAAATTGGTTATTTCAGCAATTGATGGAGACGCAATTACGAATTATGGAATGGCATCCCTCTTTAACAGCCCGGCAGACAGTCAATGTCTTTGTCTTGGCTCATATTGCCTTGCCATCTCCAGATGATAAAGGAAAAGAAAATCATGTACAGGCTTACGCTCCATGGGGAGCTAAAGCCTGTACATGACTATTTTCCAAAAACTTATTCTCGATTCAGAGTGACGCATTGACGAAGTCAGGCGTTATTTCTTCGTGACGTGTATCTTTCCGATGTAGATTCCCGACTTTCCGTTCTGGTCGACGGGCACCATGGTACCGTTCTTGTCCTTGACGTATTCGAGATGGGTGAAGAACGTGTGGCTGTGGCCGCCGAGAACGAGGTCGATGCCGTGGGTAGCGGCAATGAGTTTCTGGTCGGTGACGAGGTCGGGATAATTGGTCCAGCCTAAGTGCGAGATGCAGATGATGTAGTTGCAGCCCTCCTTTCGCAGTTCGTCGACCTGCTCCTGTGCGCACTTTATCGGGTCGAGGAATTTCACTCCACGGCATTTATTCACGTCGACGAGGCCGTCCATCTTTGGGCAGATGCCGAAGACGCCAATCTTGAATCCCTTTCGGTGGATGATGGTGTTCTTCTTCACTGTGCCATCGACGGGTGTGCCGGTGAAGTCGTAGTTGGCGCAGAGTATCGGGAATTTGAGTTCTCGGAACACGCGTGCCATATTCTCCAGTCCGAAGTCGAACTCATGGTTGCCGATGGTTCCGGCGTCGTAGTGCATCTCGTTCATCAGTCCTGCCTCGACATCGCCCTTGAAGAGGGTGTAGTAGGGGCTGCCCTGCGAGAAGTCGCCACTGTCGAAGAGCAGCAGGTCGGGGTTCTTTGCGCGCTCTTCCTTGATCATTGCTATGCGGCGGAGGAATCCTCCGCGTCCGGCTTTGGCGGTATCGGCGAGGTTGACGGGAAGGGGATAGATCTGACTGTGGGTGTCGTTGGTGTGGAGGATGGTGAGCTCACGTGCTCCTCCACAGCTGCCGAGGGTGCCGGTGAGGGCTATGGCGACGACGGTGGCGAGGAGGATGCGGAGCAGTGAGGTCTGGTGGGGTATTGATGGTGATGGTATCATGGGAATATTCTCTGTTGATGGGTTGGACATATTAGTTCGTTGCTGTCGGGCTGTCGGGGGCTACAGTGATACGGCCTTCGACCTTTGATTCCACTTTCCGGCCTTCTTTCATCATCGTTCGGAAGTAGTCCATGATGAGATATCGCACGTTGTTCTCCTCCGACTGCGGTGAGACGACGGCTGTCTTGGCCTTGAAAGCTTCCATCTTGTCGTTGCCCTGGGCTATGTAGTCGAGGGTTACGATGCGGTAGGACGCTTTAGGGTCGACATCGCGGCCATTGATTTTAGCGCTGAGCAGCCGGCCGTGCTTATCCATCACGAGGCGTACGGAATGGCTGAGGCCCTGTCCCCCCTGACCGGTAATCTGCCGGAAGAGCTCTAAGACCTTATCGCCGCTGAGCGTGAGGAAGCAGATCTTGTTCTCGAAAGGTGCCGTATCGAGGATGTCGCCGACGGTGACGGCCCCTTTCGACAGTGCGGCGCGTATGCCGCCGACATTATATACGCCGAAGTCGGGATGCTCGTTGAACTTGCTGCTGCTCCATACAAGGATGTCAGTGTAGAGGTTCGACTGTGAGCTTTCGGGCTGATGGCACGACATATCGGTGGCCGCATATCCGACGATGGGATTCATTATCGAATCGACACGGGCCTTGTAGGGGGCTATGAACGCTGCTGCTGCGCTGTCGGGGTGGGCGTCGTAGCGTGAGTCGATGAGCACACGGCTGCCCGACGTAACGTATGTCGCAGAGCCACAGGCCGTCAGGAGCAATCCCGCGGCAAGGATAAGACTTGTTCTGATGTGGGTCATAATCATTTAATAATGATGTGATTTATTTTCACGACAAAGTTACTTAAAAATAAAAAGGCAATGGAACAATAAACCTTAAAATTATGCTAAAAATGGACGACGGACGGAAAATAATAGCTACTTTTGCATCCATAATGGATATGAAGAGACTAATACTTACGCTTGTTGCCGCCTTTGCCGTGCTCAGTGCATCGGCTCAGGCCACCGATGCCGACCCCATGCCTGTGGGGCCGCGCTATGTTCCCGACTTGTATGTGGGAAAGGTGATGCAGAACGGCGACTCGGTGCAGTATATACGGCGCTCGGAGCCCTTCGTGAAGATGGCCCCATTGGTGTTTAAGAACGAAGCCGAACGGCAGGCTTACTATCGTCTTGTGCGTAACATCAAGAAGGTGCTGCCCTACGCTAAGCAGGTGAAACTCATCATATTCGAGACGGAGGAGTACCTGCAGACTATCCCTGACCCCAAGGAACGTCAGGCTCAGGTCAACCGGGTGGAGGCAGGCATAAAGAAACAGTACTATAAAAAGCTGAAGAACGAGCTTACCTACAGTCAGGGTAAGCTGCTAATAAAACTCGTTGACAGGGAGTGCGGACAGACGTCCTACGAGATTGTGAAGGCTTTCTTCGGTCCCCTGCGTGCAGGTATCTACCAGACCTTTGCGGGACTCTTCGGTGCAAGTCTGAAGAAGCGGTACGAGCCTAATGGCAGGGACCGTCTGATAGAGCGTGTCGTCCTGCAGGTTGAGGCCGGACAGCTGTAGATATTTCCTGACTTCGAGCACATAATGATCTGTTTGTGATGATTTGGGGTGACGCATAGGCAGTTTCACGCGATGGTATCCTCTTTGAATGAAGATTTATAAATTAAGAGAAAAACCTTGAAAACACGCTAAAGCGATAACTCTTCGTTTCAAGGCCAAACGTATTACCGTCGTGATCCTTTTGCAGGGCGGCTTAGGCTGGTTAGGGGCAATCCGAGAAAATTGCATAGATTCGGACAGTCCTAATTCTGCCTACCTATACCACGTCGGCGGATTTGTGCAACACATTGATAATTAACACGTTGCCGCATTCCGCCACCAGTAGGGATGGGGTTTATCCCCATCCTACTGCCACGTCGGTGATTTCCTCTCGCAAAGCCGCAAAGACCGCAAAGTCAGGAAATGGCATCTTTTTCCGACAAAAACCGGTAAAAACCCTACGGTTCTTTCATTTAAATTTAGACTGACATGGCATGATTGTTGCTCAGTCTCCGCTTTACCGCAGAAATGCTATTTGTAGTAAAGGTCTGATGACCAATGGATAAAGTATCCCCTACCCAAGCTGGATGTAGCTTAGGGCTTATTATATATCCCTCAAAATTAACGACCTCTACAGACTGAGAAGAGAAATAGCATAGGCCAAGCTGTTCTTGGCGTAAGATGCAATGGCTGAGAACTTGACTTTAAAGAGTTCTTTCCTCTTTCTGATGGTCTCTGGCAGGTGCTTTTTGGAGGCTATGGTGTAGATGATATAAACAAGCTTCTGGATCGAGTCCAAGTTTCTGGCCGACTTTGTTTCTTTTCTCTTTGTGCGGTCCTGGCGCATTCTTGCATCCAGCGTCCAATGGAGATTGTTCTCGATTCCCCAGTGCATGCGGCTGATTCGATCCAAAGTCTGTGCCCTTTCTTCCAAACTGGTTATATAGTACCTCGTCTGTTTTTGTTCCGTTCCGCTTTTCTTTTCAATCGTATGCGTGTCTATGGCAATCACAGCCTTGACATTGAGGAATTTTTCAAGCGCCTTGATACCGGATATGTCTGAATATACACGGCATCGGCGTTGGTACAGCCTCCCGTGGGCAAGTTCCCACTCCGTCTTCCATTCGTCGTTAGGATGCAGCGTAGGCACAGCGTCCTCTACCGACCATCTTGCTGCTTTCTGGTTGGCTTTCAGCGCAATAAGATAGTCAGCTCCCTTCCCGACGATGCCTTTGATGATAGAACTTTGGCACGACATGGCATCCGCAGTTATAACGCATCCATTCATGTAGTCAGCCCGCTCTATGATTTTGGGCACAGCCTTTATCTCATTGCTTTTCACCTCACACATTTCAGTGTCAAGCGGCAACCGGTCGGTCACGCTGAAAGCAGTCACAACATCAGGAGAGCGTCCGTCGCCAATTTTCGTACCCAGCATGAACTTGCCGTCAATTGCAATGTGCCGTCTGTTTGCTCCATCATGCTCCGACACGTATTTTCGTGATAATGTCGAAACCAAAGAGGCCAAAGTAATGTCGTCGATTCCACCTTCCATCCTGCAAAGTGTGGGCTCGGACGGACATCCCTTAGCAAGAATGCCGAGGTGGTCTTGCAAGTAGCTCAAATGGATCGTTCCAAAGGCCACAATGTCCTTGCGAGTCTCGCAGCCGCATGCCCTGGCCAAAATAACCAGCAGAAGCATGTCGGACAACTTGTGTTTACAGTTGCCTTTGTTCATCCTACGATAATCTGGTACTGAGTGGATAAAATTTAACAAATCTCGGCTCAGCAAATGCGGTTTTTCAACCGCCAAACTCTTAATCCCTTATAGGGAAGAAAAAGTTGCATCCGAGATGATAAAAGTGCGTAATTGTTTGGTTATTAGCTAATTATTTTGTATCTTTGCAGTGTAAAAAGAAGAGGGGGCACAAAGTGCACTAATCGCACAAATACCATAAACCCCCTCTTCAAAAATAAAAATATATGACAAAAGGTATTAAGAGCCTGGCGGTTGAGAAACCGCCTTCGGGCGTTTGTGCCTATCGTCACATTCATTTAAACGGATTACATTGTGACATATTGTCTTCTATGTCGGCTTAAATGAAAGAGCCCTTGTAAAAACCCTTGCCGTGATGCATGGGCTGCGCCCTATGTTTCTTCCCGGTGCCGACTTGTTTAGATGCAAGCTTCGGCAAGTGGGCACCGGGAAGAAACAGCCTTCGTTCCTCAGGCTTGCATCACGGCAAGGAAAACCGGGAAAACCGCTGACGCCGCGATTTTTACTCTGCCAACGTAAAGCACCGGTGGCTTGAAGTTGGCTACGGTTCACTATCCCTGGAGGCCACGATTTTTACTCTGCCAACGCAAAGCCCCGACGGCTTGAAATTGGTTACGTCTTCACCATACCTGAAGACCACGATTTTAACTCAGCCAGCGCAAAGCCCCGACGGCTTGAAATTGGTTACGTCTTCACCATACCTGAAGACCACGATTTTAATTTAGCCAACTCAAAGCCCCGAGGGGGCTTAATTCTCAATAACCCCAGACTAAGGGAGCGCAGCGACCGCAGTCTTGGGGTAAACGTAGACGCAAGATATCCACGACCAGCCTCGGAGAGGTTGATTAGCGGAATGCGCAGAAACATATTTGCTTTTGCGCACTCCGTGCTATTGTGCGTCTTCGAGGCACTGAATGATTGTTCCTTCTGCATTCCTTTTCCCCGGACTGCGCTCGCTATCGCTCGCTTAGTCCGGGGTTATTGACGATTCAGCCCCGTCGGGGCTGGTAGTGGCATGACGATGTCAGACTTGTTGTCCTGCAAGTTGAGGAGTTTTTATGGGTTTTCCTATCGGTTACTGGTGGTAAATGATAAAGATAGAAGTGGTTTCTCTATCGTTTAATATAGTGGAACTGTAGCGATACAAATATCTGATCTACAGTTTGGTACGTTGAGCAACCGATAATAAAACAGTTGTCCCACCCGTTGGGGCAGGACAACTGTTATTGCTGAAACGTTTATTCTATCTTTGTGGTGAATCTCCTGACCGGATACCATACGGCAAGCCAGCCTACGGCAATGACGGTGACGAAGATTGTGAGGATGTCGACGGGATGAACGCTGATGGGATAGGCGTTGATAACGAAGTTGCCGGCCTCGTCGCCGAGTCGCACAATGCCGTATCTCTGTTGCAGCCAGCAAAGGAGCAGTCCGACGGCGATGCCGATAACGGCTCCCGCGACGGAGATCATCCTGCCCTCGAAGAGGAACACACGGCGAATCTGCTTGTTCGTGGCACCGAGGTTGCGGAGGGTTATTATGTCGGATTTCTTGTCGATAATGAGCATCGACAGGCTGCCGATGATGTTGAAGCAGGCAATGACGAGGATGAACGTCAGGAAGATATATGCGAAGAGTTTCTCCACTTTCATAATCTTGAACGTATCGGCCTGCTGTTCATAGCGGTCTTTGACGGTGTAGGAAGGGCCGAGGAGCGACTTCATCTTCTCCTTGACCTTATCGACATCCTCACCGGCTTTCAGTCGGAACTCCATCGACGACACCTCGCCCTGACTGCGGAAGAGCTTCTGGGCGAAGTGGAGCGAGGTAATCATGTAGTTGCGGTCATATTTGCCTTGCTTGACCTGAAACACCACACCTGCCGACAACAGTGAGTCGACGGTGAAGGCATTGTCGGGATCACTCATATCGAGCTGACCCTGACGGCGTGGCGCGTAGATGCGCATATAGCCCTGCCACTGGCTGCCGAGACCCATAAGCTGGGCCAGGCCGATGCCGGGAATGCCATATTCGAGGTCGGCGGCATGCAGACTGTAGTCGCCGTTGCCATAGAGGATGTTCTTTATCCCGCTGAGGTCGGCAAAGTTGTCGTCGACACCTTTTATCATAACCATCTGCTGGTGGTCCTGATATACGGCAAGAGCCTGATCCTCAAGGCATGCCGATGAGTTTGCAACCTCAGGCAGCGAACACAGCTTCAGGAGCTTGGGGTCGTCGGCTTTCATCGTCTTGCCCTCGGCCGGCTGCACCTTTATCTGCGGGTCGAAATTGGTGAAGAACGACGCTACGAGGTCGGCGAAACCGTTGAAGCCACTGAGGATAACCACAAGGGCAGTGGTGGCAACGGCAACGCCGAGGACGGAGATGATGCTGATGATGTTTATTGCGTGTGTACTCTTCTTCGAGAAGATATACCTCTTTGCAATGTATAGGGGGAAATTCATTTCTTCAGCAGTTCGTCAATGTGCTCTATGTAGTCGAGCGAGTCGTCGAGATGGAATCGCAGCTCCGGAATGATGCGCAGCTGGTTGTGTACGCGGCGACCGAGGTCGTAGCGTATGGACTTCTCGTTGGCATTGATATTCTTCAGCAGATCCTCCGCTTTCTCCGACGGGAAGATGCTCAGATAGGCTGTGCAGATGCTCAGGTCGGGACTGATACGCACTCTTGTGACGCTCACTAAGACACCGTGAGTCTGCCTTGTCTGCTGCTGGAAGATTGTTGCTAACTCCTTCTGCAGGAGCCTTGCTATTCTGTTTTGTCTTGTTTCTTGCATAGTTTTATTGTTTTATTCTAATGATTGTAAGACCGTCGCGTTCGGGGAGGATGACGTTCTCGACCCTCGTGTCGGCGGCCACTTTGTCGTTAAAGTTGCGGATGCCCGCGGTTTGTGAGTCGTGGTCGTAGTCGTGGTCGACGACATGACCGTCCCACAGGGTGTTGTCGGCAAGAATTATGCCACCTTTGTTCATCAGCGGAAATATCGTATCGTAGGTAGAACAATATGTCCTTTTGTCGCCGTCGAGAAAGGCCATGTCGAACATAACACCGAGTTTTGGAGCCTCAATGTTTGCGTCGCCGATGCGGAAGTCGATGAACGACGCCACGTCGGAGCCTTCGAGCCAGGGGCGTGTGAAGTCCTCCATCTCGTCGTTGATCTCGAACGTGTAGAGCTTTCTGCCCCCAATGGCCTTCAGTCCGCGTGCCAGACAGATGGCACTGTAGCCCGAGAAGGTGCCGACCTCAAGGATATTGTCGGGGCGCGCCATCATGACGAGCATCTTCAGCAGTTCGCCCTGGAGATGACCAGAGGCCATACGTCCGTGGATGGTGTGGATGTTCGTGGCCCGCCACAGCCGGTGCAGGTAGTCGTCTTCGGGCGTAATATGACCTTCGATGTACGCGGTGAGGGCCTCGTCACGCTCGTCGTGAAGCATGGCGGGAGCCTGAAAGCCGGCGGGATTGATGGTGCTGCCTTTCATCGCTGTCCCAACAGTGCTTCGATGGCCAGCCGGTAGCTGTCGAGGCCGAAGCCCTGGATGGTGCCTTTGCATCCCGGGCCGATCATGGAGTGGCGGCGGTACTCCTCGCGATCGTTGACATTGCTGATGTGAACCTCCACAACGGGTGTTCGCAGCGACCGTATGCAGTCGAGAATGGCTATCGACGTGTGGGTGTAGGCACCGGCGTTGAGGACGATACCGTCGTAGCTGAATCCCACCTCCTGCATCTTGTTGATGAGCTCGCCCTCGACATTGCTCTGGAAGTATTCAATGTCGATATCGGGATAGCAACCGCGGAGCCGCGGGAGGTAGCTGTCCATCGACTCCTTGCCGTAGATGCCGGGCTCACGGACTCCGAGGAGGTTGAGATTAGGACCGTTGATAATCAGAATTTTCATATTTCTTGTCTTGCTTTCGCCCTTTTTGTTTATCTTTGTAAGGTAATATTACAAGAGTGCAAATTTAGGAAAAATCAGTCAGAATGCCAAATATTAAGGAAGATAAAATGGAAAACGTGGAGATGGAACCGTCCGACAACAGTCCTGCGACCTCCATCCTGCACCGGTACCGCCGCTATCTGAAACTGGAGCGTGGCTACTCGCAGAACACCGTCGACGCCTACATGCACGACCTTACACATCTCGTCGACTACCTCAATGAGGTGTGCATACCTTTCACGGCCGTGAAACTCGCCGACCTCGAGAACTTCGTGGCCACCCTCGCCGACCTCGGCATTGGCGCGAAGTCGCAGGCCAGGATACTCAGTGGCGTGCGCTCGTTCTACCGTTTTCTGGTCATTGATGGTACTATCGACGACGACCCGACGGAACTTCTCGAGAGTCCGAATATCGGCGAGCATCTTCCCGAGGTACTGTCGACGAAGGAAGTGGACATGATTGAGGATGCCATCGACCTGCAAAAGTGGGAGGGACAGCGCAATAAAGCCATCATAGAGGTGCTCTTCTCGTGTGGTCTGCGTGTGTCGGAGCTTGTCAATCTGAAACTCTCCGACCTCTATCTCGACGATAATTTCATCCGGGTCACGGGCAAAGGGTCGAAGCAGCGCCTCGTGCCTATATCCCAGAAGGCCATCGACGAGATAACTTATTGGTTTGCTGACCGTAACGAGATGACAAACATAAAGCCGGGTGAGGAGGATTATGTGTTCCTCAACCGCCGTGGTCATCACCTCACCCGTACGATGATACTCATCATGGTCAAGCAGTATGCGCGTGATGCCGGCATAAAGAAAACCATCTCGCCCCACACCTTCCGCCATTCTTTCGCTACCGCTCTCCTTGAGGGTGGTGCCGACCTGCGGGCTATCCAGGCCATGCTCGGCCACGAACGCATAGCTACAACGGTGATTTACACCCACATAGACATGTCGGAACTGCGGACCGAGATACTCCAGCACCACCCCCGGAATATCCGCCACAACGAAGAAAACGGTCGGGCTGGCAACGACAAAATATAGACTTCGCAACACCGGAACGCCGAAAAACAAAAACATCCACGTCCCGACGATTGCGGAGCGTGGATGCCTGTACTATATAATAATGTGTCTATTGACTTATCCTACCTGCGAACCAGGCTTGACACTGCTGAGCGTTGTGGTGACGCTGAGGGAGCCGTCGAAGTTCAAAGCCGACAGAATCATGCCCTGACTCTCGATGCCCATCATCTTGCGCGGTGCAAGGTTGGCGATGAAGAGCACGTCCTTGCCCTCGAGGTCCTCGGGTTTGTAGAACTTGGCGATACCCGAGAGAATTGTGCGGTCGGTGCCGCTGCCGTCGTCGATGGTGAACTGAAGGAGCTTGTTCGACTTCTTAACCTTCTGACAGGCCTTGACGTGTCCCACGCGGATGTCGAGTTTCTCCCACTCGTCGAACGGAATGTTAGGCTTTACAGGCTCAGCCTTATAGTCCTTGGCGGCCTCGGCAGCCTCGTTGGCCTTCTTTGTGGCAGCGAGCTTGTCGAGCTGATTCTGGATGGCGTCATCCTCAATCTTCTCGAAGAGCAGCTGCGGCTCAGCCAACTGGTGTCCGGCCTCGAGAAGGTCGGTGCTGCCGAGCTCAGCCCAGTCGAAGTTCTTGAGGTTGATCATCTCGCGAAGTTTCTTCGAGCTGAACGGGAGGAACGGCTCAAAGGCTATGGCGAGGTTGGCGACGAGCTGGAGGGAGATGTTCAGAATGGTCTCCACACGTTTCGGATCGGTCTTCCAAACTTTCCACGGCTCACACTCAGTGATGTATTTGTTGCCGATGCGGGCCAGGTTCATGGCCTCCTTCTGTGCCTCGCGGAACTTGAAGTTGTCGAGATACTGCTCTACTTTCTCCTTCACGTCCTTGAACTCCTGGATAGCCTGGCGGTCGACGTCGAGCAGCTCGCCACAAGCCGGTACCACACCGTTCCAGTATTTCTTCGTGAGTTGGAGGGCACGGTTGACGAAATTGCCGTAGATGGCCACGAGCTCCGAGTTGTTGCGCTCCTGGAAATCCTTCCATGTGAAGTTGTTGTCCTTCGTCTCCGGTGCGTTGGCTGTGAGCACATAGCGCAGCACATCCTGCTTGCCGGGGAAGTCGCGCAGATACTCGTCGAGCCACACAGCCCAGTTGCGCGAGGTACTTATCTTGTCGTTCTCGAGGTTGAGGAATTCGTTTGCCGGCACGTTGTCGGGGAGGATATAGCCGCCGTGGGCCTTCAGCATGACGGGGAAGATAAGGCAGTGGAAGACGATATTGTCCTTTCCGATGAAGTGGACGAGGCGTGTGTCAGGGTCTTTCCACCATTTCTCCCATGAACCCCAACGCTCCGGCTCTGCATCGCAGAGTTCCTTGGTGTTCGAGATGTATCCTATTGGTGCGTCGAACCACACGTAGAGCACCTTTCCCTCAGCCCCCTCGACGGGCACAGGGATTCCCCAGTCGAGGTCGCGGGTCATGGCACGTGGTTGCAGGTCCATGTCGAGCCACGACTTGCACTGTCCGTAGACGTTCGGCCGCCACTCCTTATGACCATCGAGAATCCACTCCTTGAGCCAGTCCTGATACTGGTTCAGAGGCAGATACCAGTTCTTCGTCTTCCTGAGCTCGGGTTTTGCGCCGCTGATGGTGCTGTGGGGATTGATGAGCTCAAGCGGACTGAGGTCGGAACCGCATTTCTCACACTGGTCGCCGTAGGCATTGGGGTTGCCGCAGTGAGGACATGTGCCCATGACATAACGGTCGGCGAGAAACTGCTTGGCCTCGGGGTCGTAGAGCTGCTCCGACTCTTTCTCGATGAGCTTGCCGTCGTCGTAGAGTTTGCGGAAGAAGTCGCTGGCGAGCTTGTTGTGCGTCGGCGACGTGGTACGGCTGTAGATGTCGAACGAGATACCGAACTCCTTGAACGAGTCTTTGATAATCTTGTGGTAACGGTCGCAGACATCCTGCGGTGTGATACCTTCCTTCTTGGCGCGGATAGTGATTGGCACTCCGTGCTCATCGCTGCCGCCGATGAAGATGACGTCCTCCTTTTTCAGTCGGAGATAGCGGGCGTAGATGTCGGCAGGAACATAAACGCCTGCGAGATGCCCGATATGCACGCCGCCGTTGGCATAGGGAAGAGCGGCGGTGATGGTCGTGCGTTTGAAATTCTTTGTCATAAAATTATTTAAACTGCGGATTATTCTTTACCGGAATATTATATGTTGTGATGTTGGGGTATTCGGCTTTCACGCTCTTGCAGACGCGCTTCCAGTCCATTCCCCATGGGTCGTCCTTGCGCCCGTGGGGTGTGGCGATGTCGGAATGGCGCACAAGATAGCGTATGTTGTAGCGCGAGCAGATGTCCTTGATGAGCTCGTCGAGGGCGCGGTACTGTGCCTCCGTGGGTCCGTTACGCTTCATGCTTATGACCTCGATGCCTATCGACGATGAGTTGAGAAACTGGCGGCTGCCGTCGGGCAGGGCACTCTTACCGGCATGATAGGCCACATTCTTCTCGTCGACCATCTTGAGGATGGTGCCGTCGCGGGTGATGAGATAGTGGGCCGAGGTGCCTCCGTCGCGGAACTGCTTTATGCACCCGTCGACATTGAAGTCGAACTTCTGCCTTGCCTGGTCGACAACGTGATAGTTGGAGTGTACGACGACAATGTCGACATCGTTCTTCGTGCGGTTGGCAGGGCGGTAACCCCACGTCACACGCGATGTGATATCCTTTATCTGTGGTCCTTTCGGGCTTGAAGCAGCGGTGGTGTCGGCTGTTGCCGGCTGCTGTTTCTCCTCGGTGGCTACGGCCTTCGGAGCATCCACACGGGGAGTCTGACGGGGCTTGCAACCTGTGGCTGCCAACGACAAAAAGAGGAAGGCGGCACAAAGAGTGATGTTCTTTTTCTTCATACTTTCTGTATTCTTATTGTACGATTGTTCTTGTTGCAGGCAATATAGTACTTGCCGTCGGTGTAGATGTCCTCGTTGCCGGCCATATCGAGGTGGAACCCGTTCATCTTCACCTGACTTACGAGATTCTCATAGGCAGCGTTGTTGAACACGCCGAGCATCATGCTCTCGCCTTTCACGGCTACGAAACTGGATATTCCGGCCTTCAGCGCGCGTGGATAATCGTCGTATTTCCCGTCGGTGATAATCTTTGCCAGCCGGCAGTTCTTATAGTACATCTTGTCATACTTGTCGACGCGGAACACCTCGTAACCCTTCTTCATCTTGTATCCGTACTTGGACATGGCAGCATCGGCATCGCTCTCGTTGGCAAAGACGCCTACGAGCTCCTTGATGCTCAGCACATCGGCTATGGGTGTCACCCGTATGGTGTCGACAGCATGAACAGGCACACCGCTGCCTTTAGATATTTGAAACGTTTTCTGGGTCGTGCTGCAGGCTCCTAAGAATAGTGCCACAGCGGCAACATTCATCAATGTCTGTATCTTTCTCATAGTCTTTGTTGTTTGCTCCATGGCCTCTGTCACCGGCCTCAGGATTATAGTGTAGCGCGCTGCAGCCGTCATAATTGTTTTGCCGCGCTGCACCCTCTACCTTAATATATTAGGATTAGGTTGCAAAATTACTGAATATTTGGGAGAATAAGGAATCGTTGTCTGCAAAATATCACTTATCTCCTGCTACAATGTGAAATAAGTCGCCTCGTAGCGCTGTTGTAGAAGAGGTGAGAGAGAAAAAAACAATCCCTCGTGGCAGTGGGATAGGGAGCTATAGGGAATTATAGGGGACTATAGGATTTGTAGGAAGCCATAGGAAACTGGATCCCTTGTGGCATTGGGATAGGGAGCTATAGGGAATTATAGGGGACTATAGTATTTGTAGGGAGTCATAGGAGATCCCTTGTGGTATTGAGATAGGAAGCTAAGGGGAACGTGCAAACAAAAAAATCCGCTGCGTCCACTCTTCGTTGAGGCCCGGAGGCGGGGGAAGAGTGGGGGCAGCGGATTCGTTGCGGTATGATATAGAGTGTTACTTCTGCGGGGTCATGACGACAGAGGCGTGGTTGCCGGCAGCCGACAGACTCTTGAGGTAAGCTGCGATGCGCTCTGGGGTGAGAGCGTTGACAGCCTGCTTGTAGCCTGTCTGGAAGTCGACACCGTAGTTGACGTAAGTGCTGAGAATGTCGAGCCAGTGGCTGTTGTCCTTAGCATCCTCGTCGGCCTGCTTGAGCATGAACTCCTTGACTTTCTGAACCTTGTCGGCATCGACTTTCACGGCGCACTCCTTCAGTCCGGAGACGAGCAGTCCGGTGGCCTGGTCGACCTTGTTCGGATCCATAGGGCAGTAGTCCTGCATGAGGGCGATGCTCTTTGTGCCTATCATTGTCAGTCCGCCGTAAGCACCGACGGAATAAGCTGCGCTGGCATCCTCGCGTATCTGCTTGAGGTAGACCATCGACAGTACCTGACCGGCAGCGTCGGCGAGCACGCTGTTGTCGACGTTATAGGCCATCGGCATGTGCATGAAGTCGAAGGCGATGGCCTTCGGGGTCTCCATCTTGCGGCTGAACTTATTTGTTGCGTTGCCGTCGGGGTAGATGGTAATCTCCTTGAAGTTCTCCTTCTTTCCGGCTGGCAGGCAAGCGATATACTTCTCGATGAGCGGGCGCAGCTTAGCCTCGTCGAAGTTGCCGACGAAGTAGAAGGTGAACTGTCCGGCGTTGGCGAAACGCTCCTTGTAAATCTGGAGCATGCGGTCGTAGCTGATCTTGTCGAGGTCGCTGGCCTGCTGAGGTGCAAAGCGGGGGTTATGACCGTAGATAGTGTTCTGCAGTGAGTCGCTGAAGACGGCCTCCGGGGTGAGATCCTTGTTCTGGAGGGCCAGACGTGTGCGCTGCATGGCTGCGTCGTATGACTCCTGGTCTTTCTGTATTCCGGTGAAGCGGAGGTAGACGAGCTGCATGAGGGTCTCTAAGTCCTTAGGAGTGGTAGATCCGTTTAGTGTCTGCCAGAAGTTGCTGATGCCCGAGCTGATGCTTACCTGCTTGCCGTAGAGGGCCTTCTGCAGTTCGGAGTTGCTGAAGTTGCCGAATCCGCTGGCTGCCACGGCGTTGTTGAGGTACTTCACGTTGAGGTAGTCGGCAGGTCCGTAGAGACTCTTTCCGCCCTTGGCCTCGGCGTAGAAGACGATGTCGTTCTGCTTAAAGTCGGTGTGCTTGAGCACCACCTTAGCACCGTTTGAGAGGGTGAGCACCTTGAATCCGAGTTGTTTGTTGTCCTTCTCCGACTTGATTTTCCCGGCCTTCGGGAGTTTCTTCTCGTCGACGATAGGCTCGTTCTTGGCGTTGTCGACATACGGTGTGAGCTTCTCGGCGCGCACAGCCTTGACGGCATCGGCCATCTCAGCCTCTGTGGGATATGTCTTGCCGGCCTTCTCCTGGGCGAAGTCGGTAACTACGAGGTTGGTGTCGTTATCGGTGATGAGCTCCTTGGCGAACTTGTTCACTGTCTCAAGGCCGAGCTGCGGCATATTCGCAATCTGGTTGATGAACTGATACTCCCACTCGATGCCCGGGATAGGATCGTGGTCGAGGTAGTTGTCGCGGTATTCATCGCCGAACTGCGAGTTGCGAATCTTGTTGCGGTTGTTGTAAGCATCCTCATACTGTGAGAGGATTTCGGCCTTCGAGCGGTCGAACTCGCCCTGGGTGAATCCGAACTGGCGCACGCGCTGAGCCTCGCGGTAGAGGGCTTTCAGGGCGTCGAGGTCGCGGCCGTCCTTGGCGTTGGCCTCAATCTGGAAGGCATCCTTGGTCTTCGAGTATATGTACTCGCCGTCGTAGCCGTAAGCTGAGGTGAACGGACAGTCGGCTTTCAGTGTGGCCTCTCTCAGCCGCTGGTTGAACATCATGCTGATGAGCGACTTCATGTAGTCCATCATGTAGTAGGTAGGATTGCTCTTCATCTCGTCGGGCATGGGGTCGTGCTTCATGGCGATGCTTATCTGCGAGTAAGGCATCTCCTTGTCCTTGTCGAAGACGTAGATGGCTGTGTCGTTATCGGGCACTGGCTCCTCTTTCACCTGAGCCGCATTGGCCGGAACGGTGGCATCCTTCCACAGTTCCTTGATGAGGTTCTCCATGTGGTCGACATCGACATCGCCCACTATGATAATGGCTTGGTTGTCAGGGCGATACCACTTGTGGTAGTAGTCGCGGAGCTCCTTGTACTTGAAGTTGTCGACGACCGACATCAGTCCGATAGGCAGACGCACGCCGTACTTGCTGCCTGGGTAGAGACGGGGCAGCACGCGCTCGAAGATGCGCTGTCCTGCCGACGACCGCAACTGCCACTCCTGGTGGATGACACCGCGCTCCTTGTCGATCTCACTTCCTGCGAGGGTCAGTCCGTTCGACCAGTCCTTGAGTATGAGCACGCAGGAGTCGAGGGCGCTCTGTCGCTTTGTCGGCACGTCGCAGACGCGATATACCGTCTGGTCGATGCTCGTGTAGGCGTTGAGGTTGCTGCCGAACTCCACTCCGAGACCGCGGGTGAACTCGAGGAGGGTGGAGTCGGGGAAGTGCTCAGAGCCGTTGAAGGCCATGTGCTCAAGGAAGTGGGCCAGACCACGCTGGTCCTCGTTCTCCTGAATGGAGCCTACACGCTGTGCAATGTAGAAGTTGGCTACATGCTCCGGCCACTCGTTGTGGCGGATGTAGTAGGTCAGACCGTTTGGCAGCTTGCCGATGCGCACGTTCTTGTCGACGGGTATTGTCGGCATCTGTTGCGCTGTAGCCATTGCTGCCACGAACATAAACGCTACTACGAGAAAGTGTTTAATTCGCATAATTCCAGTTATATGATTATAAATTGATCTCACATTTTTATATAAGTCACAAAGGTAAACAAAAAAGATTTACCTCACAAATTAACGGTGTGAAAACATGTAAAAGAGTGAATCTATAGTTGCTATAGCAGCTATAGAGGCCATAGAGGATATATTTTCTATATAGGCTATAGCTTCCATAGTTTCAATAAAGGCTATAGCTTCCATAGTTTCTATATGGGCTATAGAAGCTATGGAAGCTATAGAGGCTATTTATTCTGCCTCATGAACTCGGTAGGAGTGACACCGTATTCCTCCTTGAAGTAGCGGGCGAAAATCTTAGGCGAGTTGAATCCCACCTCGAAGGCCACCTGTGCTACCCTCACTCCTCCCCGGCTCATCATCTGATGGGCGCGTTTCATCTTCAGTGACCGGATGAAGAGCAGTGGCGTAAGCCCCGTGATGGCGAGGATTTTCTTGTAGAGGCTCGTACGGTGCATGTTCATTGCCGCCGCGAGTTCGTCGACGGAGAAGTCCGCATTCTTCATGTTCTCCTCCACAATCTTTATGGCCTTGGCTATGAACTCCTCATCGAGGGTTGTCACCGTTATTGCCGACGGTTTCACCTCGATTTCATTCTTGAAGATCCCCTTTGCCCTCTCCGTGCGCTGGAGGATATTACGGATGCGCTGACGGAGAATCTCGAAGTTGAACGGTTTGGTGATATAGTCGTCGGCGCCCAACTGCAATCCCTTGAGCTGGTCGGCATCGAGGGCCCTTGCAGTGAGCAGGATGAGCGGTATGTGCGATATGGTTATATCGGTCTTCACCCTCCGGCAGAGTTCCATTCCGTCCATACCCTCCATCATCACGTCGCTGACTATGATGTCGATATGTGTTGTCTTGAGGATGTCGAGGGCCTGGGAGCCATCGATGGCCTGGCATACGGTGTATTCCTTCTCCAACACGTGGACCATGTAGTTGAGCAGATCTGTGTTATCCTCGACGAGGAGGAGCGTCTTGGACGTCTCCGGCGCGGGATGATTCTCCAGTGCCGGTGTGGGTATATCGCCCCGTCCGGTGTCGACATCGGTGAGGATATCGGGCAGACAGACGGTAAACACCGCTCCCTGCGGGTCGTTGTCGGTCACCGTTATCGTTCCGTGGTGCATGTCGACGTAGCTCTTCACGATGCTCAGTCCTAAGCCCTGGCCTTCGGTATTGTACTCCTCGGATGCCGATGTGTAGCCGCGTTCGAAGATTATCTTTCGCTTCTCTTGTGGAATTCCCTCTCCCGTGTCGGCTACGATTATCATCACCTTTCCTCCGTCGCGTCTGACTTCCACGCTGACTTTGCCGCCGCCGGGTGTGAATTTGAATGCGTTCGACACCAGGTTCATTACCACCTTCGTAATCTTGTCGGCGTCGACAGCCGTGAGAATGCTTTTGTCGGATGACGACATCGTTAGTTCAATGTTCTGGCTGCGTGCCATCAGTCTGAAGGTATCGACGGCACCGCGTACCAGTCCCACGATGTCGACGGTCTTAAGCTGGAACTTCTGTCCGCCGGGACCAATCTTTCTGAAGTCGAGAATCTGGTTCACAAGCGAGTAGAGCCGTTGTGCGTTCTTGTGCACCATAATCAGAATACTCTTCGTGTCGTTGTCCCTGGCCTTGTCGATGAGCTCCTCCACTGGTGCGATGATGAGCGTCAGCGGTGTGCGCAGGTCGTGGCTGACATTTGCGAAGAAGTTTATCTTCATATCGTCGATGGCCTTCTCGCGCCGTGCCTCCTCCTTCATTTTCCTTATTCCATTGCGGTAGGCTGTGCGTCGGTGGTGGAGAATGTATACGACGTAGGTCACGACACCTGCTATGGCGATGTAGATGAGGAATGCCCACCATGACAACCACAAAGGATAGGCGATGTGGATGGTCATCACCTTGTATCTGTTCTTACCTTGGTTTGAGTTTGGATCGTAGATTTCGATGTGGTATGTTCCCGGCGAGAGGTTCGACAGCGTTATCCGTCCGCCGATGAGTGGCTGGTCGCCGTCGTGCAGACCGCTGACGCAGTAGTGCCATGTGCGGTTATTGTCCATTCCGATATTGCGTGGCAGATACTCGAGTGTGACGTGGTTTTCGCCGTATTTCAGGTTAAGTTCATGAACGTAGGGCAGGTCGGAAGATATTAGCCTGCGGCCTTTCAGTGAGTCGTTGGGAGTGATATTATTGCCGTTGATTTGTATTGAAGCGAGTATCAGTGGACAGTCTTTGGCCGTCTCCTTGACACTGCTGAACAGATTCTTCGGGTTGAAAAGCTCGTAGCCGTCGGTTGTGCCGGCCACAATTCGTCCGTCGGGTAACAGTTTGATGGCGCGGTCGTTATACAGTGCCTGGTCGGGAAAGAGTGTCAGTATGAATGCAGGGGCGTTCTTGTCGGTCACCCTGACACAGATTATTCCCCGGTCGGTAGTACACCACATATTGCCATCACTATCCTCGACGATGCCTTTGACGTCGTAGATGTTGAGACGCGGTACCTGCATGATGCGCCCCGTATGCGTATCGTAGATGTCGACGGGCGTATTGCTCTTGTAGTTGACTATCCACACCCATCCCCGGCTGTCGGCTGTCAGGGCTTTGGTGCCGTTGCTTATTCCCGAATTGGGAAATTTCGACACGGGAATGGTGTCCGTCTTCAGTGTCGCAGTGTTGATGATATACAGATATTTCGGTGTGGCGCAATAAATCTTCCCACCTGTTTCCACCATATCCATAATCCAGGGGTTGTCGGTGGGAATGCTGTCGGCCTTTCCCGTCACTGGGTCGAGTGCCTTCATTCCCATGCCGTTGAGTATGACGAAGAACTTCCCGGGGTTCTCCTTTGGTTGGATAATCTTGTAAGGCGACATTCCCGCGAAGAATGTCCGACCGTCGTCGCATACCAGTCCGCCATGGTACATACCCGTCCACAGCTTCCCCTCACTGTCGTGCATGATGGCGGTGACGGCGTGCCCGGCATATTTATTATACACCAACGACCCGTCGGGACTGATAGCATAGATACCGTCGTCCTCCGTTCCTGCTATGAGGTTCTGTCCTAAGAAGTCGAAACTGATTACATCCTCAACGATATAGTCGTGTTCGGGCGACTGTATGTACACTTTTTTTATTCCGTTGGCGTTCTGTCCTGTCCATAGTGACATGCCGGTCTTATGGTAGCTGATGAGCAACGAGGCCGTAGGCGGGTCGTAGTATATGGCCTGCAGATGGCTGTTCATGAGTCCGTCGCGGTTCGGGGCCGTCTGTAGAATATTATTCTTGAGGTGTCCTTGCGGGCCGAAAACGAAAAGGCCGTTGTTTGTCGTCGACACGCACATGTCGCCGTTTGGCAGACTGAGCATACCGGTGATGTCGGGTTTCACCTCCGGGAAGGCTGTCCAGGTGTGTGTTGAGGCCGAATAGCGGAAGAGCTTCATGTTCGCCGCCATCCACAGGTTACCTCCTTTATCGATGGTAAGGTATATCTCGAATTTTGTTATAGGCTCCGGTGTCGACTCCTTTCTGCTTAACTTATTGCCAATGAGCTGGTAAACGGCATCGCGGGTGATGATTGTCATCTTCCTGCCGTCGTCGATCATCTTCACCACGGCACCCGTAGAGTAGGGCAGTGCCAACCGCCTCATGGCTCCCGTCTTGAAGTCTTTGCAGTATACTTTGTTGTCCTTATAAATCCACACGCACCCCTGGTTGTCGATATATGTGTAGAACTGATAGCTCACGTTGATACCCATCTTCCGTAAGTAAGTCTCCATGTCGTCGATACACTCGTTGGTGCGTGGGTTGTAAACGATATATCGTGAGGCCTGGGTCATGAGCCACAGCCGTCCGGTATTGTCCTGGTTGATGCCATTGATGACATTGTTAAGAGCATCGCCATACCTATTATATAACGAGAATTGGCCTTGCAGCTGCGCATAGGTCATCAATCCCTGCGATGTTCCCATCCACAGTATGCCGTCGGCGTCGCGGTAGCAAGCGTAGACACTTTTGTTGTTTGTAGTGAAATTATCGAAGTGTAGCAGCCCTTTCATCTGCGCCAGTCCACTTACGGCTGTCATGATGGTAAGGCTTAGCGCCATTATAAACCGCCTGAAGACTCCATGCTTATTCTCTCGTACTGCTGTATTCATTGTCTGTGTTGATGCTTTAAGGTCTTGTGTAGTACGCTATACTGTTGCCGTCGAACACGTCGCGGCACTTCTCCACGGCCCCGTCGGGAATCTTCGGAGCCTGTGTGCCGTCGCCGACGAGTTTCGGAGCCGTCTCCACCCGTATCTCGTCCCACAGTCCGCGGGCTATGAAGCTGTTTATCGTTGCCGCTCCTCCTTCCACTATCAGCGACTGCAGATCTTTGTTGTACATCCAGTCGAGGGCCTCGTCGATGTCGCAGAAGGCTTTCCATCCATCTCCGTAGCAGTATTCTAAGAGTTCTGGGCCCTCTTCGTGGTGCGTGAGGGTAATTCGCTGCGGGTCGTGGCCCGTCCATTCTCTGACGTTGAGCCGCGGCTTGTCCTTCATCATGGTAACCCTGCCGACGAGTATTGCGTCGTTCTCGGCCCTCAGCTTATGCGCCAGCATCTGCGTGAATGGTGTGGAGAAGAGAGTTGGCTGGTAGTGATCGTCGATGAATCCGTCGGCCGACTGTGCCCATTTCAGCAGGATATATGGTCGGTGTAGGGTGTTGAAAACGAAGAACCGCTTGTTCGATTCTCTGCATTCCTTCTCTAAGACGCCCACGGTCACCTCAATGCCGGCCTCACGGATACGCTGTATGCCGCGCCCCTGCACCTTCGCGAAGGGGTCGACACATCCGCAGACAACCCTGCGGACACCTTTCCTGATGATGAGGTCGCAGCACGGGGGAGTCTTTCCCCAGTGCGAACAAGGTTCCAGCGAGACGTAGATGGTGGCCCCGCGAAGCAGAGCCTCGTCCTCAGGACGCACCGATGCGAAGGCGTTGACCTCGGCGTGCGGTCCGCCGAAAGCCGATGTGTAGCCCTCGCCGATAATCTTTCCGCCGGCATCGACGATCACCGCACCCACCGATGGGTTCGGCTTCGCCTTCAGCAGGCCGTTGCGGGCTATCTGTATGCAGCGCCGCATGAATTGTTCGTCAGTCTCTTTCATCCCCAATAGAAAGGTTGTTGTTCGATGTTGTCATACGTAAATGGCAGTAATGCGAATTTTCTGTCGCCTCTGTCGTGTGCGTATGGAAAATAAATTGTACTTTTGCGGTCGTTATGACTTACCAGGAACTATGGCACAAGCTTGTGCCGAAGTATGACCCCCGTGAAGCTCAGGCTGTGGTGCGTGTGCTGCTCGACGGCCTCTTCGATATGTCGCTGACCGATATTGTCGGCGGCAAAGTTACTGAATTATCCGCAGAGAGCCAACAGCTAATCGAAGAAAAGTTAAAAGAAATACAGTCAGGAACACCTGTACAGTATGTTCTCGGCTTCGAATGGTTCGCCGGACACCGTTTTGCGGTCAATCCGTCGGTGCTTATCCCTCGTCCCGAGACTGCCGAGCTGTGCTCGATGATAGTTGCTGACCACGACCGTCCGTTCTGCTGTCTCGAGCCCCCAGTGCCCCTGCGCATCCTCGACGTGGGTACCGGCAGCGGCTGCATAGCCGTGACGCTGTCCCTCGACATCCCCAACAGCGCTGTCGAGGCGTGGGACATCTCCGGCGATGCTCTGCTCACGGCCCGCGATAATGCCCGCCGGCTCCATGCCTCCGTCGATTTCAGACTTCGCGACATCCTCGATGCCGACGCACTGCCGGCAGGTGGCGATGCCGCTTACGACGTTATCGTGAGCAATCCGCCTTATATCTGCTGTAAGGAACGGCCTACGATGGCCGACAATGTTGTCAACCATGAGCCCGGACTGGCCCTCTTCGTTCCCGACGACGATCCTCTGCGGTTCTATTCGGCCATAGCCTCCTATGCCCTCCGCAGTCTGCGCAAGGGCGGTGGGCTGTACTTCGAGGTCAACGCCCTCTATGCCGACGATGTGGCATCCATGCTCCGTGAACGTGGCTTCAGCAGTGCTACCGTTAGGAAGGACCAGTTCGGCATGAGCCGGTTTGTGGTCTCAACCCTTTAGACAGTGGAATAGCTGTCGGCAAAAAGTATCATCTCGTATATCAACATACTATCAGACAAAATATGGAAAAGCTTACCGATACCGAAGAATATAAACGCGACATGCTGATAAAGAAGATTGAGCATGCTGTCGAGACCATGCGCCTCTCCGAGCTTGAGGCAGTAGCCTACGACCTGTTCGTAAAGGGCTACCTCTCCGAACCATAGTGTAGTCCGCTCCTGCGCAGTGGACCTTCAGTCTTTGGACCGTTGGCTGTCGTTCAGCATCGACTGCATATTCCTCCGCTATGCGTAGCCGACCAATGCAGTCGTAGCGCCGGTTATGCCCGTCGCTTATTTATGGCTGTAGGATAATGCGCGTAGGGTGGTTCGTCAAGGGTGATAAATAATAACGAAGAGATGTGGCAGCAAAAATCCTGCCATCTCCCCCTCTTCCGGGTACTCCGACCGGGAATCGAACCCGGATCAAAGGTTTAGGAAACCTCCGTTCTATCCATTGAACTATCAGAGCATCGTCTTACGCTGACGAATAGCGAATGCAAAGATACAAAATTTTTTGGGCAAATCCAAATTTTCGAGCTCTTTTAACAATTTATTTAACTCGAAATTGACGCAGAATTGCGGCACCGTCGGCGATTGAAAAAAGATTTTTTGCTGCTGGAAGGAAGAACTCCCTTGGCTAAGGGGCCTGTAGGCAATCGCAGGCGGCAAGGCGGCATTGGATGGACACTGGTAAGCCGCCAGTCAGTCAGGTCATAGCAATCGTGGGGGCCGTTGACAATCGTGGTGGCCGTAGGTGACATTCTACTCCTTGATGATACTTTCGACCTCCTCCTTTGTAACCTCTTTGAGGGAACCACTGTCCAAGAGGAGGAAGCGGTCGGCATGGCTGACGCAGAGGCCAAGGTCGTGGGTGGACATTATTATCGCCTTTTTCTCGTCGTGGGCCAGTTGACGGAGGAGACTCATCGTCTCAGCCTTCGCCGTATAGTCGAGGAAAGCCGTGGGCTCGTCGAGGACCATCACCGGTGTCTGCTGGGCTAATGCCCTCGCTATCATTACCTTCTGTCGCTCACCGTCAGATAGCGTCCGCGTCGTACGGTCAGCGAGAGTTTCTACTCCCGCCATCGCCATCGCCCTGTCGACGATGATGCGGTCGGCAGCCGACAGTCGTCCCCAGAATCCCGTCCACGGCATCCGTCCCATAGCCACCATCTCGCCGGCAGTGACATTCTCGACATCCGGTGTTGCTGTGAGCACCACGCTTACCGTCCGCGACCGCTCGCGCTGCGATAATGCCGACAGACAGCGTCCGCCGACGACCACCCGCCCCGCCATTGCTGGTATGAAGCCCGTCAGCGTCTTCAGCAGTGTCGACTTGCCGGTGCCGTTGCGTCCTATCACGCATGTCAGCTCGCCACCGTGCACCACGGCGTTGATTGCCGAGGCTAACGGTGCGCCATGGCCGTAGCCTATTGAAAGATTGTCTAACCTTATATCCATTATCATTGTGCAAAATTATTAAATTAAAACGAGAAGACGGCACTATGTCATTTTAAATTCTTACTTTTGCAGATGATTTATGGAGACACCGATTCAATCATTACAACGACAGCGGCTGCTGCTCCAGATGGAGTACTATGCCGAGAAGGAGACCTTCCGCCGCCAGACCGAGTCGACGGGCATGGCGCGCAAGGTCAAGCGTGGCGATGCCTGGTATCCGCTGCGTGTTGGCAAGCGCTTCTACAACAGTATGAATCAGCTCGCCATCGAGGTGTTCCGCACCGCCGACCAGGACATCGAGCACAATTTCGAGTTTGGCAAGCCTGTGATGTTCTTCAGAATGCAGGACGGCGCAGTGCCACAGGGGGCTAAGAGTGCCACGGGCATAAAATATTTCAACTTCACGGGCACCGTCTCTTACGTCGACGGCGACCGGATGGTCATCATCGTCCCCGACTCAGCGCCCCTCCTCGACCTCCAGTCGGCCGATGTTCCCGTCGGTGTTCAGTTGTCGTTCGACGAGACCGGCTATCGGATGATGTTCGATGCCCTCGACCGTGTGATAGCTGCCAAGGGCAACCGCTTAGCTTATCTCCGCGACCTTTTCTACTCACACCAGAAAGCCCGGAAGTTTACCTTTGCCCCGATGCGCTTCCCCTGGCTCAACCCCACCCAGGAACGCGCCGTCAATGAGGTGCTGTGGGCCAAGGATGTGGCCATCGTCCACGGTCCTCCCGGCACCGGAAAGACCACCACTCTCGTTGAGGCCATCAACGAAACCCTTATGCGCGAGAGTCAGGTGCTTGTCTGCGCTCAGAGCAATATGGCCGTCGACTGGATAGCCGAAAAACTCGTCGACCGTGGCATCAACGTCCTGCGCATCGGCAATCCAACCCGTGTCAACGACAAGATGCTTGGCTTCACCTACGAGCGACAGTTTGAGGCTCATGCCGACTATCCGCAGCTGTGGGCTATACGTAAGGCTATCAGACAGTTGCGGTCGGCACGCCGCAAGGGCTCTGAGAGCTTCCACCAGAAGATGGAGCGTCTCAAGGCGAGGGCCACGGAATTGGAGATTCGCATCAACGCCGACCTCTTCGGACGGGCCCGCGTCATCGCCTCCACCCTTGTAGGCTCCAACAGCCGGATTATGGAAGGCCAGAAGTTCGGCACACTGTTCATCGACGAGGCCGCCCAGGCCCTTGAAGCCGCGTGCTGGATACCTATGAAGCGCTGTACGAGGGTCATCCTCGCCGGCGACCACTGCCAGCTGCCACCGACGGTGAAGAGCGTTGCCGCCATGAGAGCCGGCCTCGGCAAGACGCTCATGGAGCGTATCGTCGAGAACAAGCCCGAGGTGGTCACCCTCCTGAAGGTGCAATACCGTATGAACGACGAGATTATGCGGTTCTCGTCCGACTGGTTCTACGACGGACAGGTGGAGAGTGCCCCGCAGATAAGGTACCGCGGCATCCTCGACTACGATGTGCCCATGCAGTGGGTTGACGTACAAAACGTTAACGAGAGTTTCGTCGGCGAGAGCTTCGGCCGTATCAACAAGGAGGAGGCCCGCATAACGGCCCAAGGGGGATTGTCCGTGGCGGACGGATGCCGCTGCCTAACCAAAGAACTTGATATGATAGCGTGCTAAAACTATTTTTTTTGCTTACCTTTGCGGTCATGGAACAAGAAAAGATAGACTTCTACAAAGGTTTAGCGATATATATCCTCCCCGAGGGCGTGACTAACTACTTTGACGTGGTGGACTTCAACGAGCAGCCAGCCAAAGATCACGGGAAGCTTTACAAGACCGAGCTTCACATATATCTTGATGAGAAGGACAATCGTCCAGAGGGCTTTGATGGCGTCAAGTCAAACGGCTTCGGTGAAGAGAGGATGATATACGACTTCCCTGTTCGCAACCGCAAGACGATACTTCATGTGCGTCGTCGGCGCTGGCTTACAGCTGATGGTAAGAGTGTCTCATTTCCTCTGGAAGAGGCAGCGAAGATAGTCTGCGAAGGTACGTCATACTCCAAGGAGCTGGCGCTTTTTTTAAAGAGAGCGGATGGACAATGAGCCAGTGACGGCCAAGAGCCTGAGCTGGACTTACATGATCCAGGGCAACACTTTTGCGCGTGCCTACAAGGATACTTTGAGCGATTTTCCCACTTGGGTTAAGAAAGAGAATGTCGATGATGGAATACTTATCGCCAAGAACCTCGGCCCGAGGCTCGGTATTGACGAGTCTGAGTTCGGGCATGAGGTGTACACGATTCTCCACAACAAGGATGCGCATGGCAAGAAGGGCGCCATCGTTGCTATTGTCAAGGGCACCGACCCCGAGACAGTTGCCAAAGCCCTGAGAAAGATGCCGCAAAAGGATCGGGAAGCGGTAGGGCTGGTCTCCATGGACCTGAGCGACAGCATGCGCTCTATCGTGAGAATGGCCTTCCCTAATGCCATGGTGGTACGCGACTGCTTCCATGTCATGAAACGAGGTGGTGAAGGGATCGAGGAACTGCGCATGAAATACAAGCGGGAAGCTGTCAAGGATGTAAACCGCCAGAAGGCAGAGTTCAAGAAACACCTGGAACAACTCGCCAAGCAACGCAAGTACTATCGTAACAGCAGGAAAAAGCAAGGTAAGAAGCGATGCAAGGGTAAGCGCCGAGGCCGCAAGCCAATGCGGCTGAATACAAGGTTTGAGCCCAAGAGGCTGAGCAATGGAGAGACCTTGGTAGAAGCTCTGACCCGGTGCAAGAAGCAACTGGGCAGATGCTATGGCGACTGGAGCATAAACCAGAAGAAGAGGGCAAGAATTCTGTTCCGGCTTTTCCCGAAACTGAAGGAGGCGTATTGGCTGATAAACGATCTCAGAGCAATCTTCCGTACGAAGTCTAACACCAAGGCGACTGCGAAGAAAGCGCTTGAAGGATGGTACAAGAAGGTCACCAAATCTACCCTTAGAGAAATCAAATCCGTAAAACAGTCTATCCAGCACTACGAGGACGAGATACTCAATTACTTTATCAACAGAGACACTAATGCTTCTGCAGAATCGCTCAACTCCAAGATGAAAGCCTTCAGGTCATGCCTGAAGGGGATAAGGGATATACCCTTCTTTTTCTATAGATGTATTACCGTCTTTGGTTAGGCAGCGGCATCCGCCCGCCACGGACAATCCCCCTTGGGCCCGCATAACCCTCGACACCCTCCAGGGCTACCTCACGAAGATTGGCAAGCAGAGGGTGCTCGACGAGAGCATCGACGTGGGTGTCATCTCGCCCTATCGTGCTCAGGTCCAGTATCTTCGGAGGCTCATCGCCAAGCGCGAGTTCTTCAAACCCTACCGCAGTCTTATCACCGTCAACACCATCGACGGCTTTCAGGGCCAGGAGCGTGATGTCGTCCTCATCAGTCTTGTCAGAGCCAACGGTGAGGGACAGATAGGATTCCTCAGCGACCTGCGCCGTATGAATGTGGCTATCACCCGTGCGAGAATGAAGCTTATCATCCTCGGCGACCCCACAACGCTCTGCCGCCACGACTTCTATAAGAAATTATATAACTATGTGAAATCACTCTCCGCCACCGAAACCGCTGAAACAACGGCCGCCGACGACGGACAAACAGAATGAAAATATGTTACAACGCGACTACTTTATCCGTATCATTGAGGAATTCATGGCAGCCCTGTCACGGTTTCTCGAGAAGAAGGTCGACGAGCGCACCGACGAGGACCTCAAAGACCTTTACCGTCAGTATGTTGGCAGCTACGACGTGCTGCGAAACCTCTCGTTCGACGAGATCCTCGTCTACGCCTCCGACCAGTGGACCGCTGCTGAGCGCATAAGCCGTCTCGACATGCTCGCCGAGCTGTTCTTCGCCGAGGGATCGTACAAGAATGCGCCTCTGCGCGATATGCTCCTCACCAAGGCCTATAAGCTCTTCGACTATGTCGAGGCCCACGGCACCGTCTACTCGCTCAGCCGCCGTAAGAAGATGCAGCAGATTGCCGACATGAATCTGTCTCCAAGCGATGCTGCTGCCGAAAAGAAGGGACCCGCCGATGGCCGCCATTAACGATATGACCGTAGGTTCGCCCACCCGTGGCATCCTGCGGTTTGCTCTTCCCCTCATCCTTGGGTACATCCTCCAACAGATGTATCTCATCATCGATGCCGCCATCGTAGGCCGGTGGATAGGTGTCGGCGCGCTGGCCGCCGTCGGTGCCTCGTCGTCGATAATGTTTCTCATCATGGGCTTCTGCAACGGCTCCTGTGCCGGTTTCGCCATCCCTGTGGCCCAGGCTTTCGGTGCCAAGGACTTCCCGAAGATGCGGTCGTATGTGGCCAACGCCTTGCGCATAGGCGTCGTCTTTGCTGTCGTCATCACCATTGTCAGCTGCATGCTCTGCGACAGGGTCCTTGTCCTCGTCAATACCCCTGCCGACATCTACCGCGATGCCTACACTTTCCTCTTCATGCAGTTCCTCGCCATACCCTTCACCATAGGCTATAACCTCCTGGCGGGATTCCTGCGGGCCCTCGGCGACTCGAAGCATCCGTTCTTTTTCCTCATTTTCTCGTCGGTGGTCAATATCGTCCTCGACGTGCTGCTCATCCTCGTCTGCGGATTGGGAGTCTTCGGTGCCGGACTCGCCACACTGCTCTCGCAGCTTTTCTCGTGCATCCTGTGCGGGTGGTATATCGTAGGACGAGTGAAAATCCTTATCCCCAAGGGCAGCGAGCGGACTTTCGACAACAAGCGCATCTCCATCCTGCTCAACAACGGTGTGCCGATGGGCTTGCAGTTCTCCATCACCGGCATCGGCATCATCATGCTCCAGAGCGCCAACAACGCCCTCGGCACCACGTGTGTGGCTGCTTTCACGGCATCGATGCGCATAAAATATCTCTTCACCTGCGTCTTTGAGAATATCGGTCTGGCCATGGCCACATACTGCGGACAGAATATCGGGGCCCGCGATACGGCCCGTGTGCGCCGTGGCATCTTCGCAGCCATGCGTATCATGCTCGTCTATTTCGTCCTGACGGTGGCGCTCATCTATCCCTTCGCCGACGAGATGATGGAGCTCTTCGTCGACAGCGGCGAGCAGGAGGTCATCACCAATGCCGCTATGTTTATGCGCATAACCAACTATTTCTATCCCGCCTTGGGACTGCTCACCATTCTCCGCTACGGCATCCAGGGTCTCGGCTACAGCAACCTGTCGATGCTCAGCGGCGTAATGGAGATGGTGGCGCGCATCGGCGTAAGCCTCTGGCTCGTACCCGCCTTGGGATTCCTCGGCGTCTGCTATGGCGACCCAGTGGCCTGGGTGGCGGCCGATGTGTTCCTCGTTCCGGCAATGTTCTTCCTCTATCGTCACCTGAAGAGGAAGATTGAGGCGGCGAGGGCATAAGCTGAGCCGGTGCGGAGAAAGCAGCCGGTGGGGCCGATGAGGCCCGCGGGCGAAACGTGGATAACGAGAAATATCACCTATAAATTGCTTATTAGCAATAATTTTCGTACTTTTGCAAACCAATAGAAAACAACGAAACGATGAACATAGAAAAACAGATAACACTCTCTGCCCTTGAGGCGGTGAAGGAACTCTACGGTGCCGAGGTGCCCGAGAAGATGATCCAGTTGCAGAAAACGCGTCCCGACTTTGAGGGCAATATCACCCTTGTGGTGTTCCCCCTGCTCCGCACGTCGAAGAAGAAACCCGAGGATACAGCCTCAGAGATAGGCCAGTACCTGAAGGAGCACTGTTCGGCCGTGGCCGACTATAATGTCGTGAAGGGATTCCTCAATATCGTCGTGGCTTCATCGGCATGGGTGGGACTGCTCAACGATATCAACGCCGACGAGAAATGGGGCGAGAAGGAACCCACTGCCGACTCTCCGCTCGTGATGGTCGAATATTCGTCGCCGAACACCAATAAGCCCCTGCACCTTGGTCACGTGCGCAACAACCTCCTCGGATGGTCGTTAGCGCAGATTATGCAGGCCAACGGCAACAGGGTGGTGAAGACAAATATCGTCAACGACCGCGGTATACACATCATGAAGTCGATGCTCGCATGGATAAAGTGGGGCAACGGCTGCACGCCGGAATCGACGGGAAAGAAGGGCGACCACCTCATCGGCGACTTCTACGTTCTCTTCGACAAGCATTACAAGGAGGAGTGCAACGAGCTCGAAGCTAAATATAAGGCTGAGGGAATGGGCGACGACGAGGCCAAGGCCAAGGCCGAGCAGGAGGCACCGCTCATCAAGGAGGCCCACAAGATGCTTGTGCGCTGGGAGGCCGGCGACAAGGAGATCCGCGACCTTTGGGCTAAGATGAACTCGTGGGTATACAAAGGCTTCGACGAGACGTATAAGGCTCTCGGTGTCAGCTTCGACAAGATATACTACGAGAGCAACACCTACCTCGAAGGAAAGAAGAAGGTGATGGAGGGTCTCGACAAAGGCCTGTTCTACAAGAAGGACGACGGCTCGGTATGGGCCGACCTCACCAAGGACGGCCTCGACCAGAAACTCCTAATCCGCTCCGACGGAACTACGGTGTATATGACCCAGGACATCGGTACCGCCGAGATGCGTTTCAACGACTATCCTATCGACAAGATGATATATGTCGTCGGCAACGAGCAGAACTACCACTTCCAGGTTCTGTCGATAATCCTCGACCGCCTCGGCTTCAAGTGGGGCAAGGACCTCGTACACTTCTCCTATGGTATGGTGAACCTGCCCACGGGAAAGATGAAGTCGCGTGAGGGCACCGTCGTCGATGCCGACGACCTTATAGCTCAGATGATTGCCGACGCCAAAGCCACAGCCACGGAGCACGGACAGAGCAAGGATTTCTCCGATGCCGAGAAGGACGAGATAGCTCGCATCGTGGGTATGGGTGCGCTGAAGTACTTCATCCTCAAGGTCGATGCCCGGAAGAATATGATGTTCAATCCTGCCGAGTCCATCGACTTCAACGGCAATACCGGACCCTTCATCCAGTACACCTACGCCCGCATACGCAGTATCCTCCGCAAGGCTGCCGACGAGAATATCGTTCTCCCGGAGGTCCTCGCCGCCGACGCGCCCCTCAACGCTAAGGAGGTGGAGCTCATTATGCAGCTGAACAACTTCGGCGTGGCCGTTGCCGATGCCGGACAGAACTACAACCCCGCTGGCATTGCCAACTACTGCTACGAGCTGACGAAGGCCTTCAACCAGTTCTATCACGACTACAGTATCCTCAACGCCGATACCGATGCAGAGAAGGTCACGCGCCTCGTCTTGGCAAAGAATGTGGCAAAGGTCATCAAAGAGGGAATGACACTCCTTGGCATTGAGGTGCCGGAGAGAATGTAATGGAAAAGAAACGGAAAAATACCGACGAAGTGGTGAACCCGCCGTCGTGGCGCCACGACACCGTGCTGCCGTTGCCGCCGGAGGTCAGCGCCAACGCCTGGGCCGTCGATGCGGCGTGCTCGGGCAATCCCGGGCCGATGGAATATCGTTGCATCGACCTGGCCACCGGCGAGCAGGTATTCCACTTCGGACCTATGCAGGGAACAAACAATATCGGGGAGTTCCTTGCCATCGTGCATGCCCTTGCGCTTATGAATCAGCGGGGCATTCACGATAAGATTGTGTATAGCGATTCATATAATGCCATCCTTTGGGTAAAGAAGAAGCAGTGTAAAACAAAGTTGTCCCGCACTCCACAGACGGCCCAACTCTATAACATCATCGCCCGTGCCGAAACCTGGCTCCGCACACACACCGTCGCCACAGAGGTAACAAAGTGGGAGACCAGCAAGTGGGGAGAGATACCAGCTGACTTCGGGAGGAAGTGAGCCCTCTCAATGGCCGGTGACGGCAATGGGCATCCCCAAAATTCGGGCATAGTGTGTTTCCGAGGCACTGCATGTTTAGTATTCTCTCCGCCCATTTCCTCCAGACTGCACTCGCTATCGCTCGCTTAGTTTACTGGCGATTCAGCTCCGTTAGGGGGTGTTGGTGGCTGAGAAGATAGACGTATTGCGGCCGTTCACTCATATCTTATTTTCTGAATTTATTTTACACCATTTCAATACATGCCATTTGGGCCTGCGAAACGGGCCGTTTCAGCGTCTAAAACGGTCCGTTTTGCAAGCTAAAACGGACCGTTTCGCAACGCAAAATGGCATGTATTTGTAAGCCGTTGGTAATCAATGGATAACAGAGATGGGGTAAAAAGGAATGCATTATGAAATATTTTTACTCGTCAAAACGATGAAAAACAGCTGCCATCGCGCTTTCCCGATACATTCATTGGACTGCGAAAATCTGACGTGAAAGGAATTATCAGATACGAAAATGAAAACATCCACTAACCGAATGAACCGCTTACAATCGTCATTCAATAATCAGCAGCCAATCATTTCCCCATCAACGGCCCATCATCCGGCTGCCGCAGCCAATCATTTCCCCATCATCGGCCAATCATTTCTCCATCATCAGCCAATCATCCGATCATCAGCGCACAATAATTCAGCTGTCATCTGCCCATCATCCAATCCCTATCCTCCTTCCTCCCAACCGCATCAAACGTTTTATTTCTGTCCGAAAAACCTTTCAATTCTGTTCGCTTAACCTTTATTTCTGATTTTTCCACCATTTATTTCTGATTTTCCACCATGATAGGAGGTAAAAGACGTAACTTTGCATAGTAGTGAAATACGAGATTAATTAAAAACTAATTAAGACCAAAACCGAAAACTAACGTTAAATGAAAAAGAAAAAGATTCTTACTGTTCTTCTCGCGGCGGCACTCTCCCTGACTGGTTCCGTCGCCCAGACACGACAACTCACCGTCGATGCCGGCAAGCCCGGAGGCATCGTACAGCCCACGATGTATGGCATATTCTTTGAGGACATCAACTTCGGAGCCGATGGCGGACTATACGCCGAGATGGTTCTGAACCGCAACTTCGAATTCCCCAATCATCTGCAGGGGTGGAACACCTTTGGAAAGGTGACCGTCTGCGACTTCGAGCCGGCCTTCACGCGCAACCCACATTATGTTACCGTCTATCCCAGCGGACATAAGGAGAAGACCAGCGGACTGGAGAACAAGGGCTTCTTCGGTATGGGATTCAAGAAAGGAATGAAATACGACTTCACCGTCTACGCCCGGCTGAACAATCTCCAGGGTAAGACGGCGAAGATAAGGGTGGAACTCGTCGGCGACGATAATGTGCCGATGGACCGCCAGGTGATTACCCTCAGTAATAACCAGTGGCAGAAAAAGACCGTCACGCTGACCGCCAACCGCACCATGCAGCACGGTCTGCTGCGCATCTTCAATGCTGGCAGTGAGGCTGTCGACCTCGACTACGTGTCGCTCTTCCCCGAGGACAACTGGCACGGACTGCGCGCCGACCTCGTCAAGGACCTTGATGACCTCCACCCCGGCATCTTCCGATTCCCCGGTGGATGCATCGTCGAGGGTACGGACCTGCAGACACGCTATCAGTGGAAGAACACTATCGGCGACCCGGAGAACAGACCCATCAACGAGAACCGATGGAACTACACCTTCCCTCACCGCCAGTATGCCGACTACTACCAGAGCTATGGACTCGGATTCTATGAGTATTTCCTCTTAGCCGAGAAGATTGGCGCTGAGCCACTGCCCGTACTCTCGTGCGGACTGGCCTGCCAGTTTCAGAATGCCGACAACGACTCTAACGCTCATGTGGCCCTCAAGGACCTCCAGCCGTATGTCGACGACGCCCTCGACCTCATCGAGTTCTGCAATGGTGACGTCAATACCAAGTGGGGAAAGATACGTGCTCGGCTCGGCCATCCTAAGCCTTTCAATCTCAAGCAGATAGGTATCGGCAACGAACAGTGGGGACCGCTCTATGCAGAGCGCCTCGAGGTGTTCGTCAAGCAGATACGCGCAAAGTATCCGAATATAAAGATTTGTGGCACATCGGGTCCGTCGGCCGATGGCAAGGACTTCGACTATGGCTGGCAGCAGATGCGGAAACTCAATGTCGACCTCGTCGATGAGCATTACTATAAGTCGCCGCAGTGGTTCCTCGATAATGCCGGCCGCTACGACAAATACGACCGTCGGGGTCCGAAAGTGTTCGCCGGTGAGTATGCGGCTCATGGAAAGGGTGAGCGCAACAACTGGGAGGCAGCACTCTCCGAGGCTTGTTTCATGACGGGTCTGGAGCGCAACGCCGATGTCGTTTATCAGGCTACGTATGCTCCTCTCTTCGCTCATGTCGACGGCTGGCAGTGGAAACCCGACCTCATCTGGTTCGACAACCTCAACAGTGTGCGCTCGGCCAACTGGTATGTGCAGATGCTCTACGGCACCCACAAGGGCACAAATATGCTCAAGGTGACCGAGAATGGAGCCAACGTAGAGGGAAGTAACGGTCTGTATGCCAGTGCGGTATACGACAAGATAAAGAAACAGTACATCGTAAAGGTGGGCAACAGTGCCGCCAACGCTCAGCAGGTGACCATCAACCTCAACGGGGTGAAGAACGTGCGCAAGGCTCAGCAGACCATCCTCAAGGCTGCCGCGCTCACCGATGAGAACACCATCGATCATCCGGACCGTATCGTTCCGACGACCACCGACATCACCGCCACCGGCAACACGTTCACCGTGAGTCTGCCGGCAAGCAGTTTCAGCGTGTTCGTATTCGAATAATCATAACCGGGCTCGCAGTGGATTGGAAGTCGTAATCAGTGGCTTCCAATCCTCTGTGAGCCTGGATTTTATAGGATTTCGGATTCTATAGGGGACTATAAGGTATCATAGGATTCTATAGGGATACGTAGAAAATTATATGACTCAGCCTTAGTGACTTAGCGGTAATGTGAAAAACACGGGGATTTTTGCCACAGATATTTGGCGTTACGGAGCAAAATGGTTAATTTTGCAAGCATAGACACTACATAACTAAAGCCACGACTATGATGCGATACCTGAGAACAACGACATTCATCCTATTCCTCTTTCTGTCCTGCGCCACCGTCGCGGCCCAGGGTCAGCGCCCATGGGAGACTCTGCTCGAGGAGCTGACAGCCCAGGACGACAACGACATAGCCGTCGCATCGGATATGTACGACATACTCATCGACCTTGAGGAGAACCCCATAAACATCAATACGGCAACAAGGGACGACCTCGGACGCATACCGTTCCTCTCGGCTCAGCAGATTGAGGACATCGAGGCCTACGTCTATCAGTACAAGGGCATGAAGAGCGTCGGTGAACTGTCGATGATCGAGAGCCTCGACCCCACACGCCGCTACCTCCTTACCTATTTTATATATATAGGCGACTACGGCGCTAAGGAGCACTTCCCACACCTTGCCGACATCGTCCGCCACGGGCGAAATGAGCTTACGGCCACCGGCAATATTCCTTTCTATGACCGTGAAGGCGACAAAACAGGTAAATATCGTGGTCCGAAATACCGCCATGGAATACGCTATGAGTTCACCTACGGCAAGTATGTCCAGGCGGGAATCCTGGGCGCGCAGGATGCCGGCGAGCCGTTCTTCGCCGACAAGAACGGCATGGGCTATGACCACTATGCCTACTATCTCGTCGTGCGAGGGCTCGGAAGACTGAAGACGATGGCCGTGGGACAGTATAAACTGCGCATGGGAATGGGCTTGGTGGTGAACAACGACTTCGGTTTCGGGAAGATGATGACGCTCAGCAGCCTCGGCCGCAGCACCAACAGCATACGGGCCAACACGTCGCGGTCGGCGGCAAAATACATGCAGGGAGCGGCGGCAACGGTGAGCGTTGGTAAGGGTCTCGACGCCACGGCTTTCGTCTCCTACCGCCCTATCGATGCTACACTCGACACCCTCGGCAACATCCGGACCATCGTCACGTCGGGCTACCACCGCACGACAACGGAACTCAGGAAGAAAAACAATGCCCACGAGACCACCGTCGGCGGCAATATCCACTGGGAAGGCGGCGGATTCCACCTTGGAGCGACGGCCGTCTACACACGTTTCGACCGTAGTCTGAAGCCCGACACACAGCGTCTGTACCGCAGGTATGCCCCCATGGGCAACGGATTTGTCAATGCAAGCGTCGACTATGGATATATCAATCACCGCATAGCCGTCAACGGCGAAACGGCAGTGGGCAACAGCCACGGCATTGCGACCATCAACAGCATCTCGTTCGTAGCCACAAGGACGCTGTCGCTGCTCGCCATGCAGCGCTTCTACAGCAAACGCTACTCGTCGCTATTGGCATCGAGTTTCAGCGATGGGGGTCACATACAGAACGAGAGCGGTATATATATAGGTGGATACTGGCAGGCCACACGCCATTTGAGCTTGCTCTTCTACACCGATTATGCCTACTTCGCGCAAGCCCGCTACCAGGTGAGTGCGGCAAGTCATAGCTGGGACAACAACATAACGGCCACATGGACGACCAAGGGATGGACGGTCGTCGGACGTTATCACCTGAAAATGAGCCAGAAAGACAATGCCGACCATACTGCTCTCGCCGATGTCACGACGCAGCGGGGGCGGCTGTCGGTGGGATACGCGACAAAACGATGGAATGCAAAGGTGCAGGGCGATATGGCTTACAGCAACTACAAGAAGCGGAGCACGGGATATATGGGGTCGGCAACGGGAGCCTACGACTTTGGAGTCGTGCGCCTCGCAGCCACCTTCGGCTACTTCCGGACCGACGACTACGCCAGTCGCATATACTCGTATGAGCGCGGTCCGCTCTATTCCTTCTCCTTCCCGTCCTACTACGGGCGCGGAATCCGATATGCGGTTTTTGCCCGCGCCGACATCTCCAAGGCCCTGATGGTCATAGCGAAGGTCGGCACCACCGACTATTTCGACCGCAACCACATCTCCACGGGCCAGCAGATGATAGCCGCCAGCTCACAGACTGACATGGAACTTCAGCTGAGGTGGAAGTTTTAAGCGTCTTTCGGGCGTTTGCAGGGCAGCGCCCTTGCGGCTGTCAGTAACCAACGGACTATCAATATTCGTGCTGACTTTCGTGATAATACAGACGTATAGAATGCGTCTGAGGCATATTTGCGAGGATGATATTAATTAAAAATAAGAAGATTCAAGGTTAATTATTTTGTTTTCTACCCACTTTATTGTATCTTTGCGGAAACAAAACAAATTACTGACAAGGAAAACAAATTACGGTCGATGAAAACAAATTATGAATTGAGATATGCGTCAAACCCCGTTGACGCAAAGACTTACGACACTGCACGGTTGCGCCATGACTTCCTCATCGAGACGCTGTTTGTCGGCGACGAAGTGAATATGGTCTACTCGATGTACGACAGGATGATTGTCGGTGGTGCCATGCCCGTCGGTGAGGACCTGCTCTTGGAGGCCATCGCGCCCCTTCGCGCTCCACACTTCACTACCCGCCGTGAGCTCGGAATATTCAACGTAGGGCTGGGAGAGGGCACTGTCAGCGTCGGCGATGAGGTATATACGCTCGGATTCAAGGAGGCTCTGTATATCGGCAGCGGCGACCGCGACATCACCTTCCACAGCAACGATGCCACGACTCCGGCAAAATTCTACTTCAACAGTACCCCGGCCCACACGTCGTATCCCACCCGCAAGATTACGAAAGCCGATGCCATCAGCATGCACATGGGCTCATTGGAGATGTCGAACGAGCGGACGATAAACAAGATGATTGTCAACCAGGTGCTGCCCACATGCCAGTTGCAGATGGGAATGACCGAACTGGCCACCGGATCGGTGTGGAACACGATGCCGGCACATACCCACAGCCGTCGCATGGAGGCTTACTTCTACTTTGAAGTGCCTGAGGGACAGGCTGTCTGCCACCTGATGGGACAGCCGCAGGAGACGCGTCACATCTGGATGAAGGGCGACGAGGCCGTTCTCTCTCCCGAATGGAGCATCCACTCGGCGGCGGCCACCCACAACTACACATTCATCTGGGGTATGGGAGGTGAGAATCTCGACTACGGCGACCAGGATGTTGTCGAGATTACCGACCTGAAATAAGATTATTCAACGGAAAAATAAATAACAGTATGGACACATTTTCAAAGAATTTCTCACTCGAGGGAAAGGTAGCCCTCGTCACTGGTGCCGCTTACGGTATCGGTTTTGCCATTGCAGAGGCTTACGCTCAGGCTGGAGCTAAGATTGCTTTCAACTGCCGCAGCCAGAAGCACATGGACCAGGCTCTTGCCGACTATAAGGCCAAGGGCATCGACGCAAAAGGATACATTTGCGACTGCACAAAGGAGGATGAGGTGAAGAAAATGGTTGCCGACATCGAAAAGGAACTCGGCACCATCGATATCCTCGTCAACAACGCCGGAATCATCAAGCGCATACCGATGGAGGAAATGTCGGTGGAGGACTTCCGCCAGGTCATAGACATCGACCTCAACGCACCGTTCATCGTCTCGAAGGCCGTCATTCCGGGTATGAAGAAGAAGGGACACGGAAAGATTATCAATATCTGCTCGATGATGTCGGAGCTCGGCCGTGAGACCGTCTCGGCCTATGCTGCCGCAAAGGGTGGTCTGAAGATGCTCACAAGAAATATCTGCTCGGAGTTCGGCGAGTACAACATCCAGTGCAACGGTATCGGCCCGGGTTATATAGCAACACCGCAGACAGCTCCACTCCGTGAGCGTCAGGCCGATGGCAGCCGTCATCCGTTCGACAAATTCATCGTCAGCAAGACGCCGGCAGCACGCTGGGGCACCCCTGAGGACCTTATGGGTCCGGCAGTGTTCCTCGCCAGCGATGCCAGCGACTTCGTCAACGGCCACATCCTCTACGTCGACGGAGGTATTCTCGCTTACATCGGTAAGAACCCGTCAGAGATTAAGGACTAACCGATAAAGGGACCGAATGGCCTGTTTAGCGACCAAAAATAAGCTAAGATAGGTGCCAGAAGGCTAACTTCCGGCTAACCGAAACTGCTGAAATGGCTAATTATCAGCTAACCAAGGACTGCTGAAAACTGCTGAAATGGCTAATTATCAGCTAACCAAGGACTGCTTAAAACTGCTGAAATGGCTAATTATCGGCTAACCGAGGATTGCTGAAAAGTGCCGGAATCGCTAATTATCAGCTAACCGAGTACTGCTGAAAACAGCCGGAATAGCTTACCAAAGGTTCATTCGGTCATACGGAAACAATACAGAAAACCCCGCCCAACCTCCTTTTAAAGGTGTGGCGGGGTCTTGTTTTTTGTCGTTTTCGGCCGGAGTGCAGCGGAACCGGGGCTCCAGAGTGCTACTTCGCGGCTCTAATAGCTAAAATGCCCAGCCGAATCCGATGTACGGGATGGCTGAAACTTTATTATAGTCGTCGCCAAAGCCGCAGTAGACGGCATGATTTCCACCAAAATTGAGGGTCGGAGTGATGCCCACACGGAACATAAATCCGCTCTTGGCGACATGCCGATATCCAATGTTTCCGAAGAAGAAATAGCCAAACTCATTCTTCGACTTTCCATATCTGTATCCAAAGGTATATGTAGGAGGGTCGGAAGTGTCGGAATATGCGCTTATCATGTTACCCGGATACTTCTGTGGATTGGCGAGAAAATCATTGAAGGTAGCCTCAGAGACGTTCTCGTACGACAACTCATCATAGTGGAGATTGTACACGCCGAGGCTCACTCCCACGCCCACTTCGAGACTATTCTTCTTGCTGCCGACAAGATAGTTCACTCCCACGGGCACCGTCCAGGCTCTTGTGGAGGTGCTGCCCATGAAGAAAGACGACGAGCTGCTGTAGCCGAAACCTACTCCGGCACGCACTCCCCACCGCGAGTTCTTACCGAAACGCTGCTCATAGCTCGCTCCCGAAATAAGTGAACCACCACCTATCTCTAAATAAACGGCATGGTCACGGGTTTCATTATCACTGGTCTGCTGAGCCGAAAGAGTCAGTGGCAGACAAAGAACAATTGGTAAAAACAAGTTCTTAACTTTCATTTTTTAGACTATTTTTCGTTGTTTTTATTATCTTCTCATAATCACAGGCGAATTATTTCCTGCTGATATCGACATCCAAAGTTTCCTCAATCATATTGATTATAGAGTCCAGACTGTCGGCACGGAAGTCGGCAGTAAGCCGCTTTTGCTGTCCGTTAGGGCAGGAGAGGTCCACATGATAGTATGCCGACAGATCGTCGAGGACCTGCGGCAGCGGTGTACCGTCGAAGTGGAACTCGTGCGTTGCCCATGCCGTCAGACTGTTTTCTGATGGAAGTCGGCCTACTTTTACTGGTTTTGTCGCCGATGAGCTAATCTGATACATATCGCCGGCGCTGACGATGACGCCTTCGGCAGCGGCGTTAGCCATGAGGCTCACCGACCCCTGGGCCACATAAACGCTTGTCGTCTTCTGTCCGCCACCGAGCATCCGCTCCTCCACCACGAGCTTTGTGCCAATGTCGCGGATAACATAATCGGTATCGTGGATGACGAAAGGCCGCGACGCGTCGTGGCGTATGTCGAAGTAGGCGCGTCCCGTCATCTCTATGTCGCGGCAGTCGTCGGCGTACATTATAGACGAGTGGGGCGCGAGCGTTACCCTTGTGCCGTCGGCGAGCGTCACTACCCTGTTCTGCTGTCCGGCGGCTATCGTCGTCTCCCGGGCTTGTCGCGGCAGCATATAAGCTATGGCACCACCCACGAGGAGCACCACAATGACGGCAGCAGCGGCCATCCACCGAATTTCACTCTTTTGTCGCCGACCCGCCTTGGAGAGCGTTGCACGGTAAGCGCGCCTCACATCGAGGACACCGCGGCGATAATTTCGTGTCACGAATTTAAGTTCCTTGCTCATAACGGATGATTAAGTTATATATTGCTTAAAAACAGATTATTTATTCAAACTGACGAAGTCCGACCGCGAGACGTTCCATCCCGCAATCAGTCCGAAACCGCCATGAACATTCGACAACGTCGGCTGGATTTGCGCGAGGCCGTGCTGAGCCAGGTCGCTGTTCTCTACGGCGTTGATGGACTGCAGGAACCGATAGAGCTCCGGCGTCAGATGGAGCACCTCCACCCTATAAGCTTTCACATCACTGTAGGTGTAGCCGTAGGTCTCGGGGTCGGTTTCGCCTGGCAGCACGTTGAGATGTAGGCGGTAGGTCTGTCCGTTTATCGACGCGTCGTTGAAGATGCAGAGGTCTTGGTAGAAGTCTGACGAGAATCCGAAGCTGTCGTCGATATTGCTCACGGGGTTCATCAGCGGCTCACTCTGGGAGTACACCTTCGGGTAGTAAGTGTAGGAATGGAAGTGGATAGAGTCGCCGTAGACTGTTCCGTCGTCCATAACGATGCCACTAAACTCGGTGGTGTCCTTTCCTATCTTCATCCTCACCCTTGCGGCATAGTAGTCGGACGATGCGGCTGGGTCGGTGAAATCGGCTATAAACTGATAGTAGCTCTCCATGTAGTTCCAGTCCTCCTCGCCGATGGACACGGTGCGGTAGGATGCCGGTCCTAAGGCCACGGTGTCGGGGATGGTCGTCTCGCCACCGGCATCGGCGAGACCGTCGGCCGACACTTCCACCGCAATCTTGTCGCCGGGCTGCTGTCGTGCCACGACATAGTAGCTGCCGTCGCCGCGCGAGCATACATTCTGCGGCTGTCCGTTGACGGTATAGGTTATCGTGGCGTCGTTGATGCCCGTGGGGTGGTATTTGACGGTATACTTGCTGACGGGCAGACTGCGGCTGACATTGATGAAAGTGGTGTCGGCGGTCGACGGAAAACAGTAGACAACCAGCTCCGGCGTATTGCCGGAGCCATCGAGCCGGATGTCGTCCTTGCACGAGGCGAGCATCACGACAGCCATTAACAAGAGTATATTATATATGTGTATCTTTTTCATTTTCATTGTTTTGTCGTTGTCGGACCTTGTTTTTTGTTCAGAATTTATAGGTGTAGCTCAGTGACGGAATGGCGGGAATGAATGCGTGGTTGTGCAGTCGCATCCGTCCTGTGGTATCGCTTATTTTCACGTTTGCCCACATCGAGTTCATGTGGCAGTAGGCATTATACACGCTGACGTTCCACACTATCTCGTGCCCATGCCGCGTGCGGTGCTTGAAGTCGAAGCCTATGTCGAGGCGGTGGTAGGCCGGGAGGGTCATATTGTTAGGGTGCTCGTAGACGAATCCGCTGCCATCGTCGTCGGAAGTCCCCGGGACTGTTGTCGGATGGCCATCGGGAACATTGGGCAGTCGGACATACTGAGTGGGCACGGTGATACGGTTGCCGGAGTGGAACGACCACACGGCGAACATCGACACCTTCGGCGAGATGTTCCACTGGGCCGAAATATTGCCTTTGTGGCGGTTGTCAAACTTATCGTAGAACCAGTCGGGGTAGAACTCGGGATACCTTCGTTTGTTCCACGACAGGGTGTATGTTCCACGCAGAGTGATGTCCCGGTTGCTGTAAGCGGCATCGACCTCAAGGCCATAGAACCGTCCACGACCGTCCATGACCATCTCGTCCCAGCTGTCGGCGGGTGGTTCGAGTCCCGTCCAACTGCAATATTGAAGGATGTGGCGTGTGCGCTTGATATATCCCTCCATAGATATAAGCCAGTGACTGTCAGGCTGATAGTAGACACCGGCGGCAAACTGCAACGACTTCATCGGCCGAAGCCTTGAGGTGGTTGGCACCCAGTAGTCGGTGGGCAGTTCGATAAAGGTGCTGGCAATCTTATGAACATATTGAGACATGACCGTTGCCGAGGCCTTGAACGATAGCCGCGGGCAGACCTGGAACTTCACGGCGAGCCGTGGGTCGGCACTGGCGAAGGTCTTTCCGGCGATGTGGAACAGCGATGCGTTGACCCCCGCGTTGAGGCTCCACATGTCGTTCACCGACACCTCATCCTCGGCATAAGCGTTCCATTCGTGCGCCACGTGACTGTTGTGCGATGCTATCAGCGTGGTGTCGACGGCTCCGCTCTCGCCGGTGATGTTGCTGTTGCTGCGGGTCTGTGGCCGGAAGGAGTGCCAGGTGTAGTCGGTGCCGAAGCGTATGTGGTGGTGGACCGACGGCCGATAGTCGGCGGACGCGCGGTAGCCTAAGTCGTTGATGGTGGAGCGATAAGAGTTCGATATCCTGTCGACGCTGCTCTCCTGCCCCTGGTATATGGTGCTATTGTCGTCGTCCTCGGTCACCCGCGACCGGTTGTAGGTGTAGAAGGTCGTGAGCGTGGAAGTCATCTTCGGCGTTATTTTGTACTGCCAGTCGACGGCGGCGTTCAGGTTTCCCCAGCTCATGTGCTCGTCGGTGATGTCCTTATCGACCTCATAGTCATACTTATCTGACATATCTTCTTTGCTGTGGAGGTTGTCGTCGCCCGAGTATACGCTCAGAGCCATCCTCGAGCGATCGCTGAAGATGTTTGTCACACGGGCGTTGAGGTCGTGGAAGTAGTAGTTGAGCGTCAGCTTGTCGTTATCATAGTGGCGGTTGCGGATGACGCAGAGCGGACGCGTAATAAGGTCGAGCCACGACCGCCGCAGTCCTATATTGAATGAGGTCTTGTCCTTACGCAGCGGTCCTTCGATGTGAATGCTGCCGTCGAGGAGTCCTATGCGGTAGCTGCCGTGGACGTGACGCATGTCGCCATCGGCTGTGCGCACATCGACAACCGACGACAGGCGTCCGCCGTAGCGTGCGGGAAATCCGCTCTTATAGAAGTCGATGCTCTTCACCACGTCGACATTGAACGACGAAAAGAGGCCGAGGGTGTGGTTGACCGAGTAGAGCGGCGACCCGTCCATGAGGAAAAGGTTCTCGTCGTCGTCGCCCCCGTGGACATAGAGTCCGCTCATCAGTTCCACCCCCGGGGCCACCCCGCTGAAGCGCTGTAGCGTTTTCACCACGTCGGGAGTGCTTGCCAAGGCGAATGCCGACATGATATCGGACTTCGTCAGGGTGCGCATGCCCGTCTGCGTCGACAGCAGCGGCGAGTTGAGACTGCCGTTGACAACGACTTCGCCGAGCTCGGTGTCGCCCCCGTCAGGGGTGTCCTCATTTTCGGCAACGGCCTTCCGCGTAGTGCGCTGCTTGCGTGTCGATGGCTTGACCGCACGTTTTTTCACCATTTTCTCAGGCTTGCTGGTCAGCATCACGTACCGTCCTTTCTGCCGGAAGGCTATTCCCGTACCGCGGAAGAGCGTCGACAGCGCGCGCCGGAGGGTCATTCCGTCGAGCGAAGGCCCGCTATAAGCATGGTCGGTGGGCAGCGACGAGTCGTAGACAAAGTCGATGTTGAAGGTCTTGTGCAAACGTTCCATCTCCGTTCGCAGACTGTGCCCCTGCGCCATGACGGCGAGAGGGAGAGCTAACAAAAGTACTAACAGTATATATTTTCTCAGTATCATAATCCGTGAATAATCACTCGGCGTGTCACCCCATATGACGCAGAAACATCAGAATACCCCCATCGGCAAATGAAAAAAATAAAAAAATCTTTCTTCCGTGGCTCCCGAACACTCCAAATCCTCTCCGAAATCCATGCTTAAACCGCGACAATCCTGTGATAAACCGAGCCGGGGAGAACTGCATACTGTCTGAACCCGCCGGTTATACGATGCCAACATATATTATATAGGAGTGCAGATTGACACGTGAATGCATGCTATAATATGTAAAAGTAATTCATAATTAAGTACGTTTTGATTCATCCTTGTATGTTGTTGATTTACAAAGGCTTATCAATACATGCCATTTGGCGTTGCAAAACGGCCCGTTTTAGAACGCAAAACGGCCCGTTTCGTAAGCTGAAATGGACCGTTTCGCAAGCCGAAATGGCATGTATTGGAATCGTGTAAATATATTTCAACGTTGGCGTGTCGTCGTGCCGGTATATCCAAATCATAAAAAACGACAGATGAAACGACGAGCTAAAGGATAATCTTTGCATCTGAGGAACTCCGTGACTTAGTAGTAATAGTCGTTCGCGACATCCGCATTATGTGCGTGCCAATAATCTTTTATTCTTTCCGTTAACAGCCTCGACGATGCGGAGAACCAGTCGGGGCTTTTCCGTGGCAGCAAAGAGCCTCTGAATATAGCCGAAGAATAAAAGTTCAGAGGAAGAATCGCATCGATTGCACATACAAACGGCTGTCAAAAATATTCTTCCAAGCCATCTGGCACGCATATTGCAGTGGACGGAACGAAAAGTAAAGGAAATTTATGAGGAGAATAAAAAAGGCTCCTGTCATCGTGATGAATTTCTCAGGAGCTTACAATATGGAGCAGTTTGCCGACAATCCCGACTTTATCCACATCGACTGCTCCGACATCAGTGGCACCGACTGCATTCTCAGTGCGGCGGCTCGCAAGACTATCACCGACCGCATCAGCGGCTACGGGGCGCGGGGCATTCACTTCATCGACTCCGGCGACTACCATTATATGACGAAACTGTGGACCGACAAGATTGACGAGCCTTTCACGCTGTTGCTCGTCGACCACCACACCGACATGCAGCCGTCGCTCGTTCCGGGGGTGCTTACCTGCGGCGACTGGGTGGACAGTGTCATTCGGCAGAACAAAAATCTCAAGGAAGTGCTGCTCATCGGGACTCCGCGGGAGGCGCTGAAGACCGTTCCCGAGAACATACGGCGGAAGGTCCGTTATGTGGACTATGCTGAGTTTGAGCGCATTGTGACGGGCAGGCATGAGCTGTCGAAGGGTCACAACGTTTATCTCTCCATCGACAAGGATGCCCTCAACCGCGAGAGTGCGGTCACCAACTGGGATCAGGGCGTGATTCGGTTGGACGAGTTGCACGACCTGGTGATGCAACTGCTTAGTCAGGAGAATGTTATAGGCATTGATGTGTGTGGCGAATATCCTGCCATGAGGAATCTCTTTGAGGAGGAGAAGGCCGCAACCATCGACAACCGGGCCAACGAGGTTATCCTCGACGCGGTGGTCAAGGCCAGGGAAATGAGCCTTAAATCGTAAGGAACCGCTTGCAGGACGAAACTGGACAAACTGCTTTGATGTCAGAAATGATGGCTATTGAGGAGTCCGATGTTCGTTTGTATGATAAAATCATAACCGAAAAAGGTTACGCTATGAGGAGTACAAACATCATATTTCCGCTGTCGTTGTCGTCGCAGCGCAGTCGGCGGAGGGTCTTGCTCACCTGGTGCTCCACGGTTTTTACCGACAGGCCGAGCTCATCGGCAATCTCCGAATAGGTCATTCCGTCGCGCTTGCTCATCAGAAACACCTGACGGCAGCGCTCGGGCAGCTTGTCGATGCGGCTCCACAGACGGGCCTCGAGGTCGGAACGACTCTGAGCCTCGGCGTCGCTGATGATACCGTCGAGGTCGTGGGGAGCAAAGGCTACCACCTCGGGATGGCGCCGCCGCAGACTGTCGATGCACGCATTGCGCACAGCGGTGTAGAGGAAACCGCGGGCGTTCGTGGGCCGCGACTCCCAATATTTCACAAAACAGTCCTGAACGATATCCTCGGCTGCATCGGCATCGCCTGAAAGATAGTGCATGGCGTAAAGACAGAGTGGCTGATACAGACGGCGGAAAGTGGTGTCGATAAACATTATTCGCTTGAAACGGGCACAAAAGAAAGGCGAGCCGGAAGACTCGCCTATACTGTAAAATAATTTACATTTTTACTTGTTCACAGCCTCTGCGAGCTCAGCACCGGCCTTGAACTTTACAACCTTCTTGGCAGCAATCTGAATCTTCTCCTTGGTCGAAGGGTTGATACCCTCACGAGCTGGACGCTCCGAGACAGCGAATGTGCCGAAACCAACAAGCTGAATCTTACCACCCTTAGTGAGTTCTTCCTTAACAGCCTCAACAGTAGCGTCGAGGGCCTTCTTTGCTTCTGCCTTGCCCAGACCTGCGCCTGCAGCGATAGCGTCGATTAATTCCGATTTGTTCATAACTATTGATTTATTAATATTGGTATTAATGGATTTGCTTGGTTTACGGGCACAAATATAATTCAATAGTTTCAATATTCAAACCTTTTTTCAAAAAAAAAGAAGAAAAAACCATATTTTTGTTGTTTGTGGGCCTGCCATAGCCTCTATACGGGGATTTTTTCGTAATTTTGCGGGGTCATTAACGTGGTAAAGGCCGTGCCGGCGGCACTGTCGGCGGCAAGGCCCAACCCAAACCATTTAAAGATAAAACACTATGCGTAATATACCAACAGTGACACGGTCGCTGCTCATCATCAATATCGTGATGTTCATCGTTACCGAACTTCTCGCGCCAATGGGCATCGACCTGACGAGTATTCTCGGACTGCACTTCTTCAAGGCGTCCGACTTTCACCTCTATCAGCTCATCACCTACATGTTCATGCACGGAGGCTTCATGCACATCCTCATGAACATGTTTATGCTGTGGATGTTCGGTATGGTTATCGAGAATGTGTGGGGTCCGAAGAAATTCCTTTTTTATTACATTATCTGCGGTGTCGGAGCCGGACTTTGCCAGGAACTTGCGCAGTATGCATCGTACATGGTGCAGCATTTGGCCGATTATCAGACGGTGAACAACGGCGGCGACATCATCCCCATGGCGCAGTATCTCAACCTGATGACCACCGTGGGAGCATCGGGAGCCATCTATGCCATCCTGTTGGCCTTCGGAATGCTGTTCCCCGACGAGCGGATGTTCATCATCCCCATACCGATTCCAATCAAAGCCAAATGGCTCGTCATCGGCTCGGTGGCCCTCGAGCTCTTCTACGCTCTCGGACAACCCGGCGACGGAGTGGCTCATGTGGCCCATCTCGGGGGTATGCTCTTCGGATTCATTCTGATAAAATACTGGCAGAAACACCCCTACAGCGGTAACGGAAACTACGGAATGAGCAATGGGGCAAGTTTCTTCGAGAAGATGAAAGACTCCTGGGAACGGCATACCAGCCACCGTCGGAAGACCGACGGAGCATCGGGAAAATTCCACTATCAGCCAAATACAGAGGATGTTAGCCACGAAAGCGACTGGGACTATAACGCCCGGAAGAAGGCCGAACAGGACGAGGTCGACCGCATTCTCGACAAGATACGGCGCAGCGGCTACGACAGTCTCACCGACGAGGAGAAGAAACGGCTCTTCGAGAATAGCAACAGATAAAGGCCGAAGAACCGTGATTTGCAGGCAGAAGAATACTCTGAGCAGTGCAGGAGGAGCTATCTGGGCGTTCTGTTCGGTAGCGTTTCGCTAATGTGCGAAAGCATTTTACGTCAAAAAGTAGTGAGAAATAAAGAGAGAAACGACCGATTTTATTCAGGAGAAACAGTATGATGAGCCAACAATCACAGACCGCAAGGCGGCGGTCACTATGGGGACGGACACTCCGGCGGGTGGTTCTGCCACTGAATATCCTTGCCATCGTGGGGATGATCCTCATTGGATACACCGACCACATCGACCCGCGCCAGCACTTCCTGCTGCCGTCGCTCGGCCTTGCCATGCCCATGGCGATGGGTGTCAACGTCGTTTTCCTCATCTTCTGGCTCCTGAACAGGTCAAAGTTCGCGGTAGTTCCAATCATCGGATTCCTCCTGTGCTGGGGACCCGTGCGCCGCTATTGTCCCGTAAACATACCCTCCGACCCACCTAAAGGAGCCATTAAGGTGCTGTCGTTCAACGTCTTCATGTTCAATCCATGGAACACCAATCAGGACGAGACAAACCCTATCGTCGATTATATTCTCAACAGCGGAGCCGACATAGTGTGCCTCCAGGAAGCCTCCTACGACCTTCAGAATCCTGAGAAAATCTATTCCACACTCGCTTCGGCCTACGAATACAGCGACACCGTGCAGAAATCGTCACCGCAGGGCGACATCCTTGCCCTCTACTCCCGATACCCCATCATCAGCCGGGAGCGTATAAAGTACGACTCGCGCTACAACCTCAGTGAGGCTTACGTCCTCAATATCAACGGACAGAAGGTACTCTTGGTCAACAACCACCTCGAGAGCGTGGGACTGTCGCAGGAGGACAAGACCAGTTTCAGCCGGCTTGTGCATGGCGAGATGCAGCAGGGGAGCAGCAAAAAGGAATCGAAGTTCCTCCTGCGCAAGCTCGGTGAGGGCTCCGAAAAGCGCGCCTCGCAGGCCGACGCTGTTGCCGATTACATTGCCAAGAAGCGCAGCGAGGGTATGAGCGTCATCGTCTGCGGCGACTTCAACGACAGTCCCATCTCCTACACCCACCGGCGGATAGCACGTGGGCTCACCGACTGTTATGTCGCTACCGGCAACGGACCCGGCTGGTCGTACCACAAGAGCAGCATACACGTCAGAATCGACAATATTCTGTGCTCGTCCGAATGGAAACCTTATGCCGCAAAAGTCGACAATACATGCCCTTACTCCGACCACTATCCCATCATTTGCTGGCTCACACCCCGCGGAAAACGCTAAAATTATGACATTCTTGGCTTTTTGTTAGGAGAAATTGACATTTACCAACGATAAATTTTTCATAATGTGAAAAAAATAAGTACCTTTGCACACTATAGCAATCTAAAACGAAAATATATCAAAACAACAATAAAAAAACAATGCGTAACAAAGGATTAGTAATTTGTATTACCGTCTTACTGACACTGGCAAGCATCTTCTATCTGTCCTTCTCGGTAGCCACAAGCTACTACGACAGTGAGGCTGCGAAGATTAAAGACCCGATTGCGCGACAGGACTACCTCGACTCTGTCAAGTATTTGGGAATTTATCCTTACCAGAAGTGTCTTGAGACCCAGATTGGTCTCGGACTCGACCTTAAGGGCGGTATGAACGTTATCCTTGAGATCTCGGTCCCTGACGTAGTTGATGTGCTTGCCGATCACAAGACTGACCCGGCATATCTGAAAGCTATGGACATGGCCAAGAAAGAAGAGATGACGTCCCAGAGTGATTTCATTTCGCTTTTCGTCGATGCCTACCACAAGGTAGCACCGGGTCATAAGCTCGCCGAGGTGTTTGCCACACAGCAGCTTAAGGGCAAGGTCAACACCCAGACATCCGACGACGATGTTAAGAAAGCCCTCCAGGAGGAGGTCACCGCTGCCATCGACAACTCATACAACGTCGTGCGGAACCGTATCGACCAGTTCGGTGTCGTTCAGCCAAACATCCAGAAGATTCAGGGTCAGGAAGGCCGTCTGATGGTCGAGATGCCGGGAATCCGCGAGCCAGAGCGTATGCGTAAGCTCCTGCAGGGTTCGGCAAACCTCGAGTTCTGGGAGACATGGGACAACAGCGAGATTGCACCTAAGCTCCGCGAGCTCAATACTCGTCTGGCTAATGGCGGAAAGAGCACTAACGACTCTACTAAGACCGCTGATGCCAAGGACGCCAAGAAACCTACTCTCAATGGTGCCAAAAACAAGCAGAACAGTTCCGACATGGAGATGGCTGCTGCCCGCAAGGCCAACCCGCTCATCTCACGTCTGCAGCTCGCTCCTGAAGGCAGCCTGAGCCTCGTCGGCTACGCTAACCTCCGCGATACCGCTGCCATCAACAAGATGATATATTCGCCGCTGGCAAAGCAGATCCTCGGTCCCGACGTGAAACTGCTCTGGGGCGCAAAGCCTGCCGACGGCATGCAGCAGAAGAATGTCTTCGAGCTCTATGCTATCAAGGTCACAACCTCCGACGGACGTGCTCCACTGGAGGGTGATGTCATCACCGATGCCAAAGACCAGTTCGACAACTTCGGAAAGCCTGAAGTTAGCATGACGATGAACTCGGAGGGTGCCCGCGAATGGGCAGCCCTGACAAAGGCCAACGTCGGCAAGGCAGTAGCCATTGTCCTCGACGGCGTCGTATATTCAGCACCTCGCGTGAACCAGGAAATCGATGGCGGCCAGTCGTCAATATCCGGAAACTTCACCATTGAGGATACCAAGGACCTCGCCAACACCCTGAAGTCAGGCCGTATGCCTGCTCCTGCAAAGATCGTTCAGGAGGAGGTCGTCGGTCCGTCGCTCGGTGCCCAGTCCATCCAGCAGGGACTTATCTCGTTCGTCGTAGCCTTCGTGCTGCTGATGATCTATATGGTCGTTATATATAATGTTATTCCGGGTATGCTCGCCAACTGCGCCCTGCTCGTCAATATCTTCTTCACCTTAGGTATTCTGGCCTCGTTCCAGAGTGCGCTTACGATGCCGGGTATCGCCGGTATGGTGCTGACCCTCGGTACAGCTGTCGATGCCAACGTGCTTATCTACGAGCGTATCAAGGAGGAACTGCGCAAGGGTAAGGGTATGAAACAGGCTGTTGAGGCCGGTTACAGCAACGCGTTCTCGGCAATCTTCGACTCCAACCTCACATCTCTTATTACCGGCGTCATCCTCCTCGTGAGGGGTACAGGACCAATCCGCGGCTTCGCTACAACATGGATTATCGGTGTCGTCATCTCGTTCTTCACGGCTGTGTTCCTCACTCGTCTCGTCTACGAGAACAAGCTCAAACACGATAAGTGGCTGAACCTGAAGTTCTGGACCAGCGCCAGCAAGAACATGATGCAGAACACCCATGTCAACTTCATGGGAATGTACAAGAAGAGCTTCACCGCTTACGCCGTTGTCATCGTTCTGTTCGTCGCTTCGTTCCTCGTTCGTGGACTGAGCATGAGTATCGACTTCACCGGTGGCCGCAACTACGTCGTAGCCCTCGAGAAGCCAGTACAGGTTGAGGAGGTGCGTACGGTGCTCCGCGATGCCTTCGTCAATACCGTCGGCGACAATGCCGGCAAGCCCGCAACGACAAACGTTATTGCCCTCGGTACCGATGGCAAGACCATCCGCGTGTCGACAAACTACAACATCCAGTCTAACGACCCGATGGAGGACGATAAGGCAGAGACCATTCTCTACAACGCTCTGAAGAAGGGCGGGTTCGTCTCGCAGGGTAATGTCGAGGCATTCAAGAATCCAGACATCCGTAAGGGCGGTTCCATCATCAGCTCGGCAAAGGTTGGTCCGTCGATAGCTAAGAACATCACTTACAACGCTTTCCTCAGCGTCATCTTCGCTATCGTATGTATCTTCCTCTATATCCTGCTGCGTTTCCGCAACGTCGGATTCTCTACCGGTGCTATTGCGGCCTTGATTCTCGATACAATCATCGTTATAGGCTTCTTCTCCGTATGCTACGGATGGATAGGATTCTCACTTGAGGTCGACCAGACATTCATCGGAGCTATCCTGACGGTCATCGGATATGACGTCAACGACTCCGTGGTCGTGATGGACCGTATCCGCGAGAACCTCCGTCTGCATCCTAAGGCTGACCTTGAGGAGAACTTCAACAATTCAATCAATGAAACCCTTGCACGTACAGTGAACACGTCGGTATCTACATTGATCGTTCTGCTTGCAATCTTCATCCTCGGCGGCGACAGCATCCGCAGCTTCTCGTTTGCCATGATCATCGGTGTCATCATCGGTACCCTGAGTTCTATCTTCATCGTATCGCCGGTGGCTTACATGATTCTCGGTAAGAAGATTCGCCGCGAGCAGGCTGAGGCTGCTGCAGCAGAGGTCAAAGCATAGTAACATCTGTTTTAGCTCACAGGCTTGTGAGCCAAAACCAATATAATTATTTCCCCGGTTGCCCAGAGCAGCCGGGGATTTTTGGTCTTATAGAGGCTATAGGAGAAGCTATAGTAGCTATAGGTACTATAGAAACTATAGAAGCTATAGGCACTATAGAAACTATAGGTACTATAGAAACTATAGACACTATAGAAACTATAGGCACTATAAAAGCTATATGTGCGATAGAAACTGTAGAAAGGAAACGGTGGGGTGGGGCGGTGGCTGACTACAGTCCCCTCTCGGCCCAGTCGCTGCGGTCCATCTGGCGGTAGCCGATGGCCTCGGCGATATGCTCAGCTCCTACCTTCTCGGCACCGGCAAGGTCGGCGATGGTGCGTGCCACCTTCAGAATTCTGCTGTAGGCGCGTGCTGAGAGATGCAGACGCTCCATAGCCGTGCGCAGCATTGCCAGTCCCGCCTCATCGGGCTCAGCATACTGGTGAATCATCCGCTCACTCATCTGAGCATTGCAGTGCAAGCCTTTTACTCCCTTGAAGCGTTCCGTCTGTATTGCTCTTGCCGCTATTACTCGCTCCCTGATCTTCGCCGACGGTTCGCCGGGCTCGGCTTTCGACAGGTCGCTGAACGGCAGTGCAGATATCTCGCACTGTATGTCGATACGGTCGAGGAGCGGACCGCTGATCTTCGAGAGGTAGCGCTGTATCTGTCCCGGCGTACACACACAGTGGTGGGTAGGGTCGCCATAATATCCGCAGGGACATGGATTCATCGACGCCACGAACATAAACGAGCATGGATATGTGACAGTGTACTTGGCGCGGCTGATAGTTATCTGTCTGTCCTCGAGGGGCTGGCGCAGCACCTCCAACGTATGCTTGTTGAATTCCGGCAGCTCATCGCAGAAGAGCACGCCATTATGTGCCAACGTTATCTCGCCCGGCATAGGATTATTTCCGCCGCCGACGAGAGCCACCTCCGAGATAGTATGATGCGGACTGCGGAACGGGCGCTGGCATATCAGTCCCTCACCGCGACTCAGTTTTCCCGCGATGGAATGTATTTGCGTCGTTTCTAAGCTCTCAGCCAACGACAGCGGTGGCAGTATCGACGGCAACCGTTTGGCCATCATGCTCTTTCCGCTGCCCGGTGGTCCCACGAGAATGATATTGTGTCCACCGGCGGCAGCCACCTCGAAGGCCCTCTTGACATTTTCCTGACCACGCACATCGGCGAAATCGAGGTCGAATTTATACTGATGCTCGTAGAACTCCTTTCGCGTATCGACGACACAAGGCTGTGGTGACGACGTTCCGTTGAGGAACCCGATAACCTCGAGGATATTGTCCATACCATAGACCTCGAGAGTGTCGACGACGGCAGCCTCGTGTTCGTTAGCCTTCGGGACGATGAGTCCCTTGAAGTGCTCGGCCCGCGCCTTGATGGCTATGGGCAGCGCACCCTTGACGGGCTGCAGATGACCGTCGAGGCCTAATTCGCCCACAAGCATATACTTATCCAAAAGATCGGTATTGACATTCTCGTTCGATGCCAGTATGGCTATGGCCAGAGGCAGGTCGAACCCCGCCCCCTCCTTCCGTAGGTCGGCCGGTGCGAGGTTTGCCGTGATGTCGGCCACGGGAAACTTATACCCGTTGTTCAGCAGAGCGGCGGCAATACGGTCGTGGCTCTCCTTGACAGCGGTATCGGCGAGACCCGTGAGGTGGTAGAGCACACCACGCGTCATGCTCACCTCCACGGTGATCGTTGTCACCTCAAGTCCGTTAACGGCTGCACTATAGGTTTTTACAAGCATTGTTTAGTTATAGGTATATCTTTCGGGGTGCGTTCAGCGTTCGTAGGTATTCTCCAAGAACCGTCTTAGCTCAGCAGCGTTGATACCGCTCTGCACTATCCTGCCGTTGCGTATGACGATACACTCCGGCACCGTGCTGAGTCCCAACTGCTTCATCAGCTTGCTGTCGAGCATCGACCCGTCGCACACCACCGGCCAGTCCACCCTGTAGTTGTCCATCGACCGCAGGCAGTCGCCTTTGTTCGCGTCGACGCAGATGCTCACTATCTTCAGCTTCCCGGCAGCCTCCGTCTCGGCCTGCGAGAGGGCACTGAGCGCATCGAGACTCTCGTAGCTCCATGTTGCCCACACGTTGATGACGGCCATAGGACCGTTGAGGTCGGCGTTCGTCACTTTCCGTCCTTTCACGTCGACAGCCGAGAATGCCGGAAGAGCCTTCCCCGGTGTGCGAAGTTGTGTGAGGTCGACCTGCTCCTTGAGTCTCGCCAGCGACCCGCTGGACTTCTGTGCCTTCATCATCAGCCGTATGAAAGCCGCTGCCTTGGCATAGTCGGGCTTGTCGGCATCGACGAAATAGCGGCGCGTGAGATAGATGCTCACCGGCGACTCGGGATGATCCTTGATGAACTGACCGGCGAGACGCGTCTCCTCAGGCGGCGACACATTCGACAGCGACTTCCTGAACTTCGTCATCAGTTCGTTGGCATCGGTGCCCTTGACCTCCATCTCTTTGAGGTGTGAGGCGTCGGCCTTAATCTCCACAGCCCCGCCCGACTCAGCGAAGACGGGCTGCTGCGAGTAGTTGGGGAATACAATCATGATCGTACCCTCATCGTGGCATGGCACGTCAAGGGCAAAACGGCCGTCCTGAATCTTTATCGTGTCCATACCGTCGATAACCCCGTCGGGGCTATAGACATAGAGTTCACCGGTGTTAATATGCAGAAACCTTCCCTCAATCTTGAAATGTCCTTTACTTTCACCGCATGCGGCGAGAATTAACGAAAGAACGAGGAGATAGGCGTACCTTTTCATTGGCGGAAGAAAAACTAAACGATACAAGTGCCGCGAACGGGACTCGAACCCGTACAGCCATCACTGGCCAAGGGATTTTAAGTCCCTCGTGTCTACCAATTCCACCATTGCGGCAATCCATGTGGTTGCACTATGCAACATCACAAAACACAGTTTGCAACTGCAAAGATAATAAATTTTTTCGCGATTTCCAAATAAAATCGCATATTTTTTTCAATTTCCTATTCCGAGCACCCCGTTAGGCACATAGCTGACGATATACTGCATCAGTCTATCTCCCTTATTTCCACTGAGTATGGCACCCGTCTCGAGCGAGTAGGTGCGCCCGCAGTTACTGCATTTCACTACCGTGGCATTATCGGTCCATTTCAGCTGATAGCTCGAAGTATACCCCGTGGCACAGTTCGGACACTGTCCGTCCCACGCCACGATGCCGTTGAAGTTTGTCCGTCCCACGATTATCGACCCGTAGGCACCGCCGGCACCGAGGTATATGCCACCGCTGTAGGCCAGGTTTTCGAGTTCGTTCGACAGCGTTATCGGCTCCTTCGTCCCCTTGGCGTCGCTGCTGTTGACGACGTAGGCCCCGCGGTATGTCGTCATCGCTATGTTGACGTAGTAGTTATACGAGTTCAGGGCCGTGACAATCATGCTCGTAGGATGCCATTCGGTGTGGAACGTGAAGTGGCATGGATAGCGTCGGCTGACCGTACTCTCACCGCTGCAGCCAGCCACAACCGTCGTCACCGCCACCATGGCAGCGGCCACAGCGGCCCTCGCCACCATCCGGCCGATATTCCATCTGTGGCTCATCGGCAGGAGTCTAAGAGGTTCTGCTCGGCCTCCTCGGCCCTCTCGAAGTTGAAACCATGGAGATTCTGCTCCATGAGCGCCACGATACGGTCGTTGCAGAGGTTGCCGATCGACCCCTCGTGGGTGTGGTGGATAGCCTTGTCGGCATGGAATGTGCCGCGCTCTATCTCCAGTCCCACCTTCTTATATGCGTCGCGGAACGGCATTCCGGCGGCGGCAAGCTTGTTGACCTCCTCCACCGAGAACATCGGGTCGTACATAGGATTGTCGAGGATATCCTCGTTCACCTCCATCTTATTAATAATGTATGCGGCCATCTGCAAGCAGTCGCGCAGCTCCCCGAAGGCTGGCAGGAACACCTCTTTAATCTCCTGAAGGTCACGGAAGTATCCCGTTGGCAGGTTGTTCATGATGAGCATCACCTGCTGCGGCAGCGACTGCAGCTTGTTGCACTTGGCCCTGATGAGCTCAAAGACATCCGGATTCTTCTTGTGCGGCATGATACTCGACCCCGTCGTACACTCCTTAGGCAGGCGGATGAATCCGAAATTCTGACAGTTCATCAGACAAGCGTCGTAGGCCATCTTCGCCAGGGTGCCGGCGATGGTTGCCAGGGCGAAGGCCACATTGCGTTCCATCTTTCCACGGCCCATCTGCGCGTAGACGACATTATAGTCCATGGTGTCGAAACCGAGTAAGTCGGTGGTCATCTGCCTGTTAAGCGGGAATGAGCTGCCGTAGCCCGCCGCCGACCCGAGGGGATTGCGGTTCGTCATCTTGTAGGCAGCCTGGAGGAAGAGCATGTCGTCGGCCAACGACTCGGCATAGGCTCCGAACCACAGTCCGAAACTCGACGGCATGGCTATCTGCATGTGGGTATAGCCCGGCATGAGCGCATCCTTATACTGGTTGCTCTTCTGTATCAGCTCGTCGAAGAGGATTTTCACGTGGTCGGCGATGTCGCGTATCTCATGACGGGTGAAGAGTTTAAGGTCGACGAGCACCTGGTCGTTGCGGCTGCGGCCCGAGTGGATTTTCTTGCCCATATCGCCGAGGGCACGCGTGAGCATCAGCTCCACCTGCGAGTGGACATCCTCGACATCGGGTTCGATAACGAATTTCCCCTCCTCACACACCGTGTAGATCTTCCGCAGCTCGGCGAGGAGCTTTTCGAGCTCGTCATTCGTCAGCAAGCCTATCGACTCGAGCATGGTGATATGCGCCATCGACCCGAGAACGTCGTACTTGGCGAGATACAAGTCCATCTCGCGGTCACGGCCTACCGTAAACCTCTCTATTTCCTTATTGACTTCAAAGTCCTTTTCCCAAAGCTTATTTGCCATCCGTCTTTTCTTTCCTTTTACATTATTATAAATATTCATGTTTCGGCCGTCCGCGACCTGTCTGGACGACTCTTCGGTCAATCCGAAATCAATTTTATGGCTGCTGACGGCCACAAGGACCTCGCCCTGCCAATGGTTTATTGACGTCCGAAACTTGAATTATATATACCCTTGACTGGGTACAACAGCCGCGCGCCGGTATTCACTCCACCGCCTCGCGGCCGCCATCTTACGCAGCCGCACAGGCAACAGACCGCACCGGTGTAGTCATCGGTGCGGCAAGTAGCTGACTGTCAGCCTCCCGGCGATTATTCCTCGTAGGGAATCATCGCCATCATGTCGGCAATCTTCTCCAGTGCCTCCTGCAGCGGTTTCTCCACCATTCCCTTGGCGAAGAACGGCACATCGGCATCGATGGTCAGCCGGAGCTTCGATGTCGTGGCCTCGACGGGGAGCATCTGAATCCAGAATTTGAACTTCAGTGGCGATTTCTCGCTTTCAAATTTTATCATCTTCGGCTCCTCACGGTCCACGATGCGCATCGACACATTGCCCACGGGCGAGATGTTTATCGACATCGAGTCCTTGTCGAACGACAAATCTTGGAGTTTATCCTTCACCTCGTCCATCTCGGCGTTGCCCGTGGAACCTGCGGGAATGCGATCCTTGAGACTCTTGAGGTGGGTGAGGTCGCTGAGGGTGTCGTACACCGCCCGCTGACTGTGCGGAACGGCCTTTACTGCACTTTCCAACTTCATGACTGACTCTTCCAGTTAGCAGGATCCTTGCGCCATTCCTGGAGCATGCTCACCTCGTTCTCCTTGATATATCCGGTGGCAAGTGCCTGAGCCACAACATGTTCGTAGTCGGTGAGCGTGACGAGCTTCACCTTAGCGTCCTTGAACGCTTTCTCGGCGATGGGGAATCCGTAGGTGTAGGAGGCTACCATGCCGACGACCTCGAAGCCTACACGGCGCAGGGCCTCGACGGCCTTCAGCGATGATGCACCGGTCGAGATAAGGTCCTCGACGACAACGACTTTAGCACCCTCCGGCAGCTGACCCTCAATCTGGTTACGGGTGCCGTGGTCCTTCGGTTTCGGACGGACGTAGGCGTAAGGCAGTGCCAGCTCGTCGGCAACAAGGGCTCCCTGGGCAATGGCTCCCGTGGCTACACCGGCAACGGCCGTAGCCTCTGGGAAATTCTCCATGATGGCATGGGTGAGCTCCACCTTCACGAAGGAGCGGATGTCGTGGTACGACAGCGTCTTGCGGTTATCGCAGTAGAACGGCGACTGCCAGCCGGAGGCCCATGTGAACGGATCGTTGGGCTGAAGCTTTATGGCCTTGATGTCAAGGAGCTTTGCAGCAAAAACTTTCTTCAGATCTTCCATTTGTTTAGTGTTTTGATAAATTTAATGCAAATATAAATCATTTATTTCAATTACCAAAATAATAAAGCGTTTTTCATAAAAAAACGGGGCTGTCCGGACATCACATCCAAGACAGTCCCATAGCAAAATCAACTCAGTTTTGCTTTGTTGCTTACACGCCCTTAGTGATCTTCTATCGGCCCCGCGGTTCTGACCTAACCGATTCCTGCCTAATAATGGCAGACACCGATTGAAAAAACAACTAACTACTTAACCAATAACTGCCGGCCGTAATAACAACTAACCACTTAAGTAAAACTGCCGACTAAAACAAACGACTATCTACTTATTAACCAATAACTTTCGATATAACGAACATATTGCCTACTTATCAGCCAATGACTTTCGACATAGAAAATAACTAACTTCTTAACCAACTGCCGCTACAGGCCTCAAGAAGTCTCACATAAGGTTTCGTGTTATTTTTTTTATTCTTCGTCCCACGTACTCCATGCAGTGCCGCCGACACGCTTGGCGCAGGCTTCATCGTCGTCGTCGCTGGACGCATTATCACCGGGGGCCTCACTGACGAATTCGAAATCTCCCTCTACGACTGATTCGGTAATTTCTTTCCCATTGTTGACCGAGTTTACCAGCAACGGGTTCTGTATTTCCAGCACTATAAGGGTTGTTTGGGGCTTTATATATTTCTTTTTCATTTTGTTCATAGTTATTAGTTGACCATTATTTTTTTGCCATTGACGATATACAGTCCCGGTGCCAGATCAGTGGTGTCGCCGTTATCTCTAACAAGCTGACCCTGAAGATTATATATTGCCTTGGCACGAGCTTCACTGGTATAATCGATATCATGTATCAGGGTCGGATCGTCATTGTCGAACATCGGCTCGTCGTCGAGGTAGAAAGAGACTTTTGAACTGCTGCTTGAAGCAAAGTAATTGGTATAATCGCTTGTCTGTATCTGACCGCCTGAACCGAGATACATATACCAGTGATAGCCCTTGATGCTCTTTCCGCCATTTTTAATGGTATTGTCGCCAACCCAATAGAAGTCCTGATGCATATCATTATTGTGGTGGTCGTTCTTGCGGTTTAGGAGGATGACGGCATACTTAGGCAACTCGGGAATCTTACTGTAGGTGCCAATCATAGTAAATTGTCCGCAAGTGAGATATCCGTTACCATAATTAACATTTGACAAATCCTTTGAACTGCGCATTGTCAGGTCCACATTGTCAAATTCATATTCGTATTTGGCATAATTGTCATCTACAATCTTCAGCATCTGAGGTTCATTGGCGTTGATGACGCTTGCAGAAGTAAGGAATATTCTTTTGTACTTTGTCTTATATCCAGTCTCATTTGGATCATCGTTGATATCCGACCTGTTGAAGCGTGCAACCACGCAGTTCGGACCGAAAGCATCATTAATCTGCTGGGCGTTCAGCGAGAACGGAAACATAATTGTGGCCCATTTGCCCTTTGTGAACTTACGTTTCAAGTGTACATTGACGTTTGGCTCATCGCCGATAGTGGTAATTTCTTGACTCTCATCGAGATAGACATCGTGGTTTTGAACGCTGGAGGTATTCTTGTCGTAGTATATATTGTTGGCAGTGAAGCCCTTACCGCGCAGGGCTATCCAGTACCATTTAGGGTCATTGGTGCCGTCGCTCTTGGTCACCCACGTGTTTATCTTCTTTACGTCATCTTCTGTCAGCGCGTATTCTATGACCTGCTTGTCGGTCGACAATGTAATTTTTTGGCTCAAATTGCACAGACGGTCGTCGGCTACAGTGCTGGTATTGTCGCCGAAGAGCTGGAACTGGTATTCGGCCCCACTCTGAACGCTGCTCACCGGGATACGGATAATATCGCCGACCATCACGTTGCCGAGGCCCAAGATGTTTCGGGTATATACACCGATATAGGTCTTGCGGTCAGCCTCTGTTTCTGTTGTGGATGCGTTGTCGCTCCATGTGTTGCCGGTGTCGAACTTCTTCGACTCACCGCTGATTTCGATATTTTGTCGTTCCGACCACACCTTAGCCAGCGACACCTTTCTTATGGTAGCATAGCGGACAATAAGCTGGACCGTGCAATCGCTGTTGTTCTTGATGGTATCCAAAGTCTCCTGGTCGATAGTGAATACGGCATCGGTGTTCATATAGTCCCAACCCTTGTCGATGAGTTTCTTCGTTGGACTGGCGGTAGTGCCTGTAATGACCTGAAAATAAACCTGACTCGTCTCGTCGTCGGTCTGATTCAGCTTCGTCTTGCTCATGTCCTCGTTAGTGGGGTAACCCGTATAAACATTGGCGTTATCCGAAGTAGGAGTGGTAAAGACACGAATCTGGAACCCAGCCTTGGCATTGGTGAAGAGGCTCTTGTCGAGAACGATGGCATTCTGCCACCAGTTTGCATCAGTATTTGAGCTGTTCTTTGGTCCGCCGACCGTCAGCGTGGTCGTGGAATTAGCTCCGGGGAACACAGCGTATGGGTCGACAATATTGACTTGCTCATAAGTAACGCCGCGACCGGCAAGCGTTATGCCGGAGTTCTGAAGCTTCTTCAGCACATCGGAGGTAAGGCGAACACGGAACTTTCCAGCGCCCAAAGTCATTGTACCATTGGATATTGTATTCGCGTTGGGGTAATATTTTACGTCGAAAGAACCGTTGAAAAGCTGGTTTTTATCGTCGTTGGTGTTATAATCGGGATAGTGAGTGCCACTGCCGATATTGTTTGTGATGAAACGCATATTGCTGACAATATTCGGATGAGAGTCGTCCGTACCATCAATATATTTAGCATTGAACTCAAGTAGGCTTCCCGTTTTTGTCGTGGAGAATGCTTCCGGAACAATCCATTCGAACTGTCCGTATTCTTGAATTTGCGCATTCTGTCCGTAATCTTGAATTTGCGCATTTTGATTGAAGGTTATTGGGAAAGCTAAAGTCTTAGAGTCTTTTCCAGCCCAATAAGGAATGTAGTTAACTCCGTGCTTTGTAAATTCGTCCTTCGTCACGAGATGCAGAGCTCTGACGTCCTCGTAGGTATCTTTCGTAGAATTAAGCACCTTATGAGTGTCGTCAGCTCTGCCGCTGATGGCCCCAACCGCCGTAAGGATTGCAGCGGCGAGCATGAATTTTATTTTAAATGTGTTCATGTCGTCGTTCCGAATTTCTTTGCGAATACTCTTCATAATTCACCTGAGTTGATAAATGAGTTGATATTTAAGTTCATCAGCACTATTTTGCTGTTAAGTCGATGGCAAAATTACAAACAACAGAAATATAATGCAAGAGCTAAGTGCCACTATTTTAGGCGTTTAAACAAATCAATACCCATTATTCAACAAACAATTCCCCTTGTCACCGCCAATTTTTGCTCTCAATCGCCATAATCAAGAATGTCTTCCCCGGCCGTGGAGTGATACTATTCAAACATTATAATGGAAGGATTAGAGTCCTAAAGGGGCAGTGCCGTCATCAACCAACGGCCATGCGTTAATGATTCCTTTGCTGGGTGCGGGTTGGCGTGGATAGGTGTCGTATCCTTGCTGCCACGTAAAGCCCCGACGAGGCTTAATTCTCAATAACCCCAGACTAAGGGATCGCAGCGACCACAGTCTGGGGTAAGACACGGCTGCAAGAAATCCACGACCAGCCTCGAAGAGGTTGAATAGCGGGACACGCATAAACGCCATACTTTGAGGCTCTCGCGCACTTTGTGCTATTGTGCGTTTTCGAGGCACTGACTGAATGCTTGGCGGCATTTATGATCCCCGGACTGCGCTCGTTATCACTCGCTTAGTCTGTGGTTATTGACGATTCAGCCTCTTGAGGCTGTCAGTGGCAGAGATTATCATGTTTTACTACATGCCACAGCCAATGTTGCTGTCCGAAAGCAGTGGTCATGCGGCATAGCGTTGCATCGACTTCATTATCTACCCTTCCTCTGTAAAGGAATGTGGATAAAGCATTGATAACCAATGTGCTGCACCTATCCTTCGTTAGGGGCACTAAACAGTTATGCGATATACGAAGACCAGCAATGGTGGCGCTTGTTTACCTATGCGTTCCTTCACGGCAGCTTCCATCATCTCTTCGGGAACATCTTGTCGTTGCTGATAGTCTCGTTCTTCATGATGCCAGAAGTAAAACCTATGGGACAAGCCGCCGTCTTCTTAGCCTCAAGCCTGTTCTCAGGCCTTGCGTTTCTTGCCTTCTCGCAGGGCATTGTCGTAGGAGCCAGCGGAGGCATCTTCGGCATGGCGGGCACTTATATAACTCTGTCCCTGTACACCTGGATAAAAACGGGACAACGACAAGAAGGGCTTGTTGTCATTGGAGCTATCTGCATAATAAATCTGCTTCTCAGCTTTGCACGGACCACGAGCATGACCGGACACATAAGCGGGCTGGCATGTGGCTTCATGATTGCCATCGGCATCATCATCTATAGAGAGCTAAATGCAAACGGAAACGCTATAGCCGTATAAGGAAAAGCAAAGCCATAACTTTGTACTTAATAAATCAACTTTCGCAGTTACTGACGCTTCGTAGGGACCGGTCTTGTGCCGGCTCACAAATAATGTCCCATGTTGTGCTTCAATACAAGAAACTCCATAATCTACTTTCTAAAACATTTTTCCCACAAAAAAGTTCTGTATTTCTTATATTTTTTGTACGTTTGCAACAGATTATTGAATAGCAGTTCAATTAATCTGACCGAAAATGTGAATCAGAATGAGACAAATAACATACATATTAGGAATAGTACTTAGTCTTTTTGCGCTGTATGGTTGTAGCAATAAGGATGATAACAAATATCTGAATGACCTTGATACAGCATTAAAAGATTATCCTAAATATATTAGTCTTAAACAACACTCAATACAAGAGAAAAAGGACAAATTACCATTCACACGTTCAAAGGAAGCCAAATATAACCTCCTTATGGACATATATCGTGATTACCAAAGTTTTGCTTTGGACTCATCATTAACCTATATAAACCAGGCGATAAAACTAGCTGACGAGCTAGGCGATGAAGAAAGAATCATGGATACAAATATGAGTCTGGCATTTTTGTATAACTTTGCTGGAATGCATCACGAAGCTCTGGAGATATACAACAATACAAATATTGCGGGACATTCTTCATGGCTAAGGAGAAGTCATTTCTATCTTGGAATGAATGTTTATCGTAATTTAGCCACGTATTCCACAGACAAAAGCAAAAAGGCTGAATATACAGAACAGATGGACGTATGCCGTGATTCGGCTATAGCTTATGCCCCGGAAGATCTTATCCTAAAGACCGAGCGACTTAATGACAATGGGAAAACCACTGAAGCCATAGCTCAACTGTCAAAAGGCTTACCAGACAATCTAGCAACTAACGACGCAGGTCTGAAGTACTATGTGCTGTCCGAGTTTTATGGCAAGTTAGGTGAAACCGACAAACAGATAAAGTACCTTGCAATGTCGTCAACAGCCGGTGTAAAGAATGCTGTGCGTGAATATGTAGCTTTGCGCGAGCTAGCTGTCCTGCTTTATAAGAAAGGAGACATTGACCGTTCATATAGATACATTCACCAATGTATAGAAGATGCCGAAGCCTGCAATGCCAGAATGCGCATAGTTGAAACCTCAATATTCCTTTCGGTTATTGATTCAACTATGGTGAAACACAAACATGAAAGCCGGAACATGATTCTTATTGCCCTGACCATTGTGGGTATTTTGCTCATTCTATTGTCAATTGCTTCTATCAGCCTTCGCAAGAAGATGCGAATAATACAGGAGGCAAATAACAAACTCAAAGAAATGAATGAGCAAATAAAAGAAGCAAACATTGCTCAGGACAATCTAAACAAACAGTTGTCTCTATCAAATAAGATTAAAGAGGAATATATAACGCGCTTTATGCAACTTTGCCTTTTATATATAGGTAAAATGGAAGACTACAGGAAACACTTGAGCAAGGTCGCCCATAAGCACAACTTCGATGAGCTCTACGATACCATTCAGTCCAATCTTTATCTAAACAAAGAGGTGGAGACATTCTATAATAATTTCGACGAAGCATTTCTACGGTTATTCCCTAATTTTATAAATGACGTGAATGCCTTGCTTCGTTCGGACTCACAGATAGAGCTCAAAGAAGGCAAGCGTCTGAACACTGAACTCAGGATTCTTGCATTAATGAGGCTGGGGATAACTGACAGTTCAAAGGTTCAAAAATTTCTACGTTGTTCCTCTTCTACTGTTTATAATTACAGGACAAACATGCGAAATAAGGCTAGGAAAAGAGACACTTTTGAAGAAGATATCATGAAATTATAAGAAAATGGCTTTTTAAGGCATCTCCATTTTTATCTACATAGCGAAAAGTTAATATGCTGTTTATCAACATATTAACTTTTTTACATTTCTCCATTTTCTCTCCATACGCTTTTATCTTGTATTATTTTAATATAAATTTGCATCGCATGGTAAAATCATGTGGTAGGCAACTTTATGTTTATCTCGATGTGAATCGAAATACAGCATAACGAATCGTTATAAAATAATGATATTTGCCTAGTACGGCATCATGTTGTGTGTAAACATTTACCTGCTTCATCATTCAAAATATATAGAGTGAATGCCATATACAATAATGATGCCTTTTGGAGCGAAATTGTAACTTACATTATATATTAACTAAAAACAACAAGATGAAACAGGTACTAGTAAGAATGCCTCTAAGAATTTTGGCAGTCATTTCCTGCCTAATTCTCTCTATGAATGCTTTTGCCCAGCAAATCTCGGTCAAAGGTCATGTCGTAGACGCTACAGGCGAAGGAATCATTGGAGCAACTGTTCGTGTAGTCGGCCAAAGTGGAGGAACGATTACCGATTTGGACGGTAATTTTACCATCCAGGCAAACCAAGGCGACAACATTCAAATCTCTTATGTTGGCTACAAAGAGGTCGTTGTTGCAGCAGCGCCTTCTGTAAGCGTAAAAATGGTTGCTAACTCTGAGAATCTTGACGAGGTTGTCGTCATCGGTTATGGTCAGGTAAAGAAAAACGACCTGACCGGTTCCGTCACAGCATTAGGAACCGACAAACTTGTCAAAGGTGCTGTAACATCAGCTACCGACATGCTCGTAGGCCAGGCTGCCGGTGTAAGTGTCATTACCGACGGTGGTGCTCCGGGCAGTGGAGCAACAATCCGTATTCGTGGCGGCTCGTCAATGTCGGCATCCAACAACCCTCTAATTGTCATCGACGGTGTTCCTGTTGACGACGGAGGTATCAATGGAATGTCAAATCCGCTCTCAATTGTAAATCCTAATGATATTGAGACATTTACAATTCTGAAGGATGCTTCTGCTACCGCAATATATGGCTCACGTGCGTCAAATGGTGTGATTATTATTACCACCAGGAAGGGTCAGGCAGGACGTGTAAAGGTCAGCTACAGCGGTAACGTTAAACTGAGCACAAGAAAGAACGAAGTTGATGTAATGTCGGCCAACGACTTCAGAAACTTTGTTACTTCAAAATTCGGTGAAGGTAGCGCACAGGTAGCAGCATTGGGAAACAGTGATACCGACTGGCAGAAGGAAATATTCCGCACATCGGTCAGCACTGACCATAATGTCAGCGTCTCAGGTGCCGTACCACACATGCCTTATCGTGTATCAGTGGGCTATACTGACGAGAATGGTATCCTCAAGACTTCCAACATGCAGCGCTTGACTGGTGCCATTAATCTTAATCCACAACTCTTCGACAAACATCTGAATATCCAGATTAACGTAAAGGGTATCTATAATACCAACCGCTTCGCCGACACCGGTGCTGTTGGTCTGGCTACCCAATACGATCCTACCCAGCCTGTTTACATGGACGGATCAGAGTATGGTAACGGATATTTTATGTACCTTAACCAGACAAACGGCAAGCCTATCGACATAGGACTTACCAACCCTGTATCTATTCTGGATTCAAAGAGCGACAAATCAACTGTATATCGTAGCATTGGTAATATACAGCTCGATTATAAGTTCCATTTCCTGCCACAGCTGCGCGCTAACCTGAATCTTGGTTACGACGTATCAAAGGGAGAAGGTGATGTCATTATTCAGGATAATTCTCCTATGACATGGAGTTCAGGAAACTACAAGACAGGATTTGGTGAAAACACAAGCTACTACCAGCTTAAGAGAGATGAACTGCTTGAGTTCTACCTTGATTACAACAACACATTCGGTGTTCACAACATCGACGTAATGGCTGGTTATTCTTGGCAGCACTTCTATTCTTCTGACTGGACGAAGTATCCGTATTCTGCCAAATTCGCTGAAGAGAAAGGACAGGAATACTATAAAGACGGTATTGAAAACAGAACCGAGAACTACCTTATCTCTTTCTTCGGACGTTTAAACTATAGCCTTCTTGACCGTTATCTGCTTACCTTTACCCTTCGTGATGATGGTTCTTCACGATTCAGCAAGCACAACCGTTGGGGTGTATTCCCTTCAGTTGCATTGGCATGGCGCATAAACGAGGAGAAGTTCCTTAAGAACGTCAAGTGGCTGTCTGCCCTTAAGCTTCGTCTTGGCTATGGTGTTACAGGTCAGCAGAACCTGAACAATGGTGATTATCCATATTTGGCACGCTATTCTTACTCTAAGGCAGGAGCCAACTACTACTTCGGCAATACCGAGTACAGACTAATTGCGCCACAGGCTTATGACGAGAATCTTAAGTGGGAGGAGACCAAGACATGGAATGTCGGATTGGACTTTGGATTCCTCAAGAACAGAATTACCGGAACATTCGATTACTATTATCGCAAGACCGACAATCTGCTTAACACAGTTACTGCTCCGGCAGGAACTAACTTCAGTAACGAACTCCTCACTAACGTCGGAACTTTGGAGAACAAGGGTATTGAGTTCTCTCTGACAGCTCATCCTGTCGTTACAAAGGACTGGGATTGGACCATCAGCTACAATCTCTCATACAACAAGAATGAGATTACCAAGCTGACATTCAACGATGATCCATCCTACAAGGGTGTTATTCATGGAGGTATAGACGGAGCTACAGGCTACAACATCATGATTAATGCCGTGAACCATCCATATAACTCATTCTATGTGTTCGAGCAAATGTATGACAACAACGGCAGACCAATAGAAGGCGCTTATGTTGATCAAAATGGAGATAACAAAATTGACGAAAACGACCTGATCGTTTACAAGAAGTCTGCGCCTAACGTATTCATGGGACTAAGCAACCAGATCTCTTATAAGAACTGGGATCTGTCATTCGCACTCCGCGCAAGTCTTGGCAACTATGTATATAACAATGTACAGTCGAACCGAGAAGCATGGGACGGCTCACAAATGTACGACCAGACAGGATTCTTGAAGAACCGTATGACATCAGCTTGGGTTGACGACTTCAAGGCCGGTCAGTACCGCAGCAGCTTCTATGTTCAGAAAGCTTCATTCCTGCGTATGGACAACATAACCCTCGGATATACGTTCGACAAACTGTTTAACGAAAAGCAGAACGCAAGAGTTTACTTCACCGTTCAGAATCCTTTCGTAATAACCAACTACAGCGGACTTGACCCAGAAATCAGTGGTGATGGCATTGACAACAACCTCTATCCAAGACCAATTTCATTCCTGTTGGGTGTAAACGTTAATTTCTAAAACTAAAGACAATGAAAAGAATAAAATTTATTTCCATCATAGCTGTTGTCGGCATAATGACCTTCTCGTCATGCACCGACGACCTCAACACTGTGCCTATCGATAAGGACGACCTCGTATCGGATGTTGTCTTCGGCAGCAAAATAGATTCTTACACGGAGAGTCTGGCCAAGATATATGCCGGACTTGTTATCGGCGGTAACCAGGGCGGTGATGCCGAGCAGGATGTTGTAGGCATTGATGGAGGATCACAGGCTTCTTTCATTCGTGTACTGTGGAACATGCAGGAACTTGCTTCCGATGATGCTCATTGCTGCTGGAACGACCCGGGCATCCCAGACTTCAACCATATTTCATGGAGCGCATCTTCTCCTTGGATAAAAGGCTCTTATTATCGTCTGTTCTATCAGATTATGCTTTCGAATGCTTTCCTTCGTGAGACTACCGACGACAAGCTGGCTTCACGTGGATGCAGCGATGACGTCATTGCAAAGGTCAAGCAGTATCGTGCCGAAGCCCGCTTCATGAGAGCACTGATGTATGAGTACGCTCTTGACCTGTATCGCAACGTTCCTTTCGTCGATGAGACAAGCACAGTAGGAAGTGCACGCCCTAAGCAGATCATGAAGGAAGACTTGTTTAAGTATATTGAAAGCGAGATGCTTGCGGCCGAGCCTGACCTTCTCGACCCTGTACCGGGATGGAATGACGATTACGGACATGCCAACAAGGCAGCGCTGTGGGCAGCCCTATCTCGCCTGTACCTGAATGCAGAAACCTATGTTGGTGAGAACCGCTATACCGACTGCATAACCTACTCAAAAAAGGTTATCAATGCCGGATACAAACTTGAAGAGAACTATGGCGATATGTTCAAGGCCGACAACGACCACTCTCTGGAGATGATTTTCCCATGCCGCTATGAAGGCGAGGAAACCATGACATGGGGAGGAATGACAGCACTGCTTTGCTGGGGCTCTGCCGATTTCCAAGAAGAAACCAATGCAAAAGGTGGATGGCAGGGTGTACGCGCCAAGTCGTCACTCTTCAAGCTCTTTACAAAGGAAAACGAATATGACAAGGACAGCCGTCGTCAGATGTTGCGCACCGATGCTACAACCAATTATGAAATTACCAGCGAGTCTGATTTCAAGAATAATGGTATTCCTGTAACAAAGTTCTACAATGTAAACAAGGACGGCAGCAAGCCTGCATCAACCGAGGCTTACACCGACTTCCCATTGTTCCGTCTTGGCGAGGTCTATCTGAATCTTGCCGAAGCCGTACTCCGTGGCGGCCAGGGTGCAACAAGATCCGAAGCCATCGGCTATATCAATGACCTGCGCAAGCGTGCATATACCGACAAACTTGCAGCACCTATCTCAGACAGCGATTTCAATCTTGACTTCATGCTTGACGAGCGTGGACGTGAGATGTTCTTCGAGGCACAGCGCCGTACTGACCTTGTCCGTTTCGGCAAGTACACCGGCGATGACTATGTATGGCCATGGAAGGGCGGAGTCGCCGAGGGTAAGGGTGTAGCAAGCTATTACTCAGTTTTCCCATTGCCTTCTGACGATATTGGCTCTAATGAGAATTTGACACAAAATGAAGGTTACTAAAAAGCAAAGTATTATGAAACTAAAAAAATATATATTCCTTGCCGCAACAGTCCTTGCAATGGTGTCGTGCTCTGACGACATCACCGACCCTGTTTTGCAACTGCGGCATACTGCCACGCTGAATCCAGTTTCTCCGTCGGATGTTGTAATAACAAAGGACAACAGATCAGAGAACTTCCCTGAGATTTCATGGGAAAAGGCGAATTACGGCGCCGGAGCAGTAGTCAACTATGAAGTAACGCTGACCAATAACAGCAATCAGGAGAGTACCGTCATTGGCGAGACCGGCGATAATAAGCTTACTTTTACCAACTCGGAGATGAACAGCATCCTTGCTAAGATCGGTGCCTATCCTGGTCAGAGCAACGATTACACTGTATCGCTGAAGTCAAAGGCTTTTGACAATGCGCAGGACAGCGCGTCAAATACCGTCAGCTTCAAAGCTACTGCCTATGACCCGAATACTGACAATATCGATTGGCCTTATGCCTATGTCGCAGTTGGCTATCCTGACTGGGACTTCACAAAGGCTTATCTCATCGGCGACCCTGATGGCGATGGCGTTTACCAGGGATACGTACAGTTTGACAATGCAACCTCATACGCAATACTTGATGGTAAGGATGTAAGCAAGGTGCTTGCTAGCAACCAGACCGTTACAGATGAAGGCAAGGGGTTTGTCGAAGTAACACTCAATCCTGACGGCTCAGTTTCACAGTCTGTTCCATGCAACACATGGGGCATTATTGGCGACGCCACATCCGGTGGTTGGAGTACCGACACACAAATGGAGTATGACGAGAATACACGTTTGTGGACTGTCATAACATCCCTGACCCCAAATCATTTCAAGTTCCGTGCAAACAATGACTGGACTATCAACTATGGTGGCGACGGAGCAACAGAATTTGGTCTTGCACCGAGTGGCTCTGATATTCCTGTAGCAAATGAGAGTGCATACATCGTAACTCTGAATCTCACGAATGCTGGCAAATACACATACTCGCTCGAAGAGACAACTATCGAACTGAGTAGTGCGTTCATGACCCTTCCTGGCAGTTACCAGGGCTGGTCGCCGGAGGCAGAGTCGGCATACAAGGTAACATCAGAGGCTCGCGACTTCAAGTACACAGGCTCAGGTTACTTCGATGCTGGTACAGAGTTCAAGTTCTATGACGGTGGCACATGGATTGGAATCGTTGGCGACATAACATGGAACGATGATCAGTCGAAGGGTGATTTCGTCATTGGTGATGGCGCGAATATCGTTATTCCGAATGCCGGTTACTACAAGATTACTGCTGATACCAAGAAGATGGTTGCATCGGTAGCAAAGACCGGATGGGAAATCATCGGTGATGCTCTGCCTGACGGTTGGGATAAGGGACAGCTTATGACTTATGATCCCGCCACTCAGACTTGGTCGATTACAGCCACTGTCAATGACGGCGACCTCAAGTTCCGTTGGGATGCATCATGGACTATCAACCTTGGTGGTGACCTCAACGCCCTCACTCAAGACGGACCGAACATTCACGTAAGTGCAGGCACATACAAGATTACCCTTGATGCCAATAACAACAAGGCAACAATCACTCCTGCATAAAATTTCTATATTTTGCTTCTGGGGTATAAAACAGCTACCCCAGAAGCAATTTGTTTTATAGTTTTTATGAAGAAAAGCATTCGTTATTTTTTTTGTCTACTGTTTCTTTTCTTTCCTTGTTTAATATTAGCACAAAACAATATATCCAATGTCATGATGCAGGCATTCTATTGGGATGTGCCTGTTGACGAGGCAAACAAGAACGGGTCATGGTGGGATCATTTGAGAGAGATCGCGCCTGAATTAAAGGATGTAGGTATAACAAGCGTATGGACTCCGGTCCCTGCAAAAGGAAATTGGGGCATAGTTGACAGCGGATATGGAATTTATGACCATTTTGATTTAGGCAACTACTTTCAGAAAGGTACCATAGAGACAAGATATGGCAGCCGAAAGGAATTGGAAGAAATGATTGCCGAAATGCACAGAAATAATATCAATGTATATTCTGATGTAGTACTCAATCATCTATATGGTGGCGATGAAAACTTTGAAAAGAATCCTGTTGTTACTGATTATGTAAAATCTGGAAGAAAAGAAGCTTATCCGGAAGAAGATATTCGTTGGATAGACTCTGTTGCTTACACAAAGACTCATCTTTATTTCCCAAAGCATAATGGTGCAGGTGAACCAAATTATGAATGGAGATATTGGAATTTTCACCCTTCGTCAGAAAATGATTCTCTGACTGATTTTACCGACGATGTGCTGCGTCCAAGGACAAAATTCTTTGGAAACGATTTGGACACATATAGCGTGGAAGTACAGACCAGACTATGTAACTGGGGCAAATGGCTAAGAAACGAAATTGGATTTGACGGATTCAGAATGGATTTTGTTCGTGGACTTCAACCTGAATTCGTCAGCAGATGGATTCGCGGTCTACCGCTATTAAATGGTAAACAGCCATTTGTTGTTGGCGAATACTGGGGGTCGGCTAAATACATTAAAGAATGGGTTGACAGCGTAGCAAAAGGCAACGCAAATGTACATGCGTTTGATTTTCCTTTGAAATTTACACTAACAGAAATGTGCAATAATAGTGGCAACGACTTTGATATATCACGTCTTAATCACGCAGGTATGATTCGTAATAACGAAGGTTACGCCTTGCCACCAGACAATGTTGTCACTTTCGTCGATAACCACGATACAGGCAAAGAGCATGATAAGTGGATAACTAAAGATTATGCAATGGCTTATGCTTATATCCTGACTCATGAAGGAACGCCTTGCATTTTCTATCCACATTATTTTACTGTTAAACAATATGACGTTAATGACCATCAGCAAATAGTTGAAGCCCCAACAAGTCTTAAAGACACGATCTCAAAGCTCATTGAAATAAGGAAAAAGTATATTGGCGGTAAGACCGTAGTTCTTACAGAAACAGGGAATCCATCACCAGAGAAAGTTACAAAAAACGTTTATGTTGCCCGACGGCAAGGCACAAGATCTACAAGTGGAGCTATTATCGTTTTAAACAACAATGATACAGACACTTTAAGCATTAACCTCTCAGTTAATTCTCAAGGTTTTAAAGATTTGTCCGATACGCAACTGGTTGATGCATTTTCACCAACGAATAAAGTAAAAGTTTCTAAAGATGGACGTGTAACATTTATTGTGCAGCCAAGGGGCTTCTCTATTTGGGTAAAGGAAAACGAATTGTAGGTATCGGATCTGCTTGAATCAGTTTACAAGCAAATTATTTGAGAAATTATCTCAAATAATTTGCTTTTTTTGCATCTCGTACGCTGTCGGTAGGGTGGGGATAACTCCCATCCCTATCAGCTCCGATATATCTTTTGCTCCTCGTCAGCTATTGGTAGGGTGGGGGTAACTCCCATCCTTATCAGCTCCGATGTATCTTTTGCTCCTCGTCCGCTGTCGGTAGGGTGGGGATAAACCCCACCCCTACGTGGGATTGGCAATCGGGAGGCCACTACGACCGCCCCTCCAACCGTCCTGTGCCGCACGCCCGTTTGTCTGCATCAACGCTTGTCAGACGCAAAAACGCCATTATATTATGTAAAGATATTTCGTTCCGTTTCCGTTTTGAATTCAGCTGGGTAACCCGTTGATTATCAGTACCTTTCCGAAACGGTCCAAATGGCGTTGCAAAACGGTCCATTTGGGAACGCGAAACGGTCCGTTTTGCACGATGAAACGGTCTGTTTTGCAACGCCAAATGGCATGTATGGGAATGGTGTAAAATAAATTCAGAGTCGAAGGCGGGAAAGGATGTTGCGACGGAGGGTAATTTGTAGCACAGTCGTGAGGACCTACCGGTCATTCACGATGGATTAGCTGGGAAGGTGAAAACAGATTTGGGTATTCACACAGTAGACCTATCGGACATTCACGATGGGTAATTGAGGAAGAACAACGGGCCGTGCAATTGTCTTACTACAATAGGATGCCTTGCACTCTGCATCTGCTTGGCTGCACGATGTTTATCCCGTGATTCCAGCATCGGAAAAAAAATCAGGGCCACTGCATTACTCTTATGAGTAGCAGTGGCCCTTAGTGAGTTCTTTATGAGATTAAAAGGGTTTTATCTATTGTGATGGTTTGCGCCACGATGGGCGGCTTTCGCAACTGCGAGGCGCGCTGATGTCGTCCGTTAATCGCTACGATGGACTGCATGATAGCTTTCTCGGTGATTTGTGAACGACTAAAGCGGTGCAAGGATCTGGCCATAATGGCCCACGAATCCGGGTTAAATGGACAGCAGCTCCGGTTGTAATGGCTCTCGGCTCCATTTAAAACAGTCTCCCGGCGAGGGTGAACTTCAGGACGGGATAGACCTTGAACTTGTCGACAAACTTCGATACGTCATCGTCTTTGTCCTTGTCGAGCTCGTTGATATTCACCTCCTTGTCGTTCTGGTAGATCTTCATCTTACCCATGAACTGACAGCCGAGTTCTACGCGGAAACCCAGACGGTGCTTGGGAACGAGACGGCCGTAACCGAGACCGAGATAGGGACGGAAGGCGTTGACACGGATGTCGCCCTTCACATCACCGTTACGGTCGAAGTCAACCTGATACTTGTCGATCTCAGCATATACCTGATCCTTGGCAGCCTCGGGCACGTCGGTTCTGGCCATGAAGTTCTTTACGTCCTCACTGTGACCGGAGATTTTGGCAATCTTCTTGCCGCCGAAGGAGAATCCCGCAGCCACAAAGAGGTCGTTTTTCGTCCCGAAAGGATAGACATTGGCCTTGAAATCGAATACCGTACGTGCTAACTTTGCCTGAATGTTGACCTCGCTCATAGGGATTGTTACCGGGACGGAGAGTCCCGTGGCTGCATCGGTATAGGTGTATTTGATGTCGTTGACATCGACGTCGCCCTTAATTTTCACTCCCGGCATGAAGTTGACGCCGAGACCGAGCTCGAGATAATTGGTTACTGGTGTGGCAACGTTGATGCCGATACCCTCTGTGCCTACGCTGACTCCGGCTCCCATGTGCTTGAATACCCCGAAGTCCTCAACTTTCTGGGCCTGTACCGTCGAACAGAAGAGTAGTGCTACGAGGGGCAGCAGTGTTCTTAAAATTTTCATAGATGTGTGAGTTTTAGTTGTTTTTATAGATTCTCTTTTTCCGTTGGTAAACAAGTGTTGGCGGCCAGCACCCGCTTGGTACATTTGGGATGTTGTATTTGACTGCAAATGTATTCTTTTTCTTCCTTTTCTCCAAATATATTCCGCTGTTTTTTCAGTCAATCAGTCAATTATTTTGATTTTTCCGCAATGACACTGCCGCCGTGCCGCCTGTCTACGCACACAGCCGTTTTCCCGTGACCCGGATAGCCGTGACCGGCAAGCGCTCTTAGCTGCATCAATTTCATAATCTATCCTTCCTCGTAAAGGAATGTAGACAACGCATCGATAACCAATGTACTGCACCTATCCTCCGTAGGGGCTGGGTTTATCCCAGCCCTCGCAGCTGCGGACGAGAATCACTGTGAATTCCCCCGCAGCTGGTAGGATGGGGATAAATCTCACACCTACAGTGGCAGAGTTCTGCAAGAGTCTTAGTATCAACGGTTTGCACATAATATTTGGTGGTTGGTGCCCAAGGACAACGGGTAAATATATTGTGGCCGTCCTCATAATATGAAATGCAGAGATTCGGTCTGTCGACCGAGCGGACGGCCACGAGGGCCGCCCCTGCAGCCGCACTGTGCAGCTTGTCCGTAGTTTCCAGACGAAAATTAAACGGTTTTCAATAAGCCCTGCAACCGCACTGTGCCGCATGCCTTACCTCTCCAAACGACTCGTTATATCCCCGTTGTTCGCTGACGGCCCTAACCCTATATTATATGGCAATAAAAAACGGAGAGGGCTCGCGCCTTCTCCGTTGTTATTCATGAACCGGGAATGTCCGGCCGACGGGGAGATTAGTTCTCGTCGCTCTCGCCCCACACGTTCACATTCAGATTATTGTAGTCCTCATTGCCGAAGGCATTGCTCTTGGCTGTACCCTCGCCACTTCCTGTTTCGTCGTGTACTGTCGGGTCACTGGCAGCTAAAATGCTCTCTGTCTCAATCTTGCGCACCTTGATGGCTGGTGCTGTATACGTCTTCTTCATTTTCTTTATTCCTTTTTGTATGTTTATTTTCTATTGTTCGCTTGCCCGCCACCGCTCTGCTCTCGCCTTCGATGGATGCCGTGGTGATGCATTGGATGGCGGACGGTGGTTGCGGTTTACTTGTTGATGAACTTCTTGCCGTTCTGGATGACGACGCCCTTGTAGGCCTTTGTCACGCGCTGACCGGCGAGGTTGTACATTTCTGCGCTGTCGTTCAGGCTGTTAGCCGATGTGCTGACGGCACTGATGCCTGTCGTCTCATCGGGGAACGAGAAGCCCTTGGCAGCCTGAGCCTTGGTGACCTTAAGGTAAGCGCGGCCAGCAACGGTCGTAACGCTGGTGCCGTCGGTGCCCTTCTGCCAGTAGAAACCGGTGTTGGCATTGTTGGCGTCGTTGGTGAGGACGTAGTACATATAGCCTGCCTCGTTGACGGCAGTGCTGGTCTCGGAACCGTTGAGGAGGTTTGTGCCGCTGAACTCGGCAGCGTCGGCGTTAACGCTTGCGGTGTAGGTGCCGGCAGCGGTGGCCTTGACGAGGACGGCTGTCTTGGCGGGAACAGCATCACCGGCATTGTAGGTATTGCCATAGACAACCTTATTGTTGTCGTCGATGCCACTGATTGTGTAGGCAGTGAGACCCTCAGGAAGAGTGTAACCCTTTGTACTGTAGAATGTTGCGTAGTTGCTGAAACCATCCTTGACGACGATAGAAAGCTCGCTGACAGCTGACTCGAAGACAATCTTCTTGATTTTTATCGAGTTGTCGCCACCTATCGTAACGTCACCGGCCTCTACGCTTATCGGATCGGTAGTCACGTCAGCCTTTCCTGTTGCCTCCGAATAGCTTGTCTTCGTGCCATTGACCGTGAGGTATCTGTCGCCGTTACCGCCGGTGTTGCAGAAGGTGACGGTTATCGTTCCTGCCGTTGATGTCTTGAATGCCAGAACATCCTTTGTGTTGACGCGGCATGCCGTTCCACCGTCCGAGACGGGGAAAGAACCGACATAGGTCATAGCGTCGGCAGCGAAGTCGTCGGATGTTTTTGCTCCGATATTTGCGTAGAGCACCGGATCGCTGACTTTATCGAACGATGTGAGCCCGGTCTTGGAGAAATCCCATGTGGTGGCAGCCGCTACCGTACGCTGTTCCGTGGCTGTGACGAGAGCTGAATAATTGACGGTCACGGCGTCGGTCACAGTACCTACAGTTGCGGAAATCGTGGCTGTGGCAGCCTCGGTGTCCTTTGTAGGCTCATAAGTGATGGTGAACTGCTGGTTACACTTGCCGTCGGTACCTACGGTGAAGGCCGTCGGACTGACGGTGAGGCCGTCGACAGTAGGGACATTCAGATTGTAGTCGCCGGCTGTGAGGTTCTCGCCCGAGAGCATGAATGTGGTGCTGACCGTAGGATTGAATGGGTATGCGTTGAGATTTATGGTGGCCGGGTTCAAGGTGAGGGTAGGCTGTGTGGAGGCCTCCTGGACGACCTTGATGAAGAGTATGCCTATCTCTTTCTTGTTTCTCGTTATTGAATGTTCGCCATCGGCAATTGACTTCGTGTAGACAATGACAGTGTTGTCTGCGTCGGCAGTACCTTCTGACTGTGGAACTTCTGTGCCGTCAAATTTAAATGTATTAGTACCATTAGCCGATGTCGACTGGACAATGGTAATGGTGGCGTTGGCTGTGGTAGTGAATTTGACGGTTGTGGCACTCTCCATCTTCAGTCCTGTAGTGTAAGTGACACCGTCATAAGTACCCGTGTACTTGGCGTTTAGGCTGTGTTTACTACCAAGGTCGAACCATCCTTCTGTCGACTGGGTGATACTGTTGTTGTTGAACGACACCGTGTAGGTAGATTGGGCGTGTCCCGTCATTACCCCGATGATACACATCAGAAGCATCGTGATTAGTAAATGTAGACTTCTTTTCATTTTAGTTTAAAATTAGTTATTTATTAGTTATTAGCTGGTTCTGGATTATTGGCCTTTGGTTGGTTTTGCTGTTTTGTTCCTTTCCATCCGACAATGAGCCTAATGTTTCAGCCGGAAGGTGCAGGTTACAGATGCCTTTTATTCGTGGCACCTGATTGAAAGTTCTTAGTAATTTACTTGTTTTAGCAGTTATTTTTTGCAAAACTAATAATATAACTAAAGTTTCCCACTTGGAGAACCCCTTTATAAAAAGGCTTTCCCAAAGGGTATGCGCATCTTTAACTTTTCAAAAAACTTTTTATGAGCAGTAGAATATTGCATTATCGGACTTCTCCTTTTAAGGTCATTTGCCCTTTCACATTTATTAAGCACTTGTTAAACTACTTTGTTTATGGGCATCCTGCTATTTGAACTTTTCAGAAACCCCTTGTTTATGGGCATTTTGAACAAGTGGGAAACTTTAGTAATATAATATGTAAAATAGATAATATCAGTGAATTAATTATGTTTTCTTAACATTACATATCGCTCTTGCCTTTGACAATTCCATGGCTCCGTTGCTTTTGGTATACAATTGTTGAAGGGCTGGACTGTAAAGTTCGGTGTTCATGACGGTGGCTGACCTGAGGCTGTGGCGGAAGCGCGGGGCGACAGCGATGGAGGGCGTTGGTAATCGGGAAGTTACGTTGGTAGAGGTGCAGATAGGTTGGATTAAATAATAAAAAGAAAGGGATAAAAAGATAAAAATATTTGGTCAGTTAGCCGTTATTGCATAACTTTGTGGGTGTAAATATTTAATTCAGTGAGTTTAATCTTGGAATCTAAACAATATGGCTATTGAAAACAACAACTACTGTGTTATTCTCGCCGGTGGCAAAGGTATGCGCCTATGGCCGAGCAGCCGCGAGAATGAGCCGAAGCAGTTCATCGATTTCTTCGGTGTCGGACGCACACAGCTGCAACAGACCTACGAGCGTTTTGCAAAGATAATTCCTAAGGAGAATATCTTCATCAACACCACGCAGCAGTATCTGCACTATGTTGTGGAGCAGTTGCCCGATGTCGACGGCAATCATATTATGGCTGAGCCCGTTCACCGCAATACGGCACCGAGCGTGGCGTGGGCCAGTCACCGTATTCAGCATATCAACCCGAAGGCGAATCTTATCGTCACACCGAGTGATCAGGCTGTATTCAAGGAGGACGTCTTCAAGGAGAATATCCTTGAGGGACTCGACTTCGTGGCTAAGCACGACCGTCTGCTGACGATGGGCGTGAAACCCACGCGGCCCGAACCGGGCTATGGCTATATCCAGCTCGGCGACCATTCGGGTGAGGATGATATATATAAGGTAAAGGCTTTCACCGAGAAACCCGACCGCGAGTTTGCGAAGATGTTCGTCGACAGCGGTGAATGGTACTGGAATACGGGCCTCTTCCTGGCTAATGTCAAATATCTCAGGAAATGTCTGGCATCGTTCCTGCCGTCGGTGCTGCCGAATCTCGACCTCGCGCGCCCCGATTGGACGATAGCGGAGGAGAACGAATTCGTGGAGCAATACTTCCCGTCGTTCCCTAATGTGAGCCTCGACTACGGCGTCCTGGAGAAGAGCGATAACGTGTATGTGATGAAGTGCGACTTCGGATGGGCCGACCTCGGCACGTGGCACGGCATCTACGAGGCCACGCGAAAGGTCGACGGCGATAACGTGTGTGTCGATACTCAGGCTTATTTCGATGATTCGCATAACAACATCGTGAAGCTGCCGAAGGGCCGCATCGGCGTTATCAACGGCCTCGACGGATATATCGTCGCTGAGAAAGACAACGTCCTCTTCATCTGCAAGAAGGGCGATTCGTCGTCGCTGATACGGAAATATGTCAACGAAATACAGCTCAAGCTGGGTGAGAAATACGTATAGATACGCTGAGAGACAGTGACTTAGGAGGATAGACGGAAGACCCCACGTCCGGCTTTGACCATAAAATAGGACTTCTCTTGAGCGTTTTCCATTTCATGTGGAGTTGAAATGCGATTGTGATTGGCCGAAAAAGCCTTTTGTCGGAATCATTCATGGGATGGAAAAAGACGGAGATTGTCGCCGGAACGGCTCGGTAACGGCCTCGGAAATAGCGGATACTGAATAAAGATAAGAAAATGAACATTAGTAAACTGAAATCGTTTTTAGTGGTTTTCCTTCTCGGAGTGTTCTCGCTCTCCGCCTTTGCCCATGAGCGTCCTAAGGTGGCGCTGGTCCTTGGCGGCGGCGGAGCGAAGGGTGCGGCAGAGTGTGGAGCCCTGAAAGTGATTGAGAAGTCGGGCGTTCCTATCGACTATATCGTGGGAACGAGTATAGGGAGCATCGTCGGTGGCCTCTATTCGATGGGCTATCGTGCCGATGACATTGAGCAGATGTTCAACTCGCAGGAGTGGGTATCGTTGCTCACCGACCGCGACGAGGCCCGTAGCCGCAAGTTCTTCAGCCGCGACAGTCTCGGCGTGAGCTACATCCTTGGGTTCCCGGTACATCGCCGTCACACTGTTGTGGCCGACACTCTGCCCGGCATTTTCAAGGGTGCGAAGGTCATGGCACTTCTCGATTCTATGGTCCGCATGAGTCCTGTGGCACGCCGTGAGGCCGGTGTAATGCGCATACCCTTCCGCTGTGTGGCTGTCGATGTGGCCCACGGTGACTTCCGGGAGGTCGTCCTCAACCCCGACAGTGTGTGCCTCGATAGTTGCATGAGGGCGAGTATGGCCATTCCGGGGGTCTTCAAGCCGATGAGGATAGGTGAGAATGTCCTCATCGACGGTGGCGCAATGAATAATCTTCCGGTCGATGTGGCACGGAAAATGGGTGCCGATATCGTCATTGCCATTGACCTTCAGCAGAATAAGCACGACGATTACAAGTCGCCGCTGAGTTTCATCAAGGGCTCCAGCGGTGTGGTGTCGTGGCTGAAAAACCGCCCCGACATAGCGAAATATAATGAGATGCGGCGCAGTGCCGACGTCTATGTCAATCCCGATTTGGGCAAGTACGATGTCATGAGCTTTAGCAATAAGGCCATACAAACGATGATCGACCTCGGCGACAAAGCAATGGAAAAGCATTACCACGACCTCGTGAAAATAGCCAAAAAGCTGAAAACAAAAATAGGGAAAGGCCTCATGAAGTAACCTCTCCCTATCTATGGCGACTTAACCCAACTTTGACATCGTATTTTGCTTAGTTGTTCTGTATCAGCAATTTAGTGTTTTTAAAAAGTCCTACTGTGTTCTACAGATTTTTATTTTTTTAAATGGCACTTTACTGATTTTCAACAACTCGTAGATTTCAGCTGCACTATCTGTAGGCACACTGCACAGTCTGGTCTCGACAGCCTCTCCAAGCGCATTTACTGCTGTGGTAGTAACTGCTTTTTGAGTCTTCATGATCCGCATGATCTCCGACCAGTACGGTGTCGAACGCTCCCGCCCATGCTCATCCTTGCCTTGCTTTCGCCGGGCAACCTTCATCTGATGGCGCACGGTGTTTACTATCCAGTAAGCCAGCAGCCCTAAGAAAAGGTGTGCGTCTGCCCTATTGTCAGTCTGGTGGTATATGGGCCTGAGGCTGAGGTCGGTTTTGAGCTGCCGGTTGGAGCATTCTATTTCACGTATAAGATTATAGTAGTTCCAGGTCGTTTCCTCATCTAATTTCTTCACATTGGTTCTGAGGAAGTATGTTCCGTATTCCACCTTGTCCGGGATGTTGACCTCCCATGTCATAGAAGCGACTTTGTCGTGTCCGTCATCCTCAACTTTTATATTGTAATATCGGCTTATAGAGGGATATTTTCCTTGCAGGGCACCGATCCTGTTTTGTACCTTGCCGTAGTTTTTTATCCCGTGTTTTGATTGGGTACTCTTTCTGATTTTTTTCAACCCTTCCTCAAAACGCTCACGGAATTTGCGGTTCATGGATTCTTCCTTCAACGCTTTTGCAGGAGAGTCTATTTTGAGGTAACAGTCGTCATTCTTGGCCGTTGTTACGCGTTGAAGCGTTATCTCGCGCTTCAAGCAATCGCAAACTGTGACTTTGGGAGCATTCTCGGGGGTGGTGTATTCGGTAAGAGCTTTGCGGGATACACAAAGATAGTTGTATCCTTTGTCCCTTATAGTCTTGAGGTTATCTTCAGTTGAGATACCTGCGTCAATGACTACAAGCACTCCCTCGTTATCGGGACATTTGGCCGGATTCTCAGCAATAAGCTCGTCCACCATGTTGGGAAGTGACTTTGGATCGGCGGTATTGCCTTCCAGTACCGCACTGTAACGTATGAAGCCGTCAGTATTGATGCATAGCGCGAGGACAAGCAGCTTGCAGTCGCTGCGTTTCTCCTTTGAACGGCCAAAGGCAGCCTTCTTGCTGCCGGTCTTGCGTCCCTCAAAATAAAAGTTGGTGAGATCGAAGAGCATAATGCGGTTGGTCGGTTTGAAGAGGTCATCGGTCTTGTGGCAAAGATACTTCTCAAGCTTATCCTTTATGGAATAAAGGTCATCGGCAACTCGATATATCCTCCTTGGAGTTATTTTGGCCATAGGAAGGTCAAGGAGTTCGCACACTGCAGAGTTCTCTTTTATAATGGATATTGACTTTAATTCGGACGGAGTATAGGCCGCCCTCGTAATAAGATGGGCCAAAGTGACCTTCACCTTGTCCTCAGACCATCCCAAAGAACGGAGAAATGTATCCAGACCAAGTTTACGAATCGTTTGCAGGCATAGCCATTCGCAGCCGACTTCCCTTGCGTCTGTATGCCTCATAGTGTCAACATCTATCCGTTTCCTGGCCTTGGACTTGCTTCTCTCGTAGGCGTTGCCCACAATATCAAGTTTTTCCTCCTCGACAAGTCTGGCCCAGTACGCATGCACTCTGTCACGAACCACTTCCGAGTAACCTTGCAGTTTCTCATCCCAAAGTTGGACATCCTTCTGGTGATTGTACAGATACGTCAGTCCACGCGCAACATCTCTTATCTGCTCTGGGGATAGGTCATGTATAAACCCGACATTGAGCAATATCAAAGTACATACCCTACCGCTGGCATCGCGATAGGACTCCTTCAGACGGTAATACTTCTCGTCTTTACACGTCTGTGGGTTGTAACGTATTTGGGACGTAAAATTCATGCCGCAAAGATAAGCAATCCCTACGACATTGCTGTGTTCTACATTGCGATTTTGAGCAGTTTGACCACGCAAACCCCTATAAACACTGGAAAAAATTCTGAAAAAAAACATTAGAGCGTCAAACTTGGGTTAAAGCCTTGAATATCATATTCTTATGTTGCTGATATCAGAGCTTTAAGCCGCTAAAATTATGTCCTTGTGCCGCTGAAGATACCTTCGTAATCCGTTGAAGATATGTTCGTGAGCCATTGAAGATACCTTCGTGGGTCGTTGAAGATATGTTCGTGGGTCGTTGAATATATGTTCATTTGCGGTTGAAGATATGCTCTCCGGTCGTGGGTATCAGGGCTTAAAATCGGCTTCGTGATGTCGTTGTCAGTGTGCTGAGCAGGTGAAAGCGACTGTGGCGAAGACCTCATTGCCGTCGGTAACGGAAATTTTTGCGGTCGTATTGTCGCCGTCGGAGGCTACCGCGCTGAATGCGAAATCGACGGTGGCGGTCGTCAATGGCGACAAAACATTGAGAAATTTTATGTCCTTTGCCGCGATTATTTCCATCTTTTTCCCCGTTATTTCGCCCAACAGCTCAGCGCAGGTCTGGACGATGCACACTCCCGGTGTGATGGGATTGCCCGGAAAATGGGCCTTGTAGATGAAGCACTCCGGATTGAGAGCCACGGTAAAGATGTCCTTGCCGCCCTCTGTCTTATGGTCTGAGATAGTGTATAACTGGTTCTGTAGAATCATTTCTCGTCCTCCTTCACTGCCAATTTTATCTGCGATTGAGCCATCAGCGTACCGTTGCACGACACCGTAGCCACTGCGAGGGTGACTCCCATCAGCTCCTCAATAATCTGAACGTGCGTCGTTATCGTGCTGCCGGCCTTAGGATGACCGTTGATTTTCAACTTTCTCACGTTGCCGATGACGCCAATCTGGACGCCTTTCTTGAGGATATACTTGTTTATGAAGCCTATCCTTGCGGCACAGGTCTGGGCGATATTCTCAATCATCCCTGCTGAACTGAACTCCCCATTGTCGACGAAGATATTGTCGGGTGCTATCGTTGTGGTTGTCTCAACGTTCTCGTCGTCGTAGTGAGTCAGTCGTCCGACCATGACAAACGGCTCCTGCTGGGGTAGGAGAGTGTGGATGTCGATCGACTCTAAGTTTATATTTTCCATTATGTTAATGTCTTTCTGCTTCCCCGGCCCACATTATTATATAGTGGTCCGGGGCTGTTTATAGTCTCGGGGCCATTATCCGTCTTTTCTGTTTGCTTTATGCGGCGGCCCCGAAGGATTCTCTCATCAGTGCCGGAGCCATACCTCCGGGTTCAGTTTTGCCGTCTCCTTACGCAGCTGGAACTGGAGGACGCCGTCGCCGGCAACGTTTCCGATGGTCTGACCGGTGTTGACCTGCTGTCCCTTATGTACGTTTACGTGTCCGAGGTTGGCGTAGACGGAGATGTAAGCACCATGTCGCACCATCACCACCGAGGCTCCACCGAAACTGAAAACGGCGCTGACCTCACCGCGGAATACCGAGCGTACACCGGCTCCTCCGCCGGCCTTGATGTTTATTCCGCTGTTGCTGAGCTGCACGTTGCCGAGGCCTTCGACGCTGTACTGGCCGTAGTGGTTCACTATCCTTCCGCTCATAGGCATCGGCAGACGGCCTCTGTTGCTTGCGAAACTGCCTGTCAGAGCCCTGTCGGCGGTGCTCATCGCACTTGCGGCGGCATCGTTGGAGTTGTCCTCGCGGGCCGCATTCTCAGCCCGTTTCTTCTCGACGGCAGCCTTCCGTTCAGCCGCTTTTCGTTGTGCCTCAGCCTCACGGGCAGCCTGCTGGGCTTGTTGCTCTCGTGCTGCCGCTGCTCTTGCGGCCTCCTCAGCCCTCTGGCGTGCCGCTGCCTGCTGCTTCTCGGCCTCCGCCTGGCGCCGTGCTTTCTCAGCAGCGATAGCCGCCTGGCGTGCCGCCTCCTTGGCCTGAGCCTCACGGGCACGTGCCTCGGCAACGCGACGGGCATTCTCCTGGGCTGCACGCTGGGCCGCAGCACGTTTCTGGGCCATCTCCGCAGCCTTGGCCTTGCGTGCCGCTGCCAATGCTGCTGAGCGCGCCCGCTCCTCGGCGATAGCCCTCTGACGGGCCTTCTCTATCTCGATTGATATGAGACGGTCAATCTGTGCGTCGAGTGAGGCCTGCTTCTGCCGTTTCTGGTCGATGACATTCTGTAGTACCTCCTGGTCCTGCTTCAGCGATGCCACGACCCCCTGCTGCTCCACTTTCGCCTGCTCCATCTGTGCGTGAGCCATCTGGTTCTTGCTGAGCAGGGTGCGTTTCGTGCCGCGGACTTTCTCCAAGTCCTTGTGCTTATTCTCCACAAGCTCCTGCTGTTGCTTCAGCAGCTCACCCTGAGTGCGCTGATACAGAGCATATTCGCGGACGAAACGAAGACGGCGGTACATCTGCGTCAGACTCTTGGCCGAGAAGATAAACATTATCTTATCCTGGATGCTGCGGTGACGGGCCATATATCTCATCGACTCGATGAACTTCTGGCGGCGCTCGCCGAGGTCGGCCTCGAGGGTCGAAATCTGGCCTTTCAGCACACCGATGTTAGTGTCGATGCCCTTGATGCTGGTCTGGATGGTGTCGATACTGCGCTGCCGCTTGTCGATATCGGCACTCAGCGACTCGATTTTTGCCAGCCTTTGCTTTACGTCGGCCTCCTTGTCGTCGTATTCCTTCTGCTTGCTGTTGATGTCGCGCTGTATGTTCTGCTTCTCTTTCTCAAGACCCTTAATCTGCTGAGTCTTAGTGTAGGTGGGCTCGCGGTGCTGGTTTCGTGCCTGCTGACGGCGCCCGGCAGCCTGCCTCTGACCGCCGTTGCCGCGTTGCTTGGCCCCACGCTGAGGCTGTCTTGCTGTGTTCCGCCTTGCGCTTTGGCGGTTCCTGTCAGCCGTTTGTCCTCCTTTGCCCTGCTTTTGGGCTGCGGTCTGAGTGCGCTGAGCCTTCCGTCCCTGAGTGGTCTGAGCCTTTCCGGCGGCTGCCTTACCCGTTGCGGCGTGTTTTGCCGACTTCTGCTGCACGGCCGATGGCGCGGTTTTCTTAGCCGTTTTCTTGTGTTGGGCGAACGGCGTCAGTGAGAATGATATTAAAAAGAGAAAGAGTAATAGCCTTTTCATCAATGTTTAAATGTTCGATAGTTTGCCAAGTATCTCTTCCACAGATACTTGTCTGTACTTATTTGAAAGTGTTGTAGTTGTCTCCCAGTCGTTGGCTGTCGTGATATTGTTTATCGTGTACGAAGCCTTCAGTTCCTTAGCCTTCCCTTTAGCCGGTGTCGTTATCGTCATCGTATTGCCGTAAGGGAACATCTTTGAGCCGAAATTAGTGAAGTTGGAGTAGTCCCACGTCAGTGCCGACGTACCCTGCGCCGCACTCTTATATTCCACTTTAGTGCGGCTGATGACCCCATTGGCCCTGTTGGCTGTCCATGTGTAGGTCATCTTTCCGTCCTTGAGGACGACCGGTATTGTGGCGTTAGTGCCGTTGATGTCGGCCGAAAATCTGTCGAGGTCGGTGTAGTTCACCTGCGACTTTCCCGGCAACAGCAGTCTGTTCCAGAACAGAGCTTGAAGCGAATAGAAGTTTATTCCGTTGTCGCGGAGGAATCCCACATCGCTGTATTTGGCCTTTACGTATTCCTTGTGCATCCTGTCGACGAAGAGGACGTAGTCCTTTGCGAATTCTATCCGTCCCACCTCAGTGCCCAAAATAGGCACTTGCAGCGACAGTCTTATGACCTCGTCCTTCCTCATCCGGAGCTGTCCGGGCACCGAAATCTCCTTTCCGTTGCCCTGTGTCAGCCGGAACGTTATTGCTGCGGCGATATTTTTCTGATACGACGCGTTGCTGTTTACCTTGTCGAGGAAGTCGATTCTTGCCTTCTCGTCGGCCTTATTGGTCTGCACCGTCTTCGCCACGGGCTTGGCCGACGATACCGCTGCCTTCTGCGAACCACAGGCCGCAAGGGTTATTGTTGCCGCCGTCATCACTGCCGCCATACCCGTTCTTGCCATCAGACGGAGACTTCTTGCCATCGTCGGGATGCTTGCCGCACTCTCGTTTCGGCCGGAGCGTCCTGCTCTAAGTCCTTCGCTGATGTATGATGTCTTATATTTCTTCATTTCGTTACAATCATTTTCAGTTTAATTTTCTTGCTGAGGAGACCGCTGCCTTCACCTCTTTCGGCTGCTTTCGTCCAGTAATCAAGAGCTTTCTCCTTCTCTCCGCTCATGTAATAGATGTCTCCTGCATGTTCCAGGACGACATCTCCGAGTGTCGAGTCGTTCTCTATTGCCTGGTCGATATACGTCTTTGCGTCGGCATATTTCCCCTGCTGGAACAGTATCCATGCGTAGGTGTCGAGGAAAGTGCTGTTTTTCGGCTGTGCGTCGATGGTCTTCCGGCTCATCTGTTCGGCCTTCTCGAGGTCCTCGTTCTTCTCGCTGAGATAGTAAGCGTAGTTGTTCAGAGCACCCACATTGTCGGGTTTCCATTGCAGACTCTTCTCGTACGACTGAAAAGCGAGGCTGTCCTGACCTTTGGCGTGATAGATATCTCCCATCACCGAGTACAGGTCGGTGACGATGTCGGGGTCGCTGTCCTTGTTTATCTGTTCCACGGCCTTTTTGAAAGTCTCCAAGGTCTTGTCGTTGTCTTTTTTCATATAGTGAGCCAGACCCTCAAAGTAGTAGAACGCCATGTCGTCGGGGTTGTATTCCTGTCCCGGATGTGCCACCTCGATAACCCTGTCGTAGTTCTTCGTCGGCCATATATCCTGAAGCAGCAGCAGACGGGCCCTCGAATTGTCGGGTTCTACCTTCAGTGCCTGCTGGTACACCGTGTCGATGGCCTCGGTAGGTTGCTTGTGGAGAGCCATATACGCCGCTTTCATCATATACATGTCGCCGTCTTTCTGCGGAGTGGCAAGAATCTTGTCGAAGAGCCTCTCCACCGCCGTGCTGTCGGTCTTGTCGTAGTCGATGATGGTCTGCCGGAGCAGGGCGAGTTTGGTCTTTGAGGGTACATCCTTTTCCGTCATGAGCTGTTCGGCGAGATCCTTCTCTTTCTCTTTCTTTCCCGTTGCCGAGTAGAAGTCGAGCATTGTCAGCCGTGCCCCCACATCCGTCGGGTTCTCCTTCAGCACCTGCTGCAGCCGTTTGCCGGCCTCCTTGGTTCTGCCGTTGTTTATCAGCCAGTTACAGAACATCACCACGTAGCTCGGGTCGTTGGGATATTTGGCCACCATCCCTTTCAGTAGGTCCTCCTGCTCCTTCTTTTTCCCCTGCTGCTCATACACTTGCAGCTTCGTCATCGATATGCGGTCACTGCTTCCCTGCACCGTCTCCAGCCGGTCGAGCATGTCGATCATGCGGCTGTAATCGTTCTGAGTACCATAGAGTTGCAGCAGGATGGTGATGACGTTCGGGTTGTCGTGCTGCAGGGCATAGAGTTTCTCGTATGCCTTTATGGCATTCTTGTAGTCTTTGGCGTTGATGTAGAACTGTCCCAGATGTTCGATATACGTAGTGTTTTTCGGTGCGAGCTCAGCGGCTTTCTCAAAGTTTGCCTTCGACAGAGAGTCGTTCCTAAGTGTCACATAATATCCGGCGAGGTTGAAGTAAACCTCCGGTGCGTCGGGCTTTATCTCCAGGGCATGGGTGAAGAGGTCGAAAGCCGCCGACATATTTCCTGCCGCCTGCTGGTTGACAGCCTCCAAGAAGAAATAGTCGAAGCGCCTGTTGTCGTTGTACGACAGCTTCCGCCCGTCGGCCTCCGCTTCCAACGCCGTTGCCGACAGCAGCGTCATGACGGTGAGAATCCTTATGTAGAGTTTGTTTATCTTCATTTTTTCCGAAGTGTTCTATTTCGTTCCTGTGTGTCCGTATCCGCCTTCGCCTCTCTCGGTCTCATCGAGCTTGTCGACGACGACGAACTCGCCCTGCTCATGGCGTGCGATAACCATCTGAGCTATCCGCTCCCCGTCGTTCACCGTGAAGTCGTCGTTCGAGAGGTTTATGAGCAGCACCATCACTTCTCCACGGTAGTCGGCATCGATTGTTCCCGGCGTATTGAGCACCGTGATGCCGTGTTTCAGAGCCAGTCCGCTGCGTGGTCTCACCTGCGCCTCGTAGCCTGCGGGCAGCTCAATCTTCAGTCCCGTGGGTATGAGCCGCCGTTCCATGGGGTGCAGCACCACCGGTTCGTCGATATTCGCACGCAGATCCATGCCCGCACTCTGTGGTGTGGCATAGGCGGGCAGCTGCTGCCGCCCAATGTTTACAACCTTTATCTGTATCATTGTCTTAGTCATGAGAGTCATGGTGGGATAGCCCCTCGCCGCGGACTCTATGTCATCCTTTTGTCGTTGTGGCTATCCGCATGATATGTTTGAACTGCAAATTTAATGTAAAAGCGTGGAATATCAAAGCGATTTTGTTTTTTTCATCTTACGGGGATTGTTATTTAGCCAATTTTAATTACTTTTGCGGCAGTAAATTAAGAATAGTACAGAATAATGGATTGGCTACGACTCATCTCCAATAAGCGTTTAGGTCAGGAGGACCGTCATCCTCAGCGCCACGACGACCGTTCCGAGTTCAAGCGCGACAGCGACCGCCTTGTCTACTCGGCCGCTTTCCGCCGTCTTCAGAATAAGACTCAGGTGTTCCCTCTTCCGGGTTCCATCTTCGTCCATAACCGCCTCACCCACTCCCTTGAGGTGTCGTCGTTGGGCAAGTCGCTCGGCGATGATGTTGCCCGTGAGCTTACGAAACGCCATCCCGAACTGCGCGGAACGCTCTTCGAGGAGATTGGCACCATCGTCCAGACTGCCGGTCTGGCCCACGACATGGGCAACCCTCCCTTCGGCCATAGTGGCGAGAAGGCCATCCAGACCTTCTTTACCGAGGGCAACGGTCGCAGTCTCCAGGGCTCCGTGTCGCCGCGCCTGTGGTCGGACATCACCCATTTCGAGGGCAACGCCAATGCTTTCCGCCTTCTCACCCACCGTTTCCGCGGCCGTCGTCCCGGCGGTTTCGTTATGACCTATTCCACCCTTGCCTCCATAGTCAAGTACCCGTTCTCCTCCCTTTGTGCCTCGCGCCACGGCAAGTTCGGCTTCTTCCGCGACGAGCAGGAGTATTTCCGCCGTGTCGCCGACGACCTCGGCATGATCTGTCTCGACCCCTCCGCCGACACCCTTCGCTACGTCCGCCATCCTCTCGTCTACCTCACTGAGGCCGCCGACGACATCTGTTACGAGATTATGGACATCGAGGATGCCCACAAGCTCAAGCTCCTGTCGTTCGACGAGACCGTCGACCTGCTCCTCGGCTATTTCGACGATGCTGCCCGGGCCCGCATCTTCCAGCGCATCAAGGACGAGGGTGTCGACGACGAAAATGAGAAAATCGTCTACATGAGGGCTTGTGCCGTCGGTCATCTGGAGCAGGCCTGCGTCCGTACCTTTGTCGACAACGAGGAGGCAATCCTCAACGGCACCTTCGAGGGGTCGCTTGTCAGTCATCTGCCCGAAAAATCGCGTGCCGCCTACCGCCACTGTTCCGAGGTGTCGGTGAGGAAAATATACCAGTCGAAGACCGTCACCGACGTTGAGCTCAGCGGTTACAAGATTATGGAGACCCTCATGGACGCTTTCGTCGGTGCTGCCGTCCACCCCGAGACCTTCCACTCCAAGCAGCTCATCCGCCGCGTCAGCAGCCAGTATGATATCCACAGCGACAACCTCGAGACCCGCATTATGGCCGTGGCCGACTATATCAGTGGCATGACCGATGTGTACGCCCTCGACATATACCAGAAAATCAATGGCATATCATTGCCAATAGTATAAAAAATAAATTAAAAACAACAGTGGAACAAGCTAAAATAACACATACACTCCATCTTATGGAGGGCAAGAAAATCATGTATGTCCACGGATTTATGTCGGCCGGCAGTACCCATACCGCCCAGATCCTCCGCGACATCCTACCCGAGGCTACCGTCATCGCCCCCGACCTACCCATTCATCCTGCTGAGGCTATGGACCTCCTGCACAGTCTCGCCGACAGCGAGCACCCCGACCTCATCATCGGCACGTCCATGGGCGGCATGTATACCGAGATGCTCTATGGTTACGACCGCATCTGTGTCAACCCCGCCTTTGAGATGGGGACGACCATTCTGAAGAACAATATGCTCGGCAAGCAAACCTATCAGAACCCGCGCCAGGACGGGGTGCAGGACGTAATCGTCACGAAAGCCCTGCAGAAGGAGTATGAGGAGATTACCACCCACTGCTTCAGCCATGTCGATGCCGCCGAGCAGAGCCGCGTCTACGGTCTCTTCGGCGATGCCGACCCCGTCGTCCACACCTTCGATATGTTCCGCGAGCACTATCCGCAGGCCATCCGCTTCCATGGCGAGCACCGCCTTAACGACAAGATTGTATTCCATTATCTCATGCCCGTCATCCGCTGGATCGACGACCGTCAGTCCGACCGCACGCGCCCCGTGGTCTTTATCCACAGCGACTGTCTTGCCGACGACTATGGCAAACCGCTCTCCAGCCTGCATAAGGCCTACGAGTTCCTCCTCGAGAACTACGCTGTCTACTTTGTCGCTCCGGCTCCCACCAACGATCATGCCTTCGTGCCCCACGTCCAGGAGTGGATTGAAGAGTATATCAGCGCACCGGCGTGGAACCACATCGTCTTCACCAACAACCCGCAGTTCCTCTATGCCGACTACCTCATCTCGCGCCACCATTCGGCCGAGGGCCTTGGCACCGGTATCGAGTTTGGTTCCGACGAGTTTAAGACTTGGGAAGAGATAATAACCTTCTTCGACCGCTTGGGCGGACAGTAGGGCTGAGTTTCTCATGACATAAAAAAAGGACTACCGCCGTAGTCCAACCTTTGTTAACCTTAAATCTAATACTATGAAAAACACACTGCAAAGATAACACATCTTTATAAAGAAAACAAGCGAAATTGAAAGAATGTGTGCGCAAACATCAATTTTTTGATATAAATCAATTATTGTTGCCTTTTGTTAAAACCTTTCCGCCACTGCTAAGAAAAAGAAATAAAGGTTATGCGTATTGCAAGTTTCGCTGTTAAAATTTGGCCGTTTGCAAAATAATGCCTACCTTTGCAACTCACAGAACAGAAAAGTGGCAAATTTAAAGATATAGGATTCCGGCATTCACGTGATGTTGGAATTCTTTATTTTTTTGCTACTATCGAAAACCTATATTAATAATTTAAGTATTATAGCATTATGGCATACATGTCGCAAGAGGGCTACGACAAACTCGTGGCAGAGCTCAAGAGACTGGAGTCTGTTGAGCGCCCTAAGGCATCGGCAGCAATCGCCGAGGCAGCCGACAAGGGTGATTTAAGTGAGAATTCAGAATATGATGCGGCCAAGGAGGCCCAGGCTCATCTTGAGGCCAAGATCAACGACCTGAAGATGACTATTTCGCAGGCAAAGATTGTTGACGTGTCGCGTTTGAGCACCGACACCGTCCAGCTCATGTCGACGGTGACGATGACCAACCTCACCACGCACCGGCAGATGAAGTACACTATCGTCAGCGAGAGCGAGGCAAACCTCAAGCAGGGCAAGATTTCTATTAAGACTCCTATTGCCCAGGGGCTGCTCAACAAGAAGGTTGGTGACGACGTCGAGATCAGCATTCCACGCGGCAAGCTCCGCGTACACATCGACGGCATCGCTATCGAGGCTTAACAGGCATCACGTTTCACACGAAAAAATAATTCATTATGGCAACATTGTTCAGTAAGATTGCAGCTGGCGAGATTCCCAGCTTCAAGTGTGCCGAGGACGAGAACTTCTATGCTTTCCTCGACATCAATCCCGTGGTGAAGGCCCACACGCTGGTCATTCCCCGCAAGGAGGTCGACTACATCTTCGATATGTCCGACGCCGACCTTGCCGCCTTCGAGGTTTTTGCCAAGAAAGTGGCCCGCGCCATCAAGGCTGCCTTTCCCTGCCGTAAGGTTGCCGAGGTCGTCCTCGGTCTCGAGGTCAACCACGCCCACATCCATCTGTTGCCCATCAACAGTGAGGCCGATGTCGACTTCCACCATCATGTGAAGCTCACCGACGACGAGCAGCGTGACATTGCCGCCCGCATCTACGCTGAGTTTCAGAAACTTTAACTACAGTCAGTCCACGTAAGTATAGCTTTCGATGACTATAGAGAACAACAAGAAAACGGGACTCCTGCTGTATCCCTCCACCCAGTGGAAAGGCTACGGCATGGAGTTCCGTTTTTTGCATCCTTCCGGCGATGCCTTCCGTCAGGGCGATTTTGTCACCGACGGTGGCGACGACGCTGCTATCAACCGTCTCATCACCCTCTGCGAGGCGGTAACCCCCGAGAGTATCTACAATATGGCGGGCCGCAACACCTTCCGCACCCAGAAGAAATTCTTCGCCGAAGCCGATGCCTCCATTCGCAACTATGTCGACCGCATCGTAGCCCGCAAGGTCGTCGAGGCTGTCACCTTGGCTGCCGCCAATGCCATTCCCATCTTCTTCAAGCCCGGTCCTAAGGAGCTTCTCGATGCCAACCGCCAGCTCCACTATGTCGATGAGCCCGTGGCCCTCCACACCTTCTACCGCAAGACCGGCGAAGGCATCGACTACCGGCTGACCGTCGGGCACGGCATCGTTCCGTCGTCGCACCGTACCGCTGTCATCAGCAACGAGCCCTCACTGTTCTGTATCGACGACAAAATAATGCATTTCGACTCCAGTCTCAACGGCAATCTCCTCCTTCCGTTCACCAAGAAAGAGTGGATAAAAATTCCGCAGCGCGTGGAGATGGAGTATTTCCGGAAGATGATTTTCAAGATTGCCTCCAAAATCGACATCGACTCAGAAGGTTTTGACGTCCGTGAGCTCCATCCTGCCGGTAAGCCCCGGCTGTTCATGGAGATGGTTGTCACCGGCGACTATCATCTGCGGCTGTCGTTCGTCTACGACGGCAAGAATTTCGAGGCCGGCAGCAAGAAAGAGAAGAGTGTCACCCTCCTCGACGGCGGCGACAGCGTCAGCTTCGTATGTATCCACCGCAACCGCGAGTGGGAGGAGGCCATTGCCCACCGTCTCACCGACGATATGCACATGCCCAAGAATGCCCCGCTCCAGGGAATCCTCGACTGGGCCAAGCATTACAAACCCGCCCTTGACGCTATGGGCATTGAGTTTGAGCAACTTACGAGCAAGAAATACTATATCGGCGACGTGAGGGTGGAGCACGACGATACCGTCGTCGGCGACTGGTTCCAACTCCATATCGTTGTCCACTTCGACGACGGTCTCTCCGTTCCCCTTACCTCCATGCGCCAGGCCATTCTCAACGGCGACAGTCTCTACCTGCTGCCTAACGGTAAGAGCTTCGTCATCCCCGACGAGTGGAAGGCCCGCTACAGTCCTCTCATGCTCTTCGGCCTGAAGAAGGATGCCGACACCATCAGCGTCCACCGCAGTCAGCAGCAGTTGCTCATGCCGTTGTCGATCGGCGATGAGGCCAAGGCGGCGTGGCGTGCCGACGACACCGCCGACGACAGCCTTCCCACCGGTCTTGCTGCCACCCTGCGTCCCTATCAGGAGGTGGGCTATCGTTGGATGTTAGGCCACCTGCGCGCCGGCAACGGCTGCTGCCTTAGCGACGATATGGGTCTCGGAAAGACCGTCCAGACCATCGCTGTCATCCTCAAGTACCGTGCTGAGGCCGGTGCCGCCGCCCGTCCCGTCCTCGTTGTTGCTCCCGCCTCGGTGGTCCACAACTGGCGCAACGAGCTCCACCGCTTTGCGCCCCACCAGCGGGTGATAGTGTATACCGGCACGACGGTGCACCGTCAGCTCCTGCTGACTTATGCCGACGGTGCTGCCGTGGTGGTGACAACCTATGCCACGCTGCGCAACGACATCAGCATGATAGGACAGAAAGAGTGGGGCATCGTCGTCTACGACGAGTCGCAGGTGTTCAAGAACAGCGATTCGATGACCTACGATGCCGTGGCCTCAATCCGTTGCCGTCACCGCATAGCCCTCAGCGGTACGCCCATGGAGAACAACCTCCGTGAGCTCTGGACGCTCATGAGTGTGCTCAATCCTGCCCTCCTCGGCGATGAGAACGACTTCAGGAGCAATTTCATCCATCCCATCAATGCCAACCTCGCCGGAAAGAATACCGCCGTGCTGCGCGATCTCGTGGCTCCTTACTTCCTCCGCCGCACGAAGGCCGCTGTCCTCGACAGTCTGCCGGAGTGCCAGGACGAGACCGTCTATTGTGATATGACGCCGGCCCAGACCTCGCTGTATGTCGCCGAGCAGAGCCGCATGCGCAATCTGCTGCTCGAGCACGATGCCCACAGCAATACCATCAACGCCCTGAGCACGATTATGAAGTTGCGGCAGATAGCCTGCGCCCCCGCCCTCGTCGGCAGCGAGGCACCGTCGGGCAAGATGGCGGAGGTCATGGAGCGTCTCACCGACCTCCGCGGCACATCGCACAAGGTGCTTATCTTCAGTGAGTTCAAGCAGCTCCTCAATATCGTCGCCAAGGCTATGGACGACCGGGGATGGAGCTATGCCATGCTCACCGGCGAAACAAGGGACCGCGAGGGTGTCATCGACCACTTCCAGAACGATGCCTCCTGCCAGTTCTTCCTCATCACGCTGAAGGCCGGCGGTGTTGGGCTGAACCTCACTGAGGCCGACTATGTGTTCCTTCTTGACCCGTGGTGGAACCATGCCGTTGAGGAACAGGCCATCAGCCGTGCCCACCGTCAAGGACAGCGACGGGCCGTCTTCGTCTATAAGTTTATCAGTGTCGGTACCCTCGAGGAACAAATCCTCAAGGTGCAGGACCACAAGCAGAGTCTCGCCAATGCCGTCATCAAGTGTATGAACGAGAGCAATGAAGAGGCTGACGATACAGATGAGGAGACCCCAGAAGACGGCAAAGGATAGCGAAAAATATTTACGGTATTCTGATATGGCCCATTTCGGGTTGCAAAACGGTCCGTTTCGGCTTGCGAAATGGACCGTTTTGCATTGCGAAATGGGCCGTTTCGCAATGCAAAACGACCCACTTCTGTAAGCCGTTGATTATCAATGGGCTACAGATGCGGGTAAAGAAGAGATTAGGTTTGAATTATCTTTACATGTTAAGGATACTGCGCTGCGCGTCCGGGAGGGATATGCTGCGGGGCGGCGGGTTGTAACCCGCCGAACCCAACGGGCTAAACCACAGAACAGGCCGGGCGCAACCACTGAAGAAGCCAAGCTAAACCACAAGGCAGGTCGAGCTGCGCCGCTGCTCCGGGCAGGCTTTGCCATCGGCTTCCGGCGTGGGGAGTTGAGCCGACAACCGGGTGACGAATATCTTCAGATGGTGGCGGCTTGTCAGTGTTTTGTCGTAGACGACCACAAGCATCCGGCGACGCGGGCTCCAGCGGGCAGAGAACACTCCCGGCTGTGCACTGACTATCGAGTCGACATAGGTCTTCTGGTCCTTCTCTGCTGTCAGCATGAACTTTGCCGACATGTAACGGCTGCGTGCCGTTGCGCTAATGGTTGTCAGCAACAGGATCAGCAGCAAGGCCAAAGCCCTGCGCTGACTGTGCTGACTGAAACAAACTTTTATCATCATTTCATTTTCTTGAGGTTCACATGACTGTATATACGTTCCACGAACAGTGGGAAGACGAAGAGTGTGAAGATTGTTGCACCGACGAGACCACCGATAATCACCGTTGCCAACGGCCGCTGGCTCTCGCTGCCAATGCCGTGGCTGAGTGCTGCCGGCATCAGTCCGAGGGTGGCCATCATTGCCGTCATCAGCACACTGCGTATGCGCGAGTGCATGCCCCGCGTCACCGCCTCCGGCAGCGGGTTTCGGTGTCGCAGGAAGTGCTTGATGTCCATAAGCATTATCACACCGTTCTGTATGCAGATACCGAAGAGGCAGATGAAGCCGATACCCGCCGAAATGGAGAAGTTGGTGTGGGTGATGAGTAGGATGAGTATGCCTCCCACGGCCGCGAACGGCACATTGGTAAGCACGAGACCGGCGTCGCGCGCGTTGCCGAAGAGCACGTAGAGGATTATGAAGATGAGCAGCACGCTGATAGGCACCACCTGTGCCAATCGTGCCGTGGCTCGCTTCTGGTTCTCGAAGTCACCGTTCCACGTTATCTTATAGCCAGCGGGCAGTTTTACGGCCTTGGCTACCTTCTCGCGGGCCTCGTCGACAGCCGAGCCCATATCGCGGTCGCGGACGCTGAACTTCACGGCGCAGTAGCGGCTGTGGTTCTCGCGGTAGATAATCAGCGGTCCGGTAATCGAGCGGATTGTGGCCAACTCGCTGATAGGTATCATCTGGCCGTCCTCCGTGGGCACCTTAATCTTTGCTATCGCCTCGGCATTGTCGCGGAACGGTTCCTCGTATCGCACCACGAGATTGAACTTACGCTCGTCCTCGTAAACCTGCGAGGCGGCTTTTCCGCCGATGGCCATCTCGATGATGCTCTGTACGTCGTCCTTCTTAACACCATAGCGAGCCAGACGGTCCTCGTCGATGTCGATCTGCAGTTCCGGCTGTCCCATATTGCGGATGACACCGAGGTCGGTGATGCCGGCGATGGGTTTCATCGTGTGGTAGACCTGCCAGGCCAATTTTTCGCTCTCGGCGAGGTCCTTGCCGTAGACTTTTGCCACGATGGCACCTTTCACACCGCTGACGGCCTCCTCCACATTGTCGGATATCGGCTGCGAGAAGTTGAAGTCGATGCCGGGGTATACGCTCAGCCGCCGGTTCATATCGTCGACGACTTGCTCCTTTGTGCGCCCCGTCTTCCACTCCTTCTCGGGATAGAGTTTCACGAACAGTTCTATATTATAGAATCCCGTGGCGTCGGTACCGTCGTTAGGGCGTCCCGTCTGAGTCATCACCTGACTCACCTCAGGGTATTTCAGTAGTATGGATCGGAACTCGTTGGCCAATTTTACGCTCTGCGGCAGCGACACGCTCTGCGGCAGTGTGGCTCGCGCATAGATGGAGCCCTCGTTCATCTCGGGCAGGAATTCAGAGCCGAGGAAGCGGAAACAGGCCAGTCCGGCTACCATGGCGATGAGTGCCACGGCTATGACCTTGCGGCAGTGGTGGTGGCAGTAGGCGAAGATGGTGTCGGCAAAGCGGTAGACAGCGTGCAGAAAGCGGTTCTTCTTCTCTACGACATTCTTCTTCAGCAGCATCGACGACAGCACCGGTACGAGCGTCAGCGTGAAAATGAGTGCTCCCAACAGCGCAAAGCCGAGGGTGTAAGCCAACGGTGAGAACATCTTTCCCTCCACCTTCTGGAACGTGAAGATGGGCAGCAGGGCGGTGATAATGATGAGCTTGGAGAAGAATACCGACTTGGCTTTCCCTCGTGCCGTCTGCCGGATCATTCCCATGTGGCTGCGGCGGTTGAAGGCCTCCATGCCGATAGTCCGGGCCTGTCCCGACAGTGCCACGAAGAGAGCTTCGACCATTACCACCGCTCCGTCGATGATAATACCAAAGTCTATTGCTCCCATACTCAGGAGGTTAGCACTCATTCCACATACGTGCAGGGCTATGAACGCAAAGAGCAGTGCCAACGGGATGACCGACGCGACGATGACTGTAGTGCGCCAGTCCTTCATGAACAGCAGAACGACGAGCGTGACGAGGACGATACCCTCTAACACGTTGTGCATCACCGTACCTACGGCTAAGTTGACGAGGTCCTCGCGGTCGTAAAACGGCACTATCTTAACGTCCTTCGGCAGGTCGTTCTGTATCTCGCCGATTTTCGCCTTCAGGTCCTTTATGACCTGCTCAGTGTTCTCGCCCTTACGCATGACGACGATGCCCTCGACGACATCGTTATCGCTGCCGCGGCCCACCTGTCCCAACCGGGGCTGACAGCTCTCGTGGACGGTGGCGAGATTGCGTACGAGAATCGGTGTTCCGCCGACGTTTTTCACTACTATGTCGCCAATCTCGCGCTCATTGTTGATAAGGCCGATGCCGCGCACGACGTAGGCCTGGGAGCTGCGCTGGATGACATCGCCGCCGACGTTGACATTACTGTTGGCGATGGCCTGGTAGAGTTCGAGGGAGCTCACGCCGTAGGTGGCGAGCTGGTTGGGGTTGACACTGACCTCAAAAGTCTTCACCTCACCACCGAAACTGACAATGTCGGCAATGCCGGGCACCGACCGCAGCTTGCGCTCTATGACCCAGTCCTGTAGCGTTTTAAGCTCGCGCACCGACCGGGTGTCGCTCTTCAGGGTGTAGCGGAAAATCTCTCCCGTCGGTCCCGACAGCGGCTGGACATCGGGTTCCACACCGTCGGGGAGGTCGGCATCGTGCAGAAGGTTGTACACCTGCTGCCGTGCAAACTCGTCGTCGACGTGGTCGTCGAAGCACACCGTGACCACGGAGAGGCCGAAAAGCGTTGTCGACCGGATGTCGGTCTTTTTCTGTACCGAGTTCATGGCAATCTCTATAGGGATGGTCACGAACTTCTCTATCTCCTCCGCCGACCGTCCCGGCCACTGCGTAATGATTGTTACCTTCGTGTTTGTGACGTCCGGGAAGGCGTCGATAGGTGTCTGGCGGAAGCTCACCACACCCATGACGACCACCGCGAGGGTGACGACGAGGATGAGGTACTTGCGTTTGAGCGAGAAGGCTATGATGAAATCGATGAACTTATTCATTGCCAAGAGTATTAAAAACTAATAATGCGTTGTTGCTCACGACCCGTTCGCCTGGGCGCAGACCGCTTACGATGTAGGCATAGTCCTGCCCCACATGCTCCGTCTTGACGGCTTGGCGGCGGTAATGGCGGTTGCCGTCGTCGACGACAACATAGTCGACGCCACCGTCGAAGACTATCGCCTTGGCGGGAACGCAGCACAGCGGCTTGCTGCCGGTGCCTGTGGCTACGTGTACGGTGGCGAACATTCCCGGGCGCAGCAGCCCGCGGCTGTTGTCGAGGGTTATGCGCACCTTCATCGTTTTGCTCTCGTTGTCGAGTACGCGGTACACCTTATCTATATGTCCGCTGAACACCTGACCGTCGTAAGCCATGGTTGTGACGGTCACGGGGGCTCCCTGCCGTATCTTTGCTATATCGCTCTCGTAGACGTCGGCGATTACCCATACGCGGTTGAGATTGGCAATCTCGAGGGCCTCACCGCCGTCGCCACCGTCCTGACTGACGTAGCTGTCGTTGTAGATGTTCTTCGTCGTGACGTAACCGCTTATCGGTGAGCGCAGTACGGCTGTGGCCTTACCGCCGAAACCGTTGATTCCGCCGACGGCCGAGAGCCTGTTGCGCTCGGCAATGGTCATGAGCAGCTGCTCGCGGGCCTCGGCAACCTCCTTGTCCGACACCATTCCCGAGCGGTGCATGTCCTGTTTCATCTGGTAGTCGCGTTCGGCCATCTTCGTCTGAGCGTCGGCGTCGGCAATGCCTTTGTTGTAGTCGGCGGCCTCCTCGCTGTGGATGACGGCCAACCGCTGTCCCGCCGACACCTGATCGCCGACCTCGACGGTCAGCCCGCTGACGCGTCCGCTGCACGGGATAAACACCTTTCGCACAAGGGCCTCGTCGCAGCTGACATCGCCGTTGAGCGTCAGTTCATCGCCGTAGGCACGCATCTCCACGGGCGTTGTCTCCACAACCTCGTTGCTCAGCGACTTGTAGGTGTCCTGCTGCGCCTTATCGTCTTTCGTATTGCAGGATGCCAGACACAGCAGTCCGGCAAGAAGAATAATATTTTGTCTCATCATCTGTATTGTTTGTCGGTTTTTCATATACGTTCCATCCCATTCTTTTTCATTTACGTTATATCTCATTCATTGTCAGAGGATTATTGTACGCCGCCCCATACTATTCTGAGTCTTTCGGCAGCTTGGAGCATCTTGCTCTTAGCGTCGAGGCGCGCGAGCATTGTATCGCGGTAGTTGCCGTAGAGGTCGACGAACTCCACGAGCGATATGTGGCGGCTCATAAACTGCTTCTCGGCAGCATGGAGCATCTCGGTGAGGTCGCTGTCGAGGGTCGGCGTGGGCTCGGCGAGCTGCTTGAGATACTGCCCCACGATGTCGAGATCGGCCTTCCGCTGCTGCATGATGGCGTTGCGCTGTCTGTCGGCATCTACGGCGGCCTGCTCTATGGCGGCCTGGGCCTTACGGATATTGCCGCGGTTGCGGTTCCACAGCGGTACGGCGACGCTCAGTCCTACGGCAAAGAAGTTGTGGCCTATGCTTCCGTTCTTATCGTATTCGCCCTGCACCGACATCTGTGGCAGACTCTGGCTGCGCTCCCAGCGGAGGGCGTGCTCGGCAGCCTCGACCTGACTGCCTATCAGCTGCATCTCAGGCATGGCTTCGATGGATGCTGCCGGTTTGGCCGCAACGGCGAGATAGAGCCGTGAGGCAGCGTCGATAGCCTCTTTTTCATCGATGTCGACGGTGATGGAATCGTCGGCGGGGAGCACGAGCAGCTGCCGGAGCTGAGCCTGCAGGGCCGAGGCCTCGAGGATCAGGTCGGCACGCGACTTGCGGAGCTGATACACCATTGTAGCTATGCGCTGTGTCTCGATGGCTGCGATATTGCCTTTCGCCGTCTGCTCACGGTAGGCCGCGAGAATCTTCTCGGCCGAGGCTATCTCCTCATCGTAGACGGCAGCCTGCCGTTGCTGGTAGTAGAGGTCGACCATCGCCACGTGGACCTCGCTGCGGAGGTCGCGGTGGGTGACTGTCAGCTGGTTACGCGAGGCTCGCAGCAAGGCCGCGTCCTGCTTTACCTGTTCGGCATGCTGACCACCGATGGCAAAGGGCTGAGAGAACTGAACGTCGACCTCACCGGTGCGCCCGGGGTCGAACCACCGGTGATTGGTGGGGTTATAGATGTTGTACATGACGCTCATCGTCGGGTTGTCGTAGCGGCTCGACTGGGCCAACTGGCCCTCGGCAGCCGAAATATCGAGGCGCGCCGAGCGGAGGTTGTGGTTGCGGAGGGCTAACAGACTGTCGGCCTGGCAGAAAGTCAGGCGGCTGCCCATGGCACTTCCGCACCATGTGGTGGCTAACAGGAATGCCAGCCATAATCGGAAATTTATGATACTGTTTCGTTTCATCGCCGCAAAGGTACTGAGAATGCGCAAGGTGCTGAAAAAGAAACGATTAGAATGCTTTCATACTATATTAGAGGTTTTTAATCACCTTTTCTTGTACACGTGGCCGAAGGTGGCTACCTTTGCACTGTCAAAGAGCGAAGACGCGAGGTTTTCGCCATAAAATTATATTTGTATTCAGTTATGCTATTAAAATTCTTTCTCACCTGCAATAAGATTGGAGCGTTCACCCTTGGTGGCGGCTATGCCATGATTCCAATAATGGAACGGGAGTATGTCGACAAGAACCATTGGCTTGACCGTGAGGAGTTTATGGATATCATGGTGGTGGCGCAGACCACCCCCGGCATATTCTCCATCGACATGGCGAGCCACATAGGCTACAAGCTTCGCGGAGTGTGGGGAGGCATCGTCGGAGCGTTGGGCATAGCCCTGCCCTCGATAGTCGCTATCCTGCTCATAGCCATCTTCTTCCACAACTTCAAGGACAACGTCTTGGTCGAGAAATTCTTCCGCGGTGTGCGCCCGGCAGTGGTAGCCCTCATTGCCGCTCCGTGCTTCAAGATGGCCCGTACGGCCCATATCACGTGGTCGACGTGCTGGATTCCCCTCGTCAGCTGTCTGCTCATAGCGGCATTCTCAGTTTCGCCGATATGGATTATCATCGTCGCGGGATTAGGCGGATACCTCTATGGAAGAGTCAGGGACCGTAAACAACAGCAACAGAACAAATAAATTGAAATAAGAAATGCTTTTCCTCAAATTATTCTACGTATTCAGCAAGATAGGCATCTTCAACTTCGGAGGTGGCTATGCCATGCTCTCACTCATATACAGCGAGACGGTTGTGAAGAACCACTGGCTCACCAATGCCGAGTTTACGGATATCGTAGCCATCAGCCAGTCGACCCCGGGCCCTATAGGCATCAACACCGCCACTTATGTGGGCTACACATCAGTAGTCAATGCCGGCTATCCGGTGTGGGCGGCAGTGCTCGGATCGGTGTTAGCATCGCTGAGTATCATGTGGTTATCGTTCATCCTCATGATAAGCATCAGCCACTATCTGCTCACCCATAAGGACGCGCCATGGGTGAAGAATGTCTTTGCGGCCCTCCGTCCGGCCATCATCGGACTCATCGCCGCCGCTGCCCTGCTGCTGATGAACAAGGAAAATTTTGGCTCACCGGCCGACAGCATACCATACTTTGTCCTCAGCATCGGCCTCTGCGTGGCGGTTTTCGTGGCCACACTGCGCTTTAAGGTCAATCCAATCCTGGCACTGCTCGTCTGCGGCATCGTAGGACTGATAGTTTATTAGCAAAGGCTTGTTTCTCAAAAAAAACTGCTATCTTTGCACAAAATAAACTCGATAAGATATGAAACGGATACTGCTTGCTGAGGATGAGGAGAATATTGCCGACTTCGTCTGCCGTGGCTTGGAGAGTTTCGGCTTCGATGTTGACAGAGCCCGACGGGGCGATGAGGCCTGGACGAAGCTCCAGCAGGGCGACTACGACCTCGCCCTGCTCGACATACGGATGCCGGGCATGACGGGACTGGAGGTGTGCAGCCATCTGCGCGAGGAGCGTGGCTACGCCCTTCCGGTACTGATGCTCACGGCCTTAGGTACCACCGACGACATCGTCCTCGGTCTGCAGGCGGGTGCCGACGACTATATGGTGAAACCGTTTAAGTTCACCGAGCTCGTAGCCCGCATCAATGCCCTTCTGCGCCGCGTCGAGAGCTACCGCCAGGCAGCGCCTCTGACGTGTGGCGACCTGAGCATCAACGCCGCCACACACAAGGCGCGGCGCCAGGATACCGAGGTGGAACTGAGCACTAAGGAGTACCGGCTGTTGGAGTATCTTATACGCCACGAGGGTGAGACGCTGACGCGCCGGCAGCTGCTGCGCGACGTGTGGGACAAGGACTTCGATACCAACACCAATGTCGTGGATGTCTACGTGAGATACCTGCGGCAGAAAATTGATGAGGGTTTTGACCAGAAACTCATCCACACCATCGTAGGTGTGGGCTACTGTTTCGGCAGAGAGGAATAGGATGAAGACAGGCCATAAATTATCGCTCATATACTCGGGTATCACCATCGGGCTGATACTCATTGCCGGACTGGTGTTCTACTTTTTCACCTCCAACTACATCCGCAACCTCTACTTCCACTATATGCAGGAGAAGGCGCACGCAGTGGCGGAGGAGAAATTCTCGAAGGACGAACTCGACCCCGTGAAATACCGCAATGTGGTGATACGGCGGAAAACGTCAATCCCTACGTCGAAGGAGCTCTTCGTCAATCTCGAGAACCGCGATCTGGCCCGGCAGGTGCTCAGCACGTATCTCGATGATGAGCAGATAGGCCATCTGTATGCTAACCAGACGGTTAACTTCGAACATGGGCAGGAGGTGGGAACGGCCTTCGTCTACTACGATAACACCGGCACCTTCGCCGTCATCGTCCTCAGCCGTAATCCTTATGGCACTGATATAGCTAAAACGCTGCGGTGGGCCCTGCTCCTGCTCGTAATCGTCTCGGCGGCAGTGCTTTGGCTCATCAGCAGGCTCTACGCCATGCGGATGCTCAACCGCATCGACCAGGACTATCAGACGGAGAAGATGTTCGTCAACAACGCATCGCACGAAATAAATAATCCGATGACGGCCATCGAGGGCGAATGCGAGGTGGGACTGCTGCGCGAATATTCCACCCAGGAGTATCAGGACATCCTGCGGCGCATAGCCCATGAGGCCGACCGCGTGGAGACGATAATGCGCGAGCTCCTGCAGTTCTCGCATGTCAGGAGCGGCGAGGAGATGGCTGAGCGCGAACCCGTGAGCATGGGCACGATGCTGAAGGATATGGCTGAGGAAAACTGCGATGTGGACTGTCAGGACGATTTCATCGTTCTCGGCGACCGCCACCTGCTGCGCATGGCATTCCACAACCTCATCAATAACGCCGTGAAATATTCCGACGGCAAGCCCGTGACGGTGACCGTCGCCGGACGCACCGTAAAAGTCAGCGACCAGGGCATCGGTATCCCGCCGGAGGACTTGCGGCATGTCTTCGAACCATTCTACAGGGCATCGAACACGGGAACGGTGATGGGCCATGGTGTCGGTCTGGCCCTGGCGAAAGCGATATTGGAGAAGCACGGCGCAAAGATAAACATGGAATCGGAACCGGGAAAAGGAACAACGGTGAGGGTGGTCTTCAGATAGTGCGGCCCTATCGTTTAGCTATTGTCTGATATACCAAAAATATTTACACCATTCCAATACCTATTGTTTTGGCTTCTAAAACGGCCCGTTTTGCAACTCGAAATGATATGTGTTAGTAACCGGTTGATAATCAAGGCAGTATAAAGGCGGTGCAAAACACAAAATAAAACGAATTATTTTTACATATCATTGCCGGTATTCCATTATCCATCCTCGCTTCTACATAATAATGTTGGCTAATGAAAGCACCATAGCCGCATGCTTCAGAGAATCCTTTACTATAGAGCGTGTGTAGGTAATATCGTCTTTCTTTCCGAAGTACTGATAAAGTGCAGAGTACCAAATCGGTCCTTTTTTTTGTTAATAAATCGGAATTAACCAGAAAAATAATTCATTTTTTTTCGGGTCTCTGATTCCCTTTGATTATGCGGTAAATACGGCATTTTTGTCGTGTTTTTCAGAGGACTGCCGATGAGAAAATCCTCGAAAAATTTGGATTTCGCTTATTTTTTTAGTAACTTTGTAGCACTAACTGAAAAACTAAAGGCTATGCTTGGAGCTATAATAGGCGACATAGTGGGATCGAGGTTTGAGTTCGGTCCTGCACCAGAGGAAGGCTTTGACCTTTTCACCGACGACTGTTCATTCACCGACGATACTGTTTGCACTATTGCTGTGGCCGATGCCGTACTCAACGGCAAGAGCTATAAGGACGCTCTCGTGGAGTGGTGCCAGCGCTATCCCGACCCAAAGGGCGGCTACGGGGCCCGTTTCTACGACTGGATATTCAGCGACGACCATGCGCCCAACAACAGTTGCGGCAATGGTTCGGCAATGCGCGTGAGCAGTATCGGCTGGCTCTTCGACGAATGGGAGGATGTCGTGGAGGAGGCCCGCAAGAGCGCTGCCGTCAGCCACAACCACCCCGAAGGCATCAAAGGGGCGGAATGCGTAGCCGAGGTGATATGCTGGCTCAGGCACATGCGGTTCTCGAAGAATGACGTGGAGCGGAAAGTGCAGAAGTTCTATGGTTATAAGCTGCCGCCGTTGTCCGACATCATGCGCATAGGCAGTGAGGGTCACTTCGACAGTACATGTCAGGAAACCGTTCCTGCGGCAATCCGTTGTCTCGTCGACTCGTCGACATTCGAGGATGCCATCCGCTTGGCGGTCCTCTGCGACGGCGATACCGACACGAAAGCCGACATTACCGGGGCCATGGCTGAGGCCTGCTACGGTGTTCCCGACGAGATGGTGGAGAGGGCGGTGAGCTATCTGCCTGCCGACATGAGGAAAATTCTCTGTCAGTTCTATCAGCATATACAGGATGAGATAGGCTGACGGCCGGTGAGTGGGGGACGCTCCTTGGGAATAATAATGTGGCATTTGCAGTATAAACTACTTATAATTGCATCATAAAAACAGAATCGATAGAATGTTAAGACCAACGAAATGTCTTTTAATAGTCCTTTTATTGTTGCTGACAATACAGCTGAAAGCAACGCCGGCAGGCTCATATAATATCTTTTATCTGAACCTGTCGACGGGAATGCCAAGCAATTTTGTCGACGACATATATCAGGATAGTGACGGTTTCGTATGGATATCGACTCATAATGGCGGACTGCTGCGTTATGACGGTTACTCGTATGCGAGCTTCGGACTCAACGGCAACCCGATGATCAGTCTGCGTTCGAACTTCTGCCATAACGTTGTCGAGGACCATTATCACCGGCTGTGGGCCGCCTTCGAGGAGGGCGTGCAGGCCATCGACATGACTGGTGGCGTAGAGGCTGACCTGAAAACCACCGACGACAAGGTGAAGAAAGCTCTCGATAAGGCTATGAATGCCGCGTGCATGAGTGTCTACTGCGACTCGAAGGGGTGCATCTGGATTATTAGGTTCAACGAGGTCGTCCGCATAGCGTTCAATGCCGACGGCACGGTGAGCAGCGTGCTCACGATAGAGCACAACACTAAGGTGCCCGAACTCGGTGTTGCCGACCTCGACAACGACGGCTCTATATATATAGGTGTAAATGTAAGGCTGACAAAGATATCCGTCAAGGGCAACCGCCTCGTTGCCACTGACCTCTCGAAGGCCTACCCGCAACTTACCGGAACGATTATCGGTTCCATGGTAAGGTGGCAGGGACGGACATGGTTTGCCACTAACCACGGACTCTACAACAGCGACCGCGGCAACAGCGGATGGCATGCCGGAACGCCTGCCGATGCCCTCAGCCATGATGTATGTACATCGTTGGCGGTAAGCGCGGACGGGAAAAATCTGCTCATAGGCACCCTCTGTGGAGTCGATGTCATGGATGCGGGATTCCATATCGTCGACCGTTGGACCGATAAGGTTGCCGGAGGCATACTGTCGAGTCCGTTTGTGAGCATCATAAGGGTTCTCAACGGTCAGACGTGGATAGGTACGGAGACGGGAGGAGTGACTCAGCTCGTGCCGCGCCAGCTCAGAGTGGTCAACTTCGTTCATGACGACGCCAACGCAAACACTATTGCTCCCGGCCCCGTCAACTCAATGTATGTAGCCCCTAACGGCGACCTGTGGGCGGGAATCGTCGAGGGCGGTCTCTGTCTTCTGCGCAAGGGATCAAACGATTTCGTCCATTTCACGGCTGCCAACAGCAGTCTGCCGCATAACACCGTGTCGGTGCTCACCGCCGACAAAAGCGGGAATTTGTGGATAGGCACATGGGGCGGTGGTGTGGCCGAGATGCCGTTGCAGTCGGCCGGCGACATACGGCCGCTCGTGGCCGGTGACGGCTATGCCATAGACCTGCTCTTCGTAGGAGCGATGGCCTACGACCCGTATAACGACGGAATATGGATTGGTGCCAACGCAGGACTGTTCTTCTACGACCTGCGGAGCCACAGGGTGAGGGAACCGTTCCCCGACTGCCGCAATATCAACGGTGCCATCGGCAGTCTGGTGACACGCGACGGTCATCTGCTGATGGGCTGTGTGCCCGGAATGGTGAGTGTTGACATAAAGAAGGGCCCCGACAAGCGCGGTATCTTCTCTTATAAACGGTATGTCAAGAAACTCGACCACCCGTCGGTGGGCGCGCTCGACAAGCTGACATGCTTTTGCCAGGCCCGCGACGGATCGCTGTGGATAGGCAGTAACGGCTATGGACTGTACCATGTGAAGGGCTCGCTCGACGATACTCTGAATATACATAATTATATTAGTGACGACGGACTGGCCAATAACTCCATAAAAGGGATTGTTGAGGACGGTCACGGCATGCTCTGGATAGCCACCGAGCACGGGCTGTCGAGACTCAATCCGGCAGTGGGAACGTTCAGCAACTTCACTGAGTCCGACGGTCTGCTCAGCAACCAGTTCTACTTCAATGGTGCCGTAAAGGGCACAGGGGATGTCATTGCCCTCGGCTCTGACCGCGGACTGACGGTTCTCAACGGTATCAACGCCAGCAATGTACATCGCGGACACCTGCGGTTGACATCGTTAAAGATAGGCAGTGTGTTCGCCCTGCCGGGCAGCGGATATATAGACAAGGAGGTGGGACAGGCCTCGAAGATTACCCTCCACGAGAGCGACCGCGACGTGCGGCTGGAGTTCTCGGCCCTGAATTTCACGGGAAATGAGCAGGGAGCCTACGCCTACAGACTGAAAGGATACGACGATAAGTGGACACCGGTGCCACCGGGGGAGCACAGCGCGTCGTTCTCCATGCTTCCGGCGGGCAGCTACACCTTCGAGGTGCGCTACTCATCGCCATTGGGAACGGAAAGCGATGAGACGGTGGCTGTCGATGTTGTAGTGCGGCCGTATTTCTGGAAGAGCTGGTGGTTCATAACCATCGTGTTGGTGGCCCTGGCCTTCGCGGCGCGATGGTTCTACAAGCGCAAGCTGCTCCGTATGAGGGAGAAGGAGGCCGAGCAGCTCTACAGACCCCTCGAGGCGGCTCTGAAGGAGAGCGATGAGCCCGGAGAGCTGCAGGAGAGGATAAAGGAAATACTCAAACGGCAGGAAAACTACCGCCAAAGTCAGCGCAAGAATCTTGAGGCCGACCGTAAGGAGGCTGCTGAGGCCAAGAGCGGTGAGGAGGCCTTCGCCGACCGGTTGCTGAAGGTTATGGAGAAGACATATATGAACTCGGAACTCGATGTGCAGACCATCGCCAAGGCTCTCGGCATGTCGCGGTCGGAACTGAGCAAGCGCATCCATGAGGAATGGGGTCTGACGACAACACAGTTCGTTCGCGACTACCGTCTCGACATGGCCCGGCAGATTCTGAAAGATAATGTCGCCGACCGTAATATAACGGAGATCGCATACCGGGTGGGATTCAACGATCCTAAGTATTTCACCCGCTGTTTCTCGCAACGGTTCGGTGTGAAACCATCACAATTCAAGGCGTAAATACTATGCCTGCCACCGGCGACGGACATCGGCAGCCATGCCGGTGGCGGCAAGGTTGCCAACGACACATCAATGAAAAACACGTTTGACGATGTGTTAATGGTAAAAATAAAATCAGAAATATCGTATTTTTCCACCTTTTTGGGGTTAATATGCGATGATTAGCGATTTTTCCACCTTATTTTTCAATTATTCTACCGTGTAAAAATACAATCTTACTAATTTTGCGATGTGAGTTTTACACTCATGTAACGATGTATTTGCTAAAAACTAATAACTAATTAATAACTTTAAACCAACTAAAATGAGAAAACATCTATTCTCAGTTATTGTATGGCTTGCAGTCGGTGGCGGACTTTCACTGTGTCCTCCTCAGGCCCATGCAGCAGTAACACAGCAAGCACAGACCATTAAGGTCAGCGGTACAGTTGTCGACGAACAAGGTGAGCCGCTTATCGGCGCTACGGTGAAGGTTAAGGGTTCTTCGACAGGAGCTATCACCGACCTCGACGGTAAGTTTGAATTCAACGCTCCGGCCAATGCCGTCCTTGAGGTCAGCTATGTCGGCTACAAGACCAGTGAGGTGGCCGTAAGGGGTCGTGCTGTCATTGATCGCATTCAGCTCGCTTCCGATGCCAAGAGCCTCGACCAGGTCGTTGTCGTCGGTTACGGTACTCAGAAGAAAGCCGACCTGACGGGTTCGGTGGCCATCGTCGACGCCGACGAGATGAAAAAGGTGTCGAACTCAAATATCTCTACAATGCTCGAGGGTAAGGTTGCCGGTGTGCAGATTACATCGGACGGTCAGCCGGGTGCCGACCCGTCGGTGCGCATACGTGGTATCGGTACTTTTGGCTCGCAGGCTCCACTGTACGTCATCGACGGTGTGCCTATGGGAACAACGATCCGCGACTTCTCGCCAAACGATATTGAGACTATCCAGATCCTCAAGGATGCATCGGCTGGTGCCATCTACGGTTCGCGTGCAGCTAACGGTGTCGTCATCATCACAACAAAGAATGGTAAGAAGGACCAGCCGCTGAAGGTCGACTACACAGGCTACTACGGATGGGATGTGGTACCAAGCAGTACTTATGATATTATGGATGCCGACCAGTACAGCCAGTATCTTGGTCAGGCTTGCTCCAACTCGGGTACCCCGCTGCCGGGCGGATACAAGCTCGGTGAGGACGGAAAGTACCACTTCCAGGACGCTACCAATACCGACTGGTTCAAGGAGGTGTTCAAGACCGGTACACGTACAAACCACAATGTCAACCTCTCGGGTGGCGGACAGAACAATACATATAATGTGGGTCTTGACTTCTTCCAGCAGAAAGGTGCCATCGAGGGTGCAGGACCAAACTACAAGCGATACACAGCACGCGTGAACAACACTATGGACACGAAGTTCATCAAGTTCCGCACAAGTGCCGTCTTCTCTCACTCCGACCAGGACAATATGGCCATCTCGAATGCATCGGAATATGTCCAGGGACTCTACGGCGACGTTACCAACGTGCTCCGCGGTACCCTCCTCATGCAGCCGACAATCAAGGCCTACGACCCGTCGACATGGGTGCTCGACGATAAAGTGGGCTCGGCAAACAACTATAACTATGATGCTTATGGCTACGGAGTGTACTATGACAATATCCACGGCGACATCTCGGCTTCAAACCCGTTGCTCGTCAATAATCTGCTGAAGAGAAACACACGCGTCGACCGTTTCGTCGGAACGGCAACAGCTGATGTGGACATCTTAAAGATGCTCGGACTCAATCTCAAGAATCATAACCTTACATATCGCATAAACCTTTCTTATAGTAAGACTCACGCCAAGGACTTCACCTGGATTCCATCGTGGATACAGTCGAACCGCGTGTATCTTGCAAAGACTAACGAGCAGCTTACAAAGGCTTCGCGCGACTACAGCGACGCCCTCGCCGAGAATACTATTACATACGATGGCAGATTCGGTAAGCATAACATCAATTTCGTTGGCGGTATCACCTACGAGGAAGAGCATACCGACCTGCTCACAGGATGGGCCAACGACTTCACGGAGCCTTACTTCCTGCAACTGCAGAACGGTGCTAAGCGAAACGCAAGCTCGTATGAGTACAAGCACGCTCTGGCTTCTTACTTCGCCCGTCTGAACTACAACTACGACGAGAAGTACCTCTTCTCGGCTATCATCCGCCGCGACGGTACCACGAGAACGTATAACCACTGGGACAACTTCCCATCAGTATCTTTGGGATGGCGTATCGATAAGGAGCCGTTCTTCAAGGTGCCAAAGAATATCGTCAACATGCTCAAACTGCGCGCCAGCTACGGACAGCTCGGTAACGAGAATATCGGTGAGTATGCTTACATGGCAACCATGGCACGTAACAATATGAGCTATAGTTTCGGCAATAATGTAGTGTACGGTTCGGCTATCTCCGACTTCGTCAGCCAGAATATCTCTTGGGAGAAGAAGATTACGAAGAACATCGGTCTCGACCTCGCTATGTTCAACAACCGTTTGGAGTTCACTGCCGAGTACTATATGAACCGCGCTCAGGACCTGCTTTACGGTGTTCCGGTGCCGGAAAATGCCGGTGTGGCAAATACGTCGGTGACAATGAACGCGGCAACGATGGACAACAGCGGATGGGAGTTCTCGGGAACATACCGCAACCGCGACCATAAACTGAAATGGGAGGTCAGCGCCAACCTCAGCACTCTGCGCAACAGGGTTAAGAAGCTCGGCTTCACGTCTTCGTCGTACATCTCCGGAGCATATATCACAGAGGTGGGCCAGGAGATCGGTAAGTTCTATGGCTGGAAGTACGCTGGTATCATACGCAGTCAGGAACAGCTCAACGAGCTCAACGCCTATGCCGCTTCGAAGGGTGCTACGACGGCTTATCAGCCCGGTGCCAATGTCGGCGACTGCTACTATGAGGATGTCAACGGCGACGGTGTCATCGACGATAAGGACCAGACTGTCCTCGGCAGTGGCCTGCCAAAGGTGAACTTCGGTATCAGCGCACGCCTCGAATATGCTAACTTCGACTTCACCCTGTCTACCTATGGAGCCCTTGGCTACCACGTGTCGGACGATATCTACAACAGTCTGAACTCTTGCTACGGCTACGGCAACAAGGATGTGGCTATGCTCAACGCCAACCAGTGGTCGGACGACGGAACTTATCTGTCGAACGTGCCGCGCACCTACGCAGCCAACAACGCCACTCTCGCTTGGAACGACCTTTTCAGTTCAAGAAAGATTCAGGCCGCTTCGTACTGGAAGTTCGCCAACGTAGAACTTGGTTACACTCTTCCTAATAAGTGGTTCGATGGCTATGTGTCGAACGTAAGACTGTATGTGTCGGCTCAGAACCTCTTCACCATCACTCCGTACAAGGGCTATAACGTCGACTTCGCCGGCGGTACGTTCACTCCGGGATACAACTTCTGCTCGTTCCCGACACCACGTACGTTCATGTGCGGATTGCACTTCACTTTCTAATAAACCTATAGAATTCATTAAGATGAAACTAAATAAAATTTTCCTTGCCCTGGTTTTAGGACTTGGCACATTGACATCGTGCAATGACAAGCTGGACGTGGAGAATCCTAACCAGCAGACTTCGGCCACCTTCGGCTTCAACGCCGACGACCTGAACGAGAGTGTCATTGCTGCATACAATCACTTACGCATGGAGGGCACCAACGCCCGTGTGGGCTACACCATCGACGTCACGCGCGGCGATGAGGTGTGGAACTCGTCACAGGTGTGGTATATGCCTTTCGACGACTACGATAATCCGGCCACCGGAGATATCGACTGGTGGATATGGCGCGACTACTACTATGCTATCAACGTCTGTAACTTCGGACTGTCGCGGTGCGGCAATGACGACGCCCAACTCTCTGAGGCTATGAAGAGAATAAAAGGACAGCTGCTCTTCATCCGGGGTCTGTCGTATTACACCCTCGCCGGATACTTCCAGAACCCGCCGTTGCTGACTGACTACAGCCAGTATTCGTCGCTCGATGGTCTCTATGCCTCCAACGCACCTGCCGATTCGACCGGCGAAAGCCAGTACGACATTGTTTTCGACCAGGTGGAGAAGGACCTCTCCGAGGCTATGACCCTTCTGCCATCGCGCAATGAGGGTGGCGAATGGGCCAAAGGACGCGCCACATGCGGTGCTGCCGCCGGCTATTATGCACGTGCTCTGATGATGCGCCATAAGTACAGCCAGGCCCTCGAGGTGCTGAAGGCTATCATCGGCGGTCAGTACGGCTCTTACAAACTGATGGCAAACTATGGCGATAACTTCCGTGAGGGCTCTGAATTCGAGAATAACGACGAGAGTCTCTTCGAGATTCAGTTCCTCGATTATGGCACTCAGGGTTCCGACGATGAGTGGACACCTGTCAACACGAGTAAGAACGCTACCCAGGGACATGCCGTCGAGTCGAATTTCGCTCCCGGTGATGATGGTGGATGGGCCGACCTGTCGGCATCGCCATGGCTCTACAACCTCTTCAAGAGTGAGCGTACTACCGACGGACACCTCGATCCGCGTCTCTACTGGACCATTGGCACTTATGAGGCCGACTGGGACAGCAACGACCAGACCCTCGGCAACATGGAGTTCACAAAGAAGCTGACAAGCAGCTCGAAGTATTGCACTAACAATAACTATGGTGGACTGCCTATCGCCAAGTGGACAAACATGCGCACAGGACTCTACAACTCTGTTACAACGGGTCTTCACTGCGGTATCAACCTGCGCCTGATGCGCTACTCCGACGTGCTGTTGCGCGCTGCTGAGTGCGAGAACGAGGTCAACGGTCCTACACAGCAGGCTATCGACTGGATTAACCAGGTGCGCGAGCGTGCTCATCTCAAGGACCTGAAGCTCTCCGACTTCCCGACAAAGGACAAGCTCTTCGAGCAGATCGCAAACGTTGAGCGCCCGAAGGAGTTCGGATGTGAGTTCGGACGTGGCTTCGACCTCATCCGCTGGGGATTCTATCTCACTCAGGACCGCCAGAACCAGCTCAAGGATCACGAGACTTTCCCGAGAATAAAGAAGGAACAGTGGTCGAACGCTCAGTTCAACGAGTGGCTCCGTAAGGACGTGAAACACGCTGACATCGGTTCGGCTATCGACTCAGCGAATGTGAACCTCAAGTCGTCGTTCGACACTTACGTCCAGGGACATGAGTTTGAGCCTATCGTCCAGACGCTGACAAACAAGAATCCGAAACTCGTCGGCAACTCGGCAAACAACAGTACCAGCAATGCCGGTTACTTCCAGAAGAACGGCTGGACGGTGCATCCTGTTGTCGAACTCGGTAAATAACAACTATCAAAATTTTAAACTTCACAACGATGAAATATCTAAACAAAATAGCATCAGTCTTTTGTACGGCAGCCCTGGGGCTGTTGACTCTGACGGGATGTGAGGGAGGCGATATATATAAGGTGGACTCTCCCGACTGGCTTTCGCAGAAGATAGACTCCATCGAGAACGCAAAGAACTCCCAGAATCAGGAGGAGCAGCTCGTGGGTATGCACGAGGATGTATATACCATCGGAAAGACCGACTTCACGTCGGGATTCTGGACGGCCTTCTCAAAGTACTATCAGGTGGACGACGGACAGCGGTGGGACGCTCAGTTCAACCTCAGCATCAACCCCGATGACAATACTTACTACAAGAATTTCGCCCTTGTCGTGACCAATGATGTCGACCGTGGCGGCACCGGATATACCGAGTATGGTGCTTTCCGCTTCGATTACACCGGCGACTCGGCAACCTATAACTCACAGTGGGGTAACTACTTGTGGTTCAAGTATGCCAACAGTACGCAGGTGATGTCGCCTGTCGACAACAAGGATGCTGGCTTGCAGCAGCTCGGTGGTAAGGTGACACTCACCGTCGACCGCACAAAGCCCGACACCTTCCGCATCAAGATAACTAACGGAACGGTGACAAAGACTCTTCTCGAGCCTATCCATCTGCCAAATCTCAACAGCGATCCTGCCGACAAGAAGATCCGGTGCTTCCTCGTGCCGGAAGGCTCTTACATCAACTTCCTGGCATCGAATGTGGAACCAATAGGAGGATATACGTCGGCTGCCGACAAGAATCCGCTGTCGATGGAGCTCCATAACGTGCCGAAGAACGTACAGCTCAACACACCGCTCGACAGTGCAATGAAGGGCGTTTCGGCTACGGTGACCTTCGAGGAAGGAGTAACGAAGGAGGTGCCGGCATCCGAGCTCTACTTCGTCGCCGTACCGGATATGGACACAGAGGGTGAAAAGACACTCGTCGTCATATACAATAAGACCTTCAAGGGTGAGAGCGCTGCAAGTCCGATATCGGCAAGGGCTACATTCAACGTGTCGGATATGCCGTTGGAGATAAAGGTTACTGAGGCTCCGGCACATAGAAAATACTACGTCTACACCTCACCGGCAACAACGGGAATGACCAACCGCACACTGGCCTTCGACCCGTCAGGCCTGCAGGTTACGGGAACGTTCAAGGACGGTACTGAGAGGGTGATGGACAATTCGACACTGACATTCTCGTCAGTTCCGGCTACAGCGGGAACCCACGACGTTACAATCTCAACATCCAATGGTGTCTCGACAACGACACGAGTACGCGTTGAGGAGTCGGCTTCGACATTCGCTACCCCGAGTCCTACGGTTCTCGGTGCAGAGGATAACTCTACGGCATGGTGGGGCGCACATCTTAACGCCGACATCAATGTTCCGCAGGGTGAGACACGCCAGTTCTCGTTCACCAACTACACCTCCGGTGCAAACAACTGGAACAACTTCTGCGTGGTTCTGCGCAACTCGGCTCTCGCCGAATATGCTGTCGTACGTGCCGACAACTACGGTTGGGGCAACGGTTACAGCACTGCCGTCAACAGTGGCGGACAGAGCGACTGGGCTGCTTGGCTCGCTGCCATGAACGGCGCTAAGGTCAATGTCTGGGTGACAAACGTTGGTAACGGAACCGCCGACGTGCAGGCTGTGATGAATGGCAATGACGGAAAGACCTACGTGCAGTACTATCTTGGCTTAAGCACCGTCGACGTCAACGACCTCAATGTCGACTTCACCGTCGACAACTGCCACCTCGTGTTCAGCAACACTGCCTTTGGCAAGCGTCATTATGCTCCGCGCCACCGTGCACCACGCTACCGTCGCTAACATAATGGCCGTGTAAACGGGATAAACCAAGCCCCTGCCGTAAGCCTTCGCCAGGCGGAGACCTACAGCAGGGGCTTTGATTATTAATAACAGCAACAAAAATATGAAAAATCATTTTTATCTTCTTTCAGCATTGGCTCTGGCAATGCAGATGCCGGCTATGGCACAGAACAGTCTCACCGATGCCGATATCGCCGACAGCTACACGACGAGAACGTACAACCATCGTGTGAGCTGTCACGACCCGTCGATAGTCGTCGACAACGTCACCAATCCTGCCTCGCCGGTCTACTATGTCTATGGCTCCCACCTCGGCCACGGCAGTACGACGGCGGCAAGCAACTATCAGGACTGGGATTCGTCGTGGGGCGCAGGCGAGGCAGCCGGAACGGCCAACAGCCTCTTTGCCAACAGCGACGGCACTCTCATCAATTTCGCTAATGCGTACTCCACCCAGACTGTGAGCAAGGTTAAGGACTACCAGGGTAACATGGTTAACTTTCCCAATTTCGATGCCCATGCATGGCAGTACACCGGCAACAGCGTCCAGGGCATGGAGTGGGCTCCCGACATCATCTACAATACGGCTATGGGCAAGTGGTGCCTGTATATGTCGCTCAACGGCGACAACTGGTGCTCGTCGATAGTGATGTTCACCTCCGACAGCCCCAAAGGTCCGTGGACATACCAGGCTCCCGTGGTGATGTCGGGATTCTCGGGACGTTTCGACCACAACGGATATGGAAAGGCCGACGACTGGAAAAAGACCGACCTCGCCATAGCCACCGGAGCCACAGCGCTGCCGCAGCGCTACAACATCCGGAACTGGGGCGACTACTGGCCAAACTGTATCGACCCCTGTGTGTTCTACGATGATGCCGGAAACCTCTGGATGACCTACGGATCGTGGTCGGGAGGAATATTCGAACTGAAACTCGACGCACAGACGGGACTGCGTGATTATACCCACAAATACGACTATGAGGTCAACGGAACAGTCGCGACACCTGGAGCTGCCGACCAGAACTGCACCTCCGACCCGTATTTCGGCCGGAAGATTGCGGGCGGATGCTACGTCTCGGGCGAGGGTAGCTATGTGCAGAAGATAGGCGATTACTACTTCCTCTTCCTTAGCTACGGCGGACTGAACCCGAGCCAGGGCTATCAGATACGTATCTTCAGGTCGACAAGTCCTGAAGGTCCGTTCACCGATGCCAACGGAACATCGGCACGCTTTACGTCTTACGCCCTGAACTATGGAGCCCATGCCACCGACAACCGTGGTGTACTGCTCATGGATGGCTACCAGTGGCAGACGATGCCGAAGGGCGAAGTGGCCCAGGGACACAACTCGGCTTTTGTCGACGACAAGGGCCGCGCATTCGTGGTTTATCACACCAAGTTCAACGACGGAACCTACGGACACGAGGTCAGGGTGCATCAGCTCTTCCTCAACGAGGACGGATGGCTCGTCGCATCGCCGTATGAGTTCAGTGGCAGTACGGCCACGAACAGTGCCATTGCTTCTACGGCCTCGGTCGCTGATGCCGAAATTCCCGGCGATTACCAGTTTATCCGTCATCAGTACAACCAGAGCCACGCTCAGGTGTCAAGTTCCGACCAGGCCACAACGGCACGGCTGAAGGAACCGGTCAACATCACTCTCAATGCCGACGGCACCATCACCGGCGCTGCTGGCAGCGGTGTCAACTCCACAAGTAAGTGGACGAGAAAGGCCGGTACCGACTTTATCACCCTGACTGTCAACGGGGTGGAATATAAGGGTGTGCTCGTGAAGGAAACAACCGACTACACCGACATCCCGTCGCTGTCCATCGCAGCACTCTCCGATAACAGCGGAAGCAAGGGAGTAGGGCAGGGCAGCTACACGTTCGCTCAGGAAGTGTGGGCCGTCAAGGCCGACACCAAACCGGCAATAAAGTATACCCTCGACCATCTTAATATCCCGTTCCAGGACGGAGCAACAATAAACAGCAATGTGAACCTGCCGGAGACCGGATACCTTGGTACAAAGGTGAAATGGACTTCGAGCGACATGAATGTGTTCGACTCCGATTTCGGCGAGATAACCGGCAAGGGACCTGTCACGCTGACGGTCGAGATCGACAAGGACGGATATGCGTATAAGAAGGAATACAGCCTGTATGTCGACAAGAACGCTAAGCCTTCGACACCCGTCTACTACCCCGAGTCGCAGCAGAAGGACCTCACCGCAGCGTGGTGGACAAACTTCTCAAAGCAGTATTACACCCTGAAGAAGGGCACCGACGCCGAGTTCAAGTTCTACAACTACAGCGACAAAGCCGAGAACTGGGACAACTGGTGTCTCGTGGCTGCCAATGGTGAGCGCAATACTGCTGGCTACACCGAGTACTTTGTCCTGCGCAACGACAACTATGGATGGGGCACATGCTACGATGCCGCCAACCAGTCGAGCGCATTCAACTGGGATACTTTCAAGGATGATATGGACGGATCGCTCGTCGATATGAAGTGTGCTTACGCTACCGACGGAAAATTCACCATGACCTCGACGATAACCACTGCGGCAGGGAAGGTTTACAACTACTCTTTCAGCGCGAATATCACTGATGCGCCCGAGCAGACAACGCTGTTCTTCGTCAACGAGAAGTCGTATATCGACGGATCGACTTTGGTGCCGACCGGTATCACGACTGTGAATAGCGACAGCCGGACAGCTAAGTCGTCAGCCTTGTATAATCTTGCAGGACAAAGGGTTAACCGCAACTATCGGGGTGTGGTCATAGAAAACGGCCGAAAGTATATCAACAGGTAGACGAATGATTCTGGCTTCATTGTTGGGGGTGGCACTGACTCTTGCCACTCCCTCTTTCAACACCACCGAACCGATGGTCCACGACCCCGTCATGGCCTACGAAAACGGCACTTACTACCTATTCTCGACAGGAGAGAACATTCAGGAAATGACCTCCGCCGACATGCGTACGTGGACACTGAAAAGCAAAGGACCACTCTCGGGGAAGATTCCGGCATGGACCCGCGACAGCGTTCCGGGTTTCCGCAATCATGTCTGGGCCCCGGATGTCGTTCGGTTCAACGGCAGGTGGTACATGGCCTACTCGGTATCGACCTTCGGACGGAACATATCGGCCATCGGACTGCTGTCGAACGACCGCCTGTCCGACACCGGCGGATGGAAGGACGAGGGCTGTATAATTGCCTCGCGAGGGGGGCGCGACAACTGGAATGCCATCGACCCGAATTTCACTGTCGGCGACGATGGATTGCCGCGGCTCGTCTTCGGCTCCTTCTGGGACGGCATACAGCTCGTTCGCCTCGACAGCACAATGCATGTGGCGAAAGGCTCCAGCCCCCGCACCATTGCCCGGCGGTTGGCGTTCAACCCGCGAAAGAAGAAGTCTGATGGTGGCACCGATGCGTCGTCGTCAGATAACGGCGGCAGCGCCAATGCCAATGGCGCGGGCTCAAAACCTGCTAAGGCCCGTACGACAAAACGTGGAAAAATAGATGTTGAGGCCGGATATAACGCCATCGAGGCCCCGTTCATCTTCCATCATGACGGCTATTATTATCTGTTTGTCAGCTGGGACTACTGCTGTCTCGGCGATCAAAGCTCCTACCGGGTGGTCGTCGGACGAAGCAGGAACGTCGAAGGACCTTACTGCGACGACCGCGGCATCGACATGACCGACGGCGGCGGCTATCCGGTCATACAGGGCGATAAGACCACTTTCCAGGCGGCAGGCCATTGTGCGGCATACAATTTCGGCCGTGGCGATGTCTTTATCTGCCATGGATATAAGGTTCCCGATGGTGAGCCAGTCCTCGTCGTCAGGAGTATTGAATGGAAAGACGGATGGCCACATCTGAAGTGATTGTCACGACGGTGGCCACACAATCATAATAATATGGAGGGGGCGCTTTTTGGTTATACTTATGGATATGGTTAAATATGGTTGCCACGTAGCTGATAGATGTGTTGCGCCTCCTCCCATATTATTAATCACGTGGCTGAAATGTATTTTTAGCTTTTCTACATGTGCCAATTCGGCATTCAAAACGGTCCCTTTCGGCTTTCGGAGGGGACCGTTTTGACGTTAGGCTGCGCACCTTTTCCACCGCCAGACGTCCACTTCCAACAATCTCATTCTGTGCCATTGCAATCATAATTATGTGTTGTGGCCCTTAATGCTTATCCCTTTGGGTGCGGTCTTGTGTATGTTCGGCATAGTTGGCAGACGTGTCTCGATTCCTCAAATATTATCAATCATACTGCTGAAATATTTTTACAGCATTTCAATACGTGCCATTTCGGCTTCTAAAACGGTCCGTTTCAGCCTGCGAAATGGACCGTTTCGCGTTGTAAAACGGACCGTTTCGCAACGCCAAATGGCATCTTTTGCAAACCGTTTGATTCTCAACGAGTTACAAGATTGTTAAAAGCAAACTTTCATTCTGAATTTTATTTACATCGTCAATCACTGCTTTTTGTCTTCTTTACTGTCCTTTTCTTCCTTTCATCCAGTCTGTTGTCGCCCATCATCTTATTCTCCACCCTCATCCTTTTTCCCTCTACCGTCCCCGAATTCGTCCATCTCCGTATCCCCTCCACGCCTTCCCCGTCCGCCGATTCTACCTCTCCCACCTCTCTATTCCTCCTCTTCGTCCTCTCTATTCCTCCTCCCCGTCTTCTCTATTTCTCCTCTCCGTCCTCTCTATTTCTCCTCCCCGTCCTCTCTGTTCCTCCTCCCCGTCTTCTCTATTTCTCCTCTCTGTCCTCTCTATTTCTCCTCTTCGTCCTCTCTGTTCCTCTTCCTGCCACATCTGTTTCCCTCCTTATCATCATCTATTTTCTCCTTAATTTCCCTCTTTCATTATTCCTCTTGTCATGATTCTGCCTCTTTTGCGTTCCATCCGACCAAACTAACCCGCAGCCACACTTCGTTATCATCATCAACCACACGTTTTTTCCGCAGTTAAAAATAAAATTTCTCATAACCTATTGTTTATTTTCATTTTTTGTTGTACCTTTGCATCCACATTCATTCGTTATCCATCCTTTTTGGCCCAGATGGCGGAATAGGTAGACGCGCTGGTCTCAAACACCAGTGCCGCAAGGCATCTCGGTTCGAGCCCGAGTCTGGGTACACCTTTACACTATAAATCCCTTGTAAATCAATGATTTACAAGGGATTTTTCTTTCTCAGGGTGTTAATAAGGCGTTAATGCCGGACAAGAATCGGAAAGAAGTATGAAGAGTACCTTCAAAAGTTGCAGGTTTTCTTGCAATGTTCGCAATCGTCCTTACAATCCTCTACATGTTCCGCAATAGACTAATCAGCCTGCTTTCTGCCATTGCATCTTTCAATGGATCTTTGGCATCATCAGGAAACACCATGAAGTAATGATACTGGTGACCGGCAAGGGCATCCCATTTGCGTCCTATTTCTATTTTGTATTCACTGTCAGAACCGTCCAACTGTCGTCCCTTGGTCTCTACAAGTATGACATTCCGTTTCTTAGTCACCACTATAAAATCCGGGTAATGATTGTTCACGTAACCGTTAATCTTAAACCCAATACGCGAAGGATTACGATGCCAAAAGAGCACGTTATCTAAATTGGCAATCTTATCAATCACCCTTTTCTCAAAATTATCCATATTACCATCCTCAACCTCGTACAAACCCTTTGGATATATAGCTTGCGAGACACACGAAATGGTAGCCGGGAAATGGTAGTCTGGTCTTACTGAAAGCGTACCATCATCATATACATCTTGAAAGCGTTGGCGGGCATAATCATTTTTAAGCCTTTTAATTTTTATTCTGAACCTTTCCGACACACTGGGTAGAATATTTGCCATACGCATCAATTCCGCATCACTTTTGGTTTTAAGGACACTGTTAATGTAATCCCTCAGATCCTTAGCGCCTACCTCGTCATCCTTGCTCAGCATATTGACGACATTATTTGTTATCGTTGCCAACTTAGTCTCATGGCTTCCCGCAGACATTACAGAAAGTAAAGCCTGTTGCTGATACTTGTTAAGTGTGGTTGCGACGATAGACGTTTCACCTCTACCTCGATTTTCTATATCCAGGGCGCGTGCTTCGAGATTTAAATCAAAAGAAATCTCCTTATCCTTCTCTGCCAAAGCAAAGCCCTTAAGCAAGAACTTTCTGGATAGCGGTGCGTGCAACTCGCTTGCCGCAGCAATGAACAAGTCGCTTTCACTGACAGGGACACTAAAATTGGGAAGTTCTATAGAGTCGACAACTTCCTTGAATTCTTCTCTTATTTTATACTGTGGTGCATTGCGCATTGTCGGTGGTAAATTTTGTTTATTCTCTGATTCTTGGTTCATCTGCTGGAGATAATCTTCTCCTTGAGTTTGTGCAAGTTGAGAGATTTCCTGAATAGGCACATTATCCGATAGAGATGTAGAAACCGCATCTTTAATTTGGGAAATGTCAATGTCTCCAGTTGGGTCATTCGCCTCATCTGTCTGTGCGGCTCTTTGCTCCGAATCCTCGAATAAATCTGTCTGAGCATAATTGCCATGTTCGGGCATTTGTTTTAGCCGATTAATGGTATCCACCTTCCTATAGTCCCTACGGCTGTATCCAGAATGATTGAGACCTTTAACAACCTCTTCAACGGTTTCGTTGAAGTTTTCCCCACAAGTCAGCACATACGACATATTCAACATTTCATCGTCAAACCGCTTAGTATATGGCTGGCGGAGTATTCTGCCGATGATCTGTTCCACGTCGATTTTGGATGTACGGTTGGCAATGGTAGCGAGAATATAGGCAAAGGGACAATCCCACCCTTCCTTCAATGCGTTGACGGTGATGATATATCTGACCGGACAGTCCTCACTCATCAAGTCTACACCCTTCAGCTCATTGACGTTGGCAGTTTTTATCTTGACTTCTTTTTCAGGGATGCCACTGTCAAGCAACATCCTCTTTATCTTTTCATATGTCTGGGTATCGTCTGATGTCCTTGGCTCGGCCTGGAACAGGACAATAGGGCGTACATAGCTGCCGATCGTCAGTCCCGCCTTTTTAGCTTTCTCCTCCAACTGCCGACGCAGGACGATGGCATTAGAGATGACATCTACCTTATTGCGGTTGTTGTATACGATAACCGGCAACTTCACCATATTTTCTTTTTTCAGCCTACCGGCATCCACGTAGCTGATGATATTGGAATTCTCCCGCGGTGTTGCTGTCAAGTCGAAGATAAACGACGGATGGATGTTCTTCAAAGTGTCTACCCGTAAATCAGACGTGAAATTATGACTCTCGTCTATGACGGTAACAGGATGAAGCATGGCTATATACCTTATGAGCGAACTCTCATCAGCAGAATCTATGTTGATCTCGCTTTTATAGTAGGCTTCCAGTTGTTTGACATAGCCTTCAAGGTTACCATTCTCACGGTAAGCAAGGGGATTGTTAAGATAGCTCTTGTCTCGGTGATTGCGCTGTACCCTCTCTATAAACGACTGTACGCTTAGCACGAAAACAGTCAGCTGGCCGGAAATATCCGACGGACTGATGCCATTGCCCAACAATGCCATACTCTTGTCTACAACGTATACCCTATTATTGAACAACGTGTCTAACTTTTGGCGGTAAGGATGCTCTTTGTTGCTGAGATTGGCAAAAGTCTGTGAGAGAATGGTGTCAGAGGGCACAAACCATACTACCACTTTTCCAAGCTCCCTGTTGGGAAGTTCGTCGAAGATAGTACGCAAAGCATTGCAGGCGATAAAAGTCTTTCCACCGGCTGTAGGCACTTTGATGGTAACATTCGGCACACCCGTTACGTCGTCGTGATAGTGTATGTCTATGTCGTTGGCAGCAGCCTTGTCTTTCCAGTAACGCGCGAAGGCACTACTGAGATTGGCACTCTGATTGAGTGTCCGGATATATAGCGCAAGATCGTCAAGGACATCCTGCTGATAATCTTTCAGATTGAATAGTTCTCCCATAGTTTTTCCAATTAAAATTGTCTGATGTCACGAGGAATCTTCTTGAAGATGATGTGATGCTTCCGCATGTAGTCATCAGGCAGATAGCAAACATCCGCATAGATGATATACTGGTCGGCCTTTTCCGCAATATGCAGTGGCGACTTGAAATCGAGTGACGTCATGCTGTGCGGCTCATAATAGAAGTAGTAGGCCGTACCGCCAAACGTATCCAGCAGATATTTGGAGCTTTCCTCACGCCGCCGGGTGAGGTGCTGCCGGGTCTCTGAGTAATAGACATATTCACGGATGGCGTCCTCGCCCACTTCCTCGTTTAAGAACCCGTCTTTGTCAAACAAAGTAGGGCCAAGCTCATAGTAGTCAAAGGCTCCGCCAAGACCCTCAATATCTCCATAACCTTCCATAACTCGCTTGACTCTTTCCGCTGTTATACTTTCTGCATAATCTCCAAGTTCTATTAGAATAAAGCGTCTGTTTCCACCATCCTCTTTATTCTTCTTCATAACAGCGTGAGCTGTCGTTCCCGAGCCTGCAAAAGAATCCAAAATTATGCTATCCTTATTTGTTGCAATATCCAGAATTCTTTTTATGAATTTTGATGGTTTGGGCGTTGAGAAAATTTCAGATGTTTTTAGTTCTGGAAATATCTTCTTCAATTCATATTTTGCGTTTCTGTTATGACCAGTTATCTCTATATCCCACCATATATCAGAAGGAACTATCCCTTTCTGATCTTTCAAATACGTCTTTTTAAGGATTCGTTTACCACCATCAAGAAAAACGACATCACCATTATCAATATATGATTTCATGGTTTCTTTGCTCCAACGCCATCCGTTTTTTGGTGGTTTTATAACGAAACCCTGAGGAGACACAATATCATAGGTTAAATTTGCTCTGGGATTAGGCGAAGATAAGTTTCCTGAAAACCAAGGACCATTAGGGTCATTATCGGGATTCTTATAGTGCCTATTATCATCTGCGGTTCTCTCCAATAACTTTGGCTGCCATTTGAAACATTTTGAATAAATAAGCGTGTGGTTGTAATCAGCTGAAAACTGTTTTGCATCGTGGTTTGAAGAATCTGAAGAACGCCAAATTAAATCAGTTACAAAATTACCAATGCCAAAGATCTCATCACAGATTAATTTGAGATTTGCAATTTCGTTATTATCAATTGAAATAAAAATTACGCCATGTTCCGACAATAAGTCCTTCAGCAGTCTCAGTCTGGGATACATCATGCAGCACCACTTGTCGTGTCGTGACAAGTCCTCACCTTCCTTACCGACGACTTCACCGAGCCAGCGCTTGATGCGAGGGTCGTTGGCGTTATCATTATATACCCAATTCTCGTTACCGGTGTTGTATGGAGGATCGATATAAATGCAGTCGACGCGACCTTCATACTCCGGGAGCAAAGACTTCAAAGCGGTAAGGTTATCACCATGGATAATCTTATTGCCGCTGCTGGTCTCGACTTCTGTTTTGCCACCATCAGCCGTAAAGCCATAGCCATGTTCCAAAACATGGAATGGCACATCGTTGTGTAGGCCTACGACCTTGTCTTTTCCTATCCAGTTAAGTGTTGGCATATCTGTATTTAGTTGTTCTGTTTTCGTTTCCTTTGCAAAAATACGAATATTATTCCACAATAAGAAACAATCTCAAAATTGTTTGGAAATAGGTTTTGATTTTCCAGAATGTAGGATTCTATGGGGATAAGTTTGTGGCAAAAGAAGATCTTGAATAGTGACAGCAGGCACAGAATGTAGTCATTATACGAGAGACCTCTAACATGCGGCTAAAACATGTTGAAGTTTCTTAGCCGTTTAATAATTTAATGCTCAACAATTTACTCCTTTTATTGCGTTGTTCATCATAAGGTAAAGGCTGTCCAGTTGCTTGTGGCTCAGCCACCATGTTACAAGCAAGGCCGCAATGATAATTGGGATTCCTATGTCAATGACCAGAAGCAAATGGCTTGGTGACAAAAAGAGAACAAGGAGAACAGCCAGTAAGAATATGATGCTGGCAGCAAGCAAAGGTATCAGGCGCTTCTTGGGTGCGAGGTAGGTTTGCATGGAATAATGTGATTAATAACAAATGTGAGTCTTGGATAATGTGATAATAATATAATGTGAGTCTACTTCTGCTTTATCCGTTGCAGGACGGCCTTGCCGAGATCGGTAAGGTGGAGCGTCTGATTAGGGCTGCGCTTAGATAAGGAATGATCCCAATCTATCAATCCTAACTCAACGAGGAAATTAACATATTTCTTTCTGCTTGTATCGTTATATGGTATGGAAGCCTTTAAAAAGAGCTGCCTTGTTGAGAAATCGTTAACAAGCAATGCATCTAAAAGTCTAATAATTGATGTTGCTGTTGACGCAGCTTTTGACGCAGTTATTGACGCAGCTGTTGACGCAGCTAACTCGGTGTTATACTGCTTGTTAATAGCATTTATTGCCTTAGCTGCGTCATCTTCACTGACCCAGTTGTGACCCAGCTTAGTAACCCAGTCTTTGCCTACGACATTACCACTCTTATCGACAACGAGTTCATCTGTAACAAAGTCTTTGTGGCATGGAATAGAGATTATAAAGTATGTACGGTCAGGATCAGTCTCAATATAAGCATCAGGTGAGCCATTTTTCTTTAGCTCCCGGTGAATTGTCGGCAGGCCGGTTCCTCTGCCTTCGGTCAAGCCAAGCTCATGAAGAAAGTCTCCCAAGCGTCTGTTGCGATAACGACGGGCATGCAGACGATTTCCGGAACGCAGCGCGTCAAGACTAAGGCTGCGGTCGGCACCGCCATAACTGATTATCTCTATCTGGTCGGGCATGACAGAGATCTCTACCGGCTCTCGCTCCTGATAGGAGCGATGGTACATGGAGTTGGTAACAGCTTCCTCTAGTGCTTGATACGGATAGTTGTATGTCCGAATAGCCTCCGCCTGCGTCGGCACCTTCTGCACACGCTGTTGTATAACCATCGTGCGCAGGAAGTCCAAAGCCTTTTGTATAATGATATTGACAGGTCCCTTTATAGGATCAATCTCTATGAAGTTGTCGGGATCATCATCCTTGCCCCTCGGATATATAACAATGTCTATCTGTGTGCCGGGGAAGAACTTCTCTGGATGGTACGAGAACATCATCAATGCGACGTTCTTCACTCGTTCACTTTCTATAGGTCCATCTAGCAAGCCCATTTGTTCAAGCACGTCATGAGGCTTGGCATCCTCTATGTCGTCAAGCAACTTGCTTTGTACTTGATTGAGGAACTCGCGGATAAGGAGCATGGAGACATCGCTGATCCTTGCCGTCAGATTTCCACGGTCATCGAATGGCACGCGGTTGGCAAGCTCTATCAGCTCCATTTCATTCTCCCCTTTCGCCTCGATAGTACTGGAGTTATAACGAATGAAGTATTTGGGAGTCTTGTGCTTTGCAGTAATATGCTCAGGAATCTTGTAAGGCCGACGGTCACCTGCCAAAGCCCAGATGACAATGACCTTCTTTCCATCAATGTCCTCAACGGACACCCGTGGCATATAGAATGGCTCGAAAAGGTTGTTGAAGCCGACCATTTCTTTCTCTATCCTGTCAATGGTCTCAATAGGAACACCTCTGACCGGGCGGACGGGCCTGCCATTGTCTTCGTCCACACCCACTATAATATAGCCACTGCCGTTGTCCTCAAAGTCATTGGCAAAGGCACAGATGGTTCGGTAGATGGAATCGGGATTCCATCCACCCTTCAGTTCGATGCGGTTATTCTCTACTGTGTTGCCGCCGAGCAACTTCTCTATATTTATAGGTATAGCCATAGAATGCTACAAAAGTACGATTTTATTTTCATTTTCCCAACGTTCCTTCAAAGTTTCAGCTCCGGCAGACTGTTAATGGCATCCTCTTTCAGCTTGTCGACGGCACGCGTGTACTTTTCTGTGTGTTTCAGGCCGCTATGGCCGAGCAGACTGGCAACGGTCTTGATGTTGGCTCCATTGTTGAGGATGTTGACAGCGAAGGAATGGCGGGCACAGTGCCAGCTGATATGCTTGTCTATGCCGGCACGCTTCACCCACCGTCTAACCGACTTACAGCAGCTCTCGTAAGTCGGGAGGTCAAAGATAAGGTCCTCCTTCCCTTTGCCGGAATCCTCGGGCTTGCCGACAAGCGTCAGCAGACCGTCGTTCAGCGGTATTGATACCCAACTGCGCGCGGAGTGACCCTTGGTCTTGTCCTGCTCAAACGACAGCAGTCTGTTAGCATAGTCGATGCTGCCATACCGCAGGTCTTTGACATCACAGAAACGCATGCCCGTATAGAGACAAAAGATGAAAGCGTTGCGCACATTTCCTTTCTCTCTTGGATAATGGGTGTCTATGAGCCGCTGAATCTCCTCCTGTGAGAGAACATCCTTCTTCAACACCTGGTCGTCAACGATGCACTTGACTCCCTCACAGGGATCTTTTGCCATCAGTCCCTGAGAGACACAGAAGCGGACGACCTTCTTAAACCGTTGCAGTATGCTCTTGGCTCCCTCGCCAACACTACGCGTCTGAAGATAGTCGGCAAACTTCACCATCATATCGTGCGTGATGGCATCGGGCTTGATATACTCAGCCATCAGCGGATGATAGACTTTCAGAAAATCAACAAACCGGTTGTATGCAATACGTACCATCCGCAAGTCTTTCTTGTCGTAGTTCTCGATGTAAGCCTGATAAAAGTCGAGGAAGTTCAGCGTCTTGTCCTTTTTCAAGCGATAGCCCTCCTTGTTCTCTAAAAATTCCTGCTCGCGTTCGAAGCGAATCTTCTTAGCCAGTTCAATGGTTTCCTTGACCTTCTGGCGCTCTCCGACGGTCCTTGGACTTGCCATAACATAAAGCGAGAGCGATTCTTTCTTGCGGACTGATGTACCAGTGTCATGGTTATAGCCCATCTGATACTCCAGATATAGACTATACTCCTTGCCCTGTTTGACGGGCTTTCTCAGAAGGCGGGGATTGCCGGCTTCAATGAGATTCTTGTTCTTGCCTCTTGTCTCTGCCATAGTGATTTTTCCGTTGTTTTCTGATTGTTGTATGTTGACGCCGTAAAGGTACGAAGATTCCTCCATTTGGGGTGTTAATAAGGTGTTAATTTTAACACCTCAGCGGCAAAAATCGGCAAAATAGCAAAACATCGGAAAATACAATATAGTTGTAAACAATTGATAATCACTACATTTTCTTTCTTTTCTTATCCGTTGATTAGTACGGTATCGTACCGAGTCTGGGTACTTTTATTACATCATGGTAATCGCTAAAGCCTTACAAACAAAGACTTTAGCGATTTTTCTTTTCTCGATTTGCTCCATATTTGCTCCATCTCAATTAGATTTAGCCGCATTCAAGATTGGTCGGTAACCGTTGTATTCGTCCAATATGATTTAATTTCCTTCATTTCTTGGAACTTTGGAAATTTTCTCGTAACTTTGCATCCATAGAAAATAAACTAAGGCGGACAATATTATGGATTTAGCGATAAGTAATGTGCCTGTACTTACGGTGAGGTGGCCGACCGCTTCGTTAAAGAAGCAGAATACAATGCCAAAAAACTTGCAGGCTCAAAGCATGATGCGGAAGCTCAGGCAAAGTGCTTGAGCATTGTAGAACGTTCACGTCGTTTCCTTGAAAGATGAAAGCGATGTTTACTAACATAATAAATTAATGAGACTATGATTTTTGATATTGATGATGTAATACCTTTTAGTAAAAGGCACAAAGGGGAGACTATACGCCAAATTATAAGATATGATTCTGGTTATTTGAGAGATTTGTTTCTTAAAGATGAAAGAGTTTCTTTTAGTAGAGAATCTTTTGCTGAAATTTGTAGATTGACACAAGGACACTACGATAACTGGGAAAAGCCTAACAAGGAAACAAAATCTATTTTTTCTCAGTATAAGTCCTATAAGTCCCCATACTTATACGATTTTAATCTGGGAGGGCTTGAAGAAATCAACAATAAACGAATTCTTTCATAGACCATTTGAATTATTGCTTATATCATAGACTTAATAATAAAAATATGGAAATAATTGAACTTGGTTTACCATCTGGAACGAAATGGGCTTCATGTAATCTTGGAGCCGAGAAATCGACGGAGTATGGAGGCTATTTCGCTTGGGGTGACACTTCCACCAAAGCCTGTTACATTGGAAAAGGGCTCTTTCATTTAAGCCGACATAGAAGACAATATGTCACAATGTAATCCGTTTAAATGAATGTGACGATAGGCACAAACGCCCGAAGGCGGTTTCTCAACCGCCAGGCTCTTAATACCTTTTGTCATATATTTTTATTTTTGAAGAGGGGGTTTATGGTATTTGTGCGATTAGTGCACTTTGTGCCCCCTCTTCTTTTTACACTGCAAAGATACAAAATAATTAGCTAATAACCAAACAATTACGCACTTTTATCATCTCGGATGCAACTTTTTCTTCCCTATAAGGGATTAAGAGTTTGGCGGTTGAAAAACCGCATTTGCTGAGCCGAGATTTGTTAAATTTTATCCACTCAGTACCAGATTATCGTAGGATGAACAAAGGCAACTGTAAACACAAGTTGTCCGACATGCTTCTGCTGGTTATTTTGGCCAGGGCATGCGGCTGCGAGACTCGCAAGGACATTGTGGCCTTTGGAACGATCCATTTGAGCTACTTGCAAGACCACCTCGGCATTCTTGCTAAGGGATGTCCGTCCGAGCCCACACTTTGCAGGATGGAAGGTGGAATCGACGACATTACTTTGGCCTCTTTGGTTTCGACATTATCACGAAAATACGTGTCGGAGCATGATGGAGCAAACAGACGGCACATTGCAATTGACGGCAAGTTCATGCTGGGTACGAAAATTGGCGACGGACGTTCTCCTGATGTTGTGACCGCTTTCAGCGTAACCGATCGGTTGCCGCTTGACACTGAAATGTGTGAGGTGAAAAGCAATGAGATAAAGGCAACGCCAAAAATCATTGAGCGGGCTGACTACATGAATGGATGTGTTATAACTGCGGATGCCATGTCGTGCCAAAGTTCTATCATCAAAGGCATCGTCGGGAAGGGAGCTGACTATCTTATTGCGCTGAAAGCCAACCAGAAAGCAGCAAGATGGTCGGTAGAGGACACAGTGCCTACGCTGCGTCCTAACGACGAATGGAAGTCGGAGTGGGAACTTGCCCACGGAAGGCTGTACCAACGCCGCTGCCGTGTGTATTCAGACATATCAGGCATCAAGGCACTTGAAAAATTCCTCAATGTCAAGGCTGTGGTTACAATAGACACACATACGATTGAAAAGAATAGCGGAACGGAACAAAACCAGACGAGGTACTATATAACCAGTTTGGAAGAAGGGGCACAGACGTTAGACCGAATCAGTCGCATGCATTGGGGAATCGAGAACAATCTGCATTGGACGCTGGATGCAAGAATGAGCCAGGACAGCACAAAGAGAAAAGAAACAAAGTCTGCCAGAAACTTGGACTCGATCCAGAAACTTGTTTATATCATCTACACCATAGCCTCAAAAAAACACCTGCCAGAGGCAATCAGAAAGAGAAAAGAACTCTTGAAAGTCAAGTTCTCAGCCATTGCATCTTACGCCAAGAACAGCTTGGCCTATGCTATTTCTCTTCTTAGTCTGTAGATGTCGTTAATTTTGAGGGATATATAATAACTCCTAAGCTACATCCGGCTTGGGTAGGGGATACTTTACCTATTGGCTATCAGACCTTTATCGTAAATAGAATTTATGCGGAGAAACGAGAGCTGAGCAATAATCATGCCATGTCAGTCAAAATTTAAATGAAAGAACCGTAACATTGGAAGAAATTGTGAAACATATGATTTAGATATTTACCGTCTAAAAATGGATGACTATATCAACAGAATGAACTTTCTGTCAATGGAGTATGATGCAGCAGTCCAGATTTTAGGTGATAAATGGCACATTCCATCGGGTGTACAAGCTCAAGAATTGATTGATTTTTGCAGTTGGGAATGGGTAGAAAATTATAATAATAGTGGCATTAATGGTAGACTTGGCACAAGTAAAATTAACGGCACTCATATATTTTTGCCTGCAGCTGGATATGCTCATAACACTGAAAAGTTTATGGTTGGAGACAATGGGGGATACTGGACAAGTTCTCCTAATTTAATCGCATCAAATAGAGCTTGGTCTATAGCTTTTGATTCAGGCGTAATTAATGTTTTTAACCATGGCATCAGGTACTTTGGTTATTCTATTCGGCCTATAACTAAATAATCGCATGACCCATGCTGTGAGGTCGTAATTGTGGGGGCGAACTGCATTTTCTCAAAAGAAGTTGTGCCCGCCAACACCATACAATGCAGACTCACACAACCATTCTTTTACTCTGTGAGAATGCTATTGTGTGAGTTATCACATTTATTATAGGCTATACTGGTTGACGTTGTAGCCTTGATTAACAAGTTCGCGGAGGAACTCTTCACGGCTGCGGTGACGGACATTCGGGTTCTCACCACAAGTGGAGCCGACGGGGGTGTTTGGTGGACATTGGATATGGAGGGCGCTGGACGGACGGAAGAACTTGATGGGCTCAATGTACACTGCTCAATGTTGCTGCAATCATACTCTTTTTGAAAAGAAGGCGACTGGCAAGGCCGCTGCTTCAACTTGGTGCCAGTTATCTTGGTGCCTTAACTTGGTCCCTAAATTAAGTGGAGCTAAGATGATTAGTTACAAACTAACTGAATACCAAAGGATTATGTCATAAAAGGCTTATTTCATCTTGGTCCCTAACTTGGTGCCTAAAAAGAATTAAGGGACCAAGTAAAACAAAGAGACAAAAGCTAGAAAAGTGCTGAAAATGAAAGTGTTAAGCAAAGATGTTGAGAATATGAACTTAGTGCCTAAATTGATTTAGGCACCAAGTTATTTAAGCACTAAGTTCAGACAGTCTTATATTTCTGTATGCTACTTCTCGGATGTTCTGGGTCGGTCATCGCCAATTTGCCATCATCAAGCAAAGGTTTAAGGTATTTGTTTCTGAACTTAGTTCTATCACTATACCCCATAAAGCTAAGTATCTCAGGCATAGTTCTTGGAACAGAACAGTATTGTAGCAACTTATTGAATTCAGTTTGACTTGGTATAAGTTTTTTCCGTCCTTTATGCCCAGCCTTTACCTTCTTAACCTCACTGTTCGGCTTCACCACCACTTCGAACACGGTGATCTTGTCCACATTGAAGTCTATGGGCGGATTGCCGTTCTCCTTGAAGAGTTCCTTTACGCGGCTCACACCACGGTTGAACATGTTGACATAGCCAAGGTTCTTCAACGCCTCGGCTATGATGGGATTGCGGTAGTCGTTGACATGGGGGAAGTTCTCGGGGCGTGCCTTGCCATATAGTCCGCCTGCATTCATTATCTCCAAACGGTCGCTGAACTCGTAATAGCGTATCGGCATGTTGGAACTGTAGTCGCGGTGCATGACAGCATTCAGTAGCAGCTCCCTGATAGCTTCCCGCGGATAGTTGACGACTTGCTCCTCGCGAAAGGCAGTCACTGGCACCGGCCTCGTCGTTACGACACTGTTCTCCGTAAAGGTGTCGAGCTTGGGCAACAAGTCAAACAAGCAGCTTGTGAACATACGCTCATTGAGTATGTCGGAGGCCTTGTCGTTGCCGCCAAACTTCACGTACTGCACGTATGCACCGGGTATAAACTGTTTCGGACGGTGAGCAAAGAGTATCACAGCAGCGTTTGTCGGGCAATGACTGTCCATATCGTACAAGCCTACCGATGCCATCTGTTCTTCCAGACTTCTGTTGTCAGCAGCCAACACGTCAGCGTCAACGGCTTTGGGGAGGTAGCCATTGCGTATCATGTCAACATTCAAATCCGACAGCTTGGCGCGCAGACACGGAGTGACATCGAATGTAGCCATGTTGGCCGTACGTCGCTCTGTCAGTATTCGTTCCTCGTCCTCGGAAGCGATGTCGCGTCGGGGCCCGATACGCACAAACACACGACCACGATAACGGACCGGTGTCATCGGCGACGGCTGCACCTCACAGACAAGCAGGTCACCTTCGGGGAACGCGAAGCGGTCAACGCTCATGGTCGGTATCGGCAGTATGTTGCCATCCGAGCGAAGGGCAGCTATGTTCTTCAGCAAGGCATCCGTGACCTTGAAGCCGGGCTTTATTTCACCGTCGTCCTCAGCGCCTATTATCAGATAGCCGTTCTTGTGAGAGCCGGGCAGATCATTGGAGAACGCACAGATAGCCTCACTGAACTTGTCTTTATTACCAGTGGACACTGTACGCTCTATTCGGTATGTCTCAGTGCTCTTCAAGAGCTGTCGTAATTCTTCCTTCGTTATCATAATCGTCTGTTCTGCCTGTATGTATCTGTTGCAAAAATAATGGAAATACGCGAAACGGCAAAAGAAAGTGTGCCTTTTCATTGCCAGGTATGGCTAACTCTATCGTCTCATTCCGATTTTATTGCTTGGTCGTATGCTCTTTGCAGGTTCATCCACATACCAGCCGACACACCGAGTACCATTTCAAGTCCCTGCGCTATATTGTCCGTCATCGCCTTTTGCTCTGCGATAATGCTTTCAAGGGCCTCCGGTGTACTGCCAATGAGCATGGAGAGGTCCCTGGTGTTGTAACCATGGGATTCCAACTGTCGCTTGAGGATTGAACCGGGATGAACGGGGGGGGAAAGCCTGCTTAGTCGTATTGGGCTCCACTGGCTTTTCGGTTACCCTCTCCAATTTCTCCATCATCTCTTGCCTCACTTCTTCGTTGGGAGCCCAGTAGCGGTTGAAGGCATCGCTGTTAGGGTCGTGACCGGAGAGCGTTGCCACCAAGCCCTTGTCCTTGGTCTCGAGATAGAGGTTACCTACAAAAGTGCGACGCGCCATGTGGCTCGATGCCACCTCGTAGAGTTTCTTCTGCTCCTGCCGGCGTGTTGTAGGGTTGAGAATCGTTACCATACGGTCAAGCCCCGCACGCTTAAATACCTCCTTGATGTCCTCGTTATAGTCCTGCTGTGTAGTAAATGGGAACAGACTTTTTCCCTCTCTGTTCTTGTATCTGTCAAGGATGGCATGACTGATGCTGTTCAGTGGTACGCGGATCGTCCGTGGATTGCCGTCAACCGTCTTGCCCGCGATATATTCTACTGCGTCGTTGATGATGTTGTCACGGGTCAGTGCATAAAGATCGCTCACGCGACAGCCTATGAGTGTCTGGAAAACGAAGATGTCGCGTTGCAGGGCGAGCCGGGCATCATCAGAGAAGTCGGTATCGAGCAGTTTGTCCCTTTCCTCAAGGGTGATAAACACGGGAGTGCCATAGACGGGCTCATCGAGGTGAAACTTATCGAAGGGACGGTTCTGTGTCAGTCCGTTGTCGTAGCACCAGCGAAAGAACGTGCGTATCTTGCAGAAGTAGTCGATGAGCGTGTTCTCGCCACGTGGCTTGGACGGTCGCTTCTCTGGTGCGGCCTCAAACAGCTCAGGATAGTTGTCGCGATAGACATGTTCGTTCTTCACATACTTCCAGATGTCGTGAAGCATGGCATTATCCACATCATCTATATATAAGGTGAACTTCCGCTTACGCGGATGGGTAAGGCGCACGAACAGTTCATAACGCTGCAGTACACGCATTACTACACGGTTGTTCCGTATGCGGATGTCCGACAGTGGATGCATCTCAAGGTAATAGTCATAGAGTGACAGCAACGTCTTCTTTTCCTCTACGGTCTCCTGCTTGTATTTTGATGGATTGTAATACTTGTCAAGGATGAGCTTCGGCCAGTTCTTGTCGATATTGTCGCGGTCGTGCTGGTAAGCGTCCTCGAAGAAACGGCGGATGGTGGTTACTTCCGTGTCGACCATCTGCCGCATCTCCTCATCGCAGACCATGCGACTTTTGATCTGCTGGTTCTTACTGTCCCAGAGGTTGGGATTGACCATGATCTTCGTGACAAGGAACTTATCAACCGCGGTGCCTTCCTTGAAGCGCAGCGACAGCGGCACCTTGGATTCCAAATCTGTTGGCTTGAACTTTACGGAAGTACGGATAAGAAATCGTATTGTCATAATCGTCGGTGTGATAAGGGGTTATGATTACAATTGCAAAGGTAGGAAATTTGCTCCATATTTGCTCCATATCTCCCAAATATTTTCAAATAAGGCTGAACGACTCTGAAAGTTATGATATACGCAACATGTTGATAATCAAACGATAATAGATAATTCTGAACGTTTCTAAATACATTATCATTTGCTCCAATTCAGTATTCGCGTCCCCGAGTCTGGGTACAATATAAATCCCGTAAGTCCTTTTACATAAAGAGCTTACGGGATTTTTCATTCTCTCTTGAGAAACATTTGGGAAACATTTCGGGAAGAAGTCTGCCAAAAAGTGATAAGGATAAGACCCAGGCAGAGTCTTATTGAATAGCGTCTGATAAGAATGATTATTTCACCAACATCTTATAGCTCTTCTGCGCGCTGATTATTGCGAGAAAAGAAGTTAAACCCACTCTAAGAATGCCCAAGATGTAGCGTGCAAGATAATTGGGTATATTCTGACATGTAAAGAAAACCATCTTTTTTCTTTGACATGTCGCTCTTTTGCACTATCTTTTTATAAGATAGGCTGCACTCGGACATGCAACGAAAAGAGAAAATCATGTCTTTTTTCTTTGACATGTCGCTCTTTTGCGCTATCTTTTCATAAGATAGGCTGCACTCGGACATGCAACGAAAAGAGAAAAACTGTCTTTTTTCTTTGACATGTCGCTCTTTTGCACTATCTTTGCCGTATAAATCTGTGTCAAGACACATAAATATATTCCAAAGCGATGCTATTTGAACGAAAACATTATCTGAACCTGCTGCAGAATGCCGATGGAAACGGTATGATCAAGGTCATTACCGGTATTCGTCGTTGCGGAAAGTCGTTCCTCCTTTTTAATCTCTTCAGGAAGAGACTCATTGAGAAGGGAATCCATGAAGACCATATCATCCAAGTGAATTTGGAGGACCGCAGGAACAAGCGGTTGCGCGACCCAGACGTTCTTCTCCAGCATATTGACAGTATGATGACCGATACTGACAAGTATTATATTCTGTTGGATGAGGTTCAACTTGTCAACGAGTTTGAGGATGTCCTAAACTCATATCTCAGTGTGCCCAATGCGGAAGTATATGTGACTGGATCCAATGCAAAATTCCTCTCAAAGGACATCATCACAGAGTTTCGTGGGCGAGGCTGGGAAATTCATATTCATCCGCTTAGCTTTGCTGAATATTATGAAGTTGTCGGTGGTGAGAAGGCAGAAGCGCTGGAGCAATATTACAAATATGGTGGTTTACCAGCTGTGGCAGGATTGGAAAGGGTGGAAGACAAGCAACAATACCTGCGTGAAATTTTTGAAACCGTATATCTCAAAGATGTTATAGACCGCAACCATCTGAAAAACGCCGACGGATTGCGCGAACTGGTTCGGATTCTTGCTTCCATCATAGGGTCGAGCACCAATGTGCGTCGCATCGCTAACACTTTCAAAACTGCCGCTGGCATAGACATTACCCCAGCCACCATTACTAAGTATATCGAATGCCTGCAAGATGCATTTATCATCAGCGAGGCATTGCGCTATGATGTCAAGGGAAGGAAATATATCGGCACCGAAACCAAGTATTATTTTGAAGATGTGGGGATAAGGAATGCCATCGTCGATTTCCGTCAACTGGAACCAACCCACATCATGGAGAACGTAGTTTACAATGAATTACGTCGCAACGGATTCTCTGTAGATGTCGGACAAGTGGAAAGTTTTAAGCGTGACGAACAGGGTCACCTTAATTCCGCAACTAATTGCGTAATTCTTTATTAATATTTTTTATAAGTCTCTGAGGAACAATAAGTTCCCCAGAGTTTTGCCATTTGCAGAATTTTCACTAACTTTATGGTGTCAAAACAAAAATAGTTCAATTCTAAATGACATGGCAAAAGTAGCAATAAAATATGATAACATAGTCCCCTACGGCGGAATTTTTTATGCTATGAACGAATTTAAACGCGCAGGACTGGACAAACTGGTAGACGGGCGGCTTAATCTCCGCTGTGCGAACTATGGCTATCAGTACAGCGATATCATGCTTGCGCTATTCTGCATATATCTCTGTGGCGGTGACCACATAGAGGATATTACAACCATATTGAACAAGTATCTGAGCACTGCCCCAGATGCGAGGATACCAAGTTCTGACACCATCGCCCGTGGGCTGAAGGAGCTGAGTGCCATGAGTATAGCCTATACGAGTAAAGCTGGCAACGTATATGCGCATGATCCTGCCATGAAACTAAATTCCTTGATGCTTGACATGGCATTGCTGCTTGGCCTTATGAAAAAGGGTCAGGGCATTGATGTCGACTTTGACAACGAGTTCATCCCCGCTGAGAAAAGCGACGCGCTGTATTCCTATAAAAAACAGCGCGGCTACTTCCCGGGCGTGATGACATCCGGTCCGCTGATAATCGGCATTGAAAACAGGCAGGGCAACTCGAATGTCAAGTTTGAGCAAGTGGAAGAGCTGACACGCATGCTGGACAATATCGAGGCTCACGGACTTTATGTGCGCATGTTCCGTGCCGATTGCGGCTCGTTCATCAAGGAACTTGTTGAGGAGCTCTTTCTTCGGACAGAGACGTTTTACCTCCGTGCCAGCAGCTGTGCTGACCGCAGGCAGATGTATGAACAGTGCAAGGATTGGCGTCACACGTCGGTAAATGGCCAGGATATGGACGTCGCATCATTTGAATTCACCGAATTCCTTTCCGACTGGCATTTACGGCTTGTAGTGCAGCGCACCAAGATGGACGCAGAACAGGGAGAGCGGTTCCTGCCCGGCATGGAATATATGTACCGCGCCATACTGACCAGCGACCATAACAGCACTGAAGAACAAGTCATTGACAAGTACAATCAGCGAGGCGCCTGCGAGAAAAATTTCGACGTTCAGAATAACGACTTCGGTTGGGCTCATCTCCCGTTCTCAACCATGGAGGACAACACGGTGTTCCTTCTCTTTACCGCCATGCTGAAGAATTTCTATCAGTACTTGTTGTCAAAGGTCAGCGCAATCTTTCCCGGTATAGACATGAAAAGTCGCCTTAAGCGCTTTGTCTTTGCCTTCATTGTTGTTCCGGCTAAATGGGTCCGTGTCGCCAGGCAATGGACTCTGAATATCTACACTAAGAACAGATGGTTGCACTACTGGACCATTTTCAACGCCAGCTACGGATGAGCCAAACGTTTTGGAGGTTAACAATGTAATATCCCTAATGGGGGTAAGGGGGCTTTGTACGCTCATATCAGTTAGGATATGGCAAAAAGCCAGTTTGAACAAGAGAAATTGCATTCTGGGCGGTTTTGACCGCAATGGCCTGAGACTATTAGTAGGGTTGCGGAATTGAGGGGTCATCTCAAAAGGAGAAACCTCGAGATTGATTTTGTCGTCAACCGTCATGATGAGCGACTGTATATCCAGTCGGCATACGCATTACCCTCGCAGGAGAAAATGGACCAGGAACAAGCCTCTCTATTGCATATCAAAGACGGATTCCAAAAGGTAATTGTCGCCGGAGACCGTTACATTTCGGGCTATAACGAGAATGGCATTCTTGTCGAAAGCCTCTACGACTTTCTGTTAGGCAAACAAAAATTTTGAAGATGGCTGATAACAGTCCAAGAACTAAGCGAGAGGAAAAATGTCGAACATCGTTTTTAGGAAGGGTATAAAGCCCTTCCCTGCACCGGCCAACCAGAAGAGAACAGTAAAGCATGTGCCGAAAGCAATGGAGAATACAAGCGAGAGGATATAATAGATGCGGTACTTGTAGAACTTTTCGAGCAGTGCCTCATGCTTCTGCGACAGGTTTGCCTCCACTTTCTCAGGGATGCTCTTCAGAAGTTCGTTCTTGAAGGTGGTGAAGTCGTTGATGGCGGTCAGAAGAATATCGGTATTCTCCTGGATATTTGCCTTCATCGCCTCACGCCCCTCATGGTCTGAGAAGTCGCGCGGCGTGTCGTCCTCACGGAGGTAGGCCGAGTTTGGGTACTTTTATTACATCACGACAATCGCTAAAGCCTTATAAACAAAGACTTTAGCGATTTTTCTTTTCCCGATATGCTCCATATTTGCTCCATTACCATTGGATTTAGTTGCATTCATAGGCATTTGATTATAGTCGTTCCCATTTGTTTTCATTCTTTTTTCGCCATTACATTTGCTTCTTTGAAAATATTCCTTTATCTTTGTTGAAAAATAAGCAACTATGGATAATACGGACATCAGCGACAAGGTAGAGTATGTGATAGCCGCTATCAGCGAGTTCGGCAAGCGCCACGGACTATCGCATGTTGAAGCATACCGCTATCTCAAACGGTTTCAGGGGATGGATATGCTCGACAAATTCTACGATGTCATGCATACGCTGAGCTTTAAAGACGTCACTGACGACCTAACTGCTTTCTGTCATCGCCACGGAGGGGCATTGGTATGAAACTATATCACGGTTCGACAGTGGAGATAAAGGAGATTGACATTGCCAAGTCTAAACCGAACAAAGATTTCGGACGTGGCTTCTACCTCAGTGCCGACAGGATGCAGGCGCAAAGGCTTGCGGAGTATAAGGCTTACCAAATTGGCGGCAATCCAGTTGTCAATGTCTATGACTTTGACGAGCGCCTATTGACGGATGGTACGCTAAAAGTAAGGAGGTTTGATAGCTACTCAAAGGATTGGGCAGAATTCATCTTCGCTAACAGACAATCAAAAACAGGAGAGAGCATTCACGACTACGATGTTGTCATAGGTCCTATAGCCAATGACAAGGTAGGTGTACAGGTTCGTAAATACTTTGACAAGGAAATCACCCTGGAAACATTCCTCGAGAATTTAAAATACATGAAAGGAATTACTTTTCAGTATTTCTTTGGCACGGAAAAGGCAATTAAATATCTAAGAAAACTATGACGGACTTCGATTATATGCTTGAAGGTATGACTCGCGACCTCGCCGTCATGCTTATGGAACGGAGAAAGATGCCAATGACCGATGCTTTGGATACGCTTTATAATTCTGAAACTTATGAAAAGTTGTCTGATCCACGCTCCGGCCTTTATTTCCAGGCCCCCGGTTATGTCTACGACTTCCTTGACAAGGAAATAGAATACGGCAGAATGGAATAATGAGGGTTTTTCATATAATAAGGTTGATTGGGCGCTTGCTCCGAAATGCGATGATGCGACGGAGCAAGTACGACTTAGCATTCCATCGTGAAGACGACGGAGTGTGGTATGTGGACTTCCCTGATTGGCCGTTCACTCACCACAACCTTGCGATGGTCGGTGGTGCCGACAAGCTATGCAGTTATTTGGCGGATGGCAGACAGACCATTCGTGTTAAGGTCATAGCAAGCCAGCATTCTCTTCCCTTCTCAGGTTATGGTCTCCTAACCAAGACCTATAGCAACCTCCTCTATGGAGCCGATTACGACACAACTGGTTTCGAGGACTTCCATCGAAGCGTATGGATATGCCCCGTCACGCTGTTCGTGTTAGGGCGGTATCCGAAGTATATCTACGTGAAATAGATATGTAACTGCCTACTTTGATAAATTTAATTTCCTTCGTTTCTTGGAATTTTGGATATTATGTCGTACCTTTGCAACTAAGAAATAAACTAAGGAGGATAATATTATGGCTTTAGCGATAAGTAATGTACCTGTACTTACAGGTGAGGTGGCCGACCGCTTCGTTAAAGAAGCAGAATACAATGCCAAAAACCTTGCAGGCTCTAAGTATGATGCGGATGCTCAGGCAAAGTGCATGAGCATTGTAGAACGTTCACGTCGTTTCCTTGAAAAGATGAAAGGCAATGACGCTGAATGATCTTGTGTTTCTACCGCTTGTACCTGGGAAAACGGATTTTTCCAACTTTGATTGTGGTAGGAATGACATTAATGATTTCTTTCTGAATGACGCTTCTGATTACCAAGAGGAGTTGTTCGGAAAGACTTATGTCTTTGTTCCAGAAGACACTCCAACAAATATAGTCGCTGCCTTTACAGTTGCCAACGCCAGCATTTTTACTAAAAGACTCCCTAATGCACGCAAGAAAAAGATAGGTTATGAAGTTCATCAGTCGAAGGGATTGATCAACTATCTCGCAGTTTTGCTTGGCAGATTAGGTGTAGACTTACGCTATCAGCACGCACACCTTGGACCTCAAATTATTGATTTCGTTGCACAATGGTTTACAAGCGATGATAACAAATCCGGATGTAGGCATCTTATAGTTGATGCATACAACGAGCCAGGTCTTATAGATTTCTATCAGCGCAATGGTTTGAAATTGTTTTTCAGTACGGAACAACAGGAGCGGGAATACCGTGCCTTAGATGTAAACATCTCCGAAAAATTGGAAACAAGATTAATGTATCGCGACCTCATCTTACTGAAGAGGAATTCATTACGGGCAAAGTAGAGTATCCAAGAAAACTATGACGGACTTCGATTATATGCTTGAAGGTATGACTCGCGACCTCGCCGTCATGCTTATGGAACGGAGAAAGATGCCAATGACCGATGCTTTGGACACGCTTTATAATTCTGAAACTTATGAAAAGTTGTCTGATCCACGCTCCGGCCTTTATTTCCAGGCCCCTGGTTATGTCTACGACTTCCTTGACAAGGAAATAGAATACGGCAGAATGGAATAATGAGGTTTTTCATATAATAAAGGTGATTGGGCGCTTGCTCCGAAATGCGATGATGCGACGGAGCAAGTACGACTTAGCATTCCATCGTGAAGACGACGGAGTGTGGTATGTGGACTTCCCTGATTGGCCGTTCGCTCACCACAACCTTGCGATGGTCGGTGGTGCCGACAAGCTATGCAGCTACTTGGCTGACGGCAAACGAACCATTCGTGTTGAAGTCATAGCATGCAAACATCCCATTTCCCTCTCAGGTTATAGTATTCTGACCAAGACCTACAGCAATCTCTTCTATGGAGCCGATTACGACGCTACTGGTTTCGAGAACTTACATCGAAGCGTATGGATCTGCCCCGTCACGCTGTTTGTGCTGGGGCGGTATCCGAAGTATCTTTATTTGAAGAAGATATAAAGGCCCTTATGCATCTACACAAATCAGAGAAATTCACCCTGAATTTAATGTCGGTATGAGTACAGGAGTTACCACTCTTTCAGGCTGTTGGAATGAGCCATATCTCCATTGGAGCTTTGTCTCATTGATCGCATTTCCCCGAGCTGCAGTGGTGCCAGTGCAGGGAAGGGCTTCATGCCCTTCCTAAAACAATGTTCGACATATTTTCCAAAATTGGCGGTGGTGTTTTTTCATATCGGTTGGGACATTTTTTGAGGGAGGGCATAAAGCCCTTCCCTGCACCGGGTAAATGTACGATCGATGCATGGATATGTATGTTATGATTCCCCGAGCGAAGATGGTGCAAGTGCAAGGGAAGGGCTTCATGCCCTTCCTAAAACAATGTTCGACATATTTTTCGGCGGTCACATATCAAATCGGTGGTGTTTTTTCATATCGGTTGGGACATTTTTTGAGGGAGGGCATGAAGCCCTCCCCTGCACTGGATGTATGCTGCATTGCAGCACTCAGCCGCCGTAGGGACAGGGTTTATCCCTGTCCTATCAGCAACGAGCAAGAATTGATGTAAATACCCCGCAGCTGCGAGGGCGGGGATAAACCCCGCCCGCACGTGGGGGACATCAATACCGTCAGGTTAGGGTGGGGATAAAAAAGCGGGCGGGGAAGACCCCGCCCGCACTATCACAAGACATAAGAGATTAATTGCGGGAGCTCAATCGTCCCACACACTGCCGACCCTCACCCAACCGGTGTTATCGGTACCGTCGTCCTCGTCACCATCATTGAACGACCCATTCTCCTTGGATGCAGCGTGATGCGCTCCGGTGTCAGATCCAGACAATATCTGTCCTGGCTGTGTCACGATAACCTCGGTGACAGGTCTAATATATTTCTTTTTCATATCGACCTCCTTTCAGTTGTTGAACTAAAGAATCAGACACTATCTCCCCTGGCTGTGTCACTATAAACTCGGTGATAGGCTTGATATATTTCTTTTTCATATCGACTTCCTTTTTACTGCTGAACGAATTTTCTGCCTTTCTGAATATAGAGGCCCTTCGGCAACTGTGTGTGCTGTCCTGCCTTTCTGACCAACTGTCCCTGAAGGTTATACACCGGTGCGTCGTCGGTGAGCGTCGTGGCGCTCACACCATCGATGCCCGTCGTACCTCCCTCGTCAACAACGAAGTAGTAGAAAGGTTTCGAACCCGCACTCCTGTCTATCTTCAGATAAGCGCGGAACGGTTTGATGTCAGCGCCCTCGTTACTGAAGAAGTTGAAAATGCCGTTGCGCTCGGCGTCATAACAATAGTAATCGTAAGTTCCATCGCTCTTCGACGTGATGTTAGTATACTTGTACACGCCCACGAACTCACCCTGAGGATGATCCTGATCGCCTATCAGTGTAGCGTTAGAATAGTTTTCATACTTCGAGAACTCTGTATCCAATTCGTCGTCGTACGACACGCCATCCTTTGTCTCCGGCAGTTCGAGGATATAGGGTACATTGGCCTCCGTTCCTGTCTCCTGTTCGTACGTTTCGAGATTCGTTCGTGTCGCCTGTATTCCCGTGACTTTGAGTTTCGGCGCATCTACCGATTCGATACTATATACCTTTGCGCCGTCACCGAAGATCGCCTTTATCTGATTCTCACTCATCGAGAAAGGCAGGAAGATCGTGTTCCTCGCGCCGGGGCCATCGGTGGTCGTGCCGAGGAATTTTCTGTTCCAGCGGAATCCGTTCCATATTGTATAGACAGTCGTTCCCCAGGAGTTATTGTTAACCCATGCGTCCGGTTCATCTTCCCATACCAAGGCTTTGCCTTTCCAGTAATCAGGCTCACTCTTCCCAGGATCAGAACCCGAAGAACGAAAGACCGTTCCGTGCTTCGCAGGAGATTCTTCTGAGTCATCATATATCGGCACCGCCACGTTGTACGTGTTCTCACTCATTCCGAGCACCGTGTTCTTGTCGGCGTAGATGACCGCATTGCGGTTGTCGCCACGGTCGAAGAAACTGAAGGCATTGGCAGATTGGCGGGCCGTGAGATCATATTCCGTGACGTCTTTGCCCGTCGGAGCCGTCGTCCATATTGTCGGTCTATAATAGTAGATGGGTTTCCCATCATCTTCACCAAGTACGTCAGGAGGAGTATTTGCATTACATAGCAGTGTCACGTCGGAGAGCTGCAACTCACCGCCATCGGCTGTCAGACTGATTTTCAGTTTTCCTTCGCTGCCCACTGACGCTACCGTCTCGAGCTTCTGCCATCCGTTCTTCGTGTCTGTCTTCAGCAGATATTCAACGCGGCCGTCGGTGGTGACGGTACCCTGGGCATCGTATCCGGCGAACGTCTTGCTGACAGAGGCTGAGGAGTTTCCTTTTTTCTCTCCCTTAACAGTATAATCGCTACCAACCAACTGTAGGGTCGCCTTGGCACCTTCCTTGCCTCTTACAATCATCTGTACCGTATAGAGACCCTGACCCGCAGTGTGTAAATCGACGGTCTGCGAGATAGTAGTCCCAGCAGCGATGGTGTTGACCGTTGCCGACTCTCCGTTCCAGTTGTCTGTGACGTTGGTCGTAGGCACCTCATTGTTGGAACCGTCTTTCCAATGCGGTGTCAGATAATACGTATAGTCTCCATATCCCATATATCCAGTTCCTGCCACTCGTTTCGCAGGCTGTGTTTCAAGGGTATGGTTGACATCCCGACGCCCTTTAGGTCGCTGGTCCTTGTCGTCGTCGGCATCGGCGCCGAAGACGAGCGGAGCATCTTTTGTATAGTGCAATGCCGACTCATAGAAATAATATCCGCCATTCACGTAGTTGACCGTCAACTTCTGCGAGCTGCCATTTTTGCCATTATACGGCTGGATGGTGAGGCTGGTCCCCTCAGCGAGTGTTGCCGGTACGCTGATCTTGCAGACCTTTGAGAGACAGGAGGTCTCGGCGCTGCCCTGTACCGTGACATTGGCACCGCTCAGCTCGGTACCGTTCTGAAGGACCTTTACACTGTTGCCATTGATGGTCCATGCCTCCGGCACCTGTACAAAGAAGAAGTGCTCATTGGCTTTGGGGTTGGCAGCCTCGCGCTTCGTGCCGCTCTCGCCGATGGTGTAGAAGTAGTCCTTGGTATACTTATGCGTGACATCCTTTATCTGTCCTGTCGCCACGTCAAACTCTAAGAACATGTCATTGTGCACGTTGGCAATGGTAGCGGGGGTGAGTTTCAATTCATTAGTTATCATGTCGTAATACCCCATCTCGATATTCACCTCCTTATCGTCGTTATCGGGGACGAGGTCGACATAGGACCAGTAGCACTTAGAGCCCCCTTTTTCGATGGTAGGAAGTCCAAACACCTCATCAAGCAAGACGTCAATGGTGTGAGTGGCGTGTGTGAGCGCTTTTGATTCCACCACACCGTCCTTGTCGATATTCTCGTAAGCGTAGATGAAAGGAACACGGAAATTTGTACAGTTCTCAACACTTTTAGGTGTAGGATTTGTGGGTTTCTGCGCATATGTTGTTTGATTCGACGACCACGGCAAGATGTACACGACGATATGCCCGTCGCCGCCGTAGGTCTTCAAGCTCGGATTTGTGTATCCATCGCGGTAGTTGATGTATCCTCCTTCTGAGGTACTGCACGTCAGGTCGTATTCACAGGAGGCGTGCGTCTTTCCGTCGTCTCCATTCATAGTTGGCGACCCCGCTATAGCCACGCGGATATAGTTTTTCGCGCCATGTACCAGGTTGACGATGCCGTAGACATTTATCTTACGGTCCTTGTTGACGAGGCGTGCGTTCACATTGCCGACTGCCACGGGGTCGGTGCCATCGATGGTGTAGTAGACGTCGACACCGTCGTCTTCGCCCTTCTCGTTCTTGACGGTGACGGTAGCCTTCACCTTGTTGATCGACGGTATGCCGGCGTTATAGTTGGTCTCATCGTCGTTCTTGACACTGATCGTGTAGCTGCCCGCCGGTTTTATGCCGGCAGTCTTGAAGACATAGGTGCCCGTGGCGATATCGCCTTCGAGGCGAGATTTACTTCCCTCCGTGATGGTCTGCACCGCCTGTGCCTTCACGGTGACGGTGTTGCCGTCGAGGGTATGCTCCGTTCCGTCGACGTCGAGATAGGTGAGCTGGTCCGTCGCCGACATATAGAAGGTGTAGACATCATTGGTCGGCACTACCGCGTCGTAGTCGTATGTTCTCACGACTGTCTTGCCCGTGCCCTCGCCGGTGGCGGGATCGATGGTCGGGTCTGAGCCGTCGATGGTGAAGGCGTATTTGCGTTTCTCAGCGGTTGTACCCACCACGCCGACCTTCGGAGTCAGCGAGGCAGCATAGTTGACGGTGGCTGTCGGAGGGGTGATGGTGGCATTCAGACGCTCAGGCTTTTCTATTGTATAGCGGTAGATGCCGTAGTCGTTTGTCCATTGGAATCCCGTCTTGTCTGCCTTACGCTCTACATAGAAGCGTACGATGTAATTATTCGTCTCGGGATTGAATACGATATTCTCACCTGCAGAAGAAGAAGAAGATTCCACCTGCACCTTATTATTATAGTCGGTGTCACCACCAGCACCTGGCTTATTGCTATCTTCACCAAAATTATTATCCAAAGATGTAGCTACGCCCGACTGATTATGATCAAGGAGGAAACGGAACTGCTTATCTTTGTTCAATGTGACCGTAGCCTTGTAGCAGCCTTCCTCAATGCTGTATGGCATCTCAACCGCATTGGACGGATCCCAATCAGTAAAGGTATTTTTCAAATTTGAATTGAGGGCAGAACCGATGATGAAGATGCGTGACGGCTTCATGTCGCCGGATATAATATAGTCACGCGTGGGGTTGAACTCGGTTGTGTAGATACCTGTATCGAGGTGGTCCTTACTGAATTGCATAGCACTTGGGCTGTCGGCAGCAACAGCCTGGTCATGGGCGTCGGTGCTATTCTTTCTCCTTCCATAAGTCTTGTCAGCAAACAGAAATGAGAGATAGCCATCCTTGACGAAAGAGACCATACCGAAGAAGTTCTTATTATATGCCCCGGTGGTATTCGCCCTGGTGCAGTAGAGATAGGCGTCGGTGGTATGGGTGGATTCATTCACCTCATAAGCCACGACTTTGGTCTGGTCGGCTTCATAATACCAGTTCTGCGGCACGCCATTGACATCGGTGTTTACATAGAAATTGTAGATACCACCATTTTTATCGGCACTGTTCAACACGCCAATCTCCCAATTAGTGTTTGTGGTAGTAGAAAATCCGTTTGTCTTAGCGCTGCCTGTGTTGGTATCACTGCCTGTCAATGTGTAGCCATTAGTAGAAGGATAGTAATCAGTTTCTTTGCCTTGGTCGTCTATATACACCAAGTGATACGTCTGGCCAATCGTGCTGATATAATAATTGTCAATGCCATTTCCGGTAGAATAACTTTGTACATTGCTCCATTCTGCCCCATTTATGGCATTGAGCGAAATATAGTATTGCTTATCTTTGTTGCGTTGCAGCTTGTAGATGTACTGGTCCCCCGTCTTACCGTATTTATCTCCGGCAATATAGAGTCCTGGAGCGCAAGTTGTGGAAGTGCCCCCCCCCAGTATTTTTTACGCCCGTGATCTTCACAACGGGGGTAGTAGACAAATCAACGGTGATGGTGAGGCTTTTGTATTCGTTTTCGGTATAGCTCACCTTCCAGGCTTTGGCTTTACCATAGCAGTCTGTCGTGATCGTATAGCTCCCGCCGATGGTCAGGGCATCGCCGTCTGTGTACTGTTGCATGTCTTTGTCCCAACCTTTGACACCGATGCGGAACGAGAAGCCCGTAGTCGGCATGGACGTGATGGTATAGGTGTATACCGACCCCGACGAGTTGGCAAATTGGTGAGGGCTGGGCACATTATAATTGCCCGTTGTGCCGTTGATGTCTTGCGCCGTGAGCAGATAGACATCGGTTGCCTGACTGTTGTCGCTATTGGCTGAAAGCGTAGAGGGCACAAACATCAGTGCAAGGAACATGCAAAGAGCTGAGATGTGCTGTTGCAATGTGTTTAAGTTCGATCTCATATACATATTATATAGTGATAAGTTAGTTAAAGTCTTATTAAGTTTAAGGAAAACGCTGACGTACCTTTTGTCGTAAATATTATCAACATCGCTGCGGCATTACCGCAAGAATTTCATTTTTGCCCTGTAAAGTTATACATTTCGTATCACAGATGCTAATTATTTCATAAATATTTCAATCTTTATTTATGCTAACGTTTGCATGATTTGCGCAGTTTGCGCACACAGTCGTAATTTTCCCTTTTCACAGTGGTAAAACGTTTATTTTGAATCAGTTAGTGGGATGAAATAGTTTTAGTAATTTTACGTTACAAAACCATTATAACGATGAGAAAACTTACATTAGCCATTGCGGCGCTCTTTGCCTTCGTCATGGAAGCCGGCACCTGCACCAATTTCATTGCGGCCAAAGGCGCCACCGTCGACGGGTCGGTGTTATTCCTGAGGCACCCGTGATATATTTGAGAAATATGTCGAACATTGTTTTAGAAAGGGCATGAAGCCCTTCCCTGCACTGGCACCACTGCTGCTCGGGGAAATTCATACATTGATCGCATTTACCCGGTGCAGGGGAGGGCTTCATGCCCATCCTCAGGAATGACACAACCGCTGAAAAATATCAAGAATTAGAGAATTAAAGAATTATTATTCATGTAAGATCCTTTTTCAAACCCGACTTCGTCATTTTTTTGATGAAGAGCCACAAAAATTCAACCACGGCATTATACTGAAAAAGTGATGATCGAAAGGCGAACAGACCTAAATTTGACCTATTCAGAAAATAGAAAAAGCCAACCACTTATAAATCAAGCAGTTGGCAAAATAAAGCGTTGTCCTAGGCGGACTCGAACCACCACTGACAGAACCAAAAACTGTAGTGCTACCATTACACCATGGGACAATCATATATTTATTGCGGTTGCAAAGGTATTGCTTTTCGGTGAAAAATCCAAATAAAAAGAAGAATATTTATTCTTTCGTTTTCTCATCTTTGGACCACTATAGTCCTGCTGTTAGGCTTCAAGAATGTATCTATAGCTCGTTTATTACGCGCCAATAATGCCACTGCTAATCCTTTTTCGCGCGCCATTAATCCTTAGCCAGACGTCAATCCAGTGTGGAAACGTATTCGAATTTGGTACGAAGTGGTGGGCATAGAGCCACGTGGCGGGCTCTGTAATTGACGGACCTACCTCGTGACGCGGTCGGAAAAGCTTATTTCCCGTTATACTTCAGGAGCGTTGTGCGGACGAGCTCGCCCCACGGTTTGATGACCTTGTCCTTGTCCCAATCGCCAGTGGCCTTGGCCCTCGGCAGGAGCATCGAGCACGTCTCGTTCTTGTCGGACAGCGACCAGCATGCCCAGCTCACCTTCAGCTTCTCCATGCAGTCGACCCATTTGTTGAACTCGTCGGTGTCGAGGAATCCGTCGCCCGAGGCCTCGCAGCCTCCGCACTCACTGACGAATACCGGTATGCCGTCGGCAATGGCCTTGGCCATGCGGTCGCGGAGGTACTGCTTGTGTGTGGCGGAATAGAAGTGTACGGTGTACATGACATTGGTGACACCGGTGATTGGGCTCGCCGCCACTTTGTCGATGTCCTGGTCCCAGTGCGGGCAGCCCATGAGGATGATATTGTCGGGGTCGTTCTTGCGGATGGCAGCGATGACGGTGGTGGCATAGTTCTTCAGCGACTCCCACGAATCCTCTACGGGCTCGTTGAACAGTTCGTATATGACGTTAGGATATTTTCCGTATTTTGCCGACATGCGACCAAAGAAGTCGGCGGCCTTGTCGGTGTACATATCGTGGGCGTGCCAGTCGATTATGACGTAAACACCCTTCTTTATGGCCTCGTCGATGACCGGTGTTATGCACTTCATGGCAAAGTCGGGGTTCTCGAGATAGTTGTCCTCAATTTTCACGCCCATAGCCGCACGGATGACGGTGGCATGCCATTTGTCGGCAAGTTCGTCGACGGCCTTGGTGTTATAGAACCGCGGCCAGAGGTTGTGCCATCCGAGGCTGACGCCACGGAGGACGACGGGACGGCCTTTGCTGTCGCAGAGTTGGGCGCCCCTGACCTGCAGCTGTCCGTAGCGGGCGACAGGCGACTGTGATGAAGCGGCGGTGCACAGGAGCAGCAACGCCACGGTAAGGATAGTCTTCAGAAAGTGCTTCATAAGTTGATAATATTTGGTTGTTGAATGTTTGTATAGGTTTAAGCCGATTATTTCAGAATTCAAAGTTATGCAAAATATGGCAAACGGCAAGAAAAAAGGTTAAAGATTAATTGTTTTTAATATTTTTGTCTATCTTCGCATGTCGGATGCCGTCAGTCTGTTCCTTCGTGAGGGGCGATTGACGGTCACCGGAATATGATATAAATAAGGAGAGAACGATATGAGAGAAAACAAGAAACGTAAGGCCGTCGTGGCCATCGACAGCTTCAAGGGCTGTATGACCTCCGCTGAGGCCAATGCGTCGGCTGCTGCCGCCTTTGCCGCCGCGGGTCTGCCGTCGACGACTTTCACCGTCTCGGACGGCGGTGAGGGTATGCTCGATGCTTTTTCGGCGGCGTGGGGAGCCCGTCGTGTGACCGTCGCCACCCACGATGCGCTGATGCGCCGCCGCGACGGTGCCATTGCCATTGCCGGCGATACTGCCATCATCGAGGTCGCTGAGGCTGCCGGCCTGACCCTCGTCGAGCCCGAACGGCGCAATGCTTTCAGTGCTACAAGCTATGGCGTCGGCGAACTCGTGGCTGAGGCTGTACGCCGCCATTGCCATCATCTGATTATAGGCCTTGGCGGAACGGCGACGAGCGATTGCGGTATCGGCATGCTCCGTGCCCTCATCGACAACCTCACCGACGGCGGTACCGTCGACGATCTGCACCTCGACGACATCGACGTGGCGTTAGCTACCGATGTCGACAACCCCCTGCTTGGTGCCGACGGGGCAGCAAGCGTCTTTGCGCCGCAGAAAGGGGCCTCGCCGGAGATGGTATTCATGATTGAGCACCGTGCCGCCACCTTCGCCCGACTGAGTGCCCGTCACTGCGGTCACGATGCGGCGCCACGTCGCGGCGCCGGTGCTGCCGGCGGGCTGGGCTATGCTTTCCTGCAGTTTTTCAACTCCCGGATAGAGAGCGGTGCCGACATGCTTCTGCGTAAGTTGCGCTTCGACGATGCCGTTGCCGATGCCGACATCATTGTCACGGGGGAGGGGAGTGCTGACGCTCAGACACTTATGGGTAAGCTGCCCTCGCGGGTGCTGACCCATGCAGCTGCCTCGGAACACCGTCCGGAGGTGTGGCTTGTGGCCGGAAGGGTGGAGGACGAACTCGACCTCGCCGCTGCCGGATTCGCCAGGGTTATAAACATCAACGGGTTCCTGCGCGATGGCGAGAACCCGTTGGATAAGGCTGTGGCTGAGCGCAACCTCAGAGAGTCGATTTCGGCCGCCTTGCAATAGAATTATCGGTGGGTGACAGCCGTGTCGGTTTGCGGCTCCGTTACTCTTCCATCATCCGTAATCCCCGTGGAAACCAGATGTTCATGCGTGTGGCCCCGCGGTGGTTCCAGGCGTAGTAGGGAATGAGCGTTAGGGTGACAGGAGCTATGGCGATGGTGCCGCCGTGGTCCTCCTTCAGGGCCTGGGCCGGAACTTTCAGCGCGGTCACCGTGAACGTGCTGCCGTCGGCCTCGGTATTGCGAATCTCGTAGTCGGCAACGACCTCCGCTGCCGGGGCCGGACATGATGAGCAATGGCCTGTGGCAGAGGCTTTCTGGCAGTCTCCGCTGTTCTTGTCGGGGCACGCTGCAGTCGCGACAACGGTGTGGAGAACGTCATAGCCGGTGTTGTCGGCACTCTCGGCACAATAGACGAGCGGTCCGCGCTCGAAGGCCACGCGGCCGCGGTCGGCACTGACGCGGTCGTTGGCCTTAACCATCTGCGGTGTCATGTCGAAATGGACGATAATCTCGTCGCCGGCTTTCAGTTTGCGGCCTATGGCCTTTTTGTCGACGACGAGATAGCCCTTGTCTAACGTGCTATGGCTGAGGCTCTTGCCGTTGGATGTTGTCGCCGTCCAGCGGGTGCTGTCGTCCACGGTGTCGCCGACGAAGGTGTAGAGGTCGCTGGGCACAACCTCGCCGCGTGTCCATCCCGGTATGCGGATGTGGAGGGCGAGGTCGGGATCGTTATTCTTCTCAATCTTTATCTTGACGTCGCCGTTCCATGGGTAATCGGTTGTCTGGCTGACGACCACATCCTTTCCGCCGACCTTCAACTTCGTTGTGTTGGCAGCAAAGAGGTTGACATACAGACTGTTATCCTTGACGGCATAGATGTATCCCGGCAACGAGGGAATGAACCGGCAGAGGTTGCTCGGACAGCATGCGCAGCCGAACCACGGCTGTCGGGTGAGGGTGTTGTCGGAGTTGAAGCGGTACTTGCCGTCGCTGGCCAGTGGGTTGGGGTAGAAGAATCGGCCTCCGTCGACGCTCATACCGTCGATGACGCCGTTGTAGAGGGTGCGCTCCAGACAGTCGATGTATTTGGCATCTCCGTGGAGGAGAAACATCCGCTGGAAGAGGTATACCATCGATATGGCGGCGCAGGTCTCGTTGTAGGCCGTCATATTCGGCAACTCGTAGTCGGCACCGAAAGCTTCGCCGGCATGACGGGCTCCCACACCGCCGGTGATATAGTATTTCTTGCTTACAATATTATTCCATATCGCATCGATGGTACGTATGTAATCGCTGTCCTGGGTGAGCGCAGCGACATCGGCTATGCCGGCGTACATGTATCCGGCGCGTACGGCGTGGCCCCAGGCCTCTTTCTGCTTGGTGATGGGTTTGTCGCTCTGCGAGTAAATGTCGTGTATTTTCGTCTTTCCGCGATAGTCGAGCATGTATTTCGCCTCGTCGAGATATTTCTTCTCTCCGGTGACGAGATACAGGCGACAGAGGGCCATCTCGGCAATCTGATGACCCGGAACGACGGTAGCCTGCCCCTCTTTTGGTCCCACCTCGCGTACTACGCAGTCGGCATAACGGCGGGCGATGTCAAGAAATTTCGTCGATCCCGTAGCCTGATAGTGGGCGCAGGCCGCATCGACCATGTGGCCGAGGTTGTAGAGTTCGTGGCTCAGCACCTCCTCTTTCTCCCAGCGGTGCTGTCCCGACCAGGGGTGTGGGTGCTCGGGATTGATGGTGCGGGCGGTGTACAGGTAGCCGTCGGGCTCCTGGGCGGCACCCACCACGGTGAGCACGCTGTCGATATAGTTTTTCAGTCGGGTGTCGGGATAGGTCTGGAGCAGATAGCTCGCGCCCTCAATAGTCTTGTACACGTCGGTGTCGTCGAAGGGAAAGCCCATGAATGTGCCCACATTCCACTCTTTGGTCTGCAAGCCCTTGTGACCGGGATGCTGCAGGGTGTAGGCCGCCATCGAAAAATTGCGGTAGCGGTGCTCGCTCTCGCACTTGCTGAACGCCAACGGAACGGTGACGCTGCGGGCGGCTGCGAGGCGCTGGCCCCAGAACGACGAGGGCGCAACCTTGACCTGGGTGAACGGCACTTGGGTGTATGGATAGCCTGTGCTGCGCTCAGGCGGGTTGGTGGCCTGCACGGCGGTGGCAACAAAACAGGATAGTAGAAGGATTGATATTTTCTTCATTTTGTCATAGATTAGTGTTCGTTATGATGCAAAGGTAGTGCTTTTATCTTGAATATTCAACTTTGTTGTGTGCTTTTTGCTCAATTATTATGTAACTTTGCATTCGACAATTAACTCTGAACTCAAAACGACAATGATGGCTTGCAGCCTTTTCCATAAACTCGACGGTAGCCTGCCCGACGACCGTACGCTCAACTATCCGTTCCATTATGTTCCCGACGCGTTGACGATGGCTGCCGTCGGTGAGCTGCAAAGCCACCTGCCGGCCAGTCCCGCGGAGGGGAAGATGTGGGGTGTTCTCGTCGTCGATAATCATGGGCAGCTGGGATTTCTCAATGCCTTTTCGGGTCAGATTGACGACAATACGCTGCGTTCCATCGGCGAGGAGTGGCGGGGCTGTCCGCCGGTGTACGACTATCTGCAGCCCGACGGCTATTTTAAGACCCACGAGGCCGTAATCTCTGATATTAACAAACGGATTTCGGAATTGTCGGATAGTGCCGAATATCATTGTAAAGTCGCTGAATATGAGTATCTTCGGCGTGAGGCTGACGATGAGATTTCGCACCGTCGGGAGGTTATGAATGAGGCTAAGGTGCGCCGCGATGCCCGTCGCCGTGAGGGCGGCCTGTCGGCTGATGAGGCCAAGGCGATGGAGCGCGAGAGCCAGTTTCTGAAGGCTGAAGTGCACAGGGCAAAGGTGCTGTACCGCGACAGGCTCGCAGCAATGACCAAAGACGTGGAAAACTACAGTCGGGAGATTGCCGCCCTCAAACGGCGGAGGAGCCTTCTCTCCGACCATCTGCAGGCGTGGCTCTTCGGTAAATTTATTCTTCTCAACGGCCGTGGCGAGCGAAAGGCGATGCCGGATATCTTTCGCGATTATGGCACCGTATGCCCGTCGGGGGCTGGCGAGTGCTGTGAGCCGAAGCTGTTGCAGTATGCTTATCTTCACGGAATGCGCCCGTTGAGGATGGCGTCGTTCTGGTGGGGACCTGCTCCCGGCGGCGAACTGCGGCGGAACGGCCATTTCTATCCTGCATGTGGCGGACGGTGCAAACCCATTCTCAGCTGGATGCTGCAAGGTGTCGATGTAGCGGGCAATCCGCTGACTACAAGGACGGTACATAAACTGAGGATAATCTACGACGACAGCTATCTGACGGTTGTCGACAAGCCTGCCGGACTCCTTTCGGTACCAGGTAAAGACGATGTGGAAAGTGTGGTGAGCATTCTCGCCGAGAGGTGGGACGGCACCGAGCCCCTTGTCGTCCATCGCCTCGATATGGCCACCAGTGGACTCCTCGTGGTGGCTAAGGATAAGACAACACAGCGGCTGCTGCGCCGGGAATTCGAGGAACGGCGCATTGATAAGGAGTATGAGGCTATTGTCGATGGTGACGTGGCCGGAGAGAAAGGGACTGTCGACCTCCCGATAGGCCCCGACCTGTTGGACCGACCGCGCCAGAAAGTCGACTTCGCCAATGGCAAGGAGGCCCACACCGAATATGAGGTCATCGCGACCGACGGTCGCTCTACGCGGCTGCGACTGAAACCGCTGACGGGACGAACGCATCAGTTGCGCGTGCACTGTGCGTCGCCAGACGGTCTCAATGCGCCTATCCGCGGCGACAGTCTCTATGGACATTACGATGGTGGACGGCTGTGTCTGCAAGCACGGCGGCTGTCGTTCGTCCATCCTGCCAACGGAAGAAAAATGACTTTCACCCTGCCACCCGATTTCTGATGGCTGCTCTTATCCACTAATCTGTGCTATTCTCCACTAATTTTAAAGCCATATTAGTGTGGATTAGTGGGATTCGTGGATTCGTCCCTCCACTAATCTGTACGAATTTTTTTAGTGTAGATATGGGCGATTCGTGGATTATGTTATGCCTCCGACTTGTGCTCCCGGCTTGCCGGAAATCGTAAAATCAGACTAAGAACATGACCAACAGCTGTGCTATGATGACCCGGATGAACATTCCCAAGGGATAGACGGTGGCATAGCTGACACTGGCTGCATCGCCTTTTATGCTGTCGTTGGCATAGCTCAGAGCCATGGGATTGGCCATTGAACCACAGAGTATTCCGCATATCGTGCCAAAGTCGAACTTCTTGGTTTTCAAGGCGATAACGCCGATGATTGTCACGGGAACGACGGTGAGCAGGAATCCCACTCCTATCCACAGCAGTCCCTCGGGGCGCAGGACGGTGTCGATGAATCCACTACCGGCATCGAGACCCAGACAAGCAAGGTAGAGTGCCAGACCGAGGCGGCGGAGCATGAGCGAGGCCGAACGGGTGGTGTAGGAGATGAAGTGCATACGGGGTCCGAGGGCTCCCACGATGATTCCCATGATGATCGGACCTCCAGCCAGACCGAGACGGATGGGACTTGTCATACCGGGGAGAGCGATGGGGATGGAGCCGAGGATGAGACCGAGGACCATTCCCAAGAAAATGCTGCCGACATTGGGCTCGTTGAGTGTCTTGACGGAGTTGCCAAGGAAGTTCTCGGCATTGTCGATATCGCCGGGACGGCCTACGATGGTCAGACGGTCGCCATACTGCAGCACAAGGTCGTCGGTGGCAAGAAGTTTGATGTCGCCACGGATGACGCGGCTGACATTGACGCCGTAGGTGTCGCGCAGACGGAGACCGCCGAGCTTCTTGCCGTTGAGCTGGGCTTTCGTGAGGACGATTACACGGCTCTCGACATTCGAGTCGATATGGTTCCAGTCGATTTTTGCCTTGTTCCAGTCCTTGTCCATCTCCTTGCCGAAGAGCATGAGCATGGCACCCTCGTCGTCCTTATTAGTCACCACGAGCAGACTGTCGTTGATGTGCAGAATGGTGTCGGCCATGGGCAGGATAACCTCGCCGGCACGCCACAGACGGCTGATGATGAAGTGGGCGTGGGTGTCGTGGGCAACGGAGGCTATCGTCTTGCCTTCCAAGGCGGGGTTGACAATGAGGTATTGGCCTATAAAGGTATTGTCGGTCTCACCGGTGAGGCGGGGTCTGAGATCGTCTTTACTAACGAAAAACCGGCGGATGAACACCATGGCTATGATAACGCCGAGCACACCGAGGGGGTAGGTGACAGCCGTGGCGAGGGCTGCGCGGCCACCGCCGATGCCGATATGCTCGAGGGCTGTCTGCGCCGCACCGAGGGCAGGGGTGTTCGTCGTGGCACCGCACAGGACACCTATCATGTCGGGAAGTTTGATGCCGGTGAAGAATGTCATGACGACGGCCATGATGGTTCCGAGGACGATGACGGCTAACGACCACAGATTGAGCGACATACCTTCCTGGCGGAACGAACCGAAGAAGTTCGGACCGACGTGGAGACCAAGGGTATAGACGAACAGAGCCAGGCCGAAGTCCTCGAGGCAGAGCAGCATGTTATGGTCGATGGTGATGCCGAAACTGCCAAACATGATTCCAAAGAAGAACACGAAAGCCACGCCGAGGGAGATGCCGAAGAAGCGTACCTTGCCCAAGGCGAGGCCTGCTGCACAGATCATCGAGATGACGACGACGGCCTCGATGGCCGACGAAACGCTGAAAAGTGAATTTACTAAGTCCATTACAGTACAGATAGATAGCGTTCCAATGGTATGCCGCGATTCTTGTCGGGATTGTTTTTATTGAGGTCGATGAGGGTGTAGACTCCGTCCATAGCCTTGCGGGTGCTGTCGGTGAGGCTCATGCCGTTCATCAGATGCCCGATGAGAATGGCTGAGAAAATGTCGCCGGTGCCGGGAAAATGAACCGGAATCTCGGTGAAAGGCAGAAAGAAATATTCCCCTGTGGAGGCATTATAGCCGGCCACCGACGGCTGACCGTCGACATCAATCGACGTTATGAGTGCCGATTTTGTTCCTATCGACCGTAGTCCGTCGATGAGCTCCTTAGCCTTTTCGCGACTCACACCGTCCTCGTTGTACTCCATGCCTGTAAGATAGCAGGCCTCGGTATAGTTCGGATAGCACAGGTCGGCAACGGAAATCATCTCGCGCATAGAGACGACAAGCTCGTCGGCAGCCATCCCTTTGTACAGCTGTCCTTCGTCGCCCATGATTGGGTCGACGAAGATAGTGGTGCCCCTGCCTGCCTCCTCGCGACAGTAGCGGGCGATAATATCGGCCTGGTGCCGCGATGGAATGAAACCGGTGGCTATGGCATCGAAACCAAAACTGAATTCGCGCCAGGAATCGAGGGCCCCTTCTATAAATTTCGTGGTCTCCAACATGCTGTACTTGCCGTAATCAAAGGTGTTCGAGACAAGTGATGTGGGGAGGATGCCTGTCGGTACGCCGAGGTAGGAGAGGATCGGCAGCATTGCCGTCGTCGATACCTTGCCGTAGCTGCACAGGTCGTTGATAATCAATATCTGTTTTGCGGTCATTTCTTATCTATTATCTCTAATCAGCGGCAAAGGTAATCATTATAATCCACATATTGACATTACATTGAACTTAATTTTTTCCTCCTCACGTTTCTCATCTCTCATTTCCCTTTCATTCCCCCATCATCCCTCCTCAGCATCCTCCTCGCTCCTCATTATCCCCCTCGCCCCCTCCTCATTATCCCCCTCGCCCCCTCCGTTTCCCCTTTTTCGTCCACCCCATTCACCCCATTAACCCCATCAACCCCATCAACCCCATCCCTCTTAATATAATAATGTGTGCGCGCCAACAGTCTCTCTATTTTGTCAAATAATCCGAAAACTTTAGTAAAAATCGAATATTTTTTCTCAAAACATTTGCGGGAATGAAAATAAACCCCTACCTTTGCACTCGCTTTTCGGGAAACAATCAATAACACTTAGTTTTTGAGACGCAACGGAAGCCGGGCAGCCAACTCGGAAGAGGACGGGCCGCCAAAAAAAGAAAGAGTTCTTTGAAAGGATTACATAAGAGACAGAGAGTAGTACAAGAAAAGAAACGAGCCGTTCAATTTCTGTCCTGTACATTATTTATATGGTGCACGGGCTGATGCCTATACATTATTATATATACTGGAAGGGATGAGTTGAAAAAGATAACAGGTTATCGGATCTTAATAAAACGAACGTTCCTGACTCGGACAGACTAATGTAGGCCTTCGGGTCTATAAAGATATTATACAATGGAGAGTTTGATCCTGGCTCAGGATGAACGCTAGCTACAGGCTTAACACATGCAAGTCGAGGGGTAACGACAGCGAAAGCTTGCTTTTGCTGGGCGACGACCGGCGAATGGGTGAGTAACGCGTATCCAACCTGCCGCAAAGTAGGGCACAGCCTTGCGAAAGTAAGATTAATGCCCTATGTGCTGTGATGATGACATCAGAATTGCAGTAAAGGTTCACCGCTTTGCGATGGGGATGCGTCTGATTAGGTTGTTGGCGGGGTAACGGCCCACCAAGCCCGCGATCAGTAGGGGTTCTGAGAGGAAGGTCCCCCACATTGGAACTGAGACACGGTCCAAACTCCTACGGGAGGCAGCAGTGAGGAATATTGGTCAATGGGCGAGAGCCTGAACCAGCCAAGTAGCGTGCGGGACGAAGGCCCTATGGGTTGTAAACCGCTTTTACGGGGGGATAAAGTGAGTGACGTGTCATTCATTGCAGGTACCCCGCGAATAAGGACCGGCTAATTCCGTGCCAGCAGCCGCGGTAATACGGAAGGTCCGGGCGTTATCCGGATTTATTGGGTTTAAAGGGAGCACAGGCCGGCTGTCAAGCGTGTTGTGAAATGTAGGCGCTCAACGCCTGACTTGCAGCGCGAACTGACGGTCTTGAGTGCGCGCAACGTTGGCGGAATTTGTCGTGTAGCGGTGAAATGCTTAGATATGACGAAGAACTCCGATTGCGAAGGCAGCTGACGGGAGCGTTACTGACGCTTAAGCTCGAAAGCGCGGGTATCGAACAGGATTAGATACCCTGGTAGTCCGCGCGGTAAACGATGGATGCCCGCTGTTTGCGTCTAACGTAAGCGGCCAAGTGAAAACGTTAAGCATCCCACCTGGGGAGTACGCCGGCAACGGTGAAACTCAAAGGAATTGACGGGGGCCCGCACAAGCGGAGGAACATGTGGTTTAATTCGATGATACGCGAGGAACCTTACCCGGGCTTGAATTGCTGAGGAAAGATCCAGAGATGGTGATGCCCTTCGGGGCCTCAGTGAAGGTGCTGCATGGTTGTCGTCAGCTCGTGCCGTGAGGTGTCGGCTTAAGTGCCATAACGAGCGCAACCCCTCTCTTCAGTTGCCATCAGGTCAAGCTGGGCACTCTGGAGACACTGCCACCGCAAGGTGTGAGGAAGGTGGGGATGACGTCAAATCAGCACGGCCCTTACGTCCGGGGCTACACACGTGTTACAATGGGGGGCACAGAGAGCGGGGTGCGCGCAAGCTTGCCCAAATCCTTAAATCCCCCCACAGTTCGGACTGGGGTCTGCAACCCGACCCCACGAAGCTGGATTCGCTAGTAATCGCGCATCAGCCATGGCGCGGTGAATACGTTCCCGGGCCTTGTACACACCGCCCGTCAAGCCATGAAAGCCGGGGGTGCCTGAAGTCCGTGACCGCAAGGGACGGCCTAGGGCAAAACTGGTAATTGGGGCTAAGTCGTAACAAGGTAGCCGTACCGGAAGGTGCGGCTGGAACACCTCCTTTCTGGAGAGGAGCGTTAAGTTTGATCCTATAGACGTTATCTTTGAAGTTAAGGCAATCGGTCTTACTTGTACCTCTCACCCTCTGTCTTTTTTATATAGCGAGAAAGAGGAAGCCGGGCTTTTTGATGATGCCCAGGTCTTGGACAGAGCCATCCCGGAGTCGTAGAACAATAGTCCTATAGCTCAGTTGGTTAGAGCGCCACACTGATAATGTGGAGGTCGGCAGTTCAAGTCTGCCTGGGACTACATCTCGCCACTTCTCGTCTGACATTGACGGGGGATTAGCTCAGCTGGCTAGAGCACCTGCTTTGCAAGCAGGGGGTCAACGGTTCGAATCCGTTATTCTCCACTTTGGGAATCAAATTTCAGCAAAGAGATTTGATGTTCTCAAAAGATCTTTGACATATTGATACAAGCGAAACTGTAGAAAGAACAATCAACAATGTTCATTTCTGTGGAAATCGTTCCATAGGTGTCGTTGCTTTTAGCATCGGGACCGTGTGGAAATGACTTCTATAGACAAGACAGCTGAAAGTATGAGCTACATTCACTCTGTTATTCTTTCGAGGATGACAGATGAAAGCGACAAGAAAGTAATTAAGGGCGCATGGTGGATGCCTTGGCTCACGCAGGCGATGAAGGACGTGATAAGCTGCGATAAGCTGCGGTGAGGCGCAAATAGCCTTTGACCCGCGGATTTCCGAATGGGACAACCCGGGCGGTAGAAGACCGCTCATCGATAGCACAGGCTATCGAAGCTAACCCTGGGAACTGAAACATCTTAGTACCAGGAGGAAAAGAAAATAAATTAATGATTCCCCCAGTAGTGGCGAGCGACCGGGGAAGAGCCTAAACCGGGAGGGTGGCAACGCTCCCCCGGGGTTGTAGGACTGAGCTGTGGTACGTTTTAGGTGAGCGGAACGGTCTGGAAAGTCCGGCCAAAGCGGGTGAGAGCCCCTTATGCGAAACCGACGGCGGCCTATCAGTATCCTGAGTAACGCGGGGCACGAGAAATCCTGCGCGAATCCGCCGGGACCATCCGGCAAGGCTAAATACTGGCGTGAGACCGATAGTGAACGAGTACCGTGAGGGAAAGGTGAAAAGCACTCCGAGCAGGAGAGTGAAAGAGTTCCTGAAACCATGTGCCTACAAGCGGTCGGAGCATAGATAATATGTGACGGCGTGCCTTTTGCATAATGAACCTACGAGTTGCCATGTCCGGCAAGGTTAAGTGTCTAAGACACCTAGCCGCAGTGAAGGCGAGCCTGAAGAGGGCGCAAGAGTCGGATGGGGCAGACGCGAAACCAAGTGATCTACACTTGCCCAGGATGAAGTCCGGGTAACACCGGATGGAGGTCCGCACGAATAAGCGTTGAAAAGCTTCTCGATGAGGTGAGTGTAGGAGTGAAAGGCCAATCAAACTTGGAGATAGCTCGTACTCCCCGAAATGCATTTAGGTGCAGCGTGCCGAGATTAGCGCGAGAGGTAGAGCGACCGATAGGACGCGAGGGCTTCACCGCCTGTCAAGTCCTGACGAACTCCGAATGCTTGCGCTACGCATCGGTGCAGTAAGGGGGCGGGTGCTAAGGTCCGTCCCCGAGAGGAGAAGAATCCTGACCGCCGTCTAAGGCCCCGGAATACTGCCTGAGTTAGTCTAACGAAGTCTGGCCTCAGTGACAGCTAGGATGTTGGCTTGGAAGCAGCCATTCATTCAAAGAGTGCGTAACAGCTCACTAGTCGAGAGTCCGGGCATGGATAATAATCGGGTATAAGGCAGTTGCCGAAGACGCGGGATAGTAAATAATAAAAGTATCGGTAGGGGAGCATTCCATATCCGTCGAATGGTGTAAGCGATTTATCCTGGAGGATATGGAAAAGCAAATGTAGGTATAAGTAACGATAAAGGGGGTGAGAATCCCCCTCGCCGCAAGACCGAGGTTTCCCGGGCGATGCCAATCAGCCCGGGGTCAGTCGGGACCTAATGCTAAGCCGAACGGTGAGGCAGATGGCAGACACGGTTAATATTCCGTGACTTGCGGCCGGAGCGATGTGGAGACGCGGTAGTGACACCGTCGCGCACATACGGATTTGTGCGTTGAAGGCCGTAGGCAATGAGGGAAGCAGGCAAATCCACTTTCCGAGCTGAACGCCGAAAGTACGGGGACTTCTCCGGAAGTCCCTGACAGCACGGGTAATCAGACCGCCGGGAAAATCCGCTAAGCATATCTGGCCGCAACCCGTACCGCAAACGGACACACGTGGTCGGGTAGAACATACTGAGGCGTTGAGAGATTCATGGTTAAGGAACTAGGCAAACTGACCCTGTAACTTCGGGATAAAGGGTCCTCATAGCAATATGAGGCGCAGAGAATAGGTCCAGGCAACTGTTTAACAAAAACACAGGGCTGTGCGAACTCGAAAGATGAAGTATACAGCCTGACACCTGCCCGGTGCCGGAAGGTTAAGAGGAGATGTCACTCCGCACGGACGAAGCATTGAATTGAAGCCCCGGTAAACGGCGGCCGTAACTATAACGGTCCTAAGGTAGCGAAATTCCTTGTCGGGTAAGTTCCGACCTGCACGAATGGTGTAATGATCCGGACGCTGTCTCAACCATGAGCTCAGTGAAATTGTAGTATCGGTGAAGATGCCGATTACCCGCGATGGGACGAAAAGACCCCGTGAACCTTTACTACAGCTTAGCACTGACCTTGGTCATCCGATGTGTAGGATAGGCCGGAGGCTATGAAGGAGCCACGCCAGTGGTTTTGGAGCCATCCTTGAAATACGGCCCTTTGGCTGTCTGAGGTCTAACGCGCTGTGAGTGCGGACACTGCTTGGCGGGTAGTTTGACTGGGGTGGTCGCCTCCAAAAGTGTAACGGAGGCTTCCAAAGGTGCCCTCGGGCCGATTGGTAACCGGCCTCAAAGAGTGCAATGGCATAAGGGCGCTTGACTGGGAGGGAGACATCCCGAGCAGGCAGGAAACTGGGGCATAGTGATCCGGCGGACGTGTATGGAAACTCCGTCGCTCAAAGGATAAAAGGTACTCCGGGGATAACAGGCTGATCCCCCCCAAGAGCTCATATCGACGGGGTGGTTTGGCACCTCGATGTCGGCTCGTCACATCCTGGGGCTGGAGAAGGTCCCAAGGGTTTGGCTGTTCGCCAATTAAAGTGGCACGCGAGCTGGGTTCAGAACGTCGTGAGACAGTTCGGTCTCTATCTATCGTGGGCGCAGGAGTTTTGAGTGGTGCCGTCACTAGTACGAGAGGACCGTGACGGACAGACCTCCGGTCTACCGGTTGTGCCGCCAGGTGCACCGCCGGGTATCTGAGTCTGGTTTAGGATAAGCGCTGAAAGCATCTAAGCGCGAAGCCATCCGCGAGATTAGAACTCCTTTTTTAGGGTCGTCCGAGACGAGGACGTTGATAGGGCGCAGGTGTAAAGACGGTGACGTCAAAGCCGAGCGCTACTAATTGCCCGAAACTTTCAGTCATAAGGTTATACTTTGAGTTGTCTAACGGTTTCGCTTGTTAGATGTGTCACCCATACGCCGCATGTTCACGAAATCGTGATGCGGTCGAAAAATATTATCAGGTGGTTATTGTGGTGGGGTCCCACCTCTTCCCATTCCGAACAGAGAAGTTAAGCCCACTTACGCCGATGGTACTGCAATGCAATGCGGGAGAGTAGGAAGCCGCCTTTTTTCCAGGAAGCCCTGAGAGCAGCAATGCACTCGGGGCTTCTTTTTTGGTTGTTATAGGAGGGTATAGGAATTTATAGGGAGCTATAGGCAATCATAGGAAGCTATAGGAGATAATAGGAGCTATAGAAACAATAAGAAATAGCGAAATGATAGGTTTTTATAGAAAATTATTGATCTTGCTAACCCTCTATGTTTCTTATGGTTACATCTATCCCCCAAAATTTCTTCGAAAAAAAATCGCGATTTACTTGATTTCGCCTCACGAATTTATTATCTTTGCAGTAGCTTCGGAAGAGAAGTATCGTAACTTAGCGAAATAATTTTAACTAAAAGCACCGGTTATGAAGAAAACTTATCTACACACTACTAAAGTTTTGTTTGCCTTTCTGACTTTTGTCTCCTTGGCTTTGTTCATATCATGTACCAACTCCGTTGCTGAGGATGCCGGCACGACTAAGGGAGAATCGACAACGACTCGCGAGGTGACACTGAAGCTCAGCGAGGAGCAGGTGACTACGTCTACTGCACCAATAGTGCGGGCCGTGGCCCCAAAAAGTTACTATGCCATTAATGTTTACCTAAAGAAGGGAGATGGCTATGAGAAATTTGCTTACGGGCTTTTTGACTCTGCGAAGGATACGAAAATCGTTCTTCAAGAGGGAAAGAAATACAAGTTCGAATGCGTTAAGGTTGAAAACTATAAAGATACTGTTTATCATGACGGCGTCAGCTACTTACGACCGTTCCGAGTTAATGGTAAACCTGGTGCGTTGACTAATACGTTCGTTTACTCGAAGAATGTTAATAACGACGAAATGACGGAGGGTGTTTTCAGCCTCACCGATACTACGACGACTCGATATCCTCGTGTATATACTAATTATGGTGAGCTCGTCGATTACGATCCCGCCACAGCCGATTCTGCTACGATTCCTTTGAGACGCAGCTATTTCGGTATTCACTTTGTCGTTGAGCCGCCGAAAGATGGATATGTCGTCTTCAGATACCTCGAAAACTATTCTTTCGTGGTTCATGCTGGCGACGCGACCTATGACCAGAATGAGATTTATACTTTCCATCAGATTGTCAACAGTACCAAGGAGGATTACGGCGGCAACATAAAGTTGTACTCTGATTGGTATTCAAGCAATGGTACTGTGATCCGCGATACTACGTTGATTCCTATCACGCGCAACACCATCACCACTGCCAATGTTACCCTTCATGGTTCAACCCCAGCGGGTATCGGCGTAAGTGAAGAGGACGGACCTATGGGCAACCAGACTGTTGACATACGGATAGTTGGCGGAAAGGAATAAAAATATTTTTTGTTCTCTCTCTAATAAGCTATGGCTTTGTTAGCCACCGGATAATAATTCTGACGGTTTGTAACGAAGATGGCTGTATTAGACGTTGCTTCATTGATTGGTGTAAAAACATCAAAGTGGAGATCTTATAATTAAAAAACGACTAATGGAAGAAAAGATAAAGAGTCCTTGGCCCGGTCCGGCAGGACTTATACCAGTTACGAGCGGCCGGGCCGACGATGCCAACGTTATCAACCGACATTATCTCGATCATCTTATGGTTGAGATGAGGGTGATAGATTCTGTTGAGCCCGACCTTACAACTGAAATTCTCGGACGGAAGTTCAGCTCACCAATAATGATGCCTGCTTTCTCGCATCTCAACAAGGTTGGTAAGGACGGGCGGAAACCAATGCAGGCCTATGCCAAAGCTGCCAAGGAGATGAATCTTCTCAACTGGGTCGGTATGGAGCCCGACAGCGAATATGCGGCTATAGCCGATGTTGGTGCACCGACGGTAAGGATTATTAAGCCGTTTGCCGATCATGATATAATTCGCAAGCAGATAGCTTTTGCTGAAGCTCATGGCGCATTCGCTGTAGGCATAGACGTTGACCACATCGCAGGCAGGGACGGTCACTTCGACATTGTCGACGGACAACCGCTTGCAACGGTAACGAGTTGTGACCTTAAACGGTACGCAGAGTCGACGCCTTTGCCGTTTATAGCTAAGGGAGTACTCTCCGTTGCTGACGCAGTGAAGGCTAAAGATGCGGGCTGCAAGGCAATCGTAGTCTCCCACCATCATGGCCGTATACCTTTCGGTGTCCCTCCTACCTTCATCCTGCCTGATATCAAAAGAGCCCTTGCGGGAAGTGGTGTCGCCGTCTTCGTCGACTGTGGCATTGACAGTGGCTATGACGCTTACAAGGCTCTGGCCCTCGGTGCCGACGCTGTGGCCGTGGGGCGTGGCATCCTCTCTCCGCTGCTGAAGGAGGGTAAGGATGGGGTCGTCAAGAAAGTCCGTAGGATGAATGAGCAGTTGAAAGAGATGATGATGTACACCGGCATTGCCGATACCTACTCTTTCGACCCCACAGTTATCCATCACAGCTGAACGCCGTCTGCGAATAGTTCCTGAGTCGGGCATGTGACAGTACAATCGAAGAGTCCATAACTGAAATAGTATATCGGCACCGGCATCATAATCATGGTGCCGGTGCGATTTGTAGTATTGTTGTGGCAATAATGTTTATTTCTTTCCGTTTATTGGATAGATTGATTATTAGCGGCATTAACTTTACTATACATGTTTTACAGAATTAAGAGGGCACTTGTCTGGATAAGGAGGATGAGATATTCGCGTGGGTTCGGTGTTCAGTCGCCGTGGGCCTACCGGTTCATCCGGTATGTCGTCAATGAGCATTATCCTTATTATGAGTATACGCATCTTAATAAGGAGGTATATGGGATAAACAAGTTTGCCAGGAAGTTATGCCGACTCTATTTCAGAATAGCCAACTACTGTCAGCCAAAGCTTGTCGTCGACTATGGCTCGAGTACAACGGCATATCGGACCTATTTCCGTGCCGGCTGTCATTCATGCCATGTTGTGCAGCTGTCGGCCGATGAAAAGGGTATGGACAAATTGGATGATTTGCTTACTCAGAATGCCAAAGTCGATGTGGCGAGGATATCGTTAAAGGGCGATTACCGTGATGTCGTTGACAAATTAATGGACCATGTTGACAGGAAATCACTCCTTATAATCCAGAGAATAAAGAAGAATAAGAGCACCGTGGATTATTGGAGAGAATTGGTCGATGATGAGCGCACGGGAGTCACTTTTGACTTATATTATTGTGGGATAATCTTCTTCGATAATAAAAAGTTTAAGCGGAACTATATCGTCAACTTCTAAGTTTTTAAACTTTATTGATATTGCCGTTGAAAAAAGTTGCGTTTTTTCTTGTAATTAGATGAAAGATATATTATCTTTGCGACCAAATTATTGAAATGTAAAATTTTAAGACTATGTATTGGACACTTGAACTTGCTTCGAAATTGGAAGATGCACCATGGCCTGCAACAAAAGATGAGCTCATCGACTATGCAACTCGTTCCGGTGCACCGGCAGAAGTACTGGAGAATCTACAGGAGATAGAGGATGAAGGCGATGTATACGATAGTATTGAGGATATATGGCCCGATTATCCTTCTAAGGAAGATTTCTTATGGAATGATGACGAGTATTGATGTCATGTTCCGTTTATAGCTATTAATGGTCGCTCTTATTTAATATAGGAGCGGCTTTTTAATTGTCTGTTAACAATATCTCAGCCTTTTCTGCGTTATCATTACGTGTTAAGACGCTTTATAATCATATTTGTGTTGTTCTTTCTCGCTGTCGACGCGATGAAAGCACAGTACGATCCGTCGTACAGTCATTACTTCTCCATGGAGCCTTCATTCAATCCGGCTTCCGTAGGAAAGGAGAATCAGCTGAACGTGGTGGGGGCGTATGCTCTTGACTTTGCCGGCTTCGAGCATAATCCGAATACGTTTTATGTAGGAGCTGATATGCCGTTGTATTTCCTGAAGAACTATCACGGTGTGGGAGCGTCGATAATGAACGACAAGATTGGTCTCTTCACCCATCAGCGGATAGCGGGGCAGTATGCTTTCCGTTTTAATCTCCTCGGCGGACGGCTTGCTGCCGGTGTTCAGGCCGGATTGATAATGGAGACGTTCGATGGCAGTAAGCTTGATGTGGAGCAGTCGAACGACCCGGCACTGCCATCCTCGCAGGTAACCGGCAACAGTCTTGACCTCGGTTTCGGTCTCTACTATACACATAAGAACTGGTATGCCGGACTGTCGGCTCAACATCTGACAGCACCGAAGATTGACCTTGGAGAGACTAACGAGTTGAAGGTGGACGCCACGTATTATTTGACCGGTGGATACAATATTAAATTGAGTAATCCGTTTATAACTATACCTACCTCTACGTTGGTGCGTTACGATGGGGTTAGCTGGCGTGGTGACATCACGGCGAGAGTTGTCTACAAGAATGACAAAAAGAAACTCTATGGCGGATTGTCATATAGCCCTACTAATTCGGTGACCGTTCTCGTTGGAGGCAGTTTTCATGGCATTAACCTTGGATACAGTTACGAGGTATATACCTCAGCAATAAATCCAGGTAATGGCAGCCATGGACTTTTCGTCAGTTATCAAACCGATATTAACTTGCAGAAGAAGGGTAGGAACAAGCACAAGAGTGTGAGATTTCTATAGAAGAAACAGAATATGAGAATAATTAGACATACATTACTATTTTGCCTGTGTCTGGCTATGACCGGCATTCTCGGCAGTTGCTTTGCCGGACGTGGTACCTCTGCATCGGGCCGTGGCGGCGAGGTGACCGGTGTCGGTGGAGGAAGACCTTTCAAGGAGCCTACACCTTATGGCATGACGCTTGTCAAGCGTGGCTTCCTTAAGATGGGACTCGATAAGACGGACAGTCTGTGGGGAAAGAAAACTCCACGGAAAGATATCTCTGTCGATGGATTCTGGATGGACGAAACGGAAGTTACTAATTCCAAGTACAAGCAGTTCGTTATGTGGGTGCGTGATTCTATCATCCGCACGCGGCTTGCCGATCCTTCTTATGGTGGCGACGAGACATACATGATTACAGAAGATAAGAACGGTGACCCTGTCACCCCTCATCTGAACTGGCGCAAGCCTCTGCCCCGTAAGCCTAACGAAGATGAGCAGAGAGCTTTCGAGAGTCTGTATGTCACTAATCCGGTGACTGGCGAGAAGATGCTCGACGTGAAGCAGCTCAACTACCGTTATGAGGTCTACGATTATACTGCCGCTGCCCTTCGCCGTAACCGTCTGAACCCCGAGGAGCGTAATCTTAATACGGACGTTACCGTCGATCCTAATGAGCAGGTGATGATATCAAAGGATACCGCCTATATCGATGATGAGGGAAATATCCACCGTGAAACAATAAACAGACCGCTGTCGGGACCTTGGGATTTCCTCAACACATATATAGTAAATGTATATCCTGACACTACCTGCTGGGTGAATGACTTCCGCAATTCAGATAATGAGATGTATCTGCGCAACTACTTCAGCAACCCTACGTACAACGATTATCCTGTTGTCGGAGTGACGTGGGAGCAGGCTAACGCATTCTGTGCATGGCGCACCGATTATCTGCTTAAAGGTCTCGGACGTGAGGCACGGTATGTTCAGCGTTATCGTCTGCCGACAGAGGCTGAATGGGAATATGCTGCCCGTGGAAAGAATCAGAATGAGTTCCCGTGGGAAAACGAGAATGTGAAGAATGGCAACGGATGTTTCTATGCCAACTTCAAGCCTGACAGGGGAAATTACACCAAGGACGGCAATCTCATCACCAGCCGTGTGGGTATTTATTCGGCCAATAGTAATGGCTTGTACGATATGGCAGGAAATGTGGCTGAATGGACAAGTACTGTTTATACCGAGGCGGGTGTCGACGCGATGAATGATCTCAACCCGGAACTGTCGTATAACGCAGCAAAGGAAGACCCGTACCGACTGAAGAAGAAGGTTGTACGCGGAGGCAGCTGGAAAGATCCTGAGAGCTACATAAGAAGTGCATGGCGTACATGGGAATACCAGAACCAGCCGCGCTCGTACATAGGATTCCGTTGCGTGCGCAGTCTGGCAAGCTCATCGAGCGAGGCTGCAAAGCAAAGTCGTAAGAGCAGCAAGAAATCGCGTAAGCGGTAAAAAGAAAAATCCAATTGTTTATATCAAAATAAGTAATGGCAGAATATAGTAAATACAATATAGTCTATCGTCTACAGAAGTGGATGGATAGCGTTCCCGGCCAGACGTTCCTGAACTATGCATACAGTTGGGGTGCATCAATCGTCATTCTTGGAACTCTCTTCAAACTTACCCATCTTCCCGGTGCCAATATCATGCTGTTCATCGGTATGGGTACAGAGGTGTTCGTGTTCTTTATCTCAGCCTTCGACCGCCCGTTCGATAAGACTGACGATGGAAAGAAAATTCCGACCCGCGTCACGGAGGAATATCTTGAGACTGGAAAAGTTACTTACAATAACATCCATGAGGATGATACTGAGGACGAAGGCGATGAACAGTTCATGACTTCCGCTCCGGCCGATAATTCTTCTGCCAATGTCCGGCAGTCCGATTTCGGTGCCTCGATGTCACCGGCAGCATCGGGAACGGCATCAGGCGGATCTTACGAGCCTGCGGGCCCGACACCGGGTATGGAATCGCCTGTGGGCGGTATGAACCCGAATGCGGCAGAATCAGCATCTGCTGCTGGTCAGGGCACCGCAGAACAAGCTCTCGCCGCAGCCATCAAACAGCAGACGGAGGTTATCGCAAGCTCGCAGACGGCTACACCGGAGATGGTCGATGCTCAGGAAAAATATGTCGACGCATTGAAGAATCTTACCGAGCTCCTCGGAAAAGTCGGCGAACAGAGCGAACGTCTCACTCGCGACTCTGAGGAGATGGAGAATCTCAACCGCACACTCACCGGTATCTCGAAAGTCTATGAGTTGCAGCTCAAGGGAGCGAGCAAGCAGGTGGGCACTATCGACCAGATTAATGATCAGACACGTAAGATGGCAGAGCAGATTGCGAAGCTCAACGAAATCTATACACGCATGATTGAGTCGATGACTGTGAACATGCAAAACAAAAATCAGTAACGAATGGCAATCATAAAAAGGAAAGTCAGTCCTCGCCAGAAGATGATTAACCTCATGTATGTCGTCCTCATGGCTATGCTTGCTCTGAATATCTCCACAGAGGTGCTCAACGGCTTCTCTATCGTCGAGGAGAGTCTCAATCGTACTACGAATAACTCGTCGATGGAGAACAACATGATCTACGGCGAACTGTCGCAGATGATGAAGAACAATCCGGAGAAAGTCCGTGAGTGGTTCGAGATGGCTACGGCGGTGAGGAATTCCAGCGACTCCCTTTACAATTACGCCCAGGACCTTAAGGTGATGATTGTAAAGGAGGCTGACGGCGATGACGGCAATCCGCTTGATATTAAGAATAAGGACGACCTTGAGGCCGCCGAACAGGTTATGCTCTCGCCCACGTCAGGGCAAGGCAAGAAACTCTATGAGGCTATAAATAACTACCGGCGTAATATTCTGAAGTTCGTCACCGACCCGGTACAACGGAAGATTATTGCCAGCAACCTCTCTACGCAAGTTCCAAAGAACAGCCTTGGAAAGTCGTGGGAAGAGTATATGTTTGAGTCGATGCCTACGGCCGCTGCCGTGACCCTGCTGTCGAAATTGCAGAGCGATGTACGGTATGCCGAGGGCGAAGTGCTTCACACCCTTGTCGCCAATATCGGCTTGAAGGACGTGCGTGTCAACGAGCTTAAGGCCTTTGTCGTTCCTAATCAGCTCCGGCTCTATCCCGGCGAGACCTTTACGGCCAATATGTTCATGGCTGCCATCGATACCACCCAGCGTCCGGAGGTATATGTCAACGGTCAGAAGATACAGGGCAATACCTACTCCGTAAAGCCGACGTCGGCTGGCAAGCACTCCATCAGCGGTTATATCCTCATGCGTGACGTGGCCGGCAACGTTCTTCGCCGCGACTTCAGGCAGGACTACTTCGTCATTGGCGGCTCCAAGCCCGACAATTTCATTGCTGAGCCTACGCCGGAAGCAGGAACCGTGGCTGCCGATCTGATGAACGTTCTCTATGCCGGATTCGACAACCCTGTGAGCATCAGCATCCCGAATGCCGCTCCCGGACAACTGTCGGCATCGGCAAGTGGCGGCAGTCTGCGTCAGACTTCACCGGGACATTATATCGCCCGTCCGTCGGCTATCGGTCAGCCAATGACCATCAATGTTACGGCTAAGGGCCGCAGTGTCGGACAGTACACTTTCCGCGTCCGCAAGTTGCCCGACCCGACAGCATATATCGCAGCAGGGTCCGACAGGTTCAAGGGAGGAGTCTTGGCTAAGGGATCACTCCTCGGAGCCGCCGGTATCCATGCCGCCATCGACGATGGCTTGCTCGACATTCCGTTCCGTGTGCTTAGCTTTACGGCTGTATTCCACGACAACATGGGCAACGCCGTTCCAATAGCATCCAACGGAGCTAATTTCTCCCAGGCTCAGAAAGAACAGTTCCGCCATATGGCACGCAACCATCGTGTGTATATCACGAATATCAGTGCCATTGGTCCCGACAACCTTACGAGACGGCTGCCTGGTGCAATGGAAATCATCGTGAGGTAAGACAATCCTTCCGCGGGGCTGTCGTCCTGCGGGAGATCTTTGAATGATAAATTAATTAAGAGAATATGAAAAGGATACTCCTTGTAATAGCACTTGTTTGTATTGCTGTCGGCGCTACTGCCCAGCCTGCCCGCCGCCGCGTGCAGCAGGAGCAGAAAGCCAAGAGCAATGCCAACAACGTTACTATCCGCCAACAGATAGAATTTCCCGTGGCAGCCTCGATGCCGGAGGATGTCGTCTGGCGCCGTGATGTCTACCGTGAGCTTAATCTCACCGACGATGCCAATGCCGGACTCTATTATCCCGTGGAGCCTATAGGCAGTCAGATGAACCTCTTCACCTATCTTTTCAAACTTATTATGAGCGGTCGGGTACACGCCTATGAGTACCGGCTGGACGGTAATGAGGTGTTCACCGACAGCGCACGAATCAAACCGTTGCAGTTTCTCGACAACTATCATATCTACTATGAGCGCACAGGCCGCCAGATACGCATCGACAACAGCGACATACCGTCGCGTGAGGTCAAGGGCTATTACCTGAAAGAAAGTGACTACTACGACCAGGGAACGTCGACTTTCCACCGTCAGGTCATCGCCCTCTGTCCGATAATGTACCGTGAGGACGACTTCGGCGACCTCGGCAGTGGCGCTGAGACGAAGTATCCTCTGTTCTGGGTGCGCTATTCTGATATTGCTCCGTATCTCAGCAAGCAGATTATTATGACCAGCGACATCAATAATGCCGCTACGATGAGCATCGACGACTACTTCACGACGAACCAGTACAAAGGTAAGATCTACAAGACTACCAACATGCTTGGCCGCACGCTGGCTCAGTATTGCACCACCGATTCGGCTATGGCAAAGGAACAGATGAAGATTGAGAAGGAGATCTCCGATTTTGAAGCCAATATCTTTGGCAACAATCAGAAGAAAGACTCCCTCGACAGCATTGCCAATGCCTCCGACACCAAGGCCACGAAGGTCAAGAAGCGCCGCAGTCGTCGTTCTGGCGGTAATAGTTCCCCGTCGGTGCGCCGCAGCCGCCGCTCGTCGGGTGGCAGTTCCAGTGGTGGAGGTGCCCGCGTCACAGTAAGACGACAGAGACATTAATTACTATCCCTGCCTGCACGTTATGTGGAGGCGGGGATTAAACGTTTAATAATAAATACATTAGAAATGAAAAGAATCTTTACACTTGCACTCCTTGCCCTTGGCCTTCTTATGGCCTCCCCGGCAAACGCACAGGTTAAGTTTGGTGTTAAAGGCGGTCTCAACGTCACCGACATGCACCTCAGCAGCGATGTCTTCGACCAGTCGAATCAGGCCGGATGGTATATCGGTCCTACCGTGAAGGTGAGCCTTCCCGTTACCGGACTCGGCGTTGACGTGTCGGCACTCTACGACTACCGCTCGGCTAAGGTCAGCGATCCTTCCACCGAGGAGGTGAAAGTAAAGCAGCAGAGCATCAATGTCCCGGTCAATCTCCGTTACGGTATTGGTCTTGGCAGTCTCGCAAGTCTTAACTTCCACGCCGGACCTCAGTTCGGCTTCAATGTCGGCGACAGAGAATACAAGTGGACCGACACGAGCAACTACGCCCTGAAGAAGTCAAACTTCAGCATCAACGTTGGCCTCGGTGTCTCCGTAGCCAAGCATTTCGAGGTTACCGGCAACTACAATATCGCCTGCGGCAAGACCGCTGATGTCACCCTGCTGAAGGCTGCCCAGGATGTAGCCAAGAGCAAGAGCCGCAACAACTCGTGGCAGATTGGTGTGGCTTACTACTTCTAAGTCCTGCCGGAACAACATTTTTTATAATTGCCTATGAGACGCAATAATCTTCGGATTGTTGCGTTTTTTGTGTATGAAAGGTTTAATCGGACGTAATATGAAAAGACTATTGTTCTCCGCGGTATTGCTGTTGGTTACCGCAACTTTCTTCTCTTGTAGCGACGACCCGAAGTTCAACTACGATTATTTCGCTAATCCGGATAATGTAGCCCGCGTAGCCAATGCCTTTGAAGGCAGCTATGAGGGAAGAACCAGAGTCTTTGTACGCGGCAAAAATTCAGCACAGATTGAACTTCCCGACAGTATATGGCAAAGTGGATGGACCAATGAAGCGAAAAGTCGCCCCATACTGAGGTATTCGCTTGGTGGAAAAGGCAGACAGAACCTCACTGTCGAGCAGTTCCCTATAAGTGCCATTGGCTATATCGTCGACGACTCTGCGTTGGCCGATGCCTTGAAGAAGGCTCCGGCCCGGAATCTTGTATTCAATTATAATCTTTTCTCGAGCTCGAACACAAATTCCGAACATCATGGTGTCATGGACTTCGACCACGATGACGTCAGTCTGACATTATATTATGGTGGCGCCCGGCATGTTGTCAACATCTTGTTCAATATCCCTACGTCTTACGAGTTTGATATCGATAAAGGCCCTTACTGTCTGGATCATATTCAATTTTGGGCTGACGAGCTGTATGTCGACGGCAAATTACAGCAGTCTTTTGATTTGTTTACTGACGAAGCCCTCTTCGAAGTTCGCATTGTCAGTTACAACTACAGCCATGATACAGTTGCTGATGGGCTGCAAACGAAGGACGACAAGTGAGTTATGCAGAGATTATATTGCCTCTGCCGTTGGACGGCTACTTCACCTACGGCATCCCCGACACCCTCGCTGAGCGTGTCGCCGTTGGCATGCGTGTGCTCTGTCCGCTCGGCAAGTCGAAGAAGTACATCGGCATAGTTGCCAATATCACCGGCACAAAGCCTGATTTTGAAGTTAAAGATATCATCGATGTCCTCGATGTGGCTCCTTTGGTACCCGACAAGCAGCTGCGTCTTTGGCAGTGGCTGGCCGAGTACTACCTTTCGCCTATCGGTGATGTCTACAAGTCGGCCCTTCCTTCCGGTCTCAAGGCCGAGGAGGGCTGGCATCCCCGCACGGAGCTCTTCATTGGCCTCACTAAGCAGTTCTGCACCGATCAGGGCCGTCAGATAGCCGCTGGCATGCTTCGCCGTGCCGTAAAGCAGCTCGAGACCCTCAACACCTTCTTCGAGCTTGCCGCCGTCAACGGCGACAGAGGCGTGACGAAGGAGGAGCTCATGAACCAGTCCAATGCCACCGCCGCCACCATAAAAGGCCTTGTCGACAAGGGAATCCTCTATACATATAAGAAGGAGGTAGGCCGACTTAATGATGGCGGTGCCGACCACCCCGAGCGCATAAAAGCCCTCAGTACAGCCCAGAGCACAGCCTTCGACGCTGTAGTCAGTCAGTTTCACGACCATAATGTAGTCCTCCTGCACGGAGTGACGTCGTCGGGCAAGACCGAACTCTACATCCATCTCATCGCCAAGGCCATCGCCGAGCATAAGCAGGTGCTTTATCTCCTTCCCGAGATAGCCCTCACCGTTCAGATTATGCAGCGCCTTCAGAATATCTTTGGCGGTCGCCTCGGCATCTACCACAGCAAGTATAGCGATGCCGAGCGCGTGGAGATATGGCGTAAGCAACTCTCCGACCATCCCTATGATGTCATCCTTGGTGCCCGCAGTGCCGTCTTCCTGCCCTTCCGCGACCTCGGTCTTGTCATTGTCGACGAGGAACACGAGACGAGTTTCAAGCAACAGGACCCCGCCCCGCGCTATCATGCACGGTCGGCAGCCATCGTTCTGGCCGGAATGTATGGTGCCAAGACCCTCCTCGGCACCGCCACCCCGTCGATGGAGTCATACCAGAATGCCGCTACTGGAAAGTACGGCTATGTACGTCTGTCGCAGCGCTATAAGGATATAGAACTGCCGAAGGTGGAGGTCGTCGACATCAAGGAGCTGCGCCGCCGCAAGATGATGAACGGACCCTTCTCGCCACGGCTGCTCTCGGCTGTCCGCGAGGCCCTGCACGAGGGCCGTCAGGCCATCCTCTTCCAGAACCGCCGCGGCTTTGCGCCGATGATAGAGTGCCCCACGTGCGGATGGGTGCCAAAGTGCGATAACTGCGATGTCAGCCTCACCCTCCACCGGCGGTTGAACATCCTTACTTGTCATTATTGTGGCGCGGTGTACCGTGTGCCCGACAAGTGTCCCAACTGTGGCAGCACCGACATCCGCGGCCGTGGTTTCGGAACGGAGAAGATTGAGGACTACATCCGCGACATCTTCCCCGAAGCCCGTGTGGCGCGTATGGACCTCGACACCACACGCACGCGCAATGCCTACGACCGCATTATCAACGATTTCTCACGTGGTAAGACAAATATCCTCATAGGTACGCAGATGGTCACCAAAGGCCTCGACTTCGACAATGTCAGTGTCGTCGGGGTCCTCGATGCCGACACCATGCTCAACTATCCCGACTTCCGGGCCTACGAGCATGCGTTCAATATGATCAGTCAGGTCAGTGGCAGGGCAGGGCGTAAGGGCAAGCGCGGCCTTGTCATCCTTCAGACCAAGACCCCCGACCTGCCCGTCATCCGACAGATTGTTGATAATGATTACCGATCTTTCTATCGTCAGCTGACGGCCGAAAGGCGTGCTTTCCGTTATCCTCCTTTCTGTCATCTCGTCTACGTCTACCTCAAGCACCGCGACGAGCGCACCGTCGAGCAGGCCGCCGCTGACCTCGGCGCGCGTCTGCGACAGGTGTTCGGATCTCGTGTCCTCGGTCCCGACAAGCCCGGCATAGCCAGGGTGAAACTGTTGTATATCCGCAAACTCGTCATCAAAATAGAGAATTCCATCGACTACCACCGCGTGCGGCAGTCGCTGCGTGCCGTTCAGCAGCAACTGCTTCAGAGCCGTCGCTATGGGGCTTTGCAGATTTATTATGATGTCGACCCCGAATGATAGTCAGACCATAGCGTCGACGAGAATATACCACACGGCAACGATATGGCATATTGTGCCGGCAATGACGAAGAAGTGGAACACCGTGTGGTTATAACGGTGCTTGTGGAGAGTGTAGAATGTGGCCCCGGCAATATAGCATATCCCTTCGGCAATGATCCACCAGAACGTTGTCATGCTCACCGCGTCGAGCAGCGGTTTCAGGGCTACGAGCACACTGAACCCCATGCCCAAGAACGATAGCGTCTCTAAATTGCTGTGCGATTTCAGTTTGTGGAAGCTGATTATCGTCCCCGTGATGGCACAGAGCCATACGAAGGTGAACAGTCCCCATCCCCAGTAGCCTTCGTGTCGCAGGGCGATGAGCGTCACCGGCGAGTAGCTGCCGGCGATGTGCCAGTAGATGGCGGCATGGTCGACCTTCCTCAGCCGCTCCTTCCACACCGACCATGCCGACAGCGAGTGATAGACGGTTGACGAGATGTACGACGACAGCATGCCGGCGATATATAGTGCCACTGCCGCCACGTTGAGGCTGTCGCCCGTCGCCGATGCCTTATGGAGCAGCACAAAGGCCACGACGGCACCAAGAACGATCCCACCGAAGTGACTCCAGGAGTTCCATAGCTCCTCCTTATGACTGAAAAAGATATGTCGGTCCATAATCTTGCTCTTTCCGCAAAGGTACGACAAAACGATTTGATAACAAAGAAAAACCGACATATTATTTCTCTTGTCTGACGAAAATAGCCCTATTGTTGCATTTTCGCCGTGCCGTCTCCAGATGATACGAAGCAGAAAATCATGTACAGGCTTACGCTCCATGAGGAGCTAAAGTCTGTACGTGACTATTTTCCAAAAACTTATTCTCGATTCAGGGTGACACATTGACGAAGGCAGGTGCAAGTAATTCTTCCATTTGTCCGCCGGTGCAGGGAAGGGCTTCATGCCCTTCCTAAAACAATGTTCGACATATTTCTCTCTAAGCGGTTGGGTCATATTTTGTGGAAGGGCATGAAGCTCTTCCATGCACGGGTTATGCTTCACCCTGACCTAAATATCCTTGCAAGTGCTTGATTATCAAGGAAAATATTTGGTATCAATGATAAAGTGACGAAGTCAGGACCTTTCGACCTGCATTCGCAGAATAGTTGCTATTAAATTATTAATTTCAAAAAAAACTTTCTTTTTCTTTGCTCATTCAATATTTCTTCATAATTTTGCCAGAGTGAACCATGTCTGAACCTTATCGGACCATGCAGGGTGCGGGCTTCGTGGTGGAGCGCCCAGGCAGAAGTCCGCGATCGAGGGGAAAAGAGTTGCTCATGAGGAACAACTCGACGGTGGGGAACTTATATATGATGAAGGCGTTTACTTGACGCTTTGTTCTTGACGCTTGGAAACTTCGCAAACTTTCATCGTAGTCAGGAATGAGGCAACGGTAGATGTCCATGGGTGTGTATTCACCAGCCGGAGGTATACCTTATTGTATATAAGGTATGCCAAAGGTGCGATATACATACAGGCGTGGGCTTCTGCGTTGCTCGTTCAACTACGATGGGCAATGCGAAGGCCTCCGAGCGTGGGACGAGTAACAAGAGTTCCACGCTTTTTTTGTATACTTCTCTTTCAGAAGTGAGACTTCCTTAGAATGTAAATTTTAAACGCTATAAATTATGAAGAAAAGTTTACTCTGTTTTCTAATCCTGCTCATGGTGCCCCTGGCATCCATGGCCTACGACTTCGAGGTAGATGGAATATACTACAAGTTGACTGGTAATAGTTCCGTGGCGGTGACATACAAAGTCACACCCACTGGGAGTAGCGATTACACTGCTCCTTACTCTGACCATATTACGATTCCCTCTACTGTGAATTATAATAACCGTTTTTATGCGGTCACTTCAATAGACTATGAGGCCTTCAAGCATTGTTCCGGTTTGACTTCGGTTACCATCCCTGAGAGTGTCACTTCGATAGGCGAGGATGCCTTCAGGGGTTGTTCCGGCTTAACTTCGATCAACATCCCTAAGGGTGTCACTTCGATAGGCATTGGGACCTTCTCGTGGTGTTCCGCCTTGAAATCGATCACCATCCCTGAGGGTGTCACTTCGATAGGCAATGATGCCTTCAGTGGTTCCGGCTTGACTTCGATCAACATCCCTAAGGGTGTCACTTCGATAGGCGATGGGGCCTTCTCGTGGTGTTCCGGCTTGACTTCGATCGATATCCCTGAGGGTGTCACTTCGATAGGCGTTGGGGCCTTCGAGAATTCTTCCAGCTTGACTTCGATCACCATCCCTAAAAGTGTCACTTCGATAGGCGATTTTGTCTTCTGTGAATGTATTTAGAGCCTTATAAACTACCATAAACAACACAAAACAACCAAACGTAAAACGCTGTAATACAGAGACTTTTATTTTTTAACACTTCAAGGCGTGTTTTTGGTTGCTTCGGAAATTCCCTATAAATTTGCAACGTATTTCTACCGCAGGGAATTTACGAGGCTTATTTTTTGCCACATCGTGAACGGAGTTGACAAGGGTTTCTGATGGGTTACGACAGACGACAGATTCCCAACCGCTTTTAATGAAAGCAACATCGTGGCGAAAGGCGACAATGTTAGTCCACTGCTGACATGAGTTTACTTGCGGAGAGGTACAACGAAATGATTGTTGAACCCATAAATATCGCAAGTATGCCAAAGACAAGAAAGTGTGCCCTATGTGGCAGAGAGTTTGTTCCAAACAGCGGAACGCAGAAGTATTGCTCGGAAGAATGTGCAGAACAGGCAAAGGAAGTCAAGAAGAAAAGACAACGTGACTTCCTCCGTGCCTTTGAGCCAGTGATGGAACTCCAACAGCAGGAGTACCTGACCTTTTCCAAAGCAGCCATCCTTTTAGGCTGTACCCGTCAGTATGTCTATAAACTCGTAGAGCAGGGAAGGTTGCCAGCCTCTCGGTTGAGCAGCCGAATGGCTCTTGTCCGCAGAAGTGACATTGAAAGGATGTTCGATGCCAATCCTTACAATCGCGTCATCCCATGCTCAAAACCGAAGAAGACAACTCCCAAGAAACAAAGAACGTCATTGAGGAAGAACACCAACGATGTTCAGTCCACAGATGAAGTCCTTGAATACTACTCTGGCGAGGAAGTGATGCAGACCTACAAGGTCAAGCAGTCTTGGCTCTACGCCTCAGCCAAGCGTCACCAGATTCCCATGTGCCGTATTGCAGGACGTAACTACTACAGCAAGAAACACATTGATGCTGTGTTTTGTACTTCCGTTGACCTTGATGCTATTGTCGATTGGCTTACACCCCAGGAGGTAGCAGACCGTTATGGCATCAACCTTACAGCTGTCCGTTCATATGCCCATCGCCACAAGATACCATCCAAGCGTGAGTACGGGCAGACTTTTTACTCGCAAAGCCACTTTGACGAACTTCGCCGTACAGATCTTCTGGCAGATGAGAACTACTACACCGTTGAACAAGTGCAAGAACTCTATGGGCTGACGAAGGCTAACATCTGCCATATAGTCAAGGTCAAGCACATAGAAAAGACCAAAGTGGGCAGAATCAACCTGCTTCTTCGTTCCGATGTGGAGCGAGTGATGGCAGAAAGAAAGACTGCTGGATTCTGATTTCTACCATTCTGAATGATTATTGACGGATTATCGTGAATAATCGGAATCAGCACCGCATCATTCAGTTCCTTTGCACCCGTGAGGAAACGCCTCACCTTGAATTATCAAAAATAACAATAATACGCGTATGAGTAACATCTGTAAGACCGTGACCCTCCGCACACGGAAAATCAAAGGCGGAGAACAGTTGTCCTTCTATCTGGACTACTACCCAGGCTATCGTGACGAATCGACCATGAAGGTCATGCGTCATGAATCCCTCGGCATTTACATTTATGCCAAGCCGAAGAATCAGCGTGAACGAGACTACAACGACCGTATGCGTGAGAAGGCTGAAGCCCTCCGCTGCCGTCGCTATGAGTCCATAGTCAATGAGAGGTATGACTTCTTTGACCGAGACAAGATGAAAGGCGACTTCCTTGCCTACTTCAAGTTGAAGGCTGACAAGAAGAACTGCAAATGGCAGCATGTCTATAAGCACTTCGAGAGGTTCGCCAACGGCAAGTGTCGCTTTGATGAGATTAATGTTGACCTCTGCAACAAGTTCCGTGAGTACCTGCTAACCGCACCGCAGACCATCCACACGGAGCACAAACTACACATCAATTCCATAGCAGGCTATTGGTCAACCTTCCGTGCCGTACTCCATACTGCCTACAGGGAACATAAGATCATGGAGAATCCTAATGGCTTCTTGGAACGGATTGACACCATCCCAACTGAGAAGGAACACCTATCCAAAGAAGAGCTTGTCAGACTGGCGAACACTCCGTGCGAATATCCCGTGCTGAAGACGGCCTTCCTCTTTGCTTGTTTGACAGGATTGAGAAAGAGCGACATTCGTCAACTTACATGGGAGAACATACAGCCTTACGGTGACGGAGGTATGTATGTCACCCTTCGTATGCAGAAGACCAAGGAACTTGTGAACAACCCCATCAGTGACGAGGCACTTGAACTGATTGGTGGCAGCGGAACAGGTAAGGTGTTCGAAGGATTCACAGACAAGATGACACAGATACCCTTGAAGAACTGGCTGAAAGCCGCTAGCATCACCAAGAAAATCTCTTTCCATTGCAGCCGTCATACCTTCGGCTCATTACAGGTCGATGCAGGTACAAGTGTCTATACCGTCCAGCACATGTTGGGACACAAGAATGTTTCAACCACACAGATTTATGCGAACATGGCTGACGAGAGCAAGCGCGAGTCCGTCAACCGCATCACGCTTAAACCTGTAAAGACGGTGCAGTTGAAAGTGGTGGGACAATAGCATACATAGCTTACCTGTTTTTATATAGGTGTTGTATCGGGAGAGGCATTGCTTCTCCCTTTTTCGTTTCCGAATGGAATCACTCTCAATTCCGTTTATAGTATGAAAAACACCGCAAAATCATACTCGAAAGCCAACTAATATTAACCCAAGTTTGACGCTCTAATGTTTTTTTTCAGAATTTTTTCCAGTGTTTATAGGGGTTTGCGTGGTCAAACTGCTCAAAATCGCAATGTAGAACACAGCAATGTCGTAGGGATTGCTTATCTTTGCGGCATGAATTTTACGTCCCAAATACGTTACAACCCACAGACGTGTAAAGACGAGAAGTATTACCGTCTGAAGGAGTCCTATCGCGATGCCAGCGGTAGGGTATGTACTTTGATATTGCTCAATGTCGGGTTTATACATGACCTATCCCCAGAGCAGATAAGAGATGTTGCGCGTGGACTGACGTATCTGTACAATCACCAGAAGGATGTCCAACTTTGGGATGAGAAACTGCAAGGTTACTCGGAAGTGGTTCGTGACAGAGTGCATGCGTACTGGGCCAGACTTGTCGAGGAGGAAAAACTTGATATTGTGGGCAACGCCTACGAGAGAAGCAAGTCCAAGGCCAGGAAACGGATAGATGTTGACACTATGAGGCATACAGACGCAAGGGAAGTCGGCTGCGAATGGCTATGCCTGCAAACGATTCGTAAACTTGGTCTGGATACATTTCTCCGTTCTTTGGGATGGTCTGAGGACAAGGTGAAGGTCACTTTGGCCCATCTTATTACGAGGGCGGCCTATACTCCGTCCGAATTAAAGTCAATATCCATTATAAAAGAGAACTCTGCAGTGTGCGAACTCCTTGACCTTCCTATGGCCAAAATAACTCCAAGGAGGATATATCGAGTTGCCGATGACCTTTATTCCATAAAGGATAAGCTTGAGAAGTATCTTTGCCACAAGACCGATGACCTCTTCAAACCGACCAACCGCATTATGCTCTTCGATCTCACCAACTTTTATTTTGAGGGACGCAAGACCGGCAGCAAGAAGGCTGCCTTTGGCCGTTCAAAGGAGAAACGCAGCGACTGCAAGCTGCTTGTCCTCGCGCTATGCATCAATACTGACGGCTTCATACGTTACAGTGCGGTACTGGAAGGCAATACCGCCGATCCAAAGTCACTTCCCAACATGGTGGACGAGCTTATTGCTGAGAATCCGGCCAAATGTCCCGATAACGAGGGAGTGCTTGTAGTCATTGACGCAGGTATCTCAACTGAAGATAACCTCAAGACTATAAGGGACAAAGGATACAACTATCTTTGTGTATCCCGCAAAGCTCTTACCGAATACACCACCCCCGAGAATGCTCCCAAAGTCACAGTTTGCGATTGCTTGAAGCGCGAGATAACGCTTCAACGCGTAACAACGGCCAAGAATGACGACTGTTACCTCAAAATAGACTCTCCTGCAAAAGCGTTGAAGGAAGAATCCATGAACCGCAAATTCCGTGAGCGTTTTGAGGAAGGGTTGAAAAAAATCAGAAAGAGTACCCAATCAAAACACGGGATAAAAAACTACGGCAAGGTACAAAACAGGATCGGTGCCCTGCAAGGAAAATATCCCTCTATAAGCCGATATTACAATATAAAAGTTGAGGATGACGGACACGACAAAGTCGCTTCTATGACATGGGAGGTCAACATCCCGGACAAGGTGGAATACGGAACATACTTCCTCAGAACCAATGTGAAGAAATTAGATGAGGAAACGACCTGGAACTACTATAATCTTATACGTGAAATAGAATGCTCCAACCGGCAGCTCAAAACCGACCTCAGCCTCAGGCCCATATACCACCAGACTGACAATAGGGCAGACGCACACCTTTTCTTAGGGCTGCTGGCTTACTGGATAGTAAACACCGTGCGCCATCAGATGAAGGTTGCCCGGCGAAAGCAAGGCAAGGATGAGCATGGGCGGGAGCGTTCGACACCGTACTGGTCGGAGATCATGCGGATCATGAAGACTCAAAAAGCAGTTACTACCACAGCAGTAAATGCGCTTGGAGAGGCTGTCGAGACCAGACTGTGCAGTGTGCCTACAGATAGTGCAGCTGAAATCTACGAGTTGTTGAAAATCAGTAAAGTGCCATTTAAAAAAATAAAAATCTGTAGAACACAGTAGGACTTTTTAAAAACACTAAATTGCTGATACAGAACAACTAAGCAAAATACGATGTCAAAGTTGGGTTAAAAAAAAATTTGAATGTCGTTCCATTCATTAGCTATCAACAATAATCGGAGTAACTTTGCACTATGGAATAAGGCTAATGCCTATAATTTCCGGTTACTGATGATTGTTAAACCCTCATAATACGAAATATATGATTAGCGTAAAAGATCAAAGTCTGCGAGACCTTTGTCTCCTATGGGGATGCCCAGGTGTGGTATTCCTTACCATCTCTATGTTTGTAGCTCTGAAAGTCGGTGCCGACTTCCAGCAGGACGGCCTTGCCAAGTGGGCGGCATTTCTGCTGTGTAACCTCCTGCTGTGGCTTTTGTATGTCATGTTCCAGTCAATATTGGTCGATTTGCTGCCCAAGAAATGGAAGGGCGAAAGTCCCATTACAAGACCTCTGACGGAACAAGACTCTGTATTGCCTGATGATAAGGTTGCAAGTGAAAATATTGAGCCTGCAACTGAGTCTGAGGCGGTACCACTTATCCAATCTGAACCTATTCAATACACCCAACGCTGCAAAGAGTATGAGTTGGAGCAGGAAAAGAAACGACAGGAAACAATTGCCGCCATCAAGGACTATACACGACACACCATGTCCCCCTTTGTTTATGATGATGGTGAACTGGAGAAACTCTGCAATGAGATTCAAAAATGGGCTGGTGATTATACTTACACACCAGCACCTGTCCGTTTGAAGCAGAAACTGACCACCGTTGATCTGCGGCACTTCGTTTGGAACATCGGAGAACGACTGGGCAGCAAGAATGACTACAGCGGCTATGTCCGGGCCGATTTCATTAAGAGCATGTTCCCCAACATCTTCATGGACATGAACCTTGACAGCATCCGCAACTTCAAGTTCCAGCCTAACAAGGGTAACATTGTGATTGACGAACCAGATGATAATGACTTTCATTTCCATTACGAGTAACAGCAGACTATCCACCTTTCCCTACCATCATTATTCTACTACACTCCTTCCTCAAACTGACATAATGCCTAAGTTTGGGGAAGGTTTCTTTTTGCCCATTTCATCCCTTCTATATCCGATTACTTCTTGTTTTTCCAGCTCTTTTCTGATGATTGTTTGATTAATGATGAATGACTGGAAGTAATCGGAATCAGCGTTGCATCATTGAGTTCCTTTGCGCCCGGTCTCTAACCAAAGACCGATTTTATTATGACGCAAGAAGTATTAACCCAAGTTTGACGCTCTAATGTTTTTTTTCAGAATTTTTTCCAGTGTTTATAGGGGTTTGCGTGGTCAAACTGCTCAAAATCGCAATGTAGAACACAGCAATGTCGTAGGGATTGCTTATC